>JBGSUC010000002.1:0-5553 GCA_041736275.1 Prolixibacteraceae bacterium
GACGACAAAGAATATGACAAGCGGACTTTTAACTGGGACAATTACCTTAAATACATGCACGGACAAGTTGAAGAGTTGGTAAAGAATTACGGGAAACTTGATATTATGTGGTTTGATTACTCTTTTGATGACTACAGCGGAGAAAAATGGAAAGCAAAAGAACTGGTTGAGCTGGTTCGCAAAAATCAGCCCGGAATCATTTTGGACAACCGGCTCGAAACACACGAAGGAAGTTCATCAAAACAGCGTTTGGTTAAAACTTTGGGCGATTTCGAGACTCCCGAGCAGGGAATTCCTGACGTTGCACTTGCCGATAAATACGGCAATCCGATTCCCTGGGAAACTTGCCTGACACTCAATGGCGGCTGGGGATACACCGAACAGGACCACAACTGGAAATCACCTGAACTCATCATCCACAGCCTGGTGAATTGTGTGAGCAAGAACGGTAACTTGTTACTGAATGTAGGGCCAAATGCAAGGGGAATTATTCCTGAAGAAAGTGTTGAAATTCTGACCGAAGTTGGCAAATGGTTAGACAAAAACGGAGAAAGTATATATGGTTGCGGAGCTTCCGGTCTGGCAAAACCCGATTGGGGTCGCTACACCCAAAAAGGAAGTACGATTTATGCACATTGGCTGTATCCAAATCTTGGAGAATTGAACGCGAAAGGTGTAGATGGCGATCAGGTGAAAAATATTTATCTGCTAAAATCAGGTGGCGAATTAAAATATCAGAAATCGTGGTGGGGAAATACAGAACCAGGAAACTTGTTTATCAACGTTGGAAGTTCTCCTCAGAAACCCCTGGAATACGACACCGTGGTGAAAATTGAAATGAAGAGATAACATGAAACGAAGATCAGGACAAGCTATGAAAGCGCACATATATACAAATAATTAATACCAATATTTGCGAATGAAAAATTACTTTTTACTGCTGATCATTCTACTGATCATTTCGAGTTCGACAAATGCCGTCAATCCCAATTCTCCGGAAGAAAAATACAACGCAGTTCAAACTAAACTGAAAACCGGATGGGGAACATTTAACCACAAAAGTGTTTTGAGCCACGTACTTTTGCCTGAAGGATTTGCCATGAATATTGGTATTAAACTGCATCACAATAACGTAGATAATTATCTGAAAGAAGCTTTTATATCATCACGCGGCGGCAACCGTCCTGAAAAAATTACACCCGGCTATAAAGCCTATGATGGTAGTTATTCCGACCTGACTGTGGAATGGAATGGGGTGAAATTCAGGATCGAAAGTGCTACGACCGAAAATCAGGATTTATTACTGCTCTTAACTCCAATCCAAAATCCGGAGAATATTCCAAGTGTGGTACTCGAAACAGGAATGCTATGGAATCATCCGGGAGAATTGCAATTGGACGGAAATACAATTCAGGTAAAAACAAAAAATAAGAATCTGATCGTTCGCTCAATAGGAGTTCCAGAGAATGAATATCTGGCGAATACATCTCCCTATTTGGCGGTAAAATTTGATCAACCAGTTGCTTTCTATACCGGAGAAACCAAAAGCATCGAACAAATCAAAGAATTGGTTGCAAAACGAAGGAGCGAACAGGAAGCCATCTATCAGAAATACGGTTCTCTTGCTTCAACTTACCAAGCCATTCAAAGTGTGATTGGCTGGAATGTGATTTACGATGCATCCAAAGAGCGTGTGATTATCCCGGTGAGTCGCTTGTGGAATGATAACTTTGGTGGCCAATTCGTGTTGTTTGACTGGGATACCTATTTTGGCGCATGGATGGCAGGCATGGAAAGTAAAGAACTGGCCTATGCCAATGCAGTAGAAATAACCAAAGCGATTACACCCGGTGGTTTCATTCCCAACTTTTCTGGTTCATACGAGAGCGCTTCATTCGACCGTTCTCAGCCACCTGTCGGAAGTTTGGTTTTCAATCAGCTATTTGAAAAGTTTCAGGATAAATGGCTGCTCGAATATGTTTATGACGATTTGCTGAAATGGAACAGATGGTGGCCCAAAAATCGTGATAACAAAGGATTACTCTGTTGGGGTTCGAGTACTGTTGAACCACCTTTAAAATCAGACTTTGCAACCAACGACTGGCAAGGTGCTGCCTATGAATCTGGCTTAGATAACTCTCCGATGTACGACAAGGTTCCCTTCAACAAACAAACACATATGCTTGAACTGGCTGATGCCGGATTGATGGGTATGTATGTAATGGATTGCGATAATCTGGCTGAAATTGCGTCCAAACTTGGTAAGGTTCAGGATTCCAAAGAACTGAAAGAACGTGGAAACTATTATCGAAAAAATCTGAGTCAGCTTTGGGATGAAAAGGCCGGAATCTATAAGAATAAACGAACAGATACCGGAGAGTTGTCTCCACGACTTTCGCCTACCAATTTTTACCCACTATTGGCCAAAGCACCAACTCAGGCACAGGCAGAGCGAATGATAAAAGAGCACTTACTCAATCCTGAAGAGTTTAATGGCGAGTGGATGATGCCTTCGATTGCAAGAAATGACCCGGCATTTAAAGATCAGGATTACTGGCGCGGCCGTATCTGGGGGCCAATGAATTTTTTGGTTTATCTGGGACTTAAAAACTACGATCTTCCTGAAGCAAGACAGATTCTGGCTGAAAAATCGAACCGACTGATGATGGAAAATGTTATGTTGAATGGCTATATTTATGAAAACTACAATGCCATTACCGGCAATGTGAAAGACCCCGCCGAAGGACGCAAAATGGGCGACAACTATTACCATTGGGGCGCTTTACTGGGATTTATCGAGTTGATGGAAAAAGGTAAATTGGGTAAATAATTAGGGTCTGAGTTTTTCAGCAGACCATAATTAAACATAAGTATTAATTCAAAATTGTATAATTGGATAAAAACGTAAAAACGGCAACCGGAATTTGTTCTTCTAAGCTTTTGGAACTGCGTAAATTAGTTTACCTGTATAATTTAAAAGAAAAGGAGGAGAAAATCCACTTTATAAAAACCACTAAGTCATATGTGCTTAGTATATGCATCTTCCACTATAAACTCTTCGAAATAGAGGCCATACCGTCTATCATATCAATAAAGGGCAAAAGAAAATATCTTATAAGGATGATTTTCTAAGCTCAGTTTTTTTGACAAGAACCCTGATTTCTATCGCTATTAACGGAGCGAAGCGGAATATTATCATGATAAATATTTTGTCAGGACAGAATAACGCTTTTTAGTTTGCTTTTACAGTTGGAGCAATGGTGCCCTTATCTTCGCGATCGCTGTAATCCAGTTTTATTTGACGTTGTTTATTCTATTAAAATTTCACCTTATCCGCAGAATATAAGTAACGCAAATATTAATTGATCAAAAAATAATTACTAAGTATAAAAATAACTTATGATTGAATATATCACCAATCTTAAAAAAGAAGTTGATGCAAGGATTGAACAGATAGAATCTACGGAAGATAACATTTTAAAAAGGTCATTAGCTGGTTCTCAAGTCATCGCCGAGGCATTCAATCAGTTGAAGATGTTTATTTTGACTTACACTTTTAAAAATGAAGAGGAGGAAATAACATTTTTTAAAGATATAAAGCCGAAGATCTGTTATCGCTTGATATATTACCGTAAAATTTATAACATAGAGATGAACAGGCCATTGGCGGGAATTGATGCTCAAAAAATATACTTGAACAAAGAGCTGAATGCAATTAATAGATATACAACAAAACGATTAGATTTTATTCGCTATTACCGTTCTGGTTCCACTCACCTGGATTCCTTGTATTTTTTAAGAGGAAAGATGTATACAGAGCAGTATCTGGAAACATTTTATTACGAGCTTGATCCCAATTTTTGCACCAACTGCGATTTCAAGGTCGCAAAAATATTGGCCAATGATATGCTCTTACCTTACTTGATGCAGGAATTAGAATTATTGAACACTAGTACATCAAAATTATTTCCTTCATCTTTTCCCACAACTAAACTAACATGGAAAGGGACGAAAACTGAACTGATGGAGCAGCTCTATTCCTGGGACAGCGCCAGTACCTTTGGAAACGTGCCACTCACGCAATTATCCGATTACATTCAGAACGTTTTCAATATTCGACTCGATAAGAACCTCTCGCGTGCTTTCAGTGACATGAAAATTCGGACAATTCCTACTCCATTTCTCGATAAACTAAAAAAAGCTTTATTACGGCGTATGGGTAGGAATCAATAAATACAGAGTTCGGTATTACTCTGTATTTTGTCAATTCGACATCCAATATTACTGTCGATTTCAGGTGAAATCATTTTTTTTCTTCATATTTTATCAATACCGAGTATTCTTCAATCATTTTTTGCTTTTTCTTTCCCAAATTAATTTGTAACTCCTTGTAATTAAGCTCATAGAAATAATTTCAAAAAAAGTAGTACCGACTTCCATATCAGCAATCCGCAATTTGCTGAAGTTTGCTAATAATCAGTAATTTATAATTATGGAAGTCATTACAGTTGAAGCTAAGGCATATAAAGAATTGATGGCAAAGATTAATACGATTGCCCAATTTGTCGCAGATTACCAATCTGTAAACACGATAAACCCAGAAGAGGAGTGGATAGATAGTTTTGAAGTTTGCTCTTTTTTGAACATTAGCCAACGCACACTTCAACGGTTACGCTCCAAAGGCGCTATCACCTACTCGGTCATAGCGGGGAAAACATACTACACCATCGCCGAAATCAAACGGATGCTAAATGAAAGGCGTATTCGCAGCAGCGAAGAAGCTATGCAAAACCTGATCACCAATCACCAGCGATATGTTGAGCAAAGACGAGTTGCTAAGGCGAACAAATAATGGTCTGGATGTTTTCAGATATTATGTACCGAGCCAGTGGAGGGTTGGACGGAACTTTCTGAATCCATTTTACGACGACCACAAGGCATCATGCAACATATTCTTTGATCGAAAAAACGGGTGTTACCGGATTAAAGATTTTGGCAATGATGATTTTAGCGGCGATTGCTTCTTTCTCGTTGGCAAACTCAAAGGTTTGGATTGTGAGAATTCAAAAGAATTTGTGAAGATTTTACTGACAATCAATCGTGATATGAATTTGGGTTTGAACGAAAAAGATATCCCATCTATAAGACCTATTTCGGCAGTTACAAAATCTGGTCAGAATCAGGAACAAGCTACGGAACTAAAAAAAACAAAACCCTTCAGTGTTAATCAACAAAGCTTTTCTGCCGAAGAGCTTTTGTTTTGGAAACAATACGGCATTACTACGGAGATTTTGAAACTCTATAAAGTGATCTCCCTGAAGGAATTCCAAAGTGAAAACAATGATGGCAAACCCTTTTCTTTCATGTCTTCGAAGAAGGAACCAATATTCGGTTATTGTGGAAAACGGTACGTCAAAATCTATCGGCCTTTTTCAGAAATCCGCTTTTTGTATGGTGGTAATTTTGGGGAAAACTATTGTTTCGGATTGGAACAGTTGCCTATTAAAGGGGACACTTTATTCATTACCGGAGGAGAGAAAGACGTTTTGTCGC
>JBGSUC010000007.1:0-72861 GCA_041736275.1 Prolixibacteraceae bacterium
AGAAAATAAAATGGAATATCAAAACTCGCTGTTCCCCGAAATAGATGGGGCTTACTTTTGAAAATTGAACAAACGATAATTAATTATCAAGACTTTACAAACAAAAGATTAATAATCTCCGGGTTTACCGGACAACAATGAAAAAAATTATATTATTCTTTTTTTCGATATTGCTTCTTAATTCTTGTGATAATGAGTTTTTAACAACGGCACCAGAACAAGAATTGACGGAAGGAACTTTTTTTATAACAGAAAATCATTTTATACAGGCTACAGCTGGTATTTACAATCCATTGCGTGATCATAGCTATGCTAGAAGTTGTTGGCTTATGGGAGAAATGAGGTCAGACAACACTCATTACAATTATTATAGTGCCAATAGATTGGTAACTTGGGAAGAAATAGCTAATTTTCTTGATACTCCCCAAAATGATCATATTAGCGATTATTGGCGAATTTCTTACAATGCTATTGCTAGAGCTAACACAGTGATAGATAGAATTGAAGAAAAGAATTTCTCAACTGAATTTAAAGATGAGATTTTGGGTGAAGCTAAATTTTTGCGAGCATATCTATATTTCGAATTAGTAAAGAATTTTGGTGGAGTTCCTTTAAACATACATGAAGTAAAATCTTCAGATGAAGCTTTTGTTCCTCGAAATACGGAGAATGAGGTATATAATCAAATCATTGAAGATGTAAAGTATGCTATAGACAAACTACCTCTGGTCACCAAATTTCCTGCTGATGGTAGGGCAACAAAAGGGGCTGCAAAAATGCTTTATGCTTATGTGTTGATGACTAAATCAGAAAGAGACTATCCTGAAGCAGAAAAGCAGTTAAAAGATATTTTAAACATGGATTATGGTCTTTTGGATGATTACAAAGATGTATTTAATACTTCCATGAAAAATTCTAAAGAGCATATCTTTTCTATTCAATATATGATGGGAGATTTTGGTTTGGAAAGCATTTTTTTGTATGAGTTTTTGCCAAAAACTTCAAATGCAGAATTAGCAACAGGAGTAAAGTTTTCTAACACTGTATCTTCTGGAGGATGGAATATACCAACACAACAGATGATCGATTCTTTTGAGCCTGGGGATAAGCGTTTAAATCCTTCTATCGCTGTTGCTGTCGGTAGTTCAACTGATGGTGAAGTATTGGCATATGAAGACATATTAAATGTTGGAGATCCGAAAATACAACAACACGCTTATGCAAGACCGTTTATTAATAAGTATCGATGGGAACACAGCAAAGTTAACAATACTAATGACAATTTGCCAGTATATCGTTATGCTGATGCATTGTTACTGCTGGCCGAGAATTTGGTTGAACAAGGTAAACCTGGGGACGCTGCTCAATATGTTAATAAAGTAAGGATACGTGCTGGATTGGAGGAGATTTCAACTATAACAGCTGAAGTTGTAGCTAATGAACGTAGACATGAGCTGGCATTTGAGAATCATAGATGGTACGACTTAATCAGAACAGGAAAAGCAATTGATGTGATGACTAAATACGGCAACTACATTAAGACAGCTGATATTCACATCCCTGGAAATGCATATAATGTGACAAATGAGAAATTAGTCTATCCTATACCGTATAGAGAAATCTCGACTAATCCTGAAATAACTCAAAATACTGGATATTAGATTATGAGACTGTGAGATAAAAGGGGATATTGTGCAGATATCTATTTGCTCATTATTCCCTTTGTTGTTTTCTACCTACCACAATGTTTCATTGAGGGATAAAATATTGGCTCATTATATTATCTTTTATGGGGATATTATCGGTGATTTATTCAAATGAGGCAGAATTCTTTTTTGATATTCACTCAAAACTCTCTAGGAGTCTAGTTTGTAGAACTTAGCGTTTTAGCGCCTTTAGCTTCTCTTATTTGAAACGTGTTTGTCGATAGGCTGTTATTATTATTATTATTATTATCAGAGGTTTAATGGCTGATTGCGTTAATCGTTTTCATATTCTGGATTTAAGACCGAAGGCTCCTATGGTAAATATTTATCAGATACAAAGTAAAAATCATTTAAATCAAAATATAATGAAAGCTCCTTTATCAGCTGTTATAAAGCCTTTAGGATTATTTATAATCCTTATTCTTTTTCTTAGTTCATTCATTAATGAAAATAAAAGTGAAATAGAGGTGACCAATCTCCGGTGTGAACTGATCGACAACCCCACAGGTATCGATCATCTCGCTCCACGCTTGAGCTGGGAGCTGCAAAGCGATATAAAATCGGTATTACAAATAAGTTACCATATTCTGGTTGCATCATCATTGAAAAAGCTGAATGACAATGAAGGCGATCTTTGGAATTCGAAGCAGGTTTCATCTGATGCTTCGATCTTTGTTCCTTATCAGGGAAAACCATTAGAAAGCCGTACCAAATGTTATTGGAAGGTTCGAGTGACTGCGAATAAAGGTGAATCAGAATGGAGTCAGCCGGCACAATGGAGTATGGGGCTGCTAACTACAGAGGAATGGCAGGCTAAATGGATCGGACTGGACAAATCGTACGAATGGGAAGACCCTACGGCCGATCGCACCAGAATGGGAGCAAGATATTTTCGCAAAGAATTCGAATCGTCACAACTGCCAGAAAAAGCTACTTTATACATTTGCGGATTAGGAGTGTACAAACTGCATATCAACGGGGAAATGATCGGGGATCAGGAATTATCTCCCACCCCTACAGATTATCGCAAAGAAGTAAAATACAACACTTTTGATGTTACCCAAAACATTAGACAAGGCGCTAATGCGGTAGGTGTTGTGTTGGGAAATGGCCGGTTCTTTCACATGCGCAAAAGTATTCCCTTCCAGTACCCAAAAATGATTTTCCAATTGGAGTTGGAATATGCTGATGCAAGCAGACAAATTATTACAAGTGACGAAACTTGGAAAGTTACAGCAGACGGGCCAATTCGGGCAAACAATGAATATGACGGAGAAGAATATGATGCACGAAAAGAAATTCCTGGATGGAATAAGCCCAGATTTGATGAAAAGAAATGGCTTGCCGTCGAAATGGTTGCTCCACCCATTGGAAAACTTAGCGCTCAGTTGAACAAAAACATCAAAATAATGGATGTTATCCATCCAATCGCGATGAAAGAGCTCAATAAGGGAACCTACATTTTAGATATGGGGCAGAACATGGTTGGTTGGATACACATGAAAGTAAAAGGCAACATGGGAGATCAAGTACAATTACGTTTTGCCGAGTTCTTGAATGAGGATGGAACAATCAACCAGGAAAATTTACGTGGTGGATTAGCTACAGATAAATATATATTGAAAGGAGAAGGAGAAAAAAGCTGGGAACCCGTCTTTACATCTCATGGATTCCGTTATGTCGAAATCACCGGGTATCCCGGTATTCCTACAACAGAAGATTTTGAAGGCCGCGTGGTGTATGACGAAATGGAGCAAACAGGCACATTCAAGACATCAAATGCTCTGATAAATCAAATATATAAAAACGCTTATTGGAGTATACGAGGAAATTATCGCGGTATACCTACCGATTGTCCGCAACGTACTGAAAGAATGGGGTGGACAGGTGACCGTGCAATTGGTTCTTATGGAGAAAGCTTCATTTTCAACAACAATAATTTGTATGCCAAATGGGTGAATGATATACGCATTACCCAACTCGAAAGCGGAAGTATTTCTGATATTGCACCAAGTTATTGGAGCACATATACAGATAATATGACTTGGCCGGGAACATATTTGACCGTTTCCAACATGCTTTACGAGCAATTTGGGAACAAGGAACCCATTGTTAAGCATTACGAATCGATGAAAAAATGGCTCTATTACATGCGAGATAAATACATGACTCCGGATCACATTATGCCGAAGGATACATATGGAGATTGGTGTACACCTCCCGAAGATCCAACATTTAACGATCCCAAAGATCCTGGACTAATTACAGATAAAGCGGTAATCGGCACTTCGTATTATTACTATATGCTAAGGTTACTTGAAAAGTTTGCTTATATCCTTGATAAACCAGAAGACGCAATAGAGTTTAAAGATCAAGCGTTTGTAATAAAAGATGCGTACAATGCTAAATTCCTTAACAAAGCGGAAGGCTATTATAGCAACAACACTGTTACAGCCAACTTATTGTCGATGAGTTTTGGATTGGTGCCTGAAGATTACAAAAAAGCTGTTTTTAAAAATATTGAGAATAGAACCTTGGGCGAATTTAAAGGGCATTTAAGTAGCGGAATTATTGGTTGTCAATGGTTAATGCGCGGGTTAACGGATAATGGAAGAACAGATATTGCTTACCAAATGCTTTTGAAAACCGACTATCCGAGTTATGGCCATATGATAGAGAAAGGCGCCACTACAATCTGGGAACATTGGAATGGAGACACAATGGCCAAATGGATTGATTCCCAAAATCATGTGATGCTGTTGGGGGATCTTATTATTTGGTTTTATGAAGATTTAGCCGGTATAAAAAATACTCCTGGATATTATGGATTTAAAAGAATAATGATGAAACCGCAGGTTATAGATGGGTTAAATAGTACAAATGCGTCATTCCATTCAGTACACGGCGTAATTAAAAGTTCATGGGAAAGGAAAGATTCGTCATTTCAATGGGATATTACTATTCCATGTAATACAACGGCAACAGTATATATTCCAGATGCTTCGGAATATTCTGTTATTGAAAGTGGACAAAAACCATCTTCAAAAGATGTGAAATTCGTAAAAATGGACGGTCTGTATGCGGTCTTTGAGGTAGGATCCGGAAGCTATGCTTTTTCAGTTAAACATTAAAAAAAAGTAACTGTAGTTTAAGCCATAAAAGAATAAACTATTCTAACAAGATAGTATTGATATTTGAAAACAAGACTTGGACTTAGCGCTTATTTAATGGAAATGGCTCCCTTTTCTTTTTTCTGTGATACCTGATTGCTAAACATCAGATAATTGATCAAAGCGAAAGAATGCAAAGTTTTTAAAATGTGAAACCATTCGCACATTCTTTTGATCTAAAACCTCAAAACAAAAAAAAGAGGCTGAACTCTTTTGAGGCAGCCTCTTTGCTTTTTGAATTGTTCCCTCAAATTTTAAAAATATTCTGAAAAACACTTTCAATTTTTTCAACTAATCATCCTTTAATTCAGGAAATTCTTTGGCTATGGCTCTCTTCGAAAGTGTTCCGCGATTTTGTTCAAGAAACCTAACCAGCATTGACCCTAACTTATCCGGCATTTCAAATTGATAGTCAATAAATCGTTTAAGCTCATCGTATGCGTAAATATATCTTACTTCTTTAGGAATAATCCGGCTGATGGTATCCAGCAAACAATTGAATAAAAATTCTGCTTGTTTGGTCGCATCAAAATACCGGTAATAATCTATGGTGTTATTGAGTACTACTACATTGTGATCAGGTGTAATTTCCCAATCAATTAATTCAAGAATAGGTTGGGAGTCTGATTCCAATACAATTTTATAATCTTCAATCTTGTCTAAGATAGATGCGGAAATTGGAGAGATTTCCCTTGTTGAATAATATTTAGTTTGGATAAGTATTATGTTGCCTTTTCTTTTGACAGATTAATGCTAATTTATATGGAGTTGGAAGAGGCAAATTGTATCGTGAAATGATTGCTCCATAACTTGTAATGTAGACTTCTTCCGGTTCTACTTACTGTGAAAAATAATTATTCAAATGCATATGGAAAAGGGTTATGAGCAGTGAAAAATGATTTTTATTTATAGTATTTGGTGAAAAAGAGTTTTTTTTAAGCTTCTTTTCATTGGAATTTAAAAGAGATAAATCACTATCTTTATCAAGCAAATGGAAGCAACCTGATACTCAAAACAGTACGTTTTTGAGGTGGTAATTAGGGAGTTTGAAGTATTTTGAAAAATTAATTGGTTGATATTTATTGGCATATATGAAAGGTTCCGTTCCCATTATCAGTCAATGAACCTTCTTTCGGATGATTTTACTTATGTTCGTATTTCAGAATTGAGTGAGCCAAATGATAGTTGTATTCGGCTCATAATTTTAATATATTTGAGCCGAATAAGAAAAATAATCGGCTCATGAAATATAACTGGCAGTTACCTGAATGGCCCAGGTTTTCTTTTGAGACCACAGATATTCAGCCTTTTATCCTCGAATTTGCAAAAGAAACAGGTGAGATAAACGGCATGATCCAGGGGTTACCAGACCACCTGAAACAGGAAACGCTTTTGCAATTGATGATGTCCGAGGCTTTGAAAACCTCGGAAATAGAAGGCGAATATATCAGCCGTGAAGATGTGCTATCATCACTGAGAAACAACCTTGGACTGAACGACATACCTGTTTCTGTAAAAGACAGAAGAGCTACTGGGGTAGCCCAACTGATGACGGAAGTCAGAAAAAGTTTTCAGGAACCGCTGACAATAAATTTGCTTAAAACCTGGCATAGCCTGATAATGGCCGGTACACGGAATATAAATCCGGGCGATTGGAGAAAGGGAAACTCCCCCATGCAGGTGATTTCAGGTGCTGTTGGACGTGAAGTGGTACATTATGAAGCGCCGCCATCGGAGCAATTACCAGCAGAAATGGAAGCTTTTGTAGAGTGGTATAATTCAGCTGTCTTCCCGTTAAAAGGTGAAATTGCCGAAGGGGTACTAAAGTCGGCCATTGCACACCTGTATTTTGAATCGATTCATCCTTTTGAAGACGGCAATGGTCGCATAGGCCGTGCGGTTGCTGAAAAAGCGTTGTCGCAGTCACTCAATCGACCTGTTATGCTGAGCTTATCAAAGGCGATTGAAAATAACAAAAAAGACTATTATAATGCATTGAAGGAAGCACAACGGTCTTTGAATATTACTTCGTGGATAACTTATTTTACCCTGGTTATCCTTGATGCCCAGAGGGATGCTAAATCCATGGTTCAGTTCACATTAAAAAAAGCTCAGTTATTTGACCTTTACAAGGACGAGTTAAATGAGCGTCAGTCGAAAGCCGTCCTCAAAATAATGGAACAAGGAGCTGATGGTTTCGAAGGGGGAATGACAGCGAGAAAATATATGAGCATAACCAGGGCATCCAAAGCGACGGCGACAAGAGACTTACAGCAATTATACGATCTGGGAGTTTTTGCCCGCGTAGGAGGAGGAAGATCAGTGCGCTATCAACTGGATCTTGGTTGAATTGCAGATCCACACTCAAAAAAAATGGAAACAGAAATTAAAGGCATGATTTTGATAGGAATGAAAAGTTTAAATGCATTGGCTTGGACGTTGGGTATTAGGCAAGGACTCTTATTCTGGAATTTTTGTTAGTATTACCACGCAAATGGAAGCAACCTGATACTCAAAACAGTACGTTTTCGAGGTGGCAATTCGGGAGTTTTAAGGATTTTTAAAAATTAAATAGCTGATATATAGCTGTTTAGATTATGGGTTACGCTCCCGTCAGTTTCACTTAACATAATGTAAATACAAACAAACTCCTGTAAATATGCATTTATAGGAGTTTGTTGTTTTACATCAAAGCACATTAATGCACTTAATTATATACAAAGTTGTTATATTTTGCCTGAGTTGATAATATAGTTGTATTTGCAATTCGCGATTCGCAAATTAATAATATTGTATATAAAGAATCACAACGGAATGCGGCCACAAGAAATAGTCGTGTTTTTAAAGATAGTATCAATTCACAATCAATAGTGGCGTAATATTGATTGTGCAAATGCCCTTCTGATGAGTCATTCTGAAGTATTACAATAATCCAGATGATCCGAAGATTGTCTGCAAGATTAATAATCCGCAAAAAAATCCAGATTTGCGATGCAGTTCTATCACTATATGTAACCCATTTGGTGAAGCTAGTGAACAACAAAAGTAAATGAAAAAGTAGTTTGATATTTGATAACTTCCCGACCATCGACTTTAATAATATGGATAGCCTGATAGCTAACGAACGAAGCAACAAGGTGGCAACTTGTCTGGGTATACAGGACTTCATTCAATTACATAAATACATCGGCCGGGAGCAGGCAGATGTGATTATGAACATTATCGGAAATATCATTAACGGGCAGGTAACCGGCGATAAGGCCAACTGTTGTCAGAGCGCTTTGGCAAAATAATGCAGGATAGGGAAAGTTTTTCCATTAACGCTTTTGATACTTTGGTCAGCCGCTCTAAACAATTGCAATTAGCTGTTCCACCTTCTAAAATTTCTGCACTCAGTTCCGGGAAGTTTGTAGGCATGATAGCTGATGATCCGGACTGTAAAATTGACTTAAAAACTTTCCATTGCGAAATATTGAATGATCATGTATCCCTTAAGAAAGAACAGGATAGTTATAGGGATATTGAGATCATCCGCAAGGTTGACAATACGATGGTGCAACGAAATTATCTTCAAATAAAACAGGATGTTCAGGATATTATTCAATCCGAAATAGAACAGATGCTGGATGACCCGGGACTAGTTCTTTTGATCATACGAAAGGACTAAAAAACGATATTTTTTGAGCTATTCCTATACCTCTTGTAAATTCTTTTTTGCAGCTATGAATTGATTTGTCTTATGAATTTATATGTTGGTTGATATGCTATAATTATAGCTTTGTTTATTTCAAAAATTACCATATTTGTAGTGATTACCATATTTGAATTCCGAAAATGACAATTGAAAAAACTGATTTAGATGATTTTTTCTTTCACCGATTTAAAAAAGGAGATGAACTCGCTTTCGAAAAAATATTTAAATCTAATCACCATCAGATTATTGGTTTCTGCAATCAGTTTATAAACGATAAGGATAAGTCGAAGAGCTTGGCCCAGGAAACCTTTATTAATTTATGGATCAACCGTGAAAAAATTGAAACAATTAATGGGATCAAAGCTTTTCTATATACCTATGCCAAATCGAGTTGTCTGAATTACATACGGCATAAAAAAGTCATTAGTAAATACGAAGATAAACAATTGCAGTTGAAAGAAGATCAGTTAAATCGCGAGGTCCTCGAATCCTTAGATTTTAGCTCACTTGAGTTTACTGAGTTTGAAGAACTGATTAAACAATCAATTAATAAACTGCCCGAAAAATGTCGTCAGGTTTTTACAATGAGCCGTTTCGAAGGAAAAATGAATAAAGAAATTGCTGAAAATTTAAATATTTCGATAAAATCAGTCGAAGCAAATATGACTAGGGCACTGAAAACGTTAAGATCTGATCTATCTGAATACCTTCCTGTTATTCTTGTTCAGCTCATCATGCAATATATCTCCAGATAATCATTACATAACAGACCATATAAAAATAAAATTCAATAAGTATTTATTTTTTCATGAATCCATATAGGGTTCATAACTGACTGAGTGTACAATATTCAGAACACAATTACTATGAACTATTCAATCATCAATAAATACCTGTCCGGTGAAGCTTCAGAAGCTGAAGTTCAGGAAGTTTTTCAGTGGATGGATTCTGATTCAGAAAACAGAAAAGAATTTATTCAGTACAAAAAAGTCTGGGCATTAACATCAAAATCAAATGAAAAACTTGATTATGCATGGAAATCAGTTTCTGCTAAATTGGTCACACCAAAAAGTAAGCTGTTAAATATCAATCGTTATTGGATGGTTGCAGCAAGTTTTATTTTAGTATTTGGTTTGGGAATGATGATGCAATATATTCTTCTACAGAAATCGAAGGAACAGTTTTCTTATTTGGCTGAAACACGAATTGAAGTCCCACTTGGACAAATGTCGAATGTTGTTTTACCAGATGGTACTACGGTTCACTTGAATTCAGGAACAAAATTAGTTTACTCGGGAAAATTTAATACTGGCGAACGTGTGGTGAGCCTTGAAGGAGAAGCCTTCTTTGATGTAATCAAAGATCAGTCACACCCATTTGTGATCAAAACAAATGCTTTGGATTTTAAAGTTTACGGAACTTCATTTAACATTCAGGCTTATCCAGAGGACAAGGAAGTCAATACAACTTTAGTTGAAGGAAGCTTGGGAATAATTGGCAAAAGCGGAAGGGAACTTATACGGCTGGTTCCAGGAGAGAATGCAACTTACAGGGATGTTGACAGAAAACTACTGGTTGGTAAAGTGAACCTTGATTTATTCACATCCTGGAAAGATGGTTTGGTCACTTTTAGAAATGAAAAACTGAAAGATATTGCCCGAAAAATTGAACGGTGGTATAATGTCGAAATTATAATAAATAATGCCCGCGTGGGTGAAGAATTATATTTGGGTACGATCCTGAAAAACAAGCCCATTGACCAGATCCTGGAAATATTTGCACTGACTTCATCGCTTAAGTACAGGATTGTTCCACGGGTAGATCAGCGTACACTAATCTATTGGGAATAAGAAATCTAACTAAAATATAAAATTATGAAAAAATTAAACTCGGGTTAAAAAAAACAGACCGAAAACACTGAACATATTTCCGGTCTGAAAATCAGGGATAAGTATTTCAGAATTATCCCAAATCACTGTAAATTAAAAGCCTTCTGAACAAAGGCTGGTATTCACGTAAAACACTTCAAATTTATGAAAAAAAAGAATTGTATTCCATTTCAGGTGGGATTAAAAAAAATTTTGCGGATTATGAGAATAACTGCTGTCATTTTATTCATATTAAGCATGCAAGTGCATGCCAAATCTTTTGGACAAGCTGAAAAGATAAACTTAAAGATGAACTCTACCATTAAAGAGGTTATCGAACAGTTGGAAAAAGTTTCCGATTATCGTTTTGTATTAAAGTATGACCAAAGTGTCTTGAATAAACAAGTGGATATAAATTATACCAATGAAAAGATTGACGATATACTTAGCGATTTGTTGAAAAATACAGGATTCACATATAAAGTTATTGACAGGTATATTGCCATCATTCCTCTTAATGAATCGAATGCTTTTAACCAGCAACAAAAATCTGTTTCTGGTAAAGTAACCGATTCCTCAGGTACAACTCTGCCTGGAGTAACAATATTGGTAAAAGGTACGACTAACGGCACAATTACTGATTCAGAAGGTAGTTATTCGCTGAACAATGTCCCTTCTAACGGAGTTTTAGTGTTCTCTTTTGTAGGAATGAAATCTCAGGAAATTAGTGTTGTTGATAAGACCAAAGTAAATGCTAAAATGGAGGATGCAAACATTGGAATCGAGGAGGTTATAGCAGTTGGTTACGGCACGCAATCTAAATCAAAGGTTTCAGGAGCCATTACGACCGTTTCAAAAGAGGTGATATCGATTAGTCCAACAGGAAATCTGGGAACTGACTTAGCAGGTCGCATTTCAGGCGTTACAATCAATAATAGAGGTGGTGAACCTGGCAACGAGTCGGTAGAAATTTTTATTAGAGGAAAAAGTACAAATGGTGATGCAACTCCACTCTATGTTATTGATGGGATTGTCCGAGATTACGGAGCACTCACTTATATCCCTTCTTCTGAAGTGGAATCAATTTCTGTTTTAAAGGACGCTTCCGCTGCTATTTATGGATCAAGAGCTGCGAATGGTGTAATTTTGGTTACTACAAAAAGAGGGCAGCAGGGAAAAGCTACGGTTAATGCAAATTATTCACATGGTTTTGTTCAACCAGAAAGAATACCCGAATCGGCAGATGCTTTTACATATGCTTCGATGGTAAATCTTCAGAGGTGGAAACAAGGATTACCTCAGCCATATTCTGCAAGCGACCTTGACCTTTATAAAAATGGTAATGATCCTTTAAATCATCCCAATACGAATTGGCAGGATGTTACTTTTAGACCTTGGTCAAATCAAGATAGGGTTGATGTTTCTGTGTCGGGAGGTAATCAGGATGTAAAATATTTTGTTTCTACGGGTACTATATTGGATGATTCTCCTTTTAAAGAATCCTTTACCTACAATAAGGAATATCATTTTAGATCTAATATTGATGCACAAATCAATAAAAATTTGAAAGTCACGTTGGATGTTTCGGGTAGAATAAGAGATAACAAGAGTTCTCACATGGACTGGGCACATATTTTTCTCGGCCTCCCTACTGAAAATGCTTTTTATCCGAATGGGCTCATTGGTTCCGGCAGATCTGGAAATAGTGCAATTGTAATGGCAAGAGATCCTGAATATGGTTTTACTAGCCAACACGCAGGAAATTTTATGGGAACTCTTGGAGTTGAGTATAAAATTCCAGGAATTAAAGGATTAACTTTGGCTGGAAATTTTGCCTATGATTATGATAATAATTACTCGAAATCTTATTCAGGAGTTACCTACTATTATAAATATGATCCTGTTAATGAAGCTTATAATAAATTGCAGAATTCGAATGCAGCATCTCCTAGCTTGAGTGTCACCTATCCCAACGGATATTCTGTAACATCTAATTTGAAGCTTACCTATGCTAAGATTTTCAACGAAATACATTCACTTGATGCGTTTATAGGATGGGAACAAAATAGAATGCAGACTTATACTATTTCTGCAGGTAGAACAAATTATGCGAGTGGAGCTATTCAGGAACTTTTTGCAGGTGATTCAAATAAAGCAAATCAATCAAATGATGGTTCTTCGTTTGAAACAGGACGTCAAAATGTTTTTGGAAGGATACTTTATACATTCCAAAATAAATATAACGTACAGTTTCAGTTTCGTTACGATGGTTCACAGAACTTTCCTGTAGGAAAAAGATATGGGTTTTTTCCGGGGATTTCAGGGAACTGGAATATTTCGAGAGAAAACTTTATGAAGGATCTTACATGGTTGGATAATCTAAAACTTAGAGCATCATGGGGGCAAATGGGGAACGATAAGATTAGTCCGTATCAATATTTAACGTCATATTCATATGGAAGTAATTATGCATTTAATGGAGTAACCAATCAAGGTTTAAACCAGACTAGTGTTCCAAATCCGAATATTACATGGGAAGTGGCGGAAACTTCAAATATCGGTTTGGATGGTACTATTTTTAATGGTCTGCTTGCAGCACAAGTCGAAGTATTTAGAACTATTAGAAGCAATATTTTGGCAAAAAGAAATGCCTCAGTGCCTGCATACACGGGCTTATCATTGCCCAATGAAAATATTGGAAAAGTGAAGAATGAAGGGATTGAAATTAATCTGTCTCATTCAAACAAGATCGGTGAGGATTTCAAATATACAATTGATGGCAATTTTACATATGCAAAAAATACGGTGTTATTTATTGACGAAACACCAGGAGTCCCGGAATGGCAAAAGGCTACCGGAATGTCAATGAATACACCTGTGCTTTATGAAACATTAGGTATATTTCAAACCCAGGAGCATTTGAATAATACACCGCACCAGGCAGATAACACGCTGGGGGATTTAATCTATAGGGATGTGAACAATGATGGAATAATAAATGGACTAGATCAGGTACGTCAAGAATATAGCACTACTCCACGTATAGTTTATGGCTTCAATTTTCATTTTGATTATAAACATTTCGACTTGGTTCTGGGATTTCAGGGACAGGCACAGGCTATTGGCGAAAAATATGATATACTTCCATTTGATCCGGCTGGATGGGGTAATTTTCCATCTGCACTTGCTAAAGATGTTTGGTCACCTGAAAATCCTGATGGCACCAATCCAATTCCTGGGCAATCATTTGCCAGTGGAAAAAGCTTTACGACCTGGAGATATGCCAGCGCTGCTTTCCTGAAGTTAAAAACTGCTGAATTAGGTTATAATTTTGAAAGTCAACAATTGAGCAGGGCAGGTCTTAAAAGTGCCAGAATCTTTGCAAATGGCGCTAATCTCTTTTTTATACATGATAACTTCAGTGATATAAATCTTTCACCTGAACTCACAAACTGGGGCTGGGGACTTTCACAAAAAAGGATTATAAATATTGGTTTAAATGTAACTTTCTAATTTAACTGCGATGAAAAAAATAATTCTAATTATAATAATAAGTACCATATTTGGTTCTTGCCAGAAAGATATTCTGAATATTTCACCTACTGACAGACTATCGGAATCAGCCGTTTGGGATGATTTTACATTAACTAAATTATTTGTAAATGCTCAATACAACGCTCTCCAAAGCGGATTTTCTAATGATGTTCAATATTTTTGTGATGATTCTTATAGCCAATACAATCTCGGAGGCTATCAGGATATTGCAAAAGGGACTTTGACTTCAAACTCTGTTGGAGGACTCTCGGTTAATTTTAATTATTGGAATACGGGATTTGGAGCAATTCGTAATTTTAATATTTTCTTTGAAAAAATTGATAATGTTCCAGGGATTGAAGAAGAGAAGGCTCAATTGATTGCAGAAGTTAAATTTTTAAGAGCTTTTGCCTATGCTAAATTGATTTGGAATTATGGCGGTGTTCCTATAATTGAGAAAGCGTTTTCATTGGGAGAGACTTTGACTGGAATAACAAGAAATACGTATGACGAATGTGTGGTATATATTTTAAAAGATTTAAATGATGCGATCGGCATTTTGCCAAATCAACAATCTGGTTCAAATCTTGGAAGAGCCTCTGCGGATGCCGCACGCGCATTAAAATCGCGAGTACTACTATATTATGCCAGCCCACTAAATAACCCATCTAATATACCGTCAAGATGGAAAGATGCATCGGATGCTGCACTTGATCTAATTAATAGTAACAGGTATTCCCTATACAATAACTTCCATGGACTTTTTATTGGTGAAGCAAATAATGAAGCAATTTTTTCTAGATTTTATTCTACTGATGTTTCTCATAATTTAGGGTACTATAGTGGACCAATTGGTTCCGGAGGTCTTGGACAGCGCGACCCGTCGCAAACTCTTGTAGATGCATTTGAGATGACAAACGGAGTTATACCGGTAATAAACGGCGTAATCAATCCGGATGCGAATAATACTTATAATCCTAATAATCCTTACATTAACAGAGATCCAAGGTTTTATGCTACTGCCTTATATAATGGAGCAAATTATAAGGGCAGAACTATTCAACCATACGAAGGAGGTGCCGATTTTTTTGGTAATGATGCTACGCCAACGGGATACTATTTATACAAGTTTATTGATCAGAATCTTCCTAACTCTGCAACAACTCCATACACTTATTCGTGGCACTTTTTTAGATTGGCTGAGATTTATCTAAACTATGCTGAGGCACAATATAACTTAGGTAATGAAGATAATGCCCGGTTATATGTAAACAAGGTAAGAGAACGAGTAAATATGCCAGATATAACTGAAACAGGCAGCGCTTTATTTGACCGAATTGTTCATGAACGGCAGGTTGAATTGGCTTTGGAAGGATATAGATATTATGATGTAAGAAGGTGGAAAATTGCACCTCAGACTGAAGTCCTCCCTATTCAAGGTATGCAAATTGTGCGGAATGTTGATGGATCGTTTACATACAACAGGCTTAATTTGTTGCCTCGAGTTTGGGATGAAAAGTATTATCTGCTGCCAATTGCTCGCCAGGAAGTACTATCTAGTGAAGGTGGCTTAGTCCAAAATCCGGGGTATACGGATTAATATTGGTTATACAAAAACTACTATACTTATTATATGACATTGCATTTATGGGGAGTGAAAGGATTCACTTCCCGTAAATTAATTTTTAACACTTTGATTATAGAATATCAAAATCCGATTTTTCATACCATGATGTGAGAAAGAGTTCATGTATTTTAAATTCAGATATATACAAAACGGAGGTAAGACTTTCTGTGATGATATAAGGTTAAGTGAAATAGTTAAACTCAAAGAGGAATAAAATTTTATTCTCAGAATTAGAAGCTTGTTCGATATCTCTGTATATTGATATCACTAACAGAACTGCTCTTTTTTAGAATTATAGATTGAATTCACGTTACAAGTCAAAAATGGAAAATAAAAAAACATTTACCCTACTGTTGACATCAGTTATGCTGATATTTTCATGTTTTGTGTCGTTCGCTCAACTATCTGCAGTCCCTTCAAGTGGTGAACTTAATCGTTCATTTGGAAAACAAGATGAGAAAGCATTCAGTATACCGTCACAAGTTTATCACCCAGAAACCTGGTTTCATTATATTGGTGGAAATGTGTCGAAGGAAGGTATAACGGCTGATTTGGAAGCAATCGCAGATGCAGGTATATCCGGAATCCAGTTGTTTCATGGCCAATTTGGTGGCCCTTGGCCGGGAGTCGACCCTCAAATAGCCTGTCTAAGTCCACTTTGGGATGATGCAGTAAAACATACAGCAGAGGAATGTCATCGTTTAGGATTACGCTTTACAATGCAGAATTGCCCTGGATGGGCAATGTCGGGAGGGCCATGGATTGAGCCTTCAAATGCGATGCGTAATCTTGTATTGAGCCGTACGGATATAAATGGAGGAAGTATGGTCAGTGTGAATTTGCCCCTTCCGCAGCCTAGTAGTGAACCATGGCGTGACTATAAAGACATCACTGTGCTTGCCTTTCCAACACCCCTGGATGACACTGACTCCCCGCTTAAGCCAAAACTGGTGAAGAGTAATCGTTCGGATTTGGCATGGCTTGATTGCCTCGCTGGAAACTTGGAAAAACCAATTTCTCTTACTCCTGCAACTATCAATAAACCTAATTGGATAGATGTAACCTTTCCTGATGAAATTGTGGTTCGTACAGTCGAATTTTCGAGCATCCAGAGTTTTTATCATCAGTTTTGTTACGAACCAGGTGTAACCGTAACCGTAAAAGCTGTTTTCCCTGATGGTAAAACCCAGGAGATACTGAATACAACACTGCCGCAAAGTAATTGGCAGGATGATCAGCCTATTTCACTTGCTTGCGATGAGCTAAAAGGAATAAAGACATATAGGATATCCATTGTCAACAAGCATCAAATGTCACTTGGGTCACTCCGGTTGTTCTCCGCTGCCCGCAAAAATAACTGGGAATCGGAAGCCGGATGGACTTTGCGTAGCATCCTACGTGAAGGCGAACACCCAAAGCAATCGTCAGCCGCTTTTGTTGATCCTCATAAAATCCTTGATATTACAACCCAAATGGATAGTAACGGTAATCTGGATTGGAATTCTCCATCAGGTAAATGGACTATATTACGTATTGGTCATATAAATGCCGGTATGAAAAATGGTCCTGCTCCTCCAGAAGGAACAGGATGGGAATGCAACAAACTTTCAGAATCAGGCCCCAATGCTCAATTTGCCGGTTATATCGGAAAACTTACTCAAAAAGGTGGACCAATCAATGGATTGTTGAACGGAATTCTAATGGATAGTTGGGAATGTAAAACCCAGACTTGGACAGAAAATATGGAGGATGAATTTAAGCGGTTATCTGGTTATGAACTCCGTAAATGGTTACCAGCCATATTTGGTTATGTTATAGTGGATCATGAAACAACATCACGTTTCCTTCGAGACTGGCGTGGGACCATTAATGATCTTTTTACCAACAAGTTTTATGGACGTATGGCAAAACTTGCAAAAGAAAATGGTCTGACGATTGCCTACGAGACGGCCGCAGGTGATGTATTTCCAGCTGATATTCTAGAATATTTCAAATATGCCGATGTGCCAATGTGTGAATTCTGGCAACATTCTTCTGAAACATTCGTAGGTGATCTTAATTTTAAACCCATTAAACCTACAGTTTCCGCTGCCAGGCTATACGGAAAACCACGTATTTCAGCCGAAGCATTTACATCCTTTGAGCTTACGTGGGATGAGCACCTGAGTGTTTTAAAGGAAACAGCGAATATAAATTGCATAGAAGGGGTGACTCATTTGGTTTTTCATACATATACGCATAATCCACGTACAGATTTTCTTCCTCCCGGAACTTCATTTGCAGGAGTCGTTGGAACCCCTTTTCTGCGAGGGCAAACATGGTGGAAATATATGACGGAGTTCACCACTTATCTGGCACGTAGTACTTATTTGCTCGAACGTGGTAAACCTGTTTCCGATGTGCTTTGGTATCTCGGTGATGAAATCAACCATAAGCCTGATCAGCATGCTCCGTTTCCAAACGGATTTAAATATGATTATTGCAATCCCGATGTTTTGTTGAATCGATTATCGGTACGCGACGGAAAGATTGTTACTCCAGAAGGTATTAGTTACCGGGTGATTTGGCTTCCAGACAATGAACGTATGTTGCCCGAAACTCTTGAGAAAATGTTATCGCTTGTACATGAGGGTGCTATTATTGTTGGTAATGCTCCGCAAGGACTTGCAACTTTAATTGGAGGAGTGGAGGCTCAAGAGCGTTTTGAGGCAGTAGTGAAAGAACTCTGGGAAAATAGTGGTAAGAATATTCGGGCAATTGGAAAAGGGAAAGTCATGTCCGGAATTACTATTGAAGATGCTTTAAAGCAATTGAATATTACACCTGATGTGATAGGTAATGATGCATTATGGTTGCATCGTCAAGTTGATGGAGCCGATTGGTATTATGTTTGTGCCCCAAAAGGAAGTGGATTTAGCGGATCGCTTAATTTCCGCAATACTGGAAATGTCGAAATTTGGGATCCTCTAACAGGCACGGTAACATCATCTGCATCAATCCAGTCGGGCAGTAACACACAAGTGTCGCTGGATTTGCCTCAGGCAGGTTCCTGTTTTGTTGTTTTTCGAAAGAATGCAAAAGCAGTCAAGATGATTAAAAATCAGGACTTTGTAAAACAGCAACAAGAAGTATCATTAACCATGCCTTGGAAACTTGATTTCCCAGCCGGATGGGGAGAGCCTTCGTTTATTCACATAAATGAGTTGAAAGCATGGAAAGACTTTAACTTGACGCCGGAAGCAAAAGCATTTTCCGGAACGGCTACTTATACTACCTCATTCGATGCTGGAGAAATTAAGAAAAACACACATTTAATACTCGATCTTGGCCGTGTTGAAATGATTGCAGTTGTGTCTCTTAATGATAAACCCATCCGTACATTATGGACTCCACCATACAAGGTAGATCTTACTGACGCTGTTAAATCTGGGAACAACAAATTAACGGTGGAGGTGACCAGTACATGGTTCAACCGTCTGGTATATGATGCTGGTCAACCTGAAGACCAACGTAAAACATGGACAATCAAAGGTCCATCGAAAGATGATGAGTTAAGGGAAAGCGGTCTGATTGGTCCAGTGATGCTCTACACCGAACATTAAACTTAAAATAAATAACAAAATTACTGGGTAATTTTAGAATGAAAACAATATTGTCCCAGGAATCCCTCTATAGCAAGATACGCCCATAGACAACAAATTACGATAAATCAATTACATTTATTGTTTCTGTTGGGATTAACACTCAGGTAAAAAATAGCAGATTATAAACCCACTAATGAATAGATTATAAGATTATTGTTTAAACTATTGGTATGTTTCATTTCATTGGTCGTTTTATTTCATGTGTGGACAAAGAGTAAATGTTTAAGAAGGATCACTCGAATCTGGCTTCAACACGCCTCCAGATACAATCCAGACCAGTGTTTATTAGTACTGAATTTCTAACAATATTTTGAAGGAAGCAGTAATTGGTGACCTTCGTGCGATGAAGCAAGCCGGCATTAACCATGCATTTATCGGTAATATTGGGTTAGCTGATATTCCCTATGGAAGGGTAAAAATGTTGAGATATTTCGATGATAATGGGTTCTTCGTCACATTTTGTGGATGAACCAATTTGTTTCGGCGATCACTGGATATTTATTCCAGCAGTTTCGTCTACTTAAAGAATCACAAAAATTAATTACTTTCGTAAAGGCAAATGGAAGCAGCCTGATACTCAAAATAGTACGTTTTCGAGGTGGCAATTCGGGAGTTTGAGCGATTGTGAAATTTAAATATTTGACATTTAGTAGTTTAGCTGAAGGGTTCTGCGCCAGCTCCACACATATGTCTGATAACGAGCGAGTTGTTAAGTGAGCACCCAATTTCACACCCAGTTGTGTGAGGTTGGGTGTTTTTTTTGAGTAACCTTATTTGACAGCCTATTTTGACCCAACCTGCTCAATTATTATTTCATTGATTTCATCTGGTAATTGATACTTATTCTATGACACAAATTTTTATAAAAAAAAAAATGTCAAATTTCGGGTATGATGATGTGCTGTTGAAATAGTGAAATAACTGGCACCGGGAGGTGCGTGGGTAGTTATTCTCATTTCAATAGCATGATGAAACGATCAAAAAAGGCGGAACAAGGCGAGAATGATAGATGACGGAGATTTTTTATGGGGCAAATAATTTCATAGGTAAAAATAAGCGGGAATGCTTTTGTTGTGGGTGGAGAAAAGTGTGTGTTGAGGCACGAAACACTGACTCGAGAGGTGCAGAAGCTGGTGAGGTGAACGAAATGAATTAGTGAGCGGCGACGCGAGTAACGAGCGTCAAAGCGAACGGTTGAATGAGTGAGACGAACCGGCTGCAAGCACAAAGGCCATGCGCGAATGATCCTTTATTTTTACCAGCTCCATTAAAGGGCGGTGGGGCTTTTGAGGTTTTTATCTTTAGGGGCCAACTCTACTGCAGGGCATGCTGATGCCAGGGTAGGGGAAAGCAAGGGTGGTGACTGAATGCAATATAGCGAATTGGGGTGGAATGTAGCTTCCCGTTTTGGCTTTGAGTTCCGGAACGTGGGACAGGAATGCCAAAGGGGAGCGGAATGGAGAGAAGCGGAAGCCACCTGCCACAGGCTTTGGCCGTCAATTTATGGTCTGCACCTTAGATGGGTGGGTGGGGTTTGTGTGGCTATTGTACATAGCGAGCTGAGAGTGGATGGCTCAGCTCAGCATATTTTTAGCACTTTATTTTTTATTTCATTTTTAGCTGGAATATTTATTTTATATGCCTTCCAGCCCCAGACTTCTTTCTTTTTATTGTAAGTTATGAGTGCTTCACCGGATATTGGAGAATTGGACTCAATCTTGTTATCCTTTAACAACCATGATTCTACAAAAATATCTTCAACAAATCCAAAACCTTTTTCTGTATTTATTTTTACCGTACCAGTAAATTTCTTAACCAAGCTCACAGGTGATTCATTTAAATTTTTGACTGTAAGCAAATTATAAAATCCTTCATCTCCTTTCGGTTTCATTCGAACTTCCAAAATATTACCGATTTTGGGATTGTTTAGCTTTCCTTCGAATTTAAAATAACCAGATCTTTTCCCTTCAGTAACGAAGTTTAGAACCTTCTTATCCAGATTGACAAATTCAACTACGATAGTTTCTTCCGGTTCATCGGAAAAAAGAATTTCATCTGCCAGGATTGCTCTCTCTTTCAGAAATTGATAACTGTTAGAGTTATCAATATTTTGTTGATACCATGTTTGGTTTTGCCATGCTTTTATCTGGGAAGGAATTGTCCACTCATTCGAATTTCGGGTTGAAATTATTTTTTCGATTTGCACCTTTGCTTCAGCATTTAATGACTTTGAAATCAGTGATGCTGCGAGTTTTTGGCGAACTTTAACTAAAAAATCTTCTGAAGCTTTACACGATACAGCCCGGCAAAGACAGGAAAGACGCCGTTCATCATTTTCTGGAAATGCTTCAGAAAGTACGTCCCAAACCCAAAAATCATTACGTTTAGCTTTTGCAAATGGCAATAAGGCTGCAAGAAGGTTTTCCTGATCACCCAATGCTAAAAGTAATTTAGCTTTCATGTATTGTGGATACTGGTATTCCGGATGTTTTTCAATAAGTTCGCTTAGACTTGGTAAAAAAGATATGATCCTATCTTTATTCACCGAATTTTCATTACTGAAATCTTCCGGAACTTCCTTTTTTAACAATGCATTTTTTGCATACGCCAAGTATGCCTGTTCCACAATCGACATGATTTGTTTGCCTTTAAACTCTTCCTTCAAATAATCTTCGGGTCTGAAGTTTTTGAAATCCCACCAATCTGCAAATTCCAGATAACGATTCCAATTCTCGTGTCCTTTATGGAAGGCCCGGTATAAAAATGAATATGATTCAGATGGTTGAGTAAACGGAATAACCTTGATCAACTCAAACAATTCGTTAAGTTTTGAATAATCAATATTTTGCTCGCGAGTAATAGCAAAAACCATTTTTGAAATTTGACTTGCGGAATAATCAAAAACCATTTTATCATCTTCCGGAAGTTGAAGAAATACCAGTTTTCTCAGGTATTCGATAAAATTATCCTGTTTTTCAGGAATTGCGTTTAGCTGCAAAAAAGCAAAGTAAACCCAGGCAATAGACCGCTTATTCCAGATGTTCTCCGGATCGGTTTGCATGTCCTGCTGAGCCATGGAAAGCGCTTCTTCCAACTTGCCTGCTTTGCGTAGTATGGTTACTTCTTTAGATGACATATTCCTGGGCTTGAAGTTTGCAAATCAGAGATTTCAAATCGTCAATAAGCAATGAACTATTGCATTTTGTTTCAACAGGAAAGATGCGACCAAAAAATCCATCTTTGTTGTATTCAATATCAACAACCGCCTTTTCATCCTTTCTGCGTAAAGTATATCTTTCCTTGTAGTAAAGGTGTTCAAATTCCTCAATCTCAATTTGTTTTTCCTGAAATACGTTAACCGCAGAATCAAATAACACCTTAAGAAAAGGCTTTTCTTTCTCTGTATCAATTTCAAATTCAATTTTCTTTAAAATGGTTTCAACCGAATTTCTTTGAATTACCAATTCAAGAGGAGTATTAATCAGCATGATTATTTCATCATAGAATTGGTTGGAATTCGTAAACTGGGACAGTTTTTGGAATGTATTCGTTTTAAACTCGTCTTTCCCATTTACCCAGAATTTGATGGCAGCAGTATCACTTTCACGCTTAAAATAATACCTTATTTCATAACCTACTCGTTCCCATTTTATGATATCAATATAATTTCTATCTGTCTGGAAGAAAATTTTCAAAAAGTGGTTCTGTAATAAGGCCGATATTTCCTGAAGGTTTAAATTCTTTAAAGCTTTAAGATATTTGCCATCGAGGTTGATTTCGATAGGAACCAATGATTGATTTGTCAATTGACGAAAAGAATTCTGAATATTGACATCAATAAACGAAAGGCCGGAGAATGAATTAAAACATGGTGGATTAATACAGTACATTTTTTTAGAAGCCCTCGTAACCGCGGTATAGGCCCATCGGTAAAAAGTAGGATTTGTTTTTCCAGAGCGATTGTGCTGCGAATTGTAGAAATTAAAGTTGTCGTTAACACTATAATCCCAAAAGACAAAGGTATTATCCCATTCACCACCCTGAGCCTTGTGACAAGTCACAGCGTAACCATATTTTAACAAGATGCAATTAAAATAAGGATCGGTTATAATGGCTTCCTTAAACTCTTCTGTTCCAGGCTTTAATTTTGAAAATCGGTTTCTGAAATCTACATACAATGCCTGCTGTTCTGCTGATGTCAATGTAGCTTCACCATATAAATAATTTTCAAGAACGTATCCAGTTACAGTTTTACTTTGGCTGTTATCATCAGGCATCATTAAAGATATCATTCGCCAGGTTAATACAACTGATGTTGAACCACCACCTTTTTTATAAAATCTAATCTCCCTCGAAACAGAAAGGTTTTCAGCCGCCAAAACGATACCAAATTCACCGTTCATAATTCCCTTGCGGTAATTATTGCCACCTATAATAATGGTATCTCCCGATTGAACCGGCAAATCTGATTCGTATTTATCGAACCGGATCATCCTGTTTAAATCTGCGGCTGTTTTATTTTTATAGGCAATAATGATTTTAGACCCTTGTTGAGCTTTATATGTTTCCAGAAAATCTTCATAATTCGGATTAAAAATATCTTTCCCGTTTTCACGAAGGTCAAAATCATTAAAATATCCGGATGTCAGGCATTTCCTGATTTTAGATGCTGATAAAAGAATACCGTTATCGACCTCCTGCCGCTTCACTTCCTTCATTTCGGCAGATGCTATTTTCAGTTTAAACTTTGTTGCCAGATAGTTTTCGTCTAATGCAGGAGAAAAGTTCATCCCAATAGGCGGAAGCTGAGCCGGATCACCGATAAAAATAATTTTCCCTGTCGAGGTAGAGCCCTGAATATGTGAATATTCTATTAAATCGGATAGTAAACGGCCACTACCAAACCGAAAGAATTCACCTTCGCTATAAACATCAGAAACCATTGAGGCTTCATCAATTAATAGAATAGAATGATGAACATCGCGATTATTCCATATCTTATAAGAATATTTAAAGCTCACGCTTTCATCTTCATTTTTGTTTTCAATTTCCTGTAAATCAGAAAAACTATAAATTCCCTTGTGTGCCGTTGTGGCTATAATTCCCGTTTTTTGATTGATTACCTTGGCTGCTCTTCCTGTGGGCGCCATCAATTGATATTTTTTTTCCAGTTCTTCCAAATATTCTGCGACCCCGCGCAATAAAGTCGTTTTGCCACTTCCGGCATAACCCTTCAAAATAAAAATATGCTGATCACTTTCCAGAAAAGCATTGATCTTTTCAATGGCCAGTTTTTGGTCATTAGTTAATGATAAATGTCGAAAATAATCCAGTATACTCATAAATTGAATTTATTGATGAGATGTTATTCCCTAATCGTTGCAATACTCAAATAATCTATTACTTATATTTCCTCGAACATCTTCTTTTTCTTTGTCTATTATATCTTTAAATGCATTTAACTTCATTTGTACATCAAAAAAATTCTCCTGAAAACATAAAGGAAAAAGTTTCATTTCAGTTCCATTGGTAATTATATTACCATTTGCTAAAAAGTAGTTGAATGAATCTCCTGATTCAATTTTTAAATAGTTCATAAGAATACAACGATCGTGTTCTTTTCGAGTTAAGACTATGCCTAATTTAGCTTTCAGTTTATGTTCTCTAATTTTATTATTTAAATACTGTTCAAACTCATCCAGAAAATTACAATCTCCCTTCTGAGTTATTATTAATAAGTTATATGACACAGGTGTTTGCTTGTCCAACAGAATTAAAAGATCTAGCAAATTATGGTCTCTTACATTTTTGTCATTGATGTATCTATCGCTTATTATCAAATCCGTAAATGGAAGCATATAAGGTGAAAGATCTTGCCATTTTTTTAGGAAGCGTTCGCCATTCTGATCCTTTCTAATATGAAAAGTCAAATGACTATTTCCAGATATGGATAATTTTTTCCATTGATGCTTGAAATTATCCATAAATCCAAAAAGCAGTCCATTCCTATTAGTCAATTGAAGTCTTGTTTGTTCATTTTCTTGATTAAGACAAAAAACGGATCCTGGATAAGTATCTTTAGGTAAAATATTTTTGTATGGCCAATTAAACTTAGGTGAGTATTTAACCTTTGCCTCACCCCTGCCTGATGACAAAACAGTTAAATACTTACTTAAACCACTTTGTCCATTGAATTTTTCTTCGTCAATGAGTCTAAGATCGGTTCCTGATTTTAAAAATGACCAAAATGATGACCATTCAATATTTTCATTTTCTGCACCAAATGGCACTGGTGCAGGCTGGGACTTGAGGAAATCTATTAAGATTTCACTATCCATTGTGGTTTCAAGCATATCAATTGTCGCTTATTAGTCTGAATAAATCAAAAGTGGAGTTGGCTGCCTGGTCGTAAAATCCTGATCCAAAATCTTGTTTTAAAATGCCATCCGGTCTAATTTCGATCTTATTGATCTGTTTTTCCCCTTGAGGAATATTTCTCGGGTTATTAAAATAGTAAATCGAAATATCTTCCGGCTTAATATCTTTTCGGGCAGTTAAATATTGAAGCCTACGTATCAGGTATTCACTATGCGTTTCAATAATAAACTGAATGCCAAAAAGATTTGAAGCCTTAATAAATAGATCAGCTAACTTTGATTGGAAATCAGGGTGTAGATTGCTTTCTGGTTCTTCAATTAATATTTTAGGGCAATTAATAGTTTCATATTCTTGTTCGGACTTTTCTTTATATCTCCAAAAAACCCATTTGGTTGCTGTTATTAAGATTTGTAAAATGATAGGAATAACTTGAGCATATCCAAAACCCAAATCACTCAATAGCATTCTCCGGCCATTGCGAATAATCGTAATTTCGGTTGCTGTTCGCTGATATGTTTTAATTTCAATAGATTCTCCAATCTCAAAATCTTTTAACGCCTCAAGATAGAACCGATGAATAGTCTCATTTTTAAATTCAATATTATCAAATTCCTTCTGATCGATTTTCTGGATAGCATAACCTTCTTGCGACACCATATATAACCTTTCATTTCTTGCTCTTATTGAAGGTAAATATGTAATGTTTGTAAACTCTTTTTGAAACTCATCAAAAAGTTTATGATAAAATATATTTATGTAATCAAAAAAAGGATGAAGTTCTGGTTTAAAATAAAAAGACTCATTCTGATCATCGTCTAAGATAGTATGTGAACAATCATTTTTGTATTTATTTACTAAAAAATCATTCTGATTAAATATCTCTAGAATTTTATCTGATGTGTATAAATCCAAATCGAACCGATTAATAAAACTAAGATATTTATTTAATCCTTTATCAATTACAAATCCATTTTTACAAATTTCGAAAAGATGATTTTGAATGGAATGCAAATCTTTTTTTGAAATATTAATCTTTACAAACCCAGCACCTTCATTTTCATTTTCAAATACCGGCTTACTCAACCCAGTGATTATAAGGTCTGAATCTAATAATGTCAAGAGCTGATCTAAAGTTCCACTATTTTTTGTACTACCCATAAAACGATAAAGGCCAATTTTTTCACCCAAATTGCCCCAATCTCCTTTTGGCGACACAATCGCAAGTTCTCTAATCCTATCTATGAAATATTTAAAATCAATTTTAAAGTACTGAGTCAACTTAACATCATTGGAGTCATCTAGAGGAAGGTTGGAATTAATCTCAATAATTGATTCGTCATTATTTGATATTCTAAAGGCAATTAAATTAAATATTTCATCATTACTATTAAAAGAGTATTCTAAGGATATTTTTCCATTTGGAATCATTGGATTGTTTAATGAAAGATCAAATGTTATATTTTTATTCAAATTTTCATAATTAAAAACTTGCTCAGGAGAACCTAATTTAAGATCAGAATCATCAATTCTCCATTGTTCAAAATTATACCCTCGAAATATATTTAGTTTCTCTGTTGGATTACTTTTCAAAAGAAGCATTGACTTAATCAGTGAGCTTTTACCAGAATTATTTTTCCCTGTTAGAATAGTAATGGGTGCAAGGTCAAAATGAGTCAGATCTTTAAAAACCTTGAAATTACCTACCCCGAAATGTCTTAGATGGCTCATATTATATTTTTTATTGTTGCAAATTTGGTTGATAACTGTGCAGTGATAATGCACCGTAAATTATCTTGTCATTCATTTTAAAATCAATTGCACTGCCCAACTCCTGCTCTGTTCTTCCGGTTGGTGTAATTACCCCAAATTCCTCTCTGCATTTCCATTTACTTCATCAATGATTCGGACAATCTTACCGACCATCACATCGTCAAAAACTCCGGTGATTCCCTGGTCGTTAATGTTGGTAAACGGTGGCTCAAATAACATTTCTTTATCGATTGTTCCGTTTTGGGTAAGGAAACTGATGATGTTATTAATGAAAGTAATTTGGTCGGCTGCCAAGTTTCCGGATTGAATGAATTCGGAAAACAGCTCATTTGCTGCAGTGATATCTAATCCCAACAGGCTCCGGATAAATTTACCTAAAGGCATATCGCCATATTCCCTCTGAAAATCTGCTTTGGTACCTATACCATCTGTGAAAAGCATCTTTTCAAGTAAATTCAGTTCATTGTGGGTTATCTGAATGTTGTTACGAATCTTATAAATGACCAGATAATCCTTATTGTTTCGGATAAAACTTTCAACCCGCTCGCGATAACTTCTCATGCTGGTGTAGGTTCGAAGTATTTCAATTTCTTTAACTCCATTCTCGTCCAGAACATCTTCGAAGTTGGTATACACGTTTTTCTTTTGAGCAGTATCAATGAATTTGATCAAATCACGTAAATCGGTGCGGACCTTCTCCAGCCTATTGAGGGAGATTTCCTGCCAAAATTCATCAGTCTGAACCGCCTTTACAGTTTCCAACTGCTGATTTACAGCCGGAATATTTTTCTTCTTCATCAACAGCCGTCCAATGGTTCCGATTCGGCCTATAAGAGCGACTTGTTTATTGCTTCTCAGGAGAAGAGCCAGTTGCAGATTAAGTACAATTAAATCAAAACGTTTTGCGATTTCATCATCCTTTTCAGGAATTGCAGCAAGATTTGACAAGTGAAGACAAATATCTGCAAAGTTACCTTTACTGATGTTTTCCCATCGCTCCCGACTGGTAAACTCATTCACCAATCTTAATTCCTTACGAACAACAAAACGCTGATGATCGAGTGTGTCAATTAGGTGATGCAACTCATCGATATATGAGCTTGCCAGCTTATCATCATCTTCATTTGATTCGTCGATTGAGCGCAGGATCAAAGCAATCTCCAGTTTGATTTCGAACAACTGCTGCGACAGAGGCTTAGGAACTGTGGGTACAGTTCCTTCGGGGAATTCATTAAAGTATTCGAAGTTTTCGCAGAAATCGAAAATCAGGAAATGTTCTTTGTCTTTATCTGGTGCAAAAAGATTGGGGCACAATCGTGTGCCACGCCCGATCATCTGCCAGAATTTGGCTACCGATTTAACCGGTTTAAAAAATACAAGATTGACCACACGAGGTGCATCGACTCCAGTGTCCATCATATCCACCGATACCGCAATTTGCGGATCAGTTTCTTCGTGATGCAAACAGAAAGTTTCCAGTAAATCCTGAGCTTTGGTTTCGAAGTTGTCGATTACCCGAAGAAATTTGCCGCTGTATTCAGGATAGTTTTTATTAAACCTTTCTTCGATAAACATAGCATGTGCATGCCTTCTGGCGAAAATGATGGTTTTCCCTAACTTGTCACCTCCCTGAGTCTTCAGACCATTAGTCATCAGGTAATCCAGCACTTTATCAACCGTATTGGTATTGAAAAGCCATGAGTTTAATGCACCGCTGTCAATATCTTCGTCGGCTTCTCCTTTTGTCGGGTCACCAAATTTTTCTTCGTACTCTGCCTTTTCTGCTTCTGTGAGATCTTTATACCGAATCCCTTCACGCGGAAACTTGATGGGTACAGACATGGCCTTTGGTGGAACCAAAAATTTATCTTCTACCGCCTGATTGAGTTCGTAAGCAAACGTGGGGTTGTTATCATCAATTTCGAAAAGACTGTATGTGTTTCGATCAACTTCAGTTTTTGGGGTTGCCGTCAGGCCAATCAGCAACGAATCGAAATAGTCAAAAATGGCCTTGTACTTCTGGTATACTGAGCGGTGAGCTTCATCAATAATAATCAGATCGAAATGCCCCGGACCATAAAACCGTCCGTTTTCACTTTTCAGGCTGTCAATTTTATTCATGATTGTGGGGTAGGTCGAAAAGACCAACCGGGTACCATTATCTTCTTTTTCCTTGGTGAGGTCGATGGCTGTCAGATTAGGCAAATGTTCCTTGAATGCATTTTTTGCTTGGGTCACCAGAGCGTTGCGATCGGCCAGAAACAGAACTCGTTTTACCCAGTTGCATTTGGTAAGCATATCGACAATGGCAGCTGAAACTCTTGTTTTTCCGCTTCCGGTAGCCATAACCAGCAATGCTTTCCGGCCTTTTCCTCTAAGCTGTAAATTGTGTTCGGTGACCAATGCTTCGGCAACACGCTGAATGGCTTCCAACTGATATGGACGCCCAACGATATTGGTGTCAACCTTGAATTTTCGCAGATCCTGACGTGAATTTCGCCGGTCAATCAACAGTTGGAGTTCGTCCTTGGTATAGAATCCTGCGACCGGGCGCTCAGTATAAAAAGCATCGTCCCAAATATTCGTCTCGAAACCATTAGTGTAGAAAATGACCGGACGGCGACCTGTCATTTTTTCGAGGCAATTGGCGTATAGAACGGCCTGATGACGGCCTTTATATGCATCGACCATGGTTCGTTTAGCTTCAATCACTGCCAAAGGTAAACCATCATCACCCCAAAGCACATAATCGACATACCCGATACCTGACGGATTGGTGGATACAGGCATTCCTGAAACTTCATATTCCAATTCCCTGCCTAACCGCAACTTTTCCCATCCGGCTTCTTTCAACAACAAATCAATGTAAATCTTCCGGGTAACTGATTCGGGGATTAATTCGGGTATAGTTTTATTTTCATCCGGAAGTTTTTTGCGCTCTTCCTTTCGGGCTATAACCAATTCTTTTTGTCGTTCCAACTGGAACTTCAGCAACTCATTTTCTTTGGACAGTTCTTCAGCACGGATGTGTTCCTTAATAAGTTTTTCGGTTTGTTCGGCTAATTCATCCGCTTTGGCTTTCAGTTCCCTGAGTGTTTTTTCGTTTTCTTTTCCATCCGGAATAAGACTTTCATCAAATGCCGGAATCGCAGGATTTTCTTCGCTGTAATACCTACTTATGAATGAAAGAAAACGGAATAAGCCTTTAAGTGAAACCAGTGATTCGTTCTGATTGACACTTTTACCATGTGCCGCATTGTTCCCATTTAAGCGAACCAAATTGATTTCCTGAAACATACGTGGCTCCAGGATGCTTTTGAAACACTGCTCGTGAATCAAATTGGATAATATGGGAGCGTTTGGAAGGGTAAGGTCTGAATCGTTATCGTACAGCCAGAAAGCCGCTTTTTCGAGCGCACTCCGGCATAACAAAGCAGCATATTTTGGTGCATCAAGACATTGCTTTTCAGCTTCGGAAGCATCAGCAAAAATTTCAGGAAAGCTGGATTGTACGAAGTTAAAGTTGCTCATGCTTTTTTCTTTCGATTTGAAAATGTTGTTTGCTCTGAATTAATCGACCAGTCGATATTTCGACCAGTTTGTTTAAGGTAAAAACATCATCTATTTCATTAAATTGGAATCCTGGTTTTGAAATTCTGTGAAATTTTGATTGATTTTCAGGGATTTGTTTTTCAATAAAGCAATATCCAAAATTATTATGAAAATACAACTCTTTATTTGATCTTTTATATTGAACTTTTAAGTCCGAAATAAAAGTTATAGCTTTATTGATATCAATTTCTTTTAGGCTGGATTGCTGTTTGAGGGTTTCCAACTCTTTTATCAAGTCAATTAAATGATCATCGAACAAGTAGAAAAGATCGAAAATCAAGATTTTCAACCATTTACTTTCAATTATATTGTTCTCATTATTTGAATGTTTTTGCTTTAATACGGCCAGTAAAAAAATGGAATAAATGTAAACTAATTCATTAAACCTATTTGTCTTCTTAAGTTGGTAGTCATCCTCCTCACTTATGCTGCAATTTGATCTCATCATGAATAAGATGTATTTACCAATTATTTGCAATGCAGCTCCAGTCAGGTTATCTAATTCATAGCACTTTCCATAAATTTGAAAGAAACTTTCATTGATTTGTTTTGCCTTATATTCTCCATCAAGTTTTTCATTCACTTTGAATACAATCTCCCGTTCTGCAGTTCTAATCAGATTTTTTGTAATAATCAGAAAATGACAAATATCTATTTGAGTGATCGGACGTGAAGGCAATGTAATCGATTTATCTAAAGCTTTTACATAGTTTCCAAGCATTGTTAAATGCTTTTTTCGGTTTTCGATCAGATTATTTTCCGATGAAAATTTAAATTTTTTGACGGACAAAGTATGGTCGACCTTTTCTCTTCCTTTAGTAATATCTCCTTCTTCTTCATCATCATCATTTTCATCGTTTTGCTTTTCTTCAAAGCGGTTAAAATGACTATAGATTGCATCCCATATTCGAATGGTATGGTGGTTCTGAATAAGTCTTGAATGATATTCTGGCTCCTGCATTAATTCCAGGGCCTGAGCATAACTAATACTCGAAAGAATATGAGTAGTCACTTTCTCCTCTGCATCCGTTGAATTGACTTGAGTGTCTTTGAAGTTAGTATTTTTCTCAACTTCGAAATTCTTAATTGTACTGTAAAAGTTTATAATATCCAGATCGTCAAAATCATCATCAGCATAAATCTTATTTTCAAGTTGCAACAATCTGAAATTTTCGCCCGATGGATTGGTTCGCGAGAGTTGATCGTAATTATTGATCATCTGTTTATTCGAAATTACACCACCTTTTACATCTATAAATTGAAGGAATGCTATTTCTTCTGTAATAACTAATTTGTCAACTGCGAACTGATATATTGTTTCAGAATTACCAGTAAAATTAAATTCTTCAAGTATTTCAGCCCAATGGTTTAATATCTGTATTGAAAATGATTTAATGGTCACCGGCTTCTCCGTATAAACTGTAATTTTCCGACCGTTTCGGTCGGCTCCCAACACACGAACTGATCTTGCCAACGTAGGTGCACCTTCAAATTCAAAGATGTTTGGTTGCCTCTTAAGTTTATGAGGATCTATTGTTGTTCGAGAAGTACAATCTAATCCCAATCCAGCTATAAGCTCAGGTGACTTAAGTTTATAAAGTACTGCAAATTCATCATTTATAGCTTTTCGATTTAAAGATCCAAAACCAGGTATCGTTGCATTTGGACTACCCATTAGCAGATAAACCAATCCTTTGGCTTGAAAGTGAAATATTTTAGCATGAAGTTTTCTATTATTCTTTTTAAACCCAGACTTTGCCCTTTCAACTTCATCCCATAAATAGTAGTTTATTTTATCATTAGATTCAATTTCAGTTGGTGGATTTCCAAAATTATCCTGTAGAAATACAGAAATGTTGCTATTGATAAAGTCACCAGATAGGTTCTGAAGGAAACGACCATCTTTATCGTAAAATGGGCAATAGATGATTATTTGTTTTATATCCGCTAATGGTATCAAGCTGATTAGCTGTGAATAAATCGTTGTTTCTTCATTGTACAACAAAGCCATTTCAATCTCATCATCTACCTGATAGAACTGATGGTTTAGTTCGGGCTTGTTGGTTAAAAGAATGTTGTTGGCTTTTACCCAATCGAATTTATCTTTTGTGATCCCTTTTGATTTCGATGTTAAGGAAACGAGATAATACCATATTTCATTGATCAATGGTAACTGTGGACTTGTGATGTCGACAGCAAACAAACCACTGAATAATTCGTGATTCTTTCCTAGTCCACCGTTGGTCAGGTTACCCGATCCGAACAGGACCATAATTTGTTTTTCACCTGCACAAAAAGTGATTTTTGAATGAAATGCTCCGGTTGAGAAAACACCGTTTAGCGAATAAGCTGAATTAATGGCTTTGATGTTTCCTGTAGATATGCCAATGCTTTGATCCAACATCCGGGCATCGGCAAATACGCTAATATTTGAGATTCCCTTCATTTTCAACATACGCATAACCTGAGCTTCGAAATGATGAAAATCGAAACTAAAAGTTGTGAGTATACATGAATGAAACTTGTGATTACCAGGCAGTTCAAAAAATAGTTTTTTATCCTTCATCGCATTAATTTAGTTGGGTAAGCAAGCTATTTCCTAAAGCAGTAATTTCTCCTTCGCTATTAATGAAATGTAGGTCGGTTAAGATGTTATGTAAGGTTCGCAAACGTGGAGAAGTAAAATTAGGTTGCATGGTTTCAATATGAATCAACCGATTTTCTTCAATCATGAATTTCAACAAATTTTTATCACCATTCCCCATTTTTTTAAACGCAATCGATATATGGTCATTCATAATTCGTTTGAGGCATGCAGGAATAAAGTCTTTAATTTTTTTATCATTATTAATGATCAACAATTGATGGAAGACTTCAATTGCATTTCCATGTTTGTCATTTAAGGTATGCGTTAACGCATATTCTTCAAGGGTCTTAAGATGACTTACATTATCCTGATACAATTCAAAAAGCATGAAAATGGCTGAAAGCATTGCTTCCGGAACATTTTTTCGTTTAACCAATTGATTTATAGATTCAAGGATTTCCTTTGCATCAAGTTTATCTTCTTCTGTTAGTTGATTCAACAATTCCTTTACTGTAAGATTAACATCAAAAGAAGAATCTGCGTTTTTGATTTCTTCTTGAATTTTCGATGATGTTTGCTCAATAAGTATGTCAACTGGATATTCATGTCCATCCATCTCTTGCAATAAGCCCCAGAAAAGTGTTTCAAGACAATAATGTACGATTTCATTCAGGTAATAATAATACCAGCCAATACTGGCTTCTGATTGCATTTTATCAGGCAAGAATCCTTTTTGATTAAATATATGAAGAGGGAAATTTGACCATTCTTTTTTGTTTTCCAGTTTTTCAATATCGGCTATAAATAGTTGAATTGTTTCAACCCTCTGTTTAGGGATTTTTTGTTCGAGGGTTCTGAAGTAGGCTCCATCGTTTTCTAGCATGAGATTTTTGTAGAATTCCCATTCAGTTGATGATTGCGGGATTTGATGGATTGAAAACTCCGTTAATTTCTCTATTTGATTCGGATATAATTTGCCATCGAGAATAATTTGGATTAATAATTCTCCAGCATCAACCGAAATACTTTTCTGAAATGCTTCTGCCAACAGAACTCCTTTTTCGGTGATAGTGAAATAGTTTTCATTGGGGACGGATATTACTAGGCGAAGTGAAACTAAAGCGCCAACATAATACTGACCAAAAGCGCCAGAACTGTAATCCCAATAGACAGTACTTTTGACTGTTGATGGTAATTTATCGGCTCCTTTAGCAATTTCATAGTATCCGGGTTCAAGAATTTCGATGTGGTTATGCGCAAAGTCGCTGCCTACAATGCTTTGCTCATTTTCAAACTTGGTTACCATGAGATAAGCAATAATCAATTCGCCTCGACGTATAAAATTATACTGGCTGTGAAAATCAGTTTTGAATGGACTTGAATTTGGTAGTTTGTGATATTCCTGCAAAAGCCACAAAAAGAAACCATAATACCTGATCCTAAGGGTCAGGTTGGTCATCCCAGGTAATAATCGGGAATAGGTTGCAATAGAACTATTTTGAATTCCAAGAGGGTCGCGGCCACGAACAAAATCGCCCGACTTTGCCCAAAATGGTTCTTTGTAGATTTCTGTGGTATAAGGCATGTCGTAAGGTTTTTTAGGGCTTTAAATTTAACAAAATATTATTAATTTTTTAAATTTACAATACGAATAATCTACTTCAAAAAGTCCAATAAAATAGCTATTTCAAATATTTATCGCCTTCTCCAATTGTGAAACTCCCACTCAGCAAATGACATATTTTCCTTCTCTGCAATATTTCTAATGGTTTCAACGTAATCAATATATTCAGTTATATCGTCCAGTTGGGTCCAATCAATTAGTACTGTTCTACCAAATTCGTTCTTAATCTTGCTTTTCACAATGCCATCCATTGGGCAATGGCATGGCTCAGGAATTTCACCCATCGACCACATGTATTTCAGAAATAGATTGATGATTTTCTGCGAAATGCCAATGCGAAATCGGCCTTGATGCAGAACCGGTTTGAACTGGGCAGTTAGCCTATCGGCTAATTCCTGAATCTTGTTTACATGAACTTCTTCGGTTATTCCCTTTTCCTGAATTTCGGTAAGATATTGATCCAGAAAATCAAATATCTCTATCTTCAGATTACTCGTATTATCTGGCTGATACTTTAGTTCACGTCTTGTGGTGAAAGCTTCAGGGAGATTGTTGTAAATCGGGAAATTCTTGTTGCGGGTTTGTAACCCGGCCTGAACCGAAAACAACATACATTCTCTGATAATGAATTCTTTCTTTTCGAAATTCTGAACTTTATTCATCTGCTTTGATCTTTAAATTTTAAGCTAAGATTACATTTCATCTATTTCGTCCAGGTCACACAATTGATCATTCCTCCTTGTTTTGCCAATTCTGTGGCATTGACTTTTACAACTGGCTTATTATAGATTTCTTGCAACCTATTTTCTGCTTCATCATCTATTGAATTCCCATATGAAGGCATAATAATCAAATCTTCGAGTAATAGAAAGTTGATATAAATTCCTTCCCCTGAACTGTCTGACCCATTTTCAGAATAGGAAGTTGGAAGTTCAACCCAATTTAATCCTGCAAATTTTAATGCCGATTTAAAATTAGCTACCCATTTCCCAATTCGTTTGATTCGGTAAGGAATTTTACTGTTTTCAGCACATTTCAGCTCTTCATTCAGATCATTCACTACCACGTTATTTTCATCGATAAACCTGACCATTCCATCCACGTGTCCGGTAAAGTCATAAGGGTAATGCGGAACTACAATCAACTGATCGAGATCCAATATTTCTTTTATCTCTTTCAAAATCTCTGTTTCTGAGGTGCTCTTGTTATCACGAAAAACCTGGTCGGAAACTATTCCTTTTTTACCGTAAATTTCAATAGCACCACCATCAAGAATGAGCTCAGATGTAGTATAATTGGTTAATTGGAATTCGGTTTTTAGTTTCTCTCGGTCTGGAAAGTTATCCTTGTATTTCACCATGCCAACCATATAAGAAGGCAGATATTTAAAATGGATGTATTTCCCAGATGCCGATTTTATGGGCATGTAATCGCGGCACCAAACATTTTTGCAGTGGTTTTTAATTTCGACCAGTCGATCTCCCAAGATTTGGTGAAGATCGTTGTACACACTTTTGCCATAATATTTTTGCTTTTCCTTAGCTTCTGGCAAATAGGCTGGGATGTAAACTAGTTGTGTCATGGGTTATGTTGTTTGTTTTGTCGAGTCCGGGTTCTAATTCGTTATTTGTTTCATTTTTTCAAGCACAATCGGCATCCGTTCATCAATTACAAAAGGATGCAGGTGGGCCGAAAGTATTTCTTCCAAATGCGAACTTTCAAGAATTTTATTAATCTCCTGCTGCAGGAAACCTTTGATTTCGGGATGTGCTTGTTCAATCTCCGGAACAATGGTCATTCGGTTGTCGAGCAGGTAAATTATGTCCTCAAAATCGTGACTGGTGCGGTAATCATGGCCTCTGCCGTTAAATGCTTCGAATTTGGTGGCCAGGTACGCCGGAGCCGAAAGTATCTGAATTTCTTCTTCAGCGGCTTTCACCGTCCATAAATTTTCGAAACCCAGCTTGTACCATTTGTTCGACGAACCAAGCGGACCATCTTCGGCAGGCATAATGTCCACCGGAATGTCCTTGTATTTGTAACTGCAAATGGCATGGCCATACGGATCGGGATAAAAACCAAGCTCGGCCAGTCGTTCCTGCATTCGCACCCAATTGCTGAAATTCATCAGATTGATGGTCATGTCGATGTCGCCGGTCGGACGTATTTCATCGGCTGCCGGATCGTCGGCATACAAGCTAACCACTGCGCCTCCAATGAACACCATTTGGTTCTTGAGTTCGCGGAGTGCTTGTGCTACTTCGGCAACAACTGCGATATTGATGGTTCTATTCTCCATTTAAAATTCGCTTTTTTAGTTCGGCTATCGCCAGTTCTTTCTCGCGGGCTTTTCCAACCCGTAGCGCATCGACTAAAGCAAGTAGCTCATGTAATTTAGAGTCGTTTTGTACAGCATCTACCACCGATGGATAAAGTGGAACAATGCTTTGCCCGCGTAACGTTCCTTTTCCTGAAGGCCAAACGTAGGGTTCGGCACTTTGGATCTGTTCGCTGAGAGGAGCGGCAGAATGCGCAGTTGGTATGCCCCGGACGATTGCTCCGGGTTGCATTGGATACACATATGCGATACCGTATTGCAGAAACTCCATCAAAGCTAATTTGCGTACATTCTTTCCTGAAGAGTCTAACAAACCAGCATATTTCGACCGGGCAAACGATTTGCTGATTTCCGACTGGCTCATAAACAGAGCCTCGGCCAGTGGTTTTTGTGTCCAGAGCTGATCGCCCAAGCTGATGATTTTGAGTAGAACCACCACATCGAGCGGACTCATAGTAGGTTGTTGTGCTTTCATATTCGTTTATATTCCATATTCCGATATGCAATATTAGTTTTTTATAACCTGAAATACAACAAATTAAATTGATTTATTCTGTATTCCGATATGGAATATGTAATTGTTTACATTCTTGATTTTACGGTTTTAAAAACTGTAAACATACTATCCGTAATTTCCTTGAGCTCCTGAAAACTTACCCAATATTCTCCGCCATTTACTTCTCCATATCGGAAAGCTTCTGATTTTGGATCAATCTTGTTTAACTGTCCGAACCAGTTGTTGAACCATTTTGGAATTTCTTCATTGAATCTCTCTTTTGCGATTTTACGAAGGTGATCCATTAAGTGCTCATAATTGTGTTTATCGTATGGACTGTCATATAATGCTTTAAGAGCCAATTCAATTGAATGACGATATAGGAATAAGACTGGATATCCAAAAATATAGTTTCCTTCACCAAAATCAAGTGCGATTCTTACCAATTCATCAGCTGAAGTTTTGTACTGTAAAGCTAAATCAAATAATGACTGCAAATCAACCATGCCACCAATCAGGAATCCGTTGTTGTTGTATTCATGTTCTGGCCCCGGTTCATGGATTATTGATTTAGTTTTCATTGTACCAACTCCCCTTTAAATGCCCGTTGCAGCAAGCTGTTAAACAAGTCTTCAGCTTTTTGCAGGCTGGCCTGGGCTTGTTGCTTTTGCGCTTCAATGAGTTGAATGCGTTCGGCAAATTGGATTTGAAGGGTAATTGGTGGATTTATTATTAGGTATTTTTCAATTTCACTTGGACTGATTCTTGGTAAATTTGCACCACTACTTCTTTCATGAGCAAATGAAACAAATCCTTTGTGCCTCATTATTTGACAAATAAAACGTCTATTGGTTTTGCCTTTAATTGGCATTATAGGTATTATATCCGTGCTACAAATACCTTTGAAATCAGGGAGTGCAACCTTGTTTAAATAAGGACGAAGCTTTCCATATAATATGTAGTTCTCGTCAAATACGAATTTGTTACTTTTCAACTCGCCATTACTTACTACGCTAATATACAGAATATTACCTATTTCTTTTTCTATACATTCCAAGCCAATGTACTTTGTGCCAGATAAAATATTTTCTGGAATAACACTTTCCTTTTTAAAAGAACAAAGTTTTTTCATTTCTAATTTTTCCCATCCTTTAGGATTCGCTACCGGGTCTCCAAACATATCCAAAAACAGAGATTGTGCGAGTTGGTCGTATTTGTCGATCAGGGTTTTGGTTTTTTGCCTGTATGTATCGGCTGCATCCAAGATGGCCGCTATCTTTTTTTGGGTGTCGAGCGGGGGAAGGGGGATTTCAAGATTTCTAAGAATTGATAACGAAACAAATTTTTGAGTTCCCCCTTTTTGTTGATTCTCGATTTGTTTTTTTACGCTGGAAGAATTTAATAGATGGTAAAAGAACTTATTAAACACTTGGTCATTATTGAACTTGAAAAGTGCGACATTTTTAATTGCAAAATTAGGTTCTTCCTCCATTAGTGCATAATTCCCAATTGAGCCAATCATTGAATATAAAATATCCCCTATATCTACTTTAGATCTTTTATTGATATTTTCAAAATCGTTTAGCGAAATATGACTTACTTCATTTAAAGACAGTTTGCCGTTAATTAGATTTTTGGATGTCACCAAAGGAAATCCGCTATCAACATATTTAGGGCTATCGTGTGTGCCATCTCTAACATCAATTACATTACCACACTTGACCAATTTCCAATCTTTCATCCCAGCAGTTCCTCCAATTTTCTCATTGCTTCGGTGCGTTCAGTATCGATTTTTTTAATGTCGTTCAGGATAACTGCCAGTGAATCGTAGGCCACTTCAACGTGCAAGGTTTCTTTATAGCGGTTAATGCTCAAATCCCAATCGTTGGCTTTAATTTCAGAGAATGGTACAAGGAATGCCTGAGAAGTTCTGGCTTCGACAAGCTCAGCCAGCGCAGCTTTGTCGAGCGTTTCCAGTTCGTTCCAATTGGAGATAATATCAGGGATGTCGTTGGCGACAATGGGATTGCGTTTGTCGTCGAGCGAAAAGCCATCGGACTTCATATCGTAAAACCATACGTGGTCGGTTCCGCCCGAGTTGGTTTTCGTAAACAGCAGAATGGCAGTGCTTACTCCAGCATATGGTTTAAATACTCCACTAGGCATTGAAATCACAGCCTGCAACCGCTGGTTTTCGACCAACTCTTGCCGTATCTGCTTGTGCGCATTCGACGAGCCAAACATCACGCCATCGGGCACAATTACGGCGCAACGGCCACCGGTTTTCAAGGCACGTAACATCAGCCCCAGGAAAAGCAATTCGGTCTTTTTTGTTTTCACCCTTTTCAGGATACCACTTTCCACCGAATCGTAATCGAGGCTGCCTTTAAACGGCGGATTAGCCAGGATCAGCGAATATTTATCAGTCATGCCAATGTTCGATTCACTCAGGGCATCTTTACTCACCAGATTCGGGCGTTCTATACCGTGCAACTGCAGGTTCATGGCTGCAATACGCATCATGGTGGAATCGAACTCAGCGCCGGTAAACATATCCTTGTTATAATGGTCGCGGAATGAAGCATCCATAAACCAGTCGGCGTGGTATTGGTGAATGTATTCGCCGGCAGCAACCAGAAAGCCCGCTGTTCCGCAAGCCGGGTCGCAAATCGTATCGTCTTTCTGCGGCTTGGTCATTTCCACCATCATCTTAATGATGTGGCGTGGTGTCCGGAATTGTCCGTTGGTGCCGGCAGTAGCCGTTTTCGAAAGCAGGTATTCGTACAGGTCGCCCTTGGTATCGCGGTCCTCCATTTTAATTTTGTCGATTTGCTGGACCACCATGTCGAGCAGACGTGGCGTTGGAATCATAAAGGTTGCCCCTTTCATGAAACCCGCAAAAATGGAACCTTTGGCTCCCACATTCTTCATAAAATCGAACACGCCATCTTCTTTCTGAAATAGCCGGTACATGGTTTCTGGATCGTTGTTCCGGAAACTGCTCCAGCGCAAGGGCTTTTCATTATCCGAATAAACCGGATCTTTGATGGCAATGCCCACCAGGTTAGCCTGTTTTTCTTTGTTCAACTGGATTTCGTCGAGCCTGCGGATAAACAGAAGGTAAGTAAACTGTTCGATGACTGTTAACGGATTGGCAATGCCGCCAGTCCAGAAATCGGTCCATATCTTGTCAATCTGTGATTTAAGTTCGCCTGTAATCATGGAGTAAATTTATAGTTTTTGAGGTATTTGAATTCAATTTCTCAATAATCCTGAAATGTACATTTTATTGAGATTTGCTAATCGTTTATTTCTTGATATTAAATTTTGCCGCATGGATTCCCATTCTAATAGAAGTGGAACTTTGTCTATGATTTCACTTTCATCACTTAACTGTTTAGCTTCTATATAATCTACATTTCCTTTAAATTTTGATTTGTGTTTATTTTGAGCGCGCTTAATATTTAGTTTGCATTCATTAACCGGTTTAGATATAATTTCCCGAATTTCACAATGCACCAGACTAATACTTTGGATATAATTTCTGATTGCAGTTTTTAAATCTATGTTGCCATCGAATTCTTCAATAACTGTCTTTTTAGTCTTTTTATCTCTCATCAACAATTCTTTAATTGAAGAAATATGTATTGATAATTCAATCAAGTAACTGTCGTTGTTTTCTACCCGTTTTGTATTTATTGTCACATGCTGAATAGGGAGACCATTGTGTTGAGAATAATTTCTTAGCATTTCCATAAATCTGTAATATTGGTTATTCTCATATTCACGCTTAAATAAATCCTTAATAATAAAATCATCTGAAATGTGAGTTTTAAAATTTTCTGGAATGTTATGACTCACAGAATCGATGTATAATCTGATAGAAGCCATGAGATTGATCATTCTTCTGTTCAGAATTGATCGTATTTCAAATGCTTCTGTGTACAAATGTTTTTGTCTTACCAAGTTCTCCACTGAAAGGTTCATAATTTCTTTCTCAAATTCGGTGTAGTTCGAAATTAGAATTTCATAAATATCTTCAATTAAAAGCGCGGCTGACAAAATAGATTTAGATTCTTTTAGCAATTGAAACTCCTTTTCTGTAATTTCCAAATCTTGGGAATCCATAAATATATTTTTGCTAATTGTATATTTCATTGGTTTTTAATCTTAAAATGAATTAATTCCCGGTTGATTTGATTTTTTTTACTTTCCAAAAGTAGTTCCAGCGTGTGCAGTGTATTTGCATCGGTTATAAATAATTTTTCAAAAGCACTTCAGCCTTTTTTTTGATACTTTTTTTCAATTCTTCCGGAGCCAACACTTTAACATCTTCGCCAAATGAAAAAATCACAGCAGTTAATTCATAATTGATTTGGAGTGTGAGCTCGATGATAATACTTTCACTGTCTTTTGATTTTAGTTTCTGGGAGCCATGAATAGGTTTACTTTCGATGTATGGCCAGAGGTTCTTGCTGATCTGGAGAAGTATTTTGACAGGTTCCTCATTCTGGTTCACCGTTACTCCAACCACATCTTCAAAGAATTCTTCGAAATCCCATGTGTCACTATCAGTAAAATGCCTTTGGGTTTGATTTATTTCGATAATTCGATCAAGTGGTAAGTTTGAAATCGTATTAAATTCCTCGTTACGTCCGAAGAGAAACCAACGACTATTATATTGTTTCAGAAAATACGGATTGAGTACGATTTGAAGGGGTTCTTGCTTGTTAAAAGGATGGTATTGAATATCGAGAATCTGTTTATTAACGATAGCATCATATAATATTCCTATATGTTCTTTGCCTTTCAAAAACGGATTTTCTTCAAACTCAATTACTTTTTCCCGGCTTTTCAACTGAAAACTCGCTTCCAATCTCGTTTTTATTTCATCGACCCATTCAAACTGAGGTATGCCTTTAAATCGGGATAATGTCAATAATGCTTCCTTTAATTGACCAGCCTCTTTCTCATTTAAAGGCTGATTATTGATGGAAAAAGACAAATCGCTGTATCTGTAGTAAGCTTTTTTACCATCTCTCAAAGATTCAATAGGCGCATCAAAACCCTGCGAGTCGCGCATGAATTTGATATCATCCAATAACTGTCGCCGTTTTATTCCGGTTGAAGAAGGATCAATATCTAACAAAGAATCGTTACACGTTTCAATCAAATCATCGATGAAATACTTCCTTCCAGGATTCCGGAAACAGCGGTTAAGTGCCTGATAGCGTATGGTTGCGTTTTTGTTGGTGGCCATTTGTATCTAATCAGTTGTTAACCGATTTTTTTGAGTGTTTCTGGTTCTTATTGATAAAAACCAAAAATAGGGAATTGCAATTAACAAAGGGTTAGTTTTTAGTAATAATTTCAGTTTGAATTATAGGTTCTGAATCAGTAATTTCCAGTAAGGAAGATAGGTGATATTTCCTGATTTAACGTTTCCCTGCTATTTTATCCAATTCTATCTCATAGTTTTGAACTTGCCCTCAAATCTCCCTAATCAGTTTCTTATTCCAAAAACTACTGTTGGTTAACCCTGATTTGTAAATCTTTAATAAGTGATATTAGTTCCACTGGATCAAACGTTGAATTAGCCTGGTTATCTGGAATTGACTTTATGCTCAATTCATCTATTCTTTGTTTTAATTCTTCGAACAGGGCATAGACCGCTGAAGAATCCATTTTACTGGTGCCCATAAATATTGATTTTTAAATTTCTTATAATCTGTATCCTTTCTTCTTCCTTCGTTTTTTTGCTTCGAGCCTAAAAACTTCTGCCTGATTTTCATCATAGCTGGATGAAGGTTTTAGAATATCGAATATTCCACCCAAGTTTGAAGCAGCTTTTTCAATGACCGAAGATAATTCCATGCTATCATGCCATTCATGTTGTTCCGGTCGGTGTTTTTGAGCCTGTTCCGACTTCCTATTTTGCTGTAACCGGTAATTGATTTTGGAATAACTGCAAGTCTTGTCAATTTTAGAACCATTAAACTCATACCCATTCTTTCCAAAACGTATTCCTTGTATTTTGTCTGTAGCTCCATTATTTCGGAATTCGGTTGTAATACCCGATTTTAGTAACTCTGTTTTTAATTCCCGCCAGTTCCGGCATTTAGATATAGCCGATTGTAGCCCATGATAAATTTCGTATTTGGTTTTATCGGGTTCTTTCAAACGATGTTCCTTTACGTTCTCTTTTCCAGAAGCAATATAAAGGCAGTGCTTTTTTGAAAGTTCCATGCAAATTCTTACGTTCCGCAACTTTTCGTTTTGGTCGGAAATCCGTTTCCCGTTGTTATCAATCCGGTTTATCACTATGTGAATATGAGGATGGTCAGTGTCGTAGTGACGGGCAATAATGTATTGCGTATCCCGGTATCCCATCTTTTCCATGTATTCCTTGGCAACATCAACCATAAATCGATCTGTCAGTCTGTTCTTATCCTGAACCGAAAAATCCAGCGAGATGTGGGCGACTGGTTTTGATATGTTGGGATTCAGCTTGTGCTGTACAATGAAACTATGGATAATTGATTCTTTATCTTTCAGTCTTACTCCTTCAGAATAAAGCAACTTGGCATTATCTTTTTCAAGGATGTAGCTCACTGCACCCCGGAATCCTCGACCTTGTGCAATCTTAGCAATCATCTTCTATTTTGCTAATTACATCATCCAGTTTCCCGTTCAGAAATAAGCAGTTTTTGTGTACACTGGTATATCCGGCGGCGTTGGCTTTATGGGCAATCTGGTTTATGTTGTTTGCCATTCCGCTGAGTTGCCGTATGTGGTTCATCAACTCTGGGGTTATCCGCTGCTTAACCATACTGGCCTGAATACATTGACGGATATATTCGCTCTGGTTAATATTCGCTTCAAACGCTTTAGCCTTGAGGGAGCCGTATTCATCCTTAGCCATTTTGATCGTTATTTTATAACCCTTCTTTTCGGCAAGTGCTTTGATTGGCCTGCCATTGGAATTCCTGTTTTTGATTGTTTTCATGATTTGTACATTTAATTGTTCAGATTAGACCGACGGGATGTTTTTTCCCTCGCAGAGCAAGGTTTCGGTCAGACCGAAACACAAACTTGCTACCCATACTGACTGAATAATATTGCACGGATGTATCTAATAATGAATATTTTATCTGTTTTTGTGCAGAAATATCTATTTCTATTCATTCCAGTTCATACTTATTTATTCCTATTCAGAATTATTCGTAATTCGCTATTTTGCAACTGAATTACATTTCAGTAATATTATCCGTGGAGGACGGTATGGCATTGGGATCGGAAAAATTTGAACCCGGAATAGCGCTATTCTGCTGGTTTACAAATACAGGTTGAGAACCAGTCATTTTGCTTTTTCGCTTGTCTTTCTTTTGCTCCCTTCTTGAGGCAGAATATAAGCTTGTAAGGTTTATCGTACTTTTATCAACCGACAGTTCCTGGCTTAACCAGTCTCGGAAAAGGCTGCAACCCATTTCATTTAACCGGTCAGCATAGTGATGGGCGATCAGGGAATAAATCCCTGACCTGTTTTCCAGTAGTTTCTGCTTTATAAATTCTTTCATTTAGCGGATCATTTAGAGTTATTCAGGAATGGGATTTTCCCTTAGATATTCTTTTATGGTTTTGGACTCCCTGTTTTCAATATTGAATTGATAAAAATTTTCATACCATCGGAGTTTGGCAGAGTTGGTGATCTCGTGCTTCTGATCACTCAGGTGTATCATGTAAAATATGGCTATGAAACAGATGCCCAATATCAAAGGCAAACCAAACCGACCCAGGCCATAAGAAAATGCTTGCCAGCGTGGGTGTTCGCGGTCTAACGCTAAGGTTCGTTGAGAAGCTTCAATTTTATCGATGGCCTGGTTCAATGCTGAATTTTGTTTTGCAAAATTCGCCTGCTGCACTTTTTCCAAAATATGTAACATGGCAAGGGCTGTCTCGTCGAATTTGTAATCATATTTCAGAAAGTAATCGGCCTGCATTCTTTGAAAATCAATCTTTACATGTTCCATTACGGTAATTTTTGAAGTTCTTTTAGAATCTTAATTTTCTCAACAAAGATGTAGGCATTCATTCCCTTCCCTTCGGAAATGTACCTTAAGATGTTTTTATGAGGGGCAGCATCCGTATCAAAATCACCAAAATATTTCACCCCATGAATATTGCCTGAATTGGTTTTTGCATAGCTTTCTATTTCTTCAATCAGTGATATGTAATTTTGAAATGAAAACTCATTGATATAGATGATAATGCTGAAATTCTGTTGGTTTAAACCAGCAATGTTGTTCAGGTAATTAGTGCAGGGAAGGTAGGAACTGCCTCCTGCCACAACAATGTTGAATATGAATTCAACATCTAGTTCATCAGCAATTTGTTTAAATTCTTCGATGGTATAATCTTTTGAAAACAGTGAGGTAAACTGCTCGCTTTCCGGTGCCCCAAAATCAAGAAAAAATTCCTCGTAAGGTTTTTGTACAAGGATTTGTAGGTTTTCGAACAGACGCTGACGGTCAATCTTTCCACGTTCATCCAGTAAATTCATTTTTGCAAAGCGGGCAGGAGTCCGGCCCTGCAAAAATTTTAGCTGCTGCGTACTCGATTTTACAGAGCTGTCAAAATCAATAAAATAGGTTTGGGGATTGTCTTCATTTTTTAACGCCAGTAAATAGGCGAGCATCGATTTGCCGCTGCCGCCTTTACTTTGTAGAATAAAATTCATTTTTTTCATTTTGAGTAATTTAAAAATTAAAATTTATTTGTTGATTAATAGTTGTTTACAGTTCGAAATGGTATTTGTAAGAATATTGCCAAGGAAAGGTATGCTGGTTACGAATAAGTGTTGATACATTTTAGCCGCTTTACTCGCTTAATTGCTCGTTTACGCATACCATATCATGGAGACAACCGGTGATTGCCCGCTTGATAACACTTTACCGTTTCATTCCAGACCGTTTCAATTTTTGAGCTTGTTTAATCTGCTGTTTATGGCACAGGTATTCGTTTAGATCTTTGTACCCGGAATAGAAATAGGACAGGTCATTGACATTGTTACAGGTTGATTGTAATTCCTGAACGGCCTTTTTCCCTGCCACATCATTATCAAAAAATGTCCAGATTCCTTTATACGCAGTGAGTTTGCTTTTTACTTTCGGCAGATTCGTGAGTGAATTGAGAACAATCACATCTACCTGAGCATTTTGTTGTTTTTGTATGGTAAGAAAGCTCAGGTAATCCATGAACCCTTCGAATAGCACACAATGGTTCTTATTTCGCTTTACCGACGTAATGTCTTTCGAGGTGCACGCCTTAAAATATTTGCTTCGCAGCTCATATCCGCCTTTGTCATTCTGGAACCCGACAGCATAATAAGGCTTATTATTTACCGAATAATGAACTTCGCTGCAATGAATCCGGACAATGCCAATACAGATCCGGCGTTCATGCAGATATTCAATCAATGCCGAATTGCTGATTGGTTGAACGTTCTGTAACGTTATTGCTGATTCCGGTGATTTCAGATCCGAATCCGCATTCTTCCGGTGAAAAGAAAAATTACTTGTTGGTAGGTTGGCACTTTGGTACGTACCTATATCCGCATGGCTGTACTTCTGTTCTAACTTAGAGATGGCTTCATGAAAAGAACAATTCTCCATTCTCATCACCAGGTCGATAAGTCCTCCGCCTTCTCCGGATCCGAAGTCGTGCCATACATTTTGATTGTAATCAACTTTTAAACTGGCATTATGATCTTCCCGGAAAGGGCTGTGATACATTCCGTAATATCCTCTGTCTTTTGCCGGTTGAATTCCATTTTCAGACAGATATTGTTTGATGCTGATGGCATTCGCTTCTATGGATTTCATCTTTTTTACTTTTTAATGATTTTACTTACTACATCCCATTTCTGCTTTAAATATCAAGTTATCAGTCGCTAAGGTTTGTAGTTATTGAACTGTGTAGTAACTACTACATTATTCTTTGTAGTAGATGTAGTAAAGTGAAGTAAGATGGACAAAACGGATCTTGCTACATTGTAATTTTCTTTCTTTCAATGGATTGTAATACTATGTAGTAGTGTAGTAATTACAAATTAGAAGAAATAAAAGGGTTCGGTGTAATTTTCTTTACAGACCATGCATATACCGGGTTGTTACCTATCCGTTTTGACCTTCGTTCAAATCCTGTCTTTCTAAGCGCTTCACCCATTCTTTTCTCCGATAAATTGAGTGAGCAATAGGCCCTCAGGTAGTTCAGTATTTGTGTAGTTGTCATAAAGTCCGTTGCATCCTTGTGCGGCTTCTCGAATCCCTGTACCAACATTTCGTATTCAGCTGTCTGAACATGGAACCCATTGCTATATTGGTGCAATTCTACAATTTCGGCATCATCAAACCAATACCGGAAACCGCTCTCATAAATGAATAGTACTTCGGAAAACACATTGTCCATATTGATTTCCTGAGCTGCTTTCAAGTCCATTTTCACCACTTCAAAAGGTAAGAACCTGCGGGAACCGGTTGGATCAGTCAAAAAATCATTACCGTTTACCGAAGCCATAAAACTTGCCAGATGCGGATATTCTTCTATATAGATATCGTAAGGACGGCGATATTTCACTGCCGGGGTGGTGATCAGATTCTTCAACTCATTCTCATCCCGCTTGTTAAGCGCTTTCAACTGGTCGTCAATATTGATAAAAAGATACTCAGCAATCAGTGTAAGTACGTCTTTACTTTGAGGATCAATCTTCCCGGTAAACAGATAACTTCTTAAGCTCAAAGGACAAATATTATCCAACCAGGTCGTTTTGAATCGTCCTTGTTCTCCTGTAAGTACTAAGCACAAATGATTTTGACAACCAAGCTCATTCAGGGCATTTGCAACTACCCCGACAAGCCATTTGGTCAGATACAACAACCATTTTTCAGGATTGGTTACCTGTGCCGTTTCGGCCAATGTTTCTATGAAGCGGTTAATCTCAGGATTCATGCGAGGCAGATTTTTGAAATAATCCTGGACTGGATTAATCTTTGGAGAAAAATCACTTTCCAATATTCCCCGGATATTTTCAGCAGATGTGGTTAATCCCAGATTTTTATCCAATTCTCGTTTTAAGGAGTTGAGAACAAACCGGGTCACGGGAGTAAAAGGCATAGAGCTATCCATTGATTTATATTCGGGTTTGCACTTCACGGTGTTGTACCTGAAGGCATAATTTCGATTAAGATAGGACTCAATGACTTCATTTTTGGATTGTTTACCCTCTGATAATGTGGCTTGCCCCTGTGATTGGGATTTTCGCTCCTTCGCCATTGCTTTATTTTCTACCGCCCGATTTGCGCCCGGCAAGTTCCAATGCCAGTTCGGCCTCGACAATGATTTTCCGGCCTATCTGGGTAATGGCTTTATCGATCTTCCCGCTTTGCTTAATGCGGTTGGCTGTTGGAATACTGCACCCGAATAACCGGGCAATACCGCCAATTCCATATACATACTTCTTTTGAGTTTCAGATAAAGTAACCGGTTGTACCTGTTTCTGCTCCGAGTTCTGCTGCAGGTATAAAAATTCCTCGCCAGTCATTTGCCAAATCGGCTTTTCTTTCAATTCTTTAACATTCATGATAAATTAATTTTACGTGATACAATGGAGATAGCCGGCCGGTCTATCAAGTATACCGCAATATTAATTTGGTTTTTTTTGAGTGTCAGTGAATCGTAGTTGGATTGAATATTACCTATTGATAGTCATTGATATACAAAAATGTTTTCTGGTGTAATTTCGTAGTACGACCGTAGCGAGGATATTAAAATGGGTAGTCATGAAACACTATTTTGTATTCATTTCGAAACGGTTCACGTCTTTTCCGTTCGAAGTTTTGCCCGATAGTGATACGATAACGTGATTCAAAGAATGTTTTTATTTTCGGGTCTTTGTTTGGAAGAAAATAGTTGTTGTCAAGTAGTCCGACTAAAAAGATAACCAACTTTTTTATGTCGGGCTTTCCATTCTCGTGGGTTGAGATCCAGTGCAATTCTTTATTTGGGTTTTCCTCCAAATATTTATCCGTAACCAGCTTTCTTTCCAATACCAGAAATTTTTCGAACATTCTAGTTTTGAAAATCATGCTCGGTTCCTCAATATCAACTTTCACGGCATTCTTCTCCGGTATATTTGAAGTTGATTTCTGCTCACTTTTTTTTGAATAATCTATGGCAATATTTTCTCCTTCAGGGATATAAGCATTGATATAAACTGCAAGCTCTTTGCTTAACTGGTATATTCCTGGGAAAAAGTTTATGCCAAAAGGTGCAACCCGTCTTCTTTCTTTTTCTTCTTCACCGGATAATTCGCTTAATTCTTTACGCGTCTCATCGATTAATATCTGTCTTTCTACTTCTGTGGGATAAGGGTAAGTCTTTATCAGTTTCAAATCATTTTCCAATGAAACTCTTTTTTCTTTGTAATACTGTAGAGATTGTTCAACCAAATTATAGTAGTCCAGGGATTTCAGGACTTCTTTGCTTTCTTTATACCGTGATATGTTTTCCTGCAACAACACAAGCAATGGAGCTGTAATTATACTTGTTTTTTCAATGGAACTGTCCAAAATCAAGTTTAAAAGATTGGTTTGAAATACTTTGGCTTCCCCGTGTTTATTGTAGAACTTGTATAAAAACTTCTGTTCAGTCAAATCACCGGAGCCAGAATTGCGAATCTTTTTTATAAGCAGACGGTTAACTTCCAGATAGGACGAATATAGATCTGAGAAATATGCTATAACTGACTGAATGTTTTGGGGATGTTTCATGTGTGATCCTTTATTTCAAATAATAACCTCCATTTTTCAATGCTCCCCGAAATTCTATTTTCTCAGATTTTTTGAGGTCGTCTAAATACCGCATGGTTGTTCTCAAACTCTTGTCTATCAGTTTAGAGATTTTTCGGGCAGACAATCCCTCATTCTCAGCTATTAATTTAAAAACTATTTCTTCAATAGGACTTCCCGGATTTATAGTGCCATTTATAGTGCCATTTGTAGTGCCACTCTTTGAATTTACAATGTCATTTACAGTGTCATTCTTTTGGGGACGTTTAAATTCAACAGTAAAGAAACCACCATCTGTTGTAAATGTTGGTTCTGGAAGCTCTGCTTCTTTCATTGCTTTACGCATACGGGGAATGCCGGATGCGACTTGCTCCACCAAGCTCATACGGGTAAATAAACCAAAAATAAGAGGATTACGGGTCATACTTTTCTTGCCAAAATCCTTTTTTACACCGAGCAGTAACCCTCCCGGATTGGAAATCTCCACCCGGTCATCATAAACTTCCACCATCGTAACGGCACCTTGTTCGTAATAATCTCTATGTGAGAGGGCGTTAATAATCGCTTCTTTAAAAACGGTCAGAGGAATTTCCCATACGTCTATCCGGGGCCCCATTCCCTCTATGATATAGGCTACTTCCAGCTTGTCTTTTATCCAAGTTTCTGCCTGTTGGTATTGTTGATATAATGGGCCTCCATAGGTTTTGTCATCAATGATATGTACTTTGGTTTTTCCCTTGAACCGGACACAGCGGGTGACCGCCTGATGAAATGTGATTTCAGGTTGTTTGCCAAAGAATAATACTCCACCATTTTTAATCTTACCCGAATCATCAAACACCTGCAAATTATTCAGTATCTGATGTGTGGATATGTTTCCGGAAATGCCGGATTCGGTACGGAAAAGATTAAATGTATCATTATCCAGTTCCTTTTCAAAATCAAATTTAATACAAGGAACAGAATCGAAGTAAATACGGTTACTGCTTTGAAAGAAACTCCTGATTTCTTCGGCGGTCGTAAGCTTTTGGGTATTGGCACTTTCACGTACATAGATTGCACCGGAAAGTACGTAAGGTTTATCTTTCCCCGAAGGGATTTCAATCACCCATACGGTTTTACAGTCAACATCTACAGAATAAATATCCACATGGATAGCTGGAGATATGTCTCTTATGGAATCCTGAATTGCAGAACGTTTCGGGTTGTCAATTTCTGTTCCTGTAATATGGTTCTTATCATCTATGCCAATCAGTAAAAATCCTCCTTCGCTATTGGCAAAAGCACAAACCTCCTCCGAAAGTTCCCGAACTTTGCCCGGTACTTTTAGTTTAAATTCGACGTTATATCCCTCTCCGCTATTAGCTATGGATTTTATCTCTTCCGCTGTTAACATACTTCCTATATTTCAATTATACTATAAAGATAGTTAGATTTGACAAACCGTTTAAAACTTATTCATAACTGATTGAACTTCTCCATTGCACTGGCTTTTATATCATCAGCTATATCAATATAGGGTTTCATTGCCTTGTAGTCGCTGTGTCCCGTCCATTTCATAACCACTTGCGGCAGAATACCCAAAGCTAAAGCATTGCAAATAAATGTCCTTCGTCCGGCATGAGTACCCAGAAGTGCATGTTTTGGAGTAACTTGATCTATCCGTTGGTTACCTTTATAATAAGTCTCGCCAACTAGTTCATTTATTTCAGCTAACTCGGCCAACTCTTTCAGGTAGTCGTTCATTTTCTGGTTGGTAATTACCGGTAGGACTTTATTATTCTCGAAATGGACATTTTTATACTTTTCCAATATGGATTTACTATGGTTGTTCAATTCAATAATCAGGCTATCAGCCGTTTTGATAGTTGTTATTTCTATGTGATTATCTTTAATATCACTTGTTTTCAGGTTATACACATCAGAATACCTTAGCCCCGTGAAGCAGGTAAACAAAAACACATCCCGAACCCGTTCCAAATATTGTTTTGTTGCAGGAATTTTATAATTGCGAAGTTTGTTCAACTCATCCCAAGTCAGGAAAATCACTTTCTTTTGGGTGCTTTTCAGTTTGGGTTTGAATATTTCAAATGCATTGTTGTTGTGATGGCCTTTCTTTAGTCCCCAACGAAGAAACCATTTGAGAAAGCCGATTTGTTTGCCGATAGAACTATTTCTCATATCCTTCTTATCCCGAAGATAATTTACATATTCACTTAAACCGGAATCGTCCAACACCTCAAATGTTAAGTTGGAATTGAAATTAGTTAAATGATTTTTTACTGCTGCAAATTTTTTGTAGGTAGCATCTGACCAGTTGTTTTGCGTACCACATTCCTTTAGAAATTCATCAAAAATATTCATAAAAGAAGCTTTCAATATCTCTGTTTCCGTTTCATCGGAAATGTTTTTTCTGCATTTCTTATTGAAGGCGTTTTTAAGCTTTTCAGGGGTAGGAGTAACATCTGCTACTTCAAATTCTTTAAATATATTCTGTATATTTGTATAATATTTTAATAAATCAGCGTTGATCTCAGATGAGCTTTGTTTTAGTTTATTTGTACATCCGTTCTTTACTCGTTGCTTGTCAGATTCCCATTTGGATACATCTATTCTGTATCCGGTACTGAAATCGATCCGATTTCCGCCATAGATAACACGCATCCGGATTGGAACATTGTCAGTGACCAAAACGTCGATTTTCTTTCGTCTTTCCAATGTGAAAATGATGTTCCTTTTGATATTCATATTTAGATATGATTAAAATTGCACCCAAATATACACCCATTTTTGAATATATCTAAGGATATTTAGGGATATTTTATTTAAACAAAAATTGATTTAATGGCCTCGTATACAATCGTTTGAATATTTATGATACTTGGTGAGGGTTAGAGAGAAAGAGCCGCCAGCTCCACTTTTTCAAAATGCAAATCGAAGCAAACTCCTGTAAATACCACATTTACAGGAGTTTTTTGTTTTATGACTCCTGCAGAAAACGGCATATTAATGCATATGCAAAGGTGGCAATCACTTTTTGCAAGATTGCCACCTTTTAAGAGTTCATTTTTCTAATATTCAGCACTTTATGTTTTTGGTTCTGTCGCATTTATTACTCAAGAATTTAATAATTACTAATTTTACCATTTAACCAAAACATAGAGTAGATGTTCAAGCATCATCTATATCCGAAAGCCATAATTCTCCAAGCAGTATATTTCAGATTAAGCTTTACTTTAAGTTGAATGGATGTTGAATAACTGCTTTCATTAAGAGGAATAAAAGTTGATCATTCTACAATTCAAAGATAGGTTTATAAATTTACTCCAATGATTGAATAGAACATGCATCGAAGAAACGGCAAGTCTGTAATAGTTGGAGAATGGACGAGACTTACATCAAAGTTGGAAGTAAAGATCGTTACCTATATAGAGATGTAGACAAATATGGAGATACCATAGATTTTTTGTTGACCAGGCTAAGAATGAAAGGATAAGCACAGACGTTTTTGAATAAAGCTATTGGCAACAATGGTAATGCTCGGATAATAAACATCGAAAAGAGTGGGGACAAATAATGAAGGAATTAATACATTAACATGCGGAATTTCAACTATCAATAGAAAGAATCAGATTAAAGATTCAAAATATACAACTTTTAAAACATTCAGTTCTTTGGCTGCTTAATTTTCGATAATGTGTGATTTTAAAAATCAAGTTGGAATAATGCGACAGAACCATTAATTGGACTGAAATATTAACAAACTCCAAACGACAGATACAGTCCTAATCAAACTGAAACTTGAACTTTGAGACCCCATTAATTGAAAGGAGGATCGATTATAAGAAAGGTTGGATTCCTGAAATCCCCAATTGAACTCGATTTTTCCGTTTTACGAAGATTGGGGCGTTGCCGGAACTAAATTCGTTTTGCTCAGGTAAACTCCCACTGTTGGACTCCATGGCTGCATGAAGCGGTGAAAAAATGTGCCAAATGCCATCTAATGGTTGATTGGAGTTGTTAACTTTGATGTGCGAAATATTCTGAAATAAAACGACAAATACAAAGATAAATGAAGTACTCAATTTTCTCATTGCTACTCATATTTAGCATTTCAATTCAGCAGCTGTTCGCTCAGGAAATCAAAACCATCCAATCGCCCGATGGAAAACTTTCAATCACTATTCAATTGTCTGAAAAAGGTGAATTGAGCTATTCTTTCAATGCTTTTAAACAACCGGCTATTCTAAACTCACCAATGGGGTATTCCGCTGGAAATTCGGTTTCGGTACCTTCAGTGGGGTGGAACATCGAAAAATCTGAACAACATTCAGTAATTTCTGTTTGGAAACCAGTATGGGGCAAACGGTCGGTGGTTCCTGACGAATACAACGAAATAACGTTTAATCTTATTGGTCCGGATGCCACTAAACTTCAGCATTTATGTTTGGAAGTCAGAGCATACAATGATGGTGTAGCTTTTCGCTACAGTGTGCCGGCTGAAGAGAAAAACAGTTTAATAGCAACATCAGAATTAACTGCCTATCACTTTGCAGGCGACTACACAGCCTGGTTCTATAACGGCGAAAACGCAAATATTGGTCCTGTAAAACTTTCGGAAAATGATGCGAAACGATTGCCGGTAATGACTGTCAAGGCCAGCGATAAATTATATATGGCTATTCATGAAGCAAATTTGGCAACTGGTGATCCGCTGGTTCTTCAATCCATAAAAGGCAGTACTACTTTTTCTGTTGTTTCTAATCCCGGAACTCTGGAAGCAGGTTTTCAATCGGCCTGGCGGGTGATTCTTTGCGGGAAAACTCCCGGTACAATGGTCGACTCGCATATGATCGAACTTTTAAATCCTCCGGCAGTAGGCGATTTCTCATGGGTAAAACCCGGAGTAGCAGTATGGGACTGGCGTATTGACGGTGCACAAATTGATGGTTTCACCTACGGAATGAATTATCCATCGTGGGTACGGATGGTTGATTTTGCGGCAGAAAACAACATTCGCTATTTAGTTTTGGACGCCAACTGGTACGGTCCTGAACACGAAGCAAAATCCGACCCGCTGAAAGGCGATAAAGTTAGTGATGTAAAGAAATTACTTAAGTATGGGAAAGAAAAGGGAATCGGAATCTGGCTGTATCTTAACGACGTAGGTGGTCGAAAATTCCCGATTGAACAAACCTTAAAACAATATGGAGACTGGGGTGCTGCTGGTATCAAATATGGGTTTATGAGAGGCAATCCGGCTGAAAAAAATGTCTGGACACGCAAGATTACAGAACTATGTGCACAGAACCATCTCCTATGCGATTTTCACGACGGACCAGTACACCCGTATGGGCAAATGCGTACTTTCCCGAACGCAGTAACCCGTGAATATTGTCATGCACAGTTGGACGGTCATCATGTTTTTGTCCCATCAACTTTTGTGACCACGGTTTTTGTGAATATGCTCGCCGGACCAATCGATATGAATAACGGGATGTTCGATCTTCGACGAGGAAAAACCACTCGCGTTGACGAAAATCAACCAGTTCCATCCACCCTGGTTTCGGAAGCGGCTCGCACACTGATTGTTTTTTCAGGAGTAACGATTATTCCGGACATTCCTGAATATTACCGTAAATATCCGGATTTGCTGAAATTTATCGCCGCACAGAAAATGCCATGGCGGGAAAGCAAAACACTTTCAGGAGAAATTGGTGAATACATTGTCGAGGCACGACAGGCTACCGACGGAGTTTGGCTCGTTGGTGCTGCCACTAACGAATCGCCACGTGAACTTGATATTTCGCTCAGTTTTCTGAAACGCGGAAAATATGAGGTGACAATTGTTCAGGATGGCGACAATGCTCATTACCTCAACAATCGGGAGGAATTGAAAACAACGCAAGAAATTGTAAAACCAAAAAGCAAAATTCATGTAAAACTTGCCGCCGGAGGTGGAGCCTGCCTGATTATTAAAGAAGCCGGTAAATAGGATTAAAAGAATAGTGTTGCCCTAATTAAAATCGACGGACAAGGCTTTTTGCAGTTCTTTCGAAGTGAGGATTTTGTACTCAGCGAGAGAAAAAGTAACCTCCCAAAGAAAAAAAGAGATACAGTGTACACTAAACATATTGGCAAGGAAGATGCACCGGATGGAACCCTGCTCTTCGGTGTACACTGAAAAATTACGATAGCAGGTGTAGATTTGCAATTCCTTTGTTCGCAATATTAACGAAGTTTTACTTTTCAGATCACTTCATACTACACGCCAACTCTTTACTGCCACGTTACTTACTTATAAATAATCTTGTCAAATATTGCGTTTTAATACACATCCTGATGAATTCTGTTGTCATCGATCATTTTTCCCCAGTAAAGCAAAGCTTCCGACTCTGTTTTTACTCCGGCAGCCTGTATAACCCGACAGATGGCTCGTTTAACATCGAGTCCCATTGCAACCGAACCGCAAATGTAAACATGCGCCCCCCGGTTTAGCCAATCGAAGAATTCAGTTGCCTGTTCTTCAATTTTGTGCTGCACATAAATTTTAGCTGACTGACTGCGTGAGAAAGCCAGATCGATGCGGTTTAATAGCCCGTTTTGTTGCCAGCTTTCTAATTCTTTCTGGTAAAAGAAATCTGTTTTGTGTTGCTTTTCACCGAAAAACAACCAGCTTTTTCCACCGGCCTTCACACTTTCTTTTTCTTCCAGAAAAGCACGGAATGGGGCTATTCCAGTTCCTGAACCAATCATTATCATTGGTGTTCCATTAGTTTGTATACGGAATTGCTCATTGGGTATCAGTTGAATATTAATCTGGCTACCCGGTTCAATCCTTTGGTTCAGGAATGAAGAACAGGCTCCTGTACGAATACGTCCTTTTTGTTCTGACTGCACCAGTTTAACGATCAGGTGAACTTCACCGTGATGCTTTTGCTGACTGGACGAAATAGAATAGTGCCGTGCCTGAAACGTTCGAAGAACAGAAACAAAATCTTCAGGATTTACAAAAAAAGGAAAATCCGTAATGACATCGAGTACGTCGCATTTTCGGATGTAGTCATGCAATTCCTTTTTATCGGCAAGTAAACTGGCCAACCTGGCGCTTTTAACCAGTTGCTGATAATTTTCAATCAACTTTTTACTGATCGAAGTCAATTCAAACTGACTGATCAGTAATTTTTTCAGTAAAAAGGTTTCGTTGTGGTAAACAACAGTAGTTTCGGTGGAAAAGTTAAGCTGTTTTAATATCTGATCCACCAGCAGTTCCTGATTTTGAGGAACGATACCAACAGAATCGCCGGGCTGATACCGAAAGTCTGCACCAATGCCTAATACAACATGATAAGCATCAGAAGACGACCCTTCGTTTAAACGGACTTTTTCTTTAACAAGAGCCTGATGAACCTGATGTAGGTTTTCGGTGCTAATCAGCATGGGTACAGATTCAGATTCGGTAGCTTTGCATTTCCGGAGCACTTCCGAAACCCAACCAGAAGCGGCCTGGTGAAATTCCAGGTCACAATCGACCCGGCTATGGATACGCAGGGCTCCCAGCTCTTCCAGCCTGAGGTCAATATCTTTACCTGTTTTGCAGAACTGTTCGTAGTTGCTGTCGCCCAGTGCGCAAACGGCAAATTGCAGGTTTGTAAGCGCTGGCGCTTGTTCCGAAAATAAGTTTTTATAAAACTTTAGGGCTGATTCCGGAGGATCGCCTTCGCCATGCGTACTGATGACGATCAATACTAATTTCTCGGTACCTAACCGTCGCACATCGTATTTTGCAACATTTTGGGCAATTGCTGTAAGCCCGTTCTTTTTCAGGTAAGTTTGAGCTTCTTTTGCAATGAACTCCGAATTGCCGGAATGGCTGCCGTATAAAATCGTGATTTCATCAGTCGGCTTATCGGTTTGTTTTCTGAATATTTTTTTGATCGCAGTTCCAAACATCAGTTAACTTTTAAAATTTTCATTACTGAAACAATGGCTTTTGTTGTTTTTTCTTCCGGTTCCGCCAGATGAAAAATCCGGTAACCGGAAGCGAAGCAGCTATCAGGCTGGCGCAGAAAACCAGGATTTTACCGGCCAGTCCGGCAATAGCGCCAACATGGATGTCGTAGTTCATGCGGGCAATTTTATCTGCCACAGTTGAACTATCCAGCTTCCCGTAAATGTGAGTTACTTCAATTTCTTTCAGCGTGTACTGGTCAAAATATCTGTAATCCGCTTTCCAGTAAGTTTTATCGTCAGGGTTCGCAGCCACTTCAATGGTCGAACTGTCGTTTTCAGGAATGTGAACTTCAAGCACTTTAGCCGAAGGATATTCTTTGGTCATGCGCTGCCACAACACATCTATCGCCGGAATTACAGGTTTTTGTTCCGGAATCGAATCAACTGTCGGCATATAAAATTCAGTCATCTGTTTTCCTCCTGAAGTTATATAGTAGGCTGATTTTGCAAACCACTGAAATCCCCAGACCAGCCCGGTAAAGGTGATGAAAATCAAAACCCACGAGGCGTAAAATCCCAGTACCCGATGTAAATCAACATTTAGGCGTTCGGCTCTAATCCATTTTAAAGAGAAATTTTGCCGGCTAAACCTGCTTTTTCGGGGCCACCATAAAATGATGCCTGTTATCAGGATAATTACAAAAATAAGTGTTGCTGAAGCTACAATGGGTTGTCCGATTCGCGGTGGAAGCCAAAGGTAAAAATGTCCGTTGACAATGATTCGGAAAAAATCACGACTCATGTCTTTCACTTTAAGCACTTCGCCAGAATAAGGGTTCAAATAGACGAGGTAATAATAATCCTCGCTGTAAAAAGTGGCGACAATTGCTTTCCCCGGTTCCCGGTAGGCAATGCCATGGATATGTTTTTCGGGTAGTGCCTGCACAGCTATTTCCTGAAGTTTGGATGGTTGGAGAACCGATTTATCCTGAACGTCAACAAACTGGTACGGATTGGTTACTAGTTCAATTTCGTGCTGAAAGGCCAGTAAACAACCGGTAATACCCAAAAAAGTGACGATTATTCCGGAGATAAAACCCAGCCAGAGATGTATTTTTCTGATAATTTGCTTGAAACTCATTGTTCGTTTTTTAGTGCATAAAAACTCGGTTACTAAAAATTAGATATTGAAATTCCATCCATTTTCAGGAAGGAATTTCAATAAAGCAGGACCTAAATAAATCAGACTAAAATCGGTATGCGAGGCTTAGTCTTATATTTCTCGGAGCTTCGGTTTGCCAGTAATAGGCAGGCAGATAATCGTAATATCCGCCGCGGTACAGGTATTCGTTGAGTATGTTGAATACATTGGCGGTAATCCTGAATTTTTCTTTTTCCCAGAAAATGCCCCCATCAAGTTTAAAATAATCAGGCAGGTTCTTGGTGTTTTCGGTTTTGCTCCATGTTGCCGTTGCCCGGTCGATCAGGTAGGTAAAGCCGAGTGAAGCGCCGGTTCCTTTCAATGCACCGTTCTGTATTTTGTAACTTAGCCAGGTATTTGCAGTGTGTTTGGCAAATCCGGGGATTACATCGCCCACACTGATCGAAGTAACGCCTTCGGTTACTTTGGTTACTTTCGAATCGGTATAAGCGTAGTTGGCAACCAGATTTAGGCCGGGAATAATCGTTCCGCGCAGGTCAAACTCGATACCCTGAGATCTTTTCTGCCCTAATTCAACGCTGAGTCCTGAATTTGGGTCACTGTCAGGGTCGCTGGTTAGTTCATGGTTTTTCATGATTCGGTAGATGGCCAGCGAAGTGTTCCAGCGGCCATTGCCCCAGTCTTTCTTAATTCCGAATTCGGTATTGTTGCCGGTAATCGGTTTAACATCTTTTCCGCTTGCCAAAATGCCCGATTGCGGAATAAATGCCTGGTCGTAGAGCGCGTAAACCGAAGTTTGTTTGTCGATTGATGCACTGAGGCCAATGCGTGGCGAAATGTGTTTGGCTTCATCGGGCGAACCTCCCCAGGCCGATTGTTTTACAAAAGTATATCTTCCGGCAAGTGTCAGCCTGATTTTGTTTTCCAGAAACCCCAGTTCATCCTGAAGGTATAGCGCTGAATAATGCTGATCGATCAATCCGCCGCTGTAAACTGCCCGCGCTTCCAGATTCAGGGTACGGTTAGGGATGGGGTAACCGTTTACAGGCGCGGTGTAGCTTGGAGAGGCTGTATTGAATTCAGCACCGATTGAATCTAATTGGTGATTCTGACTCCAGTCGGCCATATAATTTTTGGTGCCCAGATCTAGTCCGCCAAGAATGGTGTGACTGATTGAGCCGGTTTGCATTTTTCCGTTTACGAAAAACTGAGCTAAAGTCATTTCGCTTTTCGCGTCCCAAATAGAAACTGCACGAATCATCGTTCCGTCAGTATTTACTGCAGCTGGCCATAAATCACTTCCTTCCTGCAAATAATTGTAATAGGCGGCCTGTGCGGTTAATCTCCAGTTTTTATTGATCTCATGCTGGAAATTGAATGACAGGCTGTGGTCATTTGTAATTGTTGGAGCCAATCCGGGAGGCATGGTGGTAAAGTCAACAGGCAAAGTAGCGTAGCCTTCCGTAGAGAAAACATAAAAGGAGCCAACATCCGACATTTTTGCATGTTGAAGCGTGTATTCCATAGTCAGTTTGGTACGGTCGTCAAATTGATATGATACTACCGGAGCAATGCTGTAGCGGTTGTTGTATTCGAATGCACGGTGCGAGTTTTTATTTTGGCCTGCCACATTCAGGCGATAGAGTAACCGTCCGTTACGGCTTAATTTACCATCAAGGTCGAGGGTAGCTCGGTACAAGTCGTAGCTTCCGGTAGTTAATGTAAATTCGCCTTTGGTTATTCCTGTAGGTTTTTTGGTAACTACATTATATAATCCGCTCGGATCGCCGTTGGCCAGCATAAAACCGGCCGGACCTTTTACAAACTCGATATGATCAACAAAACTCATATCCTCGGTAAGCGGACCCCAATATGAATTAACCACATTGAATCCATTACGAAAAGCCTGAATTTGGGAACCGCGCATCGTGATGTTGGTGTACATATCGCCCCAATGCTCTACGCGAGTCGCTCCGCTTACATTCCGGAGCACTCCATCGCTCATACTGATGACCTGCTGGTCGGCAAGAACTTTTCCGGTTACAACCTGGATGTTTTGGGGTGTTTCCAAAATCGGACTCATCAGGCGCATGGAGGAAGACATCTCATTGTCTTTATAGGATCTGGATTCAGAAACAATTATTTCGTCCAGTTTCTGACTGCTTTCGTTCAATACAATTTCATTCACAATAACTGTTTTTCCGGATTCGACCTCTACAGGTACTTCTTTGGATTCAAGTCCAATCGATGATATTTGCAGCGTATATTTTCCCTGCGGAACTTTCCTGATTTCATAATTGCCGCTTTTGTTTGTCGAGGCGCCCATTGAAGTGTTCTTTAACCCAATGTTGATGTACTCGGCATGCTGTCCGTCTGCAGTTTTTATAGCTCCTGAAATAGTCCCGGTTTGGGCGATTGAAGTACTTATTTGGAAAATAAGCAAGATAAAACCAAGTGTAATTCTCATGATTATTTGTTTTGTGTAAATAACTAGTTTAAACTTGGCGCTAAACTATTATTTGGAATAAGTCTAAACAATCCCTAAAACTTGGGATTTAATCTTCAGCGAATACCAATAAACCAGTGACTGCTTCAAAAAACAAACAGTTTTTAATTATCAATCTAAGAGGCATGAATATTTTCTATAAGCCTTATTTAATGGTTTGGGTTATGTGCCATAGGGATCACTTAAACAACCAAATAACCCCTGCAAATACAATGTTAGCAGGGGTTATCTTTTTGTGATAAGATAAATTTTTTCCAGGTGTAGGTATTACCGGGGTCACTTTAATAATACATTAAAGCTCGCAATCAATTCGATTACAGAACTTTTGCTTTTTGAGAGTACAATCGGAGATATAATAAAAGAGAAAGCTGACAAGTTTCTGGTTATGTTCTGGTGAACCGATGCAAGGTGAACTATACAGCAGATGACGTATGAAACACTATGTTAGATCTACTCTGGAACATCTAAAGTGTAACTGTCTTTAACTTGCGAAACCAAATTTCAAAAGTTGCATATGTGAATTCAATTTAATTAACTTTGGATTTTCCAAAATCGTTATTGAAGTGAAATTCCTAATAATTTTATTCTCAATTCTCTTATACGGATTAAATTCCTTCTGTCAGGAAGAACTTTTGTCAGGATTGTTCTTTTCCTCACATGAAGTAATTCAGGACAAACGAACCTCCTTAAATCTTACCCCAAACAAACCTTTTGATTTTTCTAAAGGATTCTCTCTTGAATTTGATGCAAACTTTCGACAGGGGGATGGCTATTATGGCTATATATTTCGCATTATTGGTGATAACAATACAAATATTGACTTAGTTTCCAATTCGGCATCTGCAACTTCAAATTTCTGGTTAGTTTATAAGGATCAAATTCTTATTTCTTATAAATGGTCCGATTTAGCGAATGTAGGCTATGATCAGTGGACAAAAGTTCGTGTTGATGTAGATGTGAAAAACAACAAACTTGCAGTTTCATTTAACGGTGTTAAACAAGAAGTTGTAGTTCCTGAAATTGCAAAGCTTAGATATTTTGATCTGGTTTTTGGCGCATGTAAGAATAGTTCCTTTATGAGTACTGATGTTAGTCCAATGTCGCTAAGAAACGTCAGCATTTATGATCACAAAAAACAATTGTTCAGAAACTGGAAATTATCAAAACATGATGAAAATAAAGTATACGATGAAACATCGAATTCCGAAGCTCATGTAGATAATCCGATTTGGATCATTGATAAGCACATCAAATGGCAAAAATTAAAGGATTTTCAGATCAGCGACATGTTTGGTGTTGCGAAGGATGAGGATAACGGACGTTTATTCTTTATTAATGCGAAAGCAGTTTATGTTATTTCTACTAAAACCCTGGTGATTGATACCATTCCTTTTTTGGGAGGTTCTCCTTATCACGATATTCTGGGAAAACAGATTATATATAATAAATACACCGACGAACTTTGGTCGTATAACTTTAAATCGGACAATGTCAGTCGTTTTAATTTTCGGACACGGAAGTGGTCTTTCGATCAAAGCGAATCCGTGGATCCGGATTTTGCTCATCATAATAAATTTATTTCACCACTAGACAGTTCTTTAGTTGCACTCCTTGGATACGGTCATTACACCTATAAAGGTTCAGTCAATCATTACAACAATAAAACGCAACACTGGGATCAGATTGACCGAAGTAACCAGATCGATCCAAGATATTTAAGTGGCGCTGGTTTTATGAACAATCAGGAAATGCTTGTTTTTGGAGGTTATGGCAGTAAATCAGGAAGACAGGAGTTATCTCCAGGATTCTATTACGATTTATATTCATTTAATCTGCAAAATTATTCATTCAAAAAACTTTGGACGCTTGATCCTCCTTCGACCCCATTTGTTCCATGTGAATCTTTGATTTACGACAATCAGTCAAAAAGCTTTTACACATTGGTATTCGATCGAGGGCATTTTAAAACTGACATGCGTTTAGCTCAATTCGGGGTGGAAAAACCTGAAATTAAGCTTTATAATGATTCTATTCCATTCGATTTTTTGGATATTGAATCAGGAGCCACTCTTTTCCTGAATAAAACAAAAACCGAACTGATCGCATTAACTTACCACAATGCTGATATCTCGATGTATTCAATAGCTTATCCACCATTGATGGCTGAAGATGTTTATCAGAATAAAAAGAACCAGAATAAGCTATATTCACGTTTAGGTATTCTCCTGATTCTTCTCAGCCTGTCTGGAGCTGGAGCCTATTTTTACTTCAGAAAAAGAAAAATTCAAACGGCCAGTCTGTTGCATCAAAGAATTGAATATCATGGCATTGATCCGATTCAGCCAACCGAAAGGAATGCAGTTTCGTCAATACTTTTTATGGGAGGGTTCCAAATTAATGACCGGAATGGCAACAACATCACATCTTCATTTTCACCTACCCTGAAACAATTATTCCTGTTCATTTTTTTACATACAATAAAAAATGGGAAAGGTGTTTCATCATCAAAGCTTGATGAAGTTTTGTGGTATGATAAATCAGGAGAAAGCGCCCGGAACAACCGGAATGTTAACATCAGCAAACTGAGGGCTGTGCTTGACGAAGTTGGTGGTATTGAAGTTGTCAATGAAAGCACTTTCTGGAAAATTAAAACAGAAAATCCTGTTTATTGTGATTTTACTGAAATCCTTCGCTTACTTCGGAAATCCAATACTTTGTCTGAATCTGAAATTCACAGATTAATTGCTCTTTTATCGTTTGGTGAATTTCTGCCGAATATACATAACGAATGGATGGATGGATTTAAATCTGAATTCGCCAACCAGACTATTGACAGCCTAAGTTCATTATTTAATGAAAAGAGTGTGGCTGATAATTTCAGTTTACGATACCATTTGGCTGAATGTATCCTGGTTTGTGATCCATTGAATGACGAGGCCTTTGCTATAAAATGTTCCGTACTGTACCACCTGGGTAAAAAAGGAATGGCAAAGAACCTTTACGATTCGTTTCGCCGCGAATACAAACTGGCATTGGGTATTGATTATGCCATTTCGTTTAATGACATGATTAAATAAACATTTTATTTCTTCAAAGTATTTTTGTCTCTTGGTGTATTCGTCCTGAATATGCTCACAAATTCATTTTAAAATTGTTTTTCTGTCGTGTTAATCCTTCGATAACAGGACGTAATTCTGCATCATTTCAGCATAATCCATATTAATTCTTCAATATTTCTCTTTGCAGTTTCCGGATATTGCATTTGTGATATTATACAATCATCTATAAATGTGTGTGTTAGTAAATTAATTAATAATTAATTAATTATTATATCCCTGTTTGCCGAATATTAATCGGGATGTTAATAGGTCGCTCCTTTATTTGCAGCTATTAGACTTAACTAGTAGACAAAATACAAACCTGTAAAATAAATATGCCTATGTAATAATCTAGAAAATGTTGAGCAACCAAAGATTTTATTCATGAATCCAAGTACTCTAACCTGATAAATTGTAAGTGTTAAATTAAAAAACTATGAAAATGAACCTATTGAAGAAAAGAAGGCTTTGCTTTCGAAGAGCTTGTACATTTCTACTTATCCTGATGAGTTTGCATGTTTCTGCAAACAGTTCAGAGTCAGGTAGTTGGAGCCAGGAAGAAATGGTGCAGCAGAAAAAAATTACCGGTACAGTAATGGATATTTCTGGGAATCCGGTTCCCGGAGCAACCGTTGTGGTGAAAGGGACCAATAACGGAATAGTTACTGACTCAAAAGGTCAATATACTCTTAACAACATTTCTCCCAACGAAGTGATTGTTTTTTCATTCATTGGAATGAAAACTATTGAGATCAAAGTCGGAACTCAAAACAATATTGATGCTGTTTTGTCTGACGAATCTATTGGATTAGAAGAAGTTGTTGCCGTGGGATACGGAACTCAAAAGAAAGCAACTTTAACCGGTGCGGTATCAACGATCAAAAACGAAGAACTTATTGTTACAAAAAATGAGAATGTTACGAATATGTTGACTGGTAAATTACCGGGGGTTCGTGTTGTTCAAAAGAGTTCTGCACCTGGTGCTTATGATACAAAAATTGATATCCGTGGGATGGGCGATCCATTGTTTGTAATTGATGGTATTCCCCGGGATAAGGACTATTTTTCGCGTATGAGCGCTGAGGAAATAGAGAGTGTATCTGTATTGAAAGATGGAACCGCGGCTATCTATGGTTTGCGCGCTGCCAATGGTGTTATTCTGGTTACAACCAAGAGTGGTGTAGCGCAGGGCGGCAAGGTAGATATCACCTTCAACACCAGTTCTTCAATGCAGCAATTCCTATATGTACCTCAAGGTGTAGGAGCTGTAGATTATATGACTTTAAGAAATGAGCAAAACTGGCAGGACTTTGGTAAAAACTATTTGGTACGAACCAATGCAATGTTCACTGATGAACATTTTCAGCCATACCTCGATGGGACTAAACAGTCATACAATTGGATGGATGCTGTATTTAACAAGTCTACCCCCCAGTCTGAGCACAATCTTAGTGTCATTGGTGGTAGCGAAAAATTGCGCTATTACTTTAGTCTGGGTTATTCAAAACAAATGGGTTCATACAAGAGCGGCGATTATGAATCTGAACGATGGAACATGCGCACCAATGTCGATGCTCAAATTACTAAAAGGCTGAGCGCAAAAGTTTCCTTAGGGGGCATTATGACCTCTACCACCCAGCCAAATGGTACAGGTTGGACAACTTACAAGCTTTCATGGTTGGTTCGTCCTGATGCTGCTTTTTATGCCAACGATAATCCGGCGTATCCTAATGGCGACACACAATATTTAAATGAAGGTGCCAACATGATAACACAAACCGACGCTGATTATGTTGGTTATAACTTAAATAAAGATCGAAGGTACAACGGTACTTTGACTTTGAATTATGATATACCCGGTATTGAAGGATTGTCGGTAAAAGGTTTGTATGACTATGCCGTAAGTTTACCGGACTATACAAATTACAAGCGCTCATACACCTTGTTTCGGTATAACATGGATACCGATACTTATTCCCCGATTGAGAGGAATACTCCTTCAGATATTACAAGAGGTGTTAATTTCAATTTCGATACAAATATGCAGTTGGGATTGCACTATGTTAATTCCTTCGGCGACCATAATTTCAACAGTTTCCTGATTTACGAAGAAACATATAGTAATTGGGATAGTTTCAGCGCTTACCGTGAACTGCTAATTGATTCCGAATACCTTTTTGCTGGTGAAGATAAAAATCAGCGGGCAATCGGAGGCGGTGTTGGTGACCGCGCCAGCAAGTCTCTCATAGGGCAGTTAGCCTACGATTACAGCGGTAAATACATGATTGATTTCAAATTCCGTTATGACGGATCTTCCCGCTTTCCAGACGGAAGCCGCTTCGGTTTCTTTCCTGCAATTTCAGCAGGATGGCGTGTAAGTGAAGAAAGTTTCATAAAAGATAATGTTGCATTTCTCAGCAATTTAAAACTGAGAGGATCTTACGGAGAAATGGGAGATGACGGTTCTGCAGGTAACTATCCTCCCACAACCGGTTACAATTTGAATGGCAATGAACTGGGATGGTTTTTTGGTAGTACGCTGAATGGCGGTGTATCCGCCTCAAGTATTCCGAACCCGTTTTTAACATGGTATAAGATCAAATCATACAATCTGGCTTTGGATTTTGGATTGTTTAAAAATAAACTGAGTGGTACGTTTGATGTTTACAGACGTGACCGTTCAGGACTCCTTGCAACCAGTTCTGCAGTAATTCCCGGTACAGTTGGTGCCAGCTTACCGCAGGAAAATCTGAACAGCGACCGTAACTTCGGTTATGAAATCTCTTTGGATTATCGCAACCGCGTAAGGGATGTTTATTATTATGTTAATGGACAGCTTTCTGCCACAAAAAGTATGCGTACTGATTGGCTTGAAACTCCGGCCAGCAATTCATACGACAATTGGAGAAACCGCACCAGCGGACGATATAACAACATCTGGTGGGGGCAGGAGTCCGGCGGCATGTTTACATCAATGGAAGACATTCGTACGTTTGAACGTCCTATGGGACAGGGTTCATTGCCAGGTGACTGGTGGCTGGTCGACTGGAACGAAGATGGTGTAATTGACGGCGGTGATGATCACCCTATCGCTTCGAAGGGTCTTCCAGTATTTAACTATGGTATTTCATTGGGCGCTTCCTGGAAGGGTTTTGATTTGGCTTTGGATTTTCAGGGTGCTTACGGTGTTTATGTACAATATTCTGAAGTACTTACCGAAGCTTTGCCTTTTGGCGGACAAAATACCTTGTCATATTTTTTGGACAGATGGCGCCCAGTAGTACCTGGTGCTGACTATTTTAGCTCCAATACTGAATGGATTCCGGGATATTATCCGGTTACCGGTCATGATGGCCGCCGCACAGGTACCAACAGTGTCCAGAATGCATCGTACATGCGTTTGAAGACGGCACAACTTGGTTATACATTACCAAACAGTTTAGTTTCAAAAGTTGGACTCAAAAATTTAAGGGTCTATTTAAGTGGGTATAATCTGTTAACGTTCACCGGACTTGAAAATGTAGATCCTGAACGTCCTGGTTCAGAGGGTGGTGCTTCAACCAATTCTATCGACATATACAATTATCCTGTAAACAGGACCTTTACAATTGGTGCAAGCGTTAAATTCTAAAAAAAAGTTACAACTATGAAAAAGAAATTTTTAATCTATATAGCGCTTTTGGGGATAGTAATTTTCTCTTGCCAGGATTTGAACCTGGAACCCAAAGGAATGTTAGGCGAACCCGAACTCTTCGGTAATGAATTTGGTGTAAAGAAATATTTTTCAGGAATCTATAACTATCTTCCCATAGAAGATTTTAATTATTATGGAAGTGATTCAGAACATGCTTACCGTCCTGATAACTATTGGGAAGCAGGTAAAAAAAGTCTGGGAAATATGAGTGGTGAATTCTTTAATCAATGGCTGGGGGTTGATAACGATGGCTTTGCATATTGGCCATATGATCGCATCCGTGACGTGAACACTTTCATTCAGAACTTTCCAAACTATAAGGATAAATATACAGAAGATCAATACAAGAAGTTATTGGGTGAAGCATATTTCTTACGCGCTTATTTTTATTTTGGTTTGGCCAAGCGTTATGGTGGAGTTCCTATTATTAAGGAAGTTCAGAATCCTATTGCGGAAATCGAAACTCTGGAAGTACCGCGTAATACAGAGTATGATACCTGGAAATTTATCTATGATGATCTGACGTTCGCAATTGAAAATATGGGTGAAACCAGTGAAGCCGGACGTGCAAACAAGTATGTTGCTGCCGCTTTAATGTCGCGTACCATGCTTTATGCAGGTTCAGTTGCAAAATACAGCCAATACCTGGGTTTTGATTCTGAAGCTGCGACACAAGCCAGTTTAGCGGGAATAGATCCTTCCAAGGCCAATGAATTCTTTGGGTATTGTGTTGATGCAGGAAAGATTATCGAAAAGGGGCCTTATTCATTATATAAGAAAGAGGCGGATAAAGCGCTGAATTTTGCCAGATTATTCTTAGACCCGTCTTCTTCTGAGAATATTTTTATCAAGGATTACGATCAGACAGTTCCTCATAATACACGTCTGCACCATAGCTACGATGCGCTTATGTGTCCGCAACCAGATATGTCTTCGTTTGTTGGCTCACAAAGCTATCCTCCGCTGGACTTTATGGAATTGTATGACATGCCTGCCATTATTAACCCGGATGGGACACCAGTTCGTTTTGACAACCGCAGCGACATTCGTAACAATATGGAACCACGTATGAGAGGTACAATGTATTTCGATGGCGATCAGTTGCGTGGTAAAACATTCAGTATACAGAAAGGTATTTACAGAAGTTTTGACGGACCTGCATCAGAGGCAGAGAATGGCAGCAATGCTGCTGCTATTAACAGTGCAAACAACCGCATTTTAGGCGGCAGAGGCTGGACCACTGAAATTAACGGTGTTACTTATAATATCACCGGAGCTCACGGACATTTTGATGATCAGGGAGCAGAAAACAATTGTTGGGGTAGCGCTTTTATTCGTAAATATGTTAATCCTGATATGGCAACAAGCGATGTTAGGGAATATCGCAGTGGTCAGCATTGGGTAGTGTTCCGTTTGGGTGAAATCTATCTGAATACGGCTGAAGCTCTTTATGAATTAGGAAAAAGAGATGAAGCTTTCGATTATGTTGAAATGATTCGGGAACGTGCCGGCGCTAAAGTTGTTCGGCCTGCCATCGACATGACTACAACAAATATAGGTTCGATAAATAAGGCAAATTACAGTTATCAAATTGAAGCATCACTTCAATTCATCCGTGATGAACGCGAACGTGAACTTTATGGAGAAAATCATTGGTGGTGGGATCTTCGTCGCTGGAGAACTGCAGACCAGGTATTGAACCAGTTCCGTCACCGGGTTCTAAGCTGTTACTTTGTTGCAGATGAAGGAAAATACATTTATCTGGATGAAAATAACAGGTGGAACAGGAGCTGGACTGCTTCCAAGTCGTGCTATTATGAGCCTATTCCGTGGGGAGAAATTGGCAAGAACAAAAATCTTCTGCCTCAGAATCCACTTTATTAATTATAAACTATTGATATTAATATTATGAAGAAAATATTATATATAATTTTAGGAGTAATGCTGTTTTCGGTTACTTCATGCATGAAGGTCGACAACTGGGACGAACCGGGAGCAAAGATCTCCGGCCGTGTGATAGATTCATACACAGGAGAAAATTTACTTTCATCTCAAGGCGAATGGGGCATTCGTATCTGGGAAAGGACCTGGACTAAATCTGTGCCCAATAATCAATCACTGACAGTTAAACAGAATGGTTCATATAATAACAGTAAGCTGTTTGCCGGAACCTACGACATGCTTCCATATGGCGGTCCATTCTGGCCTGTTGATACGATTAAGAATGTAGTGTTTGGCGGAGGTACCCAGCAGGATTTTACAGTTACGCCTTATTTGCAATTAACTAATTTCGAGGTTTCGTTAAACGGGTTAAAATTAACGATGAAATGTCACCTGAAAGCTCCCCGTCGCGAAGGTCTTCCTAATCTCGTTGAAATCAAGCCTTTCTTAAGTCTCACTACTTTTTGCGGTGCAACAAATGCCATTGATATTGGCGAGTATAGTAACATGAGGAAACAAATCAACAGATCGTGGATGGAAGAAGTTGGCGATGTTGATGAGAGCGGTGTATACCGCATTGGTCCTGTACCGGTAAAAGCAGGTTATACGTATTATGTGCGTTTGGGAGCGAATGTTAACGACGCTAACAGAAAATACAATTACTCTGAGATTATTAAAGTTGAGGTTCCTGCAGATGCAGTGAATGATCCGAATGAAGTTCCGGATAACTATTTGAGTAACGCGCAATGGCCATTTAGCCGCTCCGAATGGGATGGAAATCGCTGGGGTAACTTATCCGGTGGTTGGATTACCAACGAAGCAATGCGTACGCGAAGCGGTATGGGTGGTTATGACGGTGGCTGGGAAGGTCCGGCTAATGATAAGCAAAGCATTGGTTTCGAACGCTGGGGTGAAGGTGAAACAGCCATAGTAAACGGTAAGCTCTACCAAACAGTTGATCTTCCTGCGGGAGATTTCAGATTTACGATGAGCCTGGCCGGTGATAACCCGATAATAAGCAACAATGGTAGCGACCCAAGATATATTGCTGTAGCAGTCGGGGAAATACTTCCGGATATCGAGAACTTATCCTCTGCACTGGCTTCATCTTCATTTGCAGGCCTTGCAAATGAAGGAGTGAGAAGTATTGAGTTCTCGTTGTCAGCTCCAACCAAAGTATCAGTTGGTTTTGTAGCCAGCTTTACCGGAACCGAGCAGAATGTGAGAGCTTCATGGCTTAAGTTAGAGAAGTTGGATTAGAACAAAAAGAAAGAGCCATTGGACAAAACTTGACCAATGGCTCTTTTCAACCTGTTTGTCAGATTATTTCTGAATAGGATGAAGCATAAATACTTAACCTTTGGGTTCATGCTTTATCTTTTTATTGCTGCGACTTTATTTGGGAAGGTATTAATTATACAGTTTCCCTTTTTTGAATGACGAGTCCGGTAATCTTTCTCCATTGATATATATGATCACTAGTGTCCGGTTAAAAGTCCCAGATTGACAGCTGGTTAGTATTATCCGAACGGATTGTTTTGTAAATAGAGTTTGTAAATAGTTCATTTATAGTTGTTTTTTCAAAAAGGGTTAGACTGAAAACTTGTAATAAAG
>JBGSUC010000008.1:0-3306 GCA_041736275.1 Prolixibacteraceae bacterium
GAAGCGATTAAAAACAAAAATGCGCTATCGAAAGATTACTCTGTTCGTGTATCAGGCGGTACCGAAAAAACAGATTATTTTGTTTCAGTCGGATCGACACAAAATGAAGGAGCATTTAAATACAACTACCTTGACCGTTTATCAGGATCATTCAAAATAAATTCCCAGGTGAATAATTGGCTGAAGGTTGGTGCCAATTACAGGATCACTTCTGGAAAAGGTCGTGATTTTAATCCGGATTTGATTCAAGGCGCCCAATATCCAGCCTGGCAAAAAATTTATGATCCGAATAACCAATACGGCTATGCTCCTGTAGTGGTTGGAAGGCAGCCTGACGGTTCCTATTCTGCAGATGCGTTATATGGGGCTGGCACACGAATCAATGTGCTTGGTCAGACGGCTTCAAACGATAATCTTTACAAATCGATGCGTAACATGGGAAGTGTCTATCTGGAATTTGATCCGATCAAACACCTGAAGATCAAAGCTCAGATGAGTATGGATATTTACAGTTTTACCCGATATCAATTCGAGGATTACGATGGTACCGTATTTGATTATACCGCAGGTGACCGTTCAGCGCCCACAAATGGAAATTCAGTAGGTTTTTATGAAGAGCGCGATGTCTATAACAATAACTACATCAATGAAATAACCATTAACTACAATAACTCTTTCGGAAAACACAACATCGACCTGGTTTTTAACGGAAGTGATCAACAATATGATGCTAAATACAAAATCGCTTCAACTCAGTGGATGCAATCAAAACTGGAATATATGCGCAGGCTGGGAGGCGAAAGTAAATACCTTGGACTTGGTACCGATATGACAAACAGTGCATTGGAAGGCTTGATGGGACGTGCCTCTTACAATTTCAATTCGACCTATTATCTGGACGTGACGGTTCGTCATGATGGTAGTACCCGTTTTGCGAAAGAAAACCGATGGGGTACTTTTCCTTCCGTTTCAGCAGCCTGGAGAATGTCAAATGAATCATTTATGAAAAGTCTTACTTTCATCGATGATTTGAAATTTCGCGCAGGTTACGGGAAGTTAGGAAATCAGGAGGTTCGCAATATGGCTTACCTGGCGCCGATCGACAACCGTCCTACTTTTGCCTGGGGTGTAGATGGAACACGGATTGGAATGGGAAATAAATATGTTGCCGCCGCCGTTTATTCACTTCCAAATCCTGCACTTCAATGGGAAAAAACATCTACCATTAATGTAGGTTTTGATGGTACCCTTTTAGCAAACAGATTGTCACTATCAGTTGATTACTTTAATAAATTAACCGATGGAATTCTTCAGACAGTGACTTTGCCACTTTCCGCAGGATTTATCGATATGCCTGTTGATAACATTGCTTCTGTTCGCAACACAGGTTTCGAACTGTCTCTGAATTATAACAATAAGATTGGCGAACTTACATACAGCATCGGAGCGAATATTTCGACTGTAAAGAATACCGTGGAAAAAACATCCGGACATATCCCAATTGGAACAATAGAAGAAGGATATCCTATGAATTACATCAAAGGATACAAAGTTGGTGGCATATTTCAGAATCAGAATGAAGTCGACGAATGGATGGCAAACAATGAAGATGATAGTTATCAAACAGAAAAAGTGGCTCCTGGTGACTACTATTTCTTGGATCAGAGAAGTGCTCCAACCGAAGCTGGCACTTTTTACAAAGATTCATTGGATTCTAAAATTAATAGTTACGATGAAGTTTATCTGGGAAAGACCATTCCGGGATACTATTATGGATTTAATCTAAACCTGGAATATAAGAACTTCGATTTCAGCGCCCAGATTACTGGTGTTGGCGATGTTCAGCGGATCAATAATGTAAAGATGTCGCTATACAATGTGGGTACGACCGGAGCGAACCAATCTATAGATGTATTGGATGCATGGACTCCTCAAAACAATTCGACTTCATTGCCAAGGTCCATTAACGGCGACCCTGCAAGTAATTACCGCTTCTCCGATCGTTTTGTTGAGAGTGGAGCTTATCTGAGATTATCCAACCTTCAGTTAGGTTACAGCCTTCCAAAACAGGTCTATAATTTCATGCACAATGCAGTTTCGAATTGCCGTATTTATACAGGAGCATCCAACCTATTCACCATAACTAATTATTCGGGTTACGATCCTGAAAATGATAATTATCCAACTCCTAAAACGGTTTTTGTTGGACTAAATGTTCGTTTCTAATCTAATCAGTTAAACTATTTAATTATAGAAATTATGAATAAGAAAAAATATATTCTGGCTTGCTCACTCATGATAGCCGGTCTGATCGGATTAAACTCTTGTGATAAGAATCTTGACATCAATATCACAAAAGAGTTAGAAGTAAATTATTTTGGTAGTGAATACCGCATTACACAGGGTATAGGCGCTGCTTATGCTGAGATTACCAACATCTATAGCGCTGATTTAAGTAACCAGTCCAAACAGGGATTCTGGCTGTTGCCAGCCGACGATGTTACCTTTGATGGCACCGGAAATTCGCTTGAAACATTTTCAGGATTAAACGGTGGAAATGGTTCAGTGGTAAATATGTGGAGAACCTATTATAAGGTAATTTCGAGATGTAACTTTATGCTTGAAAAAATCGAAGAACCTACGGTTTCTGAGATTTACAAGACTCCTGGATTAAAGGATGCCAACAAGGCTGAAATGTTGTTTATCCGCTCGTGGTGTAACTTCAAATTGTGGGACAACTGGAGAAAGGCTCCGTTGCAAATCAAGCGGATTACCTCAGCTGCAGATGCGATACTACCTCCTTCCAAGGACTTTGAATTACTCGACAATGCGATTGCATCTCTTGAGGAAGCGGCTCCTTTAGCAAAAGATTCCTGGGATGATTTAAACACCGGCCGTATTACGAAAGATGCCTGTTATGGGTTGCTCGTTAAATTGTATGTAACCAGAGCTTGTTACAATTCAAAAAGCTCCGACGATTACGGGAAAGCAATTACAGCTTACGGTAAGATATCTGATGATCGTAAAGCTGCGTTTACTTCGGTTAAATATGGCGAAATGTTCGATTACCGAACCGAAAATAATGCGGAATCTTTATTCGAGTTCCAGGCAAGTATCCAGCCTGGAGGCCAGGACAATGCATGGCTTGACAATGATTTTGGTGGTGATGTTGGTCAGATGGCTGCATTCTATCATTACGAAAACACGCATTGGGGAAACTACAGCAGTGGAATATTCGGTCCCAGTCAGAAATTAGTGGATGCATTTGATGCTGAAGATCCCCGGAAAGCTGAAACACTCTCCAAC
>JBGSUC010000017.1:0-25914 GCA_041736275.1 Prolixibacteraceae bacterium
CACATTATTGTTGTCGAGATTTTTACGCCTGTTCGCTATTAACCCGAACTCAATCAAAAATCGTCAACATGTCAATGAACTATTGTATTTCGGCACTATGGCCGCTTAATTTTTAATGTTTTTTGAACGAACTATTGTTAAAAGGCATGAATAAATATCCTGATTTTTTACTTGTGTACATTGATTATCAAGGTTCACCATGTTTAACGCTGATTAATCAGGTTACAAACATTTGGGCCTTTGCGGAAAAAAGAGATTGAAAAGCAAAACTGCGTTTGAGCATATCGGAATCCAGTTATTTTTTTAGTTTTGATTAAATTTTTGCTCCATCTTGTTCAAATGAGAATGCCATATAGATTTAGCTTTATTTTTCAAATAAATCACATTAATCATCAAATAATTAAAGAAGATGAGAATTGAATATGATATCAAACTGGGCTTTAAGGATGTAATGTTTCGGCCAAAACGGTCAACATTGAGAAGTCGGTCGCAAGTGAGTCTGGAACGTACGTTTAAGATGTTGCACAGCAAAACAGAGTGGACGGGCGTACCAATTATGGGAGCAAATATGGACACCGTAGGAACCTTCGAAATGGCGCTTGTTCTGTCTGACAAAAAGCTGTTTACTGCCATCCATAAACATTACAGCATTAATGAATGGAATGAATTTCTGGCAAAAGCTCCCAAAGGTATTGAAAATTACATTGCTCTTAGCACCGGAACCGGATCTCATGATTTTGAGAAGATTGCTGAACTTTTAACTGCTAATCCTCAACTGAAATATATTTGCATTGATGTGGCAAATGGATATTCAGAGCATTTTGTTTCGTTTGTAAAACAAACCCGCAAAAAGTATCCTGAAAAAGTTATTATCGCAGGGAATGTTGTGACGGGCGAAATGGTTGAAGAATTACTTCTTGCAGGTGCCGATATCATAAAAGTAGGAATTGGTCCGGGATCTGTTTGTACCACACGGATAAAAACCGGCGTTGGATATCCTCAACTTTCAGCTATCATCGAATGTGCCGATGCTGCACACGGCCTTGGAGGACAAATTATCAGCGATGGCGGATGTTCTACTCCTGGCGACGTAGCCAAAGCATTTGGTGCCGGTGCCGATTTTGTTATGCTCGGTGGTATGCTTGCCGGACACGATGAAAGTGGTGGCGAAACCATTGAGCGGGACGGTAAAACGTACAAACAATTCTATGGTATGAGTTCGGCTACGGCCATGAATAAACATGCTGGTGGTGTTGCGGAATACAGGGCCAGTGAAGGTAAAACGGTGGAAGTTCTTTATCGTGGAAGCGCCGAAAATACTGTTCAGGATATATTGGGAGGCATCCGGAGCACCTGCACCTATGTTGGTGCCTCGCAATTAAAAGAACTTAGCAAACGCACAACTTTTATTCGGGTGGCTGAACAGGAAAACAGAATTTACACCAAGTAGCCAGACGTTTTGAAAATAAGTTTTAAATAGTGATTGTTGAAACGGTAGAAAAAGTACGCTAAAGATTCATTTAAAATGAATATCAGTTCTATAGAAAAAAAATTATCAAAAGTCGCATTGGTTACATTGGTTTTATTTGCCATTGTGATCGATGTTTCTTTCGGACAATCTGTATATGTAGGAAAAGCAGGATCAGAAGGTAAGGTGTTGAGAAAATACATTGAGCCTTCGGAGTTGAAAAAACTCGTCGATAATCCCGTCGATTCGATCTGGATCATCGACGTGCGATCAGATAAAACTTATCAGAATGGTCATATTCCTACTGCCAAATCATTCCCATCCGGAACAATAATGAGCCGGTTAAAAGAAATCCCAAAAGATCAATATTTAATTCTGTACTGCAATGTTGGCGCCATGGCCAGAATCGTTTCGAAACAATTGAAAAAAGAGGGATACAAAAGATACATGGATTGGGGAGGTCTTTCCCGCTGGGAATGGGAAAAGGAAACCAAATAAACTTACGATGCTGCGAACTCCCGATATCTTTTATACATAGATTAACTTCATCAAACAGCTGCTCATTATCACTGATTATCAAGGTGCATTAAAAGGATTCTTTGTAAAATGATGATTAATGAAATTCATGACAACAGATTATTTATTGCAATATTGAACTGACAGCCGGAACTAATTTCCAGACTATATCAACACCACAAATTAAAAATATTCTTCGTCAACGACTATCCAATTTTATCTGCAAAACACTGTTAGAAAATACGTTAATAAAAGCACATACCATTATTAACATATAAAAAACATTCGCAGATTTTGAAAACCGACTCATGATTCATCTAAATTGGGAACTATTTATTTGTTAAATCCGTTAAATACTAGAAGCTCAGAACAATTAGTTCCTTTTATTTCCCAACTTAAAAATCGAATCAAATGAACATTCAGGATGAAAAATTGGAAATAATGAAAATGGTTATGGAAACTGAAAATCCAGACATTTTAGAATCGATTAAAAATTTATTAAGGAAAGAATCGACAACGAATTATTGGGGTAATTGGTCAGAGGATAAGAAGGGTGATATTGTACCTGAAATCGAAGATCCATTATTTGATGAACCTGAGGATTTCGACGAATTCATCAAGAAATACGGAAGATAAGTTTAGATATCCTTTTAAAAGAGCATCTATTCGTATAATCATCTCTATATAAAAATTCAATATAGAACTTCAACTACTGTTTTTCGGAAGGCAGTAATAAAAATTCATTTATATTCACATTCACTAGTGTCCGGTTAAGGACTTTATTAAACTTCTGAATAGCCCACCATTAAAAGGTTTTGGGCACGTTCATTGATTTTTTGATTTGAAATTTCATTGATTTGAGAATAAAAGTCTCAAATCATGAATACTGGAAAAACTGTTTTTGCTCAGATAATGTCATTTTTACCCGATTACGAATTCAACAAATGTGTTGACAAGTATAAGGGCAATCATCGCGTAAGAAGCTTTACCTGCAAAGAACATCTCTATGTGATGGGCTTTGCCCAACTGACATACAGAGAAAGTTTACGTGACATCGAATCTTGCTTGACGGCATTTTCCAGTAAACTGTATCACTCCGGCATTAAACAACCAGTTCCTCGTTCTACATTGGCCGAAGCCAATGAAAACAGAGATTGGCGGATTTATGCTGACTTTGCACAAGTCCTAATCAGGGAAGCTCGCCACCTTTACAAACAAGACAACGAGTTCGCCCTTGATATTGACAACATGGTATATGCCTTGGACAGCTCCACCATTGACCTGTGTTTGAGCCTTTTCCCGTGGGCAAAGTTCCGTAAAGCAAAAGGTGCGGTGAAAATGCACACCTTATTAGACTTACGGGGCTCAATACCCACTTTTATACATTTGACAGATGGTTTATGCCACGATGTCAATGTTTTGGATCATATCGTTATCGAACCCGGAGCCATCTATGTGATGGACAAAGGCTATGTCGATTACTTCCGTTTTTATTCCCTGATCCACCAGCAGCGTGGATTCTTCGTTACAAGAGCGAAGGATAATATGGCTGCACGAAGGGTTTATAGCAGGAAGGTTGACAAAACCACCGGACTCAAATACGATCAATCTGTAAAACTTACAGGATTCTACATCAAAAAAGATTATCCGGATTATTTACGAAGGATAAAATATCAAGATGAAGAAACAGGTAAGATTTACGTGTTCATGACCAATAACTTTGAGTTATCGGCTTTACTAATTGCTCAGTTATACAAAGAACGATGGAAGATTGAGTTGTTTTTCAAATGGATTAAACAACATCTTCGTATCAAATCATTTTATGGTACCAGCCGAAATGCAGTTTACTGCCAAATATGGATAGCGATTTGCATGTATCTGCTGGTAGCTATTCTTAAGAAAAGACTGAAATTGGAGCATTCGCTCTACACTTTATTACAAGTTTTCAGTCTAACCCTTTTTGAAAAAACAACTATAAATGAACTATTTACAAACTCTATTTACAAAACAATCCGTTCGGATAATACTAACCAGCTGTCAATCTGGGACTTTTAACCGGACACTAGTGTAAAAATATATGTCCGAACTCTTCTCTCCACTTACAATAAAAGATATCACGTTTAAAAACCGGATTACGATTTCGCCTATGTGCCAGTATTCTGCAGTGGACGGATTTGCAAACGATTGGCATCTGGTGCATCTGGGTAGCCGCGCTGTTGGCGGGGCTTCTTTAATTATTCAGGAAGCAACAGCCGTTTCTGCTGAAGGTAGAATTACACCTGCGGATCTGGGTTTATATAAAGATGAGCATATCGAAAAATTGCAAAGTATAACTACATTCATTCATCAGCAAGGAGCTATCGCTTGCATTCAATTGGCTCATGCCGGTAGAAAAGCAAGTTGCGCAAGTCCATGGAACGGTGGAAAAAAACTCCAGGGAAACGAGGGTGGCTGGACAGTTTTTTCTCCATCGGCTGTTGCTTTTGATCCGAAAGATGATGCTCCGCAAGCGTTAGATGAAGATGGAATTAAAAAAGTGATTGCCGATTTTAAAGCTGCAGCACAAAGGGCTGTCAAAGCCGGTTATAAACTTATAGAGATTCATGCAGCACACGGCTATTTAATTCATCAGTTTCTTTCTCCATTAAGCAATCAACGTGAGGATATCTACGGCGGAAGTTTTGAAAACAGGGTTCGGCTACTGATGGAAATTGTAAAGGCAGTACAAACAGTATGGCCACAAAACCTTCCTCTATTTGTAAGAATATCTGCTACCGACTGGGCTGAAGGTGGTTGGAACATCGATGAAGCTATAAAACTTTCATCCATCCTTAAATTGGAAGGAGTTGATCTGATTGACTGTTCGTCAGGCGGACTGGTGCCTTATGCCCGGATTCCGTTTGCCCCGGGCTATCAGGTAGATTTTGCCTCACGTATAAAAAAAGAAGCAGGTCTGCTAGCTGGAGCTGTAGGATTAATCACCGAGGCACAACAGGCAGAAGATATCATAGTGAAAGGGCAGGCAGATCTTATTATTATTGCAAGGGCCTCTCTTAGAGACCCACATTTTGCACTGCACGCTGCGCAAATTTTAGGGGACGACATCGAATGGCCATTACAATATCAAAGGGCTAAATTGTAATTTCAAAAAAATAGTTTCAACCGGATTTTTTACTTTAATTTTTTATACCCTTTTTGAACTAATGTCGTATAACAAAATTATATCTGGATTACAAATTATTAAATATTGCTATTTGCATCGCCATTAGTTTTGTAAAAGAAAAATGCAGTAGGATATTTCATAACAAGCTTAAGATCAGACAATAAAAGAATATTTTCTGATGTTTCTGATTTACCTGTTTCAAAGCATTTAATAAAATCTCATCATGAAATACAAATTACATGATGTTTTAGCGGTAGTTCCGCTTAATGACGAGGGTAAAATTGTTCTTCAACAAGCTTTGTATCTTCAAAAGCTACTTTCGTACAGAATTTTTGTATTACATGTTATCCCACCAATTCCATTCTTCAAATTCAAGATTAATGCATTAAAGGTTAAAGAGTTGAAAGACAAAGCAATGCTTAAGCTAAGTAACTTTGTTCTCGATTATTTTGGAGGAGAAATTCCGGACAATGTTATCTTAAAAGTTTTAATGGGAAATTTGGTTCCAACACTGATTGACCAGGCACAGGGCGAGGATTTTCTATTTGTAATCTTAAAAAGGAGCATGCCTCAGAAAGGTATCCGTAATCTTCTGGCACAAAAAGAAATTGATAAAATTATTGGCCATTCTTACTGCCCTGTTCTTTCGATTAATGAGGATTCAACCCCAAAAGAGATAAATAACATCTTAATCCCCATCGACATTTCAGAGGGTACTTCAAAAAGGTTATTATGGGCCAGTACTTTTGCAAAAAAAGCCAATGCAAAAATTCATATTGTTTCCGCACTGAATATTAATATGGACGAACAAAAAAGCCTTGCATCAAAAAATGCTGAAAAATTAAAACTAATGCTTCAGGATAGAGGTATTGAAAGCGATGTGGAAATATTAAAAGTACATGGAGTGGTTAAGCATAAAGAAGTATTATCATACATTGAAGTCAGAAAACCAGATTTCGTAATAATTAGAAAACATCATGTTGCATCTTATTCAAAAACCAGTGTAGGCGATTTTGCTAAAGTGATAATACATGGTTCAAAAATACCGGTGTTTACTGTGAGCCAAACACAAAAGGACATTGAAAATATTCTACCCTAATTTTCTGATTAAAAACAAACAACAGGAAGACATTAAAAAAACCAATCATGACTAATTCCATTCGTGAACTAACCGAAAAAATATACAACGAAGGTGTTTTGAAAGCTACCAACGAGGCAGAAAAAATTATTTCAGACGCCAGAAAAGAGGCTGATGAAATAATCCGGTCTGCTAATCAGGAAAAAAAAATCATCATTGAGCAGACGACAAAGGATGCTGAAGAAGTAAAACGAAAAATAGATTCGGAAATACGAATGGCTACTCAAAAGATGATTAACAATCTGAAGCAAAACATTGCTGGTTTGTTAGTTACAAAACAAGTTGATTCATTCGGTTCAACGGCTCTTAATGACCAAAAATTTGTAAAAGAATTAATTCTTTTAGTGATTAAAAGCTGGACGAAAAATGAAATGAAAGATTCGGGATTAAACATGCTTGTTCCGCAAAATGAAGAAAAAAAAATAGCAGCCTACTTTGAAAGTAAATTAATTGGACAACTCAATAAAGGCATTGATATCAAAGTAGATCCCAACATCAAAAATGGATTTAAGATTGGACCCAAAGATGGAAATTACATAATCAGTTTCACTGGAGAAGATTTTGAAAACTATTTTAAATCCTACCTGAAAGAGAAAACCTGGAAATTGATCTTTGAACCCAAATAATACGATTTAAATACTTGACAGAAAGCATGTGAAGGTTGAATAGTATTTGTTCTCGAATGAATAAACCTTTCAATATTCTGAAGATGTTTAAACAACACTATTATTGCCTTATAGCCGGACTCCCAGACCTGGTTATTAATGAATACCAGAAAGGGTTAACGAGTATACAATTCAGGCATGAACTTGCTTCAGAGTTAAATAAATCAGATTATAACCTTTTGGAATTCCTCTACCTGCAAAACGACAACAAGAATCTGATTAACCTGCTATTGCAAAAAGATTTCCGATTTGATGATTTGGGAATTTACCCGGAAGATTATTTGATAAATCAAATAATTAATCCTAAAGGGATAGTTGAATACATGAAATCTTTTATCAAAAAATTTGATTCAGAATTCTATGACCAATCTCCGCTTCAAAGCGAAAATAAATTGCAGAAACTTTTTTATGACTATGTGCTGAGTGTAAATAATGTTTTCATAAAACAGTGGTTCATATTCGATAGGAATGTTAAAAATATCATAACTGCAGTAAATTGTCAAAAATACAGATATCCAATCGAAGAACACCTTATTCCTGATAAAACAACAAATGTATTGTATGAGGAACTTCTCAAAAAAAGCCATATCCCTGAATTGTTTGTTGACGAGGATTTTCCTTATCTGGCGCAAATATTCCAGCTGGCAGAATCTGCAACCGAGGCTTCAGAAAAAGAAAAAGCATATGATGGCATTAGATGGTCATTTTTAGACGAGATAACCGTTTTCCATTATTTCACCATCGAAAAAATATTGAGTTTCGTAATTAAATTACAGATTATTGACCGCTGGCGAGGGCTTGATGAAGATACCGGGACAGCATTTCTGAAAAGACTGATCAATGATCTGGAATTGAGTTATTCTTTCGATTCAGAATTTAGTTTAATAAATAGAAAATGAGCACCAAAGGTAAAGTTGCTGGCATCATTTCAAACCTCGTAATAGTAGCGTTTGATGGTGTGGTTTCTCAAAATGAAATCTGCTATATCATTCTGAGTGATGTAAAACTCATGGCAGAAGTCATCCGGATAGGGAACGAATATGCCTATGTCCAGGTATTCGAAAGTACACGAGGTCTGAAAACAGGTACTGAAGTTGAGTTTACCGGTCATATGCTCGAAGTAACTTTGGGCCCCGGAATATTATCAAAAAATTTCGACGGATTGCAACACGATCTGGATAAAATGGAAGGTATTTTCCTGAAAAAGGGAGATTATGCTCCTGCGCTGGAGGATGATAAATTATGGAAGTTTAAACCTTTGGTAAAACCAGGAGACATGGTTATCCCCGGAACCTGGCTAGGCGAAGTTCAGGAAAATTGGTTATCGCACAAAATCATGGTGCCATTCAAATTGCAGGAACATTACATTGTTAAAAGCATTTCAGCACGGGGCGAATACTTCATAAACGACACTATCGCAGTTTTATCCGATGCTGAAAAAAATGATATTCAGGTTAGTATGGTTCAAAAATGGCCTGTTAAAATTCCAATCAAGGTTTTCAGAGAAAAACCAAGACCATTCGAGTTTATGGAAACCGGCATCCGGATAATAGACAGCATAAATCCAATAGTACAAGGCGGAACAGGTTTTATCCCCGGTGCATTTGGAACAGGGAAAACGGTGCTGCAGCATGCGCTTTCGAAACAGGCTGATGCCGATATAATTATTATTGCGGCCTGTGGCGAACGAGCCAATGAAGTGGTAGAATTGTTTGCTGAATTTCCACAACTCATTGATCCACGAACCGGGAGAAAACTGATGGAACGAACCACCTTTGTGGCCAATACCTCGAATATGCCTGTTGCCGCCCGTGAGGCTTCCATTTACACAGCCATGACCATTGCCGAATACTACCGTTCAATGGGATTGAAAATACTGTTACTGGCAGATTCGACTTCCCGCTGGGCACAGGCGTTGCGCGAGATGTCGAACAGATTGGAGGAGTTACCCGGACCCGACGCCTTCCCGATGGATTTGCAGGCTGTTATCTCTAATTATTATGCAAGGGCAGGTTTTGTATACCTGAATAACGGACAAACCGGATCAGTGACATTTATTGGTACAGTTTCACCAGCTGGAGGAAACCTGAAAGAGCCGGTAACCGAAGCCACAAAAAAAACTGCCCGTTGCTTTTATTCGCTCTCCCAGGATCGTGCTGACAGCAAAAGATATCCAGCCATCGATGCATTGGACAGTTATTCAAAATACCTGGAATATCCTGAATTTCAAGAATATATTCAAGAAAAAATTTCACCGGACTGGGTCAATAAAATATTGCTGACTAAAAATTACCTGCTTAAGGGGCGCGAAGCGTACGAACAAATAAATATTCTGGGCGATGACGGAGTGCCTATTGACTACCACCAGCAATTTTGGAAAGCTGAAGTAATCGATTTTGCCATTCTGCAGCAGGATGCATTCGATACGGTTGATGCCAGTACTCCAATTAAACGACAGTATTACATGATGAAACTTGTACTAAAACTAATCAAAACAGAATATCATTTTGCGAATTTTGAAGAGGTAATTCCATTCTATAAAGGAATAATCAACCTGCTAAAACAAATGAACTACTCTGAATTTAAATCGGATAAGTTCAGCCAATATGAGGATAAGTTAAATGACATCATTCAGGAAAGAGTGCTAATAAAACAACAGGAATAGACAATCGGAATATATAAAGGAATTAATTTTTGTGCCATGGGAAACGCAGCATTTCAGAAAATTTATATTAAACTTTCGCATATCACTAAAGCAACCTGCTCGCTTCTTGCAACTAATGTGGGATACGAAGAAATGGCAACTGTGCACGGGAGGCTCGCGCAGGTGATTAAAATACAGGGAGATTTGGTGACACTTCAGGTTTTTTCAGGCACTGAAGGGATTCCGACCAATGCCGAAGTCATATTTCTGGGACACCCCCCCACCCTGCAGATAAGCGACGAACTCTGTGGAAGATTTTTTAATGCTTACGGCACTCCTATTGATGGAGGACCACAAGTAAATGGGAAAATAACAGAAACAGGAAGTCCATCGGTAAATCCTGTCCGAAGGCAACAGCCATCAGAGCTTATTGCCACCGGCATTGCAGGTATAGACCTAAATAACACACTCGTTACCGGACAAAAAATACCTTTTTTTGCTGACCCCGATCAACCTTTTAATCAGGTGATGGCTTTGGTGGCCATGCGTGCCAGAGCCGACAAAATTATTTTGGGTGGAATGGGCCTTTCAAATGACGACTACCTGTTTTTTAAAAATGTATTCGAAAATGCGGGGGAACTGGATCGAATCATCAGTTTTGTAAATACCAACGAAGATCCCCCCGTAGAAAGGCTTCTTGTTCCCGATATGGTTTTATCGGCTGCCGAATATTTTGCAGTTGAAAAGAACCAAAAGGTATTGGTATTATTAACTGATATGACACTTTATGCTGATGCACTGAGCATAGTTTCGAACCGGATGGATCAGATTCCCTCCAAAGACTCCATGCCTGGTTCTCTTTACAGCGATCTGGCCCGAATTTACGAAAAAGCAGTACAATTTCCTGATGGCGGATCGATTACAATCATTGCAGTTACAACCTTGTCGGGAGGGGATATAACACATGCTATACCTGACAACACAGGTTACATTACTGAAGGACAGCTTTTCCTTCGTAAAGACTCTGATATAGGAAAAGTTATTATTGATCCATTCCGCAGTTTATCGCGCTTGAAACAGCTTGTTATTGGAACAAAAACGCGTGAAGACCATCCTCAGGTAATGAATGCTGCCATTCGGCTTTATGCTGATGCTGCAAATGCAAAAACAAAACTGGATAATGGCTTTGATTTAACTGATTATGATGAAAGAACTTTAAAATATGCAAAAGAATATTCAAACCGGCTGCTCGCTATTGACGTAAATCTTGATATTGATACCATGCTCGATGCGGCCTGGGAACTATTTAATAAGTATTTCTCGATTAATGAAGTGGGTATTAAAGCCATGTTTGTTGAAAAATACGGTCAATGGGAAAAATTGAAAGAAGCAAATAGCTAAACAACATTGCCATGAAGAATAAACTTGTAACTATCATGAAATTTACAGACTTGTTCGCCGTGCGTTTTGTAAAGGAAAAACTTGAATTTGAAGGAATTGATTGCTTCCTGACTGATGAAGGATTTGACAGCGAAAATCAAGTACTTTCGGAAGGCTGGAACCTAAAAGTCAAGTCGGGTGATGTTGAAAAAGCTATCAAAATACTTCTGCAAGTCAATAAAAAATACGACCTCAACAAGATTCAGGAAGACGACACGATTAAAGGGCTTAAAAAAATTTTGGTACCACTTGATTTAGTCCACTATTCACTAAACACCTGTCGGTTTGCATTTGGGATAGCCGAAAAAATGGTTGCTGAGATCAAATTTCTGTATGTTATTGAAGACCCAACATTTTCGGAACCAATGCAATACCGAACTTCATGGGAAGAACATGATAAAATTGAAAAAGATGAAGCTTATTCAAAGGCTCAATCCGAACTACAAAAATTTAGTGAGGTTCTGAAAAATAAAATAGACAAACAGCAACTTAATAATGTGAAATTTCATTTTGCATTGCACTCAGGAAAACCGGAAAATACAATTGCAGAGCTTGGTGAAAGGTATAAACCTGAACTGATTCTTATGGAACAAAAAGACAGCTCTAAAAAAGAAAAAGAACATCTGGCAAAGACGACCCACTATGTAATCGATCATACAAAATTTCCGGTTTTAACCATTCCTGAAGGTAGTGTTTTCCAAAACGCAGCAAAAATAAAAATCATGCATGCGACCGATTTTCACGAAACTGATTTTAATGTACTGAATAAATTGCTGGAAATAGTGGAGTCCTTTGATACAAAAATATACTGCTTTCATTTTGATGTTGAGCATAATCCGGTTACACCGGATAGGGTTGACAGGATAAACCAGTTACTGAAAAAAGAATACAGCAACTTTGATGTACAGGCAGAAACATTTGAAAATGCTTATTTCCCATTGGGAATTGAAGAGTTCATCGAAAAAAACCGGATAGACTGGATTTCAATTTCATCACCAAGAAGAAGTTTTCTTTATAAGATGTTTCATCCTGATATTCTGAACAAAATGATTCTGTCCAGCAAAGTACCAATACTTATTTTTCCAGTTTTATAATTTAACTGATCGAATATTCAATAAATCTGAATTTACAAATGGCGATCAAATTTCAATACAATAAAATAGCACTGCAAAGTCTGAACAAACAATTAAATATCAGACTACGTACGCTTCCGACTTTAAAGAACAAGGAATCGACTTTACGTTTTGAAGTTGAGAAAGTCCGGAAAAAAATCAGGGAACTGGAAGAAAAATTTGCTCTGGAGTTTGATAACTGCACGAAAAGTCCGGCAATATGGAGCGAATTTATTCCATACCTGATTTCAATCGGAAAGGTGAAAACAACGACCAGATCTATTGCTGGTATAAAAACTCCGGAATTAGATGAAATTGTTTACCAGATTGAGGATTTTAGTTTATTCAGTAACCCAAAATGGTTTCCTGAAGGAATTACAATTGTGAAAGGACTGGTAAATATTGCTGTCGAAAAAGATCTTTATAAACGAAAGATGGAATTGCTCAATCAGGCCAGAAGAAAGACAACACAAAAAGTTAATTTATACGAAAAGGTTCAGATTCCGGCCTTTGAAGATGCAATACGAAAAATAAAACGGTTTCTGGAAGATGAAGAAAACCTGTCGAAATCGGCACAGAAAATATTAAAAAACCGACAACAACTCTCAGAAATGTACGCATGATCATACAAATGTTTAAATATGGCTTTTTGGTATACCATCAGGAATATGATCGTTTTCTGGATGATATCCAAAAACTTGGTGTTCTTCACGTCATCGAAAAAGAACAGACAGGTAATGATGAGATTATGCACAAAAAGGGGATGGTAAGCCGAATTGAGAAAACTATTGAGTTTCTGGATAAGTACGAAGTAAAAAGCAATTCTAATCCAGAATTAAAGGATGTTTTGTGGATGGTTGAGGAAGTTGCCCGAAAACGGGATGCACTGGAGTCCCTGACTCAGGAATTAAGCTCCGTCCAAAAAGAAATCCAAAAAGTTGCTCCGTGGGGAGATTTTTCGAGCGAGATGATCAACAAATTACTTAAAGAAGATCTGCGTGTAAGATTCTTTATGGCCTCCAAAAAGAAATTCACCATTCCGTTTCAGGAAAAGACCCATGCAGAACTAATTAGTGAAAACCAAAGTTCCGTTTATTTCATCATTATACATCAGGCTCATGAAGAATTGAATGTTGATGCTGAAGAGTGTCCTCTGCCTGAACATTCAGTTTCTGAACTGGAAAAAAAGAAGAACACAATTGAAGATAAAATTAAAGCAATAAATGATGATTTTGCTTCTTTTTCCTTTTCTGCTTTGCCCTCTTTGAGAGCGGAAAAAGATCGGGTTCAAACTTCGTTGGAATTCGATGAAGTAATATTAAATACTCAAAAAGAATATGACGATAAACTGATGATTCTTGAAGGCTGGGTTCCGCTTACCAGTAAAACTGAAATTGATAATTTCCTGAATGAGAACAATGTATTGCATGTTTCTGAAAGAGCCACCCCAAAAGACAAAGCTCCAATTTTACTTCAGAATGGAAGATTTAGTAAACTTTTTGAGCCAATCGGCAAAATATTTTCGCTGCCAGCTTATTGCGAACTTGACTTGACCGTATTTTTTGCACCTTTTTTTATGCTGTTTTTTGGATTTTGTCTGGGCGATGCAGGTTATGGATTCCTGTTTATTATTGGTGCGGGAATTTACAAACTGAAAGCTTCAAAAACGATCAGACCTTATCTGACATTAATTCAGTTCCTTGGTTTGGCGACGATTCTCTTCGGATTGATATCGGGTACTTTTTTTGGCATCAACTTAATTGAAACCGACTTCAAGCTTACCGAATCGATGAGGGGTTTGTTTCTGAAACCTGCAAGTATGTTTAATCTTGCAATTTTGCTTGGTGCTGTACAAATTATCTTCGGAATGTGTATCAAAGCTGCCAACCAGATTAAACAATATGGATTTAAATATGGACTGGGTACTTTCGGATGGCTGTTTATTATACTGGGAAGTCTGGTTTATATAGCCTTAGCAAGTCAAAGGATTATAGAACCCAATAAAATTATTTTATATGCAATTTCAATAGCCGGAGGTTTTTTTATTCTGTTTTTCAGCGATCCTGATGTTGGCGTATTTACCCGATTTGGGAAGGGGATCTGGGATATTTACTCTACAGTAACCGGAATTTTTGGCGACTTATTATCCTACATCAGGCTATTTGCAATCGGTTTATCGAGTTCGATTCTTGGATATGTGATTAACGATATTGCTTTAGCCATCCTTCATGCTTCGCCAATTATTGGCCCTTTAATGTTTGTCCTGTTTTTGATGCTTGGGCATACTTTAAATATACTGATTTCAACACTCGGCTCTTTCGTTCACCCGATGCGTCTAACGTTTGTCGAATTTTATAAAAATGCAGGATTTATTGGAGGCGGGAAAGAATATAAACCCTTCCTGAAGTATAACAAACAATGAATGGATATGCTTTATTTAATCAGTTTTAAGAAAATAGATTTTATTAATGTGCCTTTAAAAGAGAAAAATTATTCATAACGACTAACATAAAATATCATGACAACAGCTTTAATTATTGCTTACATTGGATTGGCCTTAATGCTCGTCCTTCCAGGTATTGGAAGTGTAATAGGTGTTGTAAAAGGAGGGAACTCGACCATTGGAGCACTTAAAAAAAATCCGGATGCATTCGGCAGCTATCTCATTTTAAGTGCATTGCCAGGTACCCAGGGACTTTATGGATTTGCTGGTTTTTTTATCATCAATAACCAGGGAGTTATAACAGACCAACTAACTATGTTACAGGGAATGGCCATTCTCGCAGCCGGTTTAATGCTTGGATTTGTTGGACTTTTTTCTGCCATTTTTCAGGGTTATGTTATAGCCAATGGTATTGTTGGGATAGGCTCGGGGCACGATATTTTTGGTAAAACAATGGTTCTTGCCGTTTATCCTGAATTATATGCCATCGTTGCATTTGCCGCTACTTTTTTAATTAGCTCAGGATTATAATTTTTGGCGAATGAAAATAAATATTTTCATTTTTACATTCATAATCATTTCATTTTCAATCACTAATGCACAATCAAAGTGGTCGTTTGAATTACATGGAGGCGAAGTATATAATATTCCTTCACCTTTAATCATCAAACAAAAAGGATATCCGGACATTAATCTTTCTGCCCGATACCGCACTGATCCGTTTTTACTGCCCATATACTGGGATTGGCGTTTCAGCAGATGGCAGAATAGCAAATCGTGGGAACTTGACGTAATTCACCACAAATTGTATTTGCACAATACGACTCCCGAAGTTCAAAAATTCAACATTTCGCACGGTTTTAATATGATTATGCTGAATCGTGGATTCGATAAAAAAACAGTTCAATTAAGAGGCGGAGTCGGAATCGTACTGGCACATCCCGAATCGAAAATCAGGGGAAAAGAATTTGGTGATACTGTCAATGACTTTGATTTGGGCTATTTTATTTCAGGACCAGTATTAAATGCTGCAATCAGTAAACCAATTTATTTAAGTAGCCGGTTCTACATCAATGCTGAAGCTAAAACCACATTCGCTTATTCGAATATTAAACTGGCACAGGGGCGTGCCAATGTCTATAATTTTGCAATTCACATTATTCTGGGTTTTGGGATCGACTTTATCCAGCATGGTGAAAAAGAATGAAAAAAAAGCTTAATCTGCTGAAAACAAACATATTTAGCATGCATTCATGATACTGATCATGGGTTTGTCACAAATTTAAGTTTTAACTTTATTAGACATTTTACTGCCTGTATAAATTGTTTTTCACTTCAAAACTTTAGTATTATGGCTAAAATAACGAAAGAAGACGCCCTCAGCTACCATACTGAAGGTCGTCCAGGGAAATTGGAAGTGGTTACCACAAAACCACACACCACCCAACGAGATCTTTCATTGGCTTATTCACCTGGAGTCGCGTATCCATGTCTGGAAATTGAACGGAATTTTGAAGACATTTATAAGTATACTTCAAAGGGAAATCTGGTGGCTGTGATATCAAACGGAACAGCTGTCCTTGGATTGGGCGATATCGGTGCAGGTGCCGGGAAACCGGTAATGGAAGGCAAAGGCTTTCTTTTTAAGATATTTGCTGATATTGATGTTTTTGATATTGAAGTTGAAACTAAAGACATCGATCAATTTATTGAAACGGTAAAAAATATTGCCGTTACTTTTGGAGGAATTAACCTTGAAGATATTAAAGCACCTGAATGTTTTGAGATTGAAGAAAGGTTGAAAAAAGAAATCCGGATTCCGCTGATGCACGATGATCAGCATGGAACAGCCATTATTTGTTCTGCAGGAATAATTAATGCTCTTGAGTTAGCCGGGAAGAAACTCAAAGATGCAAAAATAGTCATAAACGGCGCAGGGGCCGCTGCTATCGCCTGCGGTAATTTGATTGTGTCGCTTGGTGCACAACGGGAAAATATGATCATGCTCGATTCAAAAGGTACACTTCGAAACGATCGTACCGACCTGAATAAGTATAAAATGGAATTTGTAACCAATCGCAGCATAAATAATCTTGAGGAAGCAATCAATGGGGCTGATATTTTCCTTGGATTATCGAAGGCCAATGTTGTTTCAAAAGAAATGGTGAAATCCATGGCTCCAAATCCCATCCTGTTTGCAATGGCTAATCCTGATCCGGAAATAACATACGATGATGCAATGTCAGTGCGCAATGATTTGATTATGGCAACCGGACGTTCTGATTTTCCGAACCAGGTAAACAATGTTCTTGGGTTCCCATTTATATTCCGTGGTGCACTTGATGTAAGAGCTACCTGTATTAATGAAGAGATGAAACTGGCTGCTGTTTATGCGCTTGCTAGTCTGGCCAAAGAAGTCGTCCCTGAAAATGTAAGTAAGGCCTATAATGTTAAAAATCTGGTTTTTGGCAAGGAATACATTATTCCCAAGCCACTCGACCCAAGACTTATAACCACTGTTGCACCAGCAGTCGCAAAAGCTGCAATGGAAAGCGGTGTTGCACTTAAACCGATCGACAACTGGGATCAGTATAAACTTGAATTAAGTCAGCGACTCGGATTAGACAACCAGTTATTTCATGGCATCGTCATTAAAGCAAAACAAAATCCAAAGAAGGTAGTCTTTGCAGAAGGGAATAACCTAAAGATACTTAGAGCCGCAAACGAAGTACTTCACGAAGGTATTGCACTTCCAATATTATTGGGAAATGTGGAGGAAATTAAACAACTCATAGCAGAGAATCAGTTCGATTTAGCAAACGCACCAATTATCGACCCACGGTCCAATGAAAATGATGAGATACGAAATTCTTTTGCCCGACTTATTTGGGAAAAACGTCAACGTAAAGGAATTACATTGGAGGTTGCTTCTGAATTGACTTTCAACCGGAATTATTATGGCATTATGATGGTTGATACAGGAATGGCCGATGCAATGATTTCTGGAGTAACAAGCCATTACGGTGATGTAATGAGCCCTGCGTTAAAATTAATTGGCCCGAAGTCCAATCTGAATCATATTTCAAGCATGTATATCGTAATAACAAAGAGAGGTCCGCTTTTCTTTGCAGATACTACCGTTAACCTTGACCCGGAAGTTCAAACTCTGGTGGAAACTACCTTGTTGACTGCAGATGAAGTCAGAAAATTCAATATTGAACCCGTGATTGCCATGGTGTCTTATTCGAATTTTGGCTCGGTAAAATCATCGGAACATACCAGAACGCTGAATAGAGTAAGACAAACCATCGCATTTCTTCATGAAAACCATCCTGAACTTATTGTCGATGGTGAAATCCAGATGAATTTTGCACTCAACAGAGAGCTGAGAAGTCAAAAATTTCCTTTTACACATTTGGAAAACCGGGATGTAAATACGATTATTTTTCCTACACTGACAGCGGGTAATATAGCTTATAAAATGATGTACGAAATTGGAGGGGCCGAAGTCGTTGGCCCAATCCTGATGGGAATGAAAAAACTGATCCATGTGGTACCAACCGAGTGTACTGTGCGCGAAATAGTAAACATGACGACCATTGCTGTGGTTGATGCCCAGGAATAAGGCAAGTGAATTGCAGGTTTATTTCAGGAGGATAAATGCCAAGATAATTGTATTTTTACCATATATGTTTTGGTGCTTAAAATGAGAGTATTATTTTTATACTTTTAGCGCAATTCATACCCAAACTAACAAACAAGTAAAAATTATGCAAAACAGACGAAAGTTCTTACAAATTTCAAGCGCAGCATCGGTTAGCATGATGCTATTCGGTTCTCTTGGAAGTATCGCTGGTATCTCTGACGATCGGAAAAAATATGGAGTTGGAATTCAGCTTTATACCGTTCGCGATGCCATGAGTGCTGACATGATGGGCACCCTGAAAAAAATATCTGATCTGGGTTATAAAAATCTGGAACTGGCCAGTTACGCAAATGGTAAATTTTATGGCCACACACCTAAAGAATTCAAAAAGATTGCCAATGATTTAGGAATGGAAGCCATAAGCAGTCATGCTGCAGTTGAATCGGCTGGCATTACAATCGAAACAGCAAAAATAATGGCTGAAGCACATGCTGAACTGGGAGTTAAATATTGCATTCAGCCTTGGGTTAATGATGTTGACCGCACGATTGAAAAGTATAAACAAATGATTGGCGACTGGAATAAAGTTGGTCAGATCATGAAAGGTGTAGGAATTCAGTTTGGTTACCACAATCATAATTTTGAATTTGCCAATGTCAATGGCGTGGTGCCATATTTCGATGTTTTCTTACCTGAAATGGATGCTGATTTAATAACCATGGAATTAGACCTTTTCTGGGCTTCAAAAGCCGGACAGGATCCAATCGCGATGTTTAACAAATATCCTGGTCGTTTCCAGCTGCTGCATTTTAAAGATATGAAAACCAAGCAGGCACCATTCTTCACAGTTGAAAAGGATGATATAACCAGTGTGGGATCTGGTGTTATTGATTTCAAAAAGATTTGGGCTGCCAAAGATGTGGCCGGTGTAAAATATGGATTTGTTGAAGATGACAACCAGGGCAACGGAAAACCATTCGAAGCAATTGGAACAAGTATTGAGAATCTTACAACCAAAATTCTGAAATAGTATTCAATAATCTATAAGTAAATATTCGATAAAGGGTTCAGGCCAGATGATCTGAACCCTTTATATATCATGAAGGATAGCTGTTCCAACAACTAACGGATCCCCTACTTCTCAACTTGATCCAAGAAATACCGTGAATTTCAGGGTAGGTTAAAAACAAATAACGCCTGAAATCAATGATTTCAAGCGTTATTGTGAATTTTACTTCTGTAATTGGCTCTCCAGGTAGGACTTGAACCTACGACCTACGGATTAACAGTCCGCCGCTCTAACCAACTGAGCTACTAGAGAATTTTATCCCGGCTTTAGCCTTTCGGCGTAACCGTTTGCTTTAAAAGCGATGCAAAAATAGTAGCTTTTCCGAAAAGAAAAAATATTTTTGTAAAAAATATTTTCATGAACTCATTAAAAAGTGTGCCAATCAGGCAAAAATCTATTCTCGGCATCGGCAATGCACTCATTGATGTCTTAATTAATATTACCGATGACACTGTGTTACAAAAATTTGGACTTCAAAAAGGAAGTATGACTTTGGTTGATGCAACTCTTTCTGCTGAAATAAAAAAAGAAACAAAAATAACCAATCGAACCATTCAATCTGGTGGGTCAGCTGCCAATACAGTGCATGGAATTGCCAAATTAGGAGGAAAGTGCGGTTATATCGGTAAAGTTTCGGATGATGAATATGGGAATTTCTATGTTGAAGATTTTAAAAAGAATCGTATCAATACCCATTTTTTTTATAGCAATACCGGAACGGGCCATGCAACAGGATTAATCAGCCCTGATTCGGAACGTACCTTTGGGACCTATTTGGGTGCTGCGATGGAACTGACAGCTGAAGAAATGACCCCACAGATTTTCTGTAATTACGGAATTTTACACATCGAAGGATATCTGGTTCAAAACCATGCACTCATAGAGGCTGCCATGAAAACGGCTAAGGAAAATGGACTTTTGGTTTCGATAGACATGGCAAGTTTTAACATTGTGGAAGCTAATCTTGATTTTCTGCATCGGATTATCCATGAATATGTCGATATTGTTTTTGCCAACGAAGAGGAAGCGTTGTCGCTTACGGGTAAAAATGCAGAAGAAGCCCTTGCTGTTATTGCAGATATGTGTTCAATCGCTGTTGTAAAGCTGGGAGCTCAGGGATCATTCATAAAAACCGGGGATAGAATCATCCGGATTGAAGCTATTCCGGCTAAATGCATTGATACAACCGGAGCAGGTGATATTTATGCGGCTGGCTTTTTGTATGCTTTATCTGAAAACCTAAACCTTAAAGTTGCCGGTAAGATTGGCTCCCTTCTCGCTGCTAAAGTAGTTGAAGTGATAGGCGCAAAAATACCGGAAGAAATTTGGGAAAAGCTTCTCCCCGAAATTGAATTAATAAAATTGGGCCAACACGTATAAAAACAATCTTAAGTTTTAACAGAATGAATTCAGTTTTGCCCGACACTACTGTGTTTTCAGGTAGAAAAGCCTACTTTTACAGACATTAATAAAATAACAGATTAAAAATTATCAGCAAACTATATATAGAATGAAACGACTGAAAATCAAGGAAATCTTAAAAGGAGAACTAATTGGGCAACAAGTAATTGTTAAAGGTTGGGTACGAACAAAAAGAGGAAGTAAAAACGTTAATTTCATTGCTCTGAATGACGGTTCGACCATTCATAATTTACAGATCGTTGTTGATGTCGAAAAATTTGGAGAAGAATTGCTGAAGGATATTAATACCAGTGCTGCATTGGGTATTACCGGCGAATTGGTTGCTTCTCAGGGCAGTGGACAATCAGTAGAATTAAATGCCACTGAAATTGTGATTTACGGAAAATCTGATCCGGATAAATACCCCATTCAGCCTAAAAAACATAGTCTCGAATTCTTGCGTGAGAATGCCCATCTGCGCTTCCGTACCGCTACTTTCAGTGCTATATTCCGCATTCGTCATGCCATGGCATTCGCGATTCACAATTATTTTAACAGCAAAGGGTTTGTTTATTTGCATACACCAATCATTACCGGATCTGATGCTGAAGGTGCTGGTCAAATGTTTCGGGTTACCACTTTGGATGCTAAAAATCCACCATTACTGGAAGATGGAACAATTGATTACTCGCTGGATTTCTTTGGAAAGCCAACCAACCTGACCGTTTCTGGTCAGCTGGAAGGTGAACTTGGAGCAACTGCATTAGGTGAAGTATATACTTTCGGACCAACCTTCCGGGCTGAAAATTCAAATACCACCCGGCATCTTGCTGAATTCTGGATGATTGAACCGGAAATGGCATTCTTCGAACTTCAGGATAATATGGATCTGGCTGAAGATTTTCTGAAAAGCCTGATCAAAGATGCATTGGATAATTGCATGGACGATCTGGAATTTCTGAGTAAACGCCTTCAGGAAGAAGAAAAGAATAAACCAATGGATGAACGTTCGATGGAACTGGTTGAAAAACTTCGTTTTGTATTGGAGAACGATTTTATTCGTTTGCCTTATACCGATGCCATTGAAATACTAAGAAATTCAAATCATTATAAGAAAAATAAATTCCAGTATCCGGTAGATTGGGGTACCGATTTACAGAGCGAACACGAACGTTACCTTGTTGAGAAACATTTCAAAAAACCGGTTATCCTGATTAACTATCCGAAAGAAATTAAAGCTTTCTATATGAAACAGAACACCGATAATAAAACTGTAGCTGCAATGGATGTTTTATTCCCCGGAATAGGTGAAATTATCGGTGGTTCACAGCGCGAAGAAGATTACGACAAACTGGTCAAACGTATGGAAGAAATGAATGTTCCGGTACATGAAATGGACTGGTATCTCGATACTCGTCGTTTCGGTACTGTACCTCACAGTGGATTTGGTCTGGGATTCGAGCGTTTTATTTTATTTGTAACCGGAATGGGTAATATTCGCGATGTGATTGCTTTCCCACGTACACCCAAAAATGCTGAGTTTTAACGACGCAAATTGGCATAATTAGTCAGTAATTATTTTCGCTGCCTTTTCCCGAAACTGCCAATTTATTGGGTTTTAAAAATTACATAAATGAAGCTTGATATTCACTAACATTTGATTTTTGTGCACTTAATGAAATTAGTTTTCTATCGATTTGAATGGTAGTTTTTGAATAGGAGTATTTTTTCAGGATTTTGCCATCCAAAAAATGAAGGACATCAACTCCCCTTCTGATTTCATTTTTGCCCTTGTAATCATTTTCCATCGATGGCCAATCAAGCCTCCATTTGAACATTACTTTTTGCGCCTGTTCATCGATAAAAATATCTTCTTCGGTAAACTTAAAATTGCCATGAAATCGAAACCACTGGAACCATGATTTTCGTAAGTTATTTTTTCCACGAATAATTGCGCCAGTCCAGTTTTCGAAAACAATGTCATCGTGTAAATGATCCATGACTCCATCGAGATCGTGCTCGTCCCAAGCATTGAGCCATTCTCTCATAAACTCAAGAATTTCTGACTTTGAAAGGTGCATAGTATAATTTTTTACATGAAGTGGGTATTAAATTCAATTATTTTATCAGTCCTTTTATACAAAAAAAAGAATACATGAACTGTTTCAATAAATCCATTATTAAAGTTAATACTTATTTTTCAAGCAATATTTATGTGGGCTTCAATTTTTGGAAAAAATATACTTTAAGAAATATTTTTCATTACAGATTCAATCATTTGATAATGATACCAGATCTATTCGAGAATAAAAATTGCTGAGCTATTTCCGAAAATATAAAATTAAGTATACACAAAATTAATATGCCATTTTAAAGAATAGTAATTAAATACAATCCTGACCTTTTTTGATTATTTTTTGTTGTTGTAAAAAACAAGGTGACTTAGTGGAAAAAATTATCCGAATTATCGTTTGAGCAAACATTAAAGATACAAGGTCATTACAACAGATGAGATTTACGAGATATTTGAAAACTATTTATCACAAGTGTTAAATGAAATCCGACAAGAATATTTCTTATTTATGAAGCATGGTTTGAAACGAAAGCACATATTAATTTCACTGGCATTGATGCTGGTGATGTTTTCTGTAAAATCCCAACCGAACATGGCTTTTTACCAGACTGAAGATCAAATCGTTTCACCAACTTACAATCCTGCTTTTTTAACAAGGCAAACAAATTTTGTATTAAGTATTTTCCCTTTGGCTGGAATGAAAGTTAGCTACAACGATCAGAAGGTTATAAAGGACATGATTCTAAATCTCGCGAAGGGCAACCAAACTAATGATGACTTTAAAAAAGTGTTACATAGCCTGATAAAACTTGATTTGTTTTATCAACGGATGGAAATCCCTATTTTAAATGTAGGCTACAATACAAAAATAGGCTCATTTAATTTCAGCATAAAAGATAATATGCAAATCATGTCTGATATAAAGGAAGAGTTTTCAGATTTCTTATTGAACACGTCAGAGCGATCAATAGTCCTCAACTCACTGCAATCTTTCCCGGCTTCGGCCATGCATTACAGAGAATTCAGTCTTGGTTATGCGAAAGAGATTATTGAAAATAAGCTTACCATTGGATTAAGAGCAAAACTCTATTTTGGGAAATTTTCTATGAATTCCGATGTAAAAGGCGAAGTAGTTCAAAAGGGCGAAAATTATTACCTTCAATCACATGATATGGTAAAGCTGTCATTCCCGGTAAAAATTATAACTGATGCTGATAGTATACTTCGTTCAATCAGCACTTCCGACGGATTTTCTGTTGGCAATTATCTAATGAATTCAGGAAATACCGGAGCCGGATTTGATCTTGGATTTACGTATAAAATTAATCATGACTTAGTACTTTCTGCGAGTGTGGTTGATGTTGGAAAAATAAATTGGAGAAATAATCTGAATTCTATAAAGTTTAAGGGTGAAAATCAGTTTCCGCAGGAATTTGTAAAGGCACCAAACAACAACGGCATACTAATCAAGAAAGAAGGCTTTTCCGCAGAAAGTACAAATATTCCAGAACTGTATAAAATTGAATTGGACAATACTGAATATTCCACAAACTTGCCAACAAATTTTTATGCCGGAATAAAATACATAGTCAATTCCAACTTTAATATTGGATTGGTCGACAGGTATATCTATGTCAGGAAACTCGCATTCAACAGTATTTCACTGGCCGTAGTCTATAAGTTTAATAAGAAACTCACTATTAGTACAGGTTATTCAGTTATTAATAATTCTTATTTTAATATCCCATTTGCCCTGATTTACAAGTGGAATTCCGGGCAATATTTCGTTGGGACGGATAATCTTTTTTCATATATTCCAAACTCAAGTTCTGGTTTTGCCGGAATAACATTTGGTACTTGCTTCTATCTATTCAAAAGTAAAAACGAAAAGTATTCAGATGATGAATATTTGCCTTTTTATAAAGTAAAGAGACGTTAATTGGGTAACCTTTGTACTTAATTGAATTTTGAAAATCAAATTTGATGAAAATATTCTTTTAGAAAATCCGTTAAATTATACCATTTAGCAGGAGACATCATTTCAAATTTGGTATAACACAAGGCCCAATTGAAGTAAAGATTCAGCTGAAGTATTTTTCAAATTTTAACCTCATATAAAAACCGTTCAAGATTACTGGCTTTCGAACAAATTACACAGCCGAATAACTTTCAGCACAGGTTGAACGTTAAGATATAACCGAACTTATTTCGCTTTCGGGAATAAACAAAAAAAATGAAGTTTATACGGTTTAAAACAAAAATACTATTCCTTCTAACTTTTTTATCAATCGGCATATTTGATCTTAAAGCTCAGACAAATATGGTATTTTATCCCGTTGAAAACCAATTTAGCTCATCCGATTTTAATCCTGCTTTTCTAAGTTCAGATCATCGGTTTACATTTAGTATTTTCCCCATGGGAGGAACAAATATTGGTTATAATAACCAGGAAATTATAAAACAGTTAGTCACCAAATTTTTATCAGGGATTAATCAGGATGAAGAATATAAAGATGTTTTAATTAGCATGGTTGACCGGACCTCGTTTAATCAAAATATTGAAAGCACGCTGCTGTTTTTTACTTATCGGTCGAAAATTGGGGCCTTTAATTTTCGAATTAAGGAAAATGAATTTTTCTCAAGCTCCGCGAAGGGACCACTCAGTAATTTTTTAATAAACACTGATATACAAAGCGTAGCAGTTGATTATTCTCAATATCTGCCGGCTTTAATTCTTCATTACCGCGAATATAGTATTGGCTATTCTCTTCCTGAAAACCACAATAAATTATCGGGTGGTATCAGGGCAAAAGTCTATTTTGGAAAAGGAGCATTCTCGTCAGATATTTCAGGCTCAATTCAACATGATCTAGTTGCAAACAAATACTCACTTAAAACCACAGGAAAAGGTTATATGTCAATTCCTGAAAGTACTGGTGTAAACGGCGATGGTACAGTGAGCAATGTTGCCGACATTTCAGGATTTAATATAAAAGCAATAGTTCGTTCAAAAAACATTAAAAATTAAGCGGCCATAGTGCCGAAATACAATAGTTCATTGACATGTTGACGATTTTTGATTGAGTTCGGGTTAATAGCGAACAGGCGTAAAAATCTCGACAACAATAATGTGTT
>JBGSUC010000032.1:0-1569 GCA_041736275.1 Prolixibacteraceae bacterium
TTTAATTTGTGTCGTGGTTTTTCTTTTTGATTGATGCGGCTTTCCATCATATCAAACCGATCCATAATTCGTTCCATCCACGCTTCAAAAAGGTTTTTATCTATAAACATAGTCATGAATTTTATATATGTCCGATTATGAAATAACTGGCGTTGGACGCATCTTTCAGAATAAGTTGATTATCCCGCATGAATTTGATATAGCTCTTCGCGGTACGTTCCTTCACATCTAAATTGGTCTGGATTTGTTCACACAAATCCACATAAGTACAGTATCGTTGTTTGCTGAAAATAGAACGGGCAACACTTACAAGTTCATTTCTCTTTCGTTTTTCCTTTTCTTCCTTTGGTTTCTCCCCAATGTAAGTGTGCATTCCGACTTTTTTATCCCAGGCAAACTGGATCAGCGGTACATCCAATGGACTTCCGTCCCGAACCTTCAGGGCTTTAACCACCGACACCATTGGATCGTCGTCCCGCTCAATGGACAGAATAGCAGCGGCCTTACGTTGAAGTTCTGATCCCAGGTGTCCGCGTAATTTCAAGCCATTGGGAACAAAATGCAATACACCAATAATGCAGGTTTTGTATATTCCTGCCAACCTGTATAGTTCATCGATCACAGCGACACTTTCAGCTTCATCGTTGGCACACCGGACCAGATCAGCGATCCCATCAATTGCTACCACAGCAATACCACCGAATTGGTAGTAAAACTTATCCATGCTTTGTATTATGGCCTGAAGTCTTTCTTTACGCGACATACTGGTTAGGGAGTAGGCTTTGAAACAGGATGGCATAGAATCCTGCTTGCTACGTTTCAGAATATTGGAAATATTTTTGTATAGCTGAATCTCTGATTGTTCGGTATCATAAAGTAAGACAGCTTTGTTTTCTGCATTGGCCAGAATACTTGTTCCCAAAGTATCAATCTTATCTTGTTCCCTGATAACACCAGCAATCAGACTACCAACATAATTGCTTTTCCCGGTTCCTTCACCTCCTGTAATACCGAGCAAATTGCCTTGTGTTCCTATGGGAACATCGTTGATCGAGATAATCATTTCTGATTTAATAGGTGGATTTCCGAAATCAATTTCACAGGGTTTTAAAATAGCCATCGTTTCGCTATATAACGTGTCTAAAAATTCAAGAAACAATTGAATGAAATTTTCACGGGTATTTCCGATTTTGAAAAAGTCAGAAATATCTTTCTCAGCCTTGCTACCCGAAAGCGGTAAAACAAGGCGCTTAACCCCGAATTCTGATAATTGCTGTTGATGTTTTCTGGAGGAATCCATGCCTGTTTTATCAACATCATATAACAGAACAATGTGTTTGAAACGGTGAGTCAGCTTTCGGATAATAGTATCCGGAATAGCAGAAGTCTCGCTATTGAAGCATATAGCATAAAACCCATATGCAGCGAGCGACAAAACGTCTTTCTCTCCTCCGGTAATGAATAAAGTGTCCCCTTTAATAGGCAACTGTTCCAATCCGAAACAATAGTTTTCCCCAAAATTACCACCATACAAAAAGCGGATTTCTGAAAAAGGCCGATAGATTTTGA
>JBGSUC010000054.1:0-52468 GCA_041736275.1 Prolixibacteraceae bacterium
TCCATGCGGAAGGGTTACATTGTCCGGGCAGCTTCACACCAAACGGTTACCCATTAAGCATGTGCCCGTAGGCTACTGCTGACGAAACAGCAGGTTTAATCTCTGTTAAACAATTACTTATGCGGCTTCATGTCGCACCCATGCCTCTTCAATCAAAATCATCTTCCTTATTCCCTTCATTTTCCGCATCTTATTGATGAAAACCTCCATGATGATAATGGTCACGACCGGAAATAAAATGGGGTGATTTTTGATATTATCCAGCTCGAAGACAATGAACCTTTCCTGCAACAGGTCCAGGTTTTCCGTGGCGTTGAGCAGGTAGTCAAATTCACCGCCCTTATAGTATGGGCGAAGCACATACAGAAAGTTGTTTACATCAAAATCCCTGTCTTTCACTTTGTCGGACTCCAGCACGCCTACATATACATCTTTCAGAAAATCATAAAAGGTGTCAAAACAGGGGAACAGCTCCGGGTGGGTGTCCAGGTAGTTAAAGTACCCATTGATGGCATTGGATAAGGCCACGTATTCGCTGCGCTTAAACTCCTCGTTGTCTTTTTTCCAGAGCGCCAGCAGCATGGTTTTGATGCTTTCTTTTTTCTCTGTATCCAGTGAATCTCCTTCCCCGATAAAAAACGGGTTGAAGCGAATGGGGTTTTCTTCGGTGTACGTGAAGTAATATCCGTTCACCATATCGCATAGCCCCTTATAACTATGCCCGACATCTACCAGTACTATATGAGTACCCTGTTCGTAATAGCTGCGCACCATGTGGTTGGTGAAAAAAGATTTACCGCTGCCGCTTGGCCCGAGAATGAATTTATTGCGGTTGGTGCAGATTCCCATTCTCATAGGCTCATCACTGATGTCCACATGCACCGGCTTCCCGGTCAGGCGGTCACCCATCCGGATACCCACTGGGCTGAGTGAAGAACGGTAGCCTGTTTCCATATTCAGAAAACAGGTCGCCTGCTCGGCAAACGTATCAAAGGTGTCATTCATCGGGAAATCAGCCGCATTGCCCGGGATGCCTGCCCAGAATATCTGCGCGGCCCCTGCGGTTTCCTGTTTGGCCACAGCATCCATCTGCGCCAGTGCAGAGGATACCTTATTTTTTAAGTCTTTCAATTCTCCTTTATCTCTGGTCCATACCAGCACGTTAAAGTGTGATTTGACGGGCAGGCGTTGCTGACTGATGGCTTCATTTAGAAAATCATTCGTTGAATCCCGTGCGATCATATTCTCCCGGCTGTAAGCGGAAAGGGATTGCAACCTGAGTCGTTTGCTTTCCAGTTTGCGCATGGTCTGCTGTGCATCCTCCAGGAAGATGTATTGGTTGTAGATGTGGTTGCAGGAAAGCAATTGCCCCAAGGTGCTGGCAAAGCCAATGCTGAACTTGGTCTTGTCGGTAGAATAGCAGTCGTAATTGATACGTGAACCGCATAGGGCTGGCAGATCGGCCGCATCACCCAGCGTATAGAGCTGGCAATATTGATCACCGATGCGCATGTCGCCTCCCAGCTCCATATCCTTAAATATCATTGCTGAATCCTTTTCATACAGGTGACAGTACCGTTCTATCAGCCCGGCCTTTCGGCTCTGACTCAACAGATCAGCCTCTTTTAGACGAGTCAACCTGACAAATCCACTGTCTTCAAGTATGCGTTTAAATTGTCCTGCGCAGTCCAAGAAATCTTGTAGTAACTGAGGTTTCAATGTTTCTTCAGGTACAATCGATTTTCGTAATAGGTTTGAAAACAGTGAACTGGATGGTTTCCTGCCTGCCGGTTTTTTTGTCAGAAGGATGTAACAGGTATGTTCCAGAAAGGGGCGCTCATTGAAAAAGCGCTCACTGCTTCGTGTCAGGAAACTGGTGTCCTCTTTTGTGAAATCAGGCTGGTGTTTGCTGTCAATAAACCAGTCCTGTTTGTGGAACACACTGAATCTGGGCAGTATTTTAATGGCTTTCACCCAGGTCTGGTGAAAAGCTTCATATTCCTGATCAGATAAGGTGAATATCTCAGGCAGCTCCGCCCGAAACACGATGGTCACATCGCCCTGCCCGGACAGAATACAATCATGCTCTACGCCCATAATGGGTAAAATATCATCCAACAACTTTTCCATACTCACTTTTTTACCTTGTTAAATTTTTATTCATAAGGAATTCTCCGCCTCTTTACCTCTTTTGCAGGAAAACTTTTCTGCTGTAGGTTTTGATGACTTTAGGAATCTGCCGTCTGGCAATGGCTTTCATCAGACCATGTTCCCCGTATTTGCCGCTCATGCCGTAGATCTTCAACACCAGTACTGTTCCAGCAATCAGGATAATTCCGATACAGATCAGGGAGGGTATTCCGATGATGTACATGACGGCAAACAGGACGAGCATGGCAACAACCCCACCGCCCAGGTACCAGATGTATTGCGCTCTCAGTCCCTTGAACTCGATGCTCCTGTTAATGCCTTTGTTGATTTGATATACACTGTTTGCCATAACTGTATTTTTATTGGGTTTATAATCGCATCCTGCTGCGTTGTATCCGTTGTTCGTCCACTGCCGGGTTATGTAGCGGTACGATCCCATTGTCAGGTAACTTATTGCCGTTTACTTTGGTAAGAGTGGCTTGCATCACTTCTTCCGGAACCATTTTTATAACTGGGACACCTGTATCAGGTTCCGGTGTTTGACCTGACAGGTTGTTTTGTTTCAACTGGTTCTCCTGAATTTTTATCATGATCTCCCGTTCCAGTCTGGACAGTTCGCTTTTCATCTGTTGCAATTCCGCTTCTTTTCCGAAAGATTTAGTTGTGAGCTGCGCTATCATTGGAATTTCTTTTTCCAGTTCCAGTAAGTTCTTGTGGTATTTTTCTTTCAGGCTGTCCACCCGGTCAATGGCATTCAGGAAATGACGTGCCGCCAGTTTGGGGTTATCGATATTCGGTATTCCATTGGTATAAGTGTATTTGATGCCATCCTGTGAACGTCGGGCATAGAAGCTGTTTGAATATCGGTATTCAAATAAGCCCTTTTCTTCGTACGACTCGCGCTGCCTGCGGATATACAGCTCAAAACTGTATAGAGTACCTATTTTTTGTTCTTCCGGCTTACCATCTTCCGGCTTCCATGTCTTGTACAGTCTGATAAGGTGTTCGCCTGTCGCTTCGACATCTTTTCCATTAAAACCATTCAGTACAATAGGATTGGCCTTTGTACCGTCCTTCTCCAGTTGCAGCCTGCTTTTGTACCAGATATCATCTGCGGTCAGTTTCTCTACCGTTTTTAGTGTGACTGTCTTTTCCTTTTGAAGTTCTTCCAATTGGATTTTGGAACGGGATACTTCCTTAAAATGTGCCTTTCTCAGGCTTTCCATCACTGCAATTTTCTTTTCCAGTTTTGATTTTTCCAGAAGTGTTGTATCACCTGAAAGCACGGCGATGTATTCGGAAAAATTCATCCCGCTCTTTTCATCTGCCGAACCTTCATCGATGCTACGCACGCTGAGTTCACAGTTTTTCATCTGGCTGATAAATGTCTGTTTGTTCTTTAGCAGGTTGAACTTGTAATTGTCCAGTGACTGTTCCACGGCATAGATGTAATTATGCACTTTGTTATAGTACTGTTCTTTTGCCAGCACATTGCCCTGCCTGGCTCCACGCCCGTTGCGTTGTTCCAGTTCCGACGGCTTCCAGGGTATATCCAAGTGGTGCATGGCAATCACCCTTTGCTGTACGTTCAGTCCGGTACCGGCTTTCTCCGTACTTCCGATCAGAATGCGGATTTCACCAGCATTCATTTTTCGGAACAGTTCAGGTTTTTGTTTATCTGTCCAGTCGTGGATAAACGAGATGGTATGACGAGGGATGTTAAAATCCTGAATTAGCTTTTCTTTCAGTGCATCATAGAGATTGAAGTCTTCAGGTTTAGGCGTACCAATATCTGAAAAGACGATCTGTGTTCCCCTGTGGCCGTGACTGTGGTGAAATAGTTCAGCTACTTTTCGCGCGCAGACGTTCACCTTGTTGTCAGGATGATCGCTGTATTTCCACGAATCAATTAGTCGCATATCTGCCGACATTTTTTTTGCATAGTTGGTCGCAATCAGCATTCGCCCTTTGTCCTCGTCTTCACTTAGTTTTCCACGGCCAATGAGTGTCCCGTCACCTGTTTTAGCGAATAGCATCAGGTTTTTGATGAACTCACTTTGTTCCGGTGTGGGTTTGATGTTGACCAGCGTTTCATTGATGTCCGGTTTGTCCAGACGGATGTGTCTGGATGTCTTGTAGTCAGTGACTTCATTGTAAAACAAGGCCAATTCGGGTACCTTGATAAAATGACGGAAACGTTCTTTGGCAATAATCTCATTGGTAACCGAAAATTCAAAGTCAGTGGTTTTGCGGGCGAACACTGCGGCCCAGCCGTCAAAGTTTTCGATATGCTGCCGCTCCATTTCCTTTGGCCGCAGATATTTGAATAACAGGTACATTTCCGTTAGGCTGTTGGAAATAGGTGTTCCGGATAAAAAAGTAACACACAGATCCGAATTGAATCTTTCCTGTAAGGTGCGCACGGCAAACAGCATGTTGAGCGCTTTCTGGCTTCCTTCCATATTGCCAAGCCCGGCCACCCGGTTGTGCCTGGTAGTAAAGGTCAGGTTCTTGAATTTATGGGATTCATCCACAAACAGGTGGTCAATGCCCATTTCCTTAAAGTTGATGCCTGCATCTTTTTTCTCTTCGATGTTTTTCAGTACTCCCTTTAATTGGCCTTCCAGATTGTTTTTGCGTATCTCCAGCCCTTTCAACATCCGTTTGGAAATTTCGCCACCCAAATCTTTCAGAGTTTCCAGATCCCTTTCCACGTTGTCCAGTTCTGCCTGGAATATCTCTTTCTGTATCTCCGGTGATTGTGGTATTTTACCAAACTGATCATGTGTCAGGATGATGCAGTCCCAGTTGTTGTTTTTGATTTCATGGAACATACGCAGGCGTTTGGCCGGAGTAAAATCATTCTCTCCTGGAGCCAGAATTCGGGCTAGAGGATATGCTTTGTGGTACGTTTCAGTAATCTGGTTCACATTGGCCTTCAGCGCCAGGATCATAGGCTTATGGACTATGCCCAGCCTTTTCATTTCAGTAGCGGCAATGATCATGGTCAGGGTTTTTCCCAACCCTACTTCGTGATCGACCAATGCACCACGGTTCTGAACGATACGCCATGCCGCATTTCTTTGAGAGCTATACAGCTCCTCAATGCCCAGAGATTTTTTGTCCAACCCCGGAAAACGTTGGTGGCTACCATCGTATTCCCTTAGCACATAGCAATTAAAGGTTTGGTTATATAGGCTTTCCAAACGCTTTTTATCGCTGTCAGGTAGCTCCCGTAACCAGTCCGTGAACCCGTTGCGTATGTTCTCAATCTTCTGGTGAGCAAGCTGTATCGCTTCATTGTCGGGCACACGGATGGGTTTGTCGTCCGGCCCAGTTACCTCATAGGTGAAAAAGGGCGTGGTATTTTCCAGCGCATGTTCCAGCATGGTATAACCGTAGGTCGTCCTTCCGCTCTTTGGTGTAACGGCATACTCCCTGTCAATTTTGGCATTGTGCCCGTAGGTATTGACTTTGAACGTATCGAGCGATGTAAAATAATTGATGCTGGTATCCTGTTCAAACAAATGCTTTGCGAACCGCTCATAATAATGAATAGGAATCCATCGTTCGCCGAGATTAAAGTCCAACAACTCAAAAGGTATGTTTTCGGGTTGTACTTTTTTTATTGCTTCAAGGCTCCTTTGGTATTGCGGATTTTCTGGATTATTCTTTAGTAATTCTTCAGCTTGCTGCAATTTCGCTATCACGTTGCCGCTTAAATACTTGTCCGCGGTTTCCCATGCATCTGACACCGGGTTGAGATAGATATGATTGCCCAACCTGCTGATCAGTTCTTTTTCAGTTAGCCCGGTGGCCCCTTCCATGTAACCCAAATGCACCTGGCCTTTCTCATTCAGGCTGCGTGCAAGGGCATCCAGCGGGTTATCGGTGATAAACCGTTCCTGTTGCCGGGCAACTGATTGCACGAGAATGTCGGCTTTGACGAACAGAGAACCTTCTTTTCGTTCCAGTGAAGAGAGGATAGTAAAGCCAAAAGCTACATCATTGATGATGCGTTTATTGTTGGCTGGGCTGTTCAGAAAACCATATTGTGCGACAAAGCTATCGTAGCGCTGATTCAGGGATATGCGTTCTTTTTTATCCAGGAAAATGCCGGACAACTCCTTTGCGGACAGTTCCAGGTAACTGTCGCGTAATCCGGTGTAACTTTGGTAAAATGCAAGGTCACCCTGCCGGTGCAAAGGTTGAAATCCGGATTGCTTGAACTCCGCATCTACATTATTGAGGATACCAACCTGGCCCTGATGCACCACCAATGTACCTTCTTTATAAAATTGTTTCAGTTCAGGATTTGCCCGTATGGACTGGAGGCCACTTCTCAATCCCAAAGCCTGTTCCAGACTTTTATCTCCTTCATAAATATACGCATGGCCGTATTGCTGCAACTGTCCGGCAAGCGCTGCCAGTTCGTTGCCTAATACGGATGCGTTCATCCAGTTAGCGGAAAACTGTACTTCCTTTACATTGGAATACAACTTGTATAAATACCGGTTGGTTTTTTCCTGTTTGGCCGTTAACAGGACAATGCTTTCATGTGCAGGGTTATCGCTGGTTTTTACTGTGCTGATCAAGCGAACCGTTTGCTTCTGTATGACTGATTTATCCAGATCGTTAAGATAATCCATTGCCCGGCTGATGTTTTCTGCCGGGGTAGTATCAAACAAGCCCAATTGTACCGGTACGGATACTGTCTTGCTTTCCGGCATAGGCAAATAGGAAAGGATTTGCTTTTGTGGTTCCGGCTCATGTACGGCAGTCTTCATTTGTGCGTGGAGAAACAAGTTTTCGCCAAAACGCTCCCTGATCCCTTCCCTGATTGTTGCCGCCAATTTTTCTTCAATAGCGTTTATGTCGCCATGCTGCCACACGCTTTGGTTTGCATGGCCATATTGGTTTCTCCCGGATTTGATTTCATCTCCGGTGACCAGTTCGGGATGTCGGTGGATGAACCTATTGAGATGGAACTGTCCGAATTCGTTTTCCTGTTGTACGGTATTCAACAACTCATTTTCTTCATTGGTAAGTCCCGCTTTGTTTCCATTCTTCTGTAAGATCAGTAAATGGTTTGGAGCTTCGGTGTTGCCCGTTTCTTTCATCAGGTTATCAGGCATGACCGACAAACTGATAAAATCAGAGCGGTCAAACAGGAATTCTCTTGCCACACGGTTGGACGGACTATTTAGAAAAGCATCGGTCGTAATGTAGGCCATCAAACCGCCGTCAGCGATCTTGTCCAACCCTTTGGCAAAAAAGTAATTATGAATTTTTCCGGAAAGTTCCTTGGTGGTAAAAGCTTCATCATAGACTGGAAAATTTCCGAAAGGAATATTGCTTACAATAAGATCATATTGCCCGTTATCTGTAACCGGTGTTTCTTCCAGTCCGGCAATATGCGTCTTAACTTTTATTGAAAGGCTGCCGTTTAGTGCTAAAAGCACCAATCCCGTTAGCCGGTCTTTTTCCACCGATGTAACTTGTTCCAGTCCGGGAAATGCTTTTTCTGCTTCCATGATGAACACGCCCGAACCTGCCGAGGGTTCATAAATCCGTTTCGGAATAATGCCTTGTTCTTTTAAAACATTGTAAAGTGTGCGAGGAACAATGTCAGGTGTGTAAAAAGCGGTCAGAACACTATTCTTCACTGATTGTACCGCTTCTTTATATTGCTTTGCATTAAGATGATTTTGCAGCAGTTCATGTAGTTCCCGGATACCCGGAAACAACCTCAGATCACTGTCTGTTGCACCCAGTTTTAACCATTCCTCTTGGTTAGTCGGGGGATATAATACCGCCTTTATACCGCCGAAGCCGGAATACTTTTGCAGCGTTGCAATATCGGTTGCAGAAATGCGGGATTTCTTATCCCATTGCAATGCAATCCGGATCGCAGAAATATTATCGTTTAATTTTTGAAAAGCATTATAAGCCATACCTCACGTTTTCAATCCACACCAATGCTTTTGATTTCTTTAAATCCGACATCCGAAAGATTAGGATGCTGGTTACTTTCACTTGCTTTCCATGTATTGCCTGATTGTACCGGCAATCGCATAGCGAAGCATTCTGTCCTGTTCATTATCTTGCATAAATCCCAATGTTTCAAATACCGTTTCACTTTCGGTGATCAGGTTGATGATCTCGTAAGTGAGCAAACCGGATTCTTTAATGCGCAGAAAATCCTCCTCAAATTCATCTTCTAATACGCCTTGGATATAATTGAACTTAGAGGGCCGGAGATCTTTGGTTAACTCTTCCATGCACAGTTCCTCAATGACATATTCCGGATTATTTTCTGCCAGTAGTTGGGACACCAAGGGCCATACATTAAATAATTTCATTTCCAGATAGCTCGTTACGGAAAAATCCTGCTGCAAATTCAACATCAGATCCAGGTTGTTGTGGACGATAAACGTCCACAACTTTTCTTTCAGCATCTCTTGCATTGCTCCTGAATTAAACACCAAAGAAGGATTTGATAACAGTGGCAACAACCACTAAAAAGACACAGCTACCGAACCAGGCAGCAGCTACCTTGCCGGTATCCTGGTCTCCTGCATTCCATTTCTGATAGACTTTAACTGCTCCGATCAATCCGACCAGTGCACCTACGGCATACATCAGTTGGGTACCTGCATCAAAATAGCTTCGCACTTGCTGGTTGGCTTCATTTATTCCCGCAATACCATCCTGGGCGAATGCCGCAAAATCAAAAGCAGTTAATGCCAACGTTGAACCAAAAACAGCTAATTGTTTAAAATTTGACTTTCGTAATCTCCATCTGCACATTTTCATAACACACGTTTTTAAAGTTTGAAATCAATTAAAAGGAAATAAAAGAGGAGAGGCTTCGCCGTCACAATACCCGCTAATCCTGCACACTTGCCATACCGCACCGGGACGGATGGGGAAGCACTCTCCACTGATAGCTGTTACTGAGCATCCTTCCACAACTGCTCTACCTCATCCTCGCTCAGTTTAACAGCACCGTATTTTTCACATTCCGAAGCGACCAGCTCATTGATTGAAGTACGAAATGGAGAATTTTTGATATTGGGATATTCCATGAATACCAGGTGTAGGTATTGCTTGAGTTCCTGCGGAATAAGTTTTTTGCCGAAAGCATCTGCAATAACACTTTTTAAGCGTTCAATCAGGTGTTCCACTTCTGCAAAATCATCATCCGTGTTTGTTTCTAAAGCAGGGCTTTCGCCATTGTAATTCTTTTCTGAGGGCTGAATACTTTCTTCAATTGTGTTATAGGATATACCTACCATGAACTTTAGATTGCTTTTCCCTGAAACCAGGTTTTTTAGGTCAGCGAAAAAATATCGCATCACTACAAAAAAGTAATAAGCTGCTAATAATATGGCGACTGCAATAATGTAGTCTGTCCATGAAATGTTGGTCAACATACGCTTCTCATTTTATTCGTTTTACATTAATTAATCCGACTTTGCATTCAGGATATTTACTTTAAGTTTCGAGAGCAAAGTAACGACGTCAAGAAAGGTGTTACAAGTCCAACTTTTTGTTGTACCCTTTTTGGATCTGCTGGAACCGCATGAAAATAAGGGTGTTTAGAGGATTTGTTTTTTCAAAAAGAGGAAATAAAAAAGCCTCCTGAAACTCAGGAGGCTTTTTTATTTGGGTGTAATGAGAATATCTTAGTGCATGGACTTCTGCAAAATCCACCCGTTGTCATTCAACGAAAACTGAACCCTGTGCCTAACCTGTTCATTTAAATTCCTTTTCATTAGGACCGAAAATGGAGTGATATTTTTGTAAACGGTAGTGTATTCCACCCAAACAATATTCTTATTCTCACCATCCGGATTTATAGTTAGGTCTTTCACTTCTTCATCTGCAATTTTTACCTTCTGAACATCAAGCGCTTTATCTTTGTCCGGAGTAAGTAATAGATACGGATTAGCCTTCTCAGTCAGTTGCACCAATGGTTTTCCGATGTCTTTTAACTTTTGCGTTTTTTGCACAGTCACCAAACCATTGGTTTCCAATCCGGCATCCATAAGACTTTTTGCATGGGCGGGGTCACTACAGAAAATTTCATAATCAATGACTCTGGGATATTTTAGTTCCTTATTGATGATTTGAAGAGCTTCTTCCTTACTGAGTTTCGGTGCAGGATTACATCCGGAAAGGATGACACCTGCTAAAATTAAAGTGAATAATAACTTTTTCATGGTAATCTGTTTTGATGGATTAATATTGTTTAATCTTCTTAATGATTCGTTCTAGCGTTTCTATGGCGATTTGCTTATCTCTATCCTCTGCAACATAGGATTTACTGCGCATTCCGTCATAGGATAAATCTTCTTTGTAGGGTGTTGATAAATGCGGAACGATGGTTTTGAATACCTCACTCATCGATTTGGCAACCAATATCCTTGCCTCATCTGCAGCTCGTATAATCAGTCCAGTTTGATCAGTAGAAAGCATGCACATTACTTTTTGCTTCTGCTTCACTGGATTCGCTTTCGACTTGGTAAATTCAGCATGTACTTGCGAAGGAATTACCGAGAGTCGCATCTTTTTTTCAAGGTAGAGGATTTCCTGAAAGAACCAGTTACAAATTTCATCATTCAGACTTGAGTATTTCAAATTGAATATGACCGATTGTTTCTTATTTAACTGTTTAAATGACTTAAAGTAGAAAAGCAAACTTTCAATTCTATCACCTGCTTTTTCCTGACTGCTAACTAACTGGGATAACCTTTCAGTAAGATATGCAATATAACGCACATCGTTAAAATTCCATGAGATCAGCAATTCGTCAATTTGGGAAAATACCTTTGTATTTTCAGTAATTTCTATATGATCAAACTCTTTACACAGTTCTTTAATGTATCTTATTTCCTGAAAAGTGAACGAATGTTCGTCTGGAGAATAATTAAGAAAGTTCACCAGAGATTGAATCATTATTTCGAAGGCAGGCTGTAAATGAAAGTTACTGTTTAATCTGTTTTGTATCGCTTCGATTTTTATGAAAAGCTCCTTTTTGATAATATTAAGATAAGCAGTTGGAACATTACCATTTAAGTTTAAAAAATCGATAAATCGACTTTCAATAAATGCGAGTAATTCACTAATACATCGAATGAGTTCATTTAGAATTTGTTTCAGCTCCGGGTATCTCGAATTGCAGATCTTGTTTCTCAATGCTTGATCGAGTAAAGCAATGAGGCTGGAATGAAATTGTTTTATTCCAAAGACAATTTTATCTTCACTTTCCATGCTAAATACCAAACTTTTAATCGTACCCATAACTTTATCTCTTTCGGTTTTAACTTGCGTTAGTAAATTTGAAATATCTTCATTTTGAATGGAACTTAACTTGTTTTTTGCCGGATTAAGTGTCATGGTAATCAAAGTATCCATCCATTCCAATGCATATCCTTCGTTCATAAGCCCTCCTTTGAATAGGTCAAAATATTGTTGCATACAAATCTCAGGTTGATTAGAACGAAAAACTATAAGCAGTTTCTAGTACTTTTGTAAGTAAAACGTAGTATTTAAATAATCCATAAAAGCTAAATCGTTAGTTTATTGATAAATCCCACTTTATTTGAAACATTTGCTTTTTCAAACATGTTTTGAATGTGTTTGGTCACAGTTTTCTCAGAAATAAATAATTCGCTTGCAATTTCTCTGTAAGTATTTCCCTTAACAATCAATTTTGCAACTTCAATTTCTCGATTAGTCAGATTAAGTAATCTGATATTTTGATCGAATTTTGAGTAATAAGTAGCAGTTGAATTTTCATTGTTTAAGTTTTTTAATGCCTTTAGGCTTAATATCGAGGAATTTAAAATTGCAGTTTGTTGCTTCGAAATATTTAATAGGATGGTTTCGATTTTTTGATTTAGTTCTTCAAATGAGAAGGGTTTTGACACAAAATCGATTGCACCAAGTTTTAGACCTTTAAGCCGGTCCGTTGGTGTCGATTTTGCTGTTAAGAAAACAATTGGTATATGGTTGTAATTATCTTGTTCTGAAATTACTTGAGCAAATGCAAAACCATCCATTTTATCCATCATGATGTCTGAAAGAATGAGATCTGGAAGAACTGGCAACTCGCGTAACTTCTTTAATGCGTCAGCTCCATTATAAGCATAATAAACATTGTATTTTCCCCTAAACTTATTACAAAGAAAATGTAACATCGCTTTATTATCTTCAACAAGCAATAAGGATCGTCTTCCAGGTAAATAGGTACTGTCTTCAATGGTGTAATCAGCAAATTGATAATTGGGATTGCTGGCTTCTTTTGCGCTTTGAACGGGCATATCTTCTGCATTTAAATCATGTCTTGTCAGAATAATGAGAATTTTAGTTCCGGGAACATGACTGGGATCACTTTCAACAACAATTTCTCCGGCTAAACTATCTACAACTTTTTTTACAATTGGCAATCCGAGTCCCATACCCTGAAGACTTGTATTCTTATTCCCAATTTGATAATAAGGTTCAAATATTTTCTTCTGTAATGATGGGGATATTCCCACTCCATTGTCCTGAACTGAAAATATGATATTGTCGTCCTTTCGGATTAGCGATATTGTTATTACTCCGCCTTCTTCAGTAAATTTAATTGCATTTTCAATGACATTATTTGCGATGCGATTTATGGCGTTTGGGTCAGCTTTTAAACAAATATTATCCTCTATTGAAATATTAAATTTAATATTTTGTTTGATACAATAGTATTCAAACAAAGGAAGGCTACTTCTCAAAATTTCACTGAAATCTGAAATCGTATTATGCCTGTAAAAATCAATTCCTTTTGAGAACCTTTCTATGTCAAATAGATTTATCACATCTGTTGTCAACTTATCTACACTGCCTTTTATAATGTCTAACTCCTCGGCTGATCCATTCTTGTTGATATATTCGTTCAGATAATTTTGGATCAAAGTCAGAGGTGTTTTAGTCTCATGCACAAGATTTATGAAGTTGGTACTCCTTATCTGATGTGCTTTTTCTAATTCCTTTGTCCTTTTACTTACTTCATCTTGCAGATTAGTATTCCAAGCTCTTAATCTCGATTCAGATTCAAGCAGTTTTTCATGGTCAATCCGAATTTGTTTGATATTTTGCTTAACCTGTAAACTGAAAAGCAGCAAAAAACCAACATTAGTAGCGGATGCTTCTATGGCCTGGCTAATATCTAAGAACGAAATGATTGGAAGGCTTATCCAAGGAGCTAAACTTAAAAGAAGTACAATTAATTCTTGTTTTGATTCCTTACTGCTGAAGTGAATGTCATACTTATCTTGAATTGAACGAATTACCAGGATTACAAGCCATGAGGAATACAATACAGGAAGTATAAGTAGGTTTTGTGCAACTTTTAAATCATCGGACAATGCGAAAGCAGCAACAAAAAGGAAGTAAGGTATTATTAGGAAAAGGAAAACCCCTTTATATGCATGATATTTTAATCTGGCTAAACCGAAAGCTTTATATACATAGTATGGAAAGTAACATGGTGCAATAAAACCTGTAGCGTAAGCGATAACTTCTTGCCAAAAGAAGGAACCAGGTAATTTCGGATCAGGCAGCAGCCCTCCGGTAATATTGTATAAAAGCAATAGAAAGATGAGCGCAATATTTAAAAATACTGTTTGATCATCGGGTCTTGCTAATCGAAAAATTACCAGATAAAATAAAATGACAATTTCTATGCACACGAAAATAAAAGTGACAATGTGCATTTGTGTTTCAAATACCAGCATTGTATTTCGCTTTTATAATCCACGTTTCAAAAAATAAAGTCGATAACTCAAATCCTGTTCACTGTAGACCTTAAATCCAAACTTGCTGTACCAGGGAAGATTTTTAACGGTTGAAGTCTCCAGATAAATAGGTCTGCTATTTTGATTACTTTGTTGGATAATTTCCTGGAGTAGCCTGCTACCAATCCCTTTATTTTGTTCTGCCAGGTTTACTCCAATGAACCACAAATAGGTCATTATTTCCTTTGGTTGTATTTTCTGAATCAGAGTTTCTCTGGAAAGTGTCTTCTTAATGTTTTTAAAACCAACACATTGACTAATTAATTTGAGATCCAATGATATTGATTTTAGTGAAGTCTTCTTTTTATCAGGATACACAATAAGTGCACAAGCTTTATTATCATCAGAAATGAAAACATCGCCAAATAAATAACATACTTCGAAGGAATAATCCATCAGAGCCCGAATTCTCTTGATTCGTTTCTTATCCTGGGGTATGATATAATTGACACTTTGATTGGATTCAAATGATTGGGTAAGAATATCAATTATTAAACTCTTCTCCTCGTATTTTGCCTGTCTCATCGAATAAAATTTTAGAATGAATAAATTAATTACACATTGAATAACCCATATAGCATTTACAATTAGTCAGATAGCAATTTGGATAAATCGTAATATCTACAATTTGACGCATGAACGGGAAAATAGATTTATGCCAGCGTTGCAATCTTAAATTACATTATTTATTATGCTAAGGATGTAGGATCTTTCGATCCATGTTATGAGGATGGTTGATTTTTCTACCATAACGAAAATCAAAGTCGATTGTTTTGAATTTTCTTTGAAAGTTTGTGTTTTATGATTTTAAGAACCTAATTGCAGTATGGGCAGTAGCTGTATATCCTGATTAAACCACCCACTTCTGTCCGATGATTCATTCGTTTCTTTTTGGGTTTACTCGCATGTTTTATGTGATTGTCCGACAGATGCTGACACCCTCTGAAATTGCAAAAAGGCTATTACAATAGAAATTCACACAATAAACTCATTCAATTCATCTTTTATTTGCCTCCAATTCGGAATGTGTTGATCCAAAATAGCCGTAAACTTTGAATTGTGTAGGCGCTCAAACAAATGAGTCATTTCATGTGCCACAATATATTCAATGCATTGTGTCGGTTTTTTTATCAGTTCCAGATTAAAAATGATATGTCGAGAGCGAGAGTTGCAGCTACCCCAAAGAGTTTTCATTTGTTTCACTTCCCATTGTTTGGCCTGGACCTGAAGGATTTTTTCCCATTTTGTAACAATAGGCTGTAATGCTTTCTTTAATTCAGCACGATACCATTCTCGAAGTACCTCTCCTCTCTTTTCTGAAGAAGAACCTTCGCGCACATAAAGATTGATATTGCGAGTTCCTTTTAATTCAACTAGCGGGGAAGCATTGCGATAAATCACATTGAGCCGATAGCGAATGCCTTTGTAATAGTGATTTTCGCCTGATACATATTCACGTTCCGATTGACGAGACTGGTTTCGAACCATCTCGATACGTTTATTAATCCATTCGAGTTTTGTAATAATATAGAGACGCACAGAATCAGCAGTCATAGCCAAAGGAGCAGATATATGCACACGGGCATCCGGTGGATAAACAGTAAGATGTATGTTCTTAATGTCTTTCCATTCTACTTCAACATGAATTTTATTGACTAAAATAACTTCCATTAATACTCCTTTTGCGCTGAAATAATACTCATTATCTCGCTGATCTTTTCATCATCTTTACCAGATAAAGCATATCGAACAGCTTTACGCACCTGTTTCATTTTCGCAGGTACACTATTGTCTCTCCATCCATGTTTGGCATAAGTTACAACTGCATCGTGAACGGCTAATGCAAGTTCCTCATCTTTTTCAAGATTATCGTAAAGAGCTTGTTTCCCAGATGTATTTATGACTGTTGGATAATTAGGTTTTGTTTTGCCTCTGACTTCTTTTATTTTACTAATCAATTTAGCAATCATTTCCTTATACAGTATTTTGCCATCTTTTTGCTCTTGCAGAAGTTGGTTGAGCAGTTCGGATATTTTATCAAAATAAGCAGGATTGTTTGGACGTTCATTAATAATCATTTTGCGCATATTGGCTACCAATGTTTCCGCTACAGATTTCTGATTGCGTTTTATTTCATTGGGTAGTTTATCAATTGCACCTTCACCTTCTTTGACAATCAAATCAAGAAACGAAATATCTTCGAGTTTGAAAATTTCAACGCTATCTTCAGCACGTACATAGTTGTCAATTAGCTGGCGCATGGCAGGATCGTAGAACTTCAAATCGAGCGCATCGCCGCTTTTCAGTTTTATCTCGTCTTTCAGATCGTTGTAGAAATCCACCTGCTTTTTAATGTTGGCCGCTTCCTCTTTGTTGTAACCTGCTTGCTTCATTTCATTGGCAAGGTCAATATAGCGGCGTACCAAAGAATTTACCAGCTTATAAAGTTTCTCGCGTTTTTCGGCATTGGTTTCACATTCAGTAGTTTGTTCTTCGATAGGAGTTGTTTCCTGATATACAAAGTAGCCAAAGAAACCTTCACGTGTTTGCGGATCTACGACTTCGCAAAGGGTTACCACTGCCTGCAAAGCCTGTTCCAATCCTTTACGAGCTTCAACCAAACGATTGGTTAGTAAGTTTTCGACATCCTCTTTTTCGTAACCATCAAAAGCTTCGGAAGTATAATCCTCGATGGCGTTTTTAATAGAGCCGAACAAATCCTGATAATCGACAATGTATCCAAAATCTTTTTCTTCTGAATCTACCCTGTTTACGCGGCAAATGGCTTGAAAAAGATTGTGATCCTGCATCGGTTTGTCGATATAGAGATAGGTTGCTGCCGGAGCATCAAAACCGGTTAGCAGTTTATCTACCACAATCAAAAGTTTCATTGAAGCCGGATGTTTGATAAACTCATCTTTGGCCCAAGCTTCAAATTGTTCGGGCGTTTTATCGCCCATCATCCGTTTGGTTATTTCGTACTTGACTTTTTCTTCCGTGTCACCTGCACCGGTAGCCTCATCTTTTATATCTTTTGCATTGGCCTCATAACTTGTCACCACGGCGCAATGTCCTTTTAAATCGGTATCCTGAAACAACTCCCAATACCGACAAGCCTGATAAATACTGTCGGATACCAGCATGGCATTACCATAACCACCGACCAACTGACGCTTGGTATCCATATCCTGACAGATATCGGCAACAATACGCTGCATCCTTTCTTTGCTACTGAACAGTTTTTCCATACGCGCCCAGCGGATTTTCAGCAAGGACTTGGCGACATTGGAGAGTCCGCTTGTTTTTGTTTCAAACCAATCGTCAATTTTATTCTTATTTCCCAGATATTGTTCCACATCGCGCGCATCGTAACGGAGGTCGAGTATAACATGATCTTCCACCGCTTCATCGAATTTGTAGGAGTGAATGATGCTGCCAAATACTTCTATAGATATCTTTTTGTCTGTTTTCAGCAGTGGCGTTCCGGTAAAACCTATCATCATCACATTTTCGCCCATAATGGCTTTCATCGCTTCGTGAAGCATACCTCCCTGAGTACGATGACACTCGTCTATAAAAACATAGATATTACCTTTCGCAGAAAAGTCTTTCGGAAGTTTTTCCTGAACTTCCAACAAGTATTGTTCTATTGATTTTGTGGCTTTTTTGTTGCCTACTTCCGGCAGTTCGTTCTCCGATCTGTTTCCGAATTTATGAATCAGGGTGCTAATCAACCAGGGATTTGCTTCGTTGAGCATAGCAATAAGCGAAGCGCTCGATTTTGCCCGTTTTATATGCTCGTCCACTCCTTTGAAACCGGATTCTATTTGCTTGTCAAGTTCGTCGCGGTCGGTGATAATCACCACACGTGCATCCTGAATGTTTTCGCGTATCCATTTGGCCAACCAGATCATCATCAGGCTTTTGCCTGAACCTTGGGAGTGCCATATTATGCCGCTCTCTTTGCTGCGTATACGAGGCTGTGATGCCTTAATTCCAAAATACTGACTGGGACGGCAGGCTTTTTTTATACCTCCATCGAAAACTACAAAGTCGTGAATAATTTCCAGCAAACGGCTTTTTTCAAACAACTGCAAAGTGCTGCGATCAAGTTCATTTGCAACCTCCGGATTATGCTCTTTCCAACGCAACCAAAATTTTTCGGATGTTTGAATCACACCGTAATGCAAACCTTCAGTGTCATTTCCGGCAAAAAGGAGTTGAACGGTAGTAAAGAATTGAGGAATAAACTCATCGGTTTGATTATCGAGGTTTTGGCGAATGCCGTGGTGCACCGACAAGGTACTGCGCTTCAATTCAATCGCTCCCAACGCGATACCATTTACATAAATCGCAATATCGGGGCGTTTGGTATTTCTTCCTTTTACAGTTACCTCCTCAGCTACCTGGAAATCATTGGCAAACGGATTCGCCCAATCAATTAAATGGACATATTTTTTGTTTTCGGAAGCTTTGGCACTCACATTTACTCCATAGCGCAGCAGGTTGTACACCGCTTTGTTGGCATGATATAGCCCTGCACTGATATTGCCAGCAACGCGCTTTAACTGGTTAATGGCACTGTTAATTTCAGCCGAAGAATAAAGCTTGCGGGCTGTCAAAAACTTTCGCAAATACTCTTCTTCCACGTTGCTATTGTTTTCACGGTCAGTCCAGTCACCAAGGCAGGTGTAACCAAGCTGTTTGTCAAACAAATTAAGCAAACGCTTTTGGGTTTTGATTTCTCTTTCGCCGATTTGGGTCATAGTGGGATTATTTACAGTTACCTGGACAAAAAACAATAAAACAATCTTTAAATTTAAGCATCAGTCCTCCAACTAAAAGACTAATTATTATTGCACCATACAACCAAACTATTGTTTTCGACCAAAAAGCATTACAAAAACTGTATTTTCCAGCTTTGTAGTTTTTAATTGGCATAGAAAAATCGTTAGGCGAAGTTCCTGAAACTACATCATTGTATAATCCTCTGAACTTCCTTTCTTGTTGTAAATAGTATGAATCAAGAAACCAGAATAATAAAGTTGGTGCAATAGCAACAAAAACATAAGTAACATTTGAGCTTGAAGCATATAAGGCTAGTAAAGCTGAGATAATGGTTATTGCCCATCCTTTTAATTGAAAAGAGTTTGAATTCATGCGTGTAATAATAGCTTGAATCAATTCAAAATGTTTTTCGTTCATAATAATTTCTTTATTGGATAAAGTTCATATAATTTGTCTAGCGCGTCCTCTGGGTTAGTCGTGGTAGGAATTTTATTTAATTCTTCTGGCTCAACTTCAGTTAAATGACCAGAATTTATGGGGTATTTAATCAATAAAATTTCATTTGCTTTTTCTAATACACCTCCCGAAAACTTTTTTCGAATTGGTCTCTTTGGACGGCTAACTCTAATCATTTTACTCGTTTCAATTTCGGCATAAATCCAAGGAGAAAGTGTTTTTTCCTCTATTTCAGAAGCTATAATTGAATTTGGTGTATTTATAAAGAATAAACACTCTGTTTTATCAATCATCTTTGTTAATGCGGTTGATAACATCATGTGGACATGACTTGTAGAATAATTTCTTAAATCGTACTGATAAGAATTTTTACCGTCAATCTTACAATATTTATTGTCCAACAACTTAAGCAAGTCGTTTGCGTACCCCCAAATACAAGAGTCAATAAATGCGATTATCTGAAATTCCTTTTTTAGAAATCCGGCAAAAGTTATTGCTAAATCCCTGTCATTGTGTGAATGTGAAATAAAAACATGAGCTTTAATGGAAGGAAACCAATCTTCTTGCATCTTTTCACCATCTAAGACTTCATTTATAGAAATATATTTTTTCAACGAGTTATATGCTTCTAGATTAAAACCATCAAATATGGTTTTCCCAATTCTGTGATATTCTTCTTCATTATTAAAACTAAGATCTGATACTTTAAATCCTCTATACATATTTTTACTTTTAGCTGTTCAACCAATCTCTTAATGTTTGTATCGTATAATCTTCTGATTTAGGAGTTCTAACATAATAGCCAGAAGGAATTCTATTACCATTGTTATAGTTCGATGTTCCATCAAAATACTCAATAGACGAATATAATTGAAGATACTCATTCCCTTTATACAAATAGTCATATTGTCCTTTTTCTTTCATTGGTATAACAGCCATGTTTTTTTTGTATTTATGGACATCACCTATGCCAACTTCCCAATTACACCAATATGACTCAATTGCTTTGTTTGTTGCTAATAGAATAAATTTGTTGCAAAACTTAATAACTTCCTTAAGACGTGTAGCCGTTTCAGCGCAAGTCTCATTAGGCATGTGCACATCCATACTATCAATATATGGCATAATATTATAGCTACTAAGCATTGCTAATATTCCATCTAATTCACCTAAGTCCAATTCTTCATGTTTATGTGAGATAAAAACAGTGACTCCGAAAGTATAATTTATTGATCTGGAGTTGAATGAACGGGTCCGAGAAACAGTTTCATTCAAAGTCAGTCTGCTAGAAGTACTTTTGTAACCATTAAAATATCCGCGTTCAAAGATCATAGCGTTCAATATAAGTTAATTGACTACCAACCGTATTTTCCCCGTTAATAAAACCTGCATCATTCCCGCCTTTATCTGATTGTATTTATTCCGGTCTGCTTCCAATTGACTTATTTCTTTGTCGAAATCGGTAAGGATTTGAGCAATGGCGGTTTGTTCGGCAAGCGTTGGCGGAAAAGCAATAACAATTGACTCAATTACTTTTGCATTTAAACTTGGTACTCCTGATGCTTCATTATAAGCATACCAATCAATTTGATTGAATTTATAAAAGATAAATTTTGCAGAATATCCGTCTTTAATTTCTGAATAGAATAAAGTATCAACAGTCCAAAACGGAGTATCAAAAAATTGCGGTTTATCAATTGTACCTTTTCTTCCAATTAAGACTGATTGCTTAGAGTATAATGGAATATTTGTAAAACTCATGATTCCGCCAGTTCCCAAGATTGGGTAACGACCAGAGGAATCCTCTATGTCTTTTTGGTTTTTTCCATGTTTGATTGTAAGGGATTGTCCGATAGTTTTCTCCACCCATTCACCACTAAACCCTGCCAGTCTTTTTTTGCCGGTAAGTAGTTGTTGCATAGCTCCTTGTTTGATTTGCTGCTTTTTGGTTATTTTCTTATCCAGGGCGGTAATTAATGCATCAATATCGCTTAAAGCTGTGGCAATGTTGATTTGTTCGGAGAGCATGGGAAGACCTATTTTAAATGCCTTTAGCCCAACCAAATCAACACCAGTTTGCCCAGATGAACGCCTTGATAGAAGCTCGATTAGTTGAAATAAATCTTCTCTTTTTAATGAGTAATAAAAATATGAATGATCAATTTTCCCATTAGGAATAGCTTTAATTAAAGCGACATTATAAGCACCATTTAATCCTCGTAATATTTGAAATATCGGTGGACCATATCGACCAATCATAATATCTTTTTCATTACAAGTCTTTCTTGCTAAATTACTTGGAATATATACTGCATATTTATCTGTTTTATAATCTCTAATCTGAATTAATCTGATATATCCATCAAGACATCTGTTAGAAAAATACGAGAGATAAGGTTGACTTCCTCCTTCATATTTCGAAACATCACCCAATTCAACAACCTCCCAATCAGTAGGAATTAATCCGATATCTGTTCGTTGATATCCTTGTTTAATCTTTTCCATAGCATTACCAATTAAATCCCATTGCGGTGAGGTGTTTTTTTACTTTGTCTTCTAAGCCAACAATCTCTATATCAATTTCAGGTAGCGTTTGTCCGTAACGTTCAGCAAGATCGGAAATGCTTGTTGTGAGTGTTTGGCTGATGCGTTGCATTTCGCCATCCAAACGGGCGGCCATTGACGCAAACCATTTCTTCTCAATCACCAATTCTTTGATTTCGACTTCGGTAAGTTGTTTGTATTTATCGACTAGCTTGGTAAGCAATTCATATTTCAGTACTTTCTGCACCCGTTTAGCATCTGCAATCTCTTCTTTCAGATTTAGGTATCGCTCCAATACTTTTATTTCCTCTTTGGCATTGGCTTTGCCTTTCAGCTCTTTCAATTTCTTCTTCACATTGCCATCGTTCAGTGTTTTATTTTCAAAAGTATCAGCATCAAGGTAGTTGTCTGCTTCTTCTTCCAGCAATTCGTTCAGTTGAGCCTCATTTTCGGCAATACGCTCTTCGGCGGCTTGTATCAGTGTTTTTAGTTCATTAAAGAAGGCATCGATCACCACAGATACCGGCAGCAGGTCGCATACTACATCGTCGGGTGTGGCGGCTTTTTTCTCTTTAACAGCTTTGATCGTACCGTCTTTGGCCTTTTTTGCAGTCGGTTGCGGGGTGTAGAGTTCGGCTTTCCAACCATCAATGGCAATGATATAAGCATCATCCTGCATCGTTTCGTTCCAGTATGTAAGCAATTGTTCATACACATCGTAGGCATCTACCAGAAAGGTATCATTGGTAAAACCACTGAGAATGGTATCTTCCAATTGTTGTATCAATTGTTTGGGTTTGGCTCCAATGCTTAGGTTATAAAGTGTAGGCAAAACCAAATCGCACCAATGCTGGTAATGTGCTTTAAAATTATTGTCCTGTGCAATAAAGTCGCGGTGTTGTTTTACGGTTGCACGAATATCTTCTTTAGCACATCGGAGCGCCAAATAGCTTTTCTGTGCCGGATGAGGCATAAACAAGGCTTCGCGCAATGCAGGGCAAGCTGACCAGTAATTTTGCAATTGATCTACATCGTGCACAGGTAGGCCACCTTTCAGATGCGCTTCAATATCCTGTACGATCTCCGTTTCAACCGATTCGATATAGCGGGGAATATTCAGGTTATAGTAGTTACGGACAATTTCTTCATTTTCTACAAAACGGGCGAAATGAGGCACGTTTTTCTGTGCTGCCCATACATCGGTTATGCGTCGCACATCCTGTTCACGAAGTCGGTTTTTTGGTCCATCCTTCGTAAATCCGGCTTTGGCATCAATCATAAAAATACCTTTGCGGTTGGCCGCTTCGGTTTTATCGAGCACAATAATACAGGCAGGAATACCGGTGCCAAAGAATAGATTGGCGGGTAAACCTATTATTCCTTTGATATAGCCTCGCTTCAGAATGTATTTACGAATATTGGATTCGGCGTTACCACGAAACAGAACACCATGAGGTAAAATACAAGCGCCTTGTCCGGTGCGATTCATCGAACGGATTAAATGGAGCAAAAAAGCATAGTCGCCGTTCTTTTCGGGCGGTACTCCAATGGTTGAATTCCAACGGCCATACACATCTTCTTCTTTGGCACTTTTTAACCACGATTTGGTTGAAAACGGAGGATTGGCCACCACATAATCGAAGGTTTGCAACGTTTCTGTATCCCGTTCTTTATGCAGTGGAGCATTGATCGTATCGCCCTGGCGAATGTCTGCATCTACCACACCATGCAAAATCATGTTCATTTTCGCTAAACCGGCAGTGGCGGTATCATACTCTTGTCCGTAAATCGTAGCGCCGTGAGGCGTTTCGGCCAATGCCCGTAAAAGCAGCGAAGCTGAGCCGCAGGTAGGGTCGTAGATGGTAGTGGAAACACTTTTTGCCTTTTCCAAACCAATCACTTTAGCCATTACCCGGCTTACTTCAGCAGGTGTATAAAATTGTCCTTTGCTTTTACCACTTTCAGTGGCAAAGTGCTTCATCAGGTATTCATAAGCATCACCCATCAGATCATCATCTGCTGCTCTATTTTTACCAAAATCAAGACCTGAAGATTGAAATATACCTACCAGGTTACTTACCGTATCCACTAAATCTTTGCCCTTTCCAAGCTTTTGCTCGTCGCAAAAGTCGGCTACATTAATAACACCCTGTAAATTGTTGGCTTCTGCAAGGGCTGCCATTTTTTTATTAATTTCCTCTCCGATATGGGTGTTTCCTTTCAGATTTACAAAATCGTCGAAGCTGCAACCATTCGGTATTTCGATAATTGAATCGGGATCATTTTTAAATTTGTCGCTTACATATTTTACAAAAAGCACCACCAATACATAGTCTTTGTATTGGCTTGCATCCATCCCTCCACGCAGTGCATCGCAGCTCTTCCAGAGCATACTGTATAATTCCGATTTTTTAATTGCCATTATTTATTTTGAGATATTACTTTGTAACGTGTTGATTGTATTTATAAATGCCTGTGCCACTTCTTTTTCATCCGGTATTTGTGTAAATGCCAGTTGAGAAAGTTCATTGCGGTATGTTTCACGCAACTTGTTCCACATTGAAGCGAAGTCGGTTATGAGTGGCGATTGTTCGATGGTTTTATTTTGCCAATTGGTTGGCGTGTCGAATGTTTGTTTGTCGTGGGCGTATAGTTCTGCAAAGTCAGTTTTGAACTCAACTGATTGAGTGTATTCAGCACATTCGGCATTATTGGCAAGGAAATAGAGGTCGTAGAAGTGGCGTATTTTAGAAGCAATTGCCAAAGTCGGATTTTCAGAAAACGAAAATCGTATCAACGACACCAATTTTTCAATCATTGTCCGGCGTTTATCCAATACATTGAGTGTAAATGGTTGTAAGTTGTATTGTACAATCAGGTGTTCGTTGTTAGTCTTAGCCAGAAAATCGGCAATAAAGCTTGTGATTGTTCTAATCTCAAACGGGTAGGGGTTGGCGAATGTATTGATTTCGACTAATAAGTTGCCAGAGCTTACTGCGGACTTTGGCGTTTGTCCTAACAAATTAGGATAGGCATAAACCGCTTTATAAAAGTGCGAACCTTTACTGGTAATACCGTCAATGATTGTTTCCTGCAAATCGATAGTCATTTCCTTTGCCACTTTTTTAATAAGCGTTTTGAGTTGATTCCCTGTAAACGAAGCTGCATCAATCACTGCGACATCAATATCTTCCGAGAATCGATTTACTAATTGGTATGCCTTAGACAAAGAAGTGCCACCCTTAAACACGACTTTCCCAGCATCGTTGCTTTGGGACATTAAACGAAGCGCATGAGTAATCCAATAATCCTTTTCGATATATACTGGCGAAATGGAAAAGTATTCCGCTGTTGCCAATATGGTATCTGTAAATAGTTTTTTGTCAGTATGTAATGTCATTTCAACCTCCATTTCTTTTTATTGGGTAACACTGATTCCGATATTGGCATATTGTACTCTGTTACTGAGTTTAATGAATCGCTAATTTTTTTAAGGATGCTATTTTCTACCCCTGTTTTTTCCAAAATGGCTCCGCAAAGAGCCTGTACCGAAGGAGAGTATTTTAGAACAAGATTTGAAAGAGCTATCTTTTTTTCTTCAGGTAATTGACCTATAATGGATATTAAACGGCTACAAGCTTCATCTGGAGTGGTCGCGGGAATTTCTTTTATAAAGCGGATCGCGTCTAAGATGCGTAGCAGTTCAATATTTTTTTGTGTTATTTTGTTAGGTTGAACGATAAAAGAAATGTTATACATTCCTCGCTTTATTGCTCTGCGATATTTATTTGTACCTATTTGTAATGTTGAAGGGATTTGAGTGGTCAATCCTAAACTGCTATAGGCAGAATATCCGGTGATGTATCCGACAAGCTCACCATTTTGTTCTAAAAGATCTTTGGCAATTTGATAAGGAGATGGCTGTAAAGCTCCAAATTGGGTTTTGCGGGGCTTATAAAACTTACCCTTCGAGAGTTTGCTTATTTTCCCTGAGGTAGCCATTCTGTTCAATGCTTTTACAACTGCATCTTTGCTACTCACCTCTATATCAAAATCACTATAGGTGAAGATGTAGTCAACAGGAAGCCTATCTATTGTATTTGCAATCTTTTCAGATACTTTCATTCAGATACTTTCTCCCAAAGATAAAATATTTGTCCCGTTTATTGCGTAAAAAACGGGACATTTTATTTGGAAAATAGCACAAAAAATTCAACTCAGTATCTAACTTTCATTCACCCAATATTTTCAATAATTATTTTGTGAATAATTAACAAGCAACATTTGCCTGAAGAAGTGGTAATAAATTTATCTGCTTTTAGGAGTGGAGTGTGCAAATATTATCGTAACTTATAAATGATTTTTTTTTATCAAAGTAAAAAAGTTTAACTCAGCTTTTCTTTTGTTATAGAGGTGGAAATTGAAAACCCTGGTTCATTGACTGGGGTTTTTTGTTCTCGTAAGATAATTTTCCTGTTTTATGGTTCTTTGTAAAATCAAAATTTAAGAGATACTACTCTCACTTAATTTGTCACAAAGGTATTTACGCATTCCGGAAAAGTCAAGGGTGGCTTCGGTAATCCTTTTCCCTTCGATATGCCTATCGGCTACTCAGGGAACGGATCACCTCGCCACACTTCGTGCTTGGTCAGCTTTTCAAACCTCACACTTCGGCAAGCTCAGTGACCGGTTCGAAAACCAGACATTCGCCCTTGACAAGAATCCGGTCTGCTCAATGGTTCACGGCTCAAAATTAACCGGCGAGCCAGATGCCAAAATAAGTCTTCAAGGCAGAAGCAAAATCAAATGAAAGATTCAAATGGATGGGAAATTGTTTCCACGTATTCAACCAAAGAAGCTGTTGCTGACGGTTTCCTGGTAAAGGTTGACCGTAAAGCTTCAAAAGAAGCAGGTATAAAGTTTCCGGTTTACCTGACTCGAGCTGTTTGGGATAAGTACGTTGAAGTTCCGAAAGGTATGGAGCAGGTTCAAAACCTTTCAGGTCGCCTTTGGGATGTACTGTATATGTTTGCTTTTCAAGCCCGGAAAGTTTCTTCCAATTTTTTACAGTATGATTTTATCAGCTTTATGCCTGATGATGGAAACTGGGAAGCTAACGAAAAGCTTGAATCACCCGAAAATCGCCTAAACCGGTTGGTTACCCTCAAAGCAGTTATCCAGGCTCAGGATTTCGACGATCCGTCACCTGCTATCTTCATTATGAAACCTAATGAAGACTGATTATGGCAATCGAAGAATCTTCAGAAAACTTCCTCCAGTCGGGGGAAGTTTCTTTAAAAGGCTTTATTGCTGGCCTTGCGGAATCAAAGGATAAGTACAACCGGCATAAAAGTATGATACTGTATAGTTCCATATTTATTATTTCAGCATACCGAACTGGCGAAGAACTCTTAGTGAAACAGGAATTCAATATTGACGAACTGACCAAAGCCAGAAAGTTTTACCGGTCTATCCGCTTTTTTAAGAATCATACAACCTGGTTACAGGAATAAATCAAGGTATAATGGAAAAACATTGGACAACTTATCTGCCGGAAGCCGGTAGGATAAAGAAACAAGGAGAAGCTATACTGTATCAGCATCGTTTATTGGTTCAGGCAAAAAAGGAAGTTCAGCAGTTTATCAGAAAAATTGCTGAATTAGAAGATGAAGCTTTCCAAATGGCAAAAATGGATTGGTCTATAGAGGAAATCACTGAAGCCAAACAGAAGGCTAAACAACGGAAAGTTTAACTGCTGCCAGGGGCTTTTTGCCCCTTTTTTACTCGTGTTAAACCCATTTTCCTCAAATATCAATACCAAATAACAGAATTGCAGTCCCCATGCCTGCGGCCTGTGGCTTTCCATTGTCCGTCGTTCCCAGGCTCACGCTTCACTTCGTCCCACCTTATTTGCTCTACGGCCACTGTCATCCACCAGCCTCAGCATCCCGCGCAAGAGAGGCTGATTCCATTTCATTTCATCAACCACACTTGCTTTTCCTTTCCCACACGAAACAGAAAGTGTGACATAACACAATCCCCCAAAAGGGGAAATTTTTTTCTATTATGAAAGTGGTTTTTACTCCCCAATGATAAGCCTTTTCGGATTTTGAGTTTTGAAATTCAACCGCAATTTTGTCACCGTTTAATCTTCTCTTTCGGCTCCTTTTCCCGAGTCAGGACAGGTATCTTCATTAAACTGATCTGGGTATTATAATGTGATTGCCAAATCAAAGCAATTCATTGGCCATCAGAAACCGGTATTATTCCCAATCGAACAGTTAACACTTAGCCTTCAATGAAGAACTTCCAATTTTCATGACTAAACTTTCGTATGCCTTTCCCGTAATGGCTTTTCAGGTTAAGCAGGTCATAACAAATTTTTAAGGACAGTTAGATTTATCTGCGAAGGTTGGACGCGTTTGTGGCGTTCGGTTCCCTCAATCAAGGATTTTCCCGGCATATCCTCGCTACGTTCCGGTATTCCAGTTCCTCCCTGATTGCGCCAAAATCCGCGCCCTGTTCCCCTGGCATATAATTTTAACTTTAAAAATTTACGTTATGACAACTTTTGAAAAACATTACATCGGAAAAGGAACTCAAGTAGCTAATCTTGACATCGTAAAAGTAGTTCTCCCCGTAGAAGGTATCGAAGCAGCAATGTTCGAAAAGGAAGGAATCAAATACCTTGGTTTCGAAGTGGCTAAAATGAAAACCCCTGACAAATTCGGCAGAACACACACCTGTTACTACCAGACCAAAGTTTACACCGAAGATGCAACTGATACACAGCCAGAAAAACAGAAAAAGGCTAAGAAAGCCTCGAAGAAAGAACCCGCGGTGCCGGAAGAGGATGATTTGCCGTTCTAAAACTTTCAAAAAAGCCGAAAGGCTTTTTTGTTGGTCGCTCAACAAATGGGATTTTATTTGAAATTGCAGATTCAAACTTACCACGAAACCCAAAACTACTGATTCCAATAATTTTTTTAGCTTATCAGGTAAGAATTTCATTGCTTGTTTTTATGAAATTATACGCGAAGATGTAGGGCCAATTCGGAACTGCTTCGCAGGCTACACAAAGAATTTCCGGCATATCCTACCCCGACAAATCGGGGCTTAACGGTATTCCGTTCCTGTTTGTGTATTCCGAAGTGGTCCTAACGGCAAAGGGCATATAATTTCTAAAAACTATCGCATGAAAACTTACACTTCAAAATCAGCCAAAGACAATCAGGACAATAGTTCAGTTTGGGAAGCATTTACCGAGTATTTGAATTCAGTTTATTTCGAAGGTGCAGCCGAAACTCTTGAAGAAGAACTGATAAAATTTGAATACGCAGCTTATTTGAGTTGTTACGGGAATTAACCGTAACAAATAAGGTACCACTAGGAGTATGTGCCTATGGAGTTTATCACTAAACAAGCCAATTATACTTCATATTGTTGATATGATTTTTATAAAATGATATTTTGACCTACTTGATATAACTTGGCATTTTGTAGTTTTGAGGAAATATAGATTTATTTCCAATTGTTTATTTTCATCGATCTACAGTTTGATAACTATATTATTAGAGTTGAAAATATTGAAAAGTAAATGTTTTTGAGTGATGAAAAAACAGGATTCTCCTTCAAAACTGATTGTCTACTCCCATATATTCAGTCAAAATAATTCATAACTCCTTGGGAGTTCATCAATGATCGATATAAACAAATAATATCAACTTGAAACAACTTAATTTGTCATGGGAAGATATGAACGTTCAATAAAAATAGCATTTGACAAAGTATCTGGAGAAATTATAGATGCAGACAAAGCATTTGACAAAAAAAAAGATGCTTTTGAGGTAAGACGACTTTTTCATGAAGAAAAATTAAAGTTGTCTTGTTGCGAATGTGAACAGGACCTTAATATTTCAGGGAGTAAATATGATAGGCTTCATTTCAAACATAAACCCAAACACAATTTTTGCATTCTAGCTGACGGAAAGCTTTCACCAAGAGAACATGATGGATTTACTGCTATTTTTAAAAGCAAAGAGAGCTACAGACATAAGGAGTTGAAAAATAAAATTGGAATGTTATTGTCAAAAGTAGATGGGGTAGATATAAACTCTATTGCAATTGATGATAAGTTTATAATCCGCGACAATGAAAAAAGGCGGCCTGACGTATATTGCAAATACAAAGACAAAGAGCTTGTCTTCGAAATTCAGTTATCAGATCTTTCTCTTGGTTACATATTAAGTCGTTACGAGTTCTACAAAAAATACAAAATATTTTTGATCTGGATTCTGGACAACTTTGATATTCATAAGCAAGGGACATTAGAAAGAGATATTAAATACCTTACGAAATACCAAAATTTCTTCAAGTTAGACGAGATAACTGACACCTTTAAGTTTGTTTGTGAATACAAATTTCCATTCCTGACGGACGACAACAAGTTGATTATAAAGTGGCTTGACAGATCAATTTCATTAAATGAAATCAGGTTTGATTATGAAAGTTATCAAATTTACTATTACAATTTTGGAGATAACAGGAAGAAGACAGAAATTAAGCAGCAGAAAAAAGTACAAGAATTATTAGAAGGTGAAAGTAAAAAAAATGCTGAACAGAAATTAAGAAACGCCAATACTAAAATCAATCACATTATAGATGAAATAAAAGAATTGAGACAAAGACAATCTCAAAATTTCGATTTTGTACTATTTAAAATCAATGAACTTACTGAATATGAGCTTCAAATATTAAATTCAACATTAGGTTTTAAGAACAGAGATAAATTCAAAAATCCCCCCTTATTACAATGGATTCAAAAAGCAACTCAGAATGATGTTGCATTTATAGAGTTTATTCTTACTTGCCATGGAATTGAAATTGATGTTAACGAAAAAAATTCGGAGAATAGAACTGCTTTTCAAGAAATTTATAAAAACAATAATATTTTAAAATACATTCCTATCAAATCATTACTAAAAAAGGGATATAGAATTTCGGAAGAAGATATCGTATTTTGCCGTACTATGACAAATCTTGACAATGATAAAAAAATGGATGTCCACTTATACACAATTTGCAATAATCTTTCAAACAGAGATTTAGTGGATAATGCTTTTGTGTTTTCAAAACTACTTTTTATTATTGAATCAGCAAAAGGACAGCAAATTATTGGTTTTAATTATAAGCCTGACGAATGGGTGGCATTCGCAAACAATGCAATTCAATATTATTCCGAATACTGGGAATATATTGAGTTGGCCTTTAATAATTATGGCCTTTGGGACAGACTTATTGAATTAGACAAGAAAGGAACTTTTCAAAAAAAGGTTCAGGCGTTTTATTCAAAGATGCCAAAGCAGAAATTTGATTTTGATGAAGTATTTCAAGACCTTTATCCAGAACTAACTAACTAACTAACTAACTAACTAACTAACTAACTAACGGAATTGCAATTTAATGTAATCTCTGTCTGATATTTTATTCATTCAATTTAAACTACTGTTTTTTTTAATATTACTCTCACTCAATTTTTCTCCAAAGTTATTTACGCATCCCGGAAAAGTCAAGGGTGGCTTCGGTAATCCTTTTCCCTTCGATATGCCTATCGGCTACTCAAGAAACGGATCACTTCGCCACACTTCGTGCTTGGTCAAAAACCGTACGCCCTTCGACCGCTTCACGCTCAGGGAACGTTCGGTTTTATGACATTCGCCCTTGACAAGAATCCGGTCTGCTCAATGGTTCTCGGCTCAAAATTAACCGGCGAGCCAGAAGCCAAAATAAATCCGTAAGGCAGCGGTAACCAAAATGCAAAGTTATTCCAATGATCCAAGGTTGATCAAAGCCAGATTTGATTCCAGTTGTTCCAAATGTGCTGCCAAAATCAGCAAAGGTCAGGAAATATACTACTGGCCATCTTCCAAAGAAGTGTTTTGTCTGAAATGTGGCGAAGAACCTTACAATGAATTTCTGGCTTCAGTTCAGGATGAAGAAATTTACCAGAGTTGGTATCGATGAAAAGGGAGGCGAAAATGCCTCTTTTTTTTTATCGGCGAGCCAGAAGCCCAAATAAATCCGTAGGGCAGCGGTAAGAATCAATGAAATTTTTCGAACATGTTACAACGTTGACGGAACTAAGAAAAGAGTATCGGCGATTGGCTTTTATCTACCATCCGGATAAGGGCGGTGATACCTATTTGATGCAGATTCTAAACGATCAGTACGAACGACTTTCCCGACAGTTTATTGGCGGTGATGCCAATTTTTCAGAAGCCAGAAAGGAATATGAGATGCAGGTTTCGGAAGAAATCCGGGACATGTTGGACCGCATCATGTTTCTCAAAGGTGTGGATATTGAAGTGATTGGCGGATGGATCTGGATAACCGGAAATACGTTTGCTGTCAGGACAACATTGAAAAGTTTGGGATTTATGTTTAGCCATCAAAAGATAGCCTGGTACTGGCACAAAGGTGAATACCGGAAGAAAAGCAGTAAGATTCAATCCATGGATGAGATGAGAGATTTCTGGGGCTCTCAGAAGATGGAAACACAACCAGAACAATCCAATCAGTTAAACTAAGAAACAGGGCGTGCCAGATGCCCAAATAAGTCCGCAGGGCAGCGGCATTTCACATGAATATGGAATTAGATATTGCAACTACCGATAGGCTTCTCAATGCCATCATGTTCTGTTTAGGTCCTTCAATGGACGAAAACAGTATCAGGGAATCGCCCTGGTTACTTGAACTGGCCGAATCTTACAACGAAATCGTTGTCAAGTTGCCAGTTGGATGGAGATTAGACCATCATCAGCTTATCCATTTTTAATTCATATGGCGTGCCAGATGCCATTATAAGTCCGCAGGGCAGCGGCATTTCACCATGAATTATTATTTTTTAGATGTCAGTGCTTATACGGCACAGAAAAACAATGCAGAAAATGAAGCAGTTTACTTGATTCAAAAGTTTCACCGCTTCGTTATTTCAGACGAAGATTTAAAGCCACTGGTTGAATTTCTGACTCAGCAGATCAACCGTATCAACAAAAAGCATAAACGATGTACCGATATCCGGTTCAGCTTTAAGGAAGGTTATTCCGAAGGAAACTGGATTTTCGAGTTCTGCGACAGCTACAAGATTTCATTTCGGCTGATCAGCAAAGGCATGGGAAAGATCACAAACGGCCAATGCCTTTCAAGGCCTGAATGGGCTATATCACAACTTACTTTATTTTAATTCACATGGCGCGCCAGTTGCCAATATAAGTCCGCAGGGCAGCGGCAATATCTATGGATTACTTAGTAGTTGGGTCAAATGGTTTTGCACAAGTTGGTGATCCGGATTATTTCACCAAAACGAAAATCGAACTTCGCATTTTGCTTGAATTCCTTAAGGCAAATTATCCGGTTCCTGATGATTTTACCGCGAAAGCTTATTATTACATCAAAGTTTTCAACCATGATTTTGGAACCTACCACGAAATTGTTGTCATCTTCGATGACCAATATCTTTCTGCTCTGGAGGATTCCGAACTTGAACCAGATACGGAGTTATTTGATAAGTTCTGGAACTGGTTTAATTCGGTGGAATCAGTTGATCTGGAATCAGAAGAACTGACCGGACAAATACGGCTGGCTTACCAGAAAATACTGGATATTGAAAAAGGTGATCACCTAAAAGTTATTCGGGTGGCCTGAATTTCAAAAAAGGGTGAAAAACCCTTTTTTATTCGTTCATAGGTTTTCACCAAATCCATACTGCTGTTTATAAGTTTTTTTAGTCTCACTTGATTTCTCACCAAAGGTATTGCCGCATTCCGGAAAAGTCAAGGGTGGCTTTTCCATCCGCACTTTCCACTAACGCCACACTTCGTGCTTGGTCAAAAACCGAACGTTCTTCGAACGTTTCACGCTCAGGGAACATTCGGTTTTATGACATTCGCCCTTGACAAGAATCCGGTCTGCTCAATGGTATTCGGCTCAAAATTAACCGGCGAGCCAGATGCCAAAATAATTCCGCAGGGCAGCGGTCAAGAACAATGAAAACGTATAAGAAAATTCTACCATTAATTACTTTAAAGAAAACCAAATCCGATTTTCACTGCGCAAAGATTGTTACATCAGCTGATGCTAACGAATTCATCCGCAATTTTTACTCGGACGATATTGGGATCTTTGAAAGTTTTTTCATCCTTTTGCTCAACCGAAACAATACTACTATTGGTTATGCCAAGATTTCGCAAGGTGGAATTGTTGGAACGGTAATCGATGCCACCATCATTGCCAAATACTGCGTGGAAGCTTTGGCCAAATCAGTAATTCTTGCCCACAATCATCCTTCAGGTGGCCTCGTTCCCAGTCAGGCAGATAAGGATATCACAAGGAAAATAACGGATACACTGAAGATTTTCGACTGCACAGTTCTCGACCACATCATACTTACCGAAGATTCTTACTTCTCCTTTGCCGATAACGGATTAATGTATTAAAAAGAAGGAGCCCTTTGGGGCTTTTTTTTATCATTTAATTCAGGACTTCCCTGAATTAAATGATAAATTTCATTATTTACCATTACCCAGCATATTCAGTTTTTCACTTAACTCAATAAGTCCGGCTTTCTGTAAACATTCACTGGCTAATGACCGTAGTTCTTTCAAACTCTCTTCCGGAACATTGTTCAGAAGGTTGGATGATTTATCATCATCCTTTGCTGTCAGCCCCCTCTCAATAACACTATTGAGCAGCAATACATTTTTACGTGACATTTTCAAATCAATCTTCACCATCTCATTCATGCCAGGGATACTCAAAATAGTATCATAAACCTTGGCCACATCATTTGTTGTCAGCATAATCATACGTTTTAAATTAAACAAAATTTACGCTGTAAAAGTAAGGAGGCATTTCCAAACTATCCCAGTCAAAATATAGTGAGGATAGGTAAAACCCATACCGCTTATTTACCTTCGTATCATTGAAACTGAATTGTGAACTTGAAAATGTGCGATATGGATTTCAGGAATCAAGGGCTTTTCATCAGCGAAGCCAAAGAAATGGACATAGTGGATTATCTCTCCACGTTAGGCCACGAGCCAACAAAAATCAGGAAAAATGACTATTGGTATTTATCTCCACTTCGGGAAGAAAAAACACCATCATTTAAGGTGAACAGGAAGCTCAACCGGTGGTACGATCATGGTTTGGGCAGAGGGGGTAACCTGATTGATTTAGGAATCGAATATCATCGTTGTACTTTTGGTGAATTGCTTGGCAAACTAAGTGGTAATCTTTCTTTTCAAAAGCCACATGCCCAGATGGTGAAAAGTGTGTATGAGCCGGAGCCTAAGATTAAAATTCTGGGCGATTTTGAACTCACTTCATTTGTCTTATTACGGTACCTGGAACAAAGACATATCCCAATAGAAATTGCCAAAAAATATTGTTGTGAAATTCGTTATGAATTGAACGAAAAAACCTACTACGGCATCGGTTTTAAAAATGATTCGGGAGGATGGGAAATCCGCAATCCTTACTTCAAAGCAAGTAGTTCGCCAAAGGATATGACCACTGTTAAAAATGGTTCGGATGAAGCAGTCGTATTTGAAGGATTTACAGATTTTTTATCCTTCAAGACTCGCTACAAAAACCTTCCTGAAAACAATCAGGATTTTGTGGTTTTAAATTCGATTTCCTTCTTTGAAAGAGCACGCCCATTTATGGAACAACACCAAGCAATCCTGCTTTATCTGGACAGAGATGATGCCGGACAAAGATGTAGCAAACGTGCACTTTCAATGAGTAATAAATATTCCGATGAAAGTAGTTTGTACAAGAATTTTAAGGATCTGAATGAATGGCTTATTTATTATGGTAAATCCCAGAAAAAACATTTAAGTCAGAAATTGCGATAATTCCAAAATAATACAAAAAGTACTTTTAACTGTCCTTGATAGTTTTGTGTTTTCTGAAGTTATCAAAAGGCATATAAAGTTTTAAAGGACATTTTAAAGGCTGGAAGATTGCCACGTTCCTGCAATCGGCAAGATGTCCGGTTGTTAAACAACCGAATCTTGCCGCCCCACACTCGGAACTCGTGGGCGGGGGATGCTGATACGATCAAAGGAGTTTGAAAACGATAAAATTGGAGAAGATGGGAAGAGAGAATTCAAACCGGACACGCATCATCGGTCTGCGCCTGACACCCGCTGAGTATGCGAAAATTGAACGAAAATGGAAGGCGAGTACCTGCCGAAAGCTAAGTGATTATGTGCGTCATAACCTTTTTGAGAAGCCGGTAACCAGTTACTACCGGAACCAATCTTTGGATGACTTTATGGCAGAAATGGTACTGCTAAGAAATGAGCTGAACCACATCGGCAACAACTTCAACCAGGCGGTAAAACGACTGTATACGCTTAATCAGATTGCCGATTTCAGAAGCTGGCTGATCGCTTATGAAGTGGAGAAAAAAACACTTTTCAACAAAGTGGACGAGATCAAAAAGCATATTCAAAAGATAGCTGAATCATGGTTACAGTAATCAAGACAGGGCATTCAATTCACCGCATTTTCAACTACAATGAGAACAAAGTGAAGGAAGGCGTGGCGGAGTGCATCGGGGCCGGAAATTATCCCATTGATTCGGATAAAATGAGCCTTTCAATGAAGCTGAACCGTTTTCTGAAACAGGTTGAACTGAATGAAAATGTAATGCGTAATAGCGTGCATATTTCCCTTAATTTTCATCCTTCAGAAAGCCATTTGTCCAAAGAAAAATTACTTGAAATCGCAGAGATCTATATGGATAAAATTGGTTTCGGGAAACAACCGTATCTGGTGTATCAACATCACGATGCAGGACACCCACATATCCACATAGTATCAATAAAAGTACGTCCGGACGGTAGCCGGATTGATATGAACAACATAGGCCGCAACCAATCTGAACAGGCTAGAAAAGCCATCGAAAAAGAGTTCGGCCTGGTCAACGCCGAAGCACAAAAAAAACAGGAAGAATTCCAGTTAAAACCAGTGTCAGTGTCAAAGGTATTGTACGGTAAGTCGCAGACCAAAATGGCTATACAGAATGTTCTGGAAGCGGTTTTAAATCAGTACCGCTATACCAGTCTTCCGGAGCTAAATACAGTGCTCAAACAATACAATGTTTTGGCTGAACGAGGTAGTGAAAATTCAAGGGTGTATCAGCACAACGGATTGCTGTACCGGATACTGGATGCTGAAGGAATTCCAATTGGTGTGCCGATCAAGGCAAGTACGTTTTACAACCAACCAACCCTCAAATTTTTGGAAGAGAAGTTTAAGGAAAATGAATCGAAGCGGATGCCACACAAAGCGCGTGTTAAGAATGCAATTGATATGATACTAACTAGGGAAAGAGGAACACTTCAGGATTTGATAAAAATATTGGAAAAGCAGGGTATTCATGTCGCCCTGCGCAAAAGTAATACAGGTTTGATTTACGGTATCACCTATATTGACCACCAGACCAAATGTGTATTCAACGGGAGTGTATTGGGCAAACAGTACAGCGCAAAAGCTATTCAGGAACGTTGCCAACAAAAAGCAGTTCCTAAGCAGAAGTTGCCTCCGCATTCAGCTCAGGAACCGATTGGGTTACAGCCTCAGGCTAACGCCAGTGAGGCAGAAACCAAGGCGTATCCAAACGCCATGCAGATCGCTGCACCTTTCAAAGAAATTGAAAATATACTGGATGCTCTGTTGCAACCTGAACATTCCTCAAATTACCTGCCATATCAGTTGAAAAGGAAACGGAAAAAGAGGAACAGAAAAAACCTGAATAACAATCAATAGTAACCAATAACAACCAATAAAATCTTAAACCTATGGCAATGCAGACCGGGGAGAACGAACAGGCGATGAGGAAAATTCTGGATATGACCAGGCTGATTAGTATTGTGATATTAGTGATTCATTTTTATTATTACTGCTATTCGGCATTCCATGAATGGGGATTGAGCAGCGCATTGAGTGACCGCTTATTGGGCAATATTTACAGAACGGGATTGTTCGGGAACTTTCATAAATCTAAGCTCATCGCTTTGGGCTTTCTGTTTATCTCCCTGTTGGGTGCAAAAGGCAAAAAAAACGAAGAACTGAACCATAAAACGGCCTTTGCTTACATCATCACAGGGCTGTTGATTTATTTTATAAGTTACCTGACCTTGCTGGTGAAAATAAAGACAACGGAACTGGCAATGTTATATATAGGCATTACTTCCATTGGCTTTTTGCTCATGCTATCGGGCGGTACATTGTTGTCGAGAATTATCAGTAACAAGCTCAATAATAAAGATATTTTCAATAAAGAGAACGAGACTTTTCCACAGGAAGAACGCTTGCTGGAAAATGAATATTCCATAAACCTACCTGCCCGTTACCGACTAAAGGATAAGACCCGCAGTAGTTGGATCAATATCATAAATCCTTTTCGTGGAGTAATGGTGTTGGGGACGCCCGGCTCCGGAAAATCTTATTTTGTGATACGTCACATCATAACACAGCACATTAAAAAGGGCTTTACCATGTTTGTGTACGATTTTAAGTTTGATGACCTTTCCAAAATTACCTACAATACATGGCTGAAAAACAAGCATAGATATCCAAAACCACCTGCATTTTATGTGATCAATTTTGATGACCTGACCCGAAGCCACCGATGCAATCCTCTGGAACCATCGGCCATGACCGACATTACTGATGCAGCTGAATCTGCACGTACTATCCTGATGGGATTAAACAGGGAATGGATCAAGCGTCAGGGCGACTTTTTTGTGGAATCGCCTATTAACTTTCTGACGGCTGTGATCTGGTATTTAAGAAAGTATAAGGATGGCGAATTTTGCACCTTGCCACACGTCATTGAGCTGATGCAGGTGGACTATGACAGCCTGTTTACTTTGCTCCGGACGGAGAAAGAAATTGAGGTACTGATCAATCCTTTTGTGAATGCTTACCTGAATGATGTGATGGAGCAATTGGAAGGCCAGATCGCCTCCGCCAAAGTGGCCATGGCCAGGCTATCTTCACCACAATTGTACTACGTTTTATCCGGCAACGACTTTACCCTCGACATCAATAATCCGGATGATCCAAAGATTGTCTGCATGGGCAATAATCCGCAAAAAATACAGATTTATGGTGCGGTACTATCTCTGTATGTAACCCGTTTGGTAAAATTGGTAAACAAAAAAGGTAAACAGAAAAGCAGCCTTATTTTTGATGAGTTTCCGACGATTTACCTGAACAACATGGATAGCCTGATCGCTACGGCAAGAGGTAACAAGGTGGCTACCTGCCTGGGTATTCAGGATTTCAGCCAGCTTCGAAAAGACTATGGACGGGAGCAGGCAGATGTGATCATGAATATTACCGGCAACATCGTTGCCGGACAGGTAACAGGTGACACCGCCAAACAATTATCCGAGCGTTTTGGTAAGATTATGCAGGACAGGGAAAGTCTTTCCATTAACAGTACCGATACTTCAATCAGTCGTTCCAAACAACTGGAATCGGCCGTACCACCTTCTAAAATTTCTGCACTCAGTTCCGGGGAGTTTGTTGGTATGGTAGCCGATGATCCGGACTGCAAAATTGACCTGAAAACTTTCCATTGCGAGATAATAAACGATCATGAAGCTCTGAAGAAAGAACAGGATAGTTACAAGGAAATTCAGGTTATCCGCAAGCTGGACAATACGATGGTGCAACGCAATTATCTCCAAATAAAACAGGATGTGCAGGATATTATTCATTCAGAAATGGAACGACTGTTGAATGATCCGGGGCTGGCACATTTGGTAGTAAGAAAAGGCTAAAGAAAAAGGGAAACTGTTTGAGGGAGCTAAGTGTAAATTCTTTCCTTATATTGTTTTTGATGTAAATACTTCAAGTTCATAAAAATTGAAGTATTTCGCAGAAGATTTTAATCTAAGATAAACAGATTTGAATCAAATGAATATTGGATTTGAATAAATTTAATTTAGGTATTACTCTCTCACTCAATTCATCTCCAAAGTTATTTCCGCATACCGGAAAAGTCAAGGGTGGCTTCGGTAATCCTTTTCCCTTCGATATGCCTTTCGGCTACTCAGGGAACAAATCATCTCGCCACACTTCGTGCTTGGTCAGCTTTTCAAACCTCACACTTCGACAGGCTAAGTGACCGGTTCGAAAACCAGACATTCGCCCTTGACAAGAATCCGGTCTGCTCAATGTGCATTTGGCTCAAAATTAATTGGAGAGCCAGCCACAAAAAATCCTCAGGGCAGAGGTGATTTGAAATGCAAAAGAACTTATTTACTCCGGTGCCGATGTTTAACTCAACTTTGGCCGAAATCGAAATCAGTTACAAACCCAGGTACAAAGCATCCGAACTGCCAAAGGTGGTTACTTCAGGAGATGCTTACGCATGTTTAAAGGATGTTTTCCCCAGCCTCGATTACCGCGAATATTTTTACATCCTTTGCCTGAACAGGAACAATAAAGTGCTTGGCTACTGTCAGATTTCTATTGGAGGTTTAGCAGGTACGTTGGCCGATGTCCGAATTATTATGCAGGCAGCCTTGAAATCTAACGCTTGCAGCATCATACTTTCGCACAATCATCCTTCAGGTAATCTGGTACCCAGCGAAGCGGATAAAGATTTGACTAAGAAGATCCGCGAAGCCGGTAAGTTACTCGATATCCCAGTATTGGATCATCTGATTGTTACTTCAGAATCTTATTTCTCATTTGCCGATGAAGGGCTGATGTAGAAAATGGCTTCGGCCATTTTTTTTTTGTTCGCTTTTCTGTTTTGAGATATCATCAGTTAAGTCAGAAGAAGTATATCCGGTAAATTTATTTCTGACCAAAATTTTGATCCAGACCATTTAACACGACCAGTTTTACCTCTGATTTTGTCAGGAAGTTAATCGAAGTATGACTAATCGAAAATCAAAACACATTATTATTATCTTTAGAATCGTTTTTGATAATTAAAACAAACCATTTTGGAAACAACAATTAACCTTTCGCTTTGGGTAGAAACCTACACCTCCGACCTATATTCCTGGGCTTTCCACAAGGTCTCTGATAGCGAACTGGCAAAAGATCTTGTTCAGGACACCTTTCTGGTGGCCGCTGAAAAAGCAGGCTCATTTAAAGGTGAAAGCTCTCCAAAAACCTGGTTGTTTAGCATTCTTAACCACAAGATTGTTGATCATTACCGGAAGAAAGTGCACCAGCCAACTGCCCTCGATAATCAATCGTTTACAAATTTCTTTGAGGTTGATGGAGATTGGCAGGAAAATAGAAAACCGAAGGAATGGCGGGATGAAGATGAAAAACATGTACTCGATGATGATGATTTTCAGGAAGTTCTTCGGAGATGTATGGAAGCTCTACCCGAAAAATGGAGCTTCGCTGTGAAACTAAAATATTTAACTGAAAAAAATGGGGATGAAATCTGTCAGGAATTGGATATTACTCCGTCAAATTTCTGGCAAATCGTTCACAGGGCAAAACTTCAGTTGAGGGATTGTGTTGAAAAGAACTGGCACAACAATTAAAAATTGAAAATCATGATGAAGAAAATAATGCATTCGCTATTCCTTTCATGCCTCAAGGCAACTGAACTGATCGAGAAAAATTTTCATGTTAAGCTTTCGTTTACTGAACGGATGCAGCTTAAGGCGCACAAAATGATGTGTGATGCCTGCAAAAACTATGAGAAACAAAGTGCGATTATTGAAAAGGGAATAGAAAACCAACAAAAAAAGCAGCATCCACACATTGATATGGAACAACTGAAAAAGCAGATTTCGCTGAATTTAAATAAATCTGAAAATTAAATGGGCAATACCAAACAGCAACCTATTTCAAAAAAGTTGGTCATCGAAAAAGAGTCTCTGACAAGAGCGCTACGTGTAGCTATTTTAGTGGGTATCATACTTAATATCATAAATAATCCCGGAATACTTACTTTAACATTTTCAGGTTTGAACATTTACAAGGTTTTGCTTACTTTCCTCGTGCCATTCTGCGTGTCACTTTACTCCTCCATATTGGCAAACCGGAAGAAATGCCCGGAGCATGTCTAAAAAAGTATAAAAATCACAAAAGCTATATAATTTATGAGTCGGATCAAAGTAATCCAACCTGAAGAAGCAACCGGAAGGTTAAAGGAAATATACGACGAATTGGTAGAAAAGCGGGGGAAACTTGCTGATGTTCATACCATTCAAAGCCTTCGCCCCGAAAGTATTGTAAAGCATATCGACCTGTACATGGAAATCATGTTTGCGAAATCGGAACTTTCAAGAGCCGAGCGCGAAATGATGGCTGTAGTGGTGTCGGCTGCAAACGGTTGCGAATACTGCCAGTTGCATCATGGACAGGCGTTAAACCATTACTGGAAAAACGAAGAACGGATTAACTGGCTGCGAATTGATTTTGAGAAAGCTGATTTAAGTCCCCGCGAATTGGTACTAAGCAGTTTTGCCAATTTGCTTACGGTTTCCCCGGAAGTTTACAAAGACGAAAAATACCTCAATCTTTTAAAAAAGGTCGGGTTATCCGACAGCGCGATACTGGATGCAACCCTTGTGGTGTCCTACTTTAACTTCGTGAACCGAATTGTACTGGCACTTGGGCTTGAAGCCAGCGAAGCCGAAATGCAAGGTTATAAATACTAACACATGAAATTTCCAGAAATAAATGTTGCTGACATGGCCACACTTCCCATTGAGAAATTCAGGGAAATGGATTATCTGGCTGTTGAAAACTATCATCTACCCATTGAAATGATGATGGAAAATGCAGGGTTAAACCTGGCCCGTTTAGCCACATCTATTCTACCTGAAAGAGAGGAAATTATAATCGGCGTTGGCACAGGAAATAACGGAGGAGGAGGCCTTGTTGCCGCGCGCCGTCTATCTGCATGGGGATATCCTGTCTTTCTGGATATTCCGGACAAAAGTCTCAAAGAATTGCCTGCCAGCCAACTTGAAAAGGCGTTGAAATTTGGCGCAAAAATAAGAAAACCGGGAAAACCCCAGCTTTTTATCGATGCTTATTTTGGTTTTTCACAGCGCCTGCCTTTACCTGCAAATTTCGAAATGGCCATAAAAACAGCCAATCAATTGACTTGCCCGAAAATTTCATTGGATCTGCCTTCCGGATTCGACAGGCAAACTTCGATAAGTCTTTTTAAGCCTGACATCATTTTAACCCTTGCTGCCATGAAAACTGAATTGTTGCCCTTGGTTTCAGAAGTTCAGCTGTTTGTTGCTGATCTGGGAATACCGGGTTCTGCCTACAACGCATTTGGTGTTTCACTTCCTGAAGTATTTCGAACCAGCAGTCTGGTAAAGATTATTGCCTAATCCATTTCCTGCTTTAAGTTTCTTCCGATTCTTCTCATCAAACATTTTTTCAAATAACCTGTCAGGATTCAACCTCGTTTCCGACTGTTTAGTTATAGAATTCAGAAATGAATTTGAAATTATTTAATAGTTTGATAATTAACATTTAAAATCAATAACATGAAAAATTCATTGGTAATATTTGCCGGAATTGCCCTTCTAATACTGGTTGTGGCGAACACTTTTGGAACAGGCTCCGGAACAAAAAGTGAAAATGGTATCGCGTTTCATCAGGGAACGTGGAACGAAGCCCTGGCTTTGGCAAAAAAGGAAAACAAGCTGGTTTTCCTTGATATATCGGCCAGTTGGTGCGGCCCTTGTAAAATGCTAAAATCAAGAACTTTCCCTAATTCGGAAGTCGGAGCTTTTTACAACCAAAACTTTATCAATGTGGCCGTTGATGGTGAAGAAGGCGAAGGTATTGATCTTGCCCGTAAATATCGCATCAGAGGCTACCCAAGTTTAATTTTCGTGAACGGGAATGGTGATGTCGTTGCCCAAACCGCGGGATACCACAATCCCAAAGAGTTTATTGAGCTGGGAAAAGAAGTCATTAAAAAATAACTTGCCATGACAAGGGAACCCAGCGATAAAGCGCAAAGAACCGGTGTTTTTTTTCTCGATATGAGAACTGCTTTCTTTGCTCTTTTCATGCTCGTTGCCCCTAATCTTCTGTATTCTCAGGCCTGTTGCTCGGGCGGTGTCCCTTTGGGAGGAAGTTTGGGATTGGGAACCGCCGAAAGCAAATCGCTTCAGGTGTTGTTTACCTACGATTACAATGTGTTGAATGATTTGATGGATGGTTCAGAACAATTGAAAGACAACACCCGTAGCCGGACAACCCATTCTTCAATTATCGAAATCAATTACGGGTTGACGAAACGGTTTACTTTAACTGGTGTCGTTCCGTTTATCCGTCAGGAACGGAGTATCAGGTCTTACGGTGGAGCTGAAGATTTTACTTCAACGCAAGGATTGGGCGATGTGGTTTTCCTTATCAAATACCGGTTATTCGATCCAACCAAAAAGCCTGATTTAGAATGGGTAATTGGTGCAGGGCCTAAATTCCCGACAGGAAAAACGGATTATACCAATAATGATGGTCTGGTATTGGTGGCAGATATGCAGCCGGGTTCGGGTTCATTTGATGGCATCTTCTGGAGCTATTTTCAGAAACGAAAATTCGGATCGCCCAACTTAAGCCTGATGGCTGTTTCCTCATTCCGGTATTCAGGAGAAAACAAAACGTACAACAAAACTCAGGTTTATCGGTTTGGTAACGAGTTTCAGTTCAACCTGGGTTTGAATTACAACATGTTCGCCCATTGGCCGATAGATATTTTTACCTATTTGCGATATCGGCAGCAAGCTGAAGACCTTATTGATGGAAGCATATTTCCCGGTTCAGGAGGCCAGTGGATAACCGTGATTCCGGGAATGAGCATCAATTTCAGTCCACGTTTGTCATTACGCATGTCAGGTGAAGTGCCGTTGTACCGCAATCTGAAAGGAACACAGCTCACAACATCTTATAAACTGACAGCCGCAGTTTTATATACCATACCATCAAAAAACAGAAAAGTGAACTTTAATTAAAAATTTAAAGCCATGAAGACAATTACTCTTATCTCTATTTTATCGTTCCTGATTTTTGCCGGATGCAAAAAAAACGACATGGACGAAAACTCGGGCAATATGAACAACTCCAGTGAATGGCTGATTCCCAAAGATGAAGTGAGGGACGGCGGCCCCGGAAAGGATGGGATACCGGCACTTCAAAATCCGAAATTCATCAATGCAGACGAAGCCACTTACCTTTCCGACAATGATTTGGTACTTGGGTTGGCCGATGGCGACGAAGTTCGCGCATATCCACATTCCATTCTCGACTGGCACGAAATCATCAACGACGATACTAAAAACAACTCACTGGCAGTTATTTACTGTCCGCTTACCGGCACCGGGATTGGCTGGGGACGGGAGATTAACGGAACGAAAACCACCTTTGGCGTTTCAGGCCTGCTCTACAATTCAAACATTATTCCTTACGACCGTGCAACTGGCAGCAACTGGTCACAGCTTTTGCTGAAATCGGTCAATGGCCAATTTTCAGGCGACGCTCCCAAAACTTACAATCTGCTCGAAACAACCTGGAAAACCTGGAAACAAATGTATCCTGCCAGCAAGGTGGTTTCTGAAAATACAGGGCACAACCGCAACTATGGCAATTATCCGTATGGCAATTACAAAACCAGCAGCAACTTACTTTTTCCGGTCAGCAGTAGCGACAGCCGTCTTGATGCCAAGGAGCGGGTTCTGGCAATTATAGTTTCTGGAAAAGCAAAAGCTTATCGTATGAAAACTTTCCTGAACACGCTCTCTTTAGTGAACGATGAGTTTGAAAACAAAAAACTGGTCGTTGCAGCCAGTAGCGACTTAAATTTAATGATGGCTTTTAACCGTGTGCTGGCTGATGGGACAACTCTTAATTTTCAAACGGTACAAAACGCCTTACCAATTATTCTTCGCGACAACGAAGGCACCAGTTGGGACGCTTTTGGCAGGGGTATTAGTGGTCCGCGTATGGGGCAAAAGCTTGAACAAGTCACTCAAATGATGGGCTACTGGTTTTCTTTTGCTGCCTTTTATCCTGAAATATCAATCTATTAATCCTAATTCAAAATGAAAAAAATTGTTCAAAACCTACTGTTTGTATTTTCAATATTATTGGTTCTGCCAATCAACATTCAGGCTATCGAAACTGAAAAGGCCGAAAACACAGCTTTGTTCAAAATTGGGCGAAGCAAAGATGCCAACGAGATCTATTATACGATAAAAACTACTGCGGATGGGAACCTTGATTTGTTGTATCCTGTGAATATTTACTGGATAAAAAATACAAAAGGTGGCGCTATTGAGCCACTTACCCGGATACAAAACACTTTTGCTTATGGCCTTAAATTCTTGAAATTAACGACTGAAAAGGCAGATTTTCAGTTTGTTTCTTACTCTAAGCGAACTTTCTCATTACGAAAAACGAAAACAGGGAATTTCAAAGTATTCACAAAAGCCAATGGTACCGAAGTAGAAGTTGAAAGTATCTTTATTCAAATTGATGGTGGTACTTTTTGGTTGCCAAAGATTCCAAAGGTGGAACTTCATGCGCGAATTCCTGAAGGCGGTGAGCCGGTGGTAGAAATAATCAAGCCATAAAGTTTAACACTAAGCGATACAGAAACAGAGCTCTTCGTATTTGAACGGAGAGCTTTAAACATTCGTCATTTTTCTCCATTTCGATTTGATTCATAATATTTTAAACCTGACAAATTAATCTTCTGATTTTGTCAGGTTTATCTTTTTTGCCGTCTATTCATTAAATGTAAATCATATTCACTTTAATTAAATAGCTATGAAAATCGGATTTATTGGCCTTGGAAAAATGGGCTTCAACATGGTACATCGTTTATTGAATCACGAACACGAATTGGTGGTCTGGAACTTTGATACCGCTCCAATCGAAGAATCAGCAAAACTTGGCGCAATTGCCGCATCGACAGTTGCCGATTTGGTATCAAAACTGCCCGAACGAAAAGTGGTTTGGCTCATGGTCCCTGCCGGAAAACCGGTAGACGAAAACCTGGATACCCTGCTCGGACTGTTGAAGGCTGATGATATTATCATCGATGGTGGAAACTCAAACTGGAAGGAAACACAAGCTCGTTCTGCTAAAGCGGCAGAAAAGGGCGTTCATTTTCTCGATTGTGGCACCAGTGGTGGTGTTTGGGGATTGCAAAACGGTTATTGCCTGATGTATGGCGGAAATAAACCAGCAGTTGATTTTGTTGAACCGGTTTTTAAAAGTCTGGCGCCAGACGGAGGACATGTTTATTGCGGAACTTCAGGAGCTGGTCATTTTGTGAAAATGGTACACAATGGTATCGAATACGGAATGATGCAATCGTATGCCGAAGGCTTCGAAATTCTCGAAAAAGTTCCTTTTGGAATCGATTTGCATAAAGTTGCTGATGCCTGGCAGTACGGCAGTGTAATTCGTTCGTGGTTGCTGGAACTGGCAGTGAACGCGTTTAAGGAAGACCCAAAACTGGAGAAACTGGAAGATTACGTTCAGGATAGTGGTGAGGGCCGCTGGACGATCCAGGCTGCAATTGATCTCGATGTCCCTGTTCCTGTGATTACAGCTTCTCTTTTCAGTCGTTTTCAGTCGCGGCAAACCGAATCTTTTGCGATGAAAGTATTGGCAGCGCTTCGGAATCAATTTGGCGGTCATGCGGTAAAATCCAAAAATTAACCAAGTGATGAAAGCTGAAAATCAGATATTGGTCATTTTTGGCGCGACCGGCGATTTGACCAAACGAAAACTTATTCCGGCCATGTTTGCTCTTGAAGTTCAGGGCTTGCTTCCCGAAAAATTTGCCATAGTTGGCGCCAGCGAAATCGATACCGATGATGAAACCTTTCGTGAATCGATGCATTCCGGATTAACCGAATTTTCGGATGAAAAGGATAAAAGCAAACTCGATTCCTTCCTGAAAAAGATTTATTTCCAGCGCGTTGATGCCTTTGCAAGTGACCAGTATATTCATCTTGCAAACAAACTTTCATCGCTTCAAAATTCGCTGGGTATCTCAGGAAATACGCTTTATTATCTTTCCACGCCTCCACTTTTATACAGCATAATCCCCTTAAACCTGGCAAAAAACAACCTGAACGATCAGTCTAATGGTTGGAAAAGGGTAATCGTTGAAAAACCCTTTGGTTATGATTTGGAAACTGCCATCGCGCTGAACGAATCGTTGCAAAAAGACTGGGAGGAGAACCAGATTTATCGGATCGACCACTATTTAGGAAAGGAAACAGTTCAAAATGTACTGGTTACCCGTTTTGCCAATGGCATCTTCGAACCTTTGTGGAACCGCAACTATGTTGATCATGTTGAAATTACTTCGGCTGAAAGCATTGGAGTTGAAAAGCGGGGTGGTTATTATGAAGGTTCAGGCGCTTTACGCGATATGATCCAAAACCACCTGTTGCAACTTGTTGGGTTAATTGCCATGGAACCACCTGCAGCAATGAACTCTGATGCGATACGGAACGAAACAGTGAAGGTATTGCAGTCCATCCGGCCAATCAGGGAAGAAGATGTTCCTGATATTGCGATCAGGGGACAATATCTGGCATCAACCATAAAGGGCGAAAAAGTGAAAGGATACCGCGAGGAAGTGGGTGTTCATCCCGATTCGAAAACTGAAACTTATGCCGCGTTAAAGTTTTATATCGACAACTGGCGATGGGGCGGCGTTCCATTTTACATCCGGACTGGCAAACAATTGCCAACAAGAGTAACCGAAGCGGTTATCCACTTCAAACCCACGCCGCATAAGCTGTTTTCAACACAGACATCGTGCTCCTCCTGTAACCAACTGGTTATACGAATTCAGCCTGATGAAGGCATTCTTTTGAAATTCGGGATGAAAATGCCGGGAAATGGATTCGATGTGCATAACGTGAATATGGATTTCCATTATTCAGAACTGGCGCAACACCGAATTCCGGCAGCTTACGAAAGGCTGATTTTGGACGCGATGGTAGGTGATTCTACTCTTTACGCCCGCTGGGATGCCGTAAGGACTGCATGGGCATTTTTAGATCCTGTTCTGAAAGCCTGGAAAAACGATTCAAACATACCGGTCTTTGGATATCCTGCCGGAACCTGGGGCCCTGAATCCGCCGATGAATTGGTGGAAGGAAAAGAGATAACCTGGCGTTATCCCTGTAAGAACTTGTCTGATGATGGAATTTATTGCGAACTATAATCATGGGAAATTCAATCAAAATATTAAAAAATACTGAGGATTTGTCTCAATATTTTGCTCAGCATATTAGGTCACGTATCAGTGAAATGCCCGAAGGCTATTTCTTTACAATCGCTCTATCCGGAGGTTTAACGCCACGTTCAGTATTTCAATACATGGCCAACAACTTCAGAGAGCAAATAGAATGGAATAGAATCCTGTTGTTTTGGAGCGATGAACGCTGTGTAGCGCCCGAAAACACAGAAAGCAATTTCAGAATGGCAAAAGAAAGTCTTTTGGATCTGGTGCCAATTCCGGCTAATCATATTTTCAGGATAAAAGGTGAAGCAGAACCTTCTGAAGAAGCTGTCCGTTACGAAGAATTGGTGCAACTCAATGTGACTCCATATAATGAATTTCCACAATTCGACTTTTTAATACTCGGATTAGGAGATGATGGACACACCGCATCCATTTTCCCCGGACATCAGAAACTTTTTAATAGCATCCGGCTTTTTGAAGTAGCCGAACACCCAATTACAAAACAGAAAAGAATTACCGCCACCGGGAAATTAATCAATCATGCCAGAACTGTCGCATTTCTGGTAACCGGTGAAGATAAATCAGAAATTGTCGCTCAAATCCTTGAAAAAAGAACAGGATGGGAAAAACTTCCTGCTTCATTTGTTCAACCCGAAAACGGCGAACTACTTTGGCTACTGGATGAAAATGCGGCAAAAAAATTATTTACACCACATAATAAGAAATAGAATGGAACAAACTCTTGATCAACTTTGCATCAATACCATAAGAACTTTATCAATGGACGCGGTTCAGGCCGCAAATTCAGGTCACCCCGGAACACCAATGGCATTGGCTCCGGTAGCGTTTACGATTTATGACCGGTTTATGAAATTCAATCCTGCAAATCCGGATTGGGTGAATCGCGACCGTTTTATCCTGTCGGCCGGTCATGCCTCCATGCTTTTGTACAGCACTTTACACATTACCGGATATGATGTGACACTAGACGACATTAAATCATTCAGACAGTTACACAGTAAATGCGCCGGACATCCGGAACACGGACATACTCCGGGCGTGGAAACGACCACTGGTCCGCTTGGTCAGGGTGTCGCCACCAGTGTAGGTTTTGCGATGGCCCAGAAATGGATGGCCTCGCACTTTAATAAACCAGGTTTTAATATCATTGATTACAAAATTTTCTCGTTGGCGGGTGATGGTTGCATGATGGAAGGCATTTCAGGTGAAGCGGCTTCGCTTGCTGGCCACCTGGGTCTGGACAACCTGATTTGGATTTACGACAACAACCACATAACCATCGAGGGAAGTACCAGTCTGGCATTTAGTGAGGATGTGGCAACCAGATTTATCGCGTATGGCTGGAATGTACAAAGGGTTGGCGATGCCAATGATTTATTAATGCTCTGTCGTGCTATCCGCATAGCTGAAAAAGAGGAAGGCCGTCCAACGCTGATTATTGTGGATAGCCATATTGCCTATGGAGCTCCTACCAAGCAGGACACTCATGGCGCACATGGCGCACCACTGGGCGAAGATGAGATTAGGGCCACCAAAGCCTTTTATGGTTGGGATGCCGATAAAAAGTTTTTTGTCCCGGATGAAGTAATGCAATATGCCAGGGATATTACTTTACGCGGAAAAAAACAAAATGATGAATGGAATGAGTTATTTTCACGATACGAATCAGGATACCCCGAATTGGCCAATCAGCTAAAGCTGATTCAGAAGCGGGAATTGCCTGAAGCTTGGGACGAGGCCGTTCCGGTATTTGAATCCGGAACCAAAATATCAGGCAGAAGCGCGTCGGCTAAAGTACTGAATGCGATTGCATCCAAAATCCCTTTTATGATTGGCGGATCAGCCGACCTTTCACCTTCAACCCTGACGGATTTGAAAAATGAGGAAAGTTTTCAGGAGAACAATTTTGGTGGAAGAAATTTACATTTTGGCATCCGGGAACATGCCATGGGAGCCATTGCCAACGGCATTGCGTTAAGCGGACTAAAAACATTCGCTTCAACATTCCTTGTCTTTTCAGATTATGCACGAGGTGCAATCCGACTTTCAGCTTTAATGAACCTACCGGTAACCTACATATTTACTCACGATAGTATTGGTGTAGGCGAAGACGGCCCAACCCACCAACCGATTGAACAAGTTGCTTCGTTACGGGCAATACCCAATTTGGAAGTGATCAGGCCGGGCGATGCCAATGAAGTGGCTGTTCTTTGGAAATATATCATGAAATCTAAAAATACACCGACAGCTTTAATCTTGAGCAGACAGGATTTGCCTGTATTAGACCGAAGCAAATATGCCTCAGCCGATGGAGCTTTAAAAGGAGGTTATATTCTGGCCGACAGCAAGGATTCTCCTGAAGTAATCCTGATAGCCACCGGGTCGGAATTACAATTGGCCATTGAGGCATTTGAAGTGTTGAAACAGGAAGGCATCAATGCGAGAGTTGTTAGTATGCCGAACTGGAATTTATACGAACGGCAAAGTCCGGAATATCACGAATCAGTGTTGCCATCAAAAGTTAGGTCACGAGTTGCGATTGAGGCCGGGTCAACTTTCGGGTGGAGCAGATTTGTTGGTTTACCCAGCGATGGAGTAGTACTGGGCATGAGAACTTTTGGCGCCTCGGGCAAGCTCGACAGCCTTTTGGAAGAATTTGGACTTACCGTTGAAGCCGTCGTAAAAGCATCGAAATCTCTTATTAACAAATCCTAATAAATTAAACACATGAAAATTGGTATCGCATCCGATCATGGCGGGTTTGAACTAAGAAACCTGCTAAAACAGAGATTGCTCGAACTGCAATTTGAGGTAGTTGACTTTGGAAATGAAAACTACAACCCCAACGACGATTTTCCTGATTATGTGATTCCACTGGCCAATGCCGTGGTTAATAGAACAATTGACCGGGGAATTGCGGTTTGCGGGAGTGGAGTGGGCGCTTGTATAGCAGCCAACAAAATACATGGCACACGGGCCGGGCTTATTCACGATTGTTTTTCTGCCCGGCAGGGCGTGGAAGACGACGACATGAATATTCTCTGCCTTGGTGGACGGGTAATTGGTGCCGAAGCTGCCTGGGAAATCACAAAAACATTCCTGAAGGCTACGTTTTCATCCATTGAAAGACATAAACGACGGTTGCATAAAATTTATATGTTTGAAAACCATTTCTTCGGATGAACTTCACTTTTGGCGGCTTGGCGAGAAATATTAATTAAGTAAAAACACTAATGTCTCGTTAAAATATTAAAACGTTCTTTGATAAATTTGATAATCAATTATTTGTAGTGCTTTTTCTTGCGTGACGATTTCAGGAATATTTCATTTGGGGCAAATTCTACCGAAAATGAACCAAGGGAAATAT
>JBGSUC010000055.1:0-49798 GCA_041736275.1 Prolixibacteraceae bacterium
AACCGATCAGGATCTTCCCGCACAAAATCTAACTTTCACACTTGACCAAGCTTCGATCGATGCGGGAATGAGCATCAATTCAACCACCGGGGAATTTAACTGGACACCTTCTGAATTACAAGGTGGGGCTGATTATTTGGTAACAATAACCATTACTGATAATGGAACAAATCCTGATAATTTAAGCGATTCAGAAACATTTACAATAACTGTAAATGAAGTAAATATTGCTCCGGTTTTAGCTGCTGTTGGGAATAAATTTGTCAATGAGCAATCTTTATTGACTTTCGTAGCATCTGCAACCGATCAGGATGATCCTGCACAAACCTTAACTTATAGTTTAGATGCAGCAGCAATTGCTCTTGGAATGACCATAAATTCAACTACCGGAGAATTTAACTGGACACCTTCTGAATCACAGGGAGGAAATGATTATTCAGTAACAATAACTGTTACCGACAATGGTTCAAATCCTGATAATCTGACCGATTTAGAAACATTTACCATTACGGTTAATAATGTTCTTGCGATTAACACAGCTCCGGTTTTAACCTCAATTGGAACCCAAATTGTTGATGAACAGTCCAATTTATCTTTTGCAGCTTCTGCAATCGACCTGGATTTACCAGCACAAAACCTGACATTCAGTTTGGATGCGGCTTCTGTTTTATTGGGAATGACCATCGACCCAAATACCGGAGAATTTAGCTGGACACCAACAGAATTGAAAGGTGGTGCAGATTATGCTATAACAATTAATGTAACCGATAATGGAACAAATCCCGATAATTTAAGCGATTCAGAAATTCTTACAATTACCGTTAATGATGTAAATGTTACTCCGGAACTTGCAATAATTGGAAACAAAATCATTGATGAACAAGCGACATTAACTTTTACAGCTTCAGCAACGGATACGGATTTGCCCGCTCAAACACTGACTTTCAGTTTGGATGCGGCTTCTGTTTTATTGGGAATGACAATCGACCCAACTTCCGGGGAATTTAGCTGGATACCAACTGAATTACAAGGTGGAGCCGATTATTCGGTTACGGTTACAGTTACCGATAATGGAACAAATCCCAATAATTTAAGCGATTTTGAAACAATTACGATTACAGTTAATGAAGTTAATGTTGCTCCTGAGTTGGCTGCTGTTGGGAATAAATTAGTCAATGAGCAATCTTTATTGACTTTCGTAGCTTCAGCAACCGATCAGGATCTTCCCGCACAAAATCTAACTTTCACACTTGACCAAGCTTCGATCGATGCGGGAATGACCATCAATTCAACCACCGGGGAATTTAACTGGACACCTTCTGAATTGCAGGGTGGATTTGATTATTCAGTAACAATTACCACTACTGATAACGGAACAAATCCTGATAATCTGAGTGATTCAGTAACCATTACAATAGCTGTAAATAAAGTTCTTGCAATAAATACTGCACCTGAATTGGCATCAACCGGAAATCAAACCGTTGATGAACAATCAATATTAACGTTCACTGCATCGGCAACTGACCTGGATTTACCGGCTCAAACTTTATCATTTAGTTTGGATGCAGCTTCTGTTTTACTGGGAATGACAATCAACCCAACCACCGGCGAATTTAGCTGGACACCAACTGAATTGCAGGGTGGAGTTGATTATTCAGTAACAATTACCGCTACTGATAACGGAACAAATCCTGATAATCTGAGTGATTCAATAACCATTACAATAGTTGTAAATAAAGTTCTTGCAATAAATACAGCACCTGTGTTGGCTTATATCGAAAATCAAACAGTAAATTCAGGAGAAACGCTATTATTCACGGCAGTGGCAAGTGATGTTGATTTGCCAGCCAATTCATTAACGTTTAGCTTAAATGCAGCTCCTGAAGGTGCTTTTATCAATCCTTTAACTGGCGAATTTAGCTGGAATCCAGCATCAACTCAGACTCCGGGAGAATATACCTTTTCTGTTGTAGTCACCGATAATGGAGTACCTGTTATGTATGACAATCTTGAAATAACTGTAACTCTAATTGAAAATCATCCGGGAGAATTAATTTCATCTTACACAATCCTTGCTGAAGAGGAAATTCATTTGCTTCATTCAAATCAGGTTGCTTCAGGAGGCGTGGGTGTTACAAAACCAGGAGGAAAAATTAAAATTCAACTTTTAAGTCATATTACCGAATTTGCACAGGCTTCAAAAATTGAGACTTTCTTCAGAAGTAGTGTAGGAAATGCAATTTATTCACCTGCCAAGGTTTCTTTACCCAAATTTATATCTAATACATATTCAAATAAGAAAAGTCCGGATGTGAAAATTAAAAAGAATAAAACTGAAATCCTGAATGGGGAAGTGTATGGTAAAGTGGAACTGGAGCAAGGTGCGACTGTAATTTTTACCGGTTCGAATATATATTTAGATGATTTAAAGTTGAATTATAATACGTCTGTCAAATTTGAATCATGTTCCAATGTGTATATAAATAAGCAACTAATAATAGATAGGAACAGTCGTTTTAATTCGGCGGGCTATTTCGTTAAAGTTTTTGTTGATGGCAATGTATTCGTCAGGGAAGGGGCTGATGTTACTGCTCAAATTCATGCCAATTACCATGATATTTTTGTATTGGGTAGGTTTTACATTCCCACTAAGATGAATGGACTTTTCATTGCCAGAAGGATTCATGGTTTAATTAATGTGACCTGGAACAAGGTTTTATTTTTAAATCCATGTGAAATTCAGGAACCGGAAATTGCAGATATTCATCATGATAATGAAGAGGAAAATGATAACGAGCATAATAAGGTGGAAAGTGAAAAATCAGTTGAAATCAAGACTGGAATTTCTCTTGGCAACGAGCATTCTGAATTCAAAGTCTATCCTAATCCATTCAATAAGAAATTACACATCGAATTTGTTTCACCTTTAACAACCAATGCCCGAATTGATATTTATGACATGACGGGACGTCATTTAAAAACCATATTCAATAAACAGGTTGACAGCAATGTTCTAAATCAGGCCGAATTTATTCCGAAAACTCTGGTTAACGGCATATATTTATATAGACTAGCCATTGGTAATGAGATTTATAATGGAAAGGTTATTTACAAAAAATAAAAATCTACAAAGGCGTGTTTTATCACGCCTTTGTAGATTTGAAACTGACATTCTAACTAAAAGGTCTAAGTTAATGTAATCTACTTAAAAAGCTGGCAGATAATTGACCAAAACATAAATAGCGTGATTGAAGAATATATATGCATGATATTATTTGTGCCATATGCGATTACTTGCTAATTTAGAACTACTTAAATTACGATCATTTTCTTTATATACTAGACATCCTGTACCTCAATCGAACTTGCCTTGAGTTTTTTAGTATACTTAAAATATTTAATTACTTGTGTAGTTAAATGAATTAGTATTATGAGAATTATCTTATGATGTTTCAATATTATTTCAGTAATTAACTGAATTGCAATTGTCTGTAATCGTTGTTTGGCTGTTTAATAACCTTAAGTCTAAACATTGGTAATGCTAACCTAACCTTTCTATCTTCCTTCTTCAATAAGTTTGACTCGAATTTATACAGGATCAATTCAATCCTGAAAATTCATTGTCATTTTTAATTTATTCGAATGGATACCATTGAATTATTTGTTGAAGGGGATATCAATATTACCGAAGAACGGCTGAATTGGGATCATGAAATTACAGATAATGCGACAAGACAGATTCTGGAAGATGATGCCCGGTATTTTTTGCATCAATCGATGTCGAGCCCATGTTTGGATGTGCTTGAACGTTGCAAGGGAAGCGGCATGACAACACTTTCAGGAAAGCATTTGCTCGACTTTCATGGAAATAATGTTCACCAGTTGGGGTATGGAAACGAATATGTGGTAAGTAGGGTTTTAGAACAAATAACACGTTTACCCTTTTCTCCTCGAAGATATACCAATCAGCAAGCCGTTGAACTGGCAAAAAAACTGGCAAGTCTCCTTCCCGCTGATCTCAATCGAAGTTTATTTGCTCCGGGAGGAACATCTGCCATAAGTATGGCTCTGAAACTTGCACGAATAGTTACCGGCAAATACAAGGTCATTTCGCTCTGGGATTCGTTTCATGGAGCTTCACTCGATTCAATATCTGCAGGTGGCGAATCAATTTTCAGGAAACACATGGGACCATTGCTCCCGGGAGTTGTTCACGTTCCTCCTCCAGCTACATTTCGTGGGATTTTCGGAGATAAAGAGGAAGATCAGCTGAAATATGCAGATTATCTGGAATATGTAATTGAGAAAGAAGGCGATGTCGGAGCATTTTTGGCTGAAACAATCCGGAATACCGACGTGCAGATTCCATCGAAAGTCTACTGGAAAAGAGTACGCGAAATATGTACCAAACATAAAGTCCTTCTTATTCTCGATGAAATCCCGATCGCTCTTGGCCGCACAGGTAAAATGTTCGCATTTGAACACTTTGGCATTGAACCCGATATTCTTTGCCTTGGAAAAGGATTGGGTGGTGGAATTATCCCTTTTGCCGCCATGATCGCACGTGATAGCTATAATGTTGCCGGAGATATCTCACTTGGACATTTCACACATGAAAAAAGTCCACTGGGAAGTGTTGCCGCACTTGCAACCATTAATTACATCGAAAACGAAAACCTTCTTCAAAAAGTTGCTGAAGATGGACTTTGGTTTGGAAATGAACTTAAAAAGATGAAAGTACAGTTCCCAATTATTGGCGATGTTCGTGGGCTAGGTCTTTTATGGGCGATTGAATTAGTGAAAGATCAGGAAACAAAAGAAAAGGCTACTGAAGTGGCCGAGAAAATCATGTATGACTGTCTGCGGAATGGTTTGAGTTTTAAAGTGTCGCAAGGTAATGTTTTGCAACTATCACCGGCTCTAACTATAAATCGGGAAGAATTGCAGAACGCAATTTCAATTTTATCAAATGCACTAAAAAACACGATACAATTTGAAATCCAATGATTAAACCCTGTAACACAATATTAACAAGGGCTGAAAAATGAAACAGATAATTAATCAAACAGTAATTTCAAATCAATAACTCTGTAATAACCAATGTATAATTTTGTATTGATTTAAAATGCATTAACATGAAAACAAGTTTGCGATTTATAATTCTCATTTTTCTGCTTGGAGCAGGAAAATTATTTGCTCAGGATGCACTGGCTATGAATTTTGTTGGTGACACAAAAACAACCAACACGGGCAACGCCGGACTAACTATTTATGAATTTAAAGCCTCTTCGATGGATTTTGATTTAAGTTCAATTTCGAAGGATATGATCGGAGAGCATTTTCTGGGAGAAAAAATAGCCAGTAAAGTTTATTTGCTTGAATCGAAATACACTTATCAGGTGGAGATTGTTCCAGGAAATCCACAAACTAAAACGGTTATTCGTAAGCCTGCAATTTACGATGCGGTACAAAAAATTGAACGTCACCTCAAAAAATCAATAAAAAAAGGTGAAGTTTCGATTGAAACAGCTACGACTGATTTTAATAAAGTTTTAGATGTTGCATTTAATGTCCTGACTGCCGATACGGAAGATTTTGAAAAAGCCATCAGCAAAACCAGTGATGTAAAATCATTAACAAGTCTCTTCACCAAACAGGTAAAACTAATTTTTTAACCTCCCCGCAATAATTCAATTTTATTCTGATTTGCTTGTATTTACAACATTAAATGTGTCGTGAACTGCTAATTCTATGTCAAAAAAATAATTATTAATTCTAACCACAGTTAAATGAAAAGAATCTATTTTCTATTGATCACATTTCTTCTTATGGGAATCACTGCATTTGCTCAAAAGGCAAATATTGAAGGAACTGTGAAAACCAATGAAGGAGAAAGTCTTCCGGGTGCTACCGTTCATGTTAAAGGAACATCCAATGGTTCGTTAACCGATGAAAATGGTCATTATAGTTTAAAGGCCGATGCCGGTGATTTTCTGGAAGTTTCGTATATCGGATATGAAACGCTTGAAATTAAAGTTGGAACCCAGAAAGTAATCGATATTACGCTGGCTGAGTCGAAACAGGAAATCAAGGAAGTTGTCGTTACAGCCCTTGGAATCGAAAAGGTAAAGAGTACCATTGGTTTTTCTGTTCAGGAAATAAAAGGAACAGAATTGGTGAAAGCAAGAGAACCAAACCCTATCAATTCTCTTACCGGAAAAGTGGCTGGTTTAACGGTTGGTGCGTCTGATGAAATGCTGGGAGCCCCCACTGTTTTATTACGTGGTTACGCTCCTTTGTATGTTATTGATGGAGTTCCGGTTCAAACCGATACCTGGAATATTAATCCTGATGATATCGAAAGCTTTACAATACTGAAAGGCCCGACTGCCGCAGCATTGTACGGTTCCAGAGGTCAGTACGGAGCAATCCAGATTACGACTAAACGCGGAACTAAAGACAAACGCGGTTTCTCTGTTGAATTCAATTCAAGCACAATGGTCGAAAACGGATTTATTGCTATTCCTGAAGTTCAGGACGAATACGGCCCGGGTGACCACGGTATTTATGCATTTGGTGATGGAAAAGGAGGCGGACTGAACGATGCTGACTATGATATCTGGGGACCAAGGTTTGAGGGGCAATTGATACCACAATATGATGGTGAGGTAACCCCGGGAACTTCTTACACAACAACTTATCCTAATGGAAAAACCTATACCGGAAACATTAAGCCAACACCGTATATTGCCCGTGGAAAAGACAATCTGAAAAGATTCCTGAATCCCGGACTTTTGTCGAATAATAGTCTTTCTATTTCTGCCGGAAGCGAAAAATACGATCTCCGTTTCTCGGCTTCGCACAGCTACCAAAAAGGAATTGTGCCCAATACACAACTGAATATCACCAATTTTAACATATCCGGTGGATACAACATTTCCAAAAAACTTAGTGTTCATGCAAATATGGCATACAGTCGCCAATATACGCCCAATGTTCCTGATGTTAACTACGGACCAAACAGTATCATCTATAACATGATCGCATGGGGTGGAGCCGACTGGAATATTGATGATATGCGTAATTACTGGCAACCCGGGAAAGAAGGTGTACAGCAAGTTTATGCTGAATATCAACGCTATCACAACCCCTATTTCATGTCATACGAATGGCTTCGCGGACATTATAAAAACGATCTCACAGGTTATGCTTCAATCAATTATAAATTTAATAATTACATGAATTTTCAGGCACGTACTGCTGTTACTTCATACGATCTATTCCGGTCAGAAAAACTACCTTTTTCGGCACATCCATATGGACGTGAAGGAGAACAAGGCGATTACCGGGAAGACAAACGTAATTTATTCGAGAACAATACCGATGTTCTTATATCGTACGACCGCTACGTGGTTCCAAAGCTCAGTTTACATGCTACTGCAGGTGGAAACATTCGTTCCTATGCCTTCCGCAGCAGTTTTGCAACCACCGATTACATGAACGTACCCGGTTGGTATAATCTGAGCAATTCAAAAAATCCGGTACAGTCGTATAATTATTACGCGCCAATGCAAGTTTTAAGTGCTTATGCTACTGCTGATTTAACATACGACGAATTCTTTACCCTGTCGTTAACCGGACGCGCTGATGAAAACTCAACTTTACCAAAAAGTAACAATACTTATTTTTATCCATCGGTATCAACCAGTATCGAAATGTCGAAACTGGTAACCATTCCCTATGTAAAATCATGGAAAATAAGAGGTTCATACGCTAATGTTGGTAGTGCGCTAACTTCATCAACTATCGGAACAACTTATTCAGCTCTTGGCTACAGTGTGCTTGGCTATGGCATCAATTATAATTCACCGTACGATGGTCCTACCTATCAGAATTCAGCTGCCTATAACATTAGCCTGATCCAGGGAGTTCCGGCAGCTTCGTATACCAATACCATTGCAAATCCTGATCTGAAACCAAGTTCAAGTTCAGCCTGGGAAATTGGAACTGACATGGGCCTTTTTGAAAATAAACTGTTGTTCGATGTGACTTATTTTTCGAGTATCGACGGACCTCAAATCTATTCACTGCCGATTTCAGGAGCAACCGGTTATAATTCAGCACTAGTCAACGGTATAAAAGTTGAGCGAAAAGGCATCGAAATATCTGTTTCTGCAACTCCGGTAAATAAAGCAAATGGTTTTAGCTGGAATATTTCGGCCAATTATTCAACCAATCAGCAATACCTGAAAGAAATTTACCCGGGAGTTGAAAAATTGAAAACCTACCTTAAAGTTGGCGATCGGATGGATAAAATGTACGGATCTGATTTTGTTCGTACTTCTGATGGACAGATTATTAATGACGAGAGCGGACGCCCAATCCGTAATTCAGTGGCTCAATTTCTGGGAAATACAAATTCTGACTGGGCCGGTGCGATAAATAATACACTTTCATATAAAAACGTAAGCCTGAAGTTTCAGTTTGATGGCCGCTTTGGAGGAACTATTCTCGACTATGTTGAAAAGAAAACATATCAGGGAGGCAGACACATCAACACGGTACTAGGCGAAATGGGTGCAGCCCGAATTAACGATACAAAAGGTATAAAATCTTATGTTGGCGAAGGTGTGGTTGTAAGTAATGGTCAGGCTATTGAATACGATTCGGATGGATTTGTTACAAATTACGACAAGCTGCAATTTACTCCAAATACTACTCCGACTTATGTGCAGGATTACATCAGCCGTTATTACGGTACCGATGTGGCTGATCGTATTAGCCGATCTTTCGTGAAATTGCGCGAAGTAGTAATCACTTATAACCTGCCGAAAAAATTCCTGACCAAAACCTTTGTTCAACAAGCTAACATTTCGTTTGTAGGTCGCAACTTACTCTACTTTGCTGAAAGAAAAGATATTGACATTGAGCAATACGCCAATACGAACGGATCTTCAGGACTTCAGACCCCAACAATGCGCCGGTATGGTTTTAACCTGAATATTACCTTCTAATTCATTAATAATTATCAATCAGAAAGATATGAAAAATATAATTATGCTTATGATCGTGTTCGTAGTTGCACTTTCATCCTGCCAAAAATTTTCGGAACTGGAAAAAGATCCAAATCGTCCCGGACAGGTTCCCCCATCGCTGGTTTTCACCAAAGTACTTTACGACATGAATTATTTGCCCTGGAGCGATGTGCAGCGCTGGAACCAGTTCTGGTGCAGTAATTATGCCTATTACGACGATCAGGAATACGATTGGACCAATACCAGTTTCAACTATGCCGAATTGAAAAACGTGAACCAAATGATTGCTGAAGCAGCACGAATTGGTCTTCCGGAGAACAATGTTTATTCGGCATTGGGCAAATTCTTTAAAGCTTATTATTTTGTCGACATGTCGATGAGACTGGGTGATGTTCCATTAACTGATGCCCTGAAAAGTCTGGAAAATACCGAACCAAAGTATGATTCGCAGAAAGAGGTATTCAAACAGGCACTTAGCTGGCTCGAAGAATCGAATACCGGATTGCAGCAACTGATCAATAACAATGATCAAACGCTTTCAGGAGACTTTATGCTTGGTAACGATCTGATCAAATGGCAAAAAGTAGTTAATACCTACAAATTACGTGTGCTTATTAACCTAAGCAAAAAAGAAGGCGATGCTGATATGAACATCAAAACTCTTTTTACTGATGTTGTAAATAATCCGGCCAAATATCCGGTTATAAGTTCTTTGGATGACAATCTGAAATTTACATACAACAGTTCAACAGATAAATATCCGCTTAATCAGGACAATTACGGACAAACTGCGACACGTGATAATATGTCGGCAACCTATCTGAATACATTGGTATTGCTGAAAGATCCACGAACATTTATTGTTGCTGATCCGGCTCCTGCAAGAATTGCCGGGGGCTTAACGGCAGCGGATTTTGATGCTTATGTTGGCGCCAGTTCAGGCGAAAGTCTCGATGATATGTCGACTAAAATGTTGAATGGTGAATATTCTCCGATCAGTAAAAGTAAATATTACAGCTCTTATCTGGGAGAACCAACCATCCAGATCGGTTATTCTGAACTGTGTTTTAATATGGCAGAAGCCATTAACCGGGGCTGGATTTCAGGAAATGCTGAAGATTTTTACACCAAAGGAATTAAAGCATCCTGGACTTTTCAGGGAGTAACGGATGTTGAAACAAAATGGGCTGATTATTATGCGCAGAGTTTGGTGAAACTGAGCAGCACTCAGGCAACAGCCTTAACTCAAATCCTGACACAGAAATACCTCGCATTTTTCCAGAATTCGGGTTGGGAAGCTTACAATAATTACCGTCGTACCGGAGTACCAACTTTTCTTACAGGAGCGGGAACTGCCAACAGCGGGCGAATTGCCAAACGCTGGCAATACCCAAGCTCTGAAAGAACTACGAATGCAGTAAATTATAATGCAGCACTTAAAAGTCAGTTTGGTGGTGAAACTGATGATATCAATGCTGACATGTGGATAATCAAATAATCCCCCTCATCTTTTGCAAAGTTTTAATGCGATTAAATTGGAAGAACCCTGTCAGAATGCTTGACAGGGTTTCTTTTCATCCGAAACAAAAACTACAAATAACTTATCCTTATGACGAAACTAAATAATATTAAGGCGGTCATTTTCGACTGGGCCGGAACGATTATCGACTATGGATGTATTGCTCCAACACAGGTTTTTATTGAAGTATTCCGGAGAAAAGATATCCTATTGAGCATGCAGGAAGCCCGGGGACCAATGGGTTTAGCAAAAAAAGACCATGTTCGGGAGCTTTTCAAAATCGATACAATTCAGAAACAATGGATTGCTGAGTATGGACGAATTCCTTCAGAAACCGATGTTGAAGAAATATATTCGGAATTGGAACCGGCTCTGTCTGCCATGGTGAAAAATTACAGCAAACCTATTCCCGGAGCGATTGAACTGATCAATTCACTTAAAGAGCAGGGGATTAAAGTGGGCACAACTACAGGATATGTTGCAGAAATGATGAGTAATATTCTTCCACTTGCATCGGCGGCTGGTCTATTGCCTGATTCCGTTGTAAATTCTTCGGAAGTAACATCGGGACGGCCTGCTCCATGGATGATTTACCTGAATTGCGAAATAATGAATGTCTTTCCACTTAGTCAAATGGTGAAAATCGGAGATACCATTGCTGACATTCAGGAAGGAAAAAATGCCGGAATGTGGACAATTGGCCTGACAAAATCGGGAAACGAACTGGGATTGTCGCTCGAAGAAGCTCAAAAAGCTGACCCGGTATGGATGATGGAAAAAATTGCGCTCGCTGGCAGAAAACTACTAAATGCCGGAGCCGATTATGTGGCTGAAGGTATTTGGGATTGCGGTCCTATTCTGGAACAAATTGACAAAAAAATCAAGATGAATCAAAATAATAAGCCAACGGATTCTGAAATGAGTATCTATTTATAAAGGCTTGTAATCAACAAATTACGGGCAAGATTAATGAGAAGATACTCGATGAAGTCAATTCTGTTTGCCCTTTTAAAATGCTAGGTATCAAGTAAACGATTCCTGCCAATAACCCAAAGAAAGAATGTCCAAAACAATTTTACCTGAAATGAAAAAATGGCGTGGTCGGATATTTACATTAACCTGGCTGGCCTATTTTGGAATGTATTTTTGTCGTAAAAATTTCAGTGTGGTAATGCCTGTAATGAGTCGCGAACTGCACACGTCCAAAGAAGAATTCGCCATTGTAATAACGGTTTACAGTATCATGTATATGCTAGGCCAGTTTCTAAACGGATATTTAAGCGACCGCAACGGACCACGTTTAATTGTTGGGATTGGCTTATTACTTTCCATCATTGCAAACTTATTGATGGGATGGATGGGAACCATCGGTTCTTTTCTTTTTTTGATGGGACTAAACGGATTCGGACAATCAGCAGGTTGGTCAGGATTGATTAAAAACCTGACACCCTGGTTTAAGAAAAAAGAGCGTGGGGTTATGATGTCGTACTGGACAACTTGCTATGTGATTGGAGGGATGGCTGCAACAGCTTTTGCAACTTACTGGCTCACCAATCAAAATATCCTTGCCGAATTAAGCTGGCGACGTGCTTTCCTGGCACCATCTGTTTTTCTGTTGATCATTTCAATCGTGTACATCGTATTTGTAAGAAATAGTCCCACAGATGTAAAACTTGAATCATTCGTAAAAAACACTGAAACAAAAAAAGGACGAAAGAAAGAAAAAGAAGCGCATATCGCGGTACTTAAAAATGGTGCAGTTTGGGTTGCTGCAGTCATGTATTTCTTTGTAAAGTTTACCCGGTATGCCTTTCTTTTCTGGCTTCCGCTTTATTTATCCGAGGCGCTCCATTATTCTGATCAGCAAGCCGGATATACATCAATTGCCTACGAAGCTTTCGGATTTTTCGGAATTCTTGCAGCCGGATATATTTCCGATTATTGGTTTAAATCAAGGCGCTTCCCAATCAGTTCAATCATGCTTTTCGGACTGGCAATTATTTTGTTTTTCCAACCTCATTTAAGCACGCTGGGCGTTTTTCCAACTATCATGTCTATCGGATTGATTGGTTTTTTTACATACGGACCCGATTCAATCATGTCTGGTGCTGCGGCCATGGATATAGGCAAAAATCACGGAGCCGCTCTTGCTGCCGGGATTATCAATGGTGTTGGCTCGGCAGGGCAGTTGTTGTCACCTCTCGTAGTTGCATATATTTCAGGGAAATACGGTTGGAATGCCTTGTTCGAATTATTTGTTGTTGTTGCACTAATAGCGGCATTGTTACTCATTTTTAAATGGAACTACGGAATAGAAAATCAGGAAGAAGAAATTGAATATGAAAAAGCTGTTGACTACCCAATAGAATTATCAATCAAATAAAATAAAAGCAAAATGGATAATAAACTTTTTACTCCTGGTCCCTTAAATACTAAGCTTTCGGTTAAAGAAGCAATGCTCTGCGACATGGGATCGCGCGATTTGGAATTTCTGGATGTGGTAAAAAAAATACGAAGCGAATTGCTCTCAATTGCTGGCGTAACAAAAGAAGAAGAATACGATACAGTGCTAATGCAAGGCTCAGGAACGTTTGGAGTTGAAGCTGTTATTTCAACTGCTATTCCATCATATGGCCATTTGCTTTTAATTACCAATGGAGCATATGGTGACCGTATTAAACAGATGGCAGAAATTTATGGAATCAGGACAACGACATTGAAATACAAGGAAAATATTGTTCCGCCTTCAGAAGATGCAGAAGAAGTGCTGATAAATGACGAAACGATAACCCATGTGGCTATCGTTCATTGCGAAACAACCACCGGAATATTTAATGATATTGAAAGGGTAGGGCTTGTTGCCAAGAAACACCGGAAAGTCTATATTGTTGATGCGATGAGCAGCTTTGGAGCAGTGCTGATTGATGTTAAAAAACTTGATATTGATTTTCTGATTTCGTCTTCTAATAAATGTATTGAAGGAGTCCCCGGCTTTTCATTTATGATCTGTAAAACCAGTTCTCTCGGGGCCTGTCAGGGAAATGCCCGCACAGTTTCACTCGATTTGTACAGCCAGTGGATCGCAATGAAAAAAGATAACCAGTTCAGGTTTACACCGCCCATTCAAAGCATTCTGGCATTTGGGAAAGCTATTGAGGAACTTAAACTGGAAGGTGGAATAAAAAAACGGGCAGAACGTTACCAAAATAATTACGACCGTTTAATTGAAGGAACCGAAGCAATCGGACTCAAAACCTATCTGGATAAAAAAGATCAGGGATACATCATTACTTCTTTTCTTTTCCCGGAAAGCGCAAATTTCGATTTCACCCGGTTCTACGAAAAGCTTCACCAGCGGGGACAAGTTATCTATCAGGGGAAACTAAGCGATACCAACTGCTTTAGAATTGGAAATATTGGCCAGTTGTATCCTGAAGATATTGACCGGTTGTGTGTAGCGATTAAAGAAGTGCTGATCGAAATGGATGTCAGTTGCTGAAAAAACGATCCAAATACATATGAAAAAGTTGAATTTAGATGAAAATTATTTTTATTAAAGTTGCGCCCATCAAAACTATAGCAAAGGATAGCCTTTTACATCCACCTCATGCATCATTTGGTAAATATTTTCGAAAATCAATTCTACGTTTGGTTTCGTGAAATATTCCCCGTCGATTCCGTAAGCCGGACGATGTTCCATCGCAGATAAAGTACGAGGGGCAGTTTCCAGGTAATTAAATACCTGTTGCTCCTGCAACACTTTTTGCATCATGTAGGCGGTGCCACCACCGGGAACATCCTCGTCAACAAAAATGACTTTGTTGGTCTTTTTTATTGATTCAGAAATCAGATGATTCACATCGAAAGGCATTAGCGTTTGGACGTCAATGACTTCTACTGAAATATTTTTGATTTCCATCAGGAGATGAGCTGCTTTCAGGACATGATGCACATTCCAGCCGTAAGTTACCACTGTTACGTCAGTTCCTTCATGCATGATTTCAGGAATGCCCAATGGTACTTTAAATTCTCCAATGTTTGATGGCAAAGGTTCTTTCAGATTATATCCTTTGAGCGGTTCAATAACCAGAGCAGGATCATTAGCTTCAAGCAGGGTGTTATAGAATCCGGCAGCCTGAGTCATGTTTCGTGGAACGCAAAGATAAATTCCCCTGAGCGAACCCAAAATAAGCTGCATGGGTGAGCCTGCATGCCAGATTCCCTGTAATTGATGCCCTCTGGTTCGTATGATCAGCGGAGCAGCCTGTTTGCCTAAAGTCCGGTATTGCATACTGGCCAGATCATCACTTAGGGTTGATTGCGCGTAGATTAAATAATCCAGATACTGAATCTCTGCAATTGGGCGGAACCCTCTCAGAGCCAATCCGATTCCCTGTCCGATAATGGTCGTTTCCCGTATTCCTGTATCAAAAACCCGGGATACCCCGTATTTGGCCTGCATACCTTTCATCCCCTGGTTTACATCACCCAACTTTCCGGTATCTTCTCCAAAAGTGATTAAATTCGGGTATTTTTCGAACAGTGCATCAAAGTTCTGATTAAGAATCTGTGAACCGTTTACCAACAGCGGGTCGTCTGGATACACAACAGGACTACTCTTTACCTGAAGTGCCGAATCTTTGCCTTCCCTGTGAAGGTTTGTATTATAAAACTGCCTGTTTTGTTCCCCAAATTTTCCGGACCATTCGATAAGTTTATTTCGTTCATCAGCTAGCTCATCATCTCCATGAATTTCAAAAAGAATCCGTTTGGAAAAACTGTAAAAAGCACGCCTGGTTTGAAATATTTTGGCTGTAAGGGTTTCAAGTTCATCCACATAATTTAATTTACCCAATGATTTCAGATTAATTTGATCAACAATCTGGGTCAGGGATTTTGTTTCCATAGAAAAGCTATTCACATAATGTTTCCAGGCCTTGTTACGCGCATTTAGAGCGTTTTTTGCAGCTCTGTTTTCAATTTCATAAAGCGTATCCTGATCAGCTTTTCCTGTTTCGAGCAACCATTTTCTAAACCGGACCAAACAATCAAACTCGTTTTCCCATGCAAGCCGGTCTTTTGATTTATAATGCTCATGTGATCCGGAGGTGGAATGGCCAAGGGGTTGGGTTAATTCCTGAATGTGAAACAATACTGGGTTTTGAGTTTGGCGGCAATGATCGATGCCTTCTGAAAACATTTGCACCAACCTGGGGTAATCCCATCCTTTACAGGTGTAAATTAAAATTCCTTTGTTGTCCTTATCATTTTCAAAACCTTTTAATGCTTTGGAGATACTTGATTTTGCCGTTTGAAGCTCGATCGGCACACTAATTCCAAAACCGTCATCATAGACTGCCACAGCCAAAGGAACCTGCATAACAGCTGCGGCATTAATTGTTTCAAAAAACATTCCTTCGGAGGTACTGGCATCGCCAATGGAGCCAAAAGCCACCTCATTTCCATCGACATTGTTCCGGATGTGTTTTTTTAGTTCCGGATTTTGCCTCACCATTTTGGAGGCCTGGGCAAGTCCCAATAACCTCGGCATTTGTCCTGCAGTTGGCGAAACATCTGAAGCAGAATTGAATTGGTCCATCAGGTTTTGAATCTGACCATCAGCATTTACATTTGATGTACTGAAATGGTTGTTGAAATTTCTTCCTCCGGTCGAAGGGTTTATTGTTGCGTCGGTATCGCCATACATCATAGCAAAGAACTCTTCAGGCTTCAGGATATCGAGTGCGAGCATAAATGTTTGGTCACGGTAGTAACCCGATCGCCAGTCGCCTTTTCTGAAAGTTTTGGCGAATGCAATCTGGGCCAGTTCCTTCCCATCTCCAAAGATTCCAAAATGTGCCCGCCCATTGTGAACCTCCTTTTTTCCCAAAAGGCTCAACTGTCGGCTCAAAGAGACCAGGTAATAATCATTTAATACGGTCGCTGCCACTTCTTCTTTGGTTACTACCAGAGATGTTTTTTCAAGATACATAAGTTTCAATAGGTATTAAAATTTCCAATGTTATATACGTATTTCCAAACAGGAAAAAATTGATTTTATCTTTGAGAACTCATTTGTAATGCAAGAACCATATCCGGATGGACTTTAAATTTTTCTTCTTATTTCCCGCGTTTTCACGTTTTAGCAATCTTTGTCAATACGACCAAATATTGACGAAATTATATTTGTTATCGAAAAAACAGGTTAATACCCAGATACAATGAAATGAACTGCTGCCCCAGTTGCGTATGTAAAAAAAGGCTTCCAGAAAATGCAGGCATACCCAAAGATTCGTCTGAGGTCAGTAAGATTTTTAGTTCATTTGATGAAATTCTCATATCCAATTACTTTATCAAACATTATTGTTTGTTTTCCTTTTCTTTCCGCAAAGCTAAAATAATTAGAAGATCTTTTTATCCTTAATTAAATTTTTGTGCTTGCATATTTTACTATTCACTCAGCAATTAAAAAACTTTAAAATCTACTGTTAAGTAATACCGGAAAATATTTTGATCTGCATTACGGGTTTTATACTGATTGCCGTTCGAATTGCTTATTTTTCAATTTCGATAATGCTATAACAAATATAAAACTGATATTCCGTTTCATTTGGGACAAATACGTAACAAATATTATTTTTCTTATCCTGAATGATGGCATTTCATTTTACAACGCATTTCATTTTTGTGAGATTAATCAGAAAAGTTTATGTGGGGTGAGGTACAAACAGAACGTTGATAAACAGCAGAGAGCACTGGCCTTGCTTGGATGCTCCTATATTTTTACCTGCACCTTTTATGTTGGTGGAAAATTTCAAGGTCTTTGGTGTACAAGAAGTATAATTCTTCAGAACTTAAAACGAAGGTAACTGAATTCAATACAGCAAATGGGGTAGGGTTGAGCGAAGCTTTCCTTTTTGGCTTTAAGATCTGGATTGCTTCTTTGGTGAAATATTGCAAAACAATGGTCATAAGTTGGCCAGACGACAAATCGTCTTCCGCAAAGTAACACATTCAGCCTGTTAATTTGGAATTCACATCTCTGTGCAAAAAAAACATTTTAAACAATTTTACTTTCATTTAATTCAGGATGGTTTGGAAGTGTAAAATACAAAGTCGAGCCTTTTCCATCTTCACTTTTTACCCAAATTTTACCGCCGTGTTTTTCGACAAATTCTTTACAGAGAATTAGTCCAAGCCCGGTGCTAGGTTCGCCTTCGGTGCCTTTCCGATTGGTATCCACATCGAACCGGAACAAATTTTCGACTATGGTTTGGCTCATTCCAATACCGGTATCCTGAATTGATATTTCAAGACCATTGTTGTTGTCAGTTTTGGCGGAAACATATATTTTCCCACCTTTTGTTGTAAATTTCAGTGCATTTGATAAAAGGTTCCGGATAATAGTTTGAAGCATATTACTGTCAGCACGAACCTCTGTATTTATAGGTATGGTGCTGCTTATTTCAATTCCTTTGATTTTGGCAGATTCAATCACTGTGGTTATACATTCTTCAATCATTGGACACAATTTTAGAATTCCGGGATTGAAAGGAATTGAGCCAAGTTGTACCATCGACCATTTCAACAGGTTTTCGAGCAGGCCGTAAAGATTGGTGGCTGAGTTTTTCATACCTATAGCTAGTTCCTGAATCTGAGCCATGGTAAGATTGGACAGCTCTTCGGCCATCATTTGAGTCAAACCCAAAAAACCGCTGAATGGGCTGCGCAAGTCGTGGGCGATGATAGAAAAGAATTTGTCTTTCTCTGCATTGATCTTTTGAAGCTCTTCATTACTGCGTTTAATTTCATCTTCAGCCTTCCTGCGATCAGAGATGTCGGTAAAGATGGTGGCAAATCCGTTTCCCTGCCAGGGTGCAACTGAAATGGCAAAGTGCTTATCCAACGGGGCAAAATAGGTTTCGAAATTCAGTGGAGTTTTACTGATCCCAACCCGTGCATATTCTTCAAAATATGGAGGGTTTGGTGTACCATAAGCTTCAGTAGCGAGCTTGCCGACTATTTGTTCGCGAGACACACCAATTATTTTCAGGAATGGATTATTGACATCAGCAATGCGGTAGTTCACAGGTTTCCCATCAGCAAAAACCAACTCATGAAGCGCCACACCCTCGCTCATATTGTTGAACAAAGAATGGAAATGTTCTTCACTTACTGTCAGTGCAGCTTCCGCCCTTTTGCGCTCAGTGATGTCGTTGTAAGCAATGGCTATACCATAATTTTCGATTGGAACAGGCGCTGCGGTAACATTGATCCAGCAAATGTCATTTTCACCTTTTACGATTCCCATCTCAATGTTTTCAATAAGCCGGTTTTCTTTTAATGCACGGACACTTGCATACTCTTCCGGTGGAAATGGTTCTCCATTCATTTGGATAATCCTCCACTCGGAACCATCGATCTGACGCTTGGTCTGCTCTTCCTCCGACAAGCCCAGCAACTGTTCCGCTTTTATATTACTTTCAACGATATTTCCGGTTTTATCTGTAATAGTAATGCCAAGCGGAAAGGAATTAAATAGGAACTGATATTTAGCCAGACTAATTTTCAGAGATTCTTCTGCCAGTTTCAGTTCGGTATGGTCAATGGCGGTTACTAAGCATTGTTCTCCGGTATCATCAATTGTTCCTGAAAGGTGAAGATACATGAGCTGTTTATCCTTTATTTCCATAGTCAACTCGCAGGTTTCTATGTCTCTGCCACTAAAAACTTTGCCGAGGAATACGTTGAACGTTGGTTTCGTCTCGTCGGAAACGAAAAGACCAAACTTGTTTTTTAATAACCGCGACCGTTCTTTGCCCAGCATTTTAGCCATGCGCTGGTTCAGTTCCACAATTTCGCCTTCTCCGGAAAGCGTAAAATAACCTGAAGGCGCAAATTCGTATAATTCCGCATATTTTTCGGCGGCAAGTTCTGCCGCATTTACTTTTACACGGAGAAGCTCTTCGTTCTGCATTTCGAGTTCAATCTGGTGAACTTCAAGTTCGTGAACGAGTTTTAACGCTTCAAATTCAGAAAGTGGTGGCCTGGGTTTTAATGGTTTCTTATTCAGCAATTCTTCTGCCTTTTGGCGAAGGATGGCCGGATCGGTTGCTGGTTTTTTGTGCTTTTCCATTTTGTAAGCTGTTTTTAAAACGCCTGACTTATTACAATCAATAAACCTGAAATTTTATACAATAATTCAAATGATCCGTTCTTTATAGTACGGAATTGTATAATAGAAGGTACTCCCCTTATTCACTTCGCTTTCTACCCAAATTTTACCGCCAAGCATTTCTACCAAATATTGAGAAATGGTCAATCCTAAACCATTACCTCCGTACTTACGCGCTTTAGAAGTATCAACCTGCCTGAACCTATCAAAAATTGACTGATGATGAATAGATTCGATTCCAATTCCGCTATCTTTCACAAAGAATTCAACGTTATTGTTTTTTATCGAATATCCGATTTCAATAAAACCATTAGAAGTAAATTTCAAGGCATTTGAAATCAAATTATTACTTATTTGTTTTAAACGATATAAGTCACTTTCAATTTCTATATTTTCACTCTGACCTGGTATGTTAACCTTAAATTCTATCCCCTTTTCCTCTGCTCTGGTTCTGAATTCATTATACAAATTTTCGAATACCATGCTCACAGAAAAACGTTCTTTTCTTATCTTTAACTGTTTTGATACCATCATTGACAAGTCCATGACATCACTAATAATCGCCATAAGACTGTTACCACTATCCATAATAGTTTTGATAAATTCATTTCTTTGTTCTTCATCAAAATCCGGATCACTCAGCAACCCGGAAAAACCCATGATACTGTTTAGCGGAGTTCTGATTTCGTGACTCATATTATCCAAAAAGGCCGATTTGAGTTGGTCACTTTCTTCTGCTTTTTCTTTGGCTTCTTTGAGTTCTTGTGTGCGTTCATTTACTTTTGTTTCCAGATTTGCATTAGTTGAATTAATTTCAGCATTACGATGATCTAACTGTTGATTAAGAAAAAAATCTTTGCGCTTATAATATTCAATATTGTAAGCGGCAAACATGCCAATCAAATTGGCCGCAATAAAGAAAAAATCGTAACTGATAATTATTTTAATTTCAATCGCCGAAAAGAAGATTGCTCCGATGTTGAAAATGATAAGAGTCGTCCAACCTGCAATTGTTGCAAGGAAAAAACGCAATGAGATGAAGAAATATCCGGCAGTAAAAATTAGCATCATACCGCCATAGTAAAAGGAATTTTCAGGCGCTTTAATTAACATGATGGTTATACCCGCCCCACCAACCAGAAAACAGATGAATATCATTTCCTGCCATATTTTTATGAAAAATTTCGTGAATGATAGAAGAAATACAATTGTCAATAATGGAATTACAATTTCAAAACGGATTATATGAAAAAGAAATGAATATTGTCCAATAACGAGTGTATCGAGATAGCTAAAAATGCCATAAAGGAAAGTTACCAGTATAAAAGATATCCTGAATTGGATTAACGAATCATGGAAATATCTGTTCCGAAAATCACTTTCTCTTTCATCGGGAAAAGCTAAAGTAACTTTATTAAAAATCATCTTTGGTGATTTTTCAATTTTCGGGCTGAGACTGGTCAAATTACTTCTCATAACAACGGGTTTTATTATATATGCTGTAATGATCTTTTTTTCAATTGTCGGATTCTTGGCGTACATCATTAATCATGATTGTATTGATTAGAATTGAATCCTTAAAAATACTTCTTAATCATATCTTGTAATTTATCTTTTTGAATTGGCTTTGCAAGGTAATCATTACAACCTATCCTGCGAGCTTTTGATTTTTCTCCTGTTTGCGCAAAATCAGTTAATGCTATAATAACCACGTTGTTATTTATTTTCCTGATTTTCCTGACGGCCTCATAACCATCCATCTCCGGCATTCTGATATCAGTGATTATCAAATCAACATCAGGATTATCCTTAAAAGCTTCAACTTCTTCGACTCCATTTTTTACCCTGATAATTTTTGAAGCAAAAGATCTAACGATTAACGAGATTAATCTTGCAGAAGCTTCGTCATCATCAGCAATTAATATATTCAAACCACCAGACTTCATTAACTCACTATGATCCAATGCAATATCAATTGGCGGATTTGTTTTTTCTTGCATAAACTGGTTAATTGTGAATGAAAACTGAGAACCAACCCCTTCCTGACTTTCAACCCAAATCCTGCCGCCCAGCTTTTCTACAAGTTCTTTGCATAAGATTAATCCAAGTCCCGAACTTTGTTCACCTTCAGTACCTTTATGATTCAATTTGTTGTTGATCTCGAAAAGATGATTGAGCATTTCAGGACTCATTCCAATACCAGTATCACTGACAGATACTTCAATCTGTTGGGAATCTGATGCTTTTGCAGCCAAACTTATTGATCCGCCTTTACATGTAAACTTAGCAGCATTCGAAATCAAATTTCGCAGAACCGTTTGTAAAATATTGCTGTCAACAAAAACTTCCAGTCCGGCAGGAATATCACAGTGAATGGTTATGTTTTTTCTTTGGACTAACTCTTGCACCATAGTTAAACTCTCATTTACAATCTTTAATAAGGAAAATACTTCCGGATCATAAGTAACCATACCACGCTGTATTTTTGCCCATTGTAAAAGGTTTTCAAGCAAACGATATAAACTTTCGGCCGTACTTTGCATACTTACGGCCATTTCCTGGAGATTTTCCAATTTCATATTGGGCAAATCTTCCACCATCAACTCAGTAAAACCTAAAAATGAACTGAGAGGACTGCGCAGATCATGGGCAATAATGGAGAAGAATTTATCTTTTTCAGCATTAACTTTTAATAGTTCTTCATTTTTGAGCCTGATTTTTTCATCAGCTTCTTTACTTTCAGTTATATCAACAATTAATCCATGCCATAAAATATCTCCATTTTCCAGTTGCTGCGGAATAGATGAAAGTTGTACCCATTTGATCTGTCCCTTGACGATAACCCGACCTTTCCAGTCAAAAGGCCTAATCAGTCTTATGCCTTCACGATTCAATTTATAAACTTCGTCCAAATCATCAGGATAAACAACTTTAAATATAGCGTCGCCATCTGCTTTCAAATTTTCAATGCTCAAATCAAGTATTTGTGCCATTCTTGGACTCACATATTCCAAATTATATGAACCATTTGGTTTACTTCTTAAAATATAAACACCTACCGGGATTTTTGATACCAGCGTATTGAATTTTGCATCCGATTCGCGAAGTGATTCTTCAATTTTTTTACTTGATTCGATTTTTGCCAGGAGTTCAGAAGTACGATCCTGAACTACCGATTCCAGATTCTCATTTACAAATTTCAATTGTTCCTGAGTTTGAAGCAACTGCGTATTTTGTTGAATTGCACCTTCGTATACATTTAAAAGTAACTTTATCATTTGCTTTTGTTCAGCCTGAATCATTCGCTTTTTGCCTTCAAAAATAATTTCAAGACCAAATGTCTTTTTATCGCCATCTTTATCAGGTTCAGCAGACAGTATTTTTGTTATGTGTTGGACTAAGTATTCCTGATCGTAGGGTTTTGTAATGAAGCTGTCGGCGCCTGCACTCAAGCCTTCAATTAATTCTTCAGTGCCCGTAAGTGATGTTAACAGAACCACTGAAATGTCAATCATAGAAGGATTTGATTTGATTTTTTGGCACAGCTCAAATCCATTCATGCCGGGCATAACGATATCAGAGATAACTAGTTTTGGCTTATTATATGAAAGCCATTTTAGAGCATCTATTGCATTCGAGACAATGGTTATCTGGAAATTATGCCTCTGCAAAATATTTTCCAGGAGCATGGCCTGTGTCGAACTATCCTCCACTATCAAAATAGGTTCATTCATATTATCGCTTTTTTTGCATCAGAAATTAAATCATTCTATAAATTTCTATCGTCAAAAACTTTTTGTTTACAAATCCTGACAAGCATTTCAGCAATTTTTTCAGGCGTAAGAATATGTTCTGCTGCTCCGGTTTTTACAGCCTCACCGGGCATGCCAAACACCACACAAGTTGCTTCGTTCTGCACCAAAGTCAAAGCTCCCTTATCTTTCATGAATTTCAATTCCCTTGCACCATCCTTGCCCATTCCCGAGAGAAGTACTCCAATTGCATTTGATCCAAGAACTTGTGCAACCGAACGAAAAAGATAATCTACAGCGGGAATCAACCCATTTTCATTGGGTGCTTTTTCCAATTTTATTTTTAGGCCCTGAACAATACCCATTTGCAAGTCGTCCGGAGCAAGATAGACATTGCCAGGTTTAAGATGTTCTCCATCTTTGGCAATGTTGATTGTCAAATTGGAAGCCGCAGCCAGCCAATCTCTTAATCCATTCAGAAAACCTTTCGCAATGTGTTGAACGATGACAACCGGAACCGGTAAATCTTTTGGTAAATTCATCAGGATAATATTTAAAGCCACCGGACCACCAGTTGAAGCGCCAATTGCAATCAACTGAACATCCTTATTTTCATTAGCTAAGGAGGATTCAATAATAACAGACTTTTTTCTTAGCTGCATCTGGTTGTAGAAACGCCTGACAACTTTGATTTCTGACATCAGTTTAATCGTTGAAATCAGTTCCGTTCGTGCCTTAGAATATCTAGGATCACCGATACCTGGTGGCCGCAGAACAACAGCCAAAGCTCCAGCATCAATTAACCTGAATGAATTTGACACTTCGGTTTCTCCAATGCTACCCGTTACAATTACAATTGGAATTGGGACTCTTTCCATAATTGTGCGTGTTGCTTCATAGCCATCCATTCCGGGCATATGGATGTCCATGGTAATGACATCGGGTTTATTCTTCATGACAAATTCAACGGCTTCTTCTCCTGAATCAGCCAGTCCAATCACCTGAATTTCCGGATCGGATGAAAGCAGGTACTTCATAAACTCCTGCACCACCCTTGAATCGTCAACGATAAGTACTTTTATCATAGTTGTTTATTTAATCATTGGAAACTTGAAATTGGAAATTCGAGATTAGGGGTCAGTATCAATTTCCTACTTTCTACTTTTCACTCACCTTTGTTGTATTTATAAATGCATTCAATTTTGGTCCAAGTTTCTCAATAATTAACTGGTATTTTTCAGTCTGAGCCTTATTGAGAATTTTTCTTCGAATTAATTTGCGTAACCATGCCTTCGTTTCCTCAAATGAACCTCTGGAATACAAATAGAATTTCTTTCTGTCTGGCGGCGTATATCGCCCGTATCCTTCAGCAATGTTGGCTGCAATGCTGTCGGCTGATCTAATGATTTGATATCCGATTGTATTCTGAACTTTTTTGTCCCAATCATCAAAATCAGTCCAAACCATATCTGATAATTCCTCCGATAATTTGTAAACATCCAGATCTGTTATGTTTTTCATGTGTTTTCTTTTTTGAAATTTGAAACTTGAAACTCTGCATTCGAGCGATTTTCCCAATTTCTATTTTCCAATTTCCTAAATCAACTTCTTAATCACTTCAAGCAAATTCCCCTGATCGAAGCGGCTTTTTATAATGTAGGCATCTGCACCGACCTCGATGCCATGCTCTTTGTCTTCACGCGAGTCGAGTGAGGTTATCAAAATAACCGGAATTTCAGCAAGCTTTTTACTGCTTCTGATTTTTGCTGTCAGTTCGAAGCCATTCATTCTTGGCATGTCTACATCAGATACTATCAAATCAAACTCCTCACTTTTGGCCTTTGTAAATGCATCGATACCGTCAACAGCAACAACAACCTGATATCCGGCTGTCTCCAGAATATTTTTCAATAATGTACGCGAAGTAATGGAGTCCTCAGCAACTAGTAATTTAAAGGCTTTCTCCGCTACTTTTTCTTCTGTGAATTTGCCACTTAATCTTCCGGAGGCGCTTAATGCAGACTTCATCAGGTCGGGAACATGAAGTACCGGAACAACTTTTCCATTGCCAAGTATTGTTGCTCCTGAAATATTGCGGACGCGTTTTAACAATTTGCCAAGACCTTTAACTAAAACACGTTCTTCTTCCAAAATCTCATCAACCTGGCAGGCTATTCTCGATTCTCCGGAAATGAGAACCACAATGCGGATGTGATCTGTATTAAGCGAATCATCATTATTCCTTTTTCTTGATTCTTTCACACGTTCCGGCAATCCAAGGATATCTTTCAGGCTAACCAAAGAAAGAATATTGTCTTCAATCCGAATGGTTTCGTGGTTTTCGACTGTTGTAATTTCTTCAGGTTTTAATCTTAAAACACGTTCAACATTAACAGAAGGAAGAAAAAAATGATTATCATTTAATCGTATCAGTATTCCCCTGAATGCTGACATAGTCATTGGCAGGTTAATCCGGAACTTAGTTCCTTCTTTTTCTCTGGAATCGAGCGTGACTTTGCCATTCAGCCGTTCAACCTTTTCCCTGACTATCGAAAGACCTAAACCACGTCCTGACAAATCGGTAATAATGGAACTTGTTGACAAGCCTGAGTAAAAAATCAGATTCAGGATTTCATCTCTGGTTAATTTATTAGCCGCCTCTTTGCTAATAAACTCCGATTTAATGGCTGATTCAACCACTTTTTTTGAATCTATGCCTTTTCCGTCATCAGCAATGATAATTTCGAGTTGTCCGTTTTCCCTTGCATTGAAGGCTATTTCAATTTTACCTTTTGCAGGTTTATTCTGTAATATTCTTTCGTTTGGTGTTCCGATACCATGATCAATACTGTTCCTAATCAGGTGAATCAACGGATCTTTTAGCTCTTCCAGAATTCGTTTATCAACTTCCAACTCCGATCCCGTAATGATCAATTCAATCTCCTTTTGCTGTTCACGTGAAATTTCCCTGACCATTGATGGGAAAACCTCAATCAGGAAGGAAACCGGAAGCATTAGCAACTGTTTCATCGATTCGAGGTGGTCGTTTACCATTCTTTCGTGGCTATACCTTTCTCGTTCCATTGAATGTACAAGAAAAGCCAGACGTGTTTCGAGGTTTATCAGTCGAAGCTGATTTTTTTCCAACCATTCATTTCGCTGAATATTTGATGCTGCATTCCGACGTCCCTTCCAACTTGTCCAATCAATTTTCCAATCAACTACCTCAGAATGTATTTCCTGCATTTCATAGGTTTGCTGATTGATTGAGATATTTGCCTGAATAAATTCTTCAGCTTCCATAAAGAGCAGATCTAATTTGGAAACCGGAATACGAATCCTTTCGGCAAAAACATGTCGGTTAATTTTTGCTAACTCCGGCTCTATATTGGGTTCCGAAGTTTCAGCAACAAAATCAGGCACCTCCGGAATTTCTTTCTCCTGATTTATATATTTTTCAACTATTTCAGGCAGTTTTACATCCGAAACAATTTGTTTTAACTGGTTGCTGAGATTCCTTACTTTTTGGCGTCCACCCTGAATCTGCTCAACACTTTCTGATAAAAGCAATTGAGATAGCAATTCCATTGTTTGATGAAACAAATCGAATGCATCAGGAGTCAAAACAAGTTCCTTTCGTTTCAATCCTGAAAAAACATTTTCAAGAGGCTGGCAAACTGTTTCGATTTCCTTTTGCCCAACCGAACGGGATGCTCCTTTCAGACTATGGATCTCCCGAAACATTGTTTCAATAATGGAGTCAAGACTTTCTCCGGTTGGCGATTTTTCAAGTTCAACCAAACTTTTCGAGAAAGATTGAAGATGTTCATCGGCCTCTATCCTGAATGTGACCTGAATGCGTTTTAGAAATTCACGATCGTTGTAATCCATTTTATTTTCTTCTAACCTTTAAACTTTTCAACCATTCCCTTGAGTTTTTGCCCAAGCTCATAGAGGTTTTTGGCCGATTTTTCGGCCTGAACCATACTAACAGCGGTCTCTGTTCCGGCCTGATTGATATTTTGCATGGCAATTCCGATCTGATCCATGCCAACCACCTGTTGCTGGCTCGATGCAACAATCTGAGTGGCAGCCTGAACCGCTTCATTGCTGCTTTCAGCCAAAATCCTGATGGCTTCGCCTGCCTGCATCGATTGTTTCAGACCTGATTCAACTGCTTTGCTTCCCTGTTCGGTTGCCATTACAGCCGCGCCCGTAACTTTTTGAATGTCATTCAGAATATTCCGCACCTGCATAGTAGCTTGTTTCGATTGTCCTGCCAGATTTTTTATTTCATTGGCTACCACTGCGAAGCCCCGTCCCTGTTCTCCTGCCTTAGCCGCTTCGATGGCAGCATTAACCGCCAGCAGATTTGATTGGTCAGCAATATCAGTTACTGATGCAATAATGCCTCCGATGGATTGACTTTGTTCACTCAACCGCACAACAGTTTGTGCTATAGAGTCCATCTGCTCGCGGATTTTGTTCATCCCATTGATGGTTTCATCCACAGATTTTTGTCCGTTTTGGAAGACCTGTACCACACGCTGAGCACTGTCGGCCACATTTTTTGCTTTTTGAGAAGAAAGTTTTGAGGCCTGCTGCACTTCCTCAACGGTCGTCGAAGTTTCGCTGATTGCAGCAGCCGTTTCGCTGGTTCCGGTTGCCACCTGGGTGGTGGCAGCTAATATCTGAGTTGATGAAGAAGCTAAAACGTTGACAACTTCATTAATATCACTGATGAACTGACGTAAATAACTGACCATTTGATCAAAAGCTTGAGAAAGAACTCCGATTTCATCTTTTCTGTCTTTTGTATTCACCTCAACCTTCAAATTACCTGAAGCAATTCGGGTAGCTATATCTGTCAACCCATTAAGAGGTTGTACAATTGTACTGTTTAGTATCAAAACAATAATCATGCTGAAAATTAGTGTGACTGTTCCAAATAATATGAAGAGTAATGTTGAATTTTTACTTTGCTTTATATCAATGTTAAGTTGGCGTTCTGAACTTTTCTTGGTACGATTCCTCATTTCGAGGCTAATTTCCCGAATTTTATCAAATCGCTGAGTCTGGATACCTGTACTCAATTGACTTGCTTCATCTATCTTCCCGGCTTTAATTAAATCCATTTCCTGAATTCTTGTGGCTCGATAAGTATCTATATTATCCTTCAGATCATTTAATTTGTCTTTTAACGAAAGGTCCGAATTGAGTCCAATAAGATTATGGACTATTTCATCAATCGTATCAGAAAGCTCATTGATTTCTTTTTCAATAGCTTGTAGTTCGGCCGTATTATGAGTCAGCATCATGGCAAGGATGTCTGCCCTGTTACGATTCAGATATGAACTTAAATCGCTAACCTGAACAGCAGTGGTAAAATGGATGTCATATAATTCCTTTTCAGATTTAGTAACATTTTGGATACTGTTGTATGCAATAATTACAACCGCCAAAAACATGACCATGATTAAACCAAAACTCAAGAGTAGTTTAGATCGCGTTGAAAGGTTTGTGAAATTTTTCATAAGTATATATTTTTGAATTTTATAGTTTTATATTCGTTTCATTTTCAATGTTTTTGATCTTTTGTGATTATTGTTATTATTTCTATCTCATACTTCGTTTACCACCAATTTTTTATCCATCAACAAATTTTCAGCATTCAAAACAATAAGCCTGTCTCGGGTTACGCCCATCAGATATTCTTCTCCAATTTGGGCTACCGTTGGCGGTGCTTCTTTGATATCGTTCAGGCCAATCGTTTGAGTACCCCTTACAACATCCGCCAGTATTCCAAATTCCATTTGTTCATTTTGCAGGATAATGACTTTATTGAGTTCCCCTAATCCGTGATTCGGGAGATTTAGAAATTTCTTAAGATCAACCACAGGGAAAATTTGCCGACGCACTTGTATAAGCCCCATAATAAATGGAGGAAGACCGGGCAGAGGCGTATATTCTTTCAAAGGATAGATTTCCCGAACAGAAGCAGATGCGATTCCATACGTTTCGGCTCCCAGAGTAAATATGATGAGTTCAATAGTATCAGAAACTCTGCTTTCCTGTTCAGATTCGCGAGCCAACACGGCAGCACGTTTTTTAAGCAAGTCCATTGTTTCCTTTTTCATAGCAGAATCTGTTTTTTGATATTTGCTGAAATAATTTCACGGATATATTTTATTGAAAGACCTTCAGATTCAGGCAAAATATCATCGTCAGCTAAATTTTTCAGTAAGTCAAGTGCATTACTGAAATAACGCATGGCGAATTTTAAGTTTCCTTGCCGGTGATATAAATTGCCCAATGCAAAATGTCCCATCAAAAAATCATGATCCATATATATGGCCTGTTTTAATGAGGTAATGGCCTCCACTGTTTTATTCAGTTCCTGAAAAATTGATGCCTGCAAAAAATAAAGGGAGATAGCCAGTTTGTCCTCCTTAATTCCTACTTCGCAAAGAGCGAGCGCTTCAATAAGGTTTCCCTCATTGGCTAAATTCCTGATTTCTGAAGCAATGTCTTTTTTAACTTTCAGTTCTGAAGTATTTTCAGGAATGTTGACAGGACTCAATTTCAAAACTTCCATTTCAATTTCATGAACGAAAAACTCTGAAAATGAGAGTAAAGCTGTTTCAGTATCCGACTCAGACTTATTGGGTTTTGAATCATTTTTTTTAAGAAAATTATTCAGATCAGACTGAAATTGATTTGTTGTGATTGATGCAGGCAATTCACCTCCACCTTTCCGGTAAACCACAGCTCCCGGAAAATTAACCGAACTAAATTGCGGAAACCGTTGTGAGGAAAGCTCACAGGATGCAACCGCAAACCAGCCATCCTGCTGGATTGATTGATAAAGCTTTTGAGAAATGTGACTCACCCACTCATCGCTGAAATACATCAGAACATTACGGCAAAAAAGAATGTCAATGGCATGTGTGTTGTTGGCCGGATCCGGATAATTATCGGCTGCCAGATTCAGGTTTGCAAAAGTGACCATGTTCCTGATTTGTGGAATAATCCGAAATTTTCCTTCTCCCAAGTCCTGAAAATATTTTACTTTAATCCAGCCCGGGCTATTACGAAATGACCATTGGGTGTATATTCCCTTTTCTGCTTTTTCCAAAGCCGCAGGATTCATATCTGTTGCCAGAATCTGAATTTTCCAATCTTTAATATCCGGTATAGTCTCACGGAGGGCAATTGCCAGCGAATAGGGTTCTTCTCCGGTTGAACATCCTGCGCTCCATATCCTGATGTTCCTGTTCAAATCATGTTTTGCTTTAATAATTCCAGGAATTATAAAATCGGTTAAAGCTTTAAATACCTGAGGTTCTCGCCAAAAATAAGTTTCTGAAATGGTAAGGAATGTAGCAAGTTTTTTAATCTGATTCTGATCGGGTAGGGCAGTTAACAGCCAGTCAATAAATTCATCTAAGTGTTCAAAACCAAAAGCAGCAGAAGCCTGCGCCAGGTTACGGATAAATAAATCCCAACGTTCCACCGGGAAATGCAGTCCCATACGAGCCTCTATGACTTCGCAAACTTCTGCCAATCTCGTATGTGTGATCGATTGTTTCATTGTTTGACAATCGTAAGCGCCATTTCCAGCCGGCTTTCTTCTTCCAAATTAAGAAACTGTTCGAGGTCGTAAATAAGAATCAGATGTTCATCAACTTTTACAACTCCGTTAATGTATTTTGCATAGGATAAATCTTCGCTTGTGTTGACCCGTTGATGCGAATCAATATTTTCAACTCCGTTAACTGAATCCACCCACAAGGCTACTTTTCTCTTCCCAGTGTCCGCAATGATCAACTGATCATCTGCCTCAATTTCGCGCGATTTCATGCCAAATCGTTTGCGAACATCAATAACAGCAATGATCTCGCCATTAACATTGATGATTCCGGCAACAATTTCCGGCGCTTTGGGCAATTTTCTGATTTCAACTGAATGGATGATGCGAATAATCATATTCAACGGCAGAGCATAAGACTGTTCATCAAGGGTAAAAACAACCAATTGTCCCATCTTATTCCGCTTTTATTTTGTTAGCCAAATCAGCAATAATCTCGGTTAATACCCCAACATTTTGATTCTTGTCGAAAAAATAGTCGGCACCTTCAGCCATGCAACGTTCCCGGTATTGTTTATAGGGGTAGTTGGTCAGAATAATGACAACCGGCCTCGGGCCTGATTCCCTGACTTTTTTCAGGACTTCAATCCCATTCATATCCGGCATGCGCACATCCAGTATGGCCACATCCGGATCGCCTTCCTGAATTAGTTTCAGGGCATCTTTCCCATTTCCTGCTTCTCCGGAAATCAAAACGTTTTTAAAATCCAGCAGTAATTCTTTGAGTCTTTCCCGCAAAAGCAAGGAATCGTCGGCGATAATGATCTTCATTTTGTTGGAATTTATGTTCATTTTAGTTCAGCTTACCAATAGGAGAATGCCAGAATCAGCATTTTCATAAATTGGAAACTCAACTTAAATATTCATTCATCATGGCAACCAGGAGGTCTCTTTTAATTGGTTTTGCCAGATAATTGTTACAGCCGGCTTCCAGGCATTTTTCCCGGTCGCTGCTTAATGCAAAGGCTGTTGTGGCAATAACTGGCAGATTTTTTCTGAATGATTTTATAATTCTGGTGGCAGTCAGTCCATCCATTTCTGGCATCTTGATGTCCATCAGCACCAGCGAAATAGACTTGTTGGTTTTGCACAATTCAACTGCTTCCAATCCGTTTTTTGCAAATATCAATTGTATTCCTATCGATTTTAGAACAACCTCGAGATACATGGTATTTACTATTTCGTCTTCCGCAATCAGAACTAATTTATCTTCCCACAAAACCGGAGCAGATTCCTTATTTTCAAAATCTTCTGCAAATTGATCCATCTCCTGAATAAGAGGTAATTCAACAGTAAAAGTAGTACCGCTTCCAGGAATGGATTTGAGATGGATGGACCCACCGAGCAACTCCGCATACGATTTTGCCAGCGACAGTCCTAATCCCAACCCACCAAATTTTCTTGTGAGCGCTGTCTCCACCTGCCTGAAACGATCGAAAATAACCTCATGCAAGGCAGAATCAATTCCAATTCCGGTATCAGAAACATGGAAGATAAGTTGGTTCTCAAGAGCCTCCACATCCAGTTTAATGGTACCATTATCAGTAAATTTCAATGCATTTTCCAATAGGTTACTGATGATTTGCTTTAATTTATCAGGATCGCTCGAAATGTTGACCAAAGTTGCCGGGAGATGAGTTTGAAGCTGAAACTTCAGGTTCTTTTTTTCAGCCTGAGGTTCGAAAGCAGTTTTAATATCGTTTAATAAATTGATTAGATTGAAAACTTTGGGTTGCATTTTTTCCTGATTGGCCTCGACCTTAGAAATATCGACAATATCAGTAATAATATGCAACAGCTGATTGGTTGAATTAGTAATGAAAGAAATGTATTTCGTCTTATTCTCCTCCGATAGTTCCGTATCATTTAACATCTCTGAAAAACCAAGGATCGCATTCATGGGTGTTCGGATTTCGTGCGACATGTTGGCCAAAAAGGCTGATTTAAGCTGGTCGCTTTCTTCTGCTCTTTCTTTGGCATTTAATAATTCAACCTCCTCCAGTTTCCTTCGGGTAATATCGCGAATAATACCTGTATAAAAATGATCATTGATTGTGTTCCAGCCTGCCAATGAAAGCTCTATCGGAAATACTTCTCCATTTTTCCGTTTTCCCCTGAGTTCAATTGTTTTACCGATCATGCGTGGTTCACCTCCATGTTCTATACGGTTTATACTCGACTGATGCAAATCCGCATGTTTTTCAGGTATAATATTGTTTATCGGGAAACCAATAACTTCTTTTTCTTCATATCCAAACGTTTTGGTTGCCCCCTGGTTCCAACCCACCATTATTCCTTCGCTATCTATTGTAATAATGGAATCGACAGCAGAGTCGGCCACCGCCCTGTATCGTTCCTCACTTTGCTGCAACTCTTCCTGTGCTTGTTTAACCTCACTTACGTCCTGAAAAATAGAACGACTATGCAAAATCTTTCCATTTTCGTCTCTTACGGCAGTAGAATTTCCAATCACCGGAATCTTGCCTCCCAGGGCGGTGAGCAGATCAATTTCTGAATTCTTAATAACACCTGTTTCATTGAATTCCTGAAAATCGTTTTTGACTTTTTCCAGACAATCAGGATGAAACCGTACAAAAATAGGTTGCCCAATTACCTCTTTCCGCTTAAATCCTGTTTTTCGTAAGAGTGTATCGTTGCATTCAATTACCCTGCCCGTCAGGTATTCCACCGACATAAACATGGCTGGAGCATTGTTGTACAAATCGAGGTATTTGAGTTCATTTTTTTTCAAATCCGCAGTTCGTTCTTCAACAATTGATTCGAGATTTTCGTTGATGGTTTGAAGTTCTTCCTGAATATTTAACAATTCGGCATTGCGGATAACCGCCGCTTCGTATGTCGAAATCAGGAGGGTAAGCATTTGTTGCTGATCGGCTGTAATGAACCGCCGCTTGCCGGCAAACATTATTTCCACCCCAATTCTGACACGTTCGGATTGTTGAAGCTTACGGCTTGCTATAATCTGTTCCACATGCGAGAGCAGGTATTCTTCTGAATACGGTTTAGTAATAAAATTATCGGCTCCGCATTCCAGCCCTTCCAATACATCTTCAGGATTTGACAGCGATGTTAACAGGATAATGGGAATTGCCAGGTACTTTTCCTGCTCTTTCACTTTGCGGCAAAATTCGTAGCCATCCATTTCAGGCATACATATATCGGTAATAATAATTTTGGGTACCACCGTTTCGAGCAACTCCAATGCATTCTTCCCATTATTAGCTATTACTACGATGTAATGGTGTTTCTCCAGAAGATATTTCAACTGTTGGGCTTGTGTAGAGCTATCTTCGACAACCAGCACATCCACTTTTTTAAATTGACCGGAATTTGCATTCATCAGTTTGTAATTAATCAAATTACACTTCTAAAGGTAGGCTTACCTACAGGCAATTACAAGACAAACCACCACCAACTGATGTAGGGGGAAGACTGATATTTTTGTAGGGGAATCCCTACTGGGATAAGAGTTTCTATTCGAGCAATCCGTTTTTTATTGCGTACAAGGTAAGTTCTGCGTTCTTTTTCATATCCATTTTCTGGAGTGTACGGATTCTGTGGGTACTAACCGTTTTATCGCTTATGTTGAGTTTTCGTGCAATTTCAGTCACCGATACTCCCTGGGCTAACATACACATAATTTGAAATTCGCGTTCCGATAGTTTTTCATGAAGCAAAATTTCAGGATCATCTTTTAAATTAAACGCCAGTTTTTCAGCAATTTCAGATGAGATGTATTTTTGCCCGAGCGAAATCCGTTGAATGGCAAGTTCTAGTTCGTTAAATGCGCTTTCTTTAGACAAATAGCCTGAAGCTCCCAATCTCAGAGCACGAATTGCATATTGATTTTGTGGATATACACTTAAAATTAAGATGTTGCGTTTTATACCTAAGGCTTTCAGTTTTTCAAGAATATCGAGTCCACTCAATCCCGGCATCGAAATATCAAGAATAACAAAATCATAGGATTCGCCCTTAATCTTATCAAGAGCTTCATTTCCGTCAGTCGCTTCTTCTATCGTGGAGAAGATATTTAAATCCAGCAGGATTTGTCTGAGTCCCCGGCGCACTATAGAATGATCATCAGCAATTAGTATTTTCATAACAGAATATTGCGTGCCTGACGGCATATTGTTTAATTTGTGCGTGTTGGTTTTCTATGACCAACTTTTGCCTGAAGGCACGTTTTTAATAACAATTTCAACAGATCAATTCAATAACATATTCCATTTTCCCATCTTTTCAGGGATGGAAAGTTCATTCACTTCAAAAAGGCATAGCCGAAATACATTATTTCGTACCTGACGGCAGGCTGGTAATTCATCATCATTGTTTTATTTTCTATAAACATTGCATGCCTGACGGAATGATGTTTAATTCCTTCAACCGGATTAAACTGAATCACTCAGTTTCTTCCCAAAGAGGAATGCAAATCCGCAATTTAGTTCCGGCATCTGATCCGCTCAAAATATCGATGGTGCCTCTTGCTTGTTTTATTCTGTCGTTCATTCCAAATATTCCCAATGAGTTTATTGATTTTAATTTTTCAATTGGAATTCCGATTCCATCATCCTCAATATCCAAAACAATATGCTCATCAATTTTTTGTAATGAAATATGAACAGTTTTAGCCTGGGCGTGACGAATGACATTGGTTAGCGATTCCTGCATGACCCGGAAAAGTGCAAGATTTGCATTTTCATCGTGTGACTGAACTTCATCAAGATCCAGAACAACCAATAAATTAGTCCGTTTCTCAAATTCTTCAGCATACCACTCAATGGCCGCTGCCAAACCCAAATCATCCAGTATTCCCGGGCGAAGTTCTGATGATATTCGCTGAACATTTTTTATTGTTGAAGTTACAATCTCTACCATACCTGATAGTTTTTCCTTTATATCATGATCTTCATTCGTTTTTGCCTGGAGCCAATTCAAATCAAGCTTTAAAGCAGTCATCGACTGCCCAAGCTGGTCATGGATTTCCCGCGAAATGATAGCACGTTCGTTTTCCCTGATTTCGGTCATGTGCTTTATCAACTGTTTCTGTATTTCATGCAATTTACGTTTCTCTTCATCTGCTATTTTACTTTCAGTGACATCGATAAAAGTGGTTGCAAATTTTCCGTGTTCAGGGGAATATACACTAACCTGAAAATATTTTTTTAACTCTGCGCTGTAGTTTTCAAAATTTAAAGTTTTACCTGTTAAAGCGACTTCTCCATAAGCTTTAATCCAATACGGTTCTGTCTCAGGCAGAACTTCCAAAGTAGTTTTTCCAATCAACTCATGTGCTTTAAGACCAGTTAATGTTTCGAAAGCATGATTAATTTCCAAAAACCGGTAATCGCAAGGCTTTCCCATTTCATCGAAAATCATTTCATGAAGTGCAAAACCCGCGTTCATGTGCTGAAACATCATTCGATATCTCTTTTCGCTTACCTTTAATGCTTTTTCTGCTTTTTTGTATTCGGTTATGTCTATTGAGCTGCTCTGCAAAGCATAATTATTGCCCGATCCATCCTGAAGACATTGATCAACAATCAAAAAGGTTTTTTTGCCTGTAGGTAAAATGAAAGTGTCTTCATATTCACGAATTTCACCTGACTCGATAGCTAATTTATTTGATTCGTAATATTTTTGTGCTTCATCGAAGGGTAGAAAATCGAAAATTGTTTTTCCTTCAACTTCTTTTTCTGATACTCCAAATTTTTCAGCTGCTTTTTTATTTACCCATAAATATTTTCCATCCTTGTCTATGATAATAATACCAGAGCCTGAATTTTCAAAAAGTTTTTTATAACGGTATTCTGATTCCCGAAGCTTCTCCAGTGTCTGTTTTTGTTCTGTTACATCAACAGTTACTGTAACAGAACTTTTCCCATCAGACAAAGGAGCAGCATAAATATTTGTCCAGATAATATTTCCGTCCTCTTTTACAACACCGATTTCTTTATCCTCAATAGTTTTTTGCTTTTTCAATGAACGAATGCTGGGAAATTCATCAATGTCCATTAATGTGTGATCAGGCCTTATGTATTTTCTGTTTTTGAAGTCCCCCTTCAGTAGACTTTCATTTGAAATATCCAATATTTTAGCCAGTGCAGGATTACATTCGGTACACATGTTTTGATCATCAACGATTGAAACCCCAACTGGTAAAATATGAAAGAGGTTATGCCATTTCTCCTCACTAACCCGAAGTTTCTCTTCTGCCAGTTTACGCTCAGAAATATCTGCTGCAGCCAGTAGAAATTGATCCCCATTTGCTGAAATTGTACCTGTAAGTATGACATTGATTAAAGAATTATCATTTCGAACAAGCCTGACTTCGATTAATTCAGTGGATCTGCTTTTAAATATTTTCTCAACAAATCCATTGAAATCCGCACGCGTATCATCGGTAACAAAAAAACCAAACCGGTTTTTCTTTAGATCCGTGCGTTCTTTCCCGAGCATTTTTGCGCCAGTGAAGTTTAAATCAACAATTTCGCCATCTTTTGAAATCGTATAATAACCTGAAGGCGCAAAATCGTATAGTTCAATGTATTTATCCTTAGCCAGTTCAGCTTCCCGTTCATATGCCAAACGGAGTTCCTCGTTCTGCATTTCGAGTTCTATCTGATGAACCTGAAGTTCATAAAGAAGTTTCAATACTTCAACTTCGGAAAGTTGAGAACCGGGTTTAAAAGGTTTATTTTTGAGCAATTCTTCTGCTCTTTGGCGAAGATTGACCCGGTCAGACTTGGGATTTTTTTGATTCTTGTGCATTTTAATGCGACAGTTTTTTATTCTAAATATAGAAAAACTTTTCAATCATCAGGTTGGAGACTTGCAATTTAGCACTTGTACAAAAAATGTAGATTATCTTTCTCTACTGTTGGGATTTTGACAGCGACGAAGTGGGGCGCAATTTGGCAACCATTTTGGGGTATTTTATCGTGACTAAAAGGATTCAAATCATGCACATCCAGCAAACGTTCGCTGATAACCGAAGTAATCCGGTTCAGAAGCGTTCGTGACCAATACGCTAAGAGCCAGAATAATATGTAAATTATCGACTCTTCGTTCTGATTTGTTTTATATCAAATATGGGAACTATATGCTTAAACCGATAGGTGGGATTCGGTCGTCACGGACTTATTTAATTGGGCCAATCATATCGCGCGGAACAACCCATTCATCAAATTGCTGTCCGGTTAAAAGTCCAAGTTTTAAAGCGGCTTCTTTTAGACTTGTATTTTCGGCATAGGCTTTTTTGGCAATTTTGGCCGCATTGTCATATCCTATATGAGGGTTTAATGCCGTTACCAGCATCAATGAATTAGTAAGGTTTTCATTAATTCGCTCCAAATTGGGTTCAATTCCAGCAACACAATGTTCGTTGAATGACCGACAGGCATCTCCGATAAGTGTAGCCGATTGCAAAAAAGCATTTATCATGACCGGTTTATATACATTGAGCTCGAACTGGCCGCTTAATCCGGCAACAGAAATGGTGGTGTCGTTTCCTATGATCTGTGCACAAACCATTGTAATTGCTTCTACCTGTGTAGGGTTTACTTTGCCCGGCATAATGGAAGACCCCGGTTCGTTCGCCGGAATATTTATTTCTCCAATTCCTGAACGGGGACCTGAGGCCAGCATCCGGATGTCGTTTGCAATTTTCATCAGGCTAACGGCCAGTTGTTTGATTGCTCCATGTGTTTCAACCAGTGCATCATTGGCTGCCAGCGATTCAAACTTGTTTTCAGCAGAAATAAACGACAAACGTGTTAAACGGGTAATAGTAGCCGCAACCTCTTTGTCATATCCTTCAGGAGCATTTAAACCTGTGCCTACCGAGGTTCCGCCAATGGCTAATTCTGATAGATGGACCAGGGTATTTTTCAGTGCCTTGATTCCATGCTCCATTTGCGACACATAACCCGAGAATTCCTGCCCGAGTGAAATCGGGGTTGCATCCATAAAATGTGTGCGGCCAATCTTTATAATTTGAGCCATATCTTTTGATTTTCCGGCCAGCGTGTTTCTCAGGATTTCTATGGAGGGAATCGTATGTTCAACAATCTTACGGTAGGCTGCAATATGCATGGCTGTCGGAAAAGTATCGTTTGACGATTGCGACTTGTTTACATCATCGTTTGGATGAATCAACCGCTTTCCTTCTCCTAACTGATTGCCCGATAAAACATGAGCCCGGTTTGCAATAACCTCATTCACATTCATATTGGTATGGGTTCCCGAACCTGTTTGCCAGATAACGAGCGGAAACTGATCATCCAATTTTCCTGAAATAATTTCATCGCATACCTTAGAGATGATAGTCATTTTATCGGTGGATAATAAACCCATTTTATGGTTTGTTATAGCAGCTGATTTTTTCAAATAACCAAATGCATGAATGATTTCAATGGGCATAGATGCAGGCGGGCCAATCCTGAAATTCTGCAACGACCGCTGAGTTTGTGCTCCCCAATATTTATCGGCTGGCACTTGTATTTCACCCATGGTGTCGGTTTCAGTTCTGTAGTTCATAATTTTATTTTTAAAAAGATCATTCAAATCATCAGATTCAAATTATTCCTACCGATTTTGCCTAAAAAATTATAAATTATTTATTATGAACAGTTTATATTTTGATTTGTTCGATAAACAAAGAATCGGTCAGGAATTGACCTATATCATTTGACCTAATTTTTTTTGATATGAATCCAAATTAAAAATGTCACCATGAAAGCATTATCAGAACAAGAAGTTGTCCGTTTCCTGAAAGAAAAATTAAAGGACTGGACCATTGAAAATAATACAATTACCAGAGAATTTAAGTTCAAAACTTTTGTTCAGGCCTTTTCGTTTATGACTGCAGTTGCCCTTGAAGCCGAGAAAATGAACCATCATCCGGATTGGAGCAATTCGTATAATAAAGTAAATATCTCTTTGACTAATCACGAAGCCAATGGAATAACTCAACTGGATTTCGATCTGGCCAATAAAATTGACAGGCTATTTTCACCGAAATAAAATCAATGCTTAAGTACTTCATATTTTAAAATTAGAGTACCCTGTTTATTTATTTTTTCGATATTGATTAAGCGCAGATTGATGTCAAGCTTTTCTTCAATTGCGAAATTGCCTCCAATACCAAATATTTTAGGCTCGATAGTGAGCCAGATTTCATCCAATAACTTATCTTTTAAAAATGAAGTAGCAACATGTGCGCCGCCTACTACCAACATAAGTTCATGTCCTTTATTTTTATAGAGTTTCGTTAATTGAACCGGAGTTTTACTTGTAAATTCAAGTTTGTCCGGAACCACCTGACTTCTATATTTGTCCGGGTGACTGGTCATAACAACTAGCAGATGATCTAATATTGGTCTGAATGCTTCAGAAATATAGGTATTGCTTCCCATAATGATAAGTCGGGCATCACTCCAAATTTTAGTAAAATATTTCCGATCTTCTTCTGAAGTCCAGAGTCTGATGTGTGGATCTCCCCATTTTGTTACCTTTCCATCAATCGTTGACACAAAAACAAGTATAGTTTTCATACTCTGAGTTATTGTTCGACTTTTTTTAGGTGCACAATTCGTTTGATTTCTTTGGCTATCTCTTCAGGCGAAAGTATAAAATCGATACATCCACTTTCTATTGCACTCTTCGGCATATCAGGCTGTGCAGCGGTTTCGGGTTTCTGAGCGATGGTAATGCCGCCAACTTCTTTTATTCCGCAGAGTGCATCTGCTCCATCGCCATCGTAACCAGAGACAATAACTGCAATTAATTTGCCATCCCAATTTTCAGTAAGCGAACGCATAAAAACAGTAATCACATCGGGCCAGCCATGAGGCTTTGAAATCGGCTTTAGTCGAAACTCACCATCAAGTACATGCAAATCGCGCTTTTCCGGAATAATAAACACATGATTGGGTTCGATATCTAATTTTTCCGTAATCAACTCTACCGGCATTTTGGTAAAGCGTGGAAGAATCTCGTGTAACATAGTGGCTACCTGTCTGAGGTGATTTACAATGACGATTGCAACACCCATATCCTTAGGGAGATTCTTAAGTAAGCGGGTATAAGCATCGAGACCTCCTGCAGAACCGCCCACGCAAATTATTGGAAAGTCTTTAGCATTAATATTAGTTTTCATTTTTTCTGAAGGGTTTCATCGATTTTTAATTTATGACTGGCAAGACACGGGATAATTTAACCATATCTTATTTCCCGGCAAATTTGATCAGTTCAGTATTAAACTTCTGAGTTTCTTCCAGAAATAAACTATGACCACTTTTGGCAAAAGCAACGAGGTGTGAATTTGCGATTCCGGCTTTCATTTGTTCCGCAAGATCAAAAGAGCATATTTTGTCTTTTTTACCATGCATGATTAATGTTGGAATAGTTATTTTTGCTATATCCGGCCGAAGGTCAGTATCACGTAAAGCAACCAGACATTCAGCCGTTGCATATGACGAAGCACTCAATCCTATTCCATTCAGCCAATTGCCAATCCCTTCATTTAAGGAAGTTTCGGTAGCTGAAAATATCTTTGCGAAATCAGATAAAAGCTTTGGCCGATCCTTATAGTTCAATTTAATCAGGTCATCAACCGCACTTTGTGGCAGGTTGTATGGGAAATCTTCACGTTGTGTCCAGATTGGAGCTGCGGCTCCTGCCAGAACCAATTTGGCAACCTGACCATCGTTATAAGCTGAAACAAACCGAACCGCAATTGAACCGCCCATCGAAAAACCAACCAAAACAGCATCTTTAATATCCAGTTTGTCTAAAACCCGCTTAATATCCAATGCATGTACATCGTAATTGTATGCTCCGTAAGGTTTATCCGATTTTCCAAAACCTCTTAAGGTAATTCCAATGACCCGAAAATTGTTATTAATCAGTTCGTTGTATTGATACTCATACATTTCGTCGCTTAATGGCCAGCCGGGTATTAAAACAATTGGCTTACCTTCACCAGCATCGGTAATATGAAGGTTCACATTGGTTTCTACTTTAATAAATTCAGCCCGGGCTTTGCCGGCGTGTGTTTTTTCTATCCTGTTTTCCATAGCTTTAATTATTTGATGTTCTTAAACGATGTTTTATGATTTGAAAACTTCTTTGTACACCATATTTCTTAACTCCTGCTCACTTTTATTTATAAGTGATGCTGTTTTTTATACTGCTTTTTAAATGAATATTAAGATGCTAAGTTGAGAACCTTTTGCCCGTTAAGTATTACATAACTTTAGAAAAGAATTATATTATTCACATATTTTTGAATGGCCTGATTATAAAATAATTAAATATAAAAATAGGGGAGTAGTTGGTATGTGTTTTTAACCGTTTTGTAAAACAGACTAATGTGTGAATCCTGTAATTTTTTCTCTGAATTGTGTAACAGTTATGTAACCAAATGACAGCAACTTTACATCGTCAAATTCAAATAACTTAAAACTTAATATCATGGGAAATCTACTTTATCTTATAGCAGTCATTTTAATCATTGGTTGGGCCGTTGGATTCTTCGCTTTTCAGGTTGGCGGAATCATACATATTTTGTTGGGCATCGCAATCATTGCAATCATATTGAGAGTTATCCGCGGGTAAATCCTGATCGGGAAGTTATTGTTTCAGTATTGAACCTGTTTAAAACAACTGTCAACTTCAGCTATTTTAAATGGGTTTTTGATTCGTAGGAATCGTATGCCGGGGAGTTATCGGCTATACGATGAAGACAAAAAGATTAAAGAATGAATTAAAATTACTTGAGACTTTCGGACTAAGAAAAGAAAGGGATGCCTTCGATATCGTACGTAGTAATATCGAAGATGACTCAGTATTTAACGGCACCAATATTTGGGTGCTGTTTTTTTTTTATTCTTATAAATAACATGATTGCAGTGAAATGCAAATTAAATATCAGTGGAATAAGCGCAATTTCAGCAATTACAATCAGGTAATTCGGATGTTTCAGATAGTTATGCAACCAAATATCAAAGTATGTTACATAACTATGCAATTATTTACACAATTAACAGTTCCCCTGTTGGTCTTAGAAGTTGTTTAAATTTCACGTAGAGAATCAATCCGGGTATAAAAATGGCAACTTTTATTCACCGTTTTGTTTCTATTCCCTGACTGAGGATAGGCAGGGAATAATTGAATAAAATATAAACAATTGCTGAAATTTTAACTGGAATAGTTTTTTGTGTGCTGTCAATGTTGAAACATTGGTAAGGCATAGAATTGAAAATGGAATTACATTAGTCACATTTTTTCCAGCGTGTTGAGGTTTTTAGCCTTAAGTTGTTTGTAATGGGAAGGAGTTAATCCAGTCATTTTTTTAAATTGATTCGACAGGTGGGCCACACTGCTGTAGTGCATTAGGTTTGCTATTTCGGTAATACTTAATTCGTCGTAAACAAGCAGTTCCTTCACCCGTTCAATTTTGTGATTCAGAAAGAAATGTTCGATGGTAATGCCCTGAAGTTCCGAAAACAGATTTGCTAAATAGGTGTAATCGTAATCTAATTTTTGGCTTAAATAATAAGACAAGTTTGTTTTAATCTGATTTTCTGAATAATGAACCAACTCAATAATAATAATTTTAATTTTATCAATCAAGATACCTTTTTTGTTTTCAATAATGCTCAATCCTGACTTTTTCAGGTTGATATTCAGCAGATTTTTGTCTTCGTTGGAAAGGTCGTCTGTAATTTCCACCACTCCCAGATTTATCGTTTTAAAATGCAACCCAAGTTTTTCAAGTTCAGATTTCACTATTAGTTTGCATCGATTGCTTACCATATTTTTAATGTAAAGATCCATGCTCTATGTATTTGTGTAGGTTTTATCTTTATGTGTAATGTTTTTTAATTATTCTGTTATACTGTAATCTCAATTATTATTGTCGCAGTCACCCTGAATTTATTTCAGGGTAGCATTGGTAAGAGATGCTGAAACTAGTTCGGCATGACGCTACGAGGATGATGGTTTGATGTTAATGTCTTCAGGATAATCTATAGATTGTTCTGCATTTTAGGGTTAAATTTCCTTCCATTGCATTTTCCTGATTTAATAGTTTCGTTACTTTTTGAACCAAGTAATATCGACAAGCGACAAAAGGCATTTATTATCCTCCCTGGTTATAATCCCTTCCATATAAACAGCTAATAAACGGTCAGTGTCAAGTTTAAGCATCAATTCACACGATTGCTTGGATTTGCCCAAATAGATTCTCCTCAAAAGATCATTAAATAGGGGCAGCGTTTCTTCTGAAATAAATAATTTTAAATTGCTGTTTATCAGACTAAAACGTCGTAACCCAAGCATATCAGCTCCGGTAAAATTCAGTTCATAGATTATCCCGTTTTGATCGAGTGTAAAATAGCCCATTGGAGCGAAATCATACATCATGGTGTATTTCTTTAGAGCAGCTTCTGCTTTTTCATTGGCCTTGTTCAACTCTTCATTCTGCATTTTCAGTTCAATCTGGTGCACCTGCAACTCGTGAACGATTCTTTTTACATCAGTTTCTATCGATGTGAGAATCGTTTTGTTTTGCGTTTTCTCCAATTCCTTTTCAGCATTTTCGCGCAGTAACTGCGCATCTGTTAAATCTGGTTCGTCGTTCATGTTTTCATTATTTTTTATCGTATAAAGTTCTGTTTAATCCGGAATCAGTGTATTCGCTTTTCGCTGTCAACAATATATTCCGATTCGCCATGCCAGAACAATGCTCCGTGTTTTTGCCCGTAATAAACGATAACCATTTATCCCTGTATGGTATCGAATTGATTTGCCAGGCCTTTACTTGTTACCGAAAAATAGAACTTTTCGGACGCGATAGCCACGTTCTGATTACCAGTAACGCTGCTAAGAATCATTTCGCCTTCATAGGTTTTAATCAGATTACTTTTGTGAGAGAATTTCTGCAACAATCCGGCGCGGTAACCATCGCTGAAAGTGTAAAAGTATTATCCGTAGATAAACAGACTGAAACAGATTACAGGCAGAGCAATAATGCCCCAAAGTATTCTTTTAATTTTTCGTTAGGTGTCGATCCATCCTGAGGCTTTTGCAGGTATTGGGTTTGCTGTCATAGCAAATTTTAATTGTACTGATTTTCAGTTGTTAACAGCCATTTCCTTCTGGAGTATAATAACCCTGTTATGCAATTTCTGTTCTTTTATATTTATTCTGGTGCTTAATCCTGCCAATCTATAAGCTGACTTGAATTAGTAGGAATTTGCTGGCTCATTTTATATTCCGGATTTGATGAAAGGAATCTAAGCATCCAGGACATTTTTTTATGTTGTTCCAATAATCTGGTAAAAAAAACAGCGGTATTCATATCATTTAATTTGGTTGTGACGGATGATATTTCATGTTGAAGAATACTAATAATCTTTTCATGATCCTTTTGCAGCGTTTCGAAAATCTCACCTGATTGACTAAAATTGTGATTATCATCACTCATCTGAGCAATACTCAGAAAATCTTTCAGGGAGCCGAGCGTATAATGCCTGAGCGAACGGATCTGTTCGGCTATTTCATCGATCATTACATCGATTGAGTTGTATTGGTTTTCAAGAAATACATGAAGCTCGAAGTTGTTTGAACCGTCAATATTCCAGTGTGCAGTTCTGGTTTTGGTATAAAGTACATATTCATTGGCCAGTAAAAGATTGAGAAACGTAACAACGACTTCATCATTTTGGTTTGGAATTTTAGCGGTTGGTTTCATGATTTCTGTTTTACGTTAATTCATTACAACTAATTATTACTATAAACATACAAACCTTTACTGGCTAAGATGTTACAGAATTTTTGTAAAAATTTACACAATTCTCACATTTTACTGTTGTTATTTTGAAGAAATATTAAAATCGCATGTTACCCCAATTTCTTTGAAATTGTTCCTTTTGACCCTCTTCTGTAATTGTTAGAATGTGCTTAGTTGCGCTGAAAGCAGGTTCTGACAAGAATGAATTTAACATCCAGGCCATCTTTTCGTGTTGCTCCATTATACCGGTTACCAAATCGGTTGTGATCAAATCGTTGAGCTTGTTGGTAAGAGGAATGATTTCTTTCCTGATGATTCCAATAATCGTTTCGTGATCGTTAACCAATGTTTGTGTGATGAGTGTTGAATGATCAAAATTGTTGCTTTCCTCGCATAGCCGGGTAATACTCAGGAAATCCTTCATAGACCCCATTACAAGATACCCCAGTAAATGAACCCTTTTAGCGATATTGTTTACCATCTCGTCAAGTAGTTCATATTGAATTTTAAAAAACTTATGCAGTTCATAATAGCTCAGTCTACTATAGTTCCAGTAGGCATTCCTTATTTTTGCATAAAGCACACGTTCATCAGCTAAAAGCGCATTGAGAACGATTACTACTTCTTCAATAGCCTGGTCCGGAATATTTAATGTTGGTTTCATAAATTTAAATATAATGGGGTAATGTGAATTTGAACACAGAGCCTTTACCAGTTTCACTTTCTACCCAGATTTTTCCGCCATGCATCTCAATAAATTCCTTGCAAAACAAAATCCCCAGACCGGTACCTTGTTCACTATTCGTACCAGTCATTGAATGAAACTCATCAATTTTAAAAAGCTTCTCTTTTGTCTTTTGCGACATACCTATGCCATTGTCCCTGATTTCAATTTCAATAAATTGTCTGCCTTCGGTGGCACATATAAAAATGACTCCACCTGTATTTGAATATTTAATGGCGTTACTGATTAAATTCCTGAATATTGTTTTGACCATCTGTATGTCTGCTGTTATATGCAACCCCGGGGCGATGGAATGATCCATTGTTATTTCCTTGTTAATAGCCGAGATATTAAAACTTTCAAATTCGTTAATGATTATTTCACGAAGATTGATTTTTTCGGGATTAAAGCTTTTTTGATTGTTTTGCAGAATCGACCAGGCCAAAAGGCTATCAAGTAGGTTTAATGTTCTGACCGAAGAAATGGCAGCCATGTCAACCAGTCTTTGTATTTCAGTTTTATCTAAATCATTAAGATGATCCTGCAATAAATACAGAATACCTATTGTTGTAGTAAAGGGATTTTTAAGATCGTGTGCTACAAGAGAAAGAAATTTTGCATTGTTTGCAATAACTTCAGATCGTTTCTTTTTTTCGTCTTCAAGCAGATTCTCCAACTGAATATTTATTTCTTCCATTTTTGACATCCGCAGTAATAATTGACTTTCAGATGTCCTATTTTTGTTGGCATTAACAGGTAATAGGGTCTCCAGTTCAGCGATTCTATCTGCTTGAGACCTGCTTTCTTTAGCAGAATCCAAATTGTTTGTAATATGATGTTTTGTTGTCTTCACATAAATGAATTAAATGTGGCAAATTTTCAATTAAGTTCGGGAATGATGTTTCTGGTATCCCCGAGTTTCTTAAAATGTGCAGGACTTAAACCCGTTTCGTGTTTAAACTGGTTTGATAATGATGCCGTAGTGCTGTAATGCATTTTAATAGCGATTTGATCGAGGTTGAGATCCTCGTAAACCAGCATCTCTTTTATCTGTTCAATTTTCCGTTTGATGATGTATTTCTCAATGGTCATGCCTGCTATTTCAGAAAACAATTTGTTTAAAGAAATAAAGTTATCATCCACAAAAAGGCTGATAAAATCCGGAAAACTCATTTCCAAATTCTCATTCGAATAATGCTCCAAATCAATAATCGATTTTTTCAGTTTCTCAATAAGTTCATTTTTCTGATCGTCAATTAGTTCGAACCCATTTTTCTGCAAAGCAGCATGTAACAGATTCCTTTGTTCTGAAGTTATGTGTTTGCTGAGGCCTACTTCGCCAATTTTTACCGTATTGTATGGAATACCAATTTTATCCAGTTCTGATCTCACTGTTGTTTTACAACGGTTGCAAACCATGTTTTTAATGTAAAGTTTCATACACTTTGATTTTTGGTATAAATTAGTTCGATGAATACCTGTACCTCTTCCATTTTATCAGAGTCGTAATAAGAGGAAGCAATCTATTTTTTAGCTCATTTACAATCTATTAGATTTCATTTTAAAGTAAAGCCAAAAAATATTCAGAATTACTATAACAAACCAGCAAAATTTTACATAATTCACACATTTTGGTATTCGTAAGAACTTGTCTTTCGAAGCAATCTGTAAAAAGAAGGCGACACACCAGTTTCTTTTCTAAACTCTTCTACAAAATGTGTTGCGTTTTGGTAATTCAACTTGCAGGCAATCGTTTCAATATCCAGTTCGTCGTAAATCAGTATTTCCTTTATAAGTTCAATTTTCTTCGTGTTGATATATCTATCAATGGTAAAGCCTGTGCTTTGCAAAAACAGGTTATTCAGGAAGATGTAATTGGATTTAACTTTTTCGCAGATATAATCCGGAATGTCCTGATTAGAATTCACACCATTCTGATAAATTAACTGATGAATGGCTGTTTTTACTTCTTCAACCAGAACAAACAAATCGGCACTTTCAACCGCCTTACTTACTAATTGTATTTTTCCCGCTGAAAATTCATCATTTAATTCATCCTCAATAAATTCGACAAATTTGTTGTCGAAACTTATCGTTTGCTGTCTTTTAATTTCAATTATTTCATTCATCGTAATTTTTAATTTTGGGTTCTGACTTTATCGTTTTCAGAACCATGGATTATTTGTTTTCAATAAACAGCTATGGAATTTATGTTTTTGGGTAGATTGATTTTTGCAATCAACTTTAGCCCAAATATTAATTAATCTGTGCTAAAGCCGATATTTGCTTTCCTTTTTTAACCTTTCCTGAAGGCTATGGCAATGGTGAAAAACCTATAAATCGAAAAATCTGTTCATAGTTTTAGTTACCTGAACACACGAATATGAAACTGTACATTTTAAAGGTCAGTTACTTTTTAACAGCCTTTTCCCCTTAGTTTGTTTGCTCTGTTGAAGTGATTATCTGGAGCGACGGTTTTTCTGATGACGATTTCCGGAGTGGCGGTTTTTTTTATAATTCTTATTTTTCTCCCAACGACCCTTTTCCCAATGTTTTCCTTTTGAAGAAGATTGCCAGGAACCTTTAATGTAAATACGATTTGGTTGGGGTCTTGTCCAATAACCCCTCTTTTGAACATACACATGACTCGACTGATTATATACCCAGTCACCGTCAATCCAAACATGGACGTCACTTGGACGCTGTGGTCTCGAATATTCAGAGTAAGTTGGCTCAGAAGTCACATAGCCTGCCATACAACTATTCATGAATAATCCGATCCCTGCCAGGCTGCCGATAAAAATAATCTTCTTTAATTGTTTACCTATTTTTGCGTTAAAACCAGTTTTTTGCGGCCTGAAAAACGTGTCACACGTTTTCGTTTCCTGACGATATTTTGATAATGCATCTTTACATTTCATCATATTAAATTTTGCATTGTGAATAAATAATGATAAGACTACAAAGTTGTTACCTTTCATATCTTAACACTAATGTCTCGTTAAAATATTAAAACGTTCTTTGATAAATTTGATAATCAATTATTTGTAGTGCTTTTTCTTGCGTGACGATTTCAGGAATATTTCATTTGGGGCAAATTCTACCGAAAATGAACCAAGGGAAATAT
>JBGSUC010000056.1:0-214904 GCA_041736275.1 Prolixibacteraceae bacterium
CGCAGAGGTGGCCATAATTAAAGTAATTAACTGGTAATTAATACTTTAAAGATACAAATCTCTGCGGTTTTAATCTAATAAATAATCAGTTATTTTGCTGTAAATCAGATAAATAACTAAGTTTTGAACGAAGTATTGTTATAGGTAATGCCATTAATTTCCTGTTCTGAAAAAGGATAACCTCCACCATAAGTGGTATTGTATTTAGGCAACAAAGATACCTGCTCGAATGTTACACCTGTTGATACATCAACGCCAATTCCTTTTTTAGATGTTCCTTTTTTCGTAGTAATTAAAATTACACCATTTGATCCGCGGGCACCATAAAGTAAACTAGCCTGAGCCCCTTTCAACACTGAGATTGTTTCAACGTTATCAGGGTTAATATCATTTGCCATACTACCATAATCAATACCACCAGCACCACGCGCAGCGTCAGTACTATTGAAATCTCTGTTGTCGAATGGAATACCATCAACAACATATAACGGGCGGTTATCTCCGTTTACCGAATTGGCTCCGCGAATTGTAACGCGTGAAGAACCTCCAAGACTACCTGAGCTTGAACCAACGGTAACACCGGCAACTCTACCAGACAATGCATTCATAACATTTGACTGGGAAGATTTACTAATTTCATCTGATCCAACTTCCTGAACAGAATAACCCAATGATTTCTTTTCACGGGTAATGCCCAATGCTGTAACTACAACTTCATCAACAGCAATGTTGTCCGATGATAATTTAGCATTAATTGTAGACTGGCTGCCAATTGATACTTCCTGAGTAGTCATACCTACAAAAGAAAATACAAGAATTTTAGCATCCTGAGGAACTTTTAACTTGAACACACCGTCCATGTCAGTGATTGTTCCTAAGGTTGTTCCTTTTACTGAAACCGAAACTCCAGGGATAGCACCTCCATCATCGGCAGAGGTTACTGTACCTGAGATCTCCTTGGTTTGGGCCACAAGGACCTGCAAACCAATTGCAAAGAATGCAAGTAATAACGCGATTTTTTTCATGTAAAATAAATTTAAATTTAACAGCATCATTTATTTGTGAAAAATAAGTCAGGTAAATTCCAATTCTATTTCCGTTTAATTTTTCAACTGGATTAATTGATTCCCCCAAATCAATATAATCAGGAATTTTATCAGAATTTCGAGACCCCTTTAAAAGAAACTAATTAATCGGAGAGCTTCCGTTTAAATAATTTGAACCACAAATTTAAAAAAATGTACATAGGAAGGTTACACCAAATAGAAAAATATATACATATTTTAACATTGTTAAGAAATATTAAATGTTTCTCTTGAATTGAATAGATTGTGATTTTGAGTATAAAGTGAAGTCAGATAGATGATTGTAGTTGTTTTTGAATAACAAATTATAAATTATTCGGAATTTGTCTAAATTAAAGAATAAGGATTAAATCAGCTATTTCGTTGATAAACCATGTCTGATTTGAATGGGTTAACCTTGAAAAAGGTGTGTTTATGGTAAATTCTCCTGAATTTAGAGCCCCTGGCACATCATTTAAACCATTATTCAAAAACATGATTTGATCCATACCAAAATTAAGAGCACCCATGATATCTGTTTCCCAGGAATCGCCTATCATAATGCTTTTTTTCTTGGATGCATTTGTCGTTTTTAAAGCATGTTCAAATATTTCACGATGTGGTTTTGTCGTCTTAATGTCTTCAGAAATAAACACTTTTGTGAAGAATTCGGATAAACCGCAGTTGGCGAGTTTTAAGTGCTGTACTTCATTAAAACCATTGGTAATAATGTGCATTTGATATCCCTTTGCTTTTAGGATTCTCAGTGTTTCGATTGTTTTTGGAAAAATACCAGTTTGAATCGCCATGTTCTCCAGATATTGTTTGTTTAATTCCACCCAGTTTTGATTGCGAATTCCAAATTCCTGAAGTGATTTGGAAAACCGTTCAACTATTAGAATTTGTTTTGTGATCTTTTTATTGTGATAATCTTTCCAGAGTGATTTATTGATTTGCTCATAAACAAGAAAAAATGAATCAAATGAATTAAGCTGCGAAAGTATTTCTGTTTGTTCAAGAGTCTCTCTCATTGCCAGACAGGAATTGGCGGTAAAGTCCCAGAGCGTATTGTCAAGGTCAAAGAAAAGATGATTATAGGTTCTCATTCGTCATCCTCGTCTTTTTCAATTTTGAAACCTTCAATAACAATAACAATCTCACCTTTGATTGTTTTTGCGCTGAAATGTTCGATAAGTTCAGCAAATGTGCCTCTTTTATTTTCTTCGTAAAACTTTGATAATTCTCTGGATACTGATGCTCTTCGATCGGGACCCAGAAATTCAGCAAACTGCTCAAGGCTTTTCACCAGACGATACGGTGATTCGTAAAAAATCATCGTTCTTGTTTCAGTTATTAAATCCTTGATTTTTTTTTGTCTGCCTTTTTTCTGCGGAAGAAAACCCTCGAAAGTAAAACGGTCGGTCGGAAAACCTGAATTAACCAAAGCAGGTATCAATGCTGTTGCTCCAGGTAAACATTCAACGTCAATATCTTTCTCCAGGCATGTTCTTACAAGCAGGAAACCAGGATCGCTAATCCCGGGTGTTCCGGCATCCGAAATAAGGGCAACGTTTTTCCCGTCTTCAATTTGCCTGGCAATCATTTCAACTGTCTTGTGTTCGTTGAATTTATGATGCGAAATAAGTTTGTTTTTGATTTCGAAATGGCTAAGAAGTTTCGAAGATGTTCTTGTATCTTCAGCTAGAATCACATCTACTTCCTTCAAAATACGGATTCCCCGAAGGGTCATGTCTTCCAGGTTGCCAATTGGGGTAGGTACTAAAAATAATTTACCCATTATTCAGGTCTAAAGTTTTATATTGTGCGTCAGGAAACGAACAATTCATGTTATTAAAATCAGGACAACGGAAGTGAAATGAAAAGTTCCGTTGTCCTGTATGTAGCTTTCTATGTCGGTTATTTACTAAAGCGACGTTTCAACAGGTCTACAAATCTCATGCTTGTGTCATTCTTTTGAAGAGTGATATTCGCTTTTAGATAATCAACTGCCTGCTGTATGGTTTCCAGTTTGTCAAGATTATCGATGATCATATTGTATCTGTCCGTATTATTCTCAAAAATCTCTCTTATAAAAAGGAAACGGTCATTCAGCCCAATTGCTGAACGCAAATTTGCTATTGGACCATTGGATAGGTTTGATTCAGTTGAGTTGTTTTCGCCGATTGTATCATTTAAAGAGCGCTCTTTCCTGAATGTTTCACCAACTACCTTCTTTTCCTGAATCTGATCTTCAGGTTTCGGAATTTCATGCATAACCGGGCGATCGAATGATGGTTTTTGCTGAGACGAAGGCATGGATTCAAAATCGTTATCCTCCTGTTCGTCGATATTAATTTCACGAACTTCTGTTTGAGGAATGTCTTTCAGTTCAACGACCTGAATTTTTGTATCCGTATTATCATTTATAACATCTTCTTCAAACTCAACTTCTTCTTCTATTTCCTCATCAGTCTCGTCCTCATCAATAATTGTCATACTTTCTTCTTCAACATCGTCCTCTAAGATTTCCTCATCCTCATCGATCTCTTCAGATTCATCGGTCATCTCTTCATCCATTTCCTCTTCAGAATCAATCTCAAATTCCGGCATTTCTGATTCTTCGTTCTGGTCATCTTCATCTTCAAGTTCAACGTCATCTTCATTAATATCTTCTGCGTCAGAGTCCTCCTGATTTTCAATTGTTAAAGATTCATTGGCAGAAGTTTCTTCTTCTTTTTCTTCTTCGATTTCTTCCAAACTTTTAATTTCAGGAAATTCCTGATCTTCAAAATTCAGAATTTCAAGTTCAGGATCTGAAATGCTGAAATCCGATACTTCATCGTCACTCTCCTCATTCAGTTCATCCTCATTTTGTACCGGATATTCCTGATTCGATAATTCACGCAACAACTCTATTTCCTGGCATAAAAGTCGAGCCTTGCTCAATGCCAGTTCTATAATCAATGCCGGATTGGTTTTTGATTCTTTAACTTCTTCTGATAAGAATTTCAGTTCCTCCAGATCTTTGACAATGATCCGGACTAATTTACGTTTATCCATTTTTATTTCTGATTTTATTCGGTAATACAAGATGATTTTCTCAGGTATTGATTTAAATTTACCTTTGCTTTCAATATCGGAATCTATTTCCTGAAGCATTTGGCTTCTGCGCTAATACCGGAATTGAAGCATCGTAAAAGTACAAAAATCTTTAGCATATCACATAAATGTTTATTGAAAGAGGAATCAACAGACAAAAAAAGACTGGCAGTATTGAAGTCATTGCAGGTTCAATGTTTTCAGGGAAAACTGAGGAATTAATACGGCGGTTGAAACGGGCAAAGATTGCCAGATTGAAGGTCGAGATTTTTAAACCTGCTATGGATACGCGCTATTCGCTGGCTGAGGTAGTTTCGCATGATGAGAACTCGATTCTTAGCACTCCCGTGGAAAGTTCCGGCAACATTATGCTTCTAACCGGAGATGTAGATGTTATTGGAATTGACGAAGCTCAGTTTTTTGATAATGGACTGATAGATGTTAGTATTACTCTCGCCAATATGGGCATCAGGGTTATTATTGCCGGATTGGATATGGATTTTAAAGGCAAACCATTTGGGCCAATTCCTGGATTGATGGCTGTTGCCGACCATATTACCAAGGTTCATGCAATTTGTATGCGTTGTGGTGATGTGGCGCAGTTTTCTCACCGCTTGTCGGATACCGATAAATTAGTCCTTTTGGGCGAGAAAAATGAATATGAGCCTTTATGCCGTTCTTGTTTTACTAAAGCCACATTATAATGCCCATTCTTTCGCTTCAGCAGATATCAAAAGTAATTAATGGTGAAATTCGCTCTTCCAATCTCATTGACGAATTGTTAATTTCTTCTGTTGCGATTGACAGCCGGACTATCTTTGATCCGGAATCGAGTCTGTTTTTTGCATTGAAGAGTAACCGCAATGACGGACATAAATATATTGCAGATCTGATTCATCTGGGCGTTCGGGCTTTTGTCGTTTCCGACTATTTAATTGAATATAGTAAATACGAATATTGTTCATTTATAATTGTTCCTGATACATTGGATGCGCTCCAGGAGCTTGCAGCCTGGCATCGTTCTCAATTTCATATTCCGGTTGTTGGAATTACAGGGAGCAACGGTAAAACAATTGTAAAGGAGTGGCTTTTTGATGTGCTGCATAATCTTGCGGTTATCCGTAGTCCTAAAAGTTACAATTCGCAGGTCGGAGTTCCTCTTTCCGTTTGGAATCTGAACGCAAATTACGAATTGGCTATTTTTGAAGCTGGTATCTCAAAACCGGAAGAGATGCAAAATCTGGTTGAGATAATAAAGCCAACAATTGGAATTTTAACCAATATCGGAGAAGCTCATCAGGAAAATTTTACTTCGAAAGAGGAAAAGCTTGCCGAAAAGCTAAAGCTATTTGAATCGTGCAACGCGCTTATCTATTGCAAAGATCACAGAATGGTAGATTCCTCTCTTGCAAAAGGTGGAATTAATACTGATGTAACACGATATGCCTGGTCTTTTATTGACTCAAATGCTGATTTGTATTTCAGGAAAAAGGAAACCAACCACGGAGTTGAAATTAAGACTGATTTTGAAGGGAAAACCTATCAGATTGAATTGCCATTTCAGGATGAAGCAAGCTTGGAGAATGCGGCACATTGTTTTGCTTTTGTATTAACGCAACATTTCACCGAATCATCGGTTTTGGACTCGTTTCGGAGTATACAGCCTGTGGCCATGCGGCTAGAAATGAAGGAAGGTATTAATAATTGCCTGCTGATTAATGATTATTACAACTCGGACATAAATTCGCTGCAAATTGCGCTTTCCTTTTTAAATAGCAATGCTAGGAATCCTTACCTTCGAAAAACGGTAATTCTTTCTGACATTCAACAAGCCGGAATTCCTGACGAACAGCTTTATCAGGAAATAGCACGCTTGCTTTTGTTAAATAATACCAATCATCTGATTGGCATAGGTACAAGAATCAGGAAATTCGAAAAATTGTTTGAAAAGTCGGCAGAGTTTTTTGAATCGACTGATCAGTTTCTTGAATCTGCCCGGATCGATGATTTTAAACACGAATGTATTCTCCTGAAAGGTGCCCGTGATTTTCATTTCGAGCGTATTTCATCAGTTTTACAGAAAAAATACCATCAAACCATTTTGGAGATTGATCTAAATGCGATGATCGGGAATTTGAATTTTTTCCGGTCTGCCATTCGTCCTGAAACCCGTATTATGGTTATGGTAAAGGCATTTTCATACGGAAGCGGAATGGCTGAAATTGCCCGGATACTTCAATTTCATAAAGTGGATTATTTGGCAGTTGCCGTGGCCGATGAAGGGATAGAACTGAGGCAGGCCGGCATCGATTTACCTATATTGGTGATGAATCCGGAAGAACATAGTTTTGAAAATATGATCGAGTTTAGGCTCGAACCAAATATTTATTCTGCAGAAATTTTTGAATCTTTCAGGAAAGTCTTACTGCATAATGCAGCAGTTCGTTATCCGATTCATCTTAAGCTGGATACAGGAATGCATCGCCTGGGATTTGATTCAATTGAAAAGGTAAAAATACTCGCTGATAAGTTGGCTTTGCAGGAAGAAATGGTTGTTCGGTCAGTTTTTTCGCATCTTGCTGGTGTCGATGATCCTGTTCACGATGAATTTACAATTGGACAGATTCAGCGATTTTTGAATCTCAGTTCATTAATTACCGAAAAATTACCTTACAAAGTATTCCGTCATATTTTAAACTCTGCCGGCATTGAGCGATTCCCTGAGTACCAGTTTGATATGGTTCGGCTTGGAATTGGATTGTATGGAGTAAGTGCCAGCGGAAACGGACAAATAAAAAGTATCAGTCGTCTTAAGACCTGCATTTCGCAGATTCGGCAAATTGATGCCGGAGAGACAGTTGGCTATGGAAGAAAAGGAAAAGTTACCAATGAGGCGGAAATTGCAGTTTTGCCAATTGGTTACGCCGACGGATATGATCGCCGTCTTAGTAATGGAGTAGGGCAGGTGTTTGTAAAGGGACAAATAGTGCCGGTTATTGGTAATATTTGTATGGATATGTGCATGATCGATGTGACTGGCTTGCAGGTTTCTGTCGGAGATGAAGTGGAATTAATGGGCGAAAATATTTCAGTAAGTGCTATTGCCAATAATATTGGAACAATTCCCTACGAAATTCTCACCGGAATATCTCAACGTGTAAAAAGAGTTTATTTGCAGGAATAAGAGAAAGTGTTCAGTGATCAGACGCAGTGTTGAATAGAAAAAATCAATTGTAGTCATTGCTTCAAGTCATTCCTAGTCATTAAAATGCAAAACAATTAAATGACCATTAATGACCATCAATGACAAACTTGAAACTTGGAATTTACTATCCCAGTTTGCTGATTTTTTCTAGTTTGTGAATGTCAAGAATCCGGATTTTACGACCATCAATGGCAATTACTTTTTCACCTGCGAAGGTAGACAAAGTGCGGATTGCATTTGAAGTAGTCATATTTGATAAATTGGCAATGTCTTCGCGGGAAAGATATACTTTCAGAGTAGCTCCATCGTTTTCCCAACCATATTTTTCTTTCAAAAGAAGTAAAGATTCGGCTAAACGACCACGAATATGTTTTTGGGTAAGTGTAACTGTTCTTGAGTTAGAGAATCCCAGTTCCCGTGCGAGTTTTTGAATAACTTTAAAAGAAAAGTCGGGGTTTCTTAACAATTTATTATGCAGATATTCATAGGAAATAATGCAAACAGTTGAGTCCTCAAGAGCTATTGCCGAACCATTGTGAAGTTCTTCTGCCAATAGCGCTCTGTATCCGATTAATCCAAGAGGTTTGGTCATCCTGATGATTTGCTCACGGCCACCAACACCTTCTTTGTAGATGATTACTTTTCCATCGAGAAGAAATTGAAACCCAGACGGTTTTTCGCCTTCTTTGAAAATGAATTCATTCTTTTTGAAATAAGCCAGAGTAATGTGATTTTGCAAATCCTCTTTTTCTTCGGGGGAAAGTACGCTGAAAATTGATTTTTGATTTTCAAAGACTTCTTTTATCCCCATTTCTTGACTCACCATAGAAATAAATTTTCATGTTATGCAGCATCAAAGTTAAGGAAATTTGTCAAACAAGAAAATTTAGACCATTTATTTTCCTTTTCAGCTATAAATCGATCTGTTTCCCCGGTTTTGTTTCTCTTTTTAGGGAAATCAGTCATATTTTGCAACCAAAGGCATTCTACGACCGAATCCAAATGCCTTTGAACTAATTCTCAGAATGGGTGGAGCCTGAAATCTTTTGTACTCATTGTTGTTCACCATTCTTACCGTTTTCAAAACGATTGCCTCTTCAAATCCTTTGGCAATAATTTCAGCTGGTGAATGATTCAGCTCAATATAATCGAATAAAATCTGATCCAGGATGTCGTAATCAGGCAACGAATCGGAGTCTTTTTGATCAGGACGCAATTCGGCTGAAGGGGGTTTCATGATTGTATTATATGGGATGATTTCTTTCTCACGGTTAATCCAGTTAGCCATTTTAAATACATCGGTTTTATATACATCGCCCAACACCGATAGTCCTCCGTTCATATCGCCATATAACGTCCCATAACCAACTGCACATTCACTTTTATTCGTTGTATTCAGCAAGATATTACCAAATTTATTGGAAAGCGCCATCAATAATACGCCACGGGTTCGTGCCTGAATATTTTCTTCTGTTATGTCGCTTGCAAGGTTTGCAAAAACATTTGCCAAACTTTGCCCAAAACTATCGACCATTGGCTGAATAGGAATGATTTCATATTCAACATCCAGATTTTTGGCCAATTGAACTGCGTCGTCAATACTATGGTCAGAGGAATACCTGGAAGGCATCAGCAACACCCGAAGATTTTCTTTTCCTAATGCCTGAGCGGCCAAGACGAGAACAAGTGCAGAATCGATCCCTCCGGATAAACCTAATGTCGCTTTCCGGAAACCCATTTTTGCAAAATAATCGCGAATACCTAAAATGAGTGCATGATAAATTTTTTCTATGTAATCGGTTTTGGGTTGAAGATTTTGAGTTGAAACATTGGTATCAATAATCCGAAAGTCTTCTTCGAAATAATTTAATTCTTCCTGAATTTCTCCTTTTGCGTTTATAAATACTGAGCCTCCGTCGAAAATTAATTCAGTTTGGGCTCCAACCTGATTGGCGTATATGATAGGAAGCTGATATTTTATAGCATTTTTAATGAGGATATTTTTTCGCCAGTTTTCCTGATTAAAAGAAAAAGGTGATGCGGAAATATTGATTACCAAATCAGGATTTAGTAATGATAATTCATGGAGCGGAGAAAGCTGATAGAGCTTTTCGCGACCAAATTCATTCTGAGTTTCCTGTTCGTCCCATAAATCCTCACAAATCGTAATAGCAAGTTTTTTCCCTTTGAAATCGAAAACTGAAAAGCTTTTGTTCGGTTCAAAATGTCGGTATTCATCGAAAATATCGTATGTAGGAAGCAGGGATTTGTTAACCACATGTTGAATTGCACAGTCGTACATGAAAAAGGCTGAGTTAAATAGCTTTTTACCTCTTGGTTCCGGATTTATACTCGGTCCGCCAACTATTGCGGCAATTCCTGAACAATGCGATGCAATTTGTTCGAGTGCAGTATTTGTCTGAGCGATATATTCTTTTCTTTCAAGTAAATCGTGTGGATAATAGCCTGTTACCGATAGTTCTGTGAATACAACCAAATCAGCACCTTTGGATTTGGCCTGGCCAATATAATCGATCATTTTCGAAGTGTTTTTTTCAAAGTTACCAATGTGATAGTTCAGCTGAGCAATTGCAATCTTCATATTTTTTTTGTTAAAAGATCAGTCCTATTTTAAATTTCAGCGAATTTATTATTGTTTTATCGGTGAAGAAGTTGTCGGTTGTGGCGTCAACCAGACCATTCTGAAAAATCAGACCAGCTGAAATTGCGTTGCTCCCACTCAGATCAAAATCGAAACCAACTCCTACATTCATAGTAATGTTAAATAAGTTTACTTCATCTCCGACATCCGCCTTCCTAAGTATTCCATCATTACTGTCAGCTTTGGCATCAATATTTATCATGCCCGACAGGCCAAACAGCCCCCAGTAGCGTGTGCGATCGAATTGATCCGTTTTAAGTTTAACCGCAAAAGGAATCTCGACGTAACGTAAGCTGTATTTTATTTTAGTTTGTGGATCCAGAGTTACTCCGGCAAACTGGAAACTGGAATTACTCCGATATCGAATTTCTCCTCCAATATTTGAAATCTGTAATCCGGTTGAGATGGCATATCGATCATTTTCCGAAAAATATACATCTCCATTCAATCCGTAGTCATATCCAATAGTTGATTTTCCCCGGTCAGCGATTGAACTGTTTGTACTCATCCAGTTTACGGACGGACTTCCAGTAAATGAAAGTCTGACCGTGTATTGACCAAAACTGGCAAATACAAAAGCAATGAATAAGCCTGATAAAATAAATCGTTTCATCATTATGGTTTGATTTGCAAAAGTAAAATTAGTCTATTTAAAGAAATCTCTCTTTAAAATCGTGTTTGTAATAGCAATATATAACGAAAGAATGACTTAGTTTTGTCTGCAACAAATCTCGAATTTTATATTTAAATCAACAATAAAAAAAAGATCTGTCCGTAGATATATTAAAATGTACTGAATGAAAAAAATAGTTTTCTTTTTAGTTATAGCATTGTTTTTTACTTCATGTTCACGTAATCCGCTGAATATAAATGTTTCAAATATTTCGTTGGATATGAAAATCAAACATTTTGATGTCGATTTGCTAAAGATTAAACCAGATCAGATGCAATCTTCTATCCCTTACCTGAAAAATTCATACAAAGAGTTCTTTGATATTTTCACTTACCGGATGATTTCTATTGGAGGTACAGAACAAGCTGATTTTACTGAAATGCTTAATGCCTTTGTCGCCGATACGCTCATCAGGAGTCTGGAAATAAATGTTGCAGAAAGTGTTGATACGATTCAATTCAGGAAAGATTTGGAAGTGGCATTCAAGCATTATAAATATTACTTCCCGAAGAAGGAAATTCCTGTAGTTTATACCTGTATTTCAGGATTTAACCAATCTGTTGTAATTTCACAAAACCTTATTGGAGTTAGTTTAGACAAATACATGGGAGCAGCAAGTCCATTTTATGCACAATTAGGTTTGCCGGAATATAAGCGACGAAATATGTATCCGGAAAAGATAGTACCTGATATGATTTATGGTTGGGCCGAATCTGAATGGCCGAAAGCTGAGAATTCAAATAATCTGATTAGCCAGATGATTCAGGAAGGTAAATTGATGTATTTTATGGATGCGATATTACCTGCAATAAACGACGCTCTAAAGATTGGTTATACTCAAAAACAGCTCGATTTCTGTGAGCATAACGAAAACAAGATGTGGACTTTTCTGGCAGAACATAAGCTTCTTTTTACTACCGACCGGATGAGTATAAAACGATTTATGGACGACGGTCCATACTCACCTGCATTTACCGAAGAATCACCGGCACGAACCGGAATTTGGCTTGGCTGGCAAATTGTTCGTTCTTATATGAAAAATAATCCTGAAATTAAACTGGCTGATTTGTTGGTTAATAACGATTTTCAGGGAATTTTGAATCAATCGGGATATCAGCCGGATTAAAATAAAGAGGCCCTGTAATACGGGACTCTTGCATCATGTAAAATTCCAGATTGATTCTGGATAAAGAAAATCAGATAACGGATTAACTATTGCTTGAAATTATACTGCACATAAACATAAAATCATTCTTTATGCTTTAGAATAAGATAAATCGGGTCAACATATCCAAATTATCAGGCTTTGCCTATACTTTTTTGCGGAAGAATTTTATTAGCTTTGTATCCTACAACACAAACCACATTAAAAATTCAATAAACTAAAAATTATTTCCAAATGAAAAAAATCTATTCACTTTTCTTAGCTGGAACAATTGTATTTGCCGTATCGTGCCAAAGTGGCCAGAAAAAAGCCGGCGAGAAATCTGCAACGGATTCTACTGCTGTAGTTTCTGAATTAAACACTTTAACTCCTGATGAAGTTAGTGCCGGATGGCAATTGTTATTCGACGGAACAACTTCAACTGGCTGGAGAGGTTATAACAAAACTGAATTCCCTAAAGGTTGGGAAATTGCTGATGGTACACTTCATTGTATTGGAACAGGTACCGGTGAAGCCGGAGCTGAAGATGGTGGAGACATTCTTTTTGATAAAAAATTCAAAAACTTCAATCTGAAACTTGAGTGGAAAATTTCAAACGGCGGTAACTCCGGTATTTTCTATTTGGGACAGGAAGTTCCGGAATGGCCTATATATAAAACTGCTCCTGAGATGCAGGTTCTTGACAATGAAAGACATCCAGATGCTCTTTTAGGTATAGATGGTAACCGTATGGCTGGTTCGTTATACGACCTGATTCCTGCCAAACCACAAAATGCTAAACCAGCCGGTGAATGGAATACTGCTGAAATCATTTGTTACAAAGGAACTGTTGTTCACAAACAGAATGGTGTTGCAGTTGTTGAATACCATTTATGGACTGACGACTGGAAAAAATTAGTTGCTGACAGTAAATTTCCTAACCTGAATGAAAATTGGGCTGACGTTGCTACTGAAGGCTTTATCGCTTTGCAGGATCATGGTGATGACGTTTGGTACCGCAACATAAAAATTAAAGAAATGGAATAAGCATTTCAAAACAATAAATCGAAAGCCTCCGGAAGCGGGGGCTTTTTTTTTACTTAATAGATATCTACTCCATTTTAAATTTCCCGGCCAGTTGAATTTTCCTATCGGGAGTTTTCCGGATTCAATCCTTATGCCTGAAGCTTCCGGAACAAATACACGAATCAATCGTTAAAATCGAAAATAAGAATTTGTAATTTAAATGATTGTTGTGAAAACTATAAAACCCATCTGTAATTTTAAAATTATGGATTTGTTTATATAATTTAGATGAGTTTTTAAATAGCTTACATATAAATAGTTAAAAATATATTTTATGAATAAGGGAAAAGTAAAAAGGATTGGGATTTTAACTGCAGGAGGCGATTGTCCCGGGTTAAATGCTGCAATCAGGGGAGTTGGAAAAACTGCAATTGTAGAATATGGAATGGAAGTGATAGGATTTTCTTCAGGTTATACAGGTTTAATACATAAGCAATATGTAGAACTGAAGGAAAAGGATTTGTCGGGTATTTTGACACTTGGAGGAACAATTATTGGGACTTCGAGAGAGAAACCTTTTAAAATCATTACAGAGGAAGATAATGAAAAACCAGCATTGATAAAGCAAAACTACAAGGATCTTGGGTTGGATTGTTTGGTATGTATTGGTGGAAACGGAACAATGAAAACAGCTAACCTGTTGTCGAAGATTGGCTTGAATGTAATAGGAATACCAAAAACAATAGACAATGATGTATGGGGAACTGATATTACTTTTGGGTTCGACTCGGCTGTAAATATTGCTACCGAAGCTGTTGACCGTTTGCACAGTACAGCGAACTCTCATGGTAGAGTGATGATTGTTGAGGTGATGGGCCACAATGCCGGATGGATTGCGTTGTATGCAGGAATGGCCGGTGGTGGTGATATTATTCTGATTCCGGAAATTAAATATTCGATGAAATCGGTAATCTCGAAGATTAAAGAGCGTTATAAAAACCATAAACCTTATACCATTGTGGTTGTGGCTGAGGGAATTGATCATCCTAAATCGATGTCAGCAGCACGGTTTTTATCCGAATCAATACAGGCAAAATTGGATGTTGAAGCTCGCGAAACTGTTTTGGGTTATACTCAACGAGGTGGCAGTCCTTCCCCAATGGATCGTATTCTCGCAACCCGTTATGGTGCTTATGCAACCCAATGTATCGCTGAAGGTAATTTTGGCTCAATGGTAGCGGTTATCAATAATGAGTTAACAACTGTGCCTCTCGAAGAAGTTGGGGGAAAACTTAGTTTGGTCGATCATGATCATCCATTGGTTTTGAAAGGCCGTAAAATGGGTGTTTCGTTCGGAGACGAATAAGTCAAAACATAAAACCAAACGGGTTGAGATCGTATTCATTCTATCTCAACCCGTTTTTTTATGCTTTAGCCAGAAATTTTATTTGTGAACGGTTTTTGGTACAACCAGTCGTTCTCCTGTTCCCTGCATCATAATCCGTTCCCAGTATTTTCCGTAGCCAGGTTGGGCAGGCATTTTAGGAATATTCTTTCCATTCCCATTTTCCAGTAATTGGTAACCTTCTGAGTTTTTTACATTCCCATCCATGTATTTCATGAACAAGTAATGATAAAAAGATTTCCAGTCGCTGACCAGTTTATTTCCGGAGAAAACAGAATAGCCTGAAATATATTCTTTCCCGGTTTCTGTATTCTGTTTAAATCGTTCCGATGCTTGCTGATCAACAATTTTCACTTCAGAATCATATTGATTTTCAAGTTGTTTCTGATATTTTTCTATCTCCGGATGGATGACATTGTATCTCGAATATGCCCAGTTATTTACCTGATTAAATGTCCAGAAGGCAGAAGTCTCCGACCAGCTGATCATCGAACCGTTTCCCGGAGCATAACTTTCAGGTATTTTAGTGATTCCGCAATACATTGGCGCATAAACGCAACCATCGGTATCGTCAACTCCAAACCAAAAAATACCACCGATCGGTGCCGGGAGCCAACTTCGCGATTGGGCCACAAAACTGTAGCCGGTTTGCTGGGTGGCAATGGCGCGTTCGTTCAGGTACATCACGCTGTCAACCACATATTCCATTGGGCGCCAGCGGTAAGGCGATTTGAATGGCCCTGCCCCCAAATCATTACGCATGTCAAGTGGAGTATCTTCGTAATGATCGCGCATAGCATCTTTAACCTGTTGCAGTGTAATTGGAGAATCGGGTTTTACCCACAAAGGCAGTCGGTTAGTAACAAATCCATTTGGGTTTGAATGCTGATTCATCAGTTTCGGTTGCCGTTCAAATTTACCTTCAACATAATTGGTGTAAATCTGATTATCACGAATATCCTTGTTTATTTTCCTGAAGAATGACCAGACGCGGGCATCACAAAATCGTGCACCACCAAAATTAATCGGATTATAAACATCAGAAAAGCTGAAAGATTCGTCGGTTCCGGAATAGAAACCGTGCTCTTTCGCAAAACTAATTACATCCGGTGAATGATAAACTGTTTGTTTTGTATCGTTCCAATTGTTGCTTTTCTGAAATGGGAATGTGGTTATCCGGGCCTGATTGGCATGTCCGCTCACATATCCGTCGGGAATTAGCCGTGCTACCCAAACCGCACCTTTTTCGTATTTCCCTTTTCCAATCAGTTCCATGATCCAGGCCTCGTTGGCATCCGAAATCGAAAATGATTCTCCGGAAGTTGCATAACCATACTGGGCAACCAATTCGGTCATCACCTTGATCATTTCACGGGCAGTTTTCGAACGCTGAAGTCCGATTTTCATCAATGAACCATAATCGAGGATGGCGTCAGGCTGCGATTGCAGAGAATCAAGTCCTCCATAAGTTGTTTCGCCAATGGCTACCTGATTTTCGTTCATAAACTGAACCACCGAAAAAGTATGCGAAACTTCAGGAATTGTACCGAGCAATTTTCCATTTTCGTAATGGTAAACCTCGCACAAATCGCCTGGTTGATGGTCGGCTGCCGGATAAAAAGCGATGGCGCCATATCGGGTATGAGAATCAGCGGCATAGGTAATCATCACAGATTGATCACTGCTGGCACCTTTGGTAATGATGAGGTTGGTGCAGGCAATAACATTGGAAATGCCTGAAATCAGAAACACTATGAGTAATAAAGCAAGAATACGTTTTGTCATCAGAAAATATTTTTTTGCTAAAATAGAGAAAAAGTATTGCCTTAAATATGGGTAATATTCAGGAAACTAAAAACCCCTTTGCTATTTCTAACAAAGGGGCAAAATTATAATTGTGAAACTAATCTTATTTTCTTGGCAGCCAGACTTTCATCTCGTCGGCACCACGATTATTCCAAACAAAATATGGGATTGCAGTAAACTTTTGTGTTGTCATTTTTTTCCCATTGTCAATCGTGGCATCTCCTGAAATGGTAACAATACCACTTAATTCTCCGGAATCGTATGATTCCGTCAGTTTTGATGAATCGGGTAGGGAAAGCTTCATTAAATCTGTTCCGTTGTCGATTCCTTCCAGACAATAAACAATAGGACCACGTTCGAGTGCCACCTTGTCGGCATCGTCAGCCACCAGTGCATTGGCTTTCACCCGGCGAATGCTCATTGGGATATCGTAATTCACCACATCTCCCTGTTTCCATTCACGGTCGATTACGGCGTAACCTTTTTCTGCTTTATACTGAAATTTTTCACCGTTAACGGTTACCGAAACAGAGTCGGTTTCAGGAGTGATAAACGAATACAAATCGCTTGGCACAACCTGATTTTCGGCCCATCCCGGAATGCGCAGACACAAGGCGAACTGACTGGTCTTTTCAAGGGAAACAGAGATTTTGATCTGACCATCCCATGGATATTGTGTTTCCTGAGAAATGGTAACCGGTAGTTTTTTGTTGAGTTGAACGGTTGATGAACTTTGAGCAAACAGATTTACATACAGGGCGTTATCCCCCTGAGCATAAATGTATCCGGGCACCGAAGCAATAAAGCGGCACATGTTGGTTGGGCAGCACGAACAATCGAACCAGGGCTGACGATCAAGCGTTTCACCGCTGTTGAATTTGTAGTGTAAATCACATTCCAGCGGATTTGGATAGAAGAACGTTTTGCCGTCGAGACCTACTCCGGAAATTACGCCATTGTATAAACTCCGTTCAAGTACATCAATGTATTTCGCATCGCCATGAAGTAAAAACATGCGGTAATTCCAGTAAACGTTGGCAATAGCGGCGCAGGTTTCGTTGTAGGCCGTCAGGTTGGGTAATTCATAATTGTCGCCAAATGCTTCGCCCTGATGACGCGCGCCAATCCCCCCAGTGATATACAGCTTTTTCGAAACGGTGTTATCCCAGATTTTGTCGATGGCAGCCAGATATGCGGAATCGCCGGTTAGTGCGGCTACATCTGCCACTCCGGAATACAAATATCCGGCGCGAACTGCATGCCCAACAGCTTCATCCTGCTGAATCAGTGGTATATGATCTTGAGAATATGCTTTCTTCGGATCGTTTTCTTTTCCACGGCTGTCGATGAAAAATTTGGCCAGATTCAGGTATTTCTTTTCCCCGGTAATGCGATAGAGTTTAACCAGTCCCATTTCAACGATTTCGTGACCGGGAGCGTCGTTGCGTTTTCCGGGGCCAAAAACCTGATCAAGCAGGTCTGCATTTTTCAAAGCTATATCCAGAAAATTACGTTTGCCGGTTGCCTGAAAGTGTGCAGAGGCAGCCTCGAACAAATGTCCGGAGTTATACAATTCGTGACTCAGCACCGATTCCTGAACCCAGCGTTCGCTGCCCGACCATTTGTGCGGGTGTTCCGGGTTAATGGTTCGCGCTGTGTATAAATAGCCGTCGGGTTCCTGCGCTGCAGCGACAATCGTGATCAGACTATCCACATAATGATCGAGTTTCGGGTCGGGATGAACGCTCATGGAATAGGCTGCACCTTCGATGGTTTTGTAAATGTCGGTATCGTCAAACGGAAATTCTGTATCAAATTTCCCTTCTTTTTTGGCTGCTTTTACAAAACTTTCCACACGACCAGTTTCTTCGCATTTGGCAAACGATGCAGGAATGGTCACTGTGCGGTTGGTTTCAATCTTTGGTAACCAGAAGCTGTCATTTATTTTCACCTCGTTAAATGGGACTCCGGTGATTTTGTAATCCACTTTTTCGGGCTGGCTTTTACAGGCTGCAAGCGATATGAAAATAGCAATAATGAATAGGTTTTGTAATTTCATGGTTGGTTCGTTTTATTTTGAATTTGAAAGTGGCTCAATTCCTTTAAGCGTGGGAACTACTTGTTTTATATTTCCGTCAGCATCGAATTCCATTTTGTCGATGCAAACTTCGCGGTGAAAACCGCCGGCGTCTCCCATTTCAATTCCCTTTGGGCGGGTAAACCGGTGATAGACCAGATACCATTCGTCTTTCCCCGGAATCTGAAGTACAGAATTGTGTCCGGTAGCAAAAATTTCCTTTTCAGCATTTTGCGAAATGACGATATTGTTTTCAGAAATAGTGAGCTTGCCTAGCGGCGAATCTGAAGTCGCATACCGAACTTTGTAGTTTGGGCTGCGGGTATCATCTTCCGACCACATGAAATAATAGGTTCCGTTCCGGTAAATCACATAGCTTCCCTCGCGAAAAGTGTTATTGACATTCATCAGTTTCATGGTTTTCAAATTGATTGAGATCATGTCGTCATTCAGCTCAGCAGCTGCCATGTATCCATTCCCCCAGTACAAATAGCTTTTCCCGGTTTTCGGGTCAGTAAACACATCAGGATCAATTTCCTGACCACCTGTAATTCCTTTTGGCTTGAAATCGATCAGGGCTTTGCCACTGTCAACGAATGGTCCGGTTGGATTGTCGGCCACTGCCACACCAATTTTCTGAGCCGCAGTGAAATAGTAGAAATACTTATATTCATCGTTTATTTTCTTTTCAACAATGCAAGGCGCCCATGCATTCCGGTTGGCCCAGCTAACGTCTTTTTTCAGGTCAATGATGATTCCTTCGTCATTCCAGTCAACCAGATTGTCCGAAGAAAAAACCTTAAAATACGTTCCCGACCAGTTATTAAAGCCATCGCTGGTTGGATAAATGTAATATTTACCGGTTTTTTCAGAATACAAAATTTCCGGATCGGCATAATATCCTTCAAGAATCGGATTGTGATCTTCTGAAGCCGAAACCAATAAAACTTCCTTGCCTTTGCCTTCCATTTCGAAAGTGTATTCAACAGCATCTTTTGTGAAGTCCTGTGGCCCGGAAGGACTGAAACTGATTCCGGAGAAAGTTTTAAATTCAGGATCGAACTGTTGCAAGTTCGTTCCGTGTTTTACAGGCAGATAGATTGTTTTATCCTGATTTTTGAAATAGACATTGTTCCTTTTCAGGGAAGCTGAAGTTGCATCAACCAGCAAATCGTTGAAACTTCCCCACTGTTTGATCAGACTTTTCAGTTCAGTTTCAGTAATGGGCATCACCGTTCCGTGGCGCGGATGAAAATTCATGGATATGTCTTCGTCAATCACTTTGAAATTCAGGAGATCGCTGCTTTTGGTGAATTGATATCTTCCGTTGGTATAAACGTCATACATCAAAATCCAATTGTTCGAATGATTTAGCTTGAATATTCCGCTTCCTTCAACCGGATTGGTTTCAGAGTCCACCCGTTTGTCGCTAACCAGCTGATATCCTTCAGTCAAATGATCAGAGATGGCCAGTTTAATGCCTGGATCACCATCTTCAGCTTTGTGAAAAAGATGATATTTCCCGTTTGAAAAAATGATATCGCCATCGATGCAGGCGCGGGTATTGCTTTCTGCAGGTGGAAAATAAAGTTGTTTAGGCGCAGCTTCCAGTGCGGTGAAATCAGCATTGGCATACGCATAATAAATAATGTCGGGGCCTTCGGCTTTTTTCATCGAAAAGTAAACCATGTATTTGCCTGTCGAGTCATCGTAAATGGTTTGTGGCGCCCAAACTCGGTTCACATCACCAAATTGATCGGGATAGCTTTCAGGAATATTGACCACCGAACTATCCCAGTTGATCAGGTCTGTCGATTTTAATAAAATCATTGCAAAGTTGTTCCAGCCCTGCTCAGGCACATACAAATCAGTAGCTACCATGTAAAAAGTTTTCCCGTCGTTTCCGCGCAAAATATGCGGATCACGAACACCACCTGAAGTGCTGATCTTTTTTGAATCAAGCACTGGTTCGTTTTTATTAAGTGCCCGGAAATGATATCCGTCTTCACTTATAGCGTATCGGATGGCTTCTTCTCCGGGGCCGTTTCCGGTAAAATACACAAATAAATAAGCCGAAGTTTCCTTTTTCGTTTTACATCCTGAAATAAAAACAAAGCTTGTCAGCAAAAGGGCTGAAATAAAAAAGTTAATTCTTGATTTTAGATTCTTCATTTGGGTTTTGCTTAGTTTGATTTGATTCGGATTACTGTAAAAGAATATGCAGGGATCAGATACGGAAAATTATCACTTACAGATATGCTGTCGGTAACTGGCCTTGCCTTTTTATCGTCAGGGGCTCCACTTAGAATTGTTCGGATCGCTGACGGTGCTATTTTCCCAATTTCTTCAAGATTGATTTTTGTATTGACTGCAACAGGAAGCATATTCACAAGTTTCAGGATCAGATCATTGCTTTTGCTGTCGCGAACTACCGAAACGGCAACACGTTTCTGAACAGATTCCTTTTTGTCGGAAAGCTTTATGTTGTTTGAAATATAGGTGTCTCCTGAATTTTGTCCGTAAAGTTGTTGCACAAAATAATCAACGGTTGGCTTCACTTCGGTATTGTTGAAATAAATCAGGTCAGGATTCCATTGGGTGTGGCCTTCTTTAGCCAGCAGTGGCGCATATGAAGTCATGCTCACTACATCGCCATTACGCTCGCAGGCCGTCAGATAAAGCGCTTCGGCCAGTGAGGTTTCGATATTGGTTGGCCTTCCGGGTAGGTGAGCAGCATATTCTCCGAGGTAAACTTTCGATTTACTGCGGTCATATTTGTCGTAATAATCCTGATTGTGAATAAACCAGCCGGGCGATTGATAATAATGTTCGTCAACCATCGGCACACCCAATTTGGTAGCGATTTTCCAGCCTTCTTCGTAATCACTACCTTCAAAGGTTGGCCCGACAGTTCCGATAACCGTTATTTCAGGATGTTGTTTTTTCACAGCATTGAAGATCATGTTAAAACGTTCTTCAAAAATATCGGTGATCAGGTCTTCATTACCAATTCCGACATATTTAAGGTTGAATGGCTTGGGGTGTCCGGCTTCGGCGCGAAGTTTTCCCCATTTGGTTTTCACATCGCCATTTGCCCATTCAATCAAATCCAATACATCCTGAACATATTCGTCCATTTCGTTCATCGGAATACCACATTGTTGTCCAGCGCCTCCGGTTGCCGAGTTCTGGCAGGGAACACCGGCTGCAATAACCGGCAGAGGTTCTGCTCCAATGTCATCGCAAAACTGGAAATATTCGAAATAGCCCAGACCTGCAGTTTGATGATATCCCCACAAGTTTCGTTGAGGATTGCGCGATTCCAATGGACCGATCGTATTCTTCCAGCGGTAAATATTTCCAAGTCCGTCGCCATGGGCAACACAACCTCCGGGGAACCGAATGAACCGCGGATGAATATCGGCAATGGTTTGGGCCAGGTCGGCACGCAAACCGTTTTTATGGTCTCTAAAAGTTTTTTGCGGGAAGAGGGAAATCATATCCAAAGCAATTATTCCTGAAGTTTGTGGAATAATCTCGAGCTGAGCATCCGAAACGGTTTTTGTTGCAGTCAAAACGGCTTCAAGTTTATTCCATTTCGACGAATTGGTGATGATGCTAATTTCGCCATAATTTTCACCGTTTTTTCCAGCCAGGCGAATGAGCAGTTTTTTACTTTTCTTATCCGGATTGCGTGCAAAAACGGAGAAGTTGTATTTGTCGCCCGCTTTTACCGCGATCCCATCCCAACCTTCATTAATCAATCCAGCTCCAGCTTTCTCAATTTTCAGAACGCCAAAATGTGCGTTGTTTGGATGAATCGGCGAAACCGAATCAATCGTGAATGTAGCGCCATCGCCGTTTAAATGCCAGGCTTTGGTGCTGGTCCATGTTTTATCTCTTCCTTCCTTGTCGCTCAATACAAACTCAAAATCGCGGTTCTGTATCAGTTCAGCATAAAGTCCGCCATCGGCTGCATAATTGATATCTTCGAAAAATACGCCGATCAGTAAATCACTGATTTTTTTGCTTTTCGAATTGTCGATGGTTAGGGTGGCATCCAGCGTTTTCAGTCCGGCAAAACGTGCCGAGTCGGTTGCTGAAATTTCCGACCAAAGTTGATTCCGGTAGGCATCCAGTTTTTGCGTATTAATTAAGTTTTCAACGAATTCACGCGATACTTTATGCACCGTTCCGGTTTCAGTATTTCCTGAAATGCTTAACTTCTTTCGCTGATTCAGCCGATCGCTGATGGACATTTTGTTCGTTGAACTGTAATTTTTGAAATCGGTGGTGGTAACGTAAAAAGACTGTTTTTCTCCACTTTTATCGCTGATCCAGGAAATTCTGTATCGTTTATTGCTTGAATTAAATGAAACTTCAGGTTCCAAACAATTGTTATTTTCCATCACGATGGGGTAGGTTTGTGGTTTCCAATGAACCAAATCTGCAGATTGAGCATGTGCAAAAGTTCCGTCGTATTCGTTGAGGCTCCAGATGCAATGCCACAAGCCATCTTTTGCCTGAAAAAGAAACGGGGTAACCAGTCGTTTTTCTTTTCCCCATCTTCCGTAGTCACTGAAGAGAAAACGGTATTCCGGACCAATCGGAGTCCAGTTTTTCTGATCGGTACTCCATGCAATATATAGTCCGCTGTGTCCCTCACTTTTTTCGGTGGAATAGGAAAACAGATAAGCGGAATCGGGTTGATTGGTCATTTGGGAAACTGCAGCTAAAGTTGACTGAGCAAACATCAGTAAAATCAGGCACAGGAACAGAAAAGTTTGTTTCATTATTGGTTCAGTTTACAATTGCCAACAAATATGGGAAAATAATTTAAAGTGTCAAAATGACTTTTATAGATATTGAAACTTTACTTCAATCCGGTAAGTATTATTTTCTTTCCTGAATATTTTATCTTTTTGGCAGGTTTTATTGCTTCGTCCATTCCAATTCCGGTTTTTTCATTGACCAATACAATTCTGAAATTTCGGTTTTTTAGCATTCCGGCAAATTCACCTTTTCTGTCACTGATGGTCACTGATTTGTTTGTATCGTCCCAATTGAAATTGATGGTTGAATACATGCCTTTTTCATAATTGTAATTGTCGGTTTCGTCTTCGTACAAAGCAAATTCTCCGTCTGCCCCTGAATAAATACGGATTTCGAGGTTATCCCATTTCTTCTCTGCTGCAAATTGTACTTTTGGTCCCCAGGGCAAAATTGAACCAGATTTTACATACAGAGGAATTAGGTCAATAGGAGTTTCTTTGCTTATTTCCTGACCCCCTTTTAGTTTTTCGCCGGTCCAGAAATCAAACCAATCGGTTCCTTCAGGAAGATATACTTTACGGCTTTTTATCTGACTAAAGTCTTCTGAAACTTTATCGTTGATTTTCATCGTGTACATGGCCTGAGTAACTGGTGCAACCAGAATAGAATTTCCAAACAGGTATTCATTAGTCATATTCAGAACTTTTTTATCAGTAGCAAAATCCAGCGGAAGAGCATTCATAAACGAAGCTGACTGAGTGGAAACTTGCCATGCCGTTGAATATAGATATGGCAACAAGCGATAACGTAAATTGATGCTTTTTTCGATTGCATCAAATGCCCAGCTTCCCCGATCGCCAAACTGATAGATTTCGCGTGGAATATCAGTTCCGTGTGAACGCATCATAGGTGTGAATGTTGCAAACTCTGCCCAACGAACGTATAGTTCCTGAAACTGCGGATTTTTAGCACCTCCATCTTTTACGTAATGACCGGCAAAAAAACCACCAATGTCAGCATTCCAGTAGGGGATACCCGTCATCGAGAAATTTAATGCCGCAGGAATCTGTTTCCTTAATGTTTCCCAGTTCGAAACAACGTCGCCCGACCAGGTATTTGCTGCATTTCGTTGTTGGCCGGCAAAAGCTGACCGGGTAAGAAGGTAAACGCGTTTGTCAGAAGTTGTAGCTCGTTGGTGCTCATAAACCCCACTTGTGTGTTCCAATGGGAAAGCATTAATTACCGACTGATATGAACCAAGATAAGTTGGTTTTTCAAAATCTTTATCCTTGATGTTGATGTGATCAGGCTCTGAAGAATCGAGCCACCATGCATCGAATCCCTTTGAAAATACTCCTTTGTTCAGGTAATCCCAATAAATATCACGGGCTGTTGGATTGTACGGATCGTATGGTTTTACTCCGGAATTTGGTGGCCAGGTATCAAAATCGATCAGCATTTTCTTTTCATTAAATTCGGCGTATTGTTTTGTTAACGGACCAAAGCCGGGCCAGGCAACAATGGTTATATGTGCGTTCATCTGATGCACTTTGTCAACCATTCCTACCGGATCAGGATATGTTTTTGGATCAAAACTCATCGAATTCCAAACACTGTCGCGACCCCAATATTGCCAATCCTGAATAATTCCATCCAGCGGAATTTTCAATGATCTGTATTTTTCAACTACTACAACCAGTTCGTCCTGTGTTTTGTAACGTTCTTTCGACTGAAAATAACCGAATGTCCAAAGTGCCATCATTGGCGATTGGCCTGTCAATTCACGCATTTTTGCAATCGTACCTTTTCCGCTTTTTCCGTACATGAAATAATAATCGGAACAATTTCCGAGCGATTCGAAAGAAGTTTCCTGCTGATTATCGGTAAATGTTGTTGCTGCATAATTATCCCAGAAAATTCCATACCCTTTGATGGACAGAAAATAAGGGATGCAGACTTTCATGTTTTCATTTTTTAAAATTATCCGCTGATCACGTTGCACCAATTTGCTGTTTTGCTGTTGGCCTAATCCATAAATCGCTTCGTCGTTGTCGAGCACAAATGCTTGTCGGGCAATGTACGACGGTGTTTTTACGTCTAATGTTGGAGTAAACTGGATTCCATAATCCTTTTCAGTGAAAAGCAGATCTCCAGCTAAATCATAATATGTTATTTTTCCGGTTTCCAGGTTTAAGTTAACTTTCAATGAAGAACTGGTAATTGACACAACTTGGCCGTTTTCTATAACTTTTAGATCTGTTTTTTCAGGAGATTTAATTACCGATAAGCTTTGTTTATTGACCTTTATTTCTTCAGGAGATTTAATTACCTGGACTATTTCCGGAGAATAAAACTTGATTTCAGTAGTTATTCCATTTCCGGTAGTTTTTACTCCCAAATCTGTTTTGTCAAAATTCTGTGCCCATAGTTTTGGAGTTATGATGAATAATATTGAAAGAAGAAGTATATAATTTTTTTTCATGGTATTAATGGATGATTTATTGGTTCTTTCAATTCTGGATTGAATCGAAATAGGTAAGGTTTTGTAAACAATGAAAAGTAAGGTTCATCTGTTTCAAAATGCAGATGAACCTTACACTCAGGAGCAAAAATCCAACTAATTAATAACCTGTATTTTGTTTCAGATTTGAATTTTTCTGTATTTCACCGATCGGAATTGGGAAAAGAACACGGTAATCGCCATTAGGTGAATGCGAAAGCCATGATTTTTTTGTAAACATTCCAAAACGGATCATGTCAGTTCTACGACGACCTTCCTGACAAAACTCCCAACCCAGTTCGTCCAGAAAACGGCCATACTGAATATCAGCACCACCTTCTTCGGTTGAAGTGATGTGGTTACGAAGACCATAATCATAGGTACTCCCTCCCATCAATTCGGCCCCGGTTACAGTTGCTTTTTCTGGAGCAGACTTGAAATCTCGGGTTCGAACTTCGGTTACGATCGTAGCGGCTTCATCTGCCTTACCGGTACGCAACAAACATTCGGCCTTCATCATTAGTATATCGGCGTATCGAAAAAGTGGGAAATCGTTGCTTAAACGGTTGGTAGCGCCCATTGCAATTTCAAATTTCCCTAAACGGAACCCATGTACTTCTTCTGAAATATCAACACCGGGCAATTCATTAATGTAAGCCAGGGGCTCTCCTTTATAGGCTCCCAGCGTGCAATAAATGATATCACCATTGGCTTTATATTGCTGGCCTTTAATGTAGTTATCCTTGTAACGAGAATCATCAGTATCAAAAGTATTTATATACTGAGGAACTGCACAAATTCCGCCCCATGGGCTGGACTCCAGGTTGTAGGTGGCCTGGTTTTCAGGCTGCAAGGTTTGCATGTGAATGTCGAAGGCGTTCCAGTTGGTTACGTATTTCGAATCGAAAGGCAGGGCAAAAATAATTTCCTTTGAGTTTTCGTTATTAGTCACGAAAACATCTTTTTGGTTCGATTCCAATCCATATCCAACTCCTGAATTAAGAATAGCATCACACTCAGTGATACATTTGTCCCATTCCGGGGTTCCGGTATATACTCCTGCATTCAGGTACATTTTGGCCAATAATGTGTGAGCAGCCCACTGGTTAAACTTTCCGTAAGTCTTTTGATCTTTTAAAGCGCTTACTTTCGAAATGTTTTCAGTAACTTCTTTAATGATAAAATCATACACTTCTTTTCGAGTGTTTTGTGTTGGGAGAAATCCTTCAGGAACATCGAATTTATCGACAATTGGCACATTCCCGAAGAAATCGCACAACACCCAGTAATAAGAGGCACGGAGAATTTTCATCTCTGCGATTAAGGCTGCTTTATCAGCTTCAGGTACCGGAATGGCATTGGATTCAACCTGAAAAATAACCCGGTTACAGTTGGTAATACCGGCATAAGTTCTACTCCAGGTATTCACTACGATATCATCATCTGTAGTCCATTTATGTTCATGAATTCTTCTGTAAACGCCACCGTCGACCCAACCGTTTGGACGTGCAGGGGTTAACATTTCGTCGCCCGAGACCTCGTTGGAACGGTAAAGTCCATTCCAATCATTCAAAACGATGCGCCAGTTGACGTAGGCCGAGCCAGCCAAAGCAGCCAAATCCTGATCCGTAGCGATGAATTGGCTTGCAATAATTGTATTATAGCTTTCATCCTTTAATTTGGTACACGATGAAATTACAATAGTAAGAACGGCAAATGCTACAATTCCGATCTTTTTTATGTTTGTTAAATTTTTCATATCCATTTCTTTAAGCTTTAGAATGTTACATTGAGTCCTAGTGTAAATGTTCTCATCGTTGGATATTTATCCCGTTGATCAACACCAGGTGCTAACCCTGCACCACTGTTGATGTTGATTCCACCCTGAGAACCTCCGCCACTGGTAACCAGGCTTACTTCAGGATCAATCCCTTTATATCCGGTAAGAATAAACGTATTTAAAGAAGAGACATAAAATCTGGCCGATTGAATATATTTAATTCCTGTTTTCGGAATGTTATAGCCCAACGTGATGTTGTCAATTTTCCAGTAATCGCCATTTTCAACGTAATAGCTGTTAAATTCCTGTGGAGATTTTAACTGTGTTTTTCCAAATACCGGAATAAACGCTGATCTTAGCAGGTTATACTGGGTATAAGTTGGATTTTCGTACATCATTCTCTGGAAATTGGCTACCTGAAACTTGAACGCGCCGCGTTGCGAAATGCTTAAATCCCAGTTTTTATACCTGAAATTATTTATCCAGCCGGCATAATATTTAGGGAGGCCGTTTCCAATCACTTTTTTGTCGCTAAACGAATGTTTGAAATCAGCATATTTGACAGCTTCGCCGTTTTCACCTTCATAAATCCATTGCCCATAGTTTGCTACGTCAGTAGGATCGTCGCCAATACCGATTACTTTAAATCCATAAAAATTACCTATAGGTTCACCTACTTTTACAATGTGAGTAAATGTTTGTACAGGTGGACCTGTATATCCGGTGGTAAAATAATCGCTTGATGTTTTATATACATCATTTGTTAAACTTATGAGCTTATTGGCATTAGTTGAAAAAGTGAAGCTGGTTGTCCATTGAAAATCGTCTGATTTTACTGGAACAATATTGATCAGGATTTCCAAACCTTTGTTTTCCATTTTACCAACGTTGGCGCGGGTTGTTGAATAGAGGTTCGGTGGACTGGGCACAGCAAAGTCAAAAAGCAATCCGTCGATTTTACGAATATAATAATCGACAGTACCACTAATTCTATTGTTTAGCATGCTAAAGTCAACTCCAAAGTCCGTTTCCCGTTTTTCTTCCCACCTTAAATCAGGATTTGAATTTTGTGTTGGGATTAAGATCCTAACCCATTTCCCATTTGAAAGAACATATTGATCATATCCAATCATACCAACTCCTCTGAAGAGATCGGATGGTTGAGTCCCAGTTACACCATATCCTGCCCTTAACTTTATGTCGTTAAAAAGATGTTGATTCTTCATAAATGACTCATTAGTCAATCTCCAACCGGCCGAAGCTGCCGGAAATAAACCCCAGGGTTTTTTTGTTCCGACTAACTGACTTGCTTCTTCACGACGAAGGCTGGCCATCAACAGGTATTTGTCGTTGTAATTGTAGGTTAACCTTCCAAAAAATCCAATTAAGTTAGTTTCGGCATGATAGCTCGATTGCGGAGTAGTAACTTTCCCGTTTTTTGTAGCTTCACCAAGTCCGATGTTGTAATAGCCAAACTGGTCGGTTGGGAAATCCCAGTTTTCCATAGACATGTTGGTATAAACGTTTTCCTGATAACTATAACCTGCCAATGCCTTGAAGTTGTGGTTTCCGATTGATTTGGAGTATTCAGCGGTAAATTCAGCCAAGCGGTCGGTTGATTCGGCGGCACCAATATTTGCATATCCATTTCTGCTATCCCGTAAAGTTGAAACATGTTGTTTCGTTTCAGAGTATCCGTTAGTTTGATTAAACTTAGAATAAGAAAGAATGCTTGTAAGCTTTAAACCATCAATTGGAGTAAAAGAAATGGTGTTGTTGAACCTTGAAAGGTGCTGATCGGTTTGGCCGTCGCTTTCCATTAAATCGGAGACTGGGTTTTCATATTCAAATTTTGAAAGTTCCTGGAACCATGTTCCGTCGGTGTTTTTTACAGGAGCAGTTGGATTCTGAAGCATCGACTGCCTGTAAATATATCCATTGAAGCCATTCAGCTTCTTTGTGGAGTTCAAAAGGCCAAAATTGATTTTCAGTTTGTCGTTAAACATGCTGTGGTTAATGTCTGCGCGACCGATGAACGCTTCATTGTATGATTTCAGGAAAACCCCTTCTGCAGAATTGTAATTTACATTAACGAGGTAATTGGTCGTTGCGTTTCCACCTCTTAATGTCATATTATGAACGTGGTTGATAGGCTGACGTGATATCTCGTTTAACCAATCGGTTGTTGAGCCCAGATCAGTGTTTGCATCGCGAAAACCATCCTTAATTTGCATACGAAAATCGGCAGCAGTTGATAAGTCCAGTTTACGTGCGATTGACTGAATACTTGCATAAGTACTGTATTCAACCGAACTTTTATATGTGCCGCTTGCTCTGCGGGTAGTGATCAGGATAACTCCATTTGTTCCACGTGTTCCGTAGATTGCAGCGGCAGAACCGTCTTTTAAAACATCCATCGATTCGATGTCTTGTGGTGCAACAGTTTTCAAATCACCGGGAATTCCATCCACAAGTATCAGCGGATTCATACTTGATCCAAGCAGGGTTGTATTTCCCCTCAATAAAATCTGTGTTGAACTGCTGGGATCTCCACTTTGAGAAACAATGGTTAATCCGGCAACTTTTCCTTGAATTAACTGACCTGCATCAGAAACACTTCCTTTGATAAAATTTTCAGATTTTACCGTTGCAACAGAACTGGTAACATCAGCCTTTCGTTGTGTTCCATAGCCGATTGCAACAACTTCTTCAATACCAAAAGTTTCTTCAGAAAGGGTGATATTTATTGTTGATTTTGGTCCAACAGCAACTTCCTGCATTTTCATTCCTACAAATGAGAATGTTAAAGTTGTATTTTCTGAAACATTTGGTAGTGAATATTTTCCCTCGCTATCGGTGATCGTACCGGTCGTAGTTCCTTTTACAACTACCGAAACACCGGGCAGCGGGCTTCCTGTATTGTCGGTAACTCTTCCACTAACCGATTTTTGCTGCTGCATAGTTCCATTGAAGGAGTCTTCGTCGGTATATAATACATAGTTGGAGTTAAATGAACGGTATTTTACATTGGTACCGGAAAATAATAGATCCAAAACTTCCCCTATGTTTTTTGATTTACAATCGATATCCGTTTTCCGCTCTACATTAATGTTGTTGCTGTTGTATAAGAACCGGAATTCAGTCTGATCTTCAATTTGTTTCAAAATTTGGCTTACGGTTTCTTTTTCAGCTTTCAGGCTTAAGCGCCCGTTCGTCTGTGAAAAAACACCTGCGGATACCTGTAAAAACATCGCAAGTAATAGGAAAGTAGTTAGTTTCATAATCCTAAGTGTTTGATTCATGCAGGGAATTCTCCTGCATTGGAAATTCCATCGTTTTTTTTTCATAAGTTTGAAGTGTTAATTTGTAAATAATTAATGTAATCACCTGGTGATTATCGGAAGGAAAGTGGTAGGACACTTTCCTTCTTTATTTTCTTTGTATCTCAACAAATGATCCGTTTATTTCATAGTTAAATTTTGAGGTTAATTGCATCATATTCAGTAGTTCACGAAGACTTTCTGTTTTTATGGTCATGGTAAACCGGTCATCTTTTTCAATTCCTGAATCCAGTTTTATCGAAATGCCATACCAGCGTTCAATACGCGGTACCAGTTCTTCAAAAGTGATATCAGAAAATTGAAGTTCATTGTTTCTCCAAATCGAATAAATTTCGGACGACACATTCTGAACTTGAATTTTCTGGCTATTTATATCGTATTTTGACTGTTGTCCGGGTTTCAGAATTGCCAGCTTATTCGAATTCTTTCCTTCAATGATCACTTCCCCTTCTTCCAAACTGGTTTCTACAAATAATTCGTCATCGTAACTGCGCAAATTAAATTTTGTACCTGTTACTTTTACCTTCATTCCCGAAGAAGTCAATATTAGGAACGGGTGTGAACGGTCTTTTTTTACTTCAAAATAGGCCTCGCCATTCAGGATTACAGATCGGGGATTCATTGCATCATACTGAAGTTTCGTTTCTGAATTGAGCCAAACCTGACTACCATCTGCCAAAACGATTTTTGACTTTTCGCCACTGGGAGCTTCAAACACAACTAAACCCGATTTTGGGTTGGCAAGGAAATGATCGTTAACCCATAAACTGCCAAAGCCAACTGTCAGAATAACCAATACGGATACAGCAATCCGGTTAAAAATCTCTAATGAAATGACTTTCCCTTTGATTTTAGTTTTTGGTAATTTGTTGTTTAGTTTGTTCCATGCTTGTTCAATATCGATTTCACGTTGAAACAATTTTTGATTGCTAACCTGAAATGCCTGATGAATCTCCCTGAACTGATCTCGGTTATCTTCGGACGAAGATACCCAACGAAGTATTTCTTCATTCTCCTGAGTTGAAGTTTCTTTATTTAAAAATTGAATTAATGTGTCGTCGTTCATTTGATCTCCCATCTCTAACTTTTTTCTAAATGCCTATACAAGCAAGTACGGTCTTACCCTGACAAAAGGTAAAAATATTTTTTCGTGATTTGATGAAAAGAATAAAATAAAGGTGAATGTTGAATTCGTATACTCTTGATAAGAAGTAGGATGGGATTGGAATAAAAGAGCGTAAAGCGGGTAGGAAACTTTTTATGAATTCAGGAAAATACTGATCAGGATAATGACAAGATAATCCTTCAATTCAGTTTTTAGTTTCGACAAGGCACGGCTCATTTGTGTTTCAACAGTCTTTACAGATATTCCCATTTTTTCGGCAATCTCGGTGTATTTTAAACCATCCTGTCGGCTCATCTGAAAAATTCTACGGCATTGTTCAGGCAATGATTCAATGGCTGTTTCGGCTTTGGCCTGAAATTCATTGTATAAAACCGATTCATAGGTATTAAAATCTTCTGCCTGATTTTTATAAACGACTTCAATAACCGAATAATAGTTTTCAACTACTTTTTGATGTTCGATAAAATTAAAACAAAGGTTCTGAACTGATTTAAAAAGATAGGGCCTGATTTCATTGTTAAGTTGGAGCTGATCTCTCTTTTCCCAGATGTTTAAGAAGACTTCCTGAACAATTTCTTCCGATTCAGAAGTGTTGGCAATGAATTTATTGGCAAATCCACACAGGCGGACGTAATACCTTCGAAATAATAATTCGAAAGCCTGTTCTTCACCTGATATTGAATTTCCAACAATTTTCATTTTTAATCAGCTCGTAATGGTATGGCAAATATAGAACTTTAAGATTCACTTTTTAAAATGACATGAAGAACAAAATTGGTTTGTTTAATCAAATTGCATTTGATTGCTGTGCGTAAAAACAAAAACCCCCTTGTTAAATAAAACAAAGGGGTGAGTATTTAAATCAAATATTCTTACGCTTAGTTAAAATGTAATCGTGTAAAAATTTCCTTTTTTTGTTTGGACCTCCTTTGTTTCACTTCCATATTTTACGCGGCAAATACCCCCATTTTTCGAAAATACTTTGATATTTACAGGCTTCATGTTTTTCCATTCAAGATCAACAACAAATCCACCTCTGGCGCACAAACCATTGATGTGTCCATTGGGCCATTCTGCAGGCAATGCAGGTAATACCTGAATAATACCGGCATAGCTTTGAAGCAGCATTTCGGCAATACCAGCAGTGAATCCAAAGTTGGCATCCATCTGAAATGGTGGATGTAAGCCAAATAGATTGGGTGAGGTGCTTTTTGAAAGTACCACATCAACATCTTTTTTTGCTTTTTCAGGCTCTTGTAACCGGGCATACTGACTAATCAGCCAGGCAGCGCTCCAGCCGGTATGTCCACCACCGTTGGCAATCCTGTAATCCAATGATTTTCTTGCAGCCTCAGCCAGTTCAGGAGTTTGTACCAAATTTATTTGTGATCCGGGATAAATAGCAAATAGATGTGAGATATGACGATGTCCGGGTTCAACTTCAGGAAATTCTTGAGCCCATTCCATCAATCGGCCGTCTTTCCCGATTTTTGGTTTCAGAAGTTGTTTTTGTGCAACGATTACCTGATCGACAAATTCATTATTTAAATTTAAAACTTTGGAGGCTGTTATAAAATCAGCGAAGAGGTTCCAGATAACTTCCTGATCGTGAGTTGGCCCCATGCTAATCTGACTTTGACTTCCATCAGGTGCAATAAATGTGTTTTCAGGTGATACTGCCGGTCCGGATACCAATTTGCCGGAAACAGGGTCCTCAACCAGCCAATCCAGGTAAAACTGAACTGAAGATTTCAGGACCGGATACATTTTCGTTAAAAATGATTGATCACCTGTAAAAGCATAATGTTCGTAAATATGTTGGCAAATCCACGCACCGGCACCAGTATGCATGCCCCAGCTGGCTGCTTCTCCGGGCGATGTATATCCCCACACGTTGGTGATCGGGTGAACAACCCATCCATTCAAATTATACTGGACTTTAGCCGTCTTTTCACCGGGTTCAACCAACGATTCGATTAAATTAATTAAAGGCAGATGCAATTCTGACAAATTAGTTACTTCTGCCGGCCAGTAATTCATTTCCACATTGATATCAGTATGGTAATCGCCGTTCCAGGGAGTCTGGATTTTATTGGCCCAAATTCCCTGAAGATTTGCTGGCAATGTTCCCGGTCTGGATGACGAAATCAATAAATATCTGCCGTATTGAAACATCAGTTCTACCAAATGTGAATCGTTTTGCGAAGTTTTATATTCCAGAACACGTTCATCTGTTGGAATTAGATCTGATTGACCTGAAGTAATATTGAAATCGACACGTCGAAAATAGTTTTGGTACTCATCAAGATGTGTTTTTAATAATCCGGAGTATTCCTTGACAGAAGCTTTATCAAGAGATTCATTTGTAATGTTTTTATAGTCTCTGTCTTTATAATCCGGATATTCCTGCTTGTAATCGGTTGAAGCAGAAAGTAGCAGAATTACCTCATCAGCGTTTTTGACAATTAATTTATCATTGGCGTAAGTTATACTTCCATTTTTACTGATGGCTTTCAGTCGGGCCATGTATTGCAATCCATTTCCATCTTTCCCGTCTGATAACGAACCCGACATAATTAGTTGATTACCTTCTGTAAAGGTTTTAAAGCGCTCAGGCCGGTTCATGGAACATGAAAAAGAGATTTGACCTTTTTTATCGGCAGTAAACCGGGCAACCATAACCTGATCGGGATAACTGGTGAAAATTTCCCTGTTGTATTTTACACCATCCTGACTATAATTTACTCTTACAACTGCGTCATTCAAGTCTAGCTCACGGTGGTAATTTTCGAAGCTGCTGTTTTTGCCAAAATCTATCCATAAATCCCCAAGAGTCTGGAAACATCCAAAAGGAACGGTGGCTCCATTTCCATTGCCGGATCCTTTCCCTTTGCATACCTGTGTTTCGTTTGTTAGCTCGGTTGCTTCTTTATATTTTCCTTCGAATAACAACTGACGAATCTTTGCCAGAGATTTTGAAGCTTCCGGATTATCATTGTCATCAGGACTTCCAGACCACATGCTCTCTTCGTTCAGTTGAATCCGTTCTTTATTTACATCACCAAAAACCATTGCGCCCAGAGAACCATTACCGAGCGGTAAAGCCTTCAACCATTCCGCATCATCCTTCCATCCATTTTTATCATCAGGAATTTGAGCATTTGCCGGCTGTTTGTACCATAATTTAAGGTCATTGTTTTTTTGACCAACTCCTGATAAAGCAATTATTAAACTAAATGCAAACGTGAAAACAATTTTTCTCATCGTGTTTTTATTTTATTTTGAACTACCTGGATGCAAGCCTGTGAGGAATTAAAAGAGCTATCGCAAGAGACAAAAATATATTATATTGAATGATTTCGAGAATAAACTAAAAAAGAATTGGAAGAAGGCAGCATATTGCGATTTCTATTTATGCTGTTTAAAAATAAACGAGAGAAGCTTACACCTCCCTCGTTTAAATTTTAGTTTTATCAGTTGTAAGCTGCATTCTGGACCAGAGTACCATGGTTTTTATCAATTTCCGATTGCGGAAGAGGCCATTGGTAGAATTTATCATCCCACTTGTATAGCAGAAGACCATCGGTAACATTATTTAAAACATCACCGGCAATGTGCCATCTTTTAAGATCGAAATAACGTGTGCCTTCGAAAGCCAACTCGATTCTTCTTTCATGTCTGATTCTCTCGCGCATTTCCGCTTTCGTCATACCTGCAGGGTATGGAGGCATATCTACACGGGCACGTAAATCTGTCATTGCCTGATAAACAGATGCATCAGGACCTGCAATTTCATTTTGAGCTTCGGCATACATCAGTAAAATTTCACCCAACCTAAATATAACCGAGTTCTGTTGGCTAAGTGTTGTATAGCCATAAGGTATGTTTTCAGGGCAAAGAAATTTTTTAAGCCCATAACCGGTAGGCCGGCTATTTGTCGGGAAATGAACATTACCATTTCCCCAATCAGGATGGTCAACAAAAACGGTTTTAGCTAGCCTTGGATCCCTGTTTGTAAAAGGATTTTCTGTGTCAGTAAGAGGTGAAACTCCAAAGGGCAGCCCGTCTGAGCATTCAAAAGAATTAATAAAACTTTGAATCGGACTCACTACAATCCAGTCGCCATAAATTAAATCCGCAGCATAAGTAGGTACATTGTCCGGCGCAAGGTAATTTACCGAGAAAATTATTTCAGGGTTACTGCTTTGCCCTTTATCCTGAAACAAGTCCTCAAAAACCGGGCTCAATGTATATTGAGGTATAATCTGTAAACACAAATCTTTTACTTGTGTCAACTTCTCTATATTTGGAGTCCCGTTATTTCCGTACGCATCATAAATTAATACCCGAGCCTTTAATGCCTGAGCAGTTGATTTGGTAACATGTCCTGAATTTTGGAAATAAGGAACTGTGTTTAGATTGGCAATTGCAAAATCAAGATCTGTAATGACTTGTGCAAGTATTTGTGCTGCAGCTACTTTTGGTTGTTGCTGGGTTTCAAGTGTTAGTGGCTCAAGAACAAGAGGAACATCACCGTAAAAGCTATACAATTGAAAATAATAATAGGCTCTCAGGAACCTGATTTCAGCTTCAGCCCTTTTTTTATCAGCATCAGGAAAATCTGTCCCTTGATAGGCACTCAATTCTTTCAGAAAGATATTTTCCCTGGCAATTGCCTGATAACTTTCAGAGTAAACCAATGAAATATAACCACCTGTAGTAGGCGTAATATTTCCGGATACGATATCTTTTGTGCCATAGTCATTGTGTTGGCCATAGCTATTGTCAGTAATGCAATCCCAGTTAGGCATTAAATATGACCATATTCCTCCTGGAGGATTATCCCATGGAGCTCCTAATGTATTAATTCCATAATTGGCGGTTAACGCCATGTCAAAATCGGTTTTTGATTTCCAAAATGTACTTGACGAAATTTTATCAAGCGGATTTTTATCAAGATAATTCTCACATCCACTTAAAACAAGGATGGATATAACGATTATTGGTATAATATATTTTTTCATGTCTAATAGTTTTAAAATTTAACATTTACACCAAAAGAATAAATTTTATTCTGAGGATAATTTACAAAAGAGCCGCTACCGCCACGTTCAGGATCCAAGCCAGGGTACTTCGTCATTGTAACCAGGTTATCACCTGAGAAGTATATCCTTAATTGATTAATCCCGGCTTTTTGGGTCAACTGATTGGGAAGAGTATAGCCAAATGTTAAATTTTTCAGTCTGAGATAGGAACCATCCTGAAGATACCATGAAGAATTGCGTCTGATACTTTCGGGTGCTCCCCAACCCCAGTAGATACGTGGCATTGTTGCTGAAGGATTGCTGGTAGTCCATCGGTTACGCCAGTCTGTTGTTGGAGGTGATCCCTGAACGAAAGGAATTGTTCCCCAGTCGTTTACAAAGTACTTCACATTTTGAATGCCCTGGAATTGTACAGACAAATCAAATCCATTCCAATTAGAAGACCCATTAAAGGCATAATTAAATGCCGGGTATCTTCCCGAAATTGGAACCCGATCTTCATCATTCACTTTTCCGTCTTTATTTGCGTCTTTAAATTTTAAATCGCCAGGTACTGTAGCATCGTTATATTGCTTTGGTGAATTGGCAATTTCTTCTGCTGACTGAAAAATTCCAATCTGTTCGATCATGTAGAATGATTCCCACTCAAGACCTTCTTCCCTTAAGTAGTATCCACTGATTTCTCGGGCTCCAAAATCAACGAGTTTATTTTTGTAATGGTCAATGTTAAAACCAAAGTTATAATTCATTCCGGAAAAATAACCTGAATTAACATGGTTTATATATTGGAGGCCTAGCTCAATACCGGTATTTTCCATGGTGCCGTTATTTATTGTTGGTGGGTTTAATCCAACTGCATCGGTTACCTGAGAACCTCTTAATATATCCTTAGTTGTTTTCTTAAACCAGTCAAATGTTACATTAAATCCCTGGAAAGCAGTAAGATCAAAACCAAAGTCAAGCATCGTGGTGGTTTCCCACATGATATTTGGATTGGATAAGCTGGTTTGTGCTACACCTGAAGACAAGCTAGAATCGTCAAATGAATAATTACTTGTTAAAGCCAGGATTGACTGGTATGGATACAGACCGATATTTTGATTGCCAAGCTGCCCATATGAACCTCTTATTTTTAAACTGTTCAACCAGCTGAGATCAAGATTTTTCATAAACTGTTCTTCGGAGGCTCTCCAGCCAGCAGAAAATGAAGGGAAAGCTCCCCACCTGGACGATGGAGTTAACCTTGATGTACCATCATATCTCAAGTTAGCTTCCAAAAGATAACGGTCCTTGTAGTTATAACCCAATCTGCCAAAGAATGACATCATTGCCCATTCGTACTGACTACCAGTTGCTTGCTGAACTGATGGACTTCCTGCATCAAGTTGCCTTAGCAAATCGCTTGGGTAGTTTTTTCTGTACCCGTTTAGGTATTGAGATACATTGTCTTCCATACTGTAACCTGCCTGCGCGGACACTTTATGGTCTCCAATTTGGCGGTCATAATTTAAGTAAGTATAGAGGTTTTTATACACATTCTGGTCATCCTGAACAACCAAGCCGGAACCTCCAACATCCAGCAGAGTCATAAATTCGTTGGTTCTGAAATTGTATAAAGGTACCTGGGCTCTAAAATCATAGTACTTACTGATGTCTAAATTCATTGCTGCTTTGGTGTACCATTTTAATCCTTTAAGTAACTCTATGTCTAACCAACCTTGTGTCGTTATGGCATAATCGTCAGTATTTTTATTGATTTTATTGTCGATAATGGCTATAGGGCTTTTGTTGTTATACTCAAAGTCGTAAGCTTTAAATGTATAACGGCCACTGCCATCGGCAAGCTGAGGAGAATAGGTTGGGGCTTGTGACATTGCTGCCAGAAAAGTATCAGTTGCTCCCTGGCGTGGAGCAGTTTTTACGCCTTTTTTTACTGAAAAATTTCCGCCGAATTTAATTTTATCATTCACCTTAGAACTTAGATTCACCCTGACATTATATTTCTCATAATCAAAACTCTTCATAACACCTTTCTGATTAACATATCCTAGAGAAATATCAAATTTTGTTCCTCCGCTGCCACCACTGAAACTTAAGTTATGGGTTTGGGTAGGAGCAGGATTAAAAATTAAATCTAGCCAATCGGTATTGGGATACAAATTGTGGTCAGTTGCAGTGCGATATGTATTAATCATATCTTGTGTATAAAGTCCAGATGTCAAACCTGAGTTTAGCCTTGCCTCATTAAACAATTCCATATACTCGGCAGAGTTTGTTATCAGTTTATACATTTTGGTGGGTGAATGAACGCCGTAATTTCCACTGTATTCCATACTTATTTTACCTTCAACCCCCATTTTTGTAGTTACCAAAATAACACCGTTGGCAGCCCTGGCACCATAAATTGATGCTGAAGCAGCATCTTTCAGGACAGAAATATTCTCAATGTTATTGGGGTTTAGGTCAGAGAGTTTTCCCTGTACACCATCAATCAAAACCAACGGATCTGATCCGGCACTACTAAATGTTCCTGTACCGCGTATGCGAATTGAAACACCCTCGTTGCCCGGTTCTCCTGAGTTTTGTATAACCTGTACTCCGGGCATCAATCCTTGTATCATGGTTCCAGCATTTGTTACCGGTCTTTTGATCATATCCGCGCCATTAACAGTGGCAATAGCCCCTGTCAAATTGACTTTTTTCTGGGTTCCGTATCCAATTGCCACAACTTCATCTAATCCAATGGATTCTTCTACCATAACCACATTAATTGAAGTCTTGTTTCCGACAGAAATCTCCTGCATTTTCATCCCGACAAAGGAATATTGCAAAGTTGCATTTGATGGAATATTCGAAATGGAATAGTTTCCGTTTGCATCGGTAATGGTTCCATTGGTTGTGCCTTTAAGCACCACAGAAACGCCGGGGAGCTGGCCTCCCGAAGTATCAGTTACTTTACCTGAAACTTTAATTGTTTTGCCATCCTGAACTGATTCAGAACCGATCCGTGTAATTACAATATTACGGTCGATCATTTTGTATGAATAGACATTCATGTCTAATACCTTATTCAGGATTTTTTCAATATCGGCATTTTTTATGTCCAGCGAATACTTAGCATTTAGATCCAGTTGGTCGGTTTTGAATAGAAAACCAAAATCGGTAACACGTTCTATCTCGTCAAAAACCTGTATGATAGAAGCATTCTTTACATTCAGGTCAAATCTGGTTCCCTGAGAATAAGTATTGGCAGCCATGGCCATTACTGAAAGGAATAAAAAGATGGTAGTTAGTTTCATAACAATTAATAGCTTCTTAATTCCAGATCGTTGATGAACTGGGAAATGTTGTTTTTTCTTCATAGTTTTGTTTGTTATTTGTTAAAAAATTGGTCCTGGTGATCGGCTAAATTACCCAGACCATAAAATTTCAAAAACACCGACCGGGTTGTCTCAAGCTTCCCGGTTTTTTTATTCATAGGTTCTAATTCATAGGCAAATCGATGTTTAAATTTTTCAGGTTAATAGTTTTTTATTCTTCAGGTTCTACCAGCTCTGATTAATATATGATAATCACATCCGGTTGGTCTGGTTTTTCAATAATCCTGTAATTGAAATTGGCAGTTAACTTTAACATTTTCAATACGTACTGAGCAGTAGTCGATTTTTTGATATTCCCGGTGTACTTATAGTCGCGAAGAGCCTGATTTTCGAATTTGAATTCGACATCATACCACCGGCTGATTTCAGTAAAAATATCCTCGAGCCGCTGATCGCGTATTACAAATTTACCATCTCTCCAGGCAGAAAGCACATTTGATATAAATGGTTTTATTTCGATTTTTTTATCCTCTTTTGAATAAAGAGCACTTTCTCCCGGGGTTAATTCTACCAATGAATTTCCTTTGTAATTCAGAATATCGGCCTTTCCTTCAATAAGTGATGTTTCAATGGTGTTGTCCTCCGGATATGCTTTAATGTTAAACGTAGTTCCCAAATCACGGATAACAATTTGACCAACTTTAACCATCATCGGAAAATCTTCACGGTGTTTAACTTCAAAAAAGGCCTCGCCATGAAGTTCGGCAAGCCTTTGTTTCGTTTTGTTATCTTCATGATAGGTCAGTTCTGAACCTGAATTCAACCAAACTTTAGTTCCGTCAGCAAATTCAACCGTACTCACACTTCCTTTCATTGCAGTATATTTCTGAACAGCTGTGCCAGAAATTTCAATATCATTTTTCGAAATAAAATAACCAGCCAATCCGCCAATACTAAGCATGAAAATTGCAATAGCAGCATACTGAAGGATTCTTTTTCCAATGGAAAAAGATGGTCTTTTTACCGAATGATTTAATTTTCTCCAAAGATTTTCAAATTCTGAATCAACATCAACGACAGTCTGCTGTTTTGATGTGCGAAGCCATAAACTTTTAACTTCGTAAAATAATTCCTCTTCTTTTTTATTTTCTCCCAACATGCGGTAGAATTCTTCCTTCTCTGCTGAACTGGCTTCTCCGGTTAAAATTCTGGATAATAAATTCGTTTCCATTTTTCCTGATGTTTAATAATAAACAAATGGAGTTGGAAATACCCTAACGGGAATTTTAGAAATCTTCAGGAAATAAATAATGGTTGGGAGTTGGAGTATTGATCTAGTGTAGAATTTCAGTAATTACTGCAATAATAGGCAGGTAATCTTTCAGATCGTTCCGGAGTATTTTTAATGCTTTGGTCAGGTGAGCTTCCACTGTTTTTTGCGATATACCTAATTTTTCGGCTATCTCGCGGTTCTTCAGGTCCTCAAACCGGCTCATTTCAAAAACGGCACGGCAATGTTCCGGCAAATTCCGAACAGCAAAATCAATTTTTTCTTTTAACTCATTAAATTCAAGGTAATCATCTCCCATTCTGGCCAGACTTTCGTACTGGTAATGCATTTCTATCCATCTGATTTTTTCGTGATGCTTCAGAAGAATTTGCCTGCGTTTTAAAATGTTGAGGCAATTATTTTTGACAAGGGTAAAAAGAAAATTGCGCAGGTTTGAATCAGGGTTAAGTTCGTTCCTGACATCCCATAATTTCACAAATGCTTCCTGAACAACTCCTTTAGCTTCATCTTCGTTTTCGAGGTAATGCAGACTCAGATGATAAAGAGGTTGGTAATATTCACGGAAAATGTTCCTGAAACCATTCTTATCGTTATTTGCTAATTGAATAATCTGTTCAGACATAGTTAGGAAATCGGCTCTCAAATATAAGAAAAAACCATTGTCATGTTCTTTTTGTGGTATTTAGGCTCTTTTTGGATGAACATGGATAGAGTATGATTTTCGAAAAGATTTGACTTAATTTTTTTTGCCGGATCATATATTTGTAAAGAAAAAGTCATTAGCAAGTGCTTGAAACTTACTAATGACTTAAGTTCTTTTGAAATTTCGCTTTTCCTCCTCAATCCTGTTTGTTCAACTGATTGATAAGGCTTTTTTATCCAAAAATTGAATGCTGATGCAAGATTATTTCAATGATTCAATTCTAAAGGAATAGCTAATCGGTCCATTTTCAGGAATCATATACTGAAATAATGGTCTTGGACCACAGGACGCATTTCCCAAACCTTGCTGTATACAATCGAGGTTTAAATAAACTTCCGGTTTACGTATTCCTTCAAGTGCAAAATCGTGTTTTGCCAACCACAAATCATTATCAGTGAAATGCAGGGCACTAACACTCAAATGGTCTTTTGATGTAATTTTTAGCCCTTTATGTTCGTTGTTGCTGATTGTCATCCACCTGATTCCTTCACGATTTCCCATACTTTGTGCCCGAATATAATGCTCGGCTTCCATACCTGTTACAGTCGTTTGGTACAATCCGACATATGCTGACTGAATACGGTCTATGTAATTTTCATGAGGACCATTGCCATACCACTCTATATTTTCAAAACCCTGTGGCAGTTGCATTTGTAATCCGAAACGGCGTAAAATAGAACCGTTCGCAGGTTTTGTAAAACTGGCTTCAACATCAATGGTACCATCGGCATAAACTGAATATTTTATCAGATAGGAAACCTTGACCAGTTCTTTAGCATGTATTGTCGCAGTTGAATTAACCAGGATTGTCACAAATTTTCCGGCTTCATCAACTTTCCACGAAAGCAATGGTGCATCGTAAGTTGTTTCATAATAATGCTGATCAGTAAACTTATCGTTGCTTATACTTCTGTACCAGTTCAGGTTAAGTCCGCTACCGTTGTATATTATTTCATCACCGTTGTATTGTAATGAAGTGAAAACTCCTGTCTGGGTGTTTAAAATTGCCTTAAAATCAGAACCGCTGATAATTAAGTTGTTCTCTTGCTTTTGTGCATTTATTGACGTCAATTTTGATTGGTCAATTGTTCCAACGGCCAGTCTATTATTTAATGCAAACTGCACCGAAGCAACTTCGAATCCTGCCTTAGCCCAACGCGTATCCGACTTTAATTCAGCATAAACATTGACAAAATATTCATTTTCATTTCGGTAACCTGTTTTTGTTTTAAATGGAATGGTTACAACGACTTTTTTATTTGGTTCGAGATCGAAATTATCCAATACGCCAGACTCGACTTTAACGCCATCTTTCAGAATTTCCCATTTAAAATCAAATTCATTGAGGTTGGTGAAATCATATCGGTTTTCAATTTCTATTTTGCCTGTACCCAATGCCATCTCTTTGAATTTGATGTATTGGTAGATTTTTTTTGCTTCGATTAATTTGGCTGTTTCGCGGCGATCCGGGGTAGTAAGACCATTGCAGCAGAAATCTTCGTCGTTCGGAACGTCTCCAAAATCACCACCGTAATAATAATGATCTTTTGGCTGGCCTACTTTATTAATTCCCTGGTCGACCCAGTCCCAAACACAACCACCAATCATACGTTGCGATTTATTTTCGATGTAATCCCAGTATTCGGCCATATTCCCGGGTGCATTTCCCATGGAATGAGCATATTCACACAAAAAGTATGGTTTATCGGTGTCTTGCTGATCAAAACTGGCCATATTCGTTAAACTTGGGTACATGTGCGAATCGATATCAGCTGCATCATTTTTGCCTTCGTAATGCACAGGCCTGCCAGGATCCAATTCTTTTGCTTTTTTGTACATGGCGTCGAAATTTCTACCGTTACCACACTCGTTTCCTAACGACCAGATTATTACTGATGGATGATTGATATCGCGCTGCACCGCACGTGTAATACGATCGATAAAGGCAGGTTGCCAGCTTAGTCTGTCGCTGATGCTTTGATTGCCATGACATTCCAGATCAGCTTCATCAACAATGTATAACCCAAAATAATCGTACATGGCATACATTTTTGAACTATTTGGATAATGACTGGTTCTAACCATATTGATGTTGTGTTGTTTCATCATCAGTATATCTTTCAACATGGTGGCAACCGGAACAGCCTTCCCGGTCTGGGGATCGATGTCATGACGATTTGTGCCTTTGAAGAAAACCTGTTCGTTATTGATGTAAATCCGCTTATTTTTAATCTCGATGTTTCTAAATCCAAATTTTGAAGACATGGCTTCGGTTTCTGAACCTTTTTCATCTTTTAACGATAGAATGACCGAATACAAATTTGGTTTTTCAGCAGACCACAACATTGGATTTTCAACATTGGTTTCCAGCGAAATAAGTTTTTCCGAATTTTTGTTCAGCCTATCAACTTTTTGTGATAGTGTTTTTATTATTTTCCCGCTAGGGTCAAGGAGTGTTACCTCTATTGTCGAACCAGCATCAGGTTTATCTCCCAGGTTTTTAACTGATGCATTTACTTTAAATACTGATGTCTGGTAGTTGTCATTTTTAAATTCACACTGGATGTGGTAATTTCTTACATGAGTTTTTGGAGTAGCGAATAGATAAACATCCCGATGAATTCCACTCAACCGGAACATATCCTGATCTTCAATATAACTTGCGTCGGTCCATCTGAATACTTCTGCAGCAAGAACATTTTCTCCCTTTTTCACATAGCTTGTAACGTTGAATTCAGCATCATTATTGGCTCCCTGGCTGTATCCAACTTTTTGTCCGTTGATCCACACTGTGATTCCGCTGTAGACGCCATCAAAATGAAGAAAAACTTCCTTCCCATCCCATGTTGCCGGGATATTGAAATTCCTGCGATAAGACCCGACCGGATTAGTTTCGGTTTCGTTGGTATATCCTTTTTGTGGAAGAATAAGCGAAGGTTTGTTTAAAAATGGGTAAGTAATATTCGTATAGATTGGAGTTCCATATCCATGCATCTCCCAGCTAGATGGAACGGGCAGTTCTTTCCATGATGAAACATCGTAACTTGTTTTATAAAAATCGGCCGGTCGCTCTGATGGTTGTTTTACCCAATTGAATTTCCAGTTACCATTTAGCGACTGGTAAAAGGCCGAAGTTGGGGTTTCCCACGGCACATCAAAATATTTATCTGCTTTTAAGCTGGCCACATCAGGGTAAGTAATGTAAGTGTTGTGTCCTTCTTCCTTGTTTACCGCGAATATTTGTTCATTTTCCCAATTTTCTTTCCCGATAAATCCTTCAGGTGGCAGTTTCATTGAGGTTGCCATCAGTTGCCATCCTGGCTGGTCACCTGATGAAACAAATATTTCTGCACCTTTCTTTTCTCCTTTTCCAAACGAAAGTGCCAATCCGGAATTGACATGAGTTATAGAATAATTTTCGTTAGCTAATTTAGCGAGGCTCCAGTGCTGGTTTCTGTTACCGCGACTGTAATTCCACATATTGACTGGAATTTTATCGCCTTTTGTTTCCGATACATCCATACCCTTCATGTTGAAAGGGCAATAAATAACATAACGGTCTCTGGCCTGAATAATACGCCAGTATTGACCTTTGCTGTTTGATGCATCTTTGGCAAGATAAATATGGCTTGCATCCTCAGAGGAATTTAGGTTGTCTAAAACTAATCCCGTTGGGCTGACAATTTTGTACAAAACATCATCCTTTATTTCCTGCGAAAAAACAGGTTGTTTTGCTATCCCAAAAACAGACAGCAGGATAAAGATTAATATTCTAATATTTTGCATGGTTATGATTTATAATGGTTTGTTGGTGTTTAGAGTAAAAGATGTCGGTGTAATATCTTCGGCTGAATTTTTATATTCTGAATAATTTTTTGTAGAGTTCTAATTCCTGATGATTCTTTTAATCGTGAAATGCAATTCAGGATTGTATTTTTTATTTATGACTTCTAATTTATTGATTTTTTATTTGAATGCCGAAGCATAAGTTTTCGATCCTTAAAATAATCCCCAATAGGTTTTTGGTATTGATTGAACGAAGAAAAGGCCGGCAATTTTTGCCGGCCTTTTGCTTTTAAAGATTATTCGTATCCAGGGTTTTGTTGTAATTGCGGCGCTTTATTCATTTCGTCACGTGAAAGTGGTACCCAGTAGAATTTCTTATCAGCAAATGAACGTTCATCAGCTTTGTCTTCTTTGTTCCATTTCCAGATGGTGTACCCGTTATCGTAATGTTCAACCCTTGTAGCAAATACATTTTCAATAACCTGATCGGCAATCATCCACCGACGCATGTCATAGAAACGATGGCCTTCTGCGAAAAATTCGATATTTCTTTCATCACGAACAAATTGACGTGCAACAGCCTGATCGGTAGTTACCCTGCTTGGCAGTCCGGCGCGTCTTCTAACCATGTTCATGGCATCAATACCTTTCTGAAGATCTGTTCCACCCAGTTCAATACAAGCTTCGGCATAATTCATTAAAATTTCAGCATATCTGAATTCTACCCATGTATTGGTGTTTCTGAAATACTGACCGGCAGATGAGGGATCGAGCAATTTTTTGATATAATATCCAACTTTGGTCCCATTCCATGCTTCAATCAAACCCTGTCGGGTATCAAGACCACTTTTCCATGGGGTTGCATCACCAACATTATGAAAATAGTAACCGGTTTGTACTTTATTTTCCGGTTCCAATCCTGCTGCATCCGAAGGTCTTTGTTGCCATGGAGCTCCATCATACAAAACACAGGCATAGAAACGAGGTTCGCGACCATTGTATGGATTGCGTAAAGGATCGGCTGCTAATTCTTCTGCAGTTGCTGTTCTAACTTCCATATCTCCTGGATTGTATTTGTCCCATTGAAATTTGGAGCCGTCAGCCATTTCAAATCTTCTTACAGCGGGTTCAGTCGGGTTATTATTACCCCAGTTGTGATAACCGTTTGGTCCGTACCAAATATTTGCATTATTAACATTTCCTCCTGAAAGCGGGAACTGGATACCCCAAATAGTTTCGCTGTTCCATGCCGCTTTTTGGTTGAAAATGGCGCCATAAGTTTCTGCGTATTTCTGTATATCGGCAGCCGTCAGAGGTGAAGGTGGTTCTTCAGTTGTTCCTACTAAAGAAAAAGTTCCATAATTGCCATCCATAACATCCATTGCCGCATCGCGGGCCTGAGTTAGCAGAGCCGTTTGACTACCTGCAGGAAATGAAATCAACGTATTGGAAGCCTGTTCAGTCCAACCTCCATTGGTAAGTGTACTTGCACAAAAAAGAAGAACCCTTGATTTTAAAGCAGCAGCAGCAGCTTGATTTGCACGTCCTTGTTCTACCGAGACTGGTAAATTGTCTATCGCACTTTGAATATCTTTAAGAATAAAATCAAGTGTTTCCTTAATTGTTGATCTTGTTGCAGTAGAATAGTCTTCACCCAGTTTATAAGGTGTATCTTTAAGCACGGCACCACCATATACCATCAGAAGAGTTGAATATTCATATGCCCTTATAAAGTAAGCTTCTCCAGTCATTTGCTTTTTCAGGGCATCTTGGTTTACTGATGGAACTTCATCTATGCTTGCAAGAATTCTGTTTACATTCTGAATATTCGCATAAAGATTATTCCAACGTAAGTAACCTCCTTTACCATTATCTACAAAAAATCCAAGTTGATCAGGACTCATTGTTCCTTTAAGCATGACATAGTTTGCCGGACGGTGGATACAAAGTAATTGATCGGTTCCTGAAGCCAAAAGATCTTCGCGCGCTCCCAGAATTCCGTCGTCGGTATCTCCCCCCATCCTGTCATAACACTTGCCCAGATATGCATTCACAACATTCATATCGGAAAAAACAAGTTGTTCGTTGAATGTATCAACTGCTTTCTTGTCAAGCACATCTTCCTGACAAGATACAGCAACCAGAAGTAGTAACGTTGCTGATATATTTAATATTATTTTTTTCATATCCTAACTGTTTGTAAGTTATATTATTAACTAGAAAGTAATATTGGCGCCAATGGCGAAGGTTTTCATTGTAGGATATACACCCGGATTATTGGTCTCGGGATCCCATTTCTTAGTGGCGGTGTAAAGTAATGCAAGGTTGTTTCCTGTAAAATAGATTCTTGCTTTTGCAATACCAACTTTTGAGTAGTATTTGGTCGGAATTGCATAGTTCAATATCACATTTTTCAAGCGACAATAGGCTGTATTCTCGAGCCAGTAATCACTCATACGAACATCTGGAGACCAGTAAAGGTCATCTCGGTTATAAGCTCTTGCAACATTTGTCACAGTATTTGTTGGAGTCCAACGGTTGTCAAATTGCCATTGGTAGTAGTTGCCTGCTTCTCCACGACGATTGTCGTACTGGCTGTTTTTTAGGAATTTACCCTGTCCCTGAATTTGTACAGTTAAAGTGAAATCCTTATAAGCCATAGCTACAGTTGCTCCGTAGAAAGTTTGAGGAGCATCGACTTTGTCAAATAAAATACGGTCATCGCCATCAATTTTACCATCGCCTGAAACATCCCTGAAAATTACATCTCCCGCTGTTGCCCCGGTAACATGAGGTGTTGCATCAACCTGGGCCTGATCTTTGTAAATCCCGATAGCGTCGTACATTAACCATGCGCCATATGAATGTCCGGTAAGTTGTTGCCATGGTTGTGCTTTAGCCGGTTCGTCCATTTTAACAACCTTATTGTGGTTGAAACTAAAGTTAGCATTAACGTCGATGCGAAGATCTTTGTTTAAAGCTTTATGGAAACCTCCATCAAGCTCAAATCCACGGTTATCTACGATTCCAAGATTTTCCTGGGGAAGAGATAAACCTGTAAAGTTAGGAACAGAGGCATCTTTGGTTACAAGGATATCTTCCCTCTTATTATAGAATAATTCAGCATTCAGATGGAACAGATCGTTTATGAATTTTGAATCAAAACCAACGTTATAGGTTTTCTGTGTTTCCCATGTAATATAAGGGTTAGCTACACTTGGCGGGCCAACTACGGTTTGTATAGCTCCACCTGTGCCAAATGTCATACCTGTTCCAATACCGTATTTATCCATGTACTGGAAAGGATTTCCGGGATCCATACCCATTTTACCAACGGATGCACGTAATTTAAAGTAGTTAATTACAGACAAGTTGTTTTTCCAGAAATCTTCTTCGGAGGCACGCCATCCAACTAACAGTCCTGGGAAATAACCCCAACGCTTGGTTGTAGGAAATTTAAGCGAACCGTCTGCACGAAATACGACTTCAGCCAGATATTTCCCTTTATAGGCGTATTGACCACGACCAATCCATGATTTACGTGCATATACAGTTGTAGATCCTGTAATATTCTGGTCTTTGGCGTTACCCGCATCCATGGTTTGAATAACCGATGAAATGTAGTATTTACGATATGCGTAAAATTCGTTCCAGTCACTTTGGTATTGTTCGAAACCACCGAAGAAGGAAACATTATGATCTCCAAATGTTCTTGCATAATTAGCATTAAACATGATGGTTTGATTAATAGTCCGGCTGTATCTTTCATTATTCTCCGGTGACGAAAGTCCTCTAAGTGTTGGAGTTAAAGGCATTGCAGTAATGTATCCGTCAGCGCCACGGGTAGCTTTGTCCCAATTTGGATAATACAATGTCCAGGGTTGATAGAATGCTTTGTTGTAATAGTTGGTAAGGTCGTAGTTGTAACTTCCTGTAAATGACAATCCTTTAACGAAAGGAACAGTAACAGTTGCATTAAATGTACTTAAAACGCGATAGGTTTTTTGGTCATTTCTTCCTGCACTGAATGTAGCTGTTTCAACTGGGTTATCACCATACTCGATGTCCGGTCCAGGTTCACCGGTTGGCCAGAATGACCAGTTTGTAGGAACTAATCGGGTGGACTGACCAACAATCGCATCAGCACTTTTATATGGATATTGCCTGTCTGTTAAAAAACCGGCAAGTTCTACACCTGTTTTTAACCAATCGGTAACTGGCATTTCCAGTTTAGTTCGTACATTATATTGTTTATATTTTGTCGATGATGCTTTATACATGGCATCATCAGTTTTATATCCGAAAGAAACATAGTAATTCATACCATTATGTCCACCGTCAAGGGTAACATTGTGTCTTGTAGTAGTAGTCCATTTTTTAATCAGGTCACCATACCAGTCGGTATTTGGGTGCTCCCATGGGTCTTTACCGTTTCTGAATAATTCGATATCAGCATCCGAATACCTGCGGGATTTACCCTGGGCAACCTGGTATTCTGAAAGCATCGTTGCATAGTCGGCAGCGTTGGTAACTTCAGGAAGCACGCTGGGAGTCATTACTCCTTCATAAAATTGATAGTTCAACCGTGGTTTGCCGTCTTTACCTGATTTAGTAGTAATAAGGATTACCCCATTTGCAGCCTGAGCTCCATAAATTGCAGCAGAAGCATCTTTAAGAACTGAAAGGCTGGCAACATCAGCAGGGTCAATTTCGTCCATTGAACGACCAGGTACTCCATCAATTACAACAAGAGGTTGAGGTACATACCTTGAGTCATTTGACATACGACTACCATCGGAATTCAATGAAGTCCTGCCTCGAACCATAATACGTGGACTTCCCTGTCCTGGCTCACCGGTTTGCTGGATAATTGTAGTTCCGGGAATAAGACCGGATATTGCATTGGAAACGTTCATTGCAGGAATTGCCTGAAGCTTTTCTCCATCAATAGATGCAACTGCTCCAACAATATTTGCACGTTTCTGTGTGCCGTATCCAATAGCAACTACTTCTTCAATACCAATAGCATCATCTTCCATGGTAACACTAATAGAAGCTTTATTACCTACAGTTACTTCCTGACTCTTCATACCTACAAAGGAGAATTGCAGGGAAGCATTTTCAGGAATATTTGAAATGGAGTAGTTCCCTTCTCCATCCGTAATTGTTCCGATAGTAGTACCTTTTACAATTACTGAAACGCCAGGAATTGGACTTCCGGTTAAATCTGTTACTTTACCGGAAATTGATTTCTGTTGCTGTACATCTAACTTGCTGTTGTTCACTTCGGTTGTTAGAATAATCTGACGATCTTTCACCAGATAACTGACGTTTGTGTCTTCAAAAATTTCAGCTAAAATTTTACCAACACTTTCGTTTTTTACATCCAGACTAACCTGACGGTCAACATCAACCAGTTTCTGATTGAATAGAAAGAAAAATTCACTTTCATCTTCAATTCTACTCAGTACATCAATCACTTTAGCTCCCTGCATTTTTAACGTCAATCGCGTTTGCTGAGAGTAAGTTGTTGTTGCAAAGGTCTGTGCAACAAAAAGGAGTAAAAAAAATACACTTAAGCGCATAATTTTCCAAAGTTTAAGGAGCACCCGGTTAGGCACGGGTACCCGGATTCGTTTTTTTTTCATAGTTTTGAATCATTAAGTGGTTAAACAATTTATAGAGCGTTACACTACTTGAAATGACAGGAGAGTGGTACGAACACTTTCCTGTTTCTTTTTTATCTGAATTGATTAATTTTTGACCGATTGATTCCCAGATATATTTTTCGTTTCTGAAAGACTCCTTCTTTGGAGTTTTCTCTCTTTTCTTCCTTATAACTAATAGGTGTGGTGATAGAAAGTAGTTTTAATACTTCATCTAAAGGTTCATCAATAAAAGTTGCATGAAACGTGTAGTCCAGAAGTAAATCGTCAACAACTACATCTACATTATACCAGCGACTTATTCTCCGTGCCATTTGCTGCATATTTTCATTTCGGAAAATCAGTTTACCCTCTTTCCATGCAGTATATTGGGATGCTTCTACTGTACTCTTGGAATAAGTTCGTTTATCAATATCCAAAGTTAATTCTTCATTGGGCTTAAGAATTGCCAGTTGATTTCCATCTTTTGATGAAATATCTATTTCCCCTGTTTGTAAAACGATTTCTTCGGTTTCCTCATCCGTGTTTGCGACTACGTTGAATGTAGTTCCAAGTACTTTGATATCCAGATTCTGTGTTTTCACATGAAACGGAATTTCTTTATTGTGAACGACATCAAAGTATGCTTCGCCAATAAGTTCTACCTTTCGTTCGTGTTTAAAGCTAACCGGATATTTTAGGATTGAACCACTGTTAAGGTATCCGGTTGATCCGTCAGGTAGCATGAACTTTGAACGGACACCCATGGGGCAATAAATTTCGGCATAAGAATTGGATGCTATTTCCTGTGCAGGATATAAATATAAATAAGCAAGAGAAAGCAATAATGGGAAAATCAGAAATGCAGCAACACGTTGAAAGCTATGAATCAAGTTAATTTGAATTGGCTTCCTGGATTCATTCAGTCGGATTCGGTGATGAACCTTATCAAGGATAGCATTTAAATTACGGTCAATAATTGTTTCAGATGCCAGCTGAGATTTCCAATCAGAATAAAGTATTTCTTCGGTATATGTGCTATGCTTTCCAGACAATTGATCTGCCAGATCAATATATTCCTTGAAACTTAATTTTCCTTTGGAATATTTTTCAATAATATCTTTAATCTCTTCCTTCATTTTCTTCATCCGTGCAAAAAATCAAATTGAAATAAAACATGCGGTTTTATTTTAAAATGCATTAACTCTAATATCCCGGTTAAGGTATTTTCTCATGGGTGTTTTGTAATTATTTTCAAAATAATTACATGATTGAACATTAGAATTTCGAAATACAGATAGTTGCGCTTGATTCAGAGGCGTTTATTGGAAATCCGGAACGTTGAGCCCTGTTATATTAATTTAGCTCAGAAACAATATCGTAAATAGGATAACTGCAATTTTATCTTGGCTTAACCGTTTACGAATAAAATGAAGTCCATCCGAAACATGGTTATCGATAGTTCCGGGAGAAATGTTTAATTCAGCCGCAATTTCTTTCGAACTCTTACCTTCCAGTTTGCTTTTTATGAAAATTTCGCGTCGTCGGGGAGGCATTTCTTCTATGATGCAGTTTATTTGCTGAAGAACAGTTTCATAATCTTCATTTTGAAGAGTTTCATTTTCAAGGAAATCAGGATCATCACGTAAACTTTCCATGTAACGTAATGCATTGGCTCTTTTGTTAAAATATTTTCTGATTTGATTAAGTGCAATTGTAAACAGGTATGATTTGAAAGAAAGTTCTGATTTTAATGTTTGCCTGTTTTCCCATACTTTCACAAAAACCTCCTGAACAAGTTCTTCAGAATCAGATTCATTTTTGAAATACTTAAGCGCAAAACCGTATAGTTTAGGACTATATATTTCAAATAATGAATCAAATGCAACGACACTCCCTTTCTGAAGCGACTGTACCAAAGTATGATCGTCTTGTATTTGAATCATGTAAAAAAACCTAAATCAAAAATAATTGGGTATAAATATAATAAAATATAAAAGTGTTAAGTCTTCTGCTTTTTTTTCTTGGCTGCCGGAAACAGAACATTGTTGAGGATTAAACGGTAACCCGGAGAATTAGGATGCAGATTTAAATCAGTAACCGGATCTCCCACAAAATGCTGGTAATCCTCAGGATCATGACCTCCGTAAAAAGTCCAGAAACCTTTGCCAGTTTCGCCATGAATATAACGTACTTCGCCGGCTGTCTTGTTTTCTCCCATTATTAAAACATTCGGCTTAACCAGTTTACGGTTGAATGCAGTGGTTTGCCCCATAAAACCTTTGATCATGTTTACATGGTTTTGGCAGAGCATTGTTGGTACAGGATCCCATTTGGCAGAGAACTGAAAAAGCGTAAAATAATCCTGTTCAAGCGGTACTTTACGAGTGGTTGAAACATCAATATCAGAAAATTTATATTCGTATGGATTACGATTAATTGTAAAGTTCTGAAAGGCCAGTGTTTTGCTGAAATCCAATTTTTCATTCATGTCCGGATCTGCCGGATCTCCATCGTACATTGCTTCACAAATATCCACTCCCTGAGCCGATTGAGTGATGTCGTAAGTGTCAGTAGCAGCGCACATGGCAAATAAGAAACCTCCGTTTTCAACAAATTGGTGGATCTCCCGTGTAATTACTTTTTTCATTTCTGAAACTTTCAAAAATCCCATTTTTTGTGCAAGTTCCTTATTTATTCGCACTTCTTCCTGATACCACGGGACATGTTGATAAGCCTGAAAAAACTTACCAAACTGACCAGTAAAGTCCTCATGATGAAGATGAAGCCAGTCGTAATCTTTCAGTTTGCCATTCAGGATGTCTTCGTCGTAAATCACGTCAAATTTTATTTCGGCATAGCTTAACACCAAGGTTACCGCATCGTCCCAGGGTTGTTTATTCGGAGGAGAATAGACCGCAACTTTTGGTGCTTTTTGCATGCTAACGGCATCCTGATTAACATCTTCGCGTGCAATATCGGTAAGCAAATTATTAGCCTGCCCGTCAGCAAGTGTCTCGAAACTAACACCCCGCACTAAACACTCGCTGGCAATGGCCTGCTGATGTTGAATCAGGAAACTTCCTCCGCGGTAATTTAACAGCCACTTCACTTCAATTCCTTGTTCCAGAGTCCAGTAGGTTATTCCGTAGGCTTTTAAATGATTGCTTTGTTTTTCATCCATCGGGATTAAGATGAAGGCTGCGTTTGTTGTCTTGACCAGCAAAACAAACATCAGTATAAACAGCCATTTCATCCGGATATTAGAACGGAATATGTTCGCCTCCTGTGTCTTCATAATGGCTGAATTTATCGTTGTCGAATGATGAATGAACAGGTATGGCCCCTCCTTTTTTGAACGGATCACCATTGTCTTCATTCATCTTTGATTGCATTTTTTGTCCGTACTGGCCACCGCCAATTTCTTCAGGAATAATATTTTCCATATCGGAGAATTTAGCCAGGTTCTTTTTGAATGATAACTTAACATCGCCCACAGCACCATTACGGTGTTTTGCAATAATGATTTCTGCAACGCCAATGAGCGAGTTTCCATCTTCATCTTCTGTAATTCCGTAGTATTCCGGACGGTGAATAAACAACACGATATCAGCATCCTGTTCAATCGCTCCGGATTCACGAAGGTCGGAAAGTTGTGGTCTTTTCCCTTCACGCGATTCAACCGAACGGTTCAACTGCGAAAGTGCGATTACCGGAATATCCAGCTCTTTACCAATGGCTTTAAGCGAACGCGAAATCATACTTACTTCCTGCTCACGACTTCCCTTGTTGTCTACACCAGCCGTCATCAACTGAAGGTAATCGACGATCACACAACCAATGTTGTGTTGCATTTTCAGGCGCCGGCATTTGGCCCTGAATTCGAAAATAGACAGGGCAGGAGTGTCATCAATAAACAATGGGGCTTCTTCTAATCTACCTATCATTTTGTTGAGGTGTTCCCATTCCCAACCTTGCAGGCGTCCATTTTTTATTTTTTCCGAACCCAATTCAGTTTCGGAAGCTAACAAACGATTTACTAACTGAATCGAGGACATTTCGAGCGAAAAAACAGCTACAGGAACTTTGTGTTCGACAGCCATATTCCGGGCCATTGACAATACATAAGCTGTTTTTCCCATTGAAGGACGGGCGGCGACAATAATAAGGTCGGTTTTTTGCCATCCTGAAGTAATACGATCCATCGCGGTAAAACCGCTGGGCACACCGCTAAGTCCATCCTCCCGCTGCGATGCTGCTTCAATCTGAATTGCCGCTTCACGCAAGAGTGGTTTGATAGGCATTGATTCTTTTTTGATGTTTCCTTCGGCAACCTGAAAAAGTGCTGTTTCCGAAAAATCAATCAGATCATCTACATCAATGGTATCGTCGTATGCTTTTGTTTGTATTTCGGTGGAAACACGGATCATTTCGCGCTGCATAAATTTTTGCGCGATAATCCGCGAGTGAAATTCGATATGTGCAGCCGAAGCAACTCTTGAGGTTAATTGAGTGATCATCATTGGACCACCAACAACTTCAAGCATATCTCTGTTTTTCAATTCCTGGGTAACCATCAGCAAATCGACAGGTTTTTCATGTGTCGACAGGTATTTGATTACGTCAAATATTTTCTGATGTTCTTCCTTGTAAAAACTTCGGGTATCAATGATGTCGGCAACAGTAATATAAGCATCACGTTCAAGCATTAACGCGCCCAAAACAGCTTCTTCAACTTCAATCGCCTGAGGTGGTATCTTCCCATACTGAGCATTGATTTGCTCAACTGTCATTTTATTCTGTTGCTGGTAGTTCTTTTTTTCTCCGGCCATTTTTCTGAAATTCAATCAATTCTGATGGTTTGTAGTTCCTCGCTGCCAGTTTTGGCAGGGATTCAAAGGTAAAAAAAATCACTTGGCTTCATGGTGAAAGAATGATGAAGTTCTGAACTAAATTTTGCATACCGACTTTTTAACGATTGTTAATAACTGGAAATTTCCTCCAACAATATTGAAATTCAGTAAGGAAGAGAAGGTGAAAATTTAAAGTTACTAACGTTTGGAGTGAAAATATAGGATGAAATCCGGAGTTCAATACGAAAAACAGGTGTTTTTGACTTTTGTGAGTAGGTTCAATCTTATCAAGCAGAATAAAATCTGTCGTTGCTCCATTTTGCCGGATTCTGTTCGATGTACCTTGCAATTCGTAGGTTCGAACCATCTTTGCGAACAATATCCATCTGATATAGTTTTCGGTCAAACCGTTTCGATCCACTGTTTTTCATGCCACGGATATATTCGTTGTTGGTCAGGGTTTCCCCCAATTCCTCCGGCATTGCCTCTTTTCGATAGTCGGGCGGATCTTTTTGAGGCAGGTTTCCCTCTTTTCGATCCTGATTTCCCTCAAAACGAGGCAATTTCCCTCGAAATGAGGGGCGCGAGGATCAAAAAGGTGCATCGCTGGAACTTTTTGATGCAACGAGGTACCTTTTAGGTGGTCGATTGTTGTTTAAGCAAGTTAAATCTGGCGTTTAATGAATGATAATAGATGCCGGAGGCATCAAATGTTTATAGAAAAGTTGGGTGGTAGAGGTAAGTACGACCCCTGCGGGGTCGAATATCCTTAATGATTCGAATGGCTGTAAACATATAAACCCGGAGGGTTTCTAAAATCAGTGCTATTGGTTTTTCAGCATTACCCCACTGTTGGGCGAGGTAAAAACCATTACCGGCTAGCTGTTGCCAATAAAAAACCCGGAGGGCTCCGGGTCTTTCAGCGCATTATACTTCCTTCTTCACGGTTCTCCCGGGGAAACGGGTACTTAAATCCTCGTAAATGGTTTTGGCTCCCGGAACGCCCATTTTGGCAGCGCCCTTCAGGTAGTTGTAAAACGCCAAAACGGCAATGTAAGCTTCGCTTCCGCAAAGCAGCATGGTGTCGTCGAGCATTTCAAGGGTAGGTGCAACAACCTGGCGAATCTGCCGGAGTGTTTCGTGCGCAGTAAGGTCGATATTCAATTCGGCAGGTTCGATGTATGGCGGCGCAGGAGTTGACGGAATACTGAGGTATTCGGCTCCTTTGGTCACGAAGGGGATGGATTTCTCGCCCATTTTGGGCAACCCGGCTTTTTGGTCATTGGTCAGGCTCACCAGGTAAGGAGCAAGAATGGCATTGCCCTGGGAATAAAACTGTTTAGCCTCGTCAACTTTTTCCTGCGGAATGGAAAGCGAAATTTGGTTTGAGTTACTCATGACAATTGGTTTTTTTAATTTTTGTAAAGCGTTGAAATTAATTCATCAACGGGGATGAATGTCCTATACAAATTACAAAAATCATACGAACGGAACATAAATTTGATCCTGCATTTTTGTGAAAGCACCGGTTTCTTACACGAACAGTCCGATTTGTTCTATGAATCGCACAGTTTTTTTTATGGCCAGACTTTCTGATTAGAAAATTTTTAAAACTATAATTACTCCTTAACCCTGCAAATTTTGGATTTTGTGTCACCTAAATCGTGACTTTTGGGGTCTATATGGTATAAAAGTTTTGACAGACTTTTTATATCATTTAATTCGAACAGAATATGATTCGACTAAAATAAACCAATTTGATGTATTGACCCATGAGAAATTTCAAAATTTATTTTTCAGGAATAAGGTATTATATGCTTATTCTTTTTATACTGTGTGTGTTGAATGTAAATGCTCAGGATAAATCCATTTACAAAAACGGGTGGATTGATTTTAATAAAAACGGAAAAAAGGACGTTTTCGAAGATCCTTCGCAAACGGTTGACGCGCGTATCAAGGATTTGCTTAGCCAGATGACCGTTGATGAGAAAACCTGCCAGATGGCTACTTTATATGGTTATCACCGTGTGCTGAAAGATGAAATGCCCACTTCGGGATGGAAAAATGAAGTCTGGAAAGATGGCATTGCCAACATCGATGAGGAACTAAACGGATTGAAAGAGACACAATTTTCTTTCCCATTCAGCAAACATGCAGAGGCAATCAATACCATTCAGCGGTGGTTTGTAGAAGAAACCAGGCTCGGAATTCCGGTTGATTTCACAAACGAAGGTATTCACGGACTAAATCACGATCGCGCGACTCCGCTTCCGGCACCAATCGCAATTGGAAGTACCTGGAACAAGTCGCTCGTAAAACAGGCCGGTATTATTGCCGGACGTGAAGCCAAAGCGCTTGGATATACCAATGTTTATGCGCCAATTCTTGATTTGGCTCGCGATCCACGGTGGGGAAGGGTGCTGGAATGTTACGGCGAAGATCCGTTTCTTGTCGCGTCAATGGGGCAGCAAATGGTTGAAGGCATTCAATCGCAGGGTGTTGCTTCAACGCTCAAACACTATGCTGTGTATAGTGTTCCGAAAGGGGGTAGGGATGGTAATGCACGGACAGATCCACATGTTGCTCCACGCGAAATGCACGAACTTTATTTATATCCGTACCGCAAAATTGTGAGTCAATCACATCCTATGGGTGTGATGAGCAGCTACAACGATTGGGATGGAGTTCCTGTTTCTGCCAGTCATTATTTCTTAACTGAATTGTTGCGTGAGGAATTTGGATTCGATGGCTATGTGGTTTCCGACAGTCAGGCTGTGGAATTTGTTTACTCAAAACACCATGTTGCCCCGGATATGAAAGACGGAATCCGACAGGTTGTTGAAGCGGGTTTGGACGTCAGGACCAACTTTAGTCAGCCAAGTACATTTATTCTTCCTTTACGCGAACTGGTTAAAGAAGGAGGTGTTTCAATGGAAACGATTGACCGGAATGTATCTGCGGTTTTGGGCGTCAAATTTAGGTTGGGATTGTTCGATCATCCCTACGTGGAAGATCCGAAAGCAGCCGACAAAATTGTGGCCTCTCCGGATACAAAGGATTTTGTTTTGCAAATGGAACGTGAATCGATGGTTTTGCTGAAAAACGAAAACGATTTGCTGCCACTTGATCTGAAATCGCTGAAAAATATTCTGGTCACCGGTCCTCTGGCTACCGATAAATCGGCATACGTTAGTCGTTACGGTCCCCAAAATCTGGAAGTGATCAATGTTCTGGAAGGAATAACCAAATATGTGGGAAACGCTGCAAAAGTTGAATACACAAAAGGCTGTGAAGTTGTGGATGCCACCTGGCCCGAAAGTGAAATCATTCCTACCCCTTTAACTCAGGAAGAACAAACCCAGATAAACGAAGCAGTGGAAAAAGCCAAACAATCGGATGTGGTGATTGCCGTTTTGGGTGAAGACGAGAAACGTTGTGGCGAAAGTAAATCGCGGACAGGATTGGGTTTGCCAGGGCGCCAGTTACAATTGCTAATGGCTCTCAAGGAAACCGGAAAGCCAATCGTTTTGGTGCTGATAAATGGACAGCCTCTTACCATTAACTGGGAAAATCGTTTCATTCCTTCAATTTTGGAAGCCTGGTTTCCGAATGCGATGGGTGGACAGGTGATTGCGGAAACTCTTTTTGGAGACAATAATCCTGGAGGAAAACTTACGGTAACATTCCCGAAAACACTCGGACAAATTGAATTGAATTTTCCTTTCAAGCCTGGTTCGCAAGCTGATCAACCTGGTAAAGGTCCAAACGGTTACGGAAATACGCGGGTGAACGGACCACTTTATCCGTTTGGCTACGGACTCAGTTATACCACTTTTGATTATAAGAATCTTGCCGTAGATCCTCTTCAGCAGGGTACTGAGGGCGAAATTCATGTTTCAGCTGAGATTACCAATACAGGGAAACGCAAGGGCGACGAAATTGTACAGTTGTATGTGAAAGATTTGGTGAGCAGCGTAACGACTTACGAATCTCAACTTCGGGGATTTGAACGAGTTTCGTTGAACCCCGGTGAAACCAAAACAGTACATTTTACTTTAAAACCTGAGGATTTGGAGTTGCTGGATAAAAATATGAAATGGGCTGTGGAACCCGGAATGTTTGAAGTTTTGATCGGAAGCAGTTCCGAAGACATCAGGCTAAAAAGGGAATTTGAAATGATTGAGAAACTGTAAAAATGGGGCAGTATTAAAAGCTATTGGTCTAGTCATCCTGAACTTGTTTCAGGATCTCGACATACTTATGTCAGATTCCGAAACAAGTTCGGAATGACCAAATCAAAGGTCATTGCTACTTTTGATACTGCCTGAAATTGCTCAACTTTACTTCAGTTTATCTTCAATAATCAGGCTAATAACATCGCCCAATTTAAGGTTCATTGCAACAATCTGCTGAGGAACAAAGCTGGTGGCTGTCATGCCAGGTGTGGTATTTACTTCCAGAAAATAGAATTCGTTATCTTTCAGAATAAAATCAATTCTTACAATTCCAAAACAATCGCACAGGTCGGAAATGCGTGAAGAAAGTTCCTGTATTTTACTTGTTAGTTCAGAAGAAATACGTGCCGGAGTAATCTCATCTGTTTTTCCCACCGTATATTTAGCTTCAAAATCGAAAAACTCATTTTGAGGAATTACTTCAGTAACAGGGAAAATGATTTTCTGATCTGAAAGTTTTACCAAACCACAGGTAAATTCCTTACCGTCGATAAATTGCTCAACCAGAATATCCGAACTTTCTTTTGTTGCCATTTCCAGAGCAGCCAGAAGTTGTCCTTTTTCTTTCACTTTTGTTACCCCAAAGCTGGAACCTCCGGCGTTTGGTTTTACAAAAACGGGCAGGCCGAGTTCTTCAACTAATTGATCAACATTTATTTTGTCACCCTTAAACAGACGTACCGATTTTGCCATCGGGACATCAAAATTACGGAGGTAATTACTGCAAAAGTATTTATTGAAAGTTAGGGCCGACGATGAAACCCCACAAGTGGAGTAGGGGATTTTAACCAAATCGAAGTATCCCTGTAATTTGCCATCTTCACCTGGTGTACCATGTATAGTAATGTATGCGAAATCAAATTGAATTTTCTCTCCGTTTTTTACGAACGAAAAATTGCTTTTATCAACTGGTGCAATAATTTGATCGTTTTCAAAAACATCCCATTCAAGCTCTTTTATTTGTACTTTCCAAACATTGTAAATGCTCGAATCAATAGCTTGAAATACGTTTATGCTGCTCTTAACCGAAACCACGAATTCGGATGAATCGCCGCCATACACAACTGCAATATTCTTCTTCATGCTAGATTAACTTTTTAGACTTTTTTTATTCCTGAGTTACCCTGTTCGATAAATAATTTCTCCATTTGTCAATTACATTCGCCAGATCTTCAGGCAACTCCGATTCGAATATCATTTCTTCGCCGGTTGCCGGATGCACAAAACCCAACATTTTTGCATGTAAAGCCTGACGTGGGATCATGGCAAAACAGTTGGATACAAATTGTCTGTATTTGGTGAAAGTTGTCCCTTTCAGGATCTGGTCACCACCGTAATTGTCATCATTAAATAAAGGATGTCCTATATGTTTCATATGGACTCGTATCTGATGAGTTCGCCCGGTTTCGAGTCGACATTCAACCAAATTTACATAACCCAATCTCTCGATAACTTTATAGTGGGTTACAGCATGTTTTCCATGTTCACCTTCAGGAAAGACAGTAAACACCTGTCTGTTTTTAAGGCTTCGGCCGATGTTGCCGGTTATGGTTCCTTCATTTTCCTTTAAATCGCCCCATACCAGCGCAACATATCTTCTTTTCGTGGTCTTTTCAAAAAACTGAAGCGATAGTTTCACCTTGGCTTCAGTTGTTTTTGCAACGACAAGTAATCCTGATGTATTTTTGTCAATCCGGTGAATAAGTCCCGGACGTGGGTCGTCAGAATTAAAAAGTGGCAATTCTTTAAAATGATAAGCCAACGCATTAACCAGTGTTCCTGAATAATTTCCGTGTCCGGGGTGTACGACCAATCCTGCAGGTTTATTAAGTACAATTACAGAATCATCCTCGTACACAATGTTTAAGGGGATATTCTCCGGAATTATTTTGAGTTCGCGGCGTGGATAATCCATTACAATGGAGATTTCGTCGCCGGGTTTTACTTTATAGCTTGATTTAACCGAAATTTTGTTGACCAGTATTTTTCCCTCATCGGCAGCCATTTGCAAACGACTTCGGGTGGCATTCATTAAACGGTTCGAGAGAAATTTGTCGATACGAAGTAAGGTTTGTCCGGGGTCAACTACTATGTTATAATGTTCAAAAAGAGCACCATCCTGTGTCTCTTCAGTCTCTTCAAATTCGTCGAATATTTCGTTTTCTTCAGTCATTTAAAAAAATGAGTTTTCAGGTTCTTCTGTTTTTTGTTTAGCTTCAAGCTTGGCCGGATCGATCGTAAGCCAAATGTCAATATTCGTTCCTGTTGCAACTTCAAACCTTTCAGTAGGATCCGGGTTTTGTTTCCAGATTAATCCTTTTATCTTTTGTTCTTCGGACGTAAAAGATTCGTCGTATGTGATGGTTCCAATATTGAGAAAAGCTTCTCCCAGAGAGAGTCGGGCTTCAGAAATATTGCGTCCGAACAAATTGGGAACTTCGCTGGTTTGGCCATTACTGTCACTGCCTAAAACCAAATCAATACTACTCCCTTTTGGTATCATTTCGCCTTCCCGAATAGTTTTTCCGTCCATTTTCTGATCGAGTACAAGATTTGGAAATTCAGAGGGTTGATATTCAGTGGCTCCTGCAATCAATCCCGAACTTTCAATAATGTTAATCGCTTGTCTGTATGAAATATCGGTCAGTTGCGGCATTCTTATCATTTCCTGATTTACGGCACACAGTGTAATAAATATGGTGCGTTTTTCTTTCACTTTCATTCCGGCTTTTGGAAATTGATCAATTACAGTTCCCGGAGTCGCTTCCTTCGAGTAAACAGAATCCCTGACCTGTGGCCGAAGATTCATATTCTCTAATATAGAAAATGCCTCAGCACTGGTCTTTCCCTGAAGGCTTGGTATCTCAATCGATTCTCCATGATGGGTATAAATTCTGATTGACTGCATAATCAGCAAAACCACAAGAATGGTGAAAGCCACAGCAGCAATTGCATTATACCTAAACGTTTTACTTTTTAAAAATTCTTTTAGTGTCATGCGGTAAAATTCATAGTTCGGTGATTGAACACAAAAATAGTTTAAAAATAAGCAGATTGGTTTTCATTCATGGCGAATCAATGGAAAATTAATTCTATCCAAAGCGTCAAACTTATCGGTCGGGTTAAAAAGATGATTTAAGTATAAACACAAAAAGGTAAAGAAAATTCATTCTTTACCTTCTGTATATTATCGGAATTCCGAAAGCTTTAGACTACCTTTTGTGTTTTGGTTCGTCAGAAACAGTCAGTTTTTTTCTTCCTTTTGCACGGCGGGCTTTCAAAATCTTACGGCCACTTGCAGATGACATTCTTTCTCTGAATCCGTGTTTGTTTTTTCTTTTTCTGTTAGATGGCTGAAATGTCCTTTTCATCGGTCAATATTTTAAATGATAGTATTCGTTTTTAAATCGGACTGCAAAAATAGTTCTTTTTTAATATTTTGCAACCCAAATTAATCTTTATTTCATTTATTTTTCAACGTCATATGAATCAGCCTCTTTGTTTCGAAAAACTCTTCCTGAAAAAGAGCCTGCAATTCATATATCTTAATTTGATTTCGAAACGAACTGATTTCTTCGCTGAAGTCGCCACCTTTTAAATAAAGAATGCCATTGGGTAAGTCATTTTTATCCTTGCTTGCCACTTTGGTTCTTACCATTGAAACAAAACGTGGAAATGCGGTAACGGCACGACTGATCACAAAATCGAATTTTTGCTTCACATCTTCAACCCGAACATGTTCTGCAGTAACATTCTGAAGGTTTAATGCCAAAGCGACTTCGTTCACCACTCTTATTTTTTTCCCGATGGAGTCGATAAGCATAAACGAAGTTTCAGGAAAAAAGATGGCAAGTGGAATGCCGGGAAATCCGCCACCTGTGCCAACATCAAGTACGGTTGTTTCGGGTTTGAACTGAATGACTTTGGCAATAGCCAGAGAATGCAGAATATGCCGTTCGTAAAGTTGCTCAATGTCTTTTCTTGAAATAACATTGATTTTTGAGTTCCATTCCTCGTAAAGTGACCCCAAACGGCCAAATTGATCCAATTGCTGATCGGTAAGATCAGGAAAATATTTAGTAAGGATTTCCATTATTAAATTTTGGGTTGAACTATTCTTCGTGCTCGTCTATTTCGGTTGATTCGATCATTTTGAAGAGCATTTCGCGTGCTCTGAAAAGTTGTGCTTTTACAGTTCCAAGCGGCAATTTAAGTTCTTTGGCAATTTCTTCGTACGAATATTCCCTGAAATAGCGAAGTTCAACAAGAATGCGGTATCTGGGTTTCAGGCGGTGAACTATTTTACGCATTAAAATGGCCTTTTGTATCCGAATCAGTTTTTCTTCCGGATTGGGTTCTAAAGAGCGTAATCTTATGGGTTGATCGTTGTCTCCGTTTTCCTGGTTGTTTTCAATTGAAACATAAACACCACGTCGTTTCCTCAGAAAATCGATGCAATTATTGGTTGCTATTTTAAACAGCCAGGTGCTGAATGCATAGTTGGGAGAATACTGCTGAAGGTTTTTGAATGCTTTTCCAAATGCCTCAAGGGTAAGATCTTCTGCATCGTTCTTGTTGTTCACCATTTTCAGGAGCATAAAATAAATCGCATCCTTGTATCGACTCATCAGCTTGGCAAACGCTTTTTCGTCCCCGGTAAGTGCCAACTTAACCAGAGAAAAGTCGTACTGAGCTTTGTCTGACAATTGAGTGTTTAGTTCCATCTGCTTCTTCGGTGAATAATGTACATCGACCAGAAAAACCACCAGCTAATGATTGGTTTAATCCAAATGTATGCTAACGAAGATAAGAATATTTTTCGTTCGTTCAATCGATTGATCAGCATTTTAACAATAATTGCGAAGAGCAAAGAACAAATAAGTTGAATGGATAAAACCGTAATCCAGTATTCAGGATGAAGAATTATTATTGCAACTGTAAGCAAGGGCATAAGGATTCTGGCAATATCGTCCATAAATAAGCTGAATCTCTTCGTCCAGGTTAAGCTTTGCCTGATTTGAACTGCCTTTTTTAATAATTTGACGTGATCACCTCTGTTATCTTCGATGCATTCGCGAACAGCTGATTCGGGACTGGTTGCTATTTTAACTCTGTTCTTTTTAAAATTTTCATTGAAAATCAATTCGAGATTGGCAAAGTTCCGGTTCAGTTTATTCCGGAATCCCTGGGCATCGAAGTACATCGATTTTTTAAAAAGTATGTTGTTTTCGTTAAAAACAAAAGGTTGCCCGGCGAGCGTCCACGATCCACTGATTATGAATTGATTAAATCGTTCGAGACGACACATCAGATTTCTAAATCCTTTTGATCGTTCAACATTTGTATATGCAATTACCGCATCCGTTTCTGATGTAATCATTCCGTCTAATTTATTTAACCATTCCGGATTTATCTCTCCTGATGAAGGAGTTAGTAAAACGACCCAGGGAGATGAAGCTCCTTTCAGACCGATATTTATAGCTTGCTTTTCAGAAAAGCGGGTTTCCTGACTTAAACTTGTGATTTTTAACCTGGGATTTGTTTCTGCCAGCACATTAAGAATTTCAACCGTATTATCTTCGGAGTATGTGTTGATCACAAGAATTTGATAATCATCAAACTTTTGCTCCGCGAAATTATTTAAAATTTCACGAATGTGTTCTTCCTCATTTCTTACAGACAGAATGATAGAAATTTTATTTGCTTTTTCATTCGTTTGCCCATCCTTATGCCTGGCTAATTGTAAATAGTATCTCAGCAAATAATAGATCTGTATAAGAAACACCGCGGAGAACATAGCTAATAATGCTATGTCGATGTCAGTGAGTGTTTTAAAATTGATAATCTTCACCTGAGGATTGAGTTGGTTTATAAATAATTTGCATCTGCTTTAATGTGCGGCAAAATTAATAATCCTCTTGGTTTATTTATTCTGATTTTTAAATAGATTTAACTTTGTCATATGGGTACTTTTTCCTGACATTTCAGTTTTATGCCTATCTTTGGGCACTCGAAAAAAAAGGTTAATGGATTTTGAACTGAAACATACGGCTAACGGAAGTAAAGCAAGGGCGGGTTTTATTACTACAGATCATGGTGCGATTGAAACACCTATTTTTATGCCTGTTGGTACAGCAGGTTCAGTAAAGGGAATCCATAAAAAAGATCTGAAAGACGATATTGGGGCACAGATCATTCTTGGAAATACTTATCATTTGTATTTGCGGCCAGGTTTGCCGATTATTGAGCAGGCAGGTGGATTGCATAAATTTAATGGATGGAATGGTCCAATACTGACCGACAGTGGTGGTTATCAGGTTTTTTCGCTCGGAGATATTCGCAAACTTAGCGAAGAAGGGGCAAAGTTTCAATCGCATATTGATGGGTCTTCTCATTTATTTACGCCTGAAAATGTTATTGATACCCAGCGAACCATTGGTGCCGATATCATGATGGCATTTGATGAATGTACGCCTGGAGATGCTGAATACGAATATGCCCGAAAATCTATGGAAATGACCCAGCGCTGGCTCGACCGCTGCATGAATCAGTTCGCAAAAACATCTCCGAAATACGGATATTCGCAATCGCTTTTCCCGATAGTTCAGGGTGCAGTTTATCCTGAACTTCGTTCTATTGCAGCGCAAAACGTACTTCAATTCAACAGCGACGGATATGCAATCGGAGGTCTTTCGGTAGGTGAATCGGAGAAAGACATGTATGCAATGATTGAAGTAGTAAACGAAATACTTCCGGAGAATAAACCACGTTATTTAATGGGAGTTGGAACTCCTGTAAATATACTGGAAGGAATTGACCGGGGAATAGATATGTTTGATTGTGTAATGCCTACCCGAAATGGTCGCAACGGAATGCTTTTCACATCTAAAGGAGTGATGAATATGCGGAATAAAAAATGGGCAGACGACTTTTCTCCTGTTGATCCGGATGGAACTTCCTTTGTCGATCATCAGTACAGCAGGGCGTTTTTACGCCATTTGGTTATTTCGGGCGAAATGCTTGGAGCTCAAATTGCGAGTCAGCACAATCTGGCTTTTTATCTTTGGCTTGTTAAAGAAGCACGAAAACATATACTGAATGATACCTTTAAAAGTTGGAAGCAAGAAATGGTTCAACAATTGTCAGTACGCTTATAATATTTAATTTATGCTGCATAAAATTGATTTTTATATCATTAAGAAATTTCTTGGTACATTTTTTTATGCCATTGCTCTAATTATCTGCATCTCAATTGTTTTCGATGTATCCGAAAAAATTGATGATTTTATGTCCAAGGACGTTGCTCTGAAGACCATTGTATTTGACTATTATTTAAATTTTGTCCCATACTTTGCCAATTTGTTTAGCGGACTGTTCACTTTTATCGCAGTAATATATTTCACTTCGAAACTGGCTTATAATACTGAAATTATAGCAATTCTCAGCAGTGGAGTATCGTTTAACAGACTAATGCGGCCATATATGGTTGGAGCTGCCGTTATTGCATTGTTTTCATATCTGCTTGGAAATTACGTCATTCCGCCTGCGAATAAAAAAAGAGTTGATTTTTCAAATATGTATATTGGAACGCGCAAGGATGGCGCCGAACGCAATATTCACAGACAAATAGAGCCCGGTGTTTTTGTATATATGACATCATATAATGCCACCAATGATGTTGGCTATAAATTCACACTCGAAAATTTTGTGGACCGGAAGCTTGTATCGAAGTTATCCGCTGAATACATCAAATGGGACAGAGAAAAGAAAAAGTGGGTAATTCATGATTATTTTATCCGGACGATAGATTCTTACACTGAAAAAATAACACAGGGAAGTGAAAAGGATACGACACTAAACATGTCTCCTCAAGATTATCAGGTAGTTGCAAATGTTGTTGAAACCATGACATTACCTGATCTGAATAAGGCTATCTCAAATTTAAGATTGCGTGGAGTAAGTACAATTGATTACGAGATTGAAAAGCATAGACGGAGGTCACAACCATTTTCTGCATTCATCCTGACTATTATCGGGGTGTCACTTGCTTCCAAAAAAGTTAAAGGAGGAATTGGTTTTCATTTGGGACTCGGATTGTTACTGAGTTTCTCATACATACTATTTATGCAGGTTACTACCGTTTTTGCTACCAGTAACCTATTGGTGCCATGGATGGCTATGTGGATTCCAAACATAGTATACGGGGGACTTGCATTCTATCTCTACCGACGAGCGTCGAACTGATGTTTAAAAATTTAAACTCTTAATAAAATAATTCAAAAACAAATGATTTCGCATGAACAGATTTTTTATGGTGAATGTTTTATAAAACATGTAAGCCAATAAAAAAATGATAATTTTGCGAACTCACAAAGCATTTATAGGGTATAACTAAAGTGCAAAAACAATTCTTTAGATTATTTTTTAATCAAAAACAAATTTTATGTCACTGAAAAGAAACATTTTAGATCTTCGAAAACGGAAGGATCAGGTTCGTTTGGGTGGTGGAGAAGAAGCCATTGGGAAACAAGCCGCCATGGGTAAATTGACAGCCCGTGAACGCATCCTTGCCATAGTTGATGAAGGTTCATTTCATGAATACGATATGTTCGTTGAACATGCTGGAACTGACTTTGACATGGGAACCAAAGTCCTTGCTGGCGATGGTGTGGTAATCGGAACTGGAACTATTTACGGGTCTCCTGTATGTCTGTTTGCACAGGATTTCACAGTTGCAGGCGGATCATTGGGTTTGTCTCATGCCAGGAAAATTACCAAGATTATGGATCATGCATTAAAGATGCGTTGTCCGCTCATCGGGATTAATGACTCAGGTGGTGCACGTATTCAGGAAGGTGTTAATTCACTGGCTGGTTACGGAGAAATATTCTTCAGAAATACACTTTCTTCCGGTGTTATTCCGCAAATATCAGTTATTCTGGGCCCTTGCGCCGGTGGTGCAGTTTATTCTCCTGCATTGACTGATTTTGTTTTCGTAGTCGAAAATATTTCGAAAATGTTTATCACAGGTCCTGCCGTTATCAAAAGCGTATTAGGCGAAGATATTTCGATGGAAGCATTAGGTGGTGCGAGAGTACATGCTGAAATTACCGGAAATGCTCATTTTTATGCGTTAAGCGAAAAAGAGTGTTTTGAACAGATCAAAATGCTTATCACTTACATTCCATGGAATAATACTCAAAAAGCTAAATCTTTCCCGGTAAAGGAACCAAAATTCAGGACTAAGATTGAAAACATTGTTCCTTCAGATGCACGTATGCCATACGATATTCGTGATATCATTAAATCGATCGCCGATGGTTCTGAGTTCTTCGAAATCATGGAATTGTTTGCTGCGAACATTGTAATTGGTTTTGGCCGAATGAACGGCGAAACAATTGGTTTTGTAGCTAATCAGCCTCTTGTTCTGGCCGGGGTACTCGATTGTGACAGCTCTGATAAAGCTGCACGTTTCATCCGTTATTGTAATGCATTCAATATTCCAATTATTACATTGGAAGATATGCCGGGATACCTTCCTGGTGTTGATCAGGAGCATGCCGGAGTTATTCGTCATGGGGCCAAAATTCTATATGCTTATTCTGAAGCTACCGTTCCGAAAATTACTGTAATTATCCGGAAAGCTTATGGTGGTGGTTATATTGCAATGAACTCGCGCCATCTGCGTGCTGACTTTGTTTTTGCCTGGCCAATGGCAGAAATTGCGGTGATGGGACCTGAAGGTGCTGCCAACATCGTATTCCGCAAAGAAATTGCCGAAGCAGAAGACCCAGATGCAATGCGTCAGCAAAAAATTCAGGAATATAAAGATAAATTTGCCAATCCTTATGTAGCAGCGGCTAAGGGATATATTGATGAAGTAATTGAGCCTCATGAAACCAGGAGGATTCTTTTGCATGCCCTTCAGATTTCTGCAAATAAAGATGTTCAAGGTCCGGCAAAGAAACACGGACTACCACCATTTTAAACAAAACTAAAGGATATGGCAGATCAGGAAAAAAGTCAGATCATTATTGTGCATAGTGCTAAATATCAGACTACATTTACGAAAAAATACGAAAACCGAAAAGTTTGGGCTGAACCAAATTTTAACCACATCAATTCGTATATTCCGGGAACAATTATTGATATTCCGGTTAAAGTAGGTGATATTTTGAAAGAAGGAACAAGTATTCTTATTCTGGAAGCAATGAAAATGCACAACAATATCAGAATGCCTTTTAAAGGTAAGATTCTGAAAATAAACATCGAAATAGGTCAGAAGATTCCAAAAAACTTTCTGATGATTGAAATTGAACCTGTTTAATTCAGGTAATCAAAAGTAAATTCGATTTACTGATATTTAAAAAGGAGCGTTTCCAATCGGGAAACACTCCTTTTTTGCAAATTGCTGTACCTGATCAATTGTCATTTTCTGAAGTATATCTTCATACTTTTGCGGTCATGCAGAATTGTATGAATAGGTGAATTAGGTATTTGATGCCTGCATCCAGTAATTATTATGCAATTTGGACTGTTCCCTGTTATTAATAATTATAGGTGTAGGTTGTGTTGGTTATTTCTCCGGAAGAATTTTTTGTCGTAAGAATAAAATCTATCTTGTTTTTCCCGTCTTCCTTAATTCCTGAAATATCGAAACTGTATTCTTTTGTGATCAAAGCTTTACATGAATCGGAATTAGCATTATGCCTGATTTCGAAAGTTGATGGCGGAAAGGGTGGTGTTCCGCATTCCGGTTGAATTAAAGCGAGATCAATCTGATGTTCTTTGCACCCACCACCATACTGAAGAGTTAACCGCAGGCAGTCGCCATCAACATTTATTTTGATAATGTTTAGCGGATCTGCTCTTAAACTGTCGTAGTTTGAATAGTTTAGTTTGACATATTTAGGGCAGTCATTACCTTTCTGTAGGATTTCCTCTTGATTGGTGCACCCGCAAATGGAAAGGATTGAGATTAAAAATATAGAAGTGAATAGCTGATTCATAAATACTTTCATTATGTTTCATTTAAAATGATTCGTTTATCTGTCTTGGGAACTTTTACAATATTATATGGCTGAGTAATTACTGTATAAACTCCACCTTTTGGAGACAGCCGACGAATAGTAATAGTCAAATCATTTAGGTTTTCGACAACGTTCGCAATTTCTATTGTGTAACCTCCACTCATTTTTATTTCATCGAATGCAACAAGAAGCATGAAATGGGAAAAATCAATTTCAGTTTCAGTAAAATTATCAGTTTCGTTATTTACCGAATTCATATTATTCATTAATTCAGTCCAAGCTTTACTATTGGATATGACCAGGTTTTGTTTTGTAATATTTTCTTTCCCATTACCATATAAGTTCCCAATCCCAATAAGTTGTGGAGAAATTGTTAACGATAAAAACTCATCGTCATCATTAGTATTGCAGCCAATAAAAATGCTTAGAGCCAATAAAAGGAGTAAGTTTTTCATGACGATTTTGTTTACCAGCAGCCTGTTCTAATTTTCATTCGGATCCATCACCTTTCCAATAAACAAAATAGCATTTGTGTCTTTCTCGCGGATCGCAAATACAAACGGATGATCAACTCTGAATGAATTATCAGGTCCGGCAGAAGTGTAGATAATGGTAACTGCAGTTACTGCAGCAGCTTCGGTTCCGCGTTCATCAACTTTGATGTAGGTTTTGTGCATCACTTCTGAAATCTCCAGATTTCCTCCGTCGGCAATTCCACTTAAATTGGCGCTATTGTTAAATGCATCGGTCATTCCCAGAGCGTCCAGTTCGTCAACCAAACTATCATCAAATTTAAACTCAAATTTTGGGAAGTAAACTTTTTTGTTTTGCTCTGTCATTTTCGAAATCCAGTTAGTTACATTTTCTGAATTCAGCGACGAAATCACATCATTTGTCGTTTTTCCTGAAGCTGGCAAAAATATTAGCATCGAGTATTTGCCACTTCCATAAGGCATTTCAACCAATTGAAAACTTTCATTGCTGAAATAGTTAAATGTATTCTCAATCGACATGGTTGGAGCTTGGACCACTGTTTTATCTTCTTTGGTAAAGGTCATGTCTGCCGTTTTCTTAGTATCAAACCTATATTTCCACTCGCCGTTGAAATAAATGGCATTCAGTAAATACATGACATCATCACCTTTTACTTCTTCTAAAATTTTATCGATTTTCCCTTTGGTCTTCGTATTTACCCAACCGTTTATTGTATTAAGCGTTTCTGTTGTTTTGGTAAAGTCGAGTCCCGCAACCTCAGCATTGTAGTAATTTTGATTGGTCGTTAAAAAATCAGATTTAACGCTAAGCGAATTTCGGTAGTAAATTGCATTCGAAATAGAAAGTTCGACCTTTGAATCGTGACTGGAGAGTGCAGATACCAGATCTTTATAACTCTGATTGATATCGTCAGGTGTCAGGTTGGCTTTATGAAGCATTTCTTCCATCTGCTTTTTTGTGTTGCCTTCCGCTCCGTTATAAACCATCGCTAATGCCAGAGAAACACTCAGTGGAGAGACCATTGTGTTTTTAGGTTTATCGAGGGACGCATTTACTTTCTGAAAAATTTCGAATCCAAACTGATTATCGGCTGCAATTATTTCGGCCGACTTTTGTGTGAGACTTATTTCTGTGGGGACTTTATTAGCTTCATTGTCGTTTTTGCATGAGAAACCTGCAAGCGACAGAATTGCAATTAATGCAAAAGATTTAATTTTTTTCATAGCCGATTATTTTTCTCTTAGATGAAAAAACAGACAGGAAGGTTGCGTTAGACAGGGTGAACGATAAGGTTTGGTTTTTCTTATTTATTTTTTCTGATAAGGCTAGAATGGCTGAAACAAGTCCTCCGGAATTTTGCACAGTTTTATATCCGCTTCTTGTTTTAATGAATTTGTAAGGTAAACGATAAGCAGCAATAACCAACCTTTCAAAATCCGGATTATCTTCCATGCTTTTCCAATGAATTAAACCCTAATGCAGGTATAACAGAAAAAGTAAATGACTGTTCTTATGCAAAATTAGAGCAAAAATTCGTAATTTACCATACTTTATTAAAAGAGCACTTATGTATCAATATTATAATAGGGAAACGATTCGGCTTATAATTGCTTTATCTTCATTTGTTGTATCACTTATAATCGTATTTTTTATTCACAGGCATTTTTTCAGGTTTCTTAAAAGGAAGAATCTACGGTCGAAAAGAAAGATCGATGCATTTATTTTAAACCTATTCAGGATACCAGCATTGTGGGTGATTTATTGGATTCTATTAAAGATTTTCACTTACCTGTTTCTCAGTAATCTTTCTTTTTACCCCTATTTATTGCATATTAATTCTCTCTTGCTAATTTTTTCAGTCACCTGGATAACAATGCAATTTGTAAAGGCAGGTACCTATTTTCTTCAAAAAAAGCTTGATATTGGTGCTGCTGATAACCTCAATGCCAGAATAAGTCTTACGCAGATTAAAGTATTTACCGGGATTGCTAATTCAATTATTGTCACCGTTGCAATTGCGGTAGGTTTGCTGACTTTTGAACAGGCCAGAACAATCGGATTGAGTTTGCTTACTTCAGCTGGAATAGTAGGGATTATTGTTGGTTTTGCAGCACAGAAAAGTATAGGATTAATTCTTGCAGGAATACAAATAGCAATAACTCAGCCTATCAGGCTGGATGATGTGGTTATTGTTGAAGGAGAGTGGGGAAAGATAGAGGAAATTACACTGACTTATGTTGTTGTTAAAATATGGGATGAACGTAGGCTGATGCTACCTGTCACCTATTTCCTCGAAAAGCCTTTTCAAAATTGGACAAGAACAAATGCCAACATTATTGGAACAGTTTTTTTTTATGTCGGGTACGACCTCCCGGTTCAGGAGATCAGAGAATTTGTCCCAGGAATATTGAAAGGCAATCCGAATTGGGATGGACGTGTTTTCAATGTACAAATTACCAATACCAATGAACTATATAAAGAAATGAGGATATTGGTGAGCAGCAGCGATGCATCAAAAAACTGGGACTTGCGTACCGATGTTCGCGAGAAGGTAATCGATTTTATTCAGGATAAATATCCTGAATGTTTTGCAAAAGTGCGGCTTAATCATGAAAATGCCTTTCTTTCTCAGGCTAAGGACGAATAAATTTAGACCAATGCCGTTCATCTGTAAATAAGGTTGCGGTATTGATCAATGCCAGATGTGAGTATGCCTGAGGAAAATTACCCAGTTGCCTTTTGGTTTCAAAGTCAAGATCTTCACTAAATAATCCCAGATGATTGGAGTATCCAAGAATCTTATCGAAAATTTCCAAAGCTTCTTCTTTCTCTCCGGTTACATATAGTCCGCGTATTAGCCAGAAAGTGCAGATAGTGAACGACGAAGATAATCGCCCAAAATCATCCGCGTTGAGATATCGAAACATTAATCCCTTATAAAAAAGTTCCTTTTTAATGGCCTGAACTGTTTTTTTGTACCGAACATCATTGCCGGAGATAAAGCCGTATTCTTCCATCAGCAAAAGAGAGGCATCCAAATCTGTTTCATGGTATGTTTGAGTGAAACTTTGCATTTGCTCGTTCCAGCCATTTTCCAGAATATCTTTCTTAATCCGGTCGGCTTCTTTCTTCCATTTCTTCACATATTCTTTCAGATTCAGTAATTGTGCAATCTTAATTCCACGGTCAAGTGTGACCCAGCACATTACTTTCGAGAAGACGAAATGTTTGTCGGAATTTCGGATTTCCCAGATTCCGTTATCCGGCTTTTCCCAATCAGAAATCACGGCTCTTATGATGTTTCTTACGACTTCCCAGATGTCTTCAATTTCGTCGAGTGTACCGGGAAAGAATTTGTAATACTGGTAAATAACATTCATCAGATAGCCATATACATCATTTTGTTTTTGGTAATAGGCAGCATTTCCGATTCTAACAGGTCTTGAATTTTCGTAACCACTTAAGTGTGTCAATTCTTCTTCGTGAAGGATACGTTCACCTCTGATTCCGTACATGATCTGAAATTTATCCAGTTTCGTTTCCAGGATTCCTTTGATAAACACCATGAATCGTCGGGCTGCACCGAAGTGTCCTATATCCATTAGAGTTTCAATCGACATAGAAGCATCGCGAAGCCAGCAAAAACGGTAATCCCAATTCCGGACCTCACCAATGGTTTCGGGAATACTGGTTGTTAAGGCCGCTAATACTGCACCGGTCGGGTGATAGGACATAAGCTTTAAAACCAGCATACTGCGTGTGATGACAGCATTATATAATTTAAACTTCCTGGAGCGGTTTGTCCAGTTCAGCCAATATATTTTTGTCCGGTTATATTCAAGGCTGACTCTTTCAATATCGACGGTGATCAATTTTTGATTATTCGACAAAAGAATAAACTCATCTTTTTCAAGTTCAATTTCTTTTTTATTCAGAATTGATGTAAATCGGATGCTTGAATAAAGATAAACACAGTCTAATATATCCTTGACTGCATGTGATTTGATGAAACGTTTGCTGGTTGAATGAGCTACTTCCGCCGCAGCATATTGCATTTTCGGGTTATAATTAATCCTGAATCTGGGCTTCCCGGACAGCAACCTGATAAATCGGTAGATTTCAGGAGGAAGGTAATAGTTTGTTTCATCCAGTTTATAGCGGGGCATAAAATCGAGTACTTCAAAACTTCCTTCGTCAGATGTAAACAGCGTAGAAAGTATGTTGGTGTTTTCGATATATTTTTGAGTTATTGAATATTCATCAGAAACTTCAAAGCTAAATTCTCCTCCTTTTTCAACGTCCAGTATTTTGGAAAATATTGACGGAGAATCGAAATCGGGAAAACAAAACCATTCGATGCTTCCCTTTTCCGAAATAAGTGCTGCACTCCTGCAATTTCCTACTACTCCATAATTCAAATTCTGCATAGCTTATTCCTTCATGTTTAATTTCTATAAAAGTAGATAGATTTAATCTAAACTAACAGGTATTAACCTGAAACAGTTCGAAGATTTAATAGTTAATCGGATTGAAGGAAGATTACTGTCGCTCTGAATGACATGTTTTTGACATTTATATTGTCGCGTTTTGGGTAAAAAAGAAGAACATTTAATGAACTAACGCAACTATTTTCAGTCAGCTTGCATCTATGAATCGACAAGTTGTATATTCTGAATTAATCATTTATCAGAGTATTTTCTTTGAAAAAGGATGGTTGTGATTCGTGAGGAAGGGGGGTGTGTGTTTGGGAATATATTATGAACCATGCGATGCAATTGTGTAAAAGCTGGTTGAAAAGAATTTGCAGGGAGAAAATTTAAAGATTACCTGAAGTTTGTAGTAAAACAACTAATTTTGATCGAAAGAACTGATACCAGACTTTGAAGGAACTTGAACAGCTGATAAAAGATTGTGTTGCCGGCAAGCAGAAAGCGCAGGCTCAATTGTACCATATGTTTAATGCAAAAATGTATGGTGTATGTCTTCGCTATGCCAAAGATTCAACAGAAGCTGAAGATAATTTACAGGATGGTTTCATTAAGGTATTTACCAATTTGAAGAATTTTAGGAATGATGGTTCTTTGGAAGGTTGGATACGACGGATCATGATTAATGTTTCCCTCGAAAAAATACGAAAACAACATTTGATGTACCCGGTTGAAGACGTTGCTATTTATGATTCAATCAATTACTCAGACGATGTGATTTCGAAAATATCGGCTGACGATTTGATGAAACTGATACAGGAATTGTCACCGCGTTACCGGCTTGTTTTCAACTTGTATGTAATAGAAGGCTTGTCGCATCAGGAGATTGCCAAAGAAATGTCAATAACACAGGGTACCTCTAAATCGAATCTGGCCCGTGCCAGAGAAATACTGAAAAAGAAAGTTCATGAGAATTTTGGTGAGTTGAATGCCAAAAATAATTATACGGCATGATGAAGGATAAAAATATGGACGAATTGTTTCGCGATAAGCTCATAAATTATGAGAAGGAACCTCCTGCTTATATTTTGGATAATATAATTGCAGGCGCAGCAAGCGTGAACCGGAAAAGAAAAATAATATTCTGGAGGGTTGCCGGAGTTGCTGCAGCTTTACTTCTGGCATTTATTGCCGGTTGGGAATTTAGTGGAAATAATGAACCCATTTTGAAACCTGAAACAATTGTAAAACTTAATTCAGCAGCGGAAGTAAAACTTAATTCTAATTCTGAAACCGGCACAGCAGGGCAAACCGCAACATCGGAAATTGCAGGCGAAACTGATGATAGTCATTTGACTGCCTCATCTGATCTTACTTCGAAGAGCACTCTTCCTGAATCAAGTATAATTGAAATACAAAAACACGAATCAGACTCAGAATCAACAGGACCGGATACATTTACCGAATCCAAATTAGTTGCTGCAACTTCAAATAAGGAATCATACTTCATGAAGCCGATAAAAAAACTTTACGGTTTAATTGTTCAGGAACCTAAATCAACAGACAAACTTCAGGATATAAATTCAAATGGTTATTCCATTAACGTAGCTGAGAAAACAATAGATCAGCAGATTATGGAACAAAACAAGGAAATGTTGCTGGCACAGAATGAAAGCCGGGAAAAGAAAAGATGGTTGATTGGAGCCCAGGTTTCACCCCAATACAATGTGTCCAGAAGCAGTCACGAGAAACAATATGCCAGCAATATGCTGAACTCTGGATCTGCAGGTAATCCGGTTGATTTGGGCGGTGGCGTATCCGTTGAATACAAAAAAGGTAAACGCTGGAGTTTGCAAAGTGGTGTTTACTATTCCGGTATCGGGCAAACCTCCGGAAATTCATCACAATCGAACAGGAACGATTACATGTCTGCCAGTCCTGTTCATGGATCAGAATATTTGAATACCAGTGTAAGCGTTGATGTCAGTACCAGTAATTTAATGATGAATAGCACCGCTGGCGTAATAGAATTCAGCGATGTTCCTTCCGGAATTGTGCTGGGAACCAATCTCGAAGATAAATCATTGGTTTCAGCTGTTGTCGTTTCTGATGCAAGGTTTTTACAGAATTTTGAATACATCGAAATCCCTTTGTATTTGCGATATACAGTTTTCGATTATAAGTTTGATATCGAATTAATGGGGGGATTCAGCTCCAATTTTCTGGTTGGAAACCAGACTTTAATGGAAAGCAGTACAGGTCAGTCGGTTGTCGGTAAAACGAAGGATATGGAAGCTATAAACTATAGTGGCACGCTTGGCCTGGGATTTAAATATGGCCTTTCGAAGCGTATTTTTCTAAATGTTGAACCGCGCATTAAATATTACCTGAATTCGCTTAACAGCAACTCGTCAGTTACCTACAAGCCTTATACGATTGGAGTTTATTCAGGATTAAGTTACCAGTTTTAAAACTCAAGTTGGGAGGTTAACCTGTATTTGCCGGTTTTCTTTTATGTCATAAAGGCTTGCTGCCGGCTATTTCAATAACAATAAACATTTTAATAATCTACATTCGTTGAAACCTGTGTTTTTTCAACGAATGAATTTATTTTCACCCTGCGCAACCTTTTTTTCAGTCATCCCATCTTGTTAACATACAAATAGCCGAAATCCGGTTACCAACATCAGCTGTCGTTAAAAAAGACTTACAAACCAAAATCAATAACCAAAATGAAAAAAATTCTGATCATCTTTCTGGCAGGCTTGTTTTTTTTACCGGCAATAGCTCAGAAAGGCAACAAAGACCTTGTTTACCTGAAATCAGGTGGAATTATTAAAGGGAAGTTAATTACCCATGATGCAGAAAATGTCAAAATCAATTCGTCTGGTAATTTTCTGGTATTTAATAATTCGGAAGTAGACAGTATCTCCAAATATTTCAAAAATAATCAGGAGCAGGATTTTAGTAACGACTATTTTTTCGACACTTCATGTGGTGTTTTAATTGGAAATTCGGGCAATAACCAATCTGCACCCTTTTCCTTTTCAGCCTCGCTAAATTATCGGGTAATTGATAAATTGTATGTTGGTGCCGGTTTGGGAACAGAATTTTTCGATGAATCGTACATGCCGGTTTTTGCACAAATTCAGTATAAATTAAGGGATACCCGATTTACTCCGTTTTTCAATTTACAAGTTGGTTACGAAGTGCCACTGGAGGATGCAAGGCGCAGTCAGTCTGTTATTTATTATGACTATTCTTCTTCTTACTATCCAAATCCACAACAAAACAGTAGACTGAATACCGATGGAGGATTCATGATTAATCCATCTATTGGATTTCAACGGTTTACATCTGATAATTTTGGATGGTTCTTTGCATTCGGATATCGTTATCATCAGCTAAATTATACAGGCGATAATGGATATAAGCTTGAAACCAATTTTTCGCGACTTTCACTCAAAATAGGGTTTATTTTTAATTAGCAGCAGCCATGAATCAGACTAAAAATATTTATCTCGTATTGGTGTTCTTTCTGGCTTTAGCCTCCTCTTGCACCGACAAGGTTTATGAAACCTTCACAGCAAATTCTCCTATATACCAGAGTTTCGACGAATTGCGTTCGGCTGTTAAAATGACTTCAGCACGCGAATTGAACAATCCCGGTAAGATCTATTTTAAGGATCAGTATATCTTCATCAACGAAAAAATGCAGGGTATTCATGTTTACGATGTAAGCGATCCGACAAACCCGGTTAACAAAGGGTTTATTGAAATTCCCGGAAACATTGATATTGCCATTAAAGACAATGTTTTGTATGCTGACAGCTATGTCGATCTCGTTTCTATTGATGTATCAAGCTTTTCAGCAATAGCCGAAGTCGGGCGTGTTAAAAATATTTTTCCATATACTCTGCCTACATACGATACCAAATACCCAATAGCCAGGGTTGATGAGGAAAAGGGAGTTGTAACCGCATGGGAAATAAAAAGTGTTCGTCAGGAACTTGAGCAGCGTTATTATCCGACCTATTATCGTTACGAAAGTATGTCGATGGATACCAATTATGCATTGTCCGGAAGTATTGGGGTATCTTCAGGAACATCCGGGGCAACATACGGAGTTGGTGGAAGTATGGCACGTTTTGGTTTGTATGAAGATATGCTATACATCGTTAATCAGAGTACACTGCTTTCGTTTAAACTAAATTCTACGTCTGAGGTAACTTTGCTAAATACCAATTATGTAAATTGGACTGCAGAAACTATATTTATTACTGATAAGCATATGTTTCTGGGTACTCAAAACGGGATGATAGTGATGTCTCTTGAAGTACCTGAAAGACCTTTGCAAGTGGGAAGTTTCTCACATATGACGGCCTGCGACCCTGTAGTAATTAAGGGTGATCTTGCTTTTGTTACGCTGAAAGGCGGAACAACCTGCAGGGGGACATTAAACCAGCTTGATGTGGTGCGCATGAGCAATGGTTATTCCAAATTCGAATTGCTTAAATCTTACCCGATGTTTGGACCTCAAGGACTTGGTATTGACGACGATTTGCTATTTATTTGCGATGGTGATGCGGGCTTAAAAATATATAATGCAGCCGATCCTCTTACAATTTCCCAGAATCAGATTGCAGCATTCCCATCGATTAATGCCTATGATGTAATTCCAATGAATAATTACCTTTTTATGATCGGAGAAAAGGGATTTTTGCTTTACGATTACACAAATATTCAGAACATAAAACAAATTGGAATTATTCCCGTCGTAAAGTTTTTTGCCGATTAATACAAATGATGTCTCCCTTAAACAATTGTCATGCTCATGATTGCCAACAAAAGATTTATGCTTATTAAAACATTCAGAACATAAAACAAATTGGGTTTATTCCCGTTATTAGAAAAACTGAATTTTGTTTTGTTCAGAAAACGAAGTCTGTGGTATCCTCTAAAAAAACCGGTCAAATTTGTTGACCGGTTTTTTGTTTTATAAATTTGATTGTTCACAGGATTATGAAATGCTCAATTCATATAAAATAGGTGTTAAAATGAATACCCAAATTTTAAATCCAATCCGGGTTCAGCTTTCCAGTTAGTGTACTCTGATTTTTGTGCTCCAATCCCTGCCGCGAATTCAAAAATAAAATGCTGCCCAATCGTTCGTTTCATACCCCATTTGGGAATTACATTTAATGTACTTACAGAACTTGCTCTACTCCCGATGCTTGTTCCAAGCTGATAATCTGCTGAAATTGCCAGATAATTGGCGGAATTGTTCATCGTCTTTCGTCCTTTGTCATATCGGGTTATCAAATTGTAATAATATCTTGGCTCAACTCTCATTACCGGAACAATCAACCAATAGTTTCCTTTTGGGTAGCCGGAGCCAAATCGACCAGCCAACATAAATTCGTAATTAATAGTTGATTTCTGAGATATGGATTGTTCGTAAGAATACGATAATCCAAGAAAAGTTGTTTTTAGAGTACTAAGATTGTTCGTTCTTCCTATCTGCACCGACGCTAATCCGTATACGGAAATGAAAATTGATAATAATATTAATGCTCTCATATTATTTTTAAATCAAAATTTTTTTCATGAATTTGATTTATGCTGTTAGTTGGTTTATTAATTTTCACCAGTGTTGCTATAAGTATATCCTCCACCAGAATAACCTTCTTCAACCGTTATAGTGTCCATCGAGAATGGGCGATAAATCTTTTCATAGGTAAATCTGGCATCGTCATTTAATCCGGCAAAAATTCCAATTCCGTTTTTCACATTCGAATAAACCTGAACAGGTTCCGAAAATGGATTGCCGTGATAGAAATCGTAGAGATTCAGGTATTTCAGGTAATTAAATAATTCTTTTGACAATTTTTGAACGTGGATTATATCGCGTTTGTAGATAATTCCGCTCGACACGTTGGGATTACCTGGTTCACTATAGCCATATCCTCCTCCATTGTAGCTGTCAAATACCGTAAACTTTAAGGAATATTCCTTACCTTGAAAGTAGTCGTCGGTGAAAATTGAGTAGTTATTTTTTGGTCCGGCATCAATAATGTCTTGTCCGAAATTATTATAAAGGTTTTTAAAAACCGGATCATCCGAATTAAAAAGCCATTGAGATGTGTTCACTGAATAATGTCGTTTGTCATTTCCTAATGAATCCTTTGCGGTATAAAATGACATTCTTTCAGTCATAAGAACAAGTCGGTAATAATCCTCTCCTGATGGATCTTTAATATTTACTTTGTAATTCGTCCACTGCCCAAATTCGTTACTAACGGTCGAAGTATCAATAGAACTAACTTCTGACTGATTGGGTATTTTCGTTACCGCTTCAATCTGTTTCCCATTTGAATTAATAACAATCCGGTACGAATCACCTGCTTTAGGATTTATTCCGGAAGTGGTGAAATAACCAGTAGGTGAATTGATACTTTTGATTAATTCGTCGTTTAAATAAATATCTAAAGAGCCATCGGCCATTAAGCCGCCGCTGTTATTGGTGTTTTCCAGGATTGAACGGGATTTTGTCAACGATGCTGAAAAGTCTTTGTTTGTACTAATTATGCTGTTTAAGACAAGCTGGTTAGCAAGTCCTTCGTCGTCAAATTTGAGGGTTTTTTCACAAGATAAAAGTGACCATGCAACCAGAATTAATAGAATATATTTTTTCATTTTTCAGGATATTAAAATTTGAAACTGTATGAGAAGGATGGAATAATTGGGAAAAGACTTATCTGAGATAGTTTCCGGTCTTTTCCGGTTTGTGCCCTTTCTTGGTCAGAATTCTCATCAAACATCAGGAAAAATGGATTTTGTCGGGAGTATACATTGTAAATTCCAAGACTCCATGTTCTGATTCCATGTTTCTTTTGTTTGTGAAAGTTAAACCCAACGTCCATGCGGTGATAGGAGGGCGTTCTGTAATTATTTCGTTCGCCAAAGTATTCGTAGTTTGCCTGGAATGGATAATACACTGTACTTATTGTTGAAATATCAGCAGTATTTGCTATTTGTGTAGGCAGCGTAACCGCGTTTCCGGTACCATACACCCAGGTCAGCCCCATGTCAAACTTCTCGGAGAATTTATGGTTTACAACCAGGCTTATGTCGTGTCGGCGGTCGTAGCGGGCGTAAAATTTTTCTCCAAAATTCAGGTTGTCAAATTGCCGTTCTGCTTTCGACCAGGTATATCCAATCCAACCCGTCGTTTTTCCGGTGGTTTTTTGAAGTAAAAATTCAGCGCCATACGACCAGCCTTTGCCCATTTCAACCTTATCTTCCCAGCCCGTTGTTGCTCCAACAAACGAAGCCCCTTCCTTGTATTCCAGTAAATTACTCATCGATTTATAAAAACCTTCGACGCTGAAATCGATGCCGGGTTTGACTTGATAGATACCTCCCAGCGCAAATTGATGCGAAAGTTGTGGCTTTATTCTTTTGGTAGTTGGCAGCCACAAATCGGTTGGAAGATTAATGGTTGACGATGAGAGCAAGTGAATATTCTGGCTCATTTTTGAATAGGCTGCTTTCAGCGAAAGTCTGTCACTGGCTAAATATCTCATTGAAATGCGTGGTTGAAGCGATGGATATAACTTTCCGTCGACCAGAAATCCTGACGAATGCAAGCCAAGGTTAACTGAAAATCTGGGTGAAACTTCAATGTTGTCTTCCAGATAAGCGTAAAATTCCTGTGCATGAATATTCGGATTTCCATATGCAGTGTCGATTTGTGCATTGTTTTCCTGACCGCTTTCAGCAAAAGCCAGAATGCCCGGTTTAAAAGTATGACTGGTAATGCTTCCTCCAAACTTCACCCGATGGTATGGATTTGGAAAATAATCGAAGTCCATTTTGGCTGCGTAATCCTTTATGCCCGATTTGTAGTCCAGACCAGATTCATTGTTTTTAACTCCGGTTGTTAGATTTTTATTGGTCGAATTTTCATTCACTTTAAACAAATAGTTGCTGTATGTAATTGTTGTATTCACGAATAGTTTATCGTTGAACAGATAATTCCAACGAAGCGCTGTAGTCACATTTCCCCAGCCGAGATCAAATTTCGATTTATCCTGAATCTGCTCATTATTTCTGGTGTCTTTAGAGTCTGATCTGTAATAGGCTTTATCCAGTCCGGAATAAGCGCTTAAATAAAGCCGGCTTCTGTCAGTAAATTTATGACTGATTTTCATGTTAAAATCCTGAAAGAAATAACCTCCGACATCGGATCCGTTTGAGGATTTTTTAATGATTGGCCTTGCCAGAAGGTCGGCATAAGTTCTTCGTGCAGAAATATTGAAAGTAGTTTTGTCCTTAATCAACGGCCCTTCCAGATTGAATTTTGAAGAAATCAGTCCAACCGTAACATTGCCATGAAGCTCTTTTTCATTGCCGTCTTTCATTCGAATATCGAGAACAGAGGAAAGCCGGCCCCCAAACCTTGCAGGAAATCCGCCTTTGTAAAACGACACACTTTTAATGGCATCAGGATTAAATACCGAAAAGAAGCCAAAGAGGTGTTCAGCGTTGTAGACAGGAACGTCGTCTAAAAGTATCAGGTTTTGGTCAGGGCCACCTCCCCTGACATATAAACCGCTCGTACCTTCTGTTCCCGACTGCACTCCTGGCAACAATTGAATAGTCTTTATAACATCAGCTTCACCCATAAATGCCGGAAGGTTCCTGATTATTTCTATCGGAACATCGACTTTGCTCATTTGAGTACTGTTCAGCTTTTCATTTTTTTTCTGACCTCTTACAGTAATTTCTTCCAGGTCTGTTTTACTGTTTAATTTAAAGTCTATAACAGTGTCCGTTTTCAGGTTTAGATCTATACTCGTTGCCTGATATCCAACATAAGAGCAAATAAGTGAATATTTCCCTTTGGGCAAAGTGAGGCTGTAAAAACCAAAACTATTTGCAATGGTTCCAAGAGAAGGAGAAGGGATATAAACATTTGCGTTGATTAACCGTTCTCCGTTTACGGCATCAGAAACATAACCCCTTATGGTTACTGACTGAGAAAAAGCGGAGGATGAAAATGAAAGGATTCCTAATACAAGTAAAAGTTTGTGCATTTGAAATGATTTAAAGTTTTCTGATTATTGTTTTTTGTAAAGCTACTACTTACATAGTAATACTAATTGTTAAATAAGATTAAGAAATTAGAAAAAACATTTTCAGGTAATTCGTTTCAATTTTTATGGTAAAACTCTCAACGGGATTAATTTATTATTGGCCAGATATATAGGGTGTAAAGCATCTTGAATTCTGAGTCAAATGAATATTTTCATCAATTATAAGCAAGCATAGTTGACTGAGGAAATTAAAACAACTACTTTTGCAAATTGTCAAATTTTGAAAATTATATGATGTATTTTAAGATATCAACCCGTGTTTTCCATCTGATTAAAGGACTTTCAGTTATTCTACTTTTACCCCTTGTTGCATGTTCCGGTAATAGTACGGGCAAGCAATTACCCGATTCGCTTGGTAACCATTTGTTTAATTCTGTTGCATTGCCAACAGAACTAACTTTTGCAGGTGAAAAAGTTCCATTGGAATATTACGATGTTCGAGAAAATCTGGATCGTGAATTGTTGTCAACCGTTTTTTTCCATTCGCAAACCATCCGGTACATCAAAAATGCGCCACGATTCTTTTCTATCATCGAACCTATTATGAAATCATACGGAATTCCTGATGACTTAAAATATTTATGCGTTGCGGAAAGCGGATTGGATCCACGTTCTGTATCTCCAGCCAAAGCAGTTGGCTTATGGCAATTGCTTGAATCTACTGCGAAAGAAAGCGGTTTGGAGATTAACTCTGAGGTCGATGAGCGTTATCACATCGAAAAATCGACTGCCGCCGCCTGTCGTATTCTAAAATCGGCATACGAAAAATACGGAAGCTGGTCTTTAGTTGCTGCCTCATATAATGGAGGACGAACATTTGTTGATCGACAGATGAATAATCAGAAAGTTACCAGCTATTATGATTTGCTTTTTGGTGAGGAAACAACGCGATATGTATTCCGTATTCTCGCGTTCAAATTGGTATTGGAAGACCCTGTGAAGTATGGTTTCAGTATTGATAAGGATCAGCTTTATCCGAAGATTGAAACGAAAAATATTGAAGTAAACGGCCCTGTAACTGATTGGGCTGCCTTTGCTATCGAAAAGGGAATTAATTACAAAATACTGAAAATGTTCAATCCCTGGTTGAGGGAGAATTATTTGAGAAATCCGAACAGAAAGACCTACACGCTAAAGATTCCTGTTGAAGGATTCCGGACAAAAACGAATTAAGAAGCTAATGCAGAACGCAGATAATATTCATACTCCAGAAGGTTTGTCGGAAGAAGGCATGATTGTAGTACATGGGGCACGAGTTCATAATCTACAAAATGTAAATGTCGAAATTCCAAGGAATAAACTCACCGTTATTACCGGATTGAGCGGCAGCGGAAAATCTTCACTGGCATTCGATACCATTTATGCTGAAGGCCAGCGCCGTTATATAGAAACATTTTCGTCGTATGCCAGGTCATTCCTCGGAAACATGGAACGTCCCGATGTAGACCTGATTACCGGATTAAGTCCTGTAATTGCCATCGAACAGAAAACCACCAATAAGAATCCACGCTCGACGGTTGGAACGGTTACGGAAATTTATGACTTTTTACGATTGTTGTATGCGCGGGCAGGAGAAGCCTATTCATACAATACTGGAGAGAAGATGGTGAAATACACCGATGATCAGATTCTCAGCCTTATTAAAAATTCATTCTCCGGAAAACGAATTCTGATACTGGCACCAATGGTAAAAGGACGTAAGGGTCATTACCGCGAGTTGTTTGAGCAAATTCTGAAGAAGGGGTTTCTGAATGCACGGATCGATGGCGAAGTAACCGAATTAAAGGCAGCCATGCGGGTTGATCGCTACAAAAATCACTTTATTGAAATTGTGATCGACCGGTTACTGATTGATGAAACAAGCGATAAACGACTGCATGATTCACTGCAGATTGCGATGAAAAACGGTCATGGTATTTGCATGATTCTGGATCATGATACTCAGGAGGCAAAATATTACAGCCGACAGCTGATGTGTCCCACTTCAGGCATTTCATACAATGAACCTGCACCCCATAATTTTTCCTTTAACTCACCACAGGGAGCCTGTCCGAAATGCAACGGACTTGGAATGATCAGCGAAATTGATCTTGAAAAAATTGTTCCGGATAATACAAAAAGCATACAGAATGGCGGAATTGCGCCTCTGGGTTCGCACAAGAACACGCTTGTTTTCTGGCAGATTGAAGCGTTGGGCGAAATGTATGGTTTTAACCTGAAAACTCCGATCAAAGATATTCCTGAAGATGGATTGAATGCCATATTATTTGGCACGAACGAACGAATCCAGCTTAAAAACTCCCCACTCGGAGTTTCAATGAATTATATGATGACCTACGAAGGTGTAATTAAATACATCGATGCACAAAAAGATGACAATCCTTCGCAGAAAGCACAGAAATGGGCCAACCAGTTTGTTCGTGAGACTACATGTCCGGAGTGCAAAGGGCAAAGGCTGAAAAAGGAATCCCTGCATTTTAAAATAGATGGAAAGAATATTTCTGAGTTGGCGCAACTCGATATTTCAGAACTCAGTCTTTGGCTCAACAATATTGAAGAAAGACTTAGCGAGCGTCAGAAGAAGATTGCCGTTGAAGTGGTAAAGGAAATTCGCGACCGCATTCGTTTTCTGGAAGACGTTGGCCTTAATTATTTATCGCTCGACCGAACTTCACGGACTTTGTCCGGAGGCGAATCGCAGCGTATCCGACTGGCAACCCAAATTGGTTCACAATTGGTCAATGTGCTGTATATTCTCGATGAACCAAGTATTGGGCTTCATCATCGCGATAATCTGAGACTGATTCATTCGCTTGAACAATTGCGCGATACAGGTAACTCCGTTATTGTAGTGGAACACGATAAGGATATGATGATGAATGCTGATTATGTGATTGACATGGGGCCTTTTGCAGGCAAACATGGTGGTCATGTTGTGGCAGCAGGAAATCCCCAGCAAATACTGAAAGCAGGTACACTCACATCCAAATATCTTCTGGGCGAAACTCAAATTGAAGTTCCGCTGAAACGAAGGAAAGGAAATGGTCATGTCCTTTCACTAAAAGGTTGCACCGGAAATAATCTGAAAAATATTTCTGTCGATTTTCCACTTGGAAAGCTTATTTGTGTCACGGGTGTTTCCGGGAGCGGAAAATCAAGTTTGATTAATGCCACACTACAACCAATATTGAGCCAGCATTTTTATGGATCAGTAAAAGATCCGCTGGCGTACAAAGAAATAAAAGGACTCAGCCACATCGATAAAGTGGTACAGGTAGATCAGTCACCTCTAGGTCGAACACCTCGAAGCAATCCGGTAACTTATACCGGTGTCTTTTCTGACATCCGGAATTTATTTGCCCAGCTGCCCGAATCAAAAATCAGAGCTTATTTGCCTGGTCGTTTTTCATTCAATGTAAAAGGTGGTCGTTGTGAAGATTGCCAGGGTGGAGGATTGAAACAAATTGAAATGAATTTTCTTCCTGATGTTTATGTACATTGCGATACCTGTAATGGCCGCAGATACAACCGCGAAACACTCGAAGTGCGATACAAGGGCAAATCAATTGGCGATGTATTGGAAATGACAATCAATCAGGGTGTTGAGTTTTTTGAGCATATTCCTTCCATCGCGCATAAGTTGAAAACAATTCAGGATGTTGGATTGGGATACATCACTTTAGGACAATCTTCTACCACACTTTCCGGTGGTGAATCGCAAAGAGTAAAGTTGGCAACAGAACTGGCCAAAAAAGATACCGGAAAAACCATGTATATTTTGGATGAGCCAACAACAGGCCTTCATTTTGAAGATATCCGTGTTTTGCTTGAAGTGCTTAATAAGCTGGTTGACAGAGGTAATTCAGTTATTGTTATCGAGCACAACATGGATGTGATAAAAGTAGCTGATCATGTTATCGATATTGGCTCTGAAGGTGGAAGAGAGGGTGGGAAAGTGGTTTGTTTCGGGACTCCGGAAGAAATTATACGAAATGATGAATCATTTACAGCAAGATATCTGAAACAGGAGCTCAGTAATCATGATCATTTTCAAAAATAAATTCATTATTTTTCGGTCTTAAAGGTTCGGAATCTACCTAAACCCAATTAATAGAAAAAGGTGAACATTCCGGAGATGTTATTTGCCTAAAGGATAATAAATAAAAACCAAAAATGAGTACAATCGATATTTATTGTGTCAATACGGGCACTAAAAAGGCCTTCCCTCTGGGAGTCACACTTGCTGATATTAAAGATGATTTTCAGGTGAAACTTCAGAACCCGATTATTGGAGCAATGGTTAATAACCGGGTAAAAGAGCTCTCTTTTGTAGTTGTAAAAAACAAAAAGGTAGAATTTATCGATTATTCTCATCCTGATGGAACGCGTTTGTATATCCGTTCACTCTTCTTTGTTTTGTATGCAGCTGTTCGCGATGTCTTCCCTCAGGTGAAACTGAAGATCATGCATGGTATATCCCGTGGCTATTACTGCGAACTTTCAGGTTTGGAGAGACCGATAACTGATTCTGATATTTTTGCCATCAAAGCAGAAATGAAGCAATGGGTCGAAAAGGATATTCCTTTTCAAAAAATAGGATTGCCAACAGAAGAGGCTGTTGAAATTTGCAAAAAACAGAATCTGCCATACAAAGCAAAGCTTTTCGAACAACAAGGCTTGCTTTTCACCTATCTGTATTTTATGGATGGACTGGCTAATTTTTTTTACGGACATCTGGCTCCTTCAACTGGCTATGTAAAAGTATTCGATCTGGTCTCCTATTACGAAGGCTTGTTGTTGCGAATTCCTTATCCATTTAAATTTAGCGAGTTACAACCTTATGGCAAACTTGATAAACTTTTTGGGGTTTTTCAGGAACATAAAGACTGGGCTGAGTTGCTGGAGGTGCCAAATGTGGCAAACCTGAATGAATTTACCCTGAGTGGTCATAGTGGAGATATTCTCAAAATATCGGAAGCACTGCACGAGAAAAAAATTGCGGAAATTGCCAATTTGATTAACGATCGCAAGGGGATGGTTAGAATTGTACTAATTGCCGGACCATCAGCTTCAGGGAAAACCACATTTAGCAAGAGGCTTATGGTTCAGTTGGCAGTAAATGGCTTGAAGCCCACCATGATTTCGCTGGATGACTATTTTGTCGACAGAGAAAAGACGCCGAAAGATATAAACGGAGAATACGATTTTGAGGCCATCGAAGCCATTGATGTCGAATATTTTAACTTGCAACTTAACCAGTTATTCAATGGCGAGAGCATCGAATTACCCCGGTTTAATTTTACTTTAGGGAAAAAATTGCCTTCGGGGCAAAAATTACAACTGGGGGCGGGTAGTATTCTAATTGTTGAAGGTATTCATGGGATGAATCCATATCTGGTTCCACACATAGACTCTGCCAATACATTTAAGATTTTTCTTTCGGCACTTACCCAAATCTCAATTGATGATCAGAATCACATTTCAACTACAGACAACCGAATGATCCGACGGATGATCCGGGACAGTAAATACCGGAACTACACTGCTCTGGATACCATTCGACGCTGGCCAAGCGTGAGGGCTGGCGAAGACAAAAATATCTTTCCTTATCAGGAAAATGCCGATGTGATGTTTAATTCATCATTGATATATGAATTGGCTGTTCTGAAAAAATATGCTGAACCACTTTTAAAATCAGTTCCCGAAAGTCAGGCCGAGTTTAGCGAAAGCAATCGGTTGCTTAAATTTTTATCTTATTTCAAAGATATTGATGATCAGGAAATTCCACCAACATCACTTATTCGCGAATTTTTGGGAGGCAGTAGCTTTAATTATTGAAAATTTAATATTGAAGTTACATGTAAATCCGAATATTTGAAAGACTATTAGTGGTTTGATTTCAAGCACTTTAGTTGAATTCCGAATTTGTTGACGCAACATTTTCCGGGCATGTTATTCATATATTCTATCTCAATTTGAAAATATTGATGTAAGTTTTCTGCTCAAACTTGGAAAAATTCTAATTAAGTGGTATGTTTGCATAGAAGACAAAAGAGTATTAAATCTTTAATTAAAAAACATTAACGTTCTTTAAGTTTTAAATATCAGTGAAATACAATTTTTGAACATTTAATTTTTGCTTATTTATTTACAGAAAGATTCTAATTACAATTAGAATTTGCTGAACACAACAACAACGTAATACCCATAAATTATGATGTTAGAAAAAACCAATTATCAATGGTATGCAGTATATACCAGAGCAAATTCAGAGAAGAAACTTTTCGAGAGTTTGCAAGAAAAGAATATTGAATGTTATTTGCCCATGAGAAAGGTTCTTAAAGTTTGGAGCGATCGTAAAAAATGGGTGGAAGAGCCGTTATTTAAGTGTTACATCTTTGTAAAGGTAAGTTACAAACAGTTTTTTGATGTACTTAGCACGCCAGGAGCCGTTTGCTATATTAGTTTTGGCGGTAGGGCACAATCTATTCCCACAACTCAGATCGACAGTATAAAAACGTTCCTGACCCAAAACGAACACGAAATTACTGTTTCTCATGAACGAATCCAGCGTGGTGTTTCAGTTGAGGTTTTACACGGGTCGTTTAAAGGCATAAAAGGAGAGGTTATAAGTATCTTAGGACAATCAAGACTATTGGTTCGGATTGATTCAATGAATTGTAGCCTGCACGCAAATATAGCTAAAGAAGAGGTAATGCTCCTTGAGGAAAAACAGTTGCAGAAGGCGAAGGTTTTAGTGTAAGAGAATATGCATTTGTTTTGAAACTTAAAATAGAATAATAATTGTATGTATATTTAACTAATAGCTTTTTTATTGAAGTCAATTATTGTCACGCATAGTCATTCTGTTGCCGTTTGTCGTTTCAAAATAACTTATTGACTATCAAATGACCATTAAATGACTTTTTGTTATGACAGTAGGTAAATTTTCGGATATCCATTAATAATATTTACCTGAATATTTTAAGAGGATAAGATTTTACCCTGAAATTGGATAATTGCCATTAAGTGACTTTTTTGTCTATTTATCAAGGTTTTGAAATTCAATATATCTGTATAAATTAATGCTTTTTATAAAAATCTTCTTATTAACCTTTATGGTGTTCTAATGGTTTGAAAATCAGACTGTACGTTTCTTCTGGATTATTGTAATTCATTGGAATATAAAAATTTAACTCATCAATACCCTTTCCTGTTTCAATTTCCGCCCGTTTACATCCAATAGAAATTATTGATGTAAAAAAATGCTTTCTTATTTGGAATTAATCCAAATAGGTGCTATGTTTGTATAGAAGATAAAAGAGTCTTATATTCTAAAATTAAATACAACATGGCATTTGAATTGAAAAAATTACCATATGCATTCGATGCACTCGAACCTTATATCGATGCACAAACAATGGAAATACATCATGGTAAACATCATGCAGCATATACCAATAATCTGAATGCTGCCGTTAATGGAACAGCTCTTGAAGGGCAGACAATAGAACAAATTTTGACTAATATATCGGCTCAATCGGTTGCAGTACGCAACAATGGCGGAGGTTTTTACAATCACAATTTATTTTGGGAAGTAATGGTTCCGGGAGGTGCTAAAAATCCTGAAGGTGATTTGCAGAAAGCAATTGATCATTCGTTTGGGTCGTATCAAAATTTCAAAGAAGCATTTACAAAAGCAGCTCTGACCAGGTTTGGGTCTGGTTGGGCATGGCTGGTAAAGCAGGGTGATAGTCTGGTGATTTCGTCTACACCAAATCAGGATAACCCGATTATGGATCTGGCTGAAGTAAAAGGAACACCGGTACTTGGGGTGGATGTGTGGGAACACGCATATTATTTAAAGTATCAAAACCGGAGACCTGATTATGTCGATGCCTTTTTCAACGTGGTTAATTGGGACGAAGTTGCCCGACGGTTTAAAGGTTAGTTGATTTTTGGTTTTTTTCCGCCCGGTACAGAGGTACCGGGCGGTTTTGTTTTATATAGGGTTAACAACTCATTTTAATTGGCAGCTTTCCATAGAACAATACAATATTTTTCTTATTCAGAACAAATCTAAATTACTCAGAATATCCAGATTTTACAAACCTTTTGATTCTTGTTTCTGTTATCTTGGTGAAAACTAAAAATCATTGTTTAACCAAAAAGATATCTAAAATGAGTTTTACATTACCCGCATTACCCTATGCAATTGACGCCCTCGAACCTTTTATCAGTGCAAGAACACTGGAGTTTCATCATGGCAAACACCATCAGGCTTATGTAACTAATCTGAACAACCTGATTGTTGGAACTGAATTCGAAAATTCTAATCTTGAAACCATCATTAAAAAAGCTGAAGGTGGTATTTTCAACAATGGCGCTCAGGTTTTTAACCACACTTTTTATTTCGAACAATTTGCTGCAAAACCGGCAACTGAACCTTCCGGAGCTTTAAAGGCTGCCATCGAATCAACATTTGGCTCGCTTGATGCTTTTAAAGAAGCCTTTAACAAAGCTGCCGCCACTCAGTTCGGATCGGGTTGGGCTTGGTTGGTACAAGACGCCGTCGGAAAATTGAGCATTGTTCAGACCAGCAATGCCGGATGTCCGGTTCGCGATAACCTTACCCCGCTTTTAACCTGCGATGTTTGGGAACATGCATATTACCTCGACAAACAAAATCTTCGTCCTGCTTATATTGCCGATTTCTGGAAAATTATGGACTGGAAAGTAGTTGAAGGAAGATTTTAATTTTGGATTAACAATTTAATACCTTAGAGATGAGTGTTGAAAAAGTATTGGCAGTAATGTCAGCATCCGCAAAACCTTTGAAAGCAGGCGAAATTGCTGAACTTGCCGGATTGGATAAAAAGGTGGTTGAAAAAGCCATGAATCAATTGAAAAAGGATGAAAAGATAGTTTCTCCGGTGCGTTGTGCCTGGGAAGTGAAAAAGTAACCCTACTCAAAATTATAGGAAGGCCGTTGTTCATTAGAGCAACGGCCTTTTTCTTTCACTGGATTATTTTATAATAGATATTCAGCTATCTTTAAGTTCTAACAATCCAGAATTACTGAAATAAAAAAATGTACGATTCATCAATTATAATTTCATGAAACTCCTTCATACTTCCGATTGGCATTTAGGAAAGCGGCTCGAAGATTTTTCGAGAATTGAAGAGCAACAGGCTGTTTTGCAGGAAATCTGTGAAATTGCAGATAGCGAACACGTTGATGCAATACTGATTGCCGGGGATTTGTTCGATACCTTCAATCCGGGAACCGAAGCCATTGACTTATTTTACCGTACATTAAAAAGATTATCAAACAATGGGAAGAGGCCTGTAATTGCTATTGCAGGCAACCACGATTCGCCCGACCGCATTGAAGCACCCGATCCTTTGGCACGCGAGTGCGGAATTGTTTTTGCCGGTTATCCAAACTCTGTTGTTCCGACTTTTCAACTCGAATCGGGATTGAAAGTATTGCAGAGTGCTGAAGGATTTATAGAAATCAAGCTTCCTGAAAATGATGTTCTTTTGCGTATTCTGTTAACTCCTTATGCCAATGAGTTCAGGCTAAAAACGTTTTTGGGAAGCGAAAACAGCGATGAGGAATTACGGCTGGTACTTCAGGAGAAATGGAAAGAACTGGCTTCTAAATACTGCGATAATAACGGAGTAAATATACTTGTGACTCATTTGTTTGTGGTGAAGAAAGGGGAGGAGATGCCGGAAGAACCAGTTGATGAGAAGCCCATTTTGCATGTTGGCGGTGCACAGGCCATTTATTCCGAAAATATTCCGGATCAAATTCAATACACTGCTATTGGTCATTTACACCGAATGCACCAGGTTGACCAGAAACCTTGTCCAATTTATTACAGTGGCAGTCCGCTTTCGTATAGTTTTGCTGAAGCCAATCAGAAAAAATATGTAATTCTGGTCGATTTGGAAGCTGGTGAAACGGCTAAAGTACGTGAAATAGAACTTACGAAGGGCAAGAAATTGTTACGTAACCGTTCAGAAGGAATTGACGAAGCGTTATCGTGGTTAAAAGATAATCCGGATTGTTTGGTGGAGTTAACTATGGTTACAGATACCTACCTCACGGCACAGGAGCGAAAGCAGTTGAGTGCAGCGCATCAGGGAATTGTTACCATTATTCCTGAAGTCAGCAATAATGCTGAATTTCAGTCAGGAAGCAAAAAAGAAATTGATCTGACCAAAAATATGGAAACACTTTTTACCGATTATTTCAGGCACAGCAAAGGACAGGAGCCCAATGACGAAATCATGAAACTGTTTAGCGAGATATTGGCAGAAGAGGAAGAATAGAATTTTATTCACCACAGATATCACAGATTAACACAGATTGAAAAAAGAAATACCAATATCTTTAGATTGATGGCTTATTGAAATCTGCGAAAATTGGAGTAAGCGGTGGTAAAAATAAATCATTTTATGGAAACATTAAATCAGATCAGTTATGATATTATTGGAGCTTCATATAAAGTCCATTCTAAACTTGGACCAGGATTGCTCGAATCGACCTATGAAGTATGTTTGGAATACGAACTTTTTAAAATGGGGTACAAAGTTGAACGACAGAAACCTCTTCCGGTGATATACGATAAAATTGAGTTGGATGCTGGTTACCGGATTGATTTGCTTGTTGAAAACTCCATAATTATTGAATTGAAATCTGTTCTTGAAATGAATCCTCTTTTCAAAGCACAACTGATGACCTATTTGAAGTTATCGGGCATGACACTTGGATTAATTCTAAATTTCAATGTGACCGATATGAAAAAGGGCATCACCAGAATTGTAATGTAAAAAACAAGAAAAAAGAACCACTGCTATCACAAATTTTCACAGCAAAAAATCTGTGTTTATCTGTGTAATTCGTGGTAAGACTAAGATTTATGATACCAGTAAAACTTACCATACAAGGGTTGTATTCATATCAGGAGAAGCAATCGATCGACTTTCGCAAATTGACATCGGCCAATCTGTTTGGCATTTTTGGTGCTGTAGGTAGCGGAAAATCAAGCATCCTGGAAGCGATTACATTTGCCATTTACGGCAAAACAGACCGGCTTAACCTTTCGGGAGATAACCGGAATTACAACATGATGAACCTGAAGTCGAATGATTTACTGATCGAGTTTGAATTCGAAACTGGGAAAGACCAGACTGCATATCAGGCAGTGGTGAAAGGTCGTCGTAATGGTAAAAAATTTGAGGAAGTAAAAACGCTTGAACGAACAGCTTACCGTAAAGAAAGTGGCAACTGGATTCCTATTACCACTGAATCGCTGGAAAGTGCGATTGGTCTGAGCTACGACAATTTCAAACGCACGATCATCATTCCTCAGGGGCAATTTCAGGAATTTTTGCAATTAGGAAATAAGGATCGTACCCAGATGATGAAAGAGCTTTTTAATCTTGGAAGATTTGAGCTTTTCTATAAGGTAACTTCGCTCGAAACCAGGAATAATGCACAAAAGCAAATGCTTGAAGGTCAGTTGAAACAGCTGGGCGAAATTGATCCGGAACAAATGATCCGGTTGACTGAAAAATTGGTTGAAGTAAAACTTGAAATCGATAAATTAAAGGAACAGATTGCAGGGGATCAGAAAAAGGAAGCAGAATTGAAGAATTTATTTGAGCTGGTTCGGAAGCGCGATGAGAATAGTGTAAAACTAAAAGCATTGGACGAAAAGGCTCCGGAAATTCAGGTTCTCGAAAAAAAGATTACCGATTATGAATATTGCCTGATTCATTTTAAAAATCTGTTTGACGCATCCGATTTGTCATTGAAAAAAATACAGCAACTGGATGAAAAGATAAAATCTGAAACACTCAATTTAAAAAAATCTGAAGATCAGATATTGGTTGCCGATCAAACATTTTCGTTTGTGAAAATGGCATACGATCAGCGTGAAAAGCTGAAACAGCAGGCTGAAGAACTGGAAAAACTGATTCGCTTAACTGAATTGAAACAATTGGTGATTCTGTCTGAAGAACGAATTAAAAACGGGAATGTTTTTGTTGAACAGTCAAGTTCGATGATTGATTCAATTCGAAAGGATAAGGAAAAGCTTGAAATTCTGCTTAAGGAAGAAAAACTTAAGTTGCCTGATATGGTTGCACTTTCAAACGCAAAAAGCTGGCACGAGTTGAATCGGAATCTATTGCAGCAATCAGTTGCTAACATTTCCGAATCTCAAAAATTCAGGAAAGAAATTCAAATTATTGAGGAATCGATAAGCAAGATATTTGACATCAAATTTTTTAATTCATTTTCAGGAGAAAAAAATATTGGATCTGGGATTGAATTTTTAAAACAGAAAATGGCGGAGCTTAAGATACAGATTGCAGGTATTGATTCTGAAATTCAACATTTTAAAGTTCAGCAAAAGCTGGAAGAATTTGCTGTAAAACTTAAAGATGGAGAGGCGTGCCCGATTTGTGGTTCGTTACATCATCCTGAAATTTTAAGCGCTGCTGATGTTTCAGAGGCTCTGAGTAAAACATTGGCGCGGAAATCTTTGGTCGAAAAGGAAATTAACGCATGTGATTTGCATAGTCTTGCTTTAACCGAGTTGTACCATAGCCGAAATCTAAACGACCAGCAACTTCTTGCAGTCCTGACCAAACAGAAAGAGTTGGATGAAAAAAATAAAAGTCATCAGGCGATGTTTACATGGGAGAAATTCAGAAAAGAAGAAGATGTACTACTGGCATTTAAGTCTGCTGAAGCGTTGAATAAATCGGTTGAAGAATTGGAAAAACAACTTGATTTAAAAGCGAAGAAATTAGATATTGAGATTGGGAATAAAGAGAAATACCTTCAAAATATAGAGAAGATTAAAACTGAATTGACCGTATCGCAAACGGAGTTACTAATGCTAAATGGTCAGATTAAACTGATTGATCCGGCATCATATTCTGAAAAGTTAAAGGAGGAAATTCGTACTGAAATCAGTACGTTGCTTCAGGAATATTCTCAACTTGAGAAGAATTTTACGCAGCTTAGTAATCAGCTTGTTGAACTTCGGAAAAGCAAAGACATACTATCAGGAAGTATAAACGCGAATCAAACTCAGTTGGAACTGGAGTCGAATTCGGGGACAGAACTTAAATTTCGGATCGAAAAAGCATTGACGGATTCTGAATTTGAAAATTCGGAAAATGTGAAACTGATTTTGAAACAGGAACTAAATCTTGCAGCAGAAAAGCAGAGGGTGAATAATTTCAGGCAGGAAATTTCTGTTACCCGAAACCAGCTTGATGTGCTGATTCAGGAAATTGGTGAGAGAAAATATGAAGCTGAGATTCATCAGGATTTAAAATTGCAGCTGGAAAAGAGCAACGAGCAGTTAAGTCTGCTAAACAAAGAGTTTGGAGTGACTGAAAAGACGATTTCGGATTTGAAAAAAACGATTGCATCACAGGCAACCCTTCGGAAAACACTCGATAACCTTGAGTTGCGTGGAGAAAATATCAAAACGATGAAATCGCTCTTTAAGGCCAGTGGTTTTGTTAATTACATTTCGTCGGTTTACCTTCAGAATTTGTGCAATGCTGCCAACGATCGGTTTTTTCAGCTTACGCGGCAAAAACTAAGTCTTGAAATTACAGATGACAATAGCTTTCAGGTTCGGGATTATTTAAATGGAGGAAAAGTTCGAAATGTAAAAACCCTTTCCGGAGGTCAGACCTTTCAGGCAGCATTGAGTCTTGCGTTGGCTTTGGCCGATAACATTCAGAAAATTACTGAGTCGAACCAGAATTTTTTCTTTTTGGATGAAGGGTTTGGATCGCTTGATAAGGACTCGCTTTCGGTGGTTTTTGAGACACTCAAATCGCTTCGGAGAGAAAACCGGGTAGTTGGTGTAATCTCGCACGTTGAAGAAATGCAGCAGGAGATAGATACACATTTAAGGATAGTCAATGAAGAGGAAAAAGGTAGCCTGATTTTGCCAAGCTGGCTAGCCTAAATACGGGTGTGAATTATCATATATCTCTACATGAGAAGATTAGTTCTGCTGATTTTTAAGGGGCAGTTCAAACAGGAAAATGGAACCTTTACCTAATTCCGATTCAACTCGGATGGATCCTCCAAGCATCTCCACGTAAGCTTTTGAAATGGAAAGTCCCAATCCGGCACCTTCGTAATTTCGGGTCAGGTTTAATGTGCTTTGTTTGAAACGCTCAAAAATTTGTTCTGTTTGTTCTGGAGGAATTCCCGGGCCAGTATCAGAAACATAGAATTCAATCATCGATCCAATTTGTTTATATCCAAAATGAATTGAACCTTCTTTGGTGAACTTTACGGCATTTTTCAAAAGGTTGATAAGTATCTGGCTGAGTTTAGTGCTGTCGGTTTCAATGTTGCAAGATTCGTCTGGAAGTCCGCAATGGTAATCAATTTGAATGGTTTTGAAATTGGCTTCAGGTATGAAAAATAAGTGTATTTCCTTGAGCATCTTATTAAGATCGGTTTTCCTTATTCTGATGATCGTTTCGCCAGCTTCAATCTTTGAAATATCAATTAAATCGTTAATGATATTCAACATTCGCTGTCCGCTTTTTTCAATGACGCCCAAAAATTCCTGCTGATTTTCAGCAGATAAGTCAGGTTCTTTCAATAACTCTGCAAAACCGAGAATTCCATTCATTGGTGTCCGAATTTCATGACTGATGTTTGCTAAAAATAAGGATTTTAATCGATCGCTTTCTTCTGCTTTTTCTTTGGCCTTTATTAGTTCAGCTTCGTTTTTTTTCTTTCCGGTTATATCTTCAATATAACCTTCCAAATACAGAAGTTCTCCTTTATCGCTGTAAACACCTTTTGCTCTTTCCCAAAGCCACTTTATTTCCCCGGAAGCAGTTTTTATCGGATATTCATCTTCAAAAACACGATTTCGCTGAATGTTATCCAACCAATTTTTTATGGTTCTTTCGTGAAATTCAGGTAGAATAATCTGGTTTAATGAGATGGATTTTTTAGTTGTATACTGATCTGGTGTATAACCGGTAATTCTGGTGCAACTGTCACTAATAAAGTTAATCGGGTAGTCTTCATCATTGGTACATCTGTATACTATTCCAGGCAAATTTATAACCAGACTTGAAAGCTGTGTCTCTCGTTCGTCCAGCTTGTTCTGTGCAATTTTCTTGTTTTGAATTTCGAGTTTTAAAATATTGTTTCTTATTCTGCCGATACGAATTACTATAATTAAGATCAAAGTAATTAATACTAAAAAACCCGATTTAAACGTGGTAGCTAATATTGATCTTTTCCATGAACTGGCGTCGTAATCAATTCCCAATACAGCTATAACTTCGGAATTATCTGTGTTTTTGATCGGAACTTCTGCACTTACCCATGTTCCCCATCGGTCAGTAACCGGATCGGTGGTTTGAGCTTCGCCGGTTTCGAATGGTTTAAAATCTGTTGCTTCGGCTTCAGAGAATTCCTGTCCGGGAGGTGATAAGTCTGGTGAATTAGTTGGTTCGGAGTCAACCATGAATAACAGTTTCCCATCCCGCATTATGTAAAGATAAGCAAATTTGGTCAGTGGATTTACCTGAACAACATTGTGAAGTTTTTCTTTTATTAGTTTATATGAGACCTTAGATGTATCGTCAGGATTAGCTGCTAAATTCTGAATGCTTTCAATGGAAAGGCTGGCTTTAACTGAGCGGGCAATTTGCAGAGCTTGCGTAGTTTGTTCTTCTTTTTTGTCGTTCCAAATGAAGTTTATATAGAAAATTCCACACAGTATGAATATTAGAAATATAACGCTGTCCCGAATTGTAATAGCCAAGGGAGAGCGTAAGTGAGACAATTTAATCATTTTTCATCCTCTTAAATTTAGATACTCTAGTCATCAATCCTTCTGCAATAATGATTCTGTCAATCGTTTGTAAAAATATACAAAAATATATCTCTAATAAATTTCTAAAAATATCAAAATAAATTAGAATAAAAAGGCCGCTTTCCCAAAGAAAAGCAGCCTTTTTGTGATGTTTTGATTGTTTTTATTTTTTCCAGAGTTTTTCCATTTCTTCCAACGTTTTTCCTTTAGTTTCAGGAACCATTTTCCAAACAAAGAAGAAAGACAGCAAACTCATCAGTCCGTAAAAACTGTAAGTTAAACCACCGCTGAATTCCATCATAGCCGGATAGGTTGACGAAATGAAATAGTTGGCGGCCCACTGAGCGGCAACAGCAATAGCAATGGCACGTCCACGAATCTTATTTGGGAATATCTCGGAGATTAGCACCCAGCAAATTGGTCCCCACGACATCATGAAAGAAGCGGTGTAGATGATAATGAATACCAGGGTGCTGATTCCAATCACTTTCATGAAAGCCAATCCGCCAATGGCAAACATACCAACAGCCATCCCAACTGAACCAATCATCAGCAGAATTTTCCGGCCATATTTGTCAACAGTAAGAATTGCAACAACGGTGAAGATGACATTGATTAAGCCCATTACAACTGTTTGTAGCATCGACGCGTCTTTGGCAGCTCCCATACTTTCGAAAATACGTGGGGCATAATAAAGAGCCACATTAATTCCAACAAATTGCTGAAAGATAGAAAGCAAAACTCCGATGATAATTACGAGTTTGCCATATGCGAATATTTTTTCAGAAGCGGCCTCAACAGATTTTTTGATGTCAGCCATAATGATTCTGGCTTGTTGAACTCCATTAATTCGGGTCAGGATTTCCAGCGCTTTATCGTCTTTATTGGTTAACGCCAGGTAGCGTGGAGTTTCAGGAACGAAAAACAGAAGAATTCCGAAAATAGCGGCAGGAATTGATTCGGATAAAAACATCCATCTCCAACCGGTTTCGTTAATGAATTCGATACTTTTTCCATGAGCAATTCCATAGTTCACAAAGTACACCACCAACATTCCGAAAATGATGGCAAACTGGTTTATTGAAACCAAGCGGCCACGAATGTCGGCGGGAGCTATTTCTCCGATATACATCGGACTGATAGCCGACGCCAGTCCAACACCAATTCCGCCAATAATCCGGTAGAAATTAAACATGTATAACAAACCCATGGTTGGTTCGCCTCTTTTGAAGAACATAAATTCGGGAAAACCTGAACCAAGTGCTGAAATAAAGAATAATAAGGCGGCCAGCATCAGGGCTTTTCGTCGGCCCATTTTTAAAGCCAGTATTCCTGAAATCATCCCTCCAATAATACACCCTATCAAAGCACTCGATATGGTGGCTCCATGAATAAGAGAACTCAGACCGAGACTAGTAATCAGATATGCCTGAACAGATTTTTCTGCACCCGATATTACGGCAGTATCGTATCCAAACAAAAGACCACCCAAGGTTGCTACCAGGGTGATCCCTATGATAAATAACGTGTTGCGATCTTTCATCAGTTTGTAATTAGTTTTAGTTAGGAATTGTAAACTGCCTGAAAAGTTTTTTCAAAAGAATGAAACGTCATCCCGAATTTATTTCGGGATCTGATATTTCATCCTTGAGATCCTGAAACGAGTTCAGGATAACTCGGATTTAAAACTTTTCAGGCAGTCTTAATTAAGAATTAAATGTAGCAATTAATCAGTTGTTCCATCATTTCCTGTTTGCCACTGATTTGTTTTGGTTCGCCGGCAGCTTTGGCAACATTGTAAAGATCTGTCAGATTTAGTTTACCTGCTTCATATTCAGCACCTTTGCCAGCATCGTATGATGTATAACGGTTAGCTTTTAATTTCAGGTAATCCGAATCTTTCAACAATTTATCGGCTATAACCAGTGAACGGGCAAAAACATCCATACCAGCAACATGAGCGATGAAGATATCGTCCAGATCTGTTGAGTTACGACGGGTTTTAGCGTCGAAATTGATACCTCCGGTTGTAAATCCACCAGCCTGAATAATTTCGATCATGGCTTCTGTAACTTCATAAATATTAGTTGGGAATTCGTCGGTATCCCATCCGTTTTGGTAGTCGCCTTTGTTGGCATCAATCGATCCAAAGAAGCCATTGTCACGGGCAGTACGTAATTCATGAGCAAAAGTGTGACCAGCCAGAGTAGCGTGGTTTACTTCAATATTCATTTTGAAATCGTTTTCCAACCCATGAGCTTTCAGGAAGCCAATAACAGTCTGAGTATCGAAATCATACTGATGTTTCATTGGTTCCATAGGTTTTGGTTCAATCAGGAACGTACCTTTGAAACCCTGTCCACGTGCATGGTCGCGGGCTGCAGCAAGGAATTTGCCCATGTGATCCAATTCGCGTTTGGTGTCGGTGTTGTGCAGGCTCATGTATCCTTCGCGTCCGCCCCAAAATACATAGTTTGTTCCGCCCAAAGCGATTGTAGCTTCCATGGCATTTTTAACCTGAACGGCTGCATTCGCCAATACATTGAAATCAGGATTGGTTGAAGCACCGTTCATATAACGTGGATTCGAGAAAACGTTTGCGGTTCCCCAAAGTAATTTAATACCAGTAGCAGCCTGACGTTCTTTTGCGAAGTCAATAATATTAGATAAACGTTTTTCGATTTCGAAAACCGAACCGTCGCCAACCACATCTGTATCATGGAAACAATAAAATGGAGCGCCTAATTTACTTGTGAATTCGAAAGCGGCATCCATGCGGTTTTTTGCAGCTTCCATTTTGTCAGCAGCACCAACCCATGGGAAAATCTGAGTTCCGGGACCGAAAGGGTCGCCACCGTCGCCACAGAATGTATGCCAGTATGCAACTGCAAAACGAAGATATTCTTTCATCGATTTGCCTAAAACTACCTGATTGGCATCATAATGTTTAAATGCCAATGGATTTTTTGACTGTGGTCCTTCGTATTTGATTTGATCAATACCCGGGAAATACTCTTTGTTTCCTTTAAAAACTGTCATGATTTGATTTTTTAAATTATTGATTTTATAATGTTTTATCTAATTGATTTTTCCAGTTCTGATAAGCTTCCTGATATTGGGCTTTTTTGCTCAAATCCGGAGAAACCGTATCCAGCTTTTTCAGGTTTGCAAACGCCTCTTTAGCTGAAGAATAATATCCGGAACCAATTCCTGCTCCACGTGCAGCACCAATTGACCCATCAGTATTATAAAGTTCTATTGTGGCTCCTGAAACTCCGGCCAGTGTTTCGCGGAAAATCGGACTGAGGAACATGTTGGCTTTTCCGGCACGGATTACCTGAGCTTTGATTCCTATTCCCTCCATGATTTCCATTCCGTATTTGAAAGAAAAAACAATTCCTTCCTGAGCAGCACGGAAAAGATGAGCATCGGTGTGTGAGTTAAAACTTAAGCCCGAAATTTGTGCGCCTATATTTTTGTTCCTGAGAACCCGTTCTGATCCGTTTCCAAAAGGCAGGATGGTTACACCATCAGAACCAATCGCAATTTCAGAGGCTTTCTGGTTCATATCTTCGTATGAGAGCGCTTTGCTTCCAACGTTCTTGTTCAACCACGAGTTCAGAATTCCGGTACCGTTGATGCAAAGTAAAACGCCAAGTCTGTTTGCTTCAGCCGTATGGTTCACATGTGCAAAAGTGTTTACTCGCGAATATGGATCGTATTTTACTTCACCACTCACACCGTAAACTACTCCTGAAGTTCCTGCAGTAGTAGCAATTTCTCCTGGATTCAATACATTTAATGAAAGTGCATTATTTGGTTGGTCACCGGCACGATAGCTGATTTTGGTTCCTTCAGCTAGTCCCAGTTCAGCAGCTGCTTTTGTATTTACAAGGCCCTGAACCGAAAAAGTTGGAACTATTTCAGGAATAAATGATTTTTCGAATCCATAATAGTCGAGCAGCATATTGGCAACTCCGTTTTCCTGAAAATCCCACAGAATACCTTCAGATAATCCACTGGCGGTAGTTTTAATTTCTCCTGAAAGTTTCATCGCGATATAATCGCCAGGAAGCATAATCTTGTCGATTTTGGCATATAACTCTGGCTCGTTTTCTTTTACCCATTTTAATTTGGAAGCAGTAAAATTTCCTGGTGAATTGAGCAAACTGGTTAAACATTTTTCTTCACCGAGTTCTGTAAATGCTTTGTCGCCAATTGCTGCGGCACGACTATCGCACCATATAATTGAAGGACGCAATACCTCCTGATTTTTGTCAACTATAACCAATCCGTGCATTTGGTATGATATTCCAATTGAATCGATCGATTTGGAATCAACTTTCGATTGTGCCAATACGTCAGCAAGTGCAAGTTTTAGGTTTTTCCACCATTGTTCGGGTTCCTGTTCGGCCCATCCGGGTTGAACGGCCGTGATTTTCATTTCCTGTTTCGGGTAAAATGCGGATGCCAAACAATCGCCTGATTGTCCATCAATTAACGAAGCTTTCACCGATGAACTTCCAATGTCGAATCCAAGTAAATACATATATTCTAATGATTTAGGTTTGTCAAATTAATTAAACCGTTCTGTTCTGGTATGCTCAACAAAACTAGGCTATACAAATCCATTCTCAAAATAAGCTTTTATGTTCTAAAGCATAAATCAGAGCGATTTTCTTACCATCAAATTTGTAGGTATAATCAGGTTGGTTTTTTCACCTGTGTTTACAAATTCAGCGATTTTTTTACCCATCAGGTCGAAGTCGGTTGAGACTACAGTTATACCTTCTTTTACATATTTTTTCATTGGTGTTTCATTGTATGAAATTACGCCGCAATCGGTCCCAAGTACCAGGTTTTTTTGGTGACTTTGGTCGAGAAATTTGGCTAATGTACGATCGCTAACCATCAAATAAAGTTCTCCTTTCTGAAGGTCAAACTTCTTAAAGTCGTACAGTATTTTATGATTGATTTTGTAATCGGAACAAAATTTTTCGAAATATGTAATTGAATCTTTTGGATGATAGGTAAATGATGGGTACAAGTATATAAACTGATCGTATTTACGGATTAATTCAAGACCACTTTCCAAGGAATTATAAAGAGCCTGTCCAAAATCCTGGTAAATTACTGATGCCCCACGTTTCACATTTACGTTCCAATCGATAACAAGGAGTTTACTATCCGGAATTTGTTTGGTTATTTCAGGAACCCTTTTGTGATCGAAATTCATGATAATATACTTGGTATATTTCCCCAGACTTTCTTTGATAATCTTCTCGAAGTCGTCAATGTTATAATGATGAAAATGTAAATCAACAGCAATAGTTTCAGGCAATGCATCCAGAAACGAACCGTATAAAACCTCTTTATACGCTTTGAAGGTATCCAGAAACAGGAAAACTTTTGTAATGGCTTTGGAAACAAAATAACCACGGTTAGGCACCGATTCAATTACCCCGCGGTTTTTTAATTCAGCATAGGCCTTGAAAACGGTATCGCGCGACAATGAGCTTTGCTTGCATAACTGGTTTACCGAAGGCAAAATATCCCCAACCTGAAGTAAATTTTTACTGACTGCTTCGTTTACAGAATCAATCAACTGTTGAAATTTCAATAAGTTGGATAGCGGATTGACTGAGAAGTGAAATTTACTTTCCATGTTGTTTTTCTTAAGTGGTCTGTTCTGGTATGCAAACATACAAAAAAGGTTTTTATTGAGGACATCACTCGCTTAGGAAAATCATTTGTTTACTATTTTGGTTTTTACCCCCATTAATTAGCTAATTGGCTGTCGGAATTGAAATGTTTTTTTAAATTCACACCTCAAAATACAGCGCAAGCTGGCCTAATTTATGGTTTTGTGGTCTGGACTTGAAATTTCTTATGCAGCAAAAGATTATGCAAATCATTCAGGGGATACATGAGAGGGATTTAATTATCCGCCTAAAGGAAGGGGATCAGACAGCTTTTGAGTTGTTGTTTCATTTTTATTATCCGGGACTTGTAATGTATGCAACTCAATTTACTGCTGACAGAATCGAAGCTGAAGAGATTGTTCAGGATTTTTTTGTCAGGTTCTGGCAGAAGCACCAGCAAATATTACTTTCCGATTCCCTGAAAAACTACGTGTTCCTTTCGGTTAAAAATGGAAGTTTGAATTTTTTGAAGCATAAAAAAGTTGAAGAAAAATACACCCGGGAAATGACTCAGCTTTCAAATCATCATTTGGCATACGATCCTGATTTATACATTGCTTCCGAACTTCAGGAAAAGGTGAAAAATGCCATTGATATCCTTCCGGATAGATGTCGGGAAATTTTCAACATGAGTAGAATGCGTGGAATGAAAAACGAAGAGATTGCTGGCGAATTGAATATTTCCAAAAGAACGGTCGAATCCCAGATAAGCAATGCTTTAAAAGTATTACGCATTGAATTAAAAGACTTCCTTGGTTTATTGATTCTGTTGGAACTCATTCAGTAGTAAATACATCATTATCTTCAAATTATATATAGATCACGTTATCAGTGGTTTAAATTCAGTTTCGTTAACGATCGATTGTTTCTTAGACAGAAATTCCAAAATTTAAAGGAATCTGGCTACGTGTGTTTTCCTGTCTGGTTGTTTTAATATAAACTAAAAGAAAAAGCTTAATGAATTAATGAGATGAAAAATATCCCCCTTAATCAAAATAAAATAAAAGATCTGATTACGAACCGACAAAATCATAGGTTCGAAGATCAATTGATGGAAAGCCGAAGAATTGTTTCAGAAATTGAAACCATAGATAGTCGTGCCGCTTTTCGTCAGGTACAAAACCGGATTCAAAAAGAGAAAAGATCAGTTCAGGTTCTGAGTATTGCAATGAGGGTTGCTGCAGTTTTGTTTATCCCTTTGCTCCTTGCTTCGTCGTGGTTGTTTTACAAACAACTGAATCAAGATAAAGCCTCGAGATTTGCGATACAGGAAATTACCAGTCCGCCCGGAGTTCGTTCACCGGTTGTGTTGCCAGACGGGTCGAAAGTCTGGTTGAATGCTGAAAGTACCATCCGGTTTCGGATTCCGTTTTCTTCGGAATGCCGAAACGTGGATTTGATGGGTGAAGCTTTTTTTGAAGTTGTAAAAAATCCGAAGCAGCCTTTTTTTGTTCAGTCAGGCAATGTTAAAGTGAAAGTTTTAGGAACTCGTTTTAATTATAAAGCATTCTCTGATGACAAAAATATTGAGGTTATGCTTGAGGAAGGTAAAATAGCGCTAACGATTAAAACAGGTGCAGACAAAATGGATGCTGTTTTAAATCCGGGTGATCATGCAATTATTGAAAAAGAAACCGGAGAAACAATTATCCGAAATGAAAACATTAGTAAATACATTGCATGGCATATGGGGAAATTGGTCTTTGACAATACATCAATGAGTGAGGTTGCCTTAATGCTCGAACGATGGTTTGGTGTTGATGTAATCGTTCAGGATTCGGAGATATTGAATTACAGGTTTACAACAACATTCGAAAATGAATCTCTGCCACAGGTTATTGAATTATTGGGTTTATCATCGCCAATTCGGATTAAATATTTTCCATCAGCAATTGGAAAAGACAATCAGACCGTGATAAAATCGAAAGTAATCATACAAAAACAATAAAAACAGGGCCTATGTGAAGTTGCAGAATTAAAACGAAGAAAGGAAGTGCGTCAACACCTCCTTTCCGGTTACCCAAAGTGGGCAGATAAATTATCGGTATTAATTTAATCATTCAAATCTATGAAAAAAAAGATGAATTTAATGTGCTCGGGGTTTACCGGGCATAGAAAAACTTTTCGTATTATGCGGGTTTCACTATTTTTTATTCTGATTAGCGCTTTTCAGGTGATTGCGGGAGCCAGTTATTCCCAGGCTGTACGTCTGTCGCTAAACGTTAAAAATTCGACAGTTAAAGATGTCCTGGGACAAATCGAGGAGAAAAGCGAGTTTTACTTTCTATACAACAATCAGCTAATTGATGTTGAGCGGAAAGTAAATCTGGAAGTTCAAAATGAAAAAGTCGATATCATTTTGTCCAAACTTTTTAACGATGGTTCAGTGAATGTGCTTATTCGCGACAGGCATATTATACTAACACCAATCAGCGAAATAAACTCAGTAAAGCAGCAAAAGGCTGTTTCGGGCAAGGTTACCGATTCTTCAGGGACACCACTACCCGGTGTTTCAGTTGTGGTGAAAGGCACCTTGCAAGGAACTGTCACCGATTCTGATGGTAACTATTCAATTAAAAATGTGCCAGAAAATGCAACTCTACAGTTTTCATTTGTAGGAATGAAAACCGGAGAAACAGTGGTTGGGTCCCGGTCAAATATTAATACAGTACTGGAAGACGAAACTATTGGCATTGAGGAGGTTGTTGCTGTTGGGTATGGAACTCAGAAGAAAGTCAATTTAACCGGTTCTATTACCGCTATTAATGCATCCGAATTGAGTAGTATCTCAACTTCAAACTTATCAAATACTCTTGCCGGACGAGCACCAGGAGTTAATATCACCGGAAATTCAGGGTTGATGGGAGCTACTTCCGATATCCGTATCCGCGGAGGCTTTGGAGAACCTTTGTTTGTAATTGACGGGATTGTCAGGGATAAAGACGCATTTGATGCACTCGAAGTAAATGAAATCGATCAGCTTAGTTTCCTTAAAGATGCAGCAACAGCTTCTATTTATGGTTCACAGGCAGGAAACGGAGTTGTTCTGGTTACAACCAAAGCAGGAACAGAACAAAAACCAGTATTCAATTATCAGGGTTCATATACGTTTATGAATCCTACTCAGGAGCTTTTTTCTGATAGGTTTACCTCTACTGACGAATTGATCTACCAGAACAGGGTTGCGCAGTTTCAGGGTTTGGCTACCCCAAACGGCGAAAAAGAGTTTGCTTATTTTAAAGACAAAAATTACAATGTAAACGACTACATCTGGCAAACTCCAGCAAGCCAAAAGCATTCCATAAGTGTGTCGGGGGGAACCGACAAAGTGACATATTATGCCCTAGGTAGTTATATAGGTGAAAAAGGTTCTTACAAAAACCTCGAAAACGACAAGTATAATTTGCGTTCCAATGTGACGGCCAAGATCACTGACAGGATAAAAATGAACTTTAACTTATCTGCCAACCAGCAGAACCAACAGCGATTTTACTGGCCATTTTCCGATGATGACGAACAGACTATTGGTGACCTGTACCGTTGTACATTTAACTGGCCCAAAACATATCCTTTCTATTTGAATGTTGATGGTTCTCCTTCTAACAGTATAACAGATTATCCGGTACAAACCCCTATGGGTAGCTGGCAGGCATGGAATGTGGTTGATCAGGTCATTGGCGACCGATATATCAAAACAAGGAAACGGGAAGTAAATGCAATCCTCTCTTTTGATGTGGATTTGGGAGCCTTTATTCCGGGATTGACAACTAAAATTGTTGGGAATTATATTGGCAACGATTATATGCGAAAAAAATACTTAACGTATCAGCACAATTATGTTTGGGCAGCGGCAAATGCTGATGAAAACCGTTTTATTCCGGCAGCGCCAGATCCAACTAAAATGAACACATTCACTTTTTCGCAAAATCAGGAATTCTTGAGTTACGATGTGAAATCATTGTGGAGCGAACAGTTTAACTGGTTTGTAAATTACAATAAATCGTTCGGGAAAAATGACATCGCAGCAACAGCCGTTTGGGAACAACAATCAAATGGCGGTGAAATTGTTTATGCAAAAGGGGAAACACCATTGACAAATTATGATCAAATGTTTGTGTATTCAACTGATGCTGAGAGAAGATGGGGCGACGCTTCTGAAGTGACCGGAGGTCGCCTGTCATGGATCGGCCGTGTAAATTATAGTTATGACCAAAAATATATAGCAGAGTTTTCTTTTCGCTACGATGGAAATACACTATTTCCAAAAGAGAAACGATGGGGATTATTTCCTTCATTTTCAGGGGCATGGCGCATAAACAAAGAATCGTTTATGCAGGATTTGTCTGGCTGGCTTGATAACTTGAAAATCAGAGCATCTTACGGCACAACGGGTAACGATTTGGATGTATACAATGATGTAATTTCTCCATTCTCATACATGAATGTTTACCAATCAGGTAGTTCGTATATCTGGGGAGATAACCTCAATCTTGGGATAACACCAGGAGCAACACCGAATCCGTATCTTACCTGGGCAACTTCTACTACATACAATGTGGGATTCGATTTTGGGGTGCTGAAGAATAGATTGATGGGTTCGTTTGATGCATTCCATAAAAAGGAAGAAGACATTTTAGGATCGCGTATCGTTACCATCCCTGACACCTATGGTCAGGATTTAGCTCCTGAAAATTATGCGGTAAGGTCATGGCGTGGTCTTGAGTTTAGCGCTTCATGGCGAGATAAGGCTTTTGGAGGTCAATTGAATTATTCTGTTTATGGAAATATTGGTTATTCCAGAGATCAGTGGGATGAATTGGATCAGACTGCACTTTATTCGCCAGGCGGTAATTTGGAAGAATTTTCGGCCATCGGTAACCCGATCAATCGTTTAACAGGATTAAAAACATTAGGGATTGTTCGCACTCAGGAACAATTAGATGCACTATTGTCGAAGGGATTCAAACAATATGGACGTGATCCTTATTTAGGTGGTCTTTATTTTGAAGATGTCCGCGGCGATGGATACTCTTCTGGCCCTGATGGTAAAATTGATGGTAATGATATTCAGGTTTTATCTGATAATGCGTCGCCTCGGATAAACTACGGTTTTGGCACAAGCCTGACATGGAAAGGAATTACATTGGATATGCACTTTCAGGGTGTAGGAATGTACGACCGGATGATCAGTAACCTTGGTGGTTACGAGGAAGGAATGGGTGGTATCCGTCAATACGGTGGAACAGTAAGGCCTTACTATCCGATCTGGACTGGTGATGTATGGACTCCAGAAAATCCTGATGCAAAATATCCTCGTGTAATCGGTAAAAGCTGGTACGAATCAGGAACCGGAAACCAGTCATTCTGGATTAAGAACGGGGCCTATTTGCGTTTGAAAAACCTAAATATTGGTTACGATCTCCCGAAAAAATGGGTTTTACCACTCAATATTTCATCAGCTCAGGTATTCTTTAACGGGACTAATCTGTTTGTGCTTTCTGAAATGACCGAGTTTCAGGATCCGGAACAAGATTGCTATGATTCCTATCCTTTGATGAAATCATTTACGTTTGGACTTGATATTAAATTCTAATAAAATAGATACCATGATGAAGAAATTAACATATATAATCGTTGCGGTCGTTTCGCTATTTATAGCAAATAGCTGCAATACCTTAGATATAGAAGATATATACGACTACAATGCTGAGTTGGTCTGGAACGACGAATCTCTCGTAAACGCATATATGGCTAATCTTTATGCCAATGTTTTTGATAATTGGTCGCCTACACTTGACCAGGCATCCGAACAACTTTCAGGAATTGTTTTTTACCCTGATAGGATTAATATGACAAATGATGAATATAAATTATGGGACTATAGTAAAATACGACTGATCAATGAATCAATATTGAATGTCACAAACGGTACATTACCGGAAAGTGTAAAGTCAGGTATAATCGCTCAGTCTATGTTTCTGCGAGCCTATGTCTATTTTAAGATGGTCGTTTATCATGGAGGAGTTCCCTATATTACTGTTCCTCAGGATAAAGATAAAGATGATTTATACGTGGAAAGAAATTCGACAAAAGAATGCTTCGATTTGATTATTAAGGATCTGGATGAATCGATCAGTCTTCTGCCTGAGAAAATATCTTCTACCTCAAGTGATTTTGGTAAAATAGACGGTTGTTTTGCTATAGCTTTTAAGGCAAAAGTTCTACTCTATAAAGCTTCTCCACAGTTTAACCCAAGCAATAAATGGGACAATACTTATTGGCAGGACGCTTATGCAGCCAACGAAACTGCATACAATAAACTGAAGAATTTAGGTTATGCACTTACAAATGACTATGCAGATATTTTTCTTGTTGAAAGAGGCCCTGAAGTTGTGTTCTCGGTGATCAATACTTATCCAAATAAAACCACATATTGGGATTATGGTGTTCGTCCGGGCTCTGAAAGTCGAGGAAATGCATGGGCTTCTCCTACCTGGGAATTTATTAAGAAATTTCCAATGAAGGACGGTAAGTTATATAACGACCCAAGCGGAAAGTATTATGCAACAGATAATGACTTTTTACAGGATTACTGGGAAAACAGAGATCCTCGTTTCGACAAATCAGTTGTTTGGAATGCTTCGGTGTATGAAGTTTCGAATAAAAAGGGGAACCGCCAATACACATCCTTGGGAGTTGCCGATGTACTTGATGATTTTGGTGTAAATCCTAAAGCAGGGACAAATTCAACTAATCTGGACAGCTATAGTGGTTTTTTCATTCGCAAGGGGAGCGATTTATCCCTTTTACAGTCTGAAGTAGAGCAATATGATATTGATTACATTGTTATGCGTTTTGCTGAAGTAATGCTCAATTATGCTGAAGCAGCCAATGAAACAGGTAAGTCGGATGAGGCTTTGTCTATATTGAAAGAAATTAGAAAACGGGCAGGCATTGAAGCTGGCGCAGATGAAAAATATGGGATCACTGCAACAACCAGAGAGGAAATCAGAGAAGCGATTCTGGCTGAACGGAATATAGAATTCTGTTTTGAAGGCCATTCTTTCTGGGATTTACGCCGTTTAAGAATGCTCGATCGATTGGATGGGAAAACTAAACATGGGGTTGAAGCCATTGCTGTTAATTCTGATGCAACAGAAATGCCTATGTCAGAGGCCAAAACAAAAGCTGGTAATAATGAACTTACTGAAAGTAATTTCAAGTATAGCATTTTGCAAATCCCTTTTACTGGTGTCAAGGTGACATCTGTTCCAGAGAAGTATTACTTTTTCCCGATTAAACAATCGGTTATTGATCTGAATAGTAAAATAGAACAAAACAGCAATTGGGGAGGCACATTCAATCCTACTCTCGAATAGGTAATTCTTTCGGACAAGGATTCAATATGTTTTTCGATCTGGGTTAAAAATAGCCAAATTAGATCATTTGGCACTTTTATTTAAAACTACCAAAGCAAGTTATCTGTAATAGATTTCTGTGTCTTTGGTAGTTTTATTTTTTTTGTCATTTGCGAATCGCGACTTTTTAGCATCCAGTTTATGGTTCGCACAATATTTTTATAACCTTTTAGATATCAGATTTTTAATTTTAACTTTATTGCGATTAGGCAACGTTAATTTATGTAGTGCCACTTTAAAATCCATCTAAATACCGGGAAATGAATCTACAAATTAGAAATCAGGTCAGGATTATTGGTGTATTTGCTTTATTGGCTGTTCTATTTCCAAAGTGTGGAAATTCTCAGGAACAGTTTCCAGTAAAACTTAAAACCAGCATAAACGCATATTCATTCAACAAGCCATTAATGGCCGGGGAAATGAATATTGACGATTTGCTGGAGTTTTGTGCAGCCAATCAGCTTGATGCTGTTGATCTTACTGCTTATTACTTTCCTGGTTACCCCGAAGTTCCAACTGATGAATACATTTATCACATCAAGCAAAAGGCATTTTTACTTGGATTGGAAATCAGCGGAACCGGAGTTCGAAATGATTTTACCGATCCGGATACTGCAAAACGAAAGGAAAGTGTGCAATTGGTGAAAAACTGGATTGTTGTTGCCGAAAAACTGGGGGCTCCCGTTATTCGTGTTTTTTCCGGAACGGCTGATACCAAAGGCAAGTCTCGCGAAGAAGTTGTAAATTACATGGTTCGGGATCTGAAAGAATGTGTGGAATTTGGGAAAGCTCATGGTGTTATTGTTGCTATTCAGAATCACAACGATTTCATCAAAACTGCTGATCAGGTTATTGAAATTATCCGGAAAGTTAATTCTGAATGGTTTGGCCTGATTCTGGACATTGGCAGTTTCAGGACTGATCCATACAATGAAATTGCTCAGACTATTCCTTATGCAGTAAACTGGCAACTAAAGGAAAACCTGTATGTAAATGGGGTAGAGCAGAAAACGGATTTGGATCGGTTAATGAAAATTATTCAATCCTCAGGGTATCGGGGCTATATTCCTCTGGAGACTTTGGGCGAGGGAGATCCCAACGTTAAAGTGCCACTTTTTCTGAAAGAAATTAAGGTCGCAATGCAGAAGATCGCAAACTAACTTATCTGTTTTTTAAACTGATTTGTTACCAAGATAAAAGTGTTAATAGTTAAAACACAGATACACTTAAAAGGATACATATTTAAACGCATTTGTGTCTTAACATTAATAATCATCCAAAAACTAAAGTTTTCCAGTCAGCTTCCAGTTTCCGGTGAAATAGGCTTTATCCAGACTGCTCAAAAATTCTGTATTTTGTTGGCGAACGCCCAGTTCCATCAAGTCGCGGTAAAGGTAGAACTGCAGCCAGTAGCCATATGTATATTTTTGCTGAATACTTTTAGGGCTTCGCATCAGACTGTACCAACTCAGGTTAATTCCGGCCTTTTCGGCAACAGACGAAGCGTCCAGCGCATTTTGCCACATTTTTCCGGATACCGAGGTGTTCAGAGCAACCAAATCCTTGTAATTCAATCCTGAAGTTTGAATCACATCTTCACGATCATCAATTCCCAATTTCAGGAGTGAAACCGAGTGTTCGAAAATGGTGTCGCCATCCAGATCGTATGAAATTTCGTCCAAAAACCCGTTGTTGTCAGTATCGGCATATTTCACCGTTGCAAAAACTTTCGGTTCAGACTGCATTCTTCCCGAGCCATAACCATCGTAAATTCCGCCGAAACCCTGAAACGAATAAGCGTTTTGATCAATGCGCCAACAGCCCCATTCGGCACCGTAAAGGTGAATTCGTCCATCAAATTTGCTTACATATAAATTTCCTTTCCCGGAATTGTCCATGTCCCATTCGCCACGATCGCCGGCAGCATCGGCCTGTGGATTGTTGTCGATTCCACCTTTACGGGCTCCGATTATAAACATATCACGTGGTTCGTACAATTCCACCCGTTCCCAACGGTTGCAATCATCGTCTTCATCAAAGGTAAAATAACACGAATTCCATTTGCCTCGATTGTGAATAAGGTTCCATGCCGATTCGTGATCAGGATAAATCAGTTCATTCAGTTGGCGCCAGCGTGGATCCATAAACATGGTGTCGGTTGCCGGAAGTCCGCGCATGTTGTCAAATTTGTGCACCTGATCCATGTAATTAAATCCACCACCACGGAAATGTATGGTCATGTCGAGATCGAATTCGTTTTCGGGCGAATTGTCGTTGTCCAGATCAAATGACATGGAAGCCCAATCGATGTTTCCTGTCAGCTTCATGTTCTCCGGAATATTCGGCAGCGACCGATCGTTGACAATCGGGGGTGAATCGCATAAACGAATGGCCATTTCAGTCAGACCATCGTTTTCGGTATCATAAAAAAGGAACGGATTTTCCCAGTTCAGCCTCACATCATTCATTTTATCGGTGGTGGTATGCATTTTCAGGAACATGCTTTTGCCATGATAATCTTCGAAAAAGTCGGACTGGCCATTGTGAATCCAGGCCCGAAGTTCAAAAGTATTCCAGTCGATGTAATTGAAAATATTATCCTGATCGGTATCCATAACCCACATGTAATGGCCCGGTCCCCATGCATTTTTGTTTTCTTGCGCCACATAATCTACCACCACCTGCATATCTGCTTTTTGGTCTCCATTGGTATCATTCCAGTCGATGATCAGATCATTGTAACTTCCGAATTTGCCGTTTTTATCACGATCAATCATCAGGCAATCGCTGTCGGTGTCGCCCTCAGTATCGGTGTATTTCATATCGTCGTCATCATCGATCCAACGAACGGGTGTGTGGTTAATGGTCATGGTTTCGAGCACATCCGGATCGCCGTCGTTGTCGAGATCGGTAAACTTGATTTTTGTTCCAGGAGGCGCTGAAGGCATGCGGTACGGATTTAGCTGCGTTTTCGAATTCCAGTATGATTCCTGAGCCTGAACATTCAGGAAAGAACAAAACTGAAGCAGAATAAAGGCAAATGCAGCTATTTGCTTGTGGAAAGCGAATTTGTTTTTCATGGTCGGTTTGGTTTAGGTATTTCTTAATTTGTTCAGGAAGAATATTTTACGATTTATCGAATATTTCTCCTGAATGTGATGCAAAATAGCGAATTGGAAGCAGATAATAAAATGTGTACAATTCTTCTGAAGTTTATTTCGTTCGGATAAAAGCCGCATTGAAAATCAGAATACTTTACCTTCTTTCTGGTATTCGCGTTCTATGCCGGTTTTAATCTGATCAACTGTGATTTCGTGTGATTGATTGGCCAGTGATTCCAGACAACAATATTGTACTACATTGACAATTCCGGCACCTGTTATTTCGTATTTCTTTGCGATCGAAGTCAGTTCAGCTTCCGAGGGGCGTTTTTGATCGGCAGTTTCGGGCAAGGTTTTTTTCCAAAGCTGAAGCCGTTCAAGAGGGGAGGGCAGTGGAAAATAAATAACAGACTGAAACCGACGAATGAAAGCTTCGTCGATATTAATTTTGAAGTTGGAGGCCAGAATGATCAGCCCATTGTGATTTTCAATGCGTTGCAGTAAATACGCTACTTCCTGATTGGCATATTTGTCATGTGCATCGCGCACGTTTGTACGTTTCCCGAAAAGCGCGTCGGCTTCATCAAAAAACAGAATCCAATCTTTGTTTTTGGCCCGATCGAACAATTGTGAAAGGTTTTTTTCGGTTTCACCAATAAATTTTGACACTACCATCGACAAGTCGATCCTGAAAACATCGCGGTTCGTTTTTTTGCCTACAATCAGTGCTGTCAGTGTTTTTCCTGTTCCGGGAGGTCCGTGAAACAGTGCGCGGTAACCCGGTTTGACCCATCGCTTCATGTTCCATTCGTTCATCATGGTATCCTGATGCTTTACCCAATTTTCGAGCTCGGTAATTTGCTGGTTGGTAACCGGTGGCAAAACCAGATCGTTGCTGGTGAGTTCAGTCGTGATATACTCAGCTGGAAAATCCATTGTAAACTTGGGATGTGATATTTTCCCGGTTATAAACAATTCAATAAATTCAGGAGCAATGATGAGTCTGCCACTAAATTGTGGCTCGCCGGAAGCAGCATCTTCAATTGACAGAACCGTATGTGTAGAAAACAGATGATCATTTTCGAACAAATACAAACAGTCAAATCTTTTTTCCAGATTATTTCCGGCGAGAATAAACAATACGGTTTCGGCAGTTGGCAAAAACCCACGGTGATTTTTTCCGCGAACTCCTCCAAATTGTGGAAAATCGCCCTGTACCGGAAGATGCTTCTGAATAAGTTCGTCGAAGAAAACCGGATCGACATGGGGTGCAAAGGCCACCATAAGCATAATTATTTCAGAAGCCGAAAGTTGATTATCCCTGATAAAAACCGGCAATGGAGAATTATCTAATTGGTCAGCCGGTAATTTTATCGATTCAACTTCAAGGTATGGACCCAGCGAAAAATGTTCGGTAAGTCGTTCTTTGATTACCTGCTGCAGGTATTCCAGATGTGCGTTGATAGATATGCTCGTGTCCATGTTCTACACTTGAAAAATCTTTTGAAAAGTCCTGTTTTATTCTGCTATGAAAGTATAACGCTTAATGATTCTGTTTGTTAATCAATTGGATTCAAAAATTACTGTTTTTTTCGCTGGGAAGAAAACATTTTCAAGCAATCCTTAAGGTTTATGTGTCAAATTTTGATCGACCAGGTAGCAAACAGGAATCGTATATTTGCCTGTTTTATTCATTCTGTCCTGGAAGTTTTCCTGCCAAAATTTCTATGCTGATTGGATTGGTTGAGATTGTACCTTTATAAACTGCTGCTGGCCTGTTTTTAAGCGATTCATCGGCCTGGTAGAAGATGGTTATGCTATACTTTCCGGGATTTCGGGGATGGTAATAATGGAATAGATCTATTTTTTTTGTAATGGATTTTCCACTTTGCAGCAAGGAATAATCTGTGGCACCGGGGTCATCCCTGTTGATTTTCACAGGGGAATAAACAGTATTTTGGGAAATTGTTTCATCCACTAGTTCTGCATATAGCTCTCTGGAAACGCTTATTTTATAACCCATTGCAAATCGTGTATTGATGAGCAAAGGAGAATTGCCTGTATTTTTTAAAGTAATTTCAACCCATAAGGGCTGGTTTAGATATGCAGGTGTTGATTGGAAATTAGCGGTTAATTCAAGCATATTCTCAGTTTTGTTTTTGTTTTTTGAATCTGTTTTGCAATTGCATAAAAAAACCAGAGCTATGATCAGACGTGTTATCATTTTGTGCATTTACAATCTTGCTGGCATTAATGCACTATAAATTTAACATGTAATTCAAACTCTTCGGTCGTTTCCCGTCAAGATTATCCATCTTCTGGTGTTGCACCCGAACATCAACCCTATGCAGGTTTAAGAGCGGCGTTGTACCGAATCATCAAAGGCAGATTCATAGCCTGCTCAACCACCGTTGATGCAGCAAATCGGCGTCTTACGGCATTTCTTACAGACAGGAACCTGATCCAGTTCTTTTTTTGGTCGGTTACCTTCATTTTATCCCAATTGTCCATAGCTCTACCAGCGTCGTCAAAAAATCCGGCCACATCTTCATCGGGCATTCCTTTGCTGATAATTTCGATTGATTCGCCCAAAAACTCAGACAATGGGATATCAGCAATTCCCAATTTATTTTGGCGGATATGCTCCAATTCGTGTGCAATAGTATGCACCAGACCTGCAAAGCCCTGAGCAAAAGCAGATGGCCCTACTTTTATAATGTCCGGGCCGGGAATGTCTTTGCTGGGTGTTTCTGCATTGGCTCCGGTCAATGTTGGGTCAAAAAATATCTCAATCAATGCTCCGAATGTATTCATGTTATAAAAATCCATGATCAATCTGATGGCAGTATCCTGCTGGTTTGCCGCATCCAATAGAGGTACTATCACCCGAAGTGTTTCTTCGCCAACTTTCCCATCAATTGAAATGCCATTGGTCGATTGAAAATCAGCGATGCGCTCAACTGTATCGCTGTCGAATTTCCCGGATGGGGTAGCACCTACCAAACCTTGAATGCCTCTCACTGAGTGGGAGTCCTGATATTTGATACGGTTGTAACTGATGGCACTTGCTTCTTTTGCAGACGAAAGAAGTGCAGGTTTTGGACCTACAGCCGGAACAGCGGGTGCAGGCTTCAGCATTTCAATCTGTATGATTGCTTTTAAGAAAGCTGCACTGAGAAAAGCAAATGTTCCCAGTGTGACAACACGCATACCTCCAGGTTGAAAAACAGAATCAGAAAGAAGGATCGCAGGGTCAAAATGGAAATTGAGTATATCCGATCGGTCAATATTATTGTAATCAACCACCAACTGAATAGCATGTTCCTGGCGCCCTAGCGTAACTCTATCGGTAAAGAGAGCATTCAATGTGGCATCGTCCACTTTGCCGTCTGGCGCCAGACCATTGGCTGTTTGAAAGCTGGCAATGGCCTCCACGGTAAGAGGTCCCATACCACCATCCACGTTACTTCCGGTGATGAGTTGTATAATCATTACCGACTTATTGTCGAATAATTTACGATTGTGTGCAATGGCTGCTTTTTCTGCTAAATCATCAAGCAGTGGCTTTCGTTGAATGGTTGCCTCGCTGGTTGGGCTGCCTAAATTACGATGAGCTGCCATTTCTTTTTTAGTTGAACCTTGCTGCACCACGTGTGTCAGTTCGTGAGCCATCAGTCTTTTTCCTTCGGTTGATTCAGGATTGTACTGACCCTCATTAAATACGATGTTGTTTTTTACGGTATAGGCTTTTGCGTTGAGATCTTTGGCCGAGTCGGCAGCTTCTTTATCGGTATGTACTTTCACATCGCTGAAATCGTAACCCATCCTGGAAGAAAAGAATGCATTGGCATCGGCAGAGATTGGATTGCCTTTCCCTTGCATCGAGCCAATATAATTCGAAGCGGTTCCGGAAGAAGATTTCGCTGTTTCCTTGCGCTGTAATTTTTCATCTTTTTTGTCTTTCTCACTGTTTTTCTTCATCACCTTTTCTTCCTCTTTTTTCTCTTCTTTTTTCTGAAGCTTGTCTTTCTCCTCCGGACCTGCTGCTTTTTTCTGCACTTTTTTATCTTCTTCCTTTTTGTCGTCCACACGTTGAATAGTGGTGGACTCATTGGCTGAATCAAAAGGCTTAAGCTGAACGGCAGGCTGAGTTGTCGTTCCATTCGAAGGTTTGAAGAAAGGATCGTGCGTTGCATCACTAAAAAAGGAATGCTCCTGCTGCCGTTCGTTTTTCGAATGGGCAGTTTCACTGGTATGTGCACGATGCCGAACGCGGCGGTAGACGGATGTTTTCATAATTTAAGTATTAATTGGTCAGCCTTATTACAGGTTTACGATACCCATTCAAAGCATTAAATATTTCATACCTTGATTTAACAAGCCCCTTTGTTTTTAAAATCATATTAATATAATCATCAAAAAAAGTGATGAGAGAGTTCGTATAATCAATATGGTAATCCTGAAGCAGCAATACGTAGTCGTTTTTGGAGTTGCTGTAAATTGCCATACTCATATCCGTACTAAATAAATCAAATGGCAATAACTTTTTACGGATCATTTGAACTGAAACTTCTTCACCTAAAAAATTAGTCTCTATTTCCTTGTCATCTTCAAACCATATGGTTCCTTTCCAGGTAGTTTGATTTAGAAGGATCTCCAATGGTAGAAAATTGACAACGCCATCAAACTGTATTTCTTTATTTAAAAACAGTAAAGGTTTAAATTCCGTTTCATTATTTATTCTACCGTCATAATTCCAGATTATTTGCAAGCCATTCATTTCACTATAAAATTTGATAATATCGCCTTCGAGATCATTTGAAAGTGATTCACTAGCCTTTTCAAGTAAATTTGTTGGTGCAGGAACTCCAAAATTTATATGCAAGAATTTAATTTTTTTGTCCTTATTCAATACCTCAATCATGTTTTCAAATTTTTCTTTGTAGGATTTCATATCCATTAATTTTGTGAATAATCGAATGTTGTTGCATTAATTTGGTTTATGTAAGTATTATGAACCGATGGATTCAGGTTAGTGCTGCGGGCATAGTTTCCAAGTACGCTCAATAAAGTTGATTTACCCATTACTACAGGAGGCTTTATTCTGGAAAGTAAAACAAGCAAATCTGCAACCAAAGGAGTATACCTTGCTAACTGTCTGATCGCTGACTGATTGGAAGGAAGATTGTTAATTGAAACTGTATCTGCTACAGGTTCAGATATTTCCGAGCTCCACGGTGGAAGTTGTTGGGTCGGATCTGGAATCCAGTTTCTTCCATCTGGCTTCATTGCCCCCCCCTGTGCAGAAATTGACTGTGCGAATACAGTGCCACTTCGATAGGTAACATGCGCCGTAAACCACATAACTTTTGGTCCGGTAGGATCATCATATTTATCTTTAAATGGTGTTTCAAAACTATCGAGGAAATTTTTATTGACATTTTTCGATGTTGGTACTAAATTGGAGTCAACTGCAAGTCCTCCATAGTTGTGGTTTAATAAGTGGAAATTTACCCATTTCAGAGGCAGTAAACCAAGAGTTCTTAATATAGGTGTAGCTCCATGCATATCCCCGGAATAAGCGCTCGCCGGTGTTCCGGCAGCATGATTCCCCTTTAATAAATATCTTACGTTCAGCGATGAAGCCAGGTTGGAAGAAAATCCAGGGACTACGGTAACAGGTGGTACTGGTGAAGCGCCTTTGTCAATTAACTGAACCTTCCTTTTTAATTGAGCAAGTAGCGGGTTTACTTGTTGTTGTATATGAACCGTGGATTGTTCTGGTGCATCAGCCGGATAACTTATTGACTGGATAGTGTTTATTATGACTTGTGCTTCACCGATTGCTGATCTCATTTCTGTTTTTTGTTCATTACTTAATGTAGACAGAGGATTATTAATTTCAGATGTTTTGGCAGCTAAAAATTCAGTTATAGGCAGCGGAGTAACGCTTGCTCGTTTTATACCCAGATTGTTTTGATTTCTCTCAACAGTAAGTGAGTGTCCTTCGCCAGCCTCGTTTGTATAAGTTTCTTCCAGTCCCAATGCAGACCTTATACCTGCAACAGCACTCCTGCCCATTGCCATAGCCCTGTCCAGCAAATTCATTCCGGTATCTACTGCTTTATTTACGAGCCAGGTCAAAGCCTGATCAACCATCTCTCTAACGCTTTCAATCATTTCACCAACTCTTCTTCCTATTCCTCCAAGTCCGACCTGGTTGGCTAAGAACCCGATGACGATTGGCATTGCTCTGCCCATTGTATTTTCCAGATAATTTGCTGCTGTGGCAACATTGCCTTCAGCTATGTCCGCAACTCCATTCACAAATGAATTAATCACTTCGAGCATTTCGCGCAGGTACTTAATAAAACTCTGGATAGCGCTATAAATGGCAATACAACTGTTTACCACAGCCATAATTCCGGTTGGGTCGAGCATACTGAGTAATTTTGTAGTTACCTGGGTCACAATTTTCTCCATCACCCAGTTTTTTACCGCATCAATTACCGTATTCCACAGGTTGCTTAATTGCTCCTGGATCTTTTCCCAAATAGCCACAATGCCCCGCTCCTGAACATCTTTAATAAAGGTCCAGATTCCTTCCAGGGTATCAATCATTCCTCTTATGCGGGCAACACGTTCAGGACCAATGCGTGGATGAGCAGCCAGTTTTTCCCAGATTTTATCCATCGAAATTCCAAGCACTTCCAAAACCCAGCCAATCACTCCCTGAAGTGAGAAATCTGTTAATTCCGGGATTCCGGCATCTCTTAGCTCACTCATCAACCAGCCCACAACGCCGTTGATCAGATGCGTAACAATATTGTCAAAGAACTGAATGAAGCCCTGCTTAATGGCTCTCAACAGATTTTTCAGGAACCCGATCGGGTCACGTTTGATACTTTCGAAAGCCGCGAGTGTACGGGCTATAATGTTGTTGATGAGGTCGAACGGGAAATTCATGATTTCCAGAATAACCACAACCACAATTTTCACGATTTCAACCACAAAGGCAATTAATCTTCCAATAGGTTCGCCGAATGTGTCAATAATTCGCTGGAATGCCTCTATCGGATGTGCCAGATCGTTCAGCGTAAAGCCATTCCATAAATCGACGAACAATTGTACGATTGCGGCAGGAGTCATATTCAGCCGGGCCACCGCTGCGTCAATTCGCTGTGTTGCCCGTGCAATACTTCCGGATTCCTTCATCTGCTGAAACTGTTCTTCTCCGCCAGCCATCAGGCTCATGAACCCATGAATAATGTTCTCAACATTTCGTTCAACAACGACATCGGTAAACGGATCTTTACCAATGATGACGGTAACGAGGAAATATCCCCTTACCGTTCTGGCCCAGGCACTGAGCCTTTGCATCAAAACTTCTTTGATGAACTGCAGAATAATGATTGCAGTATCGGCCATAAACTTCAGAACATCGGCTACCGGACCGGCAAACGTGTTGTATATCTCGTTGAATTTGTCAACCGGATGCATCAGGGCATCAATGGAAACAATGCTCCAGATCAGATTGAAATTACCAGTGATTGTTTCCAGCAAATGACCAAACACACTTATTCCACGGTCAATCCAGTCGGCAGCTTTCTGGAAAGTTCCGGTTTCCTGCATTTGTGTGCGCTGCTGAATTCCTTCTTCGCCACCGAGTTCAAGTATCGCGCTCAGAATGGTGGTGCCATTTCTGTCTACCGGCACCCCGGTAATTGGATCTTCGCCCAAAATAACCGTTAGCAGCGGATAAGCGGTGGTGTGTTCTTTTATGAAATCGACGATTTGTGTGAGTAACCAGCGCTTGACAATTTCGAGCAGTTCTCGAGCTGCTGAAGTTGCAAAATTGACAACATCCCGAATCGTGCTGTGAATAATATTTCCGGCGTCCTCAAATATTTGTGTTGGGTGTGCAAGGCTTTCGAGAGATAATCCGTTCCAGAATCGTTCAACCCTGCTAACTACGCCACCAACCAGCGCTTCCACAGCTGCAATTCCGTTGTCAATAAACTGTTCAGCCTCGGTCAAAGCGCCTAACTCATTCAGTTTATCGTAAAGCAGATTTCCGCCTGGCATGATGTCGAATGCAGCCTCAATAAAGTTGTGGCCGTTACGCTCAATCTCTTCACCGGTAATCGGGTCTTCACCCAATACCACCCGTAAGGCTTTGTAACCCGGAATGGCCATTACAAAGTCGCGAGCCTGATTCAGTAATAAACGTTTGCCAGCTTCCAGACCTTCGGCCACAAAGTCTATGGCGGAATCTACAAACGAAAGCGCGTCGTCGAACCAGCCACCCTGAATAATATTTCCGCTGTTGTGCAGCTGCACCGGGGGACCGCGGCTATTCGCCTCGGCGGAAAGTGCAAGAGTATTTCCAGATGTTCCGGAATGATTTGTGCTTATGTTTTCAATTGATTTATTTTGACTGATTTCCGGAGTTGCAACAGATTTTATTTCGCTCAGAGGAGCTTCTTTTTCAACCTCATTCCCAGAGCTGCTCTTTTTCTGAACATCGAATAATTTTGGAGCAACGATTTTTTCCTCTTCCTGATTCTCGTCTTCTTTTTTCTGTAATTCTTCCTGCTCAGTTTTTTTCTGAACAGTATTAACGGTATTTAAAGTTCCTGAGGCATCAATCGGCCAGGTACTTAACTCAGGTTTTGCCTGAATTTCCGTTTGCTTCGTATCTGCAGTATTTTCCTGTTCGTTTTCTTCTTTGCGATCGATGTGGAACAATTCTTTCCGCAATTCCCGAAGTGTTTTTGGCTTTTCTTCTACTGGTCCGTCGCCGCTTCCTAAACTGCCTTTCATAATTTTCAGTGGATCGAAGAAAGCAGTCCAGTCGCTTAACGGATTTTCCTTCGTTTGAACCTGTCCGCCTAAATTGTCTTCACCGGCAGTATTTCCGTTCACAGATTTGACAGTATTCCCGGAAGCGCTTTCAACAATGGCAAAATGGGAGTAGGCATTTCGGTAAGCAATGTCACCCGGCATTGGTGGACTTCCCGGAAGTCTGGCTGCTTCAGGCTTAATCATGTTTTCGCCTAATTTCCACTTAGGCATAGGAACTCCTGATTTATTCAAAGCCCAAAATGCAAATATACCACACCAGCTTGGCATCGCATCCCGCGATCCGGTTTTGGTTTTTGGTATTCCATTGGCACTGGTAACAGTGGTTTTGTCAACTACCATTACGCCGCTTTGTTCTCTTTTCTTTTTAATATCCTGTTCTGCAACAGCACCTTCAACAGAGGTTTCACCTCCACCGCTTATGATCTTGTCTTCGCCAAACGTAGTTTTGAAAATTTCAACCAGATGTTCCCAGCCAGTCCGGTAACCGTCGGCCTGAGGTTTATTGGCATCAATTTTTCCTTCAACGGTTTTCGCTTTTTCAACTGCGTTGGTTAACTGAACCGGGACTCCGGATTCACTGCGCTGGATACTATTTTTTCGGGCAATTGTTTTCGGAGCAACCGAGCCGGAGTTTTTGGCCGGACTGGCGCCTTGCTGGATGGTGTGAGTCAGTTCGTGGGCAAGCAAAGTTTTCCCACTCTCGGAATGAGGTGAAAATTTACCTTCGTCGAAATAGATGTCATTCCCATGCGCAAAAGCATGAGCATGAATGTTACTGCTCATGGTCTGAGCCGTTGATCCGGTGTGTACGCGCACACCACTGAAGTCGGCATTAAACCGGCTTTCCATGAATTCGCGGGTTTCACCCGGCAGCGCACTACCGGAACCCTTGGTTGATGATAAAGATTGTTCAAATGGAATGGATTCGCGTGGAGGACTTCTACCACTTCGCTGAATAATACCTGAATGATATGTATCCGTTTTTTTTCTGCTGATTGTTTCTGAAGAACCGCTGGCGGAATCGGAATTTGCAAACGAATCGAAGCTTTCGTCCGACATTCGGAAAATGGTCGGATTGTGTTTGGCCTGAATTTCTTCTTTATCTTTTTCTTTCCGGCTTATTTTGCTCAGAACTGGCGTTTCAATTTTTGCCTGAATTTCTTCTTCCTCTTTTTTATCTACCTTTTCTTCACTTCGGGAAGTAACTGCTGCTGACGCCGAATCGGGCATCTTCATTACAGTTTCTGCCACGGCATCGGCTTCTTTTTCCTGGGGATCGTCAGGACTGCTGACTGATAATTTTGCCTGAACAGGCTCATTAAAAAAAGAGGGTTGTTCACTGCTGCCAAAAAACGAATCTTCCTCTGCCTTTCTGAAAAAGGATTGCTGTTGCGCTTTTTGTTGCACAACAGTTGCGGATTGGTTTGTCTTTTCTGCAGCTGAAAACATAATCTGATTTAATCACTATTCATATTCAGGTAATCATCTTTTAAGTTGAGGATTCCAGTACATTTTTGATCTTTTTTTATTTTATTTGCCTAAACCCATTCGGTTTTTAACAAGTTTTTCATCCACGGAAGTTTGATCATCGAAAGGCTCCACGGTAACCGTTCAAGTAACATGTCGTAAGGCCGCTGATCGACTACAAGCACCCACTCTTTGTTGACCAGACTCAATTTGCCACTCCGTTTGAAAAAGGATTCTCTCAATCCTTCAACCGAAGTGTTTTTAAGAGCCGACCAATATTCAATTAATGACTGAAGCATTTCATTTGCCTCATTCATTTGTTCTTCGGTAAGCCCCACATTTGTATTCACGGGATATTCAATTTCCAAACCGCACAGAATTTTGGGAAGTACCAAATCGTATTCGTCAATCTGGGTTTGTCCCGAAACGCAATATTGAACAATTAAGGCTGCCAAATCGGGATTTAAGAGATGACCATCTTTTTCTAATTCAAGTTTTTTGAACAGGGATGGAATAAATGCTGCAAAGATTACAGCGCCTGCATTGTCAATAAATATTCCCTCCTGAAGTTCGGCCACCAATTCGTCTTTACCGGTCTTTTCCAAATCATGATTTAATAGCTGATCGATTAATTTACTGTATCGAAGTTGCTTATCCTTTGAAATTTCTTCCGGTACAATTTCTGTCGGAATATTCTTCTCTGTTGCGGGCATTTCTGCTTCAGTTCCGATTGTTAGCTTTTTCGATTCGCTGATTAAAAGTTCCTGCCAGGCACGTTTCAGAGGATTAGACGGTTTTCCCGTTTCAATTGGTTGTGGTTTTATAATCTTTTCTGAAAGATGAATTGCTTGTAATTCTTTAAATAGAAGAGTCAGTATCGAATCTGAATCGATTTTGCCTTTATTTTTAATCACGACTTTTAACAGATGACTGTAAATAGTCTTCGTAAATAATTTCTCTTTTTCAGGAGAAATGTCGTTTAAGATTATTTCTTCAAAAAATGATTCAAACTGACTGAAAATTTGAGATGATTTGCGATAAATATTTTCGAGAAACTGAAAGAATAATTTCGGTGGAACCTGATTGATGATGCGTTCAATTATATTTTTTGAGACGATTTGCTCCAGTCGCATGCTGATAAATTCTGCTCTGACATCAGGCAAATCTTCCATGATCCAATTCCGAAAAACAGTTTTGAAATCCTCGTCAAGCAAAGCTTTTCCCCACCAGGGCAGATAGCCATTTTCGAAATAAAACAAAATCAAATCATCCAGTTTTGCCTTTTTTGTGGTAATCTCTTCTTTAATTTCGGATAAAGTTGGCTTATAATCGCTAAGTTTTTGTTTCAGACTAAATATCAGTTCATCATTTATTTTCTGCTTCCAGTCGTTCGAATCAACAGTTGCCTCTATTTCTAGCTTGTCTATCTTCAGATAATTTTCGCCCAGATTAACAAATTCGAGCTGTCGTTCAATTTCAGGAATTAAAGTAAAATTACACCAGTCGCTCACTTCCTTTTGCAGTGTAAAGCCATCCGCTTTTCCATTGTAATTAAACAGTAGCGTTTGCTTTCGGATGGTATTTAGTGAGTCTTTCATATTATGGATTCATTGCTTTAAATGTACCTACAATAGAAGTCAGTCGTTCTGAGTATACTGGTTTAACAGATTCGTCGCCATTCTTTTTCAACCTGGTTCTTTCGTCGGCTGAAAACGCCTGAAGAATAGCGAGGATTTTACGGTGCTCGGGCAGAAAATTAGCCACCAATTGCAAAATGTTCTGAAGTAAGCCATCGACTGACGCTAAGGCACTGGCCATTTTTACATCAGCTTTGTTTACGTCGTCAGCCTGAATACACGATATAAAGTATGCGAGTTCTGTGAGCGAATTAAAAGTTAATAATGACAGTATTCTTAAGTCAGGAAATTCAAGAATTACAACCCTTAAGTCGCTTATCCATTTTACAAGCTGCGATTCAATTTTCTGTTCGATAAAGAATTTGATCTGTGCATCAACAGGTTGGGTTACTATATCCGACGACTTCATCAGGTTGAAAAATGCCGTGATTTCCCTGATGTCAGGATATCTGGCAGTAAATAATTTAAAATTGGCGGCAGTATCCGCTCCCGATATTTTATCGAAATCAGTAATGATGTTATTCAGTAACGCGCAGGTTTTCAGAGTTACTAGTTCCTGATTTACAGTTACTGAGACTGATGCAGAACCGGTAAGACCTGCGTCGTCGGTAACTGTTAAATCAAACTTGAAAGTGCCTGCCTGATTGAACTGAACGGTCGTTCTTGCTGCATTCGGTGAAGCAATTTGTGCACCTCCGGATGTGCTGACTAATGACCATTGAAAGGATTTAATGTTGCCGTTAGGATCAGAAGAATTACTACCGTCTAATTGTGCCGTTGTTATTTGTCCCGGAACAAATACAACCGAGGTTGGAATAGCGACCGCGCTGGCAACTGGTGGCTGATTTGTACTTGCATTTACGGTTACAGTTACTGAGGTATTGTCAGAAGCGCCTTTATCATCAGTTACAATCAATTTAAATACATAGATTCCAACTTGTGCAAATGAAACTGTAGTAACCGGCTTATCAGGCGTATTTATAACTGCACCGCCTGTTGGACCTGAAGACAACGACCAGTTAAACGATACGATTGTTCCATCCGGATCAACTGAACCATTACTGTCGAGTTGTGATAAATTGACAACAAGAGGTGAGAATATTATTGTTGACGGATTTGCAGCAGCTTTGGCCACCGGCCCCTGATTGGACTCAGTAACGGTAACTGTCACTGATGTACCGTCAGAAGCACCTTTATCATCAGTCACTGTCAATTTAAATACATAGATTCCAACTTGCGCAAATGAAGCTGTAGTAACCGGTTTATCCGGAGTCGTTATAACTGCTCCGCCAGTTGGCCCTGATGACAATGACCAGTTAAATGATACGATTGTTCCATCCGGATCAACTGAGCCATTACTGTCGAGTTGTGAAACCTGAGGTACATCAGGAGAAAATACTATGGTTGCCGGATTTGCACTGGCTTTGGCCACCGGAGGCAGATTTTGCTGAGTATCAGTGACTGTAACTGTTACGGTAGTTGTATCGGAAGCGCCTTTATCATCAGTTACAACTAATTTGAAAACATAATTTCCGGGTTGGGTAAACGTAACCAGTGTTTTCTCCAGATCCGGATTATTTATTATCGCACCACCCGTTGGACCTGATGACAATGACCAGCCGAATGATTTAATTTCGCCGTCAGGATCTTTTGATTCAACTCCGGAAAGCTGCGAAACACCCGACCCGTTTGCCGACAAAGTAACTACGTTTGGTTCAGCGAAAGCAACCGCAACCGGCGGAACATTTGACAACGGTAGAACCATAACGGTAACCGTATCCGAATCAGTTGTCCCCTGATCGTCTGTCACGGTTAATTTGAACACATAGTTGCCTTCCGAAAGTTTGGAAACTACTGTTTTGGCTTCCGAAGGATTTTCTATCGTTGCTTCAGAACCCGATTGCAGTTCCCACAAATAAGTTTTTATGGTTCCATCGGGGTCGGAAGACGTGCTGCCGTCGAGAGTTACCGAATTAACCGGTAATTGGACCGAAACATTGTCGCCTGGCCTTGCCACCGGTGGCTGGTTGGGTTGTGTTTGGCCAACTACAGTTATTTGTATCGGCGGACAATCTGAACAGCAAAGATACGGCAGATAAAAATCGGCGATTACCACGCCATCGCTAAAATCGGCAATTGCTTCATCCAACTGATCTGCTTTACGATTTTTAAGATAAGTTGCCGAATCCGCCAGATAGACCAAAATCTGCTGATTAATGTCTTGTGCGTTATCGTTTGTTGCGACGGCAGTTGCAGTGGGCGCAGCTGATATATTATTGGTTGCCGAAGCTTTTGTTTCAACCGTAGCTTTGGTATTTGTTGCTTTTTCGGCACTTATTGTACTCGTATTTATAGTCTTCCGGAGTCCGGTGATTATCTTATCTTTTGCAATAATAACTTTTTCAGTAACACCTGACGAAAGTGAACTCAAATGATCTGCTGTTGTTGCATCTGCGACTACTTTGCCTGTAGTGGTATCAGCTGTTGATATACTGACACGGCTTTCTACAACGTCGGCTCTAAAAGCAAATGAATTATTGGTAGCAACAATTGGTTTAACCGTTTGTGTTTTGTCGGTTTCGTGATAAACCATGATGAAAGTTCCACCCATTGGCACTCCGGCTTTGTGTTGGATGCCCGGGTTGCTTTTGAAGTAAAATCCAGCTTGTTGCATTATTTTTACCTGGAGAACCCGACGCAGAAATTCCATGTACAACTGCAACATTCTTCCATCGGCAGATATGGAAAGCAAGGCATCCAAATGATCGTTTTCTTCTTCACTTAATGGGAAGCGTTCGCTCAGTAATTTATTTAAAAGTTTGATGTACCTGACAGCCTGAATTAGAGTATAATACCTGATGTAGAAATTGTAAAAAGTAAAACTGCTGAGGCTGGTTGTAATTGTTTCATAAAGCATTTCGATGTAATACAAAACTGCTTTAAAAACGAAATCCATCACATCGGTATTCCCTTCCTGACCAAACGACTGGAAATAAACCTGCAACGGAATAAATGGCAGGTCTTTCACGGTTTGGTAATAAAGCTCAAATTCGTGACCAATACTGTTAGTAGCAAATCTGAAGGTTGAATCAGTTTTCATCAGCAAAGGAACCTGAGGAATATCGCTATTCGGTGCAGGTAGAGGTGTTCGCTTTTCATCCCGTTTCAGGTCGTAAAAGAATTTCATTTCGTTGCTGAGCTTTCCGGTAAGTTCAGCCATGATCGAATCAAACAGTAATTCCAGATCGTTGAAATGGCAGTTTGTTCCGATTAATGATTCAAGTGTGGCCTGCGAAGTACTTGTCCCAGCGGTCAGAATATTTCCCAGGTCTTTAATAAACGAATTGATTGCCGAGACATCGGCGCTTAAGGCAACAATATCAAATGGCAGGCGATTTTGATCCCGAATGGCGGTGATGTTTTTTACGGCATGTGTATACGGTTTTCCAATGTGGCCTTCAATCCGGAGAAAATTGTACGGTTCCAAATCGTATAACAATGGCGCGTAAATATCTTCGTTGGTCGTGTTGTATTTTTGGGCGTGATACGACAGATTTCGGGTGACTTTTCCCTGAAGACGTTTTTCAGGACTCCAGTTTTTTAACAAATCATCCGACGAACCTGTAATGGCATAATAGTACGGAATTGATTTGGCAGACAAGGGAATATTTGCCAGCACTGAAGGTGTGATCCGGATATTGGAATCCACTTCTTTGTCTTTCCCTTTTATGGTGGGTGCCGGAATAGCAAATTTCTGAACCAGCAAAACCAGCTTTTTAAAGAGTATTTTCAGGTGTGAAGCTGTTTTTTTCTGATCGCTTAAAATGGGCGACGGAATAAAATAATGCCGGTAAGCACTCGATAGCGAGTTGCTATCAGGAATGGCCAGATCGAGTAACAAATGCCTTGGGAAAATATCATCGGGGCAGCACATGCCGATAAACTCAATACCCATTTCCCTGAATTCACTGTATGCAAGCAGAATGTCGGAGAAAAGGTCATAGTAATATTGAATAACAATCAACTGTTCCGCAGTGATGCTACCGTCATTCAGAAATTTAAAATCATTGGCCAGTGAAGCAAACGGATTAGTTGGAAAATCTTCGGACAGCAAAGGTTGTAAAACATTGTAGGCCTTTGTCAGCGAATCCTGTGTACTGCTAAGGAATGAATTGCTGAGAATCTTCCGGTAGGCATCAAAAAAGTTCAGGCATTCGAACATTGGAGTTGCCAGCACATCAAACCGTTTCATGGTTATTTCCGGAAGGGTCAGCCACGGACTTGCAATTTCGCCGGCTCCGTTTAACAAATCAGCCACATTTGCTTTTTCAATCAGTAATGGCCTGAAATTCACAGTTACCAGAATTCCTTTATCGTCGCACGAATTGGGGTCGCAGTTTTTATTGTTTTCCTCCAGCAATTCAACAAAAATCAGGACAATTTTTTCTCCGGATGTTAGAAAAGTTTTAGTTAAAGCAGTGGAGTTCGTATTGTTTTCTTCAGTCTCAGCTTCCTGTTTAAGTTCCCATAAATTAAACTTTTGTGTTTTCGAAGCAATGTTTACGAACTTACTGTAGTATTCGCTTTTAACCGCATCGAAAATATCTGTGGTTCTTTTTGTATAGGCTATTTCAGGAACAGAAACCAGATAGCCGGAACTTGTAACACCAACGCCTTTGGTTATGGTAATTTTATTACCATCGGCATTAGTTTTTACTTCTAACCCGCACACAATACCAATACCAGACAAATTGGTTCGTGTCATTCTTCCCTGTTCATCAAGGTAGCCGAATAAGTCGTTGAGGTTGTCAGATGTAAGCACCTGATCGGCTACAAACTTTGGATAGTCTGAATTGGCTGCTGAAGGTATCATAACTGTAAATTTATTTTCCGCCTTCGCGGATCGTAAAAAAATTAATTTTCATTTTTCTTTTTAATCTGTTCATCAAGTTCTGCATCGCTGATGATTGCAGTGTGCCCCAGAAATACCCTGTTGCTGTCGTTTCCATCAATGCAATCGTGCAGTGTGGCTTGCGGATAAACATTATTCAGATTGGTAAATACTTTTAACAAAGCGTCGAGTCTGTCGTGAAGCGTAGTGGCATCGGGTTCGGGTTTGGCCAGTTCTGAAAGCCAGCTGCAATACAAATCGTCAAACTCTTTCAACGAAGCTTTACTGACCCAGCAAATTTTCAACCCCAGGTGTGCCGGTGTTTCCATGCGGATGGTTTGTTCGGCAAAACGCCTGAATTCGATTCCTTTGTTGGCGAGGCCATCTTCGCCGTTTAAAACCACGGTTATCCTGAATGAATACGGATCACGTTCGTCGCAATCACTGCAATTTGAATCCAGGCAAACGGAAAGAACAGGATCGTCAATGGCGCGTGGCCGAAGCAAAACATGTTCAACGATGTGAATTTTTTCAGGAGTTATAGTGTTGTCGGCATAGGCGATGATTTCATCCCGGACAGCTTCAGAATCAGCTTTTTTTGTGAAATTTTGTTTGCGGGTGGCAATCACTTTACCAGCACCATCAACCAGACTGAGTGTAAATGGTTTCGTTTTTTTTATGGTATAATGTGCCGGATCGGTGATGTAAACAAATGCTTTGTCAATTTCATCCCTTGCATTTTGTTCCGCAACAGTATGCTCTGTGTCAACATATTTTGTGCTACTGTTCAAATAGACTTTTTTATTTTTATCGACAAGCTGCCAACTTACCTGAAATTTCCCTCCATTGTTGGTTTCGATGAGTTCCACACTTCCGGAGTAATCGTTGCTGTAGCCCAAAAGCAGTCTTATTCGGTTTACCAATCCGGCAACGTTTTCATTATTGCAAACCAAATCCTGATTCTTATAATTAAACGAACGGGCACGGTTTCGGCTCAACACCGGAAATTTTTGAAGGAAGGAAATTTTGTTATCAATCAACTGGCTGTCAGCAATGTCTTTATCCTCGGTGTACGAATAAAGCATTAGCGCATAGTCGTTGAAAGTTTCGGCAAAACGGGCCAGCAAATGATCGAGAAAATGATTGCGGCGTGATAAAAATATAGCCTCGTGTTCAATCAAACCCTGCAAAGTTGCTGTATCTAAACCATTATATAAATCTCCAATTCCATTAATTTCGCCCGAATCAATTAAGCGCGAAAAATAGGTTTGCGATATGGTTTTGTCGACCGCGAATAATTCTTTGACATTGGCCAGCTGAGACAGATAATTGACCAGCAATTGTTCGAAAAACAGCAGGTAAGCTTTAAGCTGTTTTGCCTGGGCCTTTCGCACTTCGCTTGCTGTATTTGAAAGTCCTTCGGAACCAACGCCATAGGTGAGCGGTAATGAGTTCTGTACTGCATAATACGATTGCAGATCATAATAGCTGCCATGCGGAACAGGTAAATCGTTTTCGAGAACAGTGTATTTGGGTTGGGTATTTCTGCCTTTCACCACCTGCAATGTGTCGCTCAGTTCGTTGGCATCGGCCAAAAAGGGCAACCCATTTTTATACACCATCACTTTACTTCCTTCGATGTATAATCGGGGTTGACGATTCGGAGTGACGGTCATACTCCATGACTGGCTTTCCACTAAACGTCCGGAATCATCATATCGGGCAAAAACAAAATTCTTAAGCGATGTTACACCCGGAATATCCATGATCTTATTAATTACATCCGATGTGTAAAGTGTAACCCGTAGGGAAGCCTCAGCCAGTTCGTCATTGTCGATAAATCCGTTACTTAATGCTGGGCCTTCAAAAATTTCATCTACAGGTTTATTGCCATCAAGCAATTGCTGTAGCGAATAAAATTTTATATCCGGGCTCATGTACTGATCGATGAGGTAATAAGCCTCAGCCAATATTGCTTCAATATCTGCCGATGCTTCAACTTCCATATCGGCACAAATGGCAATGTCTTCAACTTCAATGGCCTTTATGGTGCAATAATCTTCGGCAAGATTGCGGTGGTTATGCAGCACCTGAATTGTTTCAGAAATAACGGCATCAGCTCTTTTTATTTTTTCCAGATATTTCGGAAAAATGCCGGCAACTGTTTTGTCCATTATGGCCGTTTTTAAATCCGGAAGAACAAGAGCTCTTCTTTCTTCAGTATTCCTGAACCAGATGTTGATTGGAACATTGTCGAGAGCCAGAATTTCGGTGGCTGCATTGTTTTTGTCGGGTTTAAAAGTAACCTGAATCTGGGCAAAAACGGGTTTGCGCAAAGCATTGTCGAGAACCTGTTCAGGAGAATCGGGTATGTCGGCAATTACAGGTACTGACCCTGAAATAAAAGTAACGGAAACGTCGGTAATTTCGCTGTTCGGATTTCGGAAGTTTTTATAAAGCGTTTTTTCTGTTTCCAGTTTTGCCCATGACGGAAGTCGCATTTCGATTGTTGCATTACCCAACTGAAGCCCGTTTTGAAAGCTGAATTTGTATTTTATCTTTCCGCTGTTGAGATTTCCGCTTTTCTCTTCTTCTTCAAATTCAAGCAAAATATCGTAAAGTCCTCTTACAATTACCTGATGTTCGGTTGCTTCATATTGCAAAATGCTTTTGCCACAATTTGCATACAGGTAAATGTCGTCGCAGGCGCACTTTTTGCAATTTAGCCATCCGTTTTTAATTCCGTCAATATTGATCAGCAGTTTTCGGAAATCATCTGTTGTCCATGGATTTACCGTTAAAATATTTCGCGCGGTGTAAAATGCCTGACGCTTATCCGAAGGGTATTGTCCGTCGGAATCAGCAACTTCAGCAGCAGGTAGAGCCAGCAAATCTTTTATATCGAGCGAAGTTCGGTAACCCAGATCGGTAAGCGCATAAGCGAGTGCCTCCAACACGGTAATACCCGGATCGTGAATGTTGTAATCTGTCCACAATTTGCTACCAAGTTTTTCAATGTATTCCATACCTTTCCGGCGCAGAAATTCGTAATTGCTGCTGTCGTCAAGCGATGGATTTTTTTGTATGGTAAAGCTCTTAGCCATGTTCATGCATTATTTAATGAGTTCTGTACATTATTTTTATCAATGCAAATCTCTTCTGCATTACTATTGGTCACAATCAGTTCATGTATCACATGCTTCGAAGCGGGTGCCGAAACTAAAATACTTCGTGCCGTTGAAGCGAAAATTTCATCCAAATCGGAACTTTCGGCTGACGTTTCATCAACTCTTACATACATGAATACATCGGTAATAAAATCCACGTAATATTTTTCTTCAATAAAATTGATGAGTACCGATTTGTAAACTTTGCCTCCAAAATCGATGGATGACGTATTTCCGAAAGCCCATGGCGACAGGAACTGGGTTATCTCCTCTTTCAACTGATCGGTGTAAAAAGTAAAGTCTTTATATTGATCAAAGAGCTTAACCGAAAATTCGAGCCGAATTTCTTCAAACTGCGGCTGGCAGGCATGCAGATTGACAAAACAGGAGATGCGTTTGCGTAAATAGTTTTCTATGTTGGTTAAGGTACTTTGCTGTGTATATGGTTTTAAAGGATTAGCGTCGTTGTGGTTTAACTGCGATGGAATGGTAATAATGCTTACGTATCCTGGTTTTACTTCATGGTAAATGCCATCTTCAATTTGCGTGTGATTCAGGCATTTTACTTTGTATATCTCCGGAAATGCCTCGAGAACAATATGCTCGTAATCCCAAACTGTAATTGCACGGGCTTTATGTCGCAATCGCTCGCTAACCCTAATGTAAAAATGATCTTCGTTTTCTTTGGGCCGACCGCCAAAAGATGAATATGGCTGAGTAATTTTTTTAATGGCCGCATCCGGAATCTTCAATTTGGAAACCGTTTCGGCGGGAAGCGCTGTGTCCAGAAAATCACCGGCATTTTCGTTGTTTACAAAAGTAGCAACAGATGCCTGTGCATTAACTGAAATAAGGTCGCAAACGGTTTCGGCAGCTTCGGTTACTGCAACTCTAAGCCAAATGTATCCTGAAGGTAAAACCGTGTTAGTGGTGGTTGCTTCGTCAGGAATTGAAAAAGAAATAATGCCTGACTGAACCAGTTGTAATGTATTGTCACTGTAATCCGACGATTCAAATTCAATCCATTTATTGTCGCTTAAAAAGGCCCAGCTTAAATGTTCCAATGGTTTGGCAATTTTTGGATCGGTGGTTCCTTCCATAACCTGAAACAGAATATTTACAGCTTCATTCGGGTTTAATTTTTCGATTCCGACATAGAATTCGCCGATGTGAGTTTTTACAGTTCCTTCGCTCAGGTGTTTGAACTGAGGCAACAAATAAACATTTTCAGAAGCATTTAAATATTTGTGTTGCTCGCCATCACCAAAAGGGTAGAGATGGAAGAAATTTATTTCACGGCTATCGAAAGCAGTCTGAGTTAAAACAGTTACATCATTTATGGTATAAGCCGAATAACTGGCATAAATCGATTTTATTTTTGGATTGTATGGTTCAATTGGAGTATTCGAAATGGTTTTTGTAACATCCGGCGCTTTTTCAATTAGGGAAAGAGACAGGTCTTTTATATAATCGCTGTATCCAAAACCATCTGCCAATGTTAATTTTAAAAAACCATTTACTGATTCAGACTTGAGTTCGGTATATTCTGTCCGGTAGTCAGCTGTGCAATCAGTTGGTATTAATTGAGCCGTATTAAAAACCTGCACTTTAGCATTGGTGGAATCAAAGATCGCAGTATTATCAAGTGAATTACTTTCCCAGATTCCGCTCTCTAGAAATGAAGGCATTACAGTTGGAACACCTGATTGCTCATTGGGTGTTGTATCATCGATGTTTGCATCGTATTTGATGTCTTTTACATCATCTGGTAAACCGGCCCATTCAATATTTAGTCGTATTGCTGCATTCTTTTTACTGAAGATTTCCTTATGACCGATTACCAGTGCTGTATCTTTTTTGGGCTGGCCCCCAAATGGCATAAAAGGTTTTGAGGCATCCAACAATCCAAAGTCATTCGACAACTGCAGATTTTTTAGCCCTTTCTGGTTATGACCTGCATCCATGCCTACCTCAACCCTGATTTCCGTTTTGGTAATGGTAATATCTTTCAGCGAATCGTATTCATAAACTGTGGCATCATCGTGTATCAGGTAAATTTTGAGCAAAGGCAGAGCAATGTTGAAAGTTCCTCCGTGTTTGGCGGCATCGTAATTTACGATGGCTGGTGCCGAGCCTGGAATGGTGAATGATATTTCAGTGCAGTTGGTCGTGCCGTCCGAAAGTTTCTTTCCCGAAGAGGCAATTGTGATACTTTCAACTTTGTACCATTCTTTTTCGGCAGTGAGGTAGCATTCAATATGCTTTTCATTTAGTGCCGAATTGTTGCTCATAGCGAAGCGAACAAATACTTTTCGTTCACCTTCTGTAAGGTATAAATAGTGCGAAGCGAGGGCAAAGCCAAGTTGAGCTTTTGGCATGGCAATACTTTGCAATTCTGCTTCATCGTATGTTTTGTGCACAAAGGGCGGCCATTCCTTATTGGCGCTTGTTAATGGCGGATTAATTCCGTCGTCGCTGTTGGTTATCGGTGATGCAAATACACGCCCTGTATTGTTTTGCTTTAGGATTGAAGTTCCCGGATTATAAATATTTTCATCTTCCGATGCTTTAAAGAATGTTTTTAGTTGCGAAACTTTGGCCTTAGTGAAAACTGTGTCGCTGTCGAGTTGATAGATTACATCCTTTTTCAGGCTGTCTTTTCCGGCTTTCAGCGAAGTACCTTGTTTGAGCAAATAACTGTCAACCTGTTTGGCAAGCTCACCTAAAACGTGAACTTTATTTGCTTCGGCAGCACGAGGCTGCAGACGTAAAACTTCTTTGTAATAAAAATCGAGATGCCTTTGGGTGATGGTATTGATGTTCGTCTGCGTAAATCTGAACAGCATTAAAAAGCTAAGAAACAAAGCATAATGTGGCGTATGTTTGTCATAGCTTTCAAGCGTTTTTAGAAGTTCACTTTCGGCTTCCTGAATAATTTTTGTGTAGGTTGACAAATAAGTATCGAAAATGCCCGTCAGCAAATTGTGATTTGCGGCATGTTCGATGCTTAAAAAATTATCGGCAAATGCAGTCAGCGGATTATTAAAGATACTTTCGTCGGCATCAATATTATTTTTGTATGCGGTCCAGTTTGTGTACACCGAATCATCAAACCAATTTTTACTCAGTCCTTCAGTATTTATAATTTGTTTGGCATCAGTCAACGGATTATTTAATATCATCCACTCGCTTAAGGTGCTGTGATTCAGATATGCATGATTTTGTGCGGCTTTGTAATATGCAATTAACCGGTTGAGTGCAGGCGATAATTTGGTTTTTGTGAGGTTGTAAATCGTTTGTTTGAGCGATGTGTCATCAGGTAATTTGTGAACATAGTTATCCAAAGCTTTGCTCAGTGTAAGAACAGCACTAAACAATTCATTCAATTTAATCCTGATGTCAGGAAGCGAAGTTTTGTTGTCGTCATTTCTTATGAAATCAAATCGTTCTTTTATCTCCAACTGATACCTTGCTATATCCTGAAGTGCAATAGAACCAAGTTGGGCTGAAATATCGCTTGCGAAAAAGGGGTTCCAGTTTCCGGCGGGAATATTTGAATTGTTGTAGTAATTAATAAACAAAGCAAAATTGTTGGCAAACACAATCCAGTCGGCATATTCTTTTTCGTCAACCAGGGCATATTGATTTTTATCCATTCCAGGCAAAACCCGCTGGATTTGACTGGTTCCGTTGTTAATCAGTGGATTTTTATGTTCGCTGCAGTTTGCCATTTTTATTTGACTGATTTATCTGTTGTTAAAAAACTCAGTTCGGTTCCTTCGTTAATGTAGTATGGGAATACAAAATTGAAACGGCTGTTTGTTGCTCTCACGATGTATTCAATCTCAACCAGAACTTCACCTTCCAGTTCGTTCTGCATATTCAGTGAAATCTTTTTCGCATCAATCCGGGGTTCAAAAAACAGAATAGCCGTTTTTATTTTATCAATCATGATGGTTTTAACCGTTGTATTCAGCGGTTCAAACAGCAATGTATTCATGTTGCATCCATATTTGGGCTGCATAATTCGTTCGCCAATGGTGGTGGTGAGCAGTATTTGCAAACTCCGTTCGATATCTATTTCCTTTTCGGTCATTTCCACAGCTTTTGTCTGTGCATTAAATGTTGGCGGAAAACTCCATCCAACCCCCAGAAAATCATTGCTTGTAAATTCGTCGCTCATTCTGTTACTCTTTAATTTTTATTTTCTTCTGTCAGACATTGTCATTTTGCGATCATTAATAGTCATTTGTTGTTTCGAACAAACAATGACTTATGAATGACAATTAATGACCTTTTCGATCCCATATCAACCTCCAATGTTTACTGTTGGGCAACCAACAACAATTGTCCCGCCGTGTGCAGTACTGTCGCCCATTCTGGCTGCAGGCGCACCACCAATATTTACAGTTCCGGAACCTGCAGAAATAGTGTCAGGCGGGCCTGAACAGGTGCACATATCGCCAACTTTTACAGATGGAACTCCCCCAATCATTACTGTTGGTGCTCCCGGCGGCATCACCGGTCCGCCCACATGGGGCACTGTTCCGGTAACCATCGGACAAACATGCATGTCACCAACTCTTGCAGCCATTGGCATAATTCTTCGTTTTTCGGTTAATTAATATTTACTATCGAACCTTTTACTGTGGTTGTTGCACCACTTGAAATTTCAGCTCCGGCACTTCCTTCCACTTTCGTCTGTGCACTTCCTTTTACGCCGATGTTTACTCCATCTGCCTTTATGTCTTTCGCGGCTTTCAGTATGATATCCTTTATGCTTTCTATTTTTATGCCGTCTTCGTTCATTGTTATTTTATTTCCGTTTTGATCTTCCAGATAAATCTTTGTTTCATCTTCGGAAATAATGAACTTGTTTCCTCCCGGAGTTTCAAGCGAAAAACTTTTTTTATCATCATTGAAAATCATTTTCATTTCGCTGCGGCTTACATAGCCTTTTTCGTGATTGTCGTCGGATGCTGTTATTGGTGCCGGTTTTGCACTGCTGTTGAGCATTCCGAGAACCACCGCGTGCCGGGGGTCATTGTTTATAAAACCGACAATTACCTCGTCTTCAACTTCAGGTCTGAAATACATTCCGCGGTTTTCTCCGGCGTCAAGGGTCGAAACGCGGCACCAGATCCCATCTTCATCATTGTTGATTACCGGTATTTTTACCAGAATCCGGTCTTCACCGTCAGGATCATTTTCCAATTGGGTAACAATGCCGATGTGCAAACCTTGTATGGCTGGGAGCATGGCGCCACTTAAGGGTTGCTGCACATTGTAGGTTTGTACAAACCATTCGGGATTAATTCCGAACTGAAAAGTGGTTTGCCAAAGGCCTTCTGTAATTTCGTGCCTGATTCCGGTTATAAATAATTTTCCTTCGAACCGTTCGCCCACGCCGTTTAACTGAATAAGTTGACCGGGCAAAACGTCCGCTGTTCCGTCGGTGGTAACTTTTCCCCTGATCTTTGCCAATCTGTTTTTCATCATGGCGGCATTAACCCATGCCTGCAATTCGGGTTCTTCAATTTTAGCACTGTTAAATAACCGGTACTCCGATTCACCAATCACATCCGCCAATGCATCTGCAGATAAATTGCCTGCATCCGGCACTCCCGGGTCTTCAGCTTCGGTATCTTTTACCAGTTCCTGATCGGTATAATTCCAAACCGAACCTTTTATCGATTTATATTGCAACCGGGCATCAATTTCCGCATCCAAATTGTGAATGGTGGCTCCATACTGAATGGTAAGTGCAGCATCTCCGCTAAACTCAGGCGGAGAAACCGACAGTTTCCCGTCGTTGGCAATACAGAGTAAGCCATTTACATCAGCGCGGCATAGCATAAAATCCCAGTCGGTGCAACTGTATTGCACAATTTGTTTGTGCGTTACAGTGGTTGAAGCAACATCTTTGTCCAACCCATATGAATCAATAAGTTCTTCGATGATATCGCTGTCTTTGGTGTCCAATGCGTATTTATTTTTGCAGGCTGCTGTCATTTTAACCGCTTTGTCTTTGCACTCAATAATCAATACAGAATTTTTATTTCGAACACGGATACTGTGTTTAATGACGATGCCTTTGAACAAGGTTTTTTCATCGCTGCTATAGCCAGCTTTTATTTCGATTTCCTTGCCGGGCTCAAAATCAGCTTTCCCACTCAATTCAAAAGATTGTTTGCTGGGTTCTCCATCGGTATAAACAAGCGTTGCCATAGGAATACGGTTAACTTCTTTATTTACAATAATTGATAAAAGCTGATACTGTTTGGAAACTTCGGTACCGCCGCTGATAATAGTATGAGTAACTACACTCTTCGGTTTATCAGATGGTATGTTTCTTTCATTAGGCATCTAGTTTTTTGTTTTATCAAATGGTGGAAAAAATATTTCGTTGCCTACCGTAAGATTTTTGAAATTGTTAAGCTTATTCACTTTTGCAACTTGTATATAATATTTTGAGTCGCCATAAATTTTGAAACACATCAAAGGCAGTGTATCTCCTTTTTTTACTATCCTGAAATGCGTTAGATCGGGTGAATGATTATTTTCTTCCAATACCCTTTGTTCCTCTTCGGCTACTTCGCGAATGGTAACTTTACAAACAGCCCTGATCGGTTTTCCGTCAGGATTAAATAATTTATAAGTGATGCTTAATGAAGAACAAACGCCTTTCATCAGACTGGTGCCCCAAACAAATTTGAAAAAGCGGGTTTGATGAATATCGCCATCGTAACCCATTAAAAAATCGTTCAGTTTTGCCAGATCGTCCGAGATATCATCTCTTTTCCGGCCGTCAATAATCCCTGTATTGTCGTATAAAAATTCGAATGCCAGTTCGCCGGGTGGTTTTTTTTCGAATCGCGGCTGGCTGCCACTTGTTCCGCCAGCTTGTCCGTTGTTAAATTCCACTTTTGTTTCCAGCGTATAATTTTCAGGATTGATCATTGCTGTTATCGGATTTTCATCCAGAGCAGCCAATTGATCGTCTCCACAACCCGGATCAGTGTAGGCATAGATTTTTAATTTTTCAAATTCACCGGTTGCCATTTATCGTTCTTTTTGGCTGTTTAAAATGTCCATAATGTCATCGACACACTGTTGCAGCATAGCTTTTTTTGCATCTTTAGACTCCTGGCTTCCAGGTGCCGAATTCGCTGCATCTTTAGCCTGCTGATCATTTACAGTCACGCGTATTTGCAATTCTTTAATTTCCAGAGGCATCAGTTTCTGTTTATGGTAAAATAATTATAACATAAGTCGAGTGTCTCAATAACTACCGAATTTTCCTGTGCGTTAAAATCACTTACACTCCATTTTTTTGGCCAAACATTAAAAAATTGCCAGGTTGTAACGGGGTCGTGTTTTTCATTCAATAAAGTAACATTTACCTGCACCGGACTGAAACTTCTGTTTTGCAAGGCATCAATGCACCAATCAATTACAGCAGAATTTGTGAGCATTCCTCTTTTTAAAGAAAGATCGGGATACTTGGTGCGAACCGGTAGTTTATGCTCAAAACGATTTTCACCGCCTTCTTTAAAAGATTCGGTATCGTATTCAACATTTAACCCGGTGACACTTTGAAAACGCTGGTCGTTGTTATTGCCCAGATTTACAAATTCTACTTTAAAATGAAATCCCACCGGCGGATAATATCCGCCTGCAACAGGTGTAGCCATAGCATTTACTTAAAACGATAACTGATTTGTGCTGTCAGATCAGCTTGGAAAACGCGAATTTTTAATTCAAAATATTCAAGCCTTCATGTGCCAGTTCAAGAGTTTCGATAGCTACTTCATTACCATCACTTTTCAAATCACTTGCCTGTACTTTAACTGCAAAAGCGTTTTTTGCTTTCCAGGATATAACAGGTGCATGTGTTTCATTCAGTAAACTGATAATGATATCGCGCCTTTCAACAGTGTTTAAAGCGGTGGTATTAATCCATTTATAGAAATCAGAATCACCATTCATACTTCCTCTTTTCAGAGTGATGTTGCTGTATTTAGGCATACCAGGCATTTTAATCTTTGAATACTCTGGACTGCTGCCTTCCCGGTATTCAATGGCTTCAATCTGTATGTCAAGTCCGGTAACTTCGGTAAATCCGATACGTTCGCCGCCCCATTGCACCTGAAAGTGAAATTTGGGAAGAGGATAGTTTGCCATATTTTTTTATTTTAAAATGAGATTGTTTTAGATTTAAACATTTACCGTAATTCCGGATCTGTTAGCTTTCAGCCAGTTTGTGAGAGAAGCGTAAAATGATAAACTCAGCAGGTCGAACAACAGCCATACCTATTTCCACTATTAATCTTCCTTCAAGAATATCGAGAGCAGTCATTGTTTTGCCTAGGCCAACAGCCACATAGAAAGCATGTTCTGGTTTTACACCCTGCAAAGCGCCCTGTCTCCACAATGTGGTCAAAAAGTTTTCGATCATCCCCTGGATTTTCACCCATGTGTTGGCATCATTAGGCTCAAATACAAATGGTTCGGTTGATTTTTTACAGCTTTCTTCTACCATATTAAAGAAGCGGCGAACCGGAACATAACGCCATTCGTTATCGTTTCCGGCGAGTGTTCGTGCACCAAATACCAGAGTTCCCTTACCTGTAAAATAGCGGATGGCATTTACTGATTTGCCAGCAACGGCATCCACATTCAGATTGTCGAGCTCAGTTGCTGTAAATACAGTTGCCGGTGCAAGTACGCTGTTTAAACTTACATTGGCTGGTGCTTTCCAAACACCACGAGTACGGTCAACCTGGGCATATACACCAGCAATAGCGCCACTTGGAGGCATTACTGTCATACTTTTACCAACTCCGTTAAGTATGTTTTTATATACCGGAAACGACAGTGCAAGTGAATCATCAAGAGTTTTAGTATATGAACTTATGGTATTAACAATAAGGTTCTGGTAGGCCGTATTCAGATCATCGAACATGGGCTGTAAAAGATTAACAGCAGCAATTCTACGATTGTTGTCGTTTGTTTCACTGATAACAGTTGATGCTACCGCGGCACTTGTTTTTGGCCAGTTTCCGGCGGTTAATGTGGTGAAATCAGATCCGGTAAATCCGGCTGTGATATCAGCGACTGCTTCCAGATTAAGCGCTTTTATACTTTCGAATGTAGGATCGAAATTCGATGTAATACCGGCAACCACATCCGCAAGAAAATCGGGTAGGGTAAGTTTGTTTGGTGCAACACCATTTACAAATACCTGAATTTGGGCACCGATTGTTGCCAAATAGTCAAATATATTTTTGAGATTGGCATTGGTGTTGCCACCGGCCCCATTAAATGTTGCCACCAGTGAACTAAATCCATCGGATAAAACGCCATTTGGAGAACTTAGAGCCTGAGTTTTTGTACTAATATTATCCTGATCGGCATAAGCCTGCTCAACCTGGGTAATTATGTTTTGAACATCAGTATCTGCAGTAAGTCCGGAAAGTGGAACCGAAATGCCGGCTCTTTTTATAACGGCCTGAACATCGGTATATTTAATTGCCTTTGGTAAATTGACGTTAAGCCATGGAGAGTAAACTGCTCCATATTTCAAATTGTTAATGCCAACATTGTTCCTGAAATTGGCACCCAGAGAGTCATCCTGTTTCACATCAAACAGACCTACCCTGTCGCCCAAATCGGCGCATTGCAATAAGGCGGCCTGCTGAACACCGGCAATTTCTGAATCTCCCAATGAAACAGCATCAGGAAATAAAATGATGGTTGGAGCATCTTCTTTACGAAGTTTCTCAATGCCATCGGTAAAATCGGTATCAGAAATGGTTGTGGTTTTATCACTTTTACCAATCGATACAATGTAGCAATCGCCGCCGCCATTGGCATAGAACATTCGAAGGGAGTCATACATAAAGAAATTGCTCTTTACGGTGGCCGAAGTGAAGTTGTTATTGCTGTCGATATTTACCACAGTAACATCCGGAGAAGGTCCGGCCCCATAAAACTGTTCAAACTCGACCAAAGATCCAATTCTTTTAGGTTTGTCGATTAAATCGCCCGGAGCGATATCGTCTGCTTTATTTGTGTAGCCGACAAAAGCTGGTAATGCTGTTTCAACCTGGGCTACAGACGGTGGTAATTTGGGAATTTCTTCAACAAAAACACCGGGAGTTTTGTACGTTGTTGCCATTAGATTTCCTTTTTTTTTGATTTAGTTTATATGAATTTCTGAGTAATATTTCGTCTCATCTATGTTGATTAAAGCTTCGGCTTTTATCAAACTTACTGATGGATTGGGAAGCATAATCGTTTTGGTGTCTTCCGGTTCGGGAGGTTTCATAATTTCGATATTTCCATATCGCGTAAGTGGAAAGGGATTGTCAGGAACATATGGTGTGTTGAATATTTTTCCCAGGTATCGCCAGTGTGTCCTCCGGTTGCGGAAGCGAATTTCGAAAACGGGAGAAAGCAAATCTTCCTGATCGGTCAGGTCAAAAGCTACCTTTTTACTTTTTACTTTAATCTCGAGTAAGGCGAAAGGAGTATCACTGCTCTGAAGAAGGTAGAAGGTAACATCGTCATGGTAAGCGGAATTATCGCTGTCAATGTGGATGGAATAAATTCCTTCGGGATATTTCCGCATATCCACCTGCAAGGTATGAAAATCACCCAGAAGAACTTCCATCTCAGGTTTGATGGTAAATCCTGATGCGTCTTTCAGTATAGCAACCGGATACGAATCTTTCTCGGTCATCGTATAGGTGAAAAATCCGTTTGCCACCGGGTAACTATCATTGATATTCACATAATTCATAGGTGTGTCTGCATTAGCTGTTTCTGTAAGCCAGTCATCCGATCCTGTCGGGTTATTGCTGGTCTTTACAAGTGCGGTAAATAATTTGGTCTGATTAACTGCATTATCAGATAACATATCGCCCGGCAAATACGATTTGCCGTTTTCGAAGACCGGAGGAATGGTGCTTAGTGAGGGGAAATTATTGGAGGCATTTGTGATGCTGTTATTTAATACAAACATTTTGCCACTGGACGGCTGTAACGAAAGTGCGGTATAATTCATGAAATTATAATCTTTCAGCTTAACCAGAAATCTAAATGTCTGAGTCTCGCTGAGGGAAACAAAAGCTTTGAATTTGCCCGCATTAAATTCATCTGCGATGGATTTAATTCCTACTATAATGCCTGCGGAAGTTCTTTTAAAAACGCAATTGTGAGCATGCAAGGCTCGTGTGCAATCTGATGTTGGTGTAATATCTAAAACTTCACGGATATCAAATTTTGCTTCTAGTTTATCTTTGTCTTCCTGATTCATCGAATCCCATTCCTGTTCTCCTTTATTCAGGAAGTAATGGTGCCTGACCTTTACTTCAAAAAGACTTTTATATATTAGAGATTGGCTCATAGTGCATCTTGATTTTTACTTTACCTTACTCCGGCCATCAATCATAACCTCACTTATTACACCATTTATTTCACGTGTGCTTTCCCTTTCCATCTTGAGCAATCTCACTTTATAGCACACAAACGGATGCTGCTTGCCACCGAAAGTGCTCCATACATAGTTTAACTGCTCGAAACCCAGATTAAACAGGTCGAGTATAATATGGAAGTCATCAGGCAGGCTTTCAACTTCAGTTATGCTGTCTTTAAGAGTAAAAGAGAATTTTCCCTGAAAAAAGTTAATGGCATAAGAAAGGTAGATCAGGGCATTTTCATAATTCGTCATGAACGAAGTAATCATGATAAACAAATTCAGATTTATCGGCGGATTATTGTATGTAACCAAATTGTTTTTCACCGATGTATAATCCGGATTATTTTTCATCGAAGTTTCTTCTGAAATATTTACCAGGGAAATCAGTATCTTATTTGTTGTTTTCAGCAGGTCTTCATCCAATCTGGAAATATTTTGAAGAATGACATATGGAGATTCCACAACATCGGGTTTCTTAACCTCCTCGATGTATTCATTTAACTGTTCTGCCAAAAACTTTAAGACTGGATGTATCATAGAGGTGAAAATAAATTCGTCAAATCGTCACGATAAAAAGATCAAAATATCTATTAATTATGGATTTAGATTAAAATATTTGTTCCATCAGAATAATTTTTCGAAGGGTGAAATGGAATATAAATTCTTATTTAATAGATAGTTAAATAATAGTATCTTTGTTTAAATTCACATTTCCTAATCAAATTTACAACACTGAAATACCAAAGTCAATAGCACGAAAGTGTCATTTGTTATTTTTTCTGGGGTATATGTCAGATAATTCTCGGTGTAATATTTTAATTAAATGAACATCCGTTATTAGGATATTTCAGGATACAATAATTATTTAAAGTATCTTTAAAAGATAATGTTTCCTGATTATTAAGAAACATATCAAATAATCTAGATATGTTGGTTTGTTTTAGTTATTGCGATATATTTGTAGCACAAAACTGATGAATATGAATACAATTGAAATTGCAGGAAGATACTCCGGATTAGCAAATGATACTTGCTGTTTGTCGTGCGGAGGCGCAGCTGATAAGAGCGAGGCGAAACCTGATGAGGTTTGTATCGATTTGGGAAGTGGCCGGGGAACAGATGTTTTACGTTTAGCCGAAGAAGTTGGGGCAACTGGTTTTGTTTATGGTATTGACGTTACCGAAGAAATGATCAGAAAGGCCACATCTACTGCCGCAAAAATGGGAGTTGAAAATGTTAAGTTTATACAATCAGATCTGGAACAAATTCCACTTGAAGACGAAACAGCTCACCTGATTATTTCCAATTGTACATTGAATCATGTTAGTAATAAAGCAAAAGTTTGGGCTGAGATATACCGCTTGCTGAAAAATGGCGGAAGGTTTGTAATCAGCGATATTTATTCAAGCGAAACTGTTCCGGAAGAGTATGCCAATGATCCTGCAGCAGTAGCAGAATGTTGGGCCGGATCGATCCCCAAAGCTGATTACATTAATATAATCAAAGGAGCAGGATTTAAAGAATTTCGTATTCTGGAAGAAAGTGCTCCATATCCAAAAGGAAAAATTGAAGTCTCCAGTTTTACAATTACTGCGACGAAAGATGCATACAGCTGTTTCTAGCAGCGTTTCCTGTTGAAGATCTCTGAATATAGATTTGCTCAGGTCTTTGCATATATCGTGTAGGGACAGAAAGAAAATTCATGAAGAAAAGTTGAAAGTCTGAAAGTATTTATTGATGAACTTTGGTTCATTTTGCTTACTTTTATTCATTATAGTTTAATCAACACCAAAAATCAGTTTTATGAAAAGTCTTGTAAAAAAAGAGAAAAAAGGACAGATTAAACAAGCACAATGTTGTGCTAAACAATCTCAGATTATTGCCGGATGCCATGATTAAGGCGTCCGGCCTTTTTCCATTTTTGATTTATTATTGTTCATTTATGATTTTAGTTCTGCCATAAAATGTGACAAATTGAGATTATAAATTTTATATCTATACTCTTCAAAATGCAACTCTCCAAATACAACATTACTTCAAAAGTAAAAGACTCCGATAGTTGGTTCATTGTAAATTCATTGTCAGGACAGGCTGATATTCTTGATATGGATACTTTCGAACAATTACAGAATTGTAGCGAAACAAATCATGAGCTTATTGATAATGGATATATTGTTGATGAGATTCAGGAAAAAAAGCTGTTCAGGGAAAAATACCTTCGGTTTTTAGATGACCGGGAAAAGGATGAAATCCAGATCTTTTTCGTGACCAACTACAGTTGTAATTTCGATTGTTCTTATTGTTACCAGGCCGGCTACGAGGCTTTACCTGTTTCTTTGTCGAAAGAGGTAATTGATTCATTCTTCGATTATATTTTGAAGGAGTTTTCGGGTAGACGAAAATACATTACTCTTTTTGGTGGAGAACCATTTTTAAATTCGCCGCGCCATAAGGAGAATATGGAATATATTATCCGGAAAGCAGCAGAAAACAAGTTGGAAATTGCCGCAGTTACCAATGGTTATAACCTGGAAGAATATATTCCAATACTAAAAAACGGCATTATCCGCGAAATTCAGGTTACTCTTGATGGAACCAGCGAAACACACAACCAACGACGATATTTGAAAGGGGGAGGTCCAACGTTCGATCGCATTGCGCATGGTGTTGACCTATTGATTGAAAACAATATTCCTGTTAATTTGCGGATGGTCGTAGACAAACAAAATATCGGCAATCTACCCGATTTGGCTCAGTTTGCCATCGACAAAGGTTGGACGGCTTCACCACTTTTTAAAACCCAGCTTGGCCGGAACTACGAATTGCACGAATGTCAGGCGAATCAGTCGAAATTATATTCACGACTCGAATTGTATCAGGATTTATACGATTTACTGAAAAAATTCCCTCACATAAGCGAATTTCATAAACCGGCATTTTCTGTCTCAAAATTTTTATTCGAACAGGGGGAGATGCCTGCTCCGCTTTTTGATGCCTGCACAGGAACCAAAACTGAATGGGCTTTCGATTTTACCGGAAATGTTTATGCCTGTACAGCTACAGTTGGGAAGGATGGCGAAAGTCTCGGTACTTTTTATCCTGAAGTCAGGAAAAATACTGAAGCTGTTGAGGAATGGCAGGAGCGCGATGTTTTATCAATTCTAAAATGTAAAACATGTAACCTGAACCTGATTTGCGGAGGAGGTTGTGCGTCGATGGCAAAAAATTATAACGGAACGTTGAATAGTCATGATTGCCGTCCGGTAACCGAATTGCTTGAGCTTGGTATTGCTCATTATTTTAACGAATAAACTGATGGATTGCACCAACTGCACATTTGACAAACAATGCAGGCATACTGAAGCCTGTAAGTCGACTTCATTTGACCGGGAAGAAGTAGTACAGAAATATTCTGAAGCATCAGCAATTGTTAAGGCAGCAGCAAGTCTGGTTGATTTCGGACGTGCCGGAACTTTATCGCGGCTACAGGAAACAATTGCTTTTGCCAATCAGATGAACTATAAACGAATCGGACTGGCTTATTGCTATGGCATGGAAAAGGAAGTTCAACTAATTGCAGATATTATTCGTAACAATGGGTTGAATGTTCGTGCAGTCTCGTGCACTGTTGGGGGAATCCCTCAAAATGAGGTGAATCCGGAAAGTGGATTCTGCACAGTATCATGCAACCCAATTGGGCAGGCTATGCAACTAAACCAGGAAAACGTTGATTTGGTTTTGATGATTGGACTTTGTATGGGACACGACATTTTGTTTCAACGTGAAGTGAAAATAGATTGTACCACTTTGGTGGTTAAGGATCGTGTGTTTAATCATGCTCCTTTAAAAGAAATAACTGATAATCAGAAGAATTGAAATAGCTGCATTTGTTGAATTTTCACCCAAATGAAAATTGGTTTGATGCAGTTTACATGACAACAAAATAGATTAAGAATTTAAAAAAGGAAACCAGAAATGAAAGAAATTGTTGCAGCAGATTTTGAAAAAGAAGTATTGGCCGGAACAAACGTACTGGTCGACTTTTATTCTACCGAATGTCCTCCATGTGAGGCTATTGCACCCAAGCTGGAAGGCCTGGAAAAGCTGTTTGGTAAAGAAATTAAGTTTGTGAAAATTTTCCGTCAGGGAAACCGCGAATTGTCAGATAAATTGGTTGTACAATCATCGCCAACCCTATTGTTTTATCAGGATGGAGAAGAAGTTTGCGGCCGCCTTACTGGTGGTGTTAAACGCTCTGAAATTGTTCGTGAACTGAAACATGTGCTTGGAAAAGACAAGGTTTCAGAAATTATGAAAACTCAAAAACCGACAGTTGTTAATGCTGATGTGGCTATTCTTGGTGCCGGACCTGGGGGGTTGACTGCTGGTCTGTACCTTTGTCAGGCTAAAATTGACACTGTTTTGGTTGATATTGCTTTACCCGGCGGAAATGTTTCGACTACGCACATGGTTTCCAATTATCCCGGATTTATTGACCCTCAGCCCGGATATATGCTTTCTCATAATATGTCGGAGCAAACCAAGCGCTGCGGAACAACCTATAAAGTTGCGGTTGATGTGACTAAGGTTGACCTTGATAAAAGGGAAATCACAATCGACGGACAAGAAACGATTAAGGCCAAACGGATTATTATTGCCACCGGAACCTCGCCAAACCGGATTGGTATACCAGGCGAACTGGAATACAAAGGACAAGGTATTTCGTATTGTGCCACCTGCGATGCCAAATATTTTCACGATAAAGAAGTGGTTGTAATTGGCGGTGGAAATTCTGCAATTGAAGAAGCTGATTTTATTTCGAAATTTGCTTCGAAAATTACTATTGTGCATCAGTTTGATAAACTGCAGGCTAACAAAACTGCTCAGGAAAAGGCTTTTGCCAACCCGAAAATCTCATTCCTGTTCGAACACGAACCACGCGCTTTTAAAAAGGCTGGTGATAAAATGGTGGTTGAGGTTGAAGATCTGAAAACCAAAGAAATAAAATCGCTTACCTCTGATGGAATTTTCGTTTTTATCGGACAAAAACCAAATCTCGATATGTTTGGTGATAAGCTAAAACTTGATCAGTGGGGTTATATTCAGACGGATGAGGATATGCGAACAAATATTGATGGTGTATTTGCTGTAGGCGATGTAGGCAGCAAAAAATACCGTCAGATTACTACCGCAATTGCCGATGGAACCATTGCAGCCATTGCCATTACAAGAGAAATCGGGTAGAGTTGCGCACCTAATACGGTGAAGTCATTCCGAACCTGTTTCGAAATCTGCAGTTTTTATGATGGGATGCTGAAATAAATTCAGCATAACAATCGATATTTTTAAAGGGTTAATAATAAATTCGGAAATTCCGGCATTCATTTTTCTGAAAAGGAAAAAGAGGTCGGAATTTTTTTTTGTTGCAACCCTTGCTTCTTAATTTTCAATTATTAACTTTGTAATTCAAAGTACTTTTAAAATGAAAACAAATTCAATTAATCCCAAAGAAGATCTTCAGGCAATCCGCGAAATTATGGAACGATCTTCCAAGTTTTTATCGCTAAGTGGATTATCCGGCATATTTGCCGGGATGTGTGCTTTCATCGGCGTAATGATTGCCTGGTTTGTCATTCTGGATTCAGGGCAGGTTCAATATGACGAATACATTTATAATAACGGTGCTTCACCGATAAATAATGTCAGTCTAAGTTTAGGGTTCGACGCATTGCTCGTTCTGATCATTGCGGCTGTGGGTGCTATTTACTTTTCTTTCCGGAAAGCTAAAAAGGCAGGGCATTCTTTATGGTCAAATTCAACCAGACTGTTGCTGGGTCATCTTTTGATTCCGCTGGTTTCAGGAGGAATATTTGCAATTATTCTGGTTTTCAGGAATCATATGGAATTGGTTGCATCGGTAACACTGATTTTCTATGGATTGTCGTTGGTCAACGCCGGAAAATTTACAATTGGCGAAGTTCATTACCTTGGACTTACCGAAATTGTGTTGGGAATTCTGGCCGGAATTTTCGTTAATTATGGGCTGCTGTTTTGGATTGTGGGATTTGGTGTGATGCACATCGTTTATGGAATTGTCATGTATTACAGGTATGAGCGATGAAAAATCCGATATCGAATCTTCAGAAAGTATTTGAAAGCCGCATCAGGCTTGGAATAATGTCGGCACTAATGGTGAACGACACCCTCGATTTCAATGCGTTGAAGGACCTGCTTGAGTTGACCGACGGAAATCTGGCCAGTCATCTTAAAGGACTTGAACAACAGGACATTATCGTTGTATCCAAACAATTTATTGGCAGAAAACCAAGCACAACATACAGATCAACTGAGCTTGGAAAAAACTTGTTCCATCAACATCTGGCGGCACTTGAAGAACTGATTGGCAATCAATAATTTTTTTTATTCATGCACTCTGAAATTCAAAGTACTTTTAAAAACTTAGCTATGGAAACAAAAGGTATTCAACAATTCATGAACAGTTATAGTGTGAAGATGATCATCGTTTCCGGACTGGCGATTCTGTTATTAATCCCATCCTTTTTAATTCAGGAAATTATACGAGAGCGAATTGGCCTTAGTGAAAAGGTAAAAAACGAACTTTATGCCCAATGGGGCGGAAAACAGGTCGTTGCCGGTCCGGTGCTGAATGTGCCGTTTACCATTCAGGAACAAATAGAGAATGGCCAAAGTATGATTGAGCGAAAAGGCATTGCTCATTTTTTGCCTGAAACATTAAAAACGGATGGTTCACTGGCTCCTGAAACACGTAAACGAGGCATTTATAAAGTGGTGGTTTACGAAGGAAGGATCAAACTGATGGGCTCATTTATACAACCTGACGTTTCGCAGTTGGATATTCCGAACGCCCAATACAATTGGGATGCGGCATATTTTACTCTGGGAATCTCGGATATGCGGGGTATCAAAAATTTGCCTCAATTGATTATTAACGGTCAGAAATGTAAGGTTGATCCGGGTGTAGCTGATACCGATTTGTTTCAGTCAGGAATAACTGTGAAGGCAAATTCAGTTGATTTGCAACAAGTACTAAATTTCGAAATGGAGCTGGTTTTGAACGGTTCAGAAGATTTATCAATAGAAGCCTTAGGTAAAACTTCGGAAGTTACAATGAAATCAAACTGGGCTCAGCCAAGTTTTACAGGAGTATTTCTTCCAACAGATCGAAATGTATCTGCAAATGGATTCACATCCAAATGGCAGGTGACTCATCTTAATCGCAATTTTCCGCAACAATGGGTTGACCGCAAATACAACACCCACGAGGCCAAACTGGGTGTCGAACTACTCATCCCAATTGACCATTACCAGAAAGCGATGCGATCAGTGAAGTATGCAATCCTGTTTATTGCTCTTAATTTTATTATCTTCATTTTTATTGAGATGAAAAGCAAAACCCGGATTCATCCATTCCAATATTCGTTGGTCGCTTTTGCTCTTCTGATTTTTTATGCGCTATTGACTTCCATCAGTGAACAAGCAGGATTTAATTTGGCTTACCTGATTTCGGCGGTAGCTGTTACATCACTGATTTCGTGGTATGCCTACACAATTCTTCGGAATTTGCGATGGACAGCTTGGGTAACTCTGTTACAAATTGGACTTTACCTATTCCTATTCACAATTTTACAGTTACAGGATTATGCGCTGTTGGCCGGAAGTATAGGATTGTTTGTCATTCTGGCTATTATTATGAGGGCATCTCAAGAGATTAAATGGTATTCTGAAACGTAACATCCTATTTTTACTCATAAATTCCGGCATTCATTTTTCTGTAAAGGAGAAAGGCCGGAATTTTTTTATTTGCGGCTGACTAAATATTTTATGTTTCCGGAGATTGATAAACTGACAAATTCAATTGGCTGTGTAATATTTAATCCTAAATTTACCTGTAACTTGTATGACCAATTTCAATAACTCAAAAAACTAATTGTGCAAATAAAATGTATTGAAGTCTACAAATCACCTATAAAGCTTAAAAAGCCGTTTGTGATTTCGCTTGGGGCATTTGAATATGCTGAAAATGTAGTGGTTGTGATCAAAACTTCCAATGGATTAATTGGTTTCGGCGAATGTAGTCCGTTTATGCCTATTAATGGCGAGAGCATGGAAACATGCTATGTTGTCGCCAATTATCTGGCAAAAAAACTAATTGGTAAAAATCCACTTGAAATCGAAGATTGTTCCGAAGAGATGGACAAAGTTATTTTTGGCAATTCGAGTATCAAGAGCGCTTTTGATATTGCTTTGTACGACATTGCGGCCCAACACGCCGGCCTTCCTTTGTATGCCTTCCTTGGCGGGAACAACAACAAAATACTAATGACCGACTATACTGTGAGTTTGGGCACACCGGAACAAATGGTGGCAGACGCGCAGGAAATTAAGGATCGGGGATTTCAGGTGATTAAAGTAAAACTTGGGGATAAACCGGATAAAGATGTTCAACGAATAAAAGCTATCCGAAAACAAATTGGCAATGAAATTCCACTTCGGCTTGATGCTAATCAAGGTTGGGACACAGATTCAGCAATCAGGGTTTTAAACGAACTGGCGCCTTACAACATTCAGTTTTGCGAAGAACCTATTCCCCGGTGGAATTATATGGAATTACCACGGATAAAGCGGGAAAGCAGGGTGATGTTAATGGCCGACGAATCCTGTTGTGATGATCATGATGCTAAACGCCTTATTGATCTGGATGCGGCTCAATCGATAAACATTAAACTTGGGAAGTCATCCGGTATTTTTAAAGCCCGGAAGATAATTTTATTGGCGGAAAAGGCGAAATTGCAATTGCAGATTGGTGGATTTCTGGAATCGAGAATCGGTTTTACGGCATCAGCACATCTTGCACTTACCAGTGATCAGGTTCAGTTTTGTGATTTCGACACCCCGTTAATGTTTTGCGAAAATCCTGTTGCTGGCGGCATAAGTTATGACGGAAATGGAGTGATTACTGTCCCTGAAAAACCAGGTTTGGGAGCTGTTATTGATCCTGATTATTTAAAGGGATTAACCAGTTTTACTATTGACTGAATTTTTTTATCTTGTAGAATAATCTCTAAAACTTTTGTTAATGAATTCAGACAACGAAATCTATCCGATTGAAGTTTTTGATGGAAATGACTGGGAAGCTTCAATAGTAAAAAGTCTATTGGATAATGCTGAAATTGAGTCTTTTATTAAAGATGAGAAAATGGGTGTTCTTGCACCGTGGAATGTTTCTCCGGGAGGTGCCGGCTCAGCAAAAATATTTGTTTCGAATATCGATTTCGAAAAGGCTAAAGAAGTTGTGGAACAGTACGAAAAAGCAGAAGGACAAATCGGATAGATGGAGAATTTTGAACTTTCAGTTCAGGGGTTTGATGAATTTGCGGCTGATTATGCGCAACGATTCATGGATGTTAAATCGTACTCGGATTCGATCGATCTGTTTTGCAATTTAATCGGAAATACGAAACCCAAAATTCTGGAATTGGGATGTGGTCCCGGGAATATTACTCAATTGCTCAGGCTTCGGTTTGCTGAAAGTCTGATTACTGCAATCGATCTTGCTCCAAAAATGATTGAAATAGCCAGAGCGCTGCTTCCTGATGTTGATTACAGAGTGATGGATATTCGCGATATTTCATCGATTCCTGAAAAATTTGACGCGGTGATGTGTTCTTTCTGTTTCCCGTTTTTATCAAAAGATGATGCCATAAAATTAATCGCTGATTGTTCCGAAAGGCTTTTGCCTGAAGGTGTTTTGTATATCAGTACAATGGAAGGTGGTGAAGAAAAGGCAGGCTTCGAAACCACCAGTTTTTCGGGTGATGCTGAAATTTATTTCAATTATCACCGGCAGGCATATCTGGAGATAGCGTTGAATGAAAACGGATTTCAAATTGAACAAATCAAACTTCAGGATTACCATGAACCCGATGGTTCGATAACGACCGATATGATATTTGTTGCAGTAAAAACCCAGACCTGATGATCGATTTTTGGGAAGACATGTTTCAGAAAATTGGTTTGCTCTGGGCGTTTGAACCAGCTGACTCTGCCATTTTTACCTGCAATTTATTTGCTGAAAACAAACTGCATAAAATCCTGATTCCGGGAGTTGGTTATGGCCGGAATGCCCGTGTTTTTGTTAAAAGCGGCTTTGATGTTACCGGAATAGAAATTTCTGAAACGGCCATTCGGCTTGCCCGTGAGAACGGAATAGAATTTCCAATTCATCATGGCTCTGTCAATCAAATGCCTTTTGATAATGAGATTTACGATGGAATTTATTGTTATGCGCTTATTCATTTGCTTAATCAAAATGAACGGCGTCAATTACTTCAAAACTGTTACGCCCAAATCAGGGAAGGCGGAATAATGGTTTTTGTTACTGTTTCAAAAGGATATCAGAAATTATACGAACATGGTAAACAAATCAGCAAAGATCGTTTCAGGATTGATAACGGATTGAATGTGTTTTTTCATGATTCTGCTTCGATCGAAAAGGAGTTTGGTAAGTTCGGTTTGTCAGAATATTACGAAATTGAAGAGCCAGTCAAACACATGGAAAACGAAGAACCTATGAAATTTTATCAGGTGATTTGCCGAAAATAATCTGCTTGCTGTGACTGAAAACTGATCACTTTTTTTCTCCGATAACATTAACTTCCCGCTCCAGGTCTACGCCAAATTTTTCCTGAACCGATTGTTTTATTTCTGCTGAAAGATCATAGATTTCTTTTCCTGTGGCATTTCCATAATTAACCAATACCAAAGCCTGCCTTTCGTGAACCCCGGCATCGCCTTTGCGAAATCCTTTCCAGCCGCATTGCTCAATCAGCCAGCCAGCAGCCAGTTTTGTATTCCCATCAGAAGCAGGGTAGTGGGGCATATCAGGAAAGTTGGCGAGTAGAGTTTCTATTTGAGTTGTTTCTACAATTGGATTTTTAAAAAAGCTACCGGCATTTCCAATCACTTTTGGATCGGGCAGTTTCGATTCGCGTATTTTAATTACTGATTTGCGGATATTTTGAGGGTTGATTGGCCCCCACTTTTCAGTTTCATCTTTCAGATTGCCGTAATTCAGGATGAACTCCGGAAATTTGTCGAGTTTAAAAATGACACTGGTAATGACGAAACGGTTTTTGAGACTGTTTTTGAAAATACTGTCGCGGTAGGCATACTGACAATCGGATACTCCAAGTGTATATTCCGTTTGTGTCTCCAGATCAAAACCAGTAACCGAATCTATCTGATTTTGAATTTCCATGCCATATGCACCTATATTCTGAACGGCAGCAGCTCCAACCTTCCCTGGGATGAGCGATAAATTTTCGATACCGCCCCAACGGTTGAAAACTGCATATTCGACCAGTTGATCCCAAACAACTCCAGCGCCAACTTCAAGCCAAATGTTGTTGCGATCTTCGTGTACAATTTTTATTCCCGGGATATTCGGGTTAATGACCAATCCATCAAAGTCGTTTACAAACAGAAGATTACTTCCTTCACCCAGAATAAGGATTTCCAAGTTTGGCCAATCTTTATTGCTTGCCAAAAAGCCTGACAAATCCTCGGCTTCAGTAAATTCAAAGTAGTATTTGGTTTTGGCTTCGGTGCCAAAAGTATTTAGTTTCCTGAGCTGATAATCGGTGAATGAACGAATCATATGAATTATTTTTTGACAAATATAACAGAAGATCATCCTTTTTCGTTTACCTTGGCATTACGAACCTTAAGAAAATCACCTTGAAGAAAGTTTCGCTTAGTGTAATTAACGATTTGGTGACCGACAACCGTGTACACAAAGTGGCTGTCAGTTTGCAGAAACTCGGTTTTGAACCTGTGCTGATTGGTCGTTTATTACCCGAAAGCCATGATGTGGAACGCGATTATAAAATCCACCGGATGAAGTTGGTTTTTCGAAAAGGGCCTATGTTTTATCTGGAGTATAATCTGCGACTTTTCTTTTGGCTTCTGTTTTCAAAAATAGATGTTTTTGTCGCCAATGATCTGGATACTCTTCCGGCTAATTTTTTGGCATCAAGGATTAAAAGGAAGCCTCTGGTGTACGATAGCCATGAGTATTTTACTGAAGTTCCTGAGCTGATTGGTCGTCCCTTTGTTCGTTCAATCTGGGTTTGGATTGAAAAGAAATTGGTTCCACGCGTTTCTTTTGCCTATACGGTTTGTGACTCGATTGCAGAAGTATACAGCGATTTGTATAAAGTAGATTTTAAAGTGATTCGCAACCTGCCGGTATGTTCGCAATCCGGAATTCAAATGCAGGAAACAGATACAAAACCGGATTCAGTAAAAATTATACTTTATCAGGGTGCATTAAATTTGGGACGGGGAATTGAGGCTGCTATCAGGGCCATGCAGTTTTTGGAAGGAGCAGAACTTTGGCTTGCCGGCGATGGCGATCTGACTACTCAATTGAAACAAATGGTTGCAGAGATGAAACTGGACTCTAAAGTAAAATTCATTGGCCGGTTGCCCATTAACGAATTGAGCCGGATTACACGCCGGGCCGATTTGGGTATTTCGCTCGAAGAAGATTTAGGATTAAACTACCGGTTTGCACTTCCAAACAAATTGTTCGATTATATTCAGGCAGGAGTTCCGGTTTTGGTTTCCAATCTTCCGGAAATGCGAAAAATTGTTGAATATTATCGGGTTGGAGCAATCGCAGAAACGCATCAGCGAAAGGAGTTGGCCGAGAGTATGAGATCAGCACTTTTTGATCAGGATAAAATTGCAATATGGAAACAAAACCTTCCGAAAGCAGCCAAAGAGTTGTGTTGGGAAAATGAGGAAAAAGAGCTTCAGGAAATTTACAATCGCTTTATTTGATCACCCAATTAAAAATTCCAATCCTTGTGCGGCCATGGTTGGCTGCATTTCGGTTATTTCATAATCGGCTACCCCATTTATAAAAAACGGATCATTTTTAATAATCGAATCCAGTACCTGTTGATTCTCAACATGGGCGAAAATCATTCCTCCGGTTCGTGGAACCTTTCTTCCGGAAAGGAAAAAATTACCCAGAGAATATTGTTTTTTAAGAAAATCGGAATGAGCTGCCAAATGTTGATCTACAACTTCGGTCGGCACTTTGTATGTGAGTGAGACAATAAACATAATCTGTAATTTTGTCTGGTTGTGATGAAAATAGTTCTAAACGACTTAAGATTCATTCTGAGTTTTCTTCTTTGTAATTCTTGTTTCGTAGATTTTTTGTTCATCGACGGTGAGAATTCTAGCGGGGAATTTGCGGATCAGCGGATAGTCATGAGTCGCAATAATAACCGTTTTCCCCTGCTCATTCAGATCCTTGAAAATCTGCATCAACTCAATCGAGGTCTGTGGATCAAGATTTCCGGTTGGTTCATCGGCCAGTATAATTTCAGGATCATTGAGTAAAGCCCTTGCAATTACGACCCGCTGCTGTTCTCCTCCGGATAACTGGTGAGGCATCGATTTTGACTTATGTGTCATGGCAACTTTATCCAAAACCTCCATCACACGGTCTTCTATCTCAGTAGGTTCTTTCCAGTCGGTAGCCTTTAATACAAAAGACAAATTGTCGTAAACGTTTCGGTCGCTCAGAAGTCTGAAATCCTGAAAAACTACGCCCATTTTTCGTCTCATGAAAGGAATTTCCCGGGGTTTTATTTCTGCCAGATTAAATTCGGCCACTTTCCCTTCACCCTTTTCAAGAGGCAATTCAGCGTTCAGTGTTTTGATCAGGCTCGATTTTCCGCTTCCAACTTTACCGATGAGATATACAAACTCGCCACTTTTTATTTCCAGACTAATGTCTGAAAGTACCATATGGTCACGCTGAAAAATATCAGCATTTTTAAGCTCTATGATGTTTTCTTCTGACATATGAATCGCGATTTGGTATGTGTACAAAACTAAATTTTTTTATCCATAGAAATACTAATTAAACAGAAATATCAGTTTCTGTATTGAATTCGTACCTATTTTCGTTTAAGAGCCGGATAGAAAGTTTATTTTTACCTTTGCAACCTTGATCCCAAATTCTGGTCTGTATAAAACATGGTCCGATTTGTGTTTCATGCAAAATTCAAAATTTAGAAATCAGAAATAAATATTCAAAAATAATGAAGTCAAACCGATTCATAATCACATTGCTCGTACTGGCCTTTTGGCCTGTCTTGCTTCAGGCACAGCAAACGGTCTATTATCAATCTGTAAATCCGGAAATTCAAACTGCAAAAGAATTGTATTTGGCCAATAATTTTGTGTCGGCGCTGAATCAATTTGAAAAGATTGCTGCATCGGCTAATGATAACTCTGATGTGAAAGCCGAGGCCATGTTCTATATCGCTTCATGCGGATTGAAACTGGACAACAAAAATGCGGAGGAACAAATTGCTGCTTTTATGAAACAGTTTCCTGAAAGTTCTTTCAGGAACAGGGCTTTGTTTGAGCAGGCTGTTTACCAGTTTGACAAAAAGAAGTACTCGGCCGTTTTAAGAACATTTGATGATCTGGATAAATCTGAACTTAGTACTGATGATCGTATTTATTTTTATTACCTGAGGGGATATTCGAATTTCGAGATGGAAAAAATGGATGCGGCTCTTTCTGATTTTGCTGAAATAAAGGAAGGAAATTCGATCTATGCAGCAGCTGCCCAGTACTACTGGGGACATATTCAATACCTGAACGGAAATTATGAGTCGGCGCTAAATGAATTTGTCAGGCTGAAACAGAATCCTGTATTCGAAAAGGTTATTCCGTTTTATATCAGTCAGATATATTACAAACAAGGAAAATATCGCGAAGTGGTAGATTATACTGCTCCGCTTATCAACACTGTTTCGGCAGACCAGCAACCCGAACTTGCCCGTATTTTGGGCGATTCGTATTTTCATTTGCGCGAGTTTAAAGATGCGCTTCAGTTCCTGGAATTCTATCTGTCGGATAAAAACAACAAGGGCCGCGAAGAGAATTACATGCTTGGTTATTGCTATTACCTGAACAGCGAAGAAACGAAAGCAATTCCTTATCTGGAGATTGCATCACGGGGAAAAGATGAACTGGCACAAAATGCGTATTATCATCTGGCCGATTGTTATGTGGTCTCGAACGATAAAAATAAAGCGCGGCAGGCATTTCAGGCAGCTTCAGAATTCGATTTTGATGCCAAAATAAAAGAAGATGCCCTGTTTAATTATGCCAAAATAACGTACGAATTATCGTATTCTCCTTTCAACGAAACAATTAAGGCCTTCGACAAATACATCTCATTATACCCGAATTCGGAACGAAACGACGTAGCATACGATTATCTGGTTAAGGTTTATATGAGTACCAGTAATTACAGGGATGCCATGGCTTCAATCGAAAACATCAAGGTAAAAAGTCCTTCGGTAAAAAAGGCCTATCAAAGGGTAGCCTATTATCGTGCGCTGGAATCCTTCAATAATCTGGATTATAGCGGGGCAATCGAGAATTTCGATAAATCGATTGATGCCGGAGATTTCAATAAAAACTATCGTGCATTGTCGCTTTTCTGGAAGGCAGAAGCTTATTTCAGGATTAATGATTTTAATAAGGCAATTTCAGGTTATACTTCATTTCTGAAATCGCCAGGTGCGTTTTCAATTCCTGAATTTAAAACGGCTCATTACAACCTGGCTTATGCTTATTTTCAGTTGAGAGATTATGCTGATGCGAGCGATTATTTCAGGAAATACCTGAACATTGAAACAGATACACGAAGCGAAAAAGTAGCTGATGCTACCAACCGGATAGCAGATTGCTATTTCATGAGCCGCGATTACAATGCTGCCATAGCAAATTACGACAAAGCCTTGAGAATGAATGTTTATGATGCCGACTATGCCCTTTATCAGAAAGCATTTTGTATGGGTTTGCTGCGCGATAATCAGGCAAAAATAAATGCCTTGCAGATTTTGATTCAAAATTATCCAAAATCGTCTTTTCGCGATGATGCCCTTTACGAATTGGGACGTACTTACGAGCGAATCAATCAGCCTCAAATGGCCATCAGTAATTACAAGAACCTGATCAGCAGTTATCCTCAAAGCAGTTTTCTGAATAAAGCACTTGTACAGTTAGGACTTGTTTATTACAATGCGAACGATTTTCAAACTTCTGTAAACTATTACAAGCAAGTTGCAGATAGCTCGCCAAACAGTCCGGAAATGCAGGCCGCCCTTAATGGGATGAAGAATAGTTATGTTGAAATGAATGATGTTAATGCTTATTTCAATTATACAGATAAGCTTGGTCCTGGTGTACATGTTTCGGTTAATGAGCAGGACTCTCTTACATACCGCGCTGCGGAAAAATTATATATGGCACGCGACAAAAAAGCCAGACTGCAATTTGAACGATACCTCAGCCAGTTTCCAAACGGTAGTTTTGCACTTAATTCACAGTTCTATCTTGCAGAAATTTTATACGGTGAAAAAGAGTATCCGAAGGCTTTGGCTGGCTATGAATATGTAATAGGCAGAGGAAATAATGGTTTTATGGAAGTGGCCTTGTCGAAAGCCGCGGGATTGCAGTATAATGCTTCGAATTACAGGCAGGCTCTGGATTATTTCGAACGTTATGCCCAAATTTCAAATTCCGGGAATAATTTGCTGAATGCCCGCACGGGTATTATGCGCTGTCAGTTTAAACTGCTCAATTATGCTGCATGTATCGAAGCAGCCAACCATGTTCTCGGATCCGATAAGGTTTCGGATGAATTGAAGCGGGAAGCCAGTTACAAGCTTGCACTCTCATATTACGATATGGGCAATAAAGATCAGGCATTTCCAATTTTGAGTAAACTTTCGGCTGAAACGAACTCGGCAGAAGGAGCAGAATCTAAATTCCTGGTTGCTGAAATTCTATATGAAAAGAACAAGCTAAAAGAGTCTGAAAATGTAATCCTTGATTTTATTGATAAAAACTCGCCACATCAGTTTTGGCTTGCAAAAAGCTTCATCTTGTTGTCCGATATCTATCTGAAAAATAACGATGAGTTTCAGGCTAAACATACATTAAAAAGTATCATCGATAATTATCCGGAACCTGATGATGGTATTTTGGAAGTCACGCGGCAAAAGATGGCAGAAATCGAGGCCAGTGAAGCCAGTCAGACTAAAAATCAAAGCAAGCCGCTCGAAATTGATATTAGCGGAGGAAAATAAATAAGTAAAGTTCAAATCAATAGATATCAGAATGCCTTTGGAATAAAGCCAATCATTCCGGGATGCAAAAAAAATGATGAACATGAAAAGAAATAAATTAATTGCTGCAGTTCTGTTAACCTTCGCGATCCTTTTCGGAGCCGGAAGTGTCATGGCACAAAAAGATTCCACCCGGTTAAAACAGGAGGTTGAGGTTACCAAAGCTTATCAGCCAACTATTTTGGATGCGGTGAAGATCAATGATATTCCTAAAGTTAAGCCGGAACAATCAGAGACTCCTACGTTTGATTATTCAATATACAGCAAACCGGTGTTTGCTACATTCGATGTTACGCCAATTACGGCGGCAAAAATGGTTGGCGACCCAAAATCAGAGATGGAGTTGGGACTGCTGAAGCTGGGTTTTGGAAATTACCTTAGCCCTTATGGCGAGTTGTTCTTTAATTCAAAGCCGGATAGGAATTCGAATTTTGGACTTCATTTCAAACACCTTTCGTCTTACGGAAAAGTAAAACTATTGAACGACGATAAAGTGAAAGCACCTCAATCTGAAAGTTCAGCAGAGATTTTTGGTAAAAAATTCTTCCGCAAGGCAACCCTGTCAGCAAGTTTGGCTTACGACCGTAAATCCTTCAATTATTACGGTTATACCGGAGGTATGCTGTCTGATAATTTAAAAGAAGAGATGATACCTTATTTTCAGGATAAACAGTTTTTTTCGAAAGGGACTGGTGCTGTAGAATTGAAAAGTGAAACGAAATCGGTGTATGATTTAAGCTATGATTTTGCATTTAAAGTGCATTACCTTGTTACAAAAACCGGACAAAGCGAAAATGTATCAAATCTTTCGGCAGATCTGAATAAAAAATTCGATAATACTCTGGGTTTATTACATATCTCAATTGAGCACGATTTCGCGGATAGTATCTGGAATAATATTACGAACGAATACGGCCGGAAGCAACAGCTTTACCTTAAAATAAATCCGTCAGTTAAATGGGTAGCCGATAATGCCAGCCTGCAAGTGGGATTAAATACAACAATGTATTCCGATGATGATACCAATTCATCGTTACGGGTTTATCCAAAAGTAAAGGCAGAATGGTCGCCTGTAGAGCGAATACTGACTTTATTTGCCGGTGTTGACGGATATTTGAAGCAAAATTCATATTCATCAATTTCGACCGAAAATCCCTATGTTGATCCGTATCATGATGTGATGAACGCGAACTATAAATACATCTTATCCGGAGGATTTAAAGGGAAACTGAGTTCGAGAACCAATTATGTGGCCGGGGCTTCTTATTCCAAGGTGAAGGATCAGCATTTTTATGTTACTGAAAGTCAAAACTTTTTTTATCCTGAGGCATCTTTCCGAAGACTGGACAATACTTTCAGCTGGGTTTACGACGATGTTAATATTCTGAAAATTTCGGGTGAAGTGCTGCATTCCGTGTCAGATAATTTTTCGATACACTTATTGGGAAATTATTATTCGTACGATTTGAAAACACAGATAGAAGCATGGCAGATGCCTGATTTTGATTTTACTTTTTCGGGGATTTATAAAGCTACTGAGCAGTTGAAATTTACGACTGATATCTTTGTTGTTGGCAGCCGGACAGCATTGCTTATGGAGCCTGTATCTTCGTCAGTTCCATCAGGACAAGTAAAGATGGATCCGATTTTTGATCTGAACGTGGGTGGTGAGTACCAGTTCTCTGAAAAGCTGAACTTTTTTGTTAAGCTTAATAATTTTGGCTTTCAGAAATATGAACAATGGCTGGGGTATACTAATAAAGGATTCAATTGGATGGCTGGAATGAGTTATTCCTTTTAATAATAGTTCCTTTTTGTCCGCCAGTTTATTATAACATTTCAATGTATGCACGATAATATATAATTCATTGAATTTCAGTATTTATAAAGTTCATAAAATGTTAAAAAGTTTAACGTTTTATGAACTTTATAAATGAGTTCCTTTACGACTTTTTTACTATATTTGCGACTTAGTTGTTGAAGGTTTTACTACGTGAAAAAAATACTGAGAATCAAATATCTTTTTTACTACCCAATCTGGCAGTTTTCAAAAAAAAGCAGGAAATTTTTCATTTCTGTAACTGGCTTTTAACCTTTGGTTTAGAGTTGGATGGGTGTTAATGTGTGATAATTAAATATTTTGATCGATGAGAGAAATTGAAGAAACCCAGAATTGGGGAACACAGAATGATAATGGAGGTTATGATGCCGATAGTATTCAGGTACTGGAAGGTCTGGAAGCAGTTCGTAAGCGCCCTGCAATGTATATTGGCGACGTTAATGAAAAAGGATTGCACCATCTTGTTTATGAGGTTGTAGATAACTCTATTGATGAAGCGCTGGCAGGTTATTGCAAAAATATTGATGTCATCATTAACGAAGATAATTCGGTTACTGTAGTTGACGATGGCCGTGGTATTCCAACCGAACTTCATACGAAAGAAAACCGCTCGGCCCTCGAAGTGGTTATGACCGTTTTGCATGCCGGTGGAAAATTTGACAAAGGTAGCTACAAAGTATCCGGAGGATTGCATGGGGTAGGGGTTTCGTGTGTTAACGCGCTGTCAATTTTGCTTGATGTTCAGGTACACCGCGATGGTAAAATCTGGCAACAGGAATACAGCAAGGGTAAACCACTTTACCCGGTAAAGGAAATTGGTGTAACCGACCACACAGGTACCACTGTAACTTTCAGACCAGATGATTCGATCTTCCTGGTTACCGAATACAAATTTGAGATTATAGCAGCACGTTTGCGCGAACTTGCATTCCTTAATGCAGGTTTGCAGCTGAATATTACCGATAAAAGGGTTAAAATTCAGGATGGCGATTACGAATACAAGCACGAAGAGTTTTACTCGAAAGAGGGTTTGAAGGAATTTGTTGAATACCTCGATAACACCCGTGAAAGGCTGATTGATGAAACGATTCATATTACATCAGAAAAGGCCGGTGTTCCGGTTGAAATAGCACTTCATTACAACACATCTTTTACAGAGAATATTCATTCATATGTGAATAATATCAATACCATGGAAGGTGGTACTCACTTAACGGGTTTCCGTCGCGGTTTGACCAGAACACTTAAGGCTTATGCTGAAAACAGTGGAATGCTTACCAAAATGAAATTTGAAATTAACGGTGATGACTTCCGTGAAGGTTTGACTGCTGTAGTTTCGGTAAAAGTTGCTGAACCTCAGTTTGAAGGGCAGACCAAAACGAAACTCGGTAACTCCGAAATCAGTCTGCCGGTCGATCAGGCAGTAAGCGAGATGCTTGCCAATTACCTGGAAGAAAATCCACGTTCAGCACGTGCGATTGTAAATAAGGTGATTCTGGCAGCTCAGGCCCGTCATGCAGCCCGCAAAGCAAGAGAACTGGTTCAAAGGAAGAATGTACTTTCCGGAGCCGGATTGCCCGGTAAACTTTCGGATTGTTCTGAAAAAGATGCTTCGCTTTGCGAAATTTTCCTTGTCGAGGGAGATTCTGCTGGTGGTACGGCAAAACAGGGCCGTAACCGGAGTTTTCAGGCCATTTTGCCACTTCGCGGTAAAATCCTGAATGTTGAAAAAGCAATGGCTCACCGGGTTTACGATAACGAAGAAATCAGGAATATTTATACTGCTTTAGGAATTACAATCGGAACTGATGAAGATTCGAAAGCACTTAACCTGGATAAACTGAGGTATCACAAAGTGGTGATCATGACCGATGCGGACGTTGACGGTAGTCATATCGCCACATTAATTATGACTTTCTTTTTCAGGTTTATGAATGAATTGATCCAACGTGGTCATGTTTATATTGCAACCCCTCCGCTCTACCTGCTTAAAAAAGGAAAACGCGAAGAATATTGCTGGACAGAGCAACAACGTCTTCGTTTGATTGACGAGTGGGCTGAAGGAAAAGAATCCAATATTCACATTCAGCGATACAAAGGTCTTGGAGAAATGAACGCAGAACAATTGTGGGCAACAACCATGAATCCTGAAGAAAGAACTTTGCGTCAGGTAACCATTGAAAATGCTGCTGAAGCTGATCATATTTTCAGTATGCTGATGGGTGACGAAGTTCCACCGCGTCGTCAGTTCATCGAAGATCATGCTGTATATGCCAACATTGATGTTTAATTGAACATTATAAAAGAATATAAGAATCCTGGTGAAAACCGGGATTTTTTATTTTCATACCTTTTGTAATCTTTTAATTTCAATTATCTACCTTTACTATTCAACTCTTTTTTACTGCTATGAATATTTGTGTTTATTCTTCTTCCAGCAATGCCATTGCTGATGTATATGTAACAGAAGCAATCAATTTAGCCCGCTTAATAGGGCAGTCAGCAGCTTGCCTGGTTAACGGCGGATCAAATGTTGGCCTGATGGATGTTGTAACTCGTGAGGCAGTTATTCATGGAGCCAAAACCATTGGCGTTATTCCTCAAAAGCTACACGACTACAATCTGTCCTCAACCCATGCGCACGAAATGATTGTTTCTGGCGATATGATGGAACGAAAAGAGAAAATGAGAGAGTTGTCGGATGCATTTATTGCTATGCCCGGAGGTTTCGGAACACTTGAGGAAATTCTGGAAGTTATCACTCTGAAGCAATTGGGCTACCACAATAAAGCGGTAGTTTTTATTAATTCAAACCACTTTTACGATGACCTTTTCAGGCAATTCGAAAAATCGTATGAAGAAAAATTTGCAAAAGAAAATTACAGAAATCTCTATTTTATTGCCGAAAACGCTGCTCAGGCAATGAATTATATTCTGAATTACAAACCTAATGAGGTGGTTGATAAATGGTTTGAAGTTCCTGCAAAGTTGGCTTAAAACCGATGATAAGATTCAATGATTGTCCGTTTATTTACCTAATTGCTTTTTTACGGAAGTCAATTATTGTCATTCATAGTCATTCTGTTGTCATTTACCGTTTCGAAATAACTTTTTTGACTATCAAATGACCATTAAATGACTTCTTGATATGACCTTAGGTAAATTTGTGGATATTCATTAAGATTTTAAGGACAATATTGAAAATTAGTGATTTGGAAATTTCGGATTAGCCGGAGTTACAGTTTATGCAGATTAATTGTGTTATTTCATTTATAGCTGATTAGTGCAGTCTTTTGTTCAACCTAAAACAATCTGATCATGAAATCAACTTTCCTAACCTTCTTTCTTCTGTTTTCAGTTTGTTCATTTCTCTTTGCCCAATCTTCTGCAGACCCTGATATTCAGGGGGAAGTTAAAAAATGGAGCACGATCCGGTTTATTTTCGATGGTCCTCCATGCAGCGAAACAGTTTACAAACCCAATCCATTTCTCGATTACCGCTTCGAAATTACCTTTACCAAAGGAACTAAATCATATAAGGTTCCCGGGTTTTTTAATGCCGATGGTGAGCCGGCTGAAAGCGGTGCCGTTTCGGGAAATAAATGGCAGGTAAACTTTGTTCCCGACGAAGCCGGAACCTGGACTTACAAGGTTTCGTTCCGAACGGGCGACGACATTGCCATCAGCGATCAGCCTGACGAAGGCACCGGGCTGGCTCCCAATGGCGCTTCGGGCTCATTTGTTGTTTCGGCAGCCGATCCGAATGCTCCCGGGTTTCTGTCCAAAGGACGTCTCGAATATGTTGGTGAACGATACCTGAAATTCAGGGAAACGGGTGAATATTTCCTGAAAGGTGGGGCCGACAGTCCTGAAAATTTTCTGGCATTTGTTGATTTTGATCAAACTTTCCGTTACGGAAATAAAGCCGTTAACCGCGAGGGTGAAGCCAATCCGCAGGACGGTTGCCACAAATACGAAGCGCACAAAAAAGACTGGAAAGAAGGTGATCCCATCTGGCAGGGTGCAAAGGGGAAAGGCATTATCGGAGCTTTAAATTACCTGGCATCACAGGGGGTCAATTCACAGTATATGCTCACGATGAATATTATGGGCGATGGCAAAGATGTCTGGCCCTATTCAGCTTACCACGAGCGCACTCACTTCGACTGCTCTAAACTGGACCAGTGGGAAATTGTTTTCGATCACATGGAACGTCTGGGAATTATGATGCATCTGGTTCTTCAGGAAACCGAAAATGAATGCCTGCTCGATGGTGGACATACCGATTTTCACCGGAAATTGTATTTGCGCGAACTGGTGGCACGTTTCGGGCATCACCTGGCTGTTACCTGGAATCTGGGTGAAGAAAACGGTCCTGCTGACTGGTCACCGGTAGGACAATCCGACCAGATGCGCAAGGACATGGCTAACTACCTGAAATCCATCAATCCGTATCCAAGTTTTGTGGTGCTGCACACCCATTCTGATAACGGGCATCAGGATAAATACCTGACTCCTTTACTGGGGTTCGAAAATCTTGAAGGTCCATCCATGCAAATTGGTAATCCTGAAAATATCAATAATCGGATTTCTCATTTTATTACCGAATCGGCCAAAACAAAAAAGCCATGGGTAGTGATGCTCGATGAATTGGGGCCGGCGCACAAGGGAATTATGCCCGACGAATTTGACGCACAACACGATACTGTTCGCCACGATGCGCTTTGGGGAAGCCTGATGGCAGGAGCGGGTGGCGTTGAATGGTATTTTGGTTACCGCTACCCAAACAACGATTTAAACTGCGAAGATTTCCGCAGCCGCGAACTCTGGTGGAAACAAACCAAACTGGCGCTCGATTTTTTCCGGACTTATCTGCCTTTTGCCCAAATGAAAGCTGCCAATGAGCTCGTTTCTCCTGAAGGTTCATTTTGCCTGGCCAAACCGGGCGAAGTTTATGCCGTTTACCTGCCCAAAGCAGAACCCAAGGAAATTACATTGCCTGAAGGAAAATATACAGTCAAATGGTTTAATCCGAGAATCGACGGAAAGTTGCTCGATGGAAACATTAAAAACCTGAATGGCGGCGCAAAAATTTCGCTGGGGATGCCGCCTGCAGAAGCGGAAAAAGACTGGGTGGTGTTCATCACCAAACCGGGTTTTGTGAAGACAAAATAAATCAATTGAGCAGATAAAAAGGGTTCAAAACTACTGTTTTTGAACCCTTTTTTGTTGATAAAACATAACTGTTTAGATATCATTCCTGAAAAGAATACATATTTTAATGAACGGGAAAAGAAATGACCAAATTTGGAATATCCATATTTGCATTGCCATTAACGATTGATTACCTTCATGGTTTGCACACTTTCCGGAACAGGATAACGTTTTAATTCCTAAAACACTTAAAGATATGATTATTGACGTTCATACCCACATAAATAACTATCACAAAGATCGTGTTATTTCGTTGGAGGATTGCCTTGGTAACCTGTTGGATACAATGGCCGAGAATAGTGTTGATTATTCACTTGTACTGACTTCATACGCGGTAAACGAAAACCGGCCGGGAATCCGAAAAGTAGTGGAAGCCACCCAGGATAAAAAAAATCTGGGCGTAGTTGCCGGCATCAGTTATTTGAATTACAAGGAAAAAGATTTACGCGAATTGAGTGATTATCTGGAAGCCGGACTGATAAAAGGCCTGAAACTTTATCCCGGTTACGAACCTTTTTATCCGTACGATAACCGTCTGAAAGTTATTTACGATCTGGCCACCGAGTTTGATGTCCCCATGATGTTTCATTCAGGCGATACTTACACGCCCAACGGAAGAATCCGGTTTTCACAACCAATCCATATTGACGACGTGGCTGTTGACAATCCGGACATGAAAATAGTAATTTGCCATGTCGGAAATCCATGGATAAAGGATTGTATGGAAGTGGTTTACAAGAATGCCAATGTATATACCGATTTCTCCGGATTGGTGCTTGGCGATTTCACCGAAAAATTTGAAAAATACATGAAAAACCAGCTTGAAGAAATGATACTCTACGCCGGTGAACCCGAATACCTTTTGTACGGTACCGATTGGCCAATCTCGACCATGAAATCGTATCTGAATTTTATGAAACAGCTCGATCTTCCGGAAGAAAAGAAGGAACTTATCCTGTGGAAAAATGCAGCGAAGCTTTTTAAAATTGATGTAACCCAATTGTAAAAAGCGGTTTAATAGAAGTCATAAAGAAATATGAGTGGCACAGTAAAAGTTTCATTTGGGATGTCGCCTTCAGAAGCGGGGAAAGGCTGTGCTAATCACTAATCCGGGTTTTCTGAAGTCAAAATAAATCAGGATATACAAGGCAGGTCAAATCGGGAATGTTACCTGTATTATTGCATGTACGATTTGGGGGTGCTGATTGGAAGGAAATAATTATTTTGAGATTGGCTAAAGTGATAATGATTTATATCCTGTATTATGTTTTAATGCTTAAAAACATAATTGTATTTGGTCCTTCTTATATTAAATTATTTGTTATAGCTTTATGATACTAAATCATAATAATTAGCAAACTTCTTAATCAACAGGATGCTATTTATTTTGGACAACAGTTATAGTTCGACTGTAACACATGATCAAGTATAAACAAAAATTGTGATTTACCTATAATGCGATAATATTTTGGATTATGATTTCTAAATCACTTTTTTTCTACCTCTTTCTTCAGATTATTTTTCATCAATCACTTTTTTCTCAATCATTTGATGCTGAAGTTGTCCGATATACAAGTTTATATGAAATTGATAAAGACAAACTTATCGCCACGGACTCGGTTACCATCCAGGTAAATAATCGTTCCGGCGATAAATATACCGAAGTATCAATTCCATATTCAAAGTCTGAAAAAATCTCAGATATTGAAGCTTGGATTGAAGATATGAATGGTAAAAAGGTAAGAGAATTAAAAAATAGCGAAATAAAAGAGAAGAGTGCTATTTCTGATATTTCATTATACGAGGATAACTTTACTAAATATTTTGAGCTAAAACACCATGTATATCCTTATAAGGTTTTTTATACTTACACAACGACTTACCGGAATTTCATCACCATAGCATACTGGTCTCCCGTAATCTACAATTCAATACCGACAAAAACAGCGAAACTAAAAACCATACTTCCAAAAGGTTTTCAGTATAACACGTTTAAAAGCAATATTTCCGATTTCAAAACAGATTCAACAGAAACAAACGTAGCAACAGAATGGGAAGCATCTTATCTCAACCCCATAAAACCGGAAATTTTTTCGAATCCTGAATATTTGATACCTTATGTTATTGTAGCCCCTTTGAATTTCAATTATGGAGTTGAAGGCAGTACCCAAAACTGGGAATCTTATGGCAACTGGCAGTACAGACTTATGCAGGGTCTGGATATTTTGCCTGACGATGAAAAAAATACGGTTTTAGCCCTTATTAAGGGTGTTACTGATAAAAAGGAAATTGTAAAAATACTATATCATTATTTACAGGATCATACACGTTACATCAATGTATCCATCGGAATAGGCGGCTTGAAACCGTATCCTGCCTCGTATGTATCGCAAAACAAATATGGCGACTGCAAAGCATTGACAAACTACATGAAAGCTTTACTTAGCTATGTTGGAATTGAGTCTTTTTATACCAAAATATACGCCGGCGATCAACCGCACATTCTGATAAAAGATTTTGCAGGTCCACAGTTTAATCATATCGTACTTGCCGTTCCACTAAATAGCGATACGATTTGGCTTGAAAACACAAATAACACCAACCCGTTTGGATATTTGGGAACCTTTACCCAAAACCGGGATGCGCTTTTAGTTTCACAGGATCACAGTCACCTTGTTCGAACTCCGGCTTTAAGACCGGAAGAAAATCAGGCATCTTATAAACTTGAATTTGACCTCAATGCCAGTGGAAATACTGAACTAAAACTGAATATGTCGTTCAAAGGTGACGACTTTGAGAAGTTCAACCAACTCCATACTGAGTTTACTGATAGTGAAAAAGACAGAATTATCCGGAGCTATATGCCTTTTGATAATTATGAGGTTTTAAACTGGGACTTAAAAAAACTGAACCGGGATACTGCGCATATTGAATTAAACGCAACATTAAATCTGAATAAATTTCTGAAACCGTTGGGCAATGAATATTATTTCAGCCTTTTTCCGTGTAGAATTCCGCCCTTTACGATTCCATCAAACAGGAACCTACCGGTAGAGCTACCATACCCAATTTGCAATTCCGACACCTTGATATACAACTTACCAACAGGTTATAAAGTAAAAAACCATCCCGATTCCATTTCAATAACGACCATCTTTGGAAGTTATACCATGAAATTTAATGTATCCGAAGGAAAAATTCAGGAAATAAAACGGTTCAACCTGTTTTCTGCATCGTATTCACTTGAGCAGTATCCTGAATTTTATGCTTTTATAAAGTCGGTAAAGGATATCGACAGAATGAAAATTATCCTCAAACCTTGCGATTAAATACCTCAAATATTCACAAAACAAACATCAATGAAAAAGCAACTTATTTTTATTCTGTTCTACATCGGCAGTATTCAATTAACTGTGGCGCAAAACTTCATTCATGAATTTGGAAAATTCAGCAGCGAAGAATTTCAACTTCAACGCTACGATAAAGATCCTGCGGCAGAAGCAGTTGTAATTTACGATATTGGAGAATCTCATTTCGAAAGAGATGATAGCGGTTTTTATATTGTCTTCAACCACAAAATGAAAATTAAAATATTTACGAAAGCAGGACTGAAGTGGGCTGAAATTTCAATTCCATTTTATGAAGAAAACAGAAAATACGAACAGATTTCAGAGCTTAAGGGGAATACTTATAACTTTGAAAACGGACAGGTTCGAAAATCATCTTTAGATCCGAAAAATGCATATGATGAAAAATTTAGTGAACATTGGCAAAATAAAAAATTTGCTATGCCCGATGTTAAGGAAGGTTCAGTTATCGAAGTTTCCTATCAGATAAAAAGTCCTTATCTTTTTAACCTTCGCGGCTGGGAGTTTCAGAGCAGGATTCCGGTGATATACAGTGAATACACCACGAAAATGATTCCATTTTACACATATAGGTACTTGTTCCAGGGAGCCGAAAAATTTGACGACTTTAAAAATTATGAGGCAAATAGTCCGTCAAGTCCATTTGGGTCGATCGACTATAAAGATATGGTCTATGTTTTTGTAATGAAAGATCTGCCGGCATTTAAAGATGAATCATTCATTACTTCAATTGATGATTATATCATTAAGCTCGATTTCCAATTGTCGGTAATAAACAGTCCTTACGGTGGTGCCCAGGAAGTAATGAGTACCTGGCCCAAGTTATCGAAAGAATTGATTGATAATACCTCATTTGGAAAGTACCAGAATGCGAGTGAAAAGAAAAGCAGTGAGATAATTGACACCATGCAAATTTTGACAAAAACTCCAATTGAAAGGGCTAAAAGTATTGAACGCTTAATGAAGTCAAATTTCAACTGGAATGGGAATAATGATAAATTTGCCTCAAAAAGTGTCAAGGAATTTCTAGCCAGCAAAACAGGAAATTGTGCCGACATCAATCTGTTTATGGCAGGAATGCTAAATAAGGCCGGTATTGAGGCATATCCCGTTATTTTAAGCACCCGGAATCATGGTCAGATTAAAATTGATTATCCTTTTCATCACTTTTTCAATTATGTGATCGTAATGGCAAAAATTGACAGTTTATATATCCTTCTTGATGCTACAGAACCTTTTTGCAATTTCGCTGAAATTCCTTCACGAAGTATAAATAATCAGGGCCTTATTATTCAAAAAAAGGGGATCGAATGGGTAAAACTAAAAAGTAAATCTGTTTCAGGCATTTCGTATAAATTTGATCTGCAAACCAATCAAGACAATGACAGCCTTACTCAAAACTGTAAATTGGTTACCTCCGGGTTAGAGGCAATTAATTACCGGAATAAGTATACTACGTCATACAAAGAGTTAAAAGCTGATCTTCTGGGCACGAATTCACCGGCAAGCGATTCAATAAGTGCAGTGGATTTATACCAATATGAAAAACCTCTGGAAATTGATTTTTCCAATAAAATTCCAATTGAAACGATAGAAGATAAAATCGTAATATCGCCATTTTGCAACTTTACAATAACAGAAAATCCGCTCAAACAACCTGTTAGGAACTATCCTGTAGATTTCACATATCGAAAATCTTATATGTTTCAGTCAACCATTCAAATACCTTCAGGCTACAAGCTTTTTGTAAAACCCGATAATGTTACAATAAACAACGACAGAATTAAAATAATCTTCCTTACTGATGTACAAAAGGAAAACTCAATTTTTATTATTGGAAGTTATGAATTTAAAAAGGATGTATATGATGTATCAGAATACGTGGATCTTAAGAAATACTTCAACACGATAGTTGGAAAATTCAATGAAAAATTTGTTTTCGTAAAAATTTGATAGATTTATCACCTAAATATTAGAAAGGAATTATTTTAACATTTTCTCATCAGACTCAAATATAAATATCTGAATAATATGAACTTCACTTCTCTTATTTCAAATATTCATTGGATTCCTGTCATCCTAATGACTTTTGTTTCGTTTGCACTGGGTGCTTTATGGCATCAGGAATTCCTGTTTGGTAAAACATGGAAAAAGTGAAAATAAAACCACCTTAGAGCGCAAAGCCAACTATCCGCTTATTTTCGGAGGTACTGGAGTAATGCATTTTCTGGCTCCTGCCGGGTTGAGTGCTGTGGCTTCCAACTCGGGATGGAAGGATGGATTACATGCCGGAATACTGATTTGGTTTGTGTGGGTTCTTCCACCAATGACTGCTACATACCTGTTCGCCAACCGTTCATTGAAGCTTCTTGCGATCGATGCCGGTATGTACATCATTCTTTTTGCACTTTCCGGATTGGTATTGGGAATTTGGTAATTCATATTCATTAAAATTTCAGATTTATCAACTACTGGCTGATTTATTTAGAAGGAATCACTTCCTCTTAAAAGTACTTAGTCATTATTATTTTTAGCCTATATTTAAAGCCGAAACTAAATCCTAAATTAAAATGAAACGTATTGTTTTTTTTCTTCTGATTATCCTGACTTTTTCTTCATCTCAGGCCGCAATCGTTGATACCATTCAGGTTTTCAGTCAGTCGATGCAGCGAAACATTAAATCGGTAATAATAACACCCGACAATTATGCTTTAGTTCAAAAATTACCGGTTGTTTATTTGCTTCACGGATATAGTGGAAATCACCTCGACTGGATCAACAAAGCCAAAGGATTCGAAAAAGCTGCAGACCAGCTTAACCTGATTATTGTTTGCCCTGATGGAGGATTTGGCAGTTGGTACTGGAATAGTCCGGTTGATCCAAAATCACAGTACGAGACTTTTATTTCCGGCGAATTGGTGAATGCGATTGATGTAAAGTACAAAACAATTAAAGACCGGAAAGGCCGGGCAATTGCTGGTTTAAGTATGGGCGGTCACGGTGCTTTGTATCTGGCAATCAAACATCAGGATGTGTATGGTGCGGCAGGAAGCATGAGTGGAGGAGTTGATATACGGCCTTTCCCCAATAACTGGGACATGGCCAAATTTCTGGGTACATATGCCGAACAACCTGAGCGATGGGAAAAAAATACGGTGATAAATATGCTGAATTTACTGACTCCAAATTCACTGGCTATGATTATCGATTGCGGAACGGATGATTTCTTTTATAAGGTGAATGAAAACTTACACCAACAGTTGATGTACCGCAACATTCCACATGATTTTATTACACGTCCCGGTGGACACAGCTGGCCATACTGGACAAATGCAGTGAAATTTCAGTTGCTTTTTATGAGCAATTATTTTAACAGCGCAAACTAGAATGGAGTTGGTTTGAAATTGTTCGGTTGCTGGTATGGTGTGAAGCTTAATATATCAATTGTCATGCTGAATTTATTTCAGCATCTCGTCCTCAAACAACAGATTCCGAAACAAGTCCGGAATGACTTTCCGTTATTAGGAGCTTAATACAACACTAGTTGCCAGATCAATTTATCTCTTCAGGAAATACCTGTCTGAAAATAAGATGTTCCAGAGATGTGTTACTTGTAGTCATTTCTTTACTTTTGGGAAACTAACTTCTACCAAAACTAAACTTATGGACACATCTTCATCTAAGCCTTTCCAAAGAAACGCAGGTCTGGATATTCTTCGCGTGCTGGCATGCTACATGGTTGTGCAAATTCATACCGGAGAGTTTTTTTACATTTCTCCGGATGGAGGAATTCTGCATGGCGCCGGAAACTTTTGGGTTACCATTTTTAATTCGCTTTTCAGATCGTGTGTGCCTTTGTTTGTAATGATTTCAGGCTACTTTTTATTCCCGGTTAAAGATGAATTTCAGACATTTTTCAGGAAAAAATTCACCCGTGTTTTGATCCCATTTCTAATTTGGTGTACCATTTATGCCATTTATCCTTTTCTGCTTGGGAAAGTTGATATTAAGGAAGTTATCATTAATATTCTTCACATTCCGGTTAATTACGGAACACAAATTGGACATCTCTGGTATGTTTATATGTTAATGGGTATTTATCTGTTTGCACCAATCATTTCGCCATGGCTGCAAACTGCACCAAAACGTCACATCGAATATTATCTGGCACTTTGGGCTGTAACTTTATCGATACCTTTTATTCATCAGATTTTTCCTGATATATGGGGCGAATGCTATTGGAATCAAACCCCGATGCTACTTTATTTCTCCGGATTTTTGGGTTATGCGGTTTTAGGGTTATACATAAAACGGTTTTATTCACAAAGAAAAAACCGGGATTTTCTTTTCGGTTTTATTCTTATTCTGATCGGATACGCTATTACTGCTTATGGATTTGGAAGCAGGTTTGAAACTGCCCAAACGGTTCAGGAACTTGAACTGACCTGGGGATTCGAAACCATTAACGTTGCCATGATGACTCTTGGATTTTTCTTCCTGGTAAAAAATCTGACTTTCAAAAACAGAAATTCATGGTATGCCAAACTAACAGAAGACGTTTCGCTTAAAAGTTACGGTATTTACCTGCTTCATATCCTTATTCTGAATATTGCTTATAAATTGATGATTTCTTCGATCACGGGGCAGGAGTATTTTTACCCTGCAATTAGTCTCGTAACCTTTATAAGTTCCTATGTTGTGATTAAATTATTATCCTATTTACCTGGTGGAAAATACATTGCCGGATAACGATTTTTGCAGATATTTTTTTTGTAAATAACTATGATAGAGCTTTTATCCTGAATTCTAATCTTTATTTTCAGAGAATAAGGCGGGAATTAAAATGATTTAAATGCATATTTTTTATTAGTGACATACCGACACTTTTAACTTGTCATTTTCCGGCAAGATTTTAACTTTACGGAGAGAATGTGGAAACCTTAACCAAACTGATATGATTCGCAAATTTCAATTCTTTTTTCTTGCCTTTTTCTGTGTTTTTCTTCTGAAAGCACAACCTGCCAAACAATTCACTCCGGGCGAAATGTGGAGAGACAACAACGGCAAGCACATCAATGCTCACGGAGGCGGAATTCTATATAATAATGGACTTTATTACTGGTATGGCGAGCATAAAATTGCCGGTAAAATCGGAAACTCGGCTCAGGTTGGTGTCAGTTGTTATTCGTCATCTGATCTGTACAACTGGAAAGATGAAGGTATTGCTCTGAAAGTGAATGAAACAGATCCGGCCAGCGATATAGCCAAAGGTTGTGTGCTCGAAAGGCCCAAGGTGATTTTTAATGCTAAAACCGGGAAGTTTGTCATGTGGTTTCACCTCGAGCTGAAAGGAAAAGGCTATTATGCTGCCCGCAGTGGAGTGGCAGTAAGCGATAATCCAACCGGTCCTTTTACTTTCCTGAAAAGTTTCCGTCCGAATGCCGGATACTGGCCGGTAAATGTTCAGTCGTGTCATAAAAAGCCAGTTTCGCCTGAAGTAAAAGATTCGTATTGCGGTGGAAAAGGCTGCCTGCCTGCTCCGGTTGACTCGGTGAACTTGCTGGGTCGCGATTTTAAAGGTGGACAAATGGCGCGCGATATGAACTTGTTTGTCGATGATGACGGTTCGGCCTATCACATTTATTCTTCCGAAGAAAACAGCACCCTGCATATTTCTAAACTAACTGACGATTATTTATCGTATTCCGGAGAATATTTCCGGGTATTCGCCGGACGATACATGGAAGGAGCAACGCTTTTTAAACGAAACGGTAAATATTACATCATAGCGTCTGACTGCACTGGTTGGGCTCCCAATGCTGCCCGTTCTGCAGTAGCCGATGAAATTTTCGGAAACTGGACTGAGCTTGGAAATCCGGCTGTTGGAGGTGATTCGGAAACAACATTTCATTCGCAAAGTAATTATGTTCTTCAGGTTCTGGGCAAGAAAGACTGCTACATTTTTATGGGAGACCGCTGGACTCCCGATAACCCGATTGATGGCCGGTATATTTGGTTACCAATCGAATTTGAAAACGATGCACCGAAGATTTACTGGAACGACTCGTGGAAATTGTAGTATGGGGCAAATAGACAAAGTAGCGATACCCCTGGGAATTAAATGGAACAATGTATTACCATCCGCGAAAGACGCAGATTGAAGAGTCAATCTTGTTCCGGACGGAATAGCAATAAACAACATAAACAAAAAATATTATTACAATGAAGCACATCTTATTAACTTTTTTTATTCTTTCCATTTTCAGTTCAACGATGTTTGGAAAGATCATTCTTCCTTCTGTTTTTTCGGACAACATGGTGTTGCAGCAAAATGCTGATGTTGCTTTGTGGGGTTGGTCAAATCCGGGAGAGACAGTTAAAATTGTCACAAGCTGGAATGCTAATGATACAGTGAAAGTAAAAGCAGATAACACAGCAGCATGGAAAACAACGATTAAAACCAGTTCTGCCGGTGGCCCATATTCTATTCAAATTATTGGGGATAATGGCCTGACTTTGAACAATGTCATGTTGGGCGAAGTTTGGATTTGCAGTGGTCAGTCTAACATGGAAATGAGTGTCAACTGGAAGCTGATCAACGGTGAAGAAGAAGCAGCCAAAGCAAATAATCCAAATATCCGCATTTTTCATGTTCAGAAAATTGGAGCGGATTATCCGCAGCAAACCTGCAATGCAACCTGGACCATGTGCACCCCCGAAACCATGAGGGCAACCAGTGCCACCGGCTATTTCTTTGCACGTGAATTGCAGCAAAAGCTGAATGTGCCGGTTGGCATAATTGTTTCGGCCTGGGGTGGAACTCCTGCTGAAGTCTGGATTGAAAAAAGCAGAATTGAGAACAATCCGGTATTGGAAAAATCGAAACATACTGACCATTCAGAATGGTGGCCAGGCAGCCCGGGAGCTTTGTACAATTCCATGATAGCTCCTTTTGTTCCATATGAAATTGCTGGCGCTATCTGGTATCAGGGCGAATCTAACTGCGAAAATTATCCGGTTTATTCAGAGTTAATGAAAACATTGATCGAAAACTGGCGGGCCGATTTTAAGAAAGATTTTCCATTCTATTTTGTACAGATTGCTCCTTATACCTATGGAGACAAGGGAACTTCCGAATATCTTCGTGAGCAACAGGATATTGCAGCTAAAACAATTCCCAATACAGGAATGGTGGTTATTTCTGATTTGGTTGACAACATCAAGGACATTCATCCGAAAGACAAACTTAATGTTGGGAAACGACTGGCTAACTATGCATTGGCAGAAACATACAAGCAAAATACCGGTGCATACAAAAGTCCTGAATACAAGTCGATGCAGGTTGAAAAAGGCAAAGTTCGACTGACTTTTGACAATGTACTAACCAGTTTGAAATGTACTGGCAAAACTCCTCAAAAATTCCTGGTTGCAGGTGAGGATAAGAATTTCATGACTGCTACAGCTAAAATTGATGGCAACTCAATTATTCTGTCATCCAAACAGGTAAAAACTCCGGTTGCGGTTCGTTTCTGTTTCGATGACATCTCCATGCCCGATGTATTTAGCACTGAAGGTTTGCCTTTAGCACCGTTCCGGACGGATAAGTGGTAAGAAAGGTTTTAGGAGATAGGGTTATAAAAAGTCATTGATCCCTGTCATCCTGAACTTTAATCCGGGGATTGAATGATCAACCGGAACCAGCGCCGACCGGTAATTTTGATCGAAGCAAAAATGATTTTTCGGCGCGACAGGAATGATTTTATTGAAACAAAATACAGTACGGACAGGACATGTCCTGTCCGTTTCTTTTCTTATTATTCTTATTATCATTCGGTCAGGACATGTCCTGACCCTACGATGAACTGAAATAATTAAATCGGATCAAATGAATTTGGAAAATTTCAATAAACAACTAAAAATGAAACCATTACTTTTCATTCTAATCATCCTGTTTTCCGGAAATCTTCAGGCCCGAAACTTTTTTGAAAAAGAAAAACCTGATTCGGCTATTTCTCTGTCCGCAGTTAAAGAAAGTTATAAACTTACCGGCCATAATCTTGCAGCATTGGCCGAGAAAGTACTGTATAACAAAACACCTCAGGAAGATATGTATTTGTACTTGCTCCGTCCGTTGAAAAAGTCGGATGAAGCTTTGCCTGCCATCGTGTATTTTACTGGCGGAGGTTGGGTAGAGGGAGATGTATATGGTCAGATACCGAATCCTGCCTGGTTTCGTGATCACGGAATCGTTGGTATTGAAGCTGATTACAGGGTAAAGTCGCGTCATGGAACGACACCAATAGAATGTATTCAGGATGCCAAATCGGCTATCCGGTATGTTCGGGCACATGCCAAAGAGTTGGGTATTGATCCAAATAAGATTATTGCTGCCGGTGGTTCAGCCGGTGGTCATCTCGCTGCCTGTACTTTTCTTGATGGTGGCGATGCTCCTGACGAAGATCTGAAAATCAGTTCAAAACCAAATGCCATTGTGATGCACAATCCGGTATTGGGCGAAGGTTTTGGAAAAGCATTTTTCGATGTTCATCCTGAATTTTCACCTATTCTGCATGTAAAAAAAGGATGGCCACCAACCATTTTTTCGAATGGAACCAAGGACAATACAACCCCTTTTCAGTATGCTGAAAAGTTTACCAGATTAATGAAAGAAGCCGGAAATGTGTGTGAACTTATTCCGGTTAAAGATGCGAATCATTCGTGCGACTGGCCTGTGAGTAATCCGAACTTTTTGCCAACCATGCAACGCATGACCAATTTTCTGAAAGAACAAAAATTTATAAAATAACAAAGTGCCTATGGACCTGTTGAAAATCGTTCTGCGGATCTTGTGTTTTTCAGTTCCTGCAATAAGTTTTGGTTCCGATTCCATATCAGCATTCTATGTCGATTCTCAAACAGGTAACGACACCAATCCGGGGACTCCAGATAGTCCGTTCCAATCCATAGAAAGAATAAATAAACTTCGGCTTAATCCGGGAGATTCCGTTTTTTTCGCAGGAGGACAAATATTTGATGGCACACTCCATCTTATGGGAATTTCTGGAACCAAAGAAAATCCGGTTCTAATTTCATCATATGGAAATGGACGGGCCATTCTGAATGGTACAAGTCAGAATGCAATCCTGGCAGATAGCTGCTCGTGGCTTCAGGTAAAAAAACTGATTTTAAAGGGAGATGGTCGTTTAACAGGAAACTCCGGAAGTGGACTCGAATTCCGGAGAACTCTGAATTGTATGATCGACAGCATTGAGGCAAGTGGTTTTTTGTGGTCGGGAATAAAAGCAGTTGGTGGGAAAAATCTTCGGATTACAAATGTTTATGCACACGATAATGGATTTTCAGGTATAAATGTTGAATCTGACGGACAGGATGCAGGCGGTCTGGAAGGTTCAGGAGGCAAAACTTTCAGGAATTTATACATTGCAAATTGTGTTGCCGAAAATAATCCGGGTTGTCCGGAAGCCAAAAATAATCACTCCGGAAATGGAATCCTGATAGGCGGTGTAACCAACGGCGTTATAGAATATTGCGAGGCCATGAACAACGGCTGGGACATGCCCAGGGAAGGAAACGGTCCGGTCGGAATCTGGGCATACCAATGTGATAGCATAATCATTCAGCATTGTTATTCGCACGATAACAAAACTTCAGTAAACGGGAAGGATGGCGGTGGGTTCGACTTCGATGGCGGAATCACCAACTCGGTGATGCAATACAACTATTCGGCCAATAACCAGGGTGCCGGGTATGGACTATTTCAGTATTATGGAGCATCGGTTTGGAAAAACAACATCATACGGAACAACATCAGCTATGACGATGGTCGTAAAAACGGACAAGCCGGTTTGCTGATGTGGATCGCCGCAGGCACGCCCGAATCCATGTCGGACTGCCTGATTACCGGCAATACCGTTGTAAACAGATACGGACACGCGGTGAGTTTTGAACCGGGCGATTATCCTGGATTCAGGTTCGAAAAAAATGTATTTCTGATCTCCGGACCTTCGGCTTCTTTTGTAAATGGTGAGTATTCAGGCGCTACATTTTCAGACAATCAGGCCTGGGCAACAGATAGAAAAATTCAGCTTCCGTTTCCGGAAGATAAACCGACGATTTTAAGCGATCCAAAAATCACTTTCCCATTTGGCGTAACTGATTAAGTTAAAAGTAGTCGGAATTATAGCAGGTGCCCTGATTAAAAAAAAAACTAAACGATATATAACTAACTCAAATTTATAACTATGAAAAAGCAGATAATTTCACTGCAATTTAAACTGAAACCGACCAGAATTGCCACAGGATTTCTGATTTTATTAACGGCTATCGGATTAACCTCCTGCAACAATACAAAACCTGATTTTACGAACAGGGAACAGAATTTTGATTCAGATTGGAAGTTTAATTTGGGAGATGTTTCCGGAGCAGAGTCGGCAACTTTTGACGATTCGCAATGGCGGTCACTCGATCTTCCGCACGATTGGAGCATCGAAGATTTCCCAACGATTGATGGGAAACAGCAAATCGGACCATTCTCGGAAGATAGCCCGGGCATGGGGGCAACCGGAAATGTGATGGGTGGAACCGGTTGGTATCGCAAAACCTTTACCCTGGATAAATCATCAGAAGGTAAAAAGGTACAAATCTGCTTCGATGGAGTTTACATGAATTCGGAAGTTTGGATTAACGGGCAATCACTGGGTATTCATCCTTATGGTTACACGCCATTTAATTACGATCTCACTCCCTTCTTAAAACCTTTCGGAGAGCCAAATTCACTGGCGGTAAAAGTAAATAACACAGGCAAAAACAGTCGTTGGTACAGTGGATCGGGCATATACCGTCATGTCGTTTTGCAGATTACCAGCAAGGTGAACATACCGGTATGGGGAATCTTTGTAACTACTCCTGAAGTAAGCACCGATAAGGCGACCGTTAAATTCGATATCCAGGTTAGCAATGAAGATAAAGAAAGTGCTGATTTGAAGGTTACTACCCAAATCCTTTCTCCTGACGGAAAAGCGGTGTGTGATGCAAAAACAACCGTTAGTCCGTTTAAGGAAGAAAAAACAGACATCGAACAAGTGTTTGATCTGAAGAGTCCATCCCTTTGGTCAATCGAAACACCTACACTCTATCGTGCCGTTACTGAAATCAGTTTAAATGGTACCGTCATTGATCAGAAAACCACCACTTTTGGCATTCGTTCTATCGAATTCAGTGCTGAAAAGGGTTTTCTACTGAATGGCGAACCGGTACTTTTAAAAGGCGGATGTATGCACCACGACAATGGTCCGTTAGGTTCTGCCACTCTCGACCGTGCTGAAGAACGTCGTGTTGAACTGATGAAGAAATTCGGGTTTAACGCCATTCGCACCAGCCACAATCCGCCATCGCATCAATTTCTGGATGCTTGTGACCGACTTGGAGTTTTAGTGATCGACGAAGCTTTTGACCAATGGCAACGGCCTAAAAATCCGGAAGACTACAATCTTTATTTCGACGAATGGCATCAGCGCGATCTGGAGGCGATGATAATGCGCGACCGCAACCATCCTTCAATAATTATGTGGAGTATTGGCAACGAAATCAACGAGCGGGTTGATTCGTCCGGATTGGCAATCATGAAAAATTTGAGTGCAATTATTAAAACAATGGATACAACCCGTCCGGTTACTGAAGCAATTTGCTCTTTCTGGGATCACCCAGGCAAAACATGGGAAACGACCATTCCTGCATTTGCACAGCTCGATGTATGCGGTTACAATTATAAACTTGATGAATATGAAAACGATCACAAAATAGCTCCGGAAAGAATAATGGCCGGAACCGAATCGTTCCCGGTTCAGGCATTTGAAAATTGGCAGATGGTTGAAAAATATCCTTATGTGATAGGTGATTTTGTCTGGACTGCGATGGACTATCTTGGAGAATCCGGAATCGGAAATGCGTTGATCGGGAAAGATAAAAAAGTGACTTTTGCGCCCGGATGGCCGTGGTATAATGCGAATTGTGGCGACATAGATATCTGCGGATTCAAAAAGCCTCAATCGTATTTCCGCGATGTGGTTTGGAAAAACAGCAATCTGGAAATGGCTGTTCATGCACCTATTCCATCAGGAATGTTCGAAAATGTAAGTTTCTGGGGATGGCCCGATGAGCAACAGAGCTGGAATTGGGCTGGAAATGAAGGCCAAAAGCTACAGGTAAATGTCTACTCCAACTATCCTGAAGCCAGGCTGGAGCTGAATGGCAAGGTAATAGGAACAAAACCGGTTTCGGCCGACACTAAACTGACTGCAACTTTTGAAGTGCCATACGAAGCCGGCGAATTAATAGCCATCGCCCTTCAGGATGGGAAAGAAATGGAATCGAAGATTCTGAAGACCACCGGCAAACCGGCTAAAATTCGCTTAACGGCTGACCGTTCGGAAATAAAAGCGAGCCGAAACGACCTCTCTTATGTAACCGTTGAAGTGACCGACGAAGACGGAAATTTAGTTCCGGATGCCAATGTCCCCATTCAGTTCAGTATTTCAGGAGATGGAGAATTGGCAGCTGTGGAAAATGGAAATCCGAATGATATGAAAAGCTTCCGGACTCCGGAATGCAAAACATTTAAAGGAAAATGTCTGGTTATACTTCGTCCATCAGGAACTGCCGGAACAATTTCGCTGACGGCCAAAGCCGACGGATTTGGAGGAGATGAGATACAGGTTGTGATGAAATAATTTGATGATAGTAAACAACATAAGCCGGGTGGTCTGGACTTTTCAGTCATCCGGTTTTTTATTGTATGGTTCGATTCTGTTAAAATTTTCGGGAAACGAATATGTCTGTAAAATTAATTCGTTGCCAGCGGCAGAGTGAAATGGAAGGTACTGCCTTTGCCCGGGATACTTTCTATGCCTATTTCACCTCCTTGTTTCGAAACAAATTCTTTAACAAGGATAAGCCCTAATCCGGTACCAAGTTCGTTTTGTGTACCAAAAGTGCTCGTTTGATTATCAATTAGGAATAGCCGATCCTGAATTTCTTTGCTGATGCCAACACCATTATCTTTAACCTTAATGATCGCATAATCACCGCACATTTCGGCAAAGAGCTGAACTTTCCCTCCCGGAACTGTAAATTTAAGTGCATTACTTACCAGGTTTCGAAGTATTGTGTCGAGCATGTTAACGTCAGCATAAACAAAAAGGCTTGCCTTAGCAGATGATATTTTTAGTCCAATGTTTTTGGTGGTAGCCGTTTCCCTAAATAGATTAACCGCTTTAGTAAACGCTTCATTCAGATCGATCTTTTGTGGATTAAATCTCATAACACCACTTTGAGATCGGGACCATTGCAGTAGATTTTCAAGCAGCAGATAAAGGTTGTTGGCCGATTTATTGATAAGACCAATAACTTCGAGTTTCTGCTCGTTATCCCATTCGTTAAAGTTTTCTTCAAGTAAATCGGTAAACCCCAGCACAGCATTGAATGGATTTTTAATGTCGTGCGCAATGATCGAAAAGAACTTATCCTTGGTTGCATTAAGGTCATTTAAATCGTTATTCATTTTAATAAGCGATTCTTTTTGTGCAAGTAATTCTTCACTTTGCTCTTCAATTTGTTCCTGCCTTTCTTCGAGTATTAAATTGGTTTGGTTAAGTTCTTCGGCCTGTTCGACTAATGTATTGTTCATCTTTTGAAGCTCTGACGTTTTTTGAGCCACTAATTTCTCGAGCAGTACCTTTTGCCTTTTGAAATGTTTAATGCGGGAATAAAAAATGTATCCAATTATGAAAATTATAGACAAAGCTGCAATTAACCTGAACCATAATGTTTCCCACCAGGGTGGTAAAATAATGACCTTAATTGATGATCCTTTTTCATTCCATATCCCATCGTTGTTTGAAGCTTTTACTCTGAACGTGTATTCTCCGGGATCAAGGTTTGTGTAATTGGCTTCGCGTTTGGTGCTGCACTGAACCCATTCTTCGTCAAAACCCTCCATCATATAGGCATAATTATTCTTTTCCGGAGTAGTATAATCGAGGGCAATAAATTCGAATGTAAAGTAGTTTTCGCGATAGGAGAGTACCAGTTCTCTGGTTTCGCTGATATCATTATCCAACAGAATTCTGTTATTGAATTTCGCTCCTATTTTAACCGGATTATTGAAAATTTTTAAACTTGTAATAATAACAGGAGGAAGATTCTGGTTTTGATTATACATAATCCGGTCAGGGTAAAACGAATTAAAACCATCGATTCCGCCAAAAAACATTTCGCCGTCTTTGGTTTTTATCGCCCAACTTTTTAAACTCTTGTTTTGTAAACCATCCTTTTGATCAAAAACAATGACCTCGTTTGTTTTGGGATTCAATTTGGCCAAACCTTTATCAGTGCCCAGCCATAAATTATTAAGACTATCAACCAGAATGGAAGTTACAGAGTTACCCGGCAATCCATTTTTCGTGGTATAATTTGTAAATTTTCCTGTTGCCGGTTCCAATCTATCAATACCGGAGCCAGAGGTTCCGAACCATATATTACTATCATTATCTTCCTTCGCACAATATATGTCATTGCTGCTTAGGCTATTTTTATTTTCGATATGCCGTAAATTCCGAAATTTAATGTCTGGTGGTGTTTTCGAAAAATCATATGCTTTCAAATCAATTATACTTACACCCTGATTGCCGATTATATAAAGATTTTGTTTACTGTCTTCATAAAGTTCAGTAATTGAATTATTTAGTATGCTGGTTGAGTCGCCGGTTTTTTGGGTAAAATGATAAAAACGGTTTGTCTTTCGGTCAAACAACTCAAGACCGGTACTCAACGTGGCTACCCATAAATTGTTTTTACTATCTTCAAGTACATACCAAATATTTCGGTCGGAAATTGCATTTGGATTGGTCGGATCAGGATAAAAGGCATGAAACTTATCGTTTTTCATTCGTGCTAATCCGCCATGATATGTGCCCATCCATAAGATTCCTTCGTGGTCTTCACAAATTGAAATGACAGCATTGCTGCTTAATGAATTAGGATCGAGAGGGTTGTCCTTGTAATGAGAAAATTTACCAGTTTCCCGGTCGAGTTTGTTTAGCCCACCACCGTCAGTTCCTATCCAGATAGCGCCGGTTTTACTTTCGGCGAAACAAAGGGTATTATTAAAACTTAATTTGTCCTGCCGGTTTGTCTTGCTGTAATACCGGTTAAATTTAAACTTGCCCGGACTGTATTTATTTATTCCTATAATTCCGCCTACCCACATAGCACCGGTTTTATCCTGATAAATGCAATTAATTTTATTTGTATTTAACGAATAAGGATCCAATTCTTCTGATTGGCAATAGCTGAATTTTTTGGTTTTTTTATTAAAAATGCTAATCCCTTCGGCATTGCGGTCACCCATCCAGATTAGCCCATTTTTATCTTCAGCAAGGGCAAATAATACTTTGCCTTTAGGTCCTAAATCGGTATCGTTTGGTTTGTATAAACTGAATTCATTTCTCTTTCGGTCCCATACCAATAATCCTTTATCTTCAATAGTAATGAAGAAATCACCAGCGCTATCTTTAAATAACCCCTTGCGTTTATCGTTAAAACTATTAACCTCCGGATGGTTGATTGTTTCTGAAAGAAATTTATTTTGCTGGTCATTAAAATACAGGAGTTTATTGCTGTGACTGGCTACCCAAATTTTATTATTCTCATCCTCAATAAACGAATAGACATTGTTTTTGTAAATTTTATCGGCATCATCCTCGCCCTGCAGATATTTTTCCGTATCAATTATGTTACCGGAAATTTGTGGATTGTCATATATTTTAAACCGAAAAACTCCATTGTTTGCTGCTGAAACCCATAAAAAACCGTTATCGTCAATTATACCGGAATACAGAAAATGATTGGGTTGAATTTCACCATTTACACGCATTATTTTTCTGGAAAAATTATCTTTTTTACGATCATATACGCACAACCCATTGGTTGTTATCACCCAGATATAGCCCAGTGAATCTTCAATTAAAGCAGTAGCCCCATTGCCGGGAATGGAGGTGCTGTCTTTTGAATCAAAATAATAAGTTTTAAAAGTAATTCCGTCAAATCGGTTTAAGCCGTTAGCCGTTCCAAACCACATAAACCCTTTGCTATCCTGTAATATTGCATTGATATAGCCGTTCGACAAGCCTTCATTTGTAGTGTAATGGTCGAATTCAATAGTATTGTTTTGTCCAAATAAACTGGCAGAAATCAGGATGGAAAACAAACAATAGAGCAACAACTTATTAAGTTTATTCCTCTTCATGATTTCAGATATCGATTAAAATGGTTCACTGTTATCTTTTTTCAGTTTGATTCTTAGTTTTATATGATAAAATGTTGTTGGTCAGTTTTTAAAATAGCAATAACGAATATTCCGATAAACAAATTTTGCAGGTGAATCTAAATGAAATTATCACTTCATTTTATGACTTTGCAACATATTAGGCAATAATTAAGAGCGGTCAAAACGAAGTAGAATAATTGGAAAATTAGATTTTTATTCCGGGTAATATTTTTGTTGAAGTTATGAAAAAATCATTGATATACTTAAATGTATATTTTTATTACACGGGTAATGCGTATAAAAAAAGCCCCGGATTTCTCCGGGGCTTCCTACCTTTAACCTTAATATACTTTACTCTGATTAACTGTTGAGATTAACAATCTTAATAAATTTCTCTCCTGCAGTCATTGAAATTCCACAACGTTGCGGAGCCTCATTGTCGTAGGTGTTTCCGCAAACCGGACATACAAAATAAACCGTAGGTAATGATTTTACAGTGTTAGCTTCCAGTGCAGCCAACGCTTTTTCGTAAAAAACTTTGTGCTTTTGCTCTGTTTTGTATGCATAATTTAAACTTACCATGGCAAATTGATTTCCAACTGCATTAGCGTTGGTAAGAAATTCAGGATACATAGTTTTAACCTCGTAACCTTCACCGGCAATGGCATCTTTCAGGTTTTCCTTGGTCGATTTCACTGTAAATTCAGGAGTAATTACTGGTACAGTTTGTTTGGCACTTGCCAAAACTGATTTATGGTTATTTGCATGGATTTTTTCGGATTTGGATGCTGCCTTAAACAACATGGCAATTTCGTGAAATCCTTCTTCTTCGGCTTTCTTGCTGAAGGCTTCATATTTTGCACTTGCTGTTGTTTCACCTTTAAATGCGTCCTGCATATTTGCGAAATTAACAGCCTTTGCGTCCTGACTTACTGATTTTTTACTACTTGTGAAAGACTGGAAAACCATAACTGCTGTAACTGCTACAAGCATAATAACGATTGTTGACTTTTTCATTTTTTCTGTTTTTTGTATTTATTTTATGATACAAATATGCAGCCGTCCACATTTAAAATTCCTTCAACAATTCTTAAAATCAGCTTAATAAAATCATGCAGTAAATGTCAGTGTAAAAATGCTGCCTTCTCCCAAATGGCTTTCAGCATTTAAGGTCATCTGCTGTAAATCGGCCAGCTTTTTAACAATCGAAAGTCCAAGTCCATTTCCGTTTACTACCGAACTTCTTGATTCGTCAGCACGATAAAACCGGCTGAATATGTTGGGCAGATGTTCTTCTGAAATGCCAATTCCATTATCTGTTACTGAAAGTGATTTTATTTCACGATTCCAGGAAATAGATACATTACCATTTTGTTTTCCATACTTAATGGCATTATTGATTAGATTGTCGAGTATTATTTCCAGATAAAACTTATCGCCATTTACAACCACTTCTTTAGGAATATCCAAATGCAGCTTGATATTCGCATCGCTTGCCTGTGCTTTCCATCTTTCTGATGAAGCTGTAATAAGTTCGTGTAAAAATATTTTTTCATTTCGGGCAATAGCAGTACCTGAATCGATTCGGGCAAGCTGTAAAAGTTGTTCGAGTAAAACATCAAGTCTGTCAACCTGACTAATAACTTCTGTCACCTTTTCCTCATAAACCTTAGGTTCACGCTGTTTCCTGATTAACACTTCGAGTGTTCCCCTGATAGCTGAAAGCGGAGTCCGGATCTCATGAGAAGCATCACTGGTAAATTGTTTCTGCTGAAACATGCTGACTTCAATACGCGCCAGCAATTCGTTGATGGTTTTGGTTAATTTATATAACTCATCTTTATGCTGAGGCAAAATCAGGCGGGTACTGATATTTGAATCGCTGATGCCAGAAGCAGACCGAATAAGTTGATGAACAGGTTCAATGGCTTGTGATGCTGCCAGCGAAGATGCAATAAACTGTACGATGAGTACAATTGGAAACGATATAAACAAGACCCAAATCAAGTTGTTAAGTATATTAAAAGACTCTTGCTGAGAAACGGCTATCGTAAGTTTCCCAATCTCTTCCCCTTCTTCATTCTCTATTGGAAACTGCCCGAGCCTTATCCGTTGACCGCTGATTACACCATTGTATGATGTTTTCCCGTTATCATCAGGGCCAGCCAGTACCTGATCGTCAATCAGATTTGTGGAACGAAAAATGATGATTCCTTTCGCATCAGCAATTTGCAGAAAAGTTGGATTTACTTCGACCTGATTATGCTCAGCTTCTTCCCACTCGGGCATTTTATTAATTATAATTGAGTCGCGATGCCAGTCGAGGTTGCTAATAACCTCTTCTTTTTCGAGCAAAATATCATCATCTAAGTGTGTAAAGGCTGTTTTACTTACTACAAAATAAATGACAAGGAAAACCAATGCTGTAGTAAAGGCTACAGCAAGTGTGTTAAAAAGTGCAATCCGGTTTTTGAATTTCAAAGTCATTCGTCATCCTCTATTTTGTACCCTACACCTCTAACTGTAGTGATTAGAGAGGTATTGCCGGGTTCATCCAGTTTTTTCCGCAGGGCATTGATGTATACATCAATCACCGAATTGTCGTAGTCGAAATGAATATCCCAGACCTTTTCAATGATTCGGGTGCGTCGGCATACCTTTCCTTTGTTCCTCAGAAAATATTCGAGTAACGAGAATTCCTTTTGAGTAAGATCAATTTGTTTGCTGTTTTTGGTTACTGTATGCTTTTCAATATTCATTTCAATGCCTGAAGCGGAAAAAATGATCGATTCCGTCTCATTTTTGCGCATCAATACACGAATTCGTGCAAGAAGTTCTTCAAAAGAAAAGGGCTTTCGGATGTAGTCATTTGCACCGGTTTCCAGACCAAAGACCACATCGTCAACAGTATCCTTTGCTGTAAGAAAGATGATTGGAATAGTTTTACTTTCGAGCCGTATGTTTCGGCATATTTCTATTCCGCTCAATCCAGGCAACATCCAGTCTAAAAGAATCACATCATATTCCTCTATGTTAGCAAGGGCAAGTTGCAGGCCTTTTTTCCCGTTATCAGCAACGTCTATAGCAAAACCTTCTTCCTCCAATCCATCTCTGATGAAATTGGCGATTGAAGGTTCATCTTCAACAACTAGAATACGCATTATTTAAGATTTCTGATGATTATCTTTCAAAGATACTGAAAGCATTTAATCTTCGTTGCCGGTATTGCCGAAATCAGGAAGTGCAAACTCAACTCCTGCTCCATGACTGTATACCAGTTGTCCACCTAAATAACCAGTTCTTGCTACTGAGCCCGCCAAGGCCGTAAACAGAATGATTCCTACCAATGTTGTCCATGTTCTGTTGTATTTTAAATAAGCTAATACAACCCGAAACAAAGCTGTAATAATCGCAAGTATAAGCGTAAATGTGGCGGCCTGTTCGTGCAGCTCCATTGGTATTTTCAGAGGACCGTCTTCGATCCCTTCGCCTGCATAACTTCCGGTAATATAAGCAGCAGTGGCTCCTATTGCTCCAAGCAGTAAGAGATAAAACGCGGTATTACTGAAAAAATCTTTTTTAACAAACAGGGCAATGATTTCCGACAGAAACCCGGCCATCAGGAGGGCAATGGGGAAATGAATAATCATCGCATGGAGGTGTGTTGCTGTAATCATAGTTTTCTAATTTTTATTTACAAAGATTAAGCAACAGAGGTTTAAGTATGGTTAGTCTTACCTTAAGATTGACTTAAATTATAAATCATTTTTTTTTTTGAATTACACAAAGAGGACGAATCCATTAAGGAGCCGTCCTCTTTGTGTGTTTCTGTAAAACCAGGATTGAGATTAATGGTGTCCTTCAAATTTGAAGGATACCTTCAGTTTAGTCCGGTAGCTTTCGATTTTGCCATCTTTGATGTGCAAATCCATTGCACTCACTTCGGCAATTCGAAGTTCGCGCAAAGTTTCGGAAGCTTTGGTGATTGCGTTTGCAGCAGCTTTTTCCCAAGATTCGCTGCTGGTTCCTACCAACTCAATAATTTTGTAAACACTGTCAGGCATTATTGGCTCCTTTCTTTTTTTTTGATTCAGATTATTTTCATTTACCAAATCGGACCAATAAAAGTTGCATCAGGCAATCTGTTTGACAATAGGTTCTGCTGACTTAAATTACCGGAACCAGTTTCAAAATCATTCCCGGTTTTTCTACTGCAACATAAATGTAGCCGTCAGGACTGATGCTTACATTGCGAACACGACCGGCATTTTCAAGCAGTTTTTCCTGTTCGGTTACTTTCCCGTTTTCAAGATGAACACGCTCAAGGTACTTAAAACTCAGGGAACCACTCAGAATATCGCCTTTCCAACCGGGATATTTGTTGCCGGTTACAAATTTCATACTGCTTGGGGCGATAGAAGGCGTCCACTGAAAAACAGGTTGCTCCATTCCTCCTTTTGCAGTTTCTTTTGTAATAATTGTTCCGTCGTAATTGATTCCGAAGGTAATCACCGGCCAGCCGTAATTATTGCCTTTGCCAACCAGGTTGATTTCGTCGCCACCTCGCGGACCATGTTCGTTGTTGTATATTTGCCTGCTAACCGGATGAATGTCGATTCCTTGTGGATTCCTATGTCCGTATGAATAAATACTTGGCATAGCACCGGGTGTATTCACAAATGGATTATCGGGCGGAATGCGGCCATCGTCAAAGAGACGGTGAATTTTGCCGCAATGATTTGTCAGTGTTTGTGCATTGGATGATTCGCCCCGTTCGCCAACCCCGAAGAATAAATAACCCGCATCATCAAAGACTATTCGACAGCCAAAATGATGCGCTTTGGTTGTATTGGGTGCAGCGTTAAAAATTTCCTGCTGTTCGGTCAATTTATCATTCTTTAGTTTCGTCCTGAAAATAGCAGTATTTCCACCGATCCCATCAGGAGCCTTTTTCGAATACGAGATGTAAATCCAGCCATTCTCTTTGTATTTGGGATGTAAAACAATATCCATCAATCCACCCTGGCCCTGTGCCATTACTTCAGGTACTCCGGAAATAATGGCCTTTAGTTTTCCATTGCTGAAACGGAATAATTGCCCGCTGCGTTCGGTTACCAGCATATCGCCATCAGGCAAAAAAACCATTCCCCAGGGAACATCGAGGCCTTTTGCCACAGTATCTATCCTGAAAGACTGATATTTTGACCTGACTACTTCTGGAAACTTTGCAGCCACAGGGACATCATTTTTGCTTTTCATCTCCAGAATATAATCTGAAATAGCTTTCATCTCAGCATCCGAAAAAGCTTTTTCAAATGAAGGCATTCCCAAAACCGGCAGTCCGTTTTTAATTACTGGAGTCAGGTCACCTCCTGCCTTAAAAGCATCCCAGGTGTTTCCTGCAAAACGTTCCATTTTGTTACCGTGACATCCGGCACAGTATTGCTGGAAATTATCTTTTGCCGAAGGTTGTGAAAAAAGGCTAACTGAATAATTTTCGGAGCCTGAAGGAGTTGATCCCTGAAAAACAAGGAATAAACCGGCTAATAGTAAAAGTGAAAAGCTTAGAATAACAAAACGTTTCATCGTTGGATAGATTTTAGTATTGATTAATTTAGAACAGTAAATTCTGCCATTTGTTTCAAATCAGTGCATTGAGAAGAAAAAAATAATTTCCTTTACATCCAGTGGAAAATTCGCAGCTCAATATTCGGTTAAAAGAAGGAAATCCTTCTGCTTACGAGGAATTGTTTAAACAAACATTTCCCCGGATGCTTGGCTATTGCCGACTTTTCATTCATGATCAGGCCCAGTGGAATGATCTGGTTCAGGAATGCTATGTGAAACTTTGGGAAAAACGAAACACCATCAATATCTCACAGTCGATCGAGAGTTTACTTTTTGTGATGCTCCGGAACAGATGCCTCAATTACCTTCGGGATCAAAAAATGCGTTTGGTTGATAAGAATATTGGCCTTATTGAAGAAAACGAACTTCAGTATCTGTATCAAATCGACTTTACCGGCAAGGAAGAAAAATCGATGGAAATAAAATTAATTGAGGCAATAGAACTATCCATTGAAAAGCTACCCGAAAAACGGAAAATGGTTTTCAAAAAAGCCAAAATAGAAGGCAAAAAAAATAAGGAAGTAGCCGATGAACTGGGGATTTCTGTTAAAGCAGTTGAAAAGCACATCCATAAGGCCAAAGAACAAATCCGTAAGGAAGTACTTTTGAAATTCCCGCTAATGGCCGTTTTGATCGCTATACTTCTGAAGTAAAAGCTTGAGCTTTCGGTCTGTTTGCTACGGATGAACGTTCAATTATTCCTCAAATTCAATCTTTGGAGACAAATATCGGACTCTAGCCAGAATTTTTTTTCATGATGAGGTAGGGTTTTGAAAAATATCGTGTACTACACTTGAAACAACACAATAAATGAAGTCAACCATTAGAGAATATTTATCCGGCAGAAGTTCAGCTGATGAGCAAAAAAAGCTTTTATACTGGATAAGAAAACAAGAAAATCAAAATGAATTCCGTTTAACGAAGGATGAATGGAAAAATGAAATTAAACATGAAGAGATTTCCGGGGAGTTTCGTCAAAATTGGGATAATATTCAATCCAGCATATTTGGTCAGATGCAAACAGAGATGTTGCATACTCAGCGTACTTTACGATTCTTCAGGTATGCTGCCATTTTTATCCTTGTGATTTCGGTTCCATCGTTACTTTTCTATTTTTCAAAACCAGACACATCCACACCGATTGCTTATACTACTGTGGCTGCCGATTATGGCCAAATCTCGAAAGTTGTTTTGCCCGACAGTACAGTAATCTGGGTTAATTCCGGGTCGACAGTAACTTATAACAACCAGTTTGCAGCAGGTAACCGTGATGTCAGATTAAATGGTGAAGCTTATTTTAAAGTAGCCAAAAACAAAGATTTACCATTTGTTGTGTCCAGCGAAGATTTACGGGTTAAGGTTTTGGGAACTGAATTTTGTGTGTCAGGATATGCCGAGGAAAAAGATATTCAGGTGATTTTGGAAAAAGGGAAAGTTGAATTAACATCATTATCTCATGCTAACTTCAGACAGGAAATGAAACCTGGAGAACTTGCCAGATTTAACAAGGAGAAAAATGAAATGAAAATAAGTACTGTAAATACAGTATTGTTTACCTCCTGGAAGGATGGAATGATTAACGTATATAACCTGCCGCTGAGCGAGTTGGTAATTAAACTGGAAAAGCGTTACAATCAGAAGTTTATTGTGGACGATGAAATAAAAGACCTTCCATATACCTTCACCATCAAAAACGAAAATTTAAACAGTATTCTAAGCTTAATGGAAAAAATAACACCACTTGATGCAATTCAAAGCGGAAATGTGATTGAATTGAAATACAATCGATTCAAAAAAATGAAGACAATAAACTGAAAATTACTAAATCATTATAAAAAGAAAAAACCGGAAGGCGCGGCAACGCTTCCCGGTCAAATGCCCATCAATAAATGATGAAACCATTTTATTAACAAAATTCATTCAAAACTATGAAAAAAAAATCGAGAATCCGAGGTTTACTACCTCCGATCTGGAACAAAAAATGCTTTAGAATTATGCGACTAACGATCCTTTTCCTATTTATAGGTTTGATGCAGGTATCTGCCAGCCTATACAGTCAAAACACTAAACTAAGTTTAGACTTTCGGAATGCCCGTGTGGTAGATGTATTGGAAGCGATTGAGAACCAAAGTGAATACCGGTTCGCCTACAGCGCCGAATACATCGATATGAACCGAAAGGTAAATATGGATGTAAAAAGTAAAAGTATTGAACAAACATTATCGTTGCTGTTTGATGGATCAGGGGTTAAATACTCTGTAAACGACAGGCATATCATGCTTTTCCGGGCCGATATGGAACAGAATTCGACACAACAACCTGGCAAAACTGTTTCCGGTAAAGTAACTGACTCCTCAGGAAATGGAATACCCGGTTCTTCAGTTGTTATCAAAGGAACAAGCATAGGCAACATAACCGATGGAGACGGGAATTATTCACTCTCCAATGTTCCTGAAGGTGCAATTTTGCAATTTTCGTTTATTGGAATGAAACCCAGTGAAGTAAAGGTTGAAAATCAAACAACAGTAAATGTTGTTTTAACCGAAGACTTGGTTGGTATCGACGAAGTTGTGGTAATTGGTTACGGAACCACACAAAAGAAAAACCTCATCGGTGCAGTCGATCAGATAGGGTCAAACGTACTCGAAGACCGTCCGGTAGGAAATGCTGTTCAAGCGCTTCAGGGTGCCTCTGCCAACCTGGTCATTCAGCAAAAAAGTATGAACCCGAATGATAATAGTATGAACATTAATATTCGTGGTATTAGTACCATGAATAACAATGATCCGCTTGTTGTTATTGATGGTTTAATTACTGAAATGGAAAGTCTGAATAAATTGAATCCAGCGGATATTGATAACATTTCTGTATTGAAAGATGCCGGTAGTGCTGCTATCTACGGATCGCGTTCGTCGAACGGTGTTATTTTGGTTACTACAAAAAAAGGATCAAAAAATAAAAAACCAGTTCTAAGGTTTAGCACTATGGCCGGAATCCAGGATCCTGAAGTACTTTACTCTCCGGTTAAAGGTTACGAAAATGCATTGTTAAAAAACCAGGCTCTGATCAACGGAGGTTCATCGCCCATTTATACTCCTGCTCAAATCAGAGATTTGCAGGCAAATGGAGATGGCGAATGGTTTTTAGATGGCATATTAAAGCAAGCCCTGCAACAGAACTACAATGCAAGCATGTCGGGAGGAAATGAGAATTCGACCTATATGATCTCTGCTGGTTATTACAATCAGGAGAGTAATTTTGTTGGCAATTTTGGTATGGAACGTTATAATTTCCGTACAAATCTGGTGAATGAATATGGGAAGCTGAAAGTTAGTGCCCTCATGGCATACAACCGGACCTTACAAAATGCACCGAATTCAAGCGCCGGAACTTTAATTGTTGATGGTGGACGTATTCCGAATTATTACACCTATAAAATGAAAGCCGATAATGGGCATTATCTGATTAATGACGTATTATCGGAATTTAATCCGCTGGGAATGCTTGAATCTGGTGGTTATCAGAAAAAGGATGAAGACAACTTTCTTGGAAGTTTAAATATTGAATATGAACTTGCAAAAGGTTTAACCGCAAAAGGTCTGGTTGGTTTGGATTTGAGTGCGAATCACCGTTTTATCAGGAGTCTCGAAGTACCATTTTATGCCAGCGAAACGGCAACAGTTCCGAACTCTTTTGCAAACAGCACCCGTAATACAGAAGATTATAACGAGAAAAAATATATTCTGAACACACAGTTTGTACTGAATTACGACCGCACATTTGGTGAAGCACATCACGTTACCGGTTTACTTGGTACATCTAACGAATCGTATACCAGACAGGCCAATGAAATCAAGAAAAAATATACTGACCGTGATTTAGGTCTTCCTGAATCGGATACTGAACTCGATCCAACGAGTTACAATACTCCAAAGGAAACCCAGGAAAGAAGTATTTATTCTGTATTTGGACGTGGAATGTATTCCTATGCGGACAAGTATTATGGAGAGCTGAGTTTTCGTTATGATGGCTCCTCTAAATTTGCAGAAAAGTTTCGGTGGGGATTTTTCCCTTCAGTAACTGCTGCCTGGAGAATGTCGGAAGAATCCTTTATGGCTGGCTATAAAGCAAGTGTAGGCGATTTAAAAATCAGGAGTTCATATGGTGTGCTGGGTAATCAGAATGTAGATGATTATTCCTATTTCACCACTTATACAGTTTATACCAATTCTTATGCATTCAATAATCAGGCTGTTTCAGGAACTGGTTTCGATTTTGGAAACAGCGAATTGCGGTGGGAAGAGTCGGCGAACTTTAACATTGGTCTTGACGCGACCTTCCTGGATAATAAACTCTATGCCTCTTTCGATTACTTTAACAAGGTAACTTCACAAATCCTTTTGACTCCTTCAGTGCCAAGTGTATTCGGAGGTGCTGTTGCAAAAGAAAATGCTGGTGAAATGATGAACCAGGGATGGGAAGCTACTATTGGTTATCGGGCGAAAACCGGAAACTTCAGTCATAATTTCAGACTTAATATAGCTGACTCTAAAAATAAAGTAACCGATTTTGGTGGAAATGAACAAATTGACAGCAATGACCAATTGTCAAAACTAATTCGCGAAGGTGTTTCTTTGGGCTCATATTTTGGCTATAAAACAGATGGTTTGTTTCAAAGTTATGAGGAAATTGCAAATAGCGCCCTGCCAATTGGTGCAACTGTTCAACCTGGAGATGTTAAATATAAGGATATCACTAAGGACGGGGTAATTGATGAAAAGGACCGGACAGTTTTAGGCAATGCTTTTCCCCGTTATACGTTTGGTTTCACCTATGACCTGACATGGAAAGGATTCGATTTTAATATGCTGGTGCAAGGTGTTGGTAAACGCGACATGTTTTTGCGCGGAGAGTTGGTTGAACCATTTCATGCGAACTACTCTTATGTGATATACAAGCATCAATTGGATTTTTGGACGCCTGTTAACCCAGATGCCCAATGGCCACGCTTGACAGCGGCGGGTTCCGCTTCCAATACAAATAACTTTCAAAGAGGATCTGATCTTTATCTTTTTAATGCGGCTTACGTCCGTTTGAAGAATATCCAGATTGGCTATACAATCCCAAAACATATCACATCTAAAATTGGGGTTCAAAAATTACACTTAAGTATAAATGCCCAAAACCTCTTTACCCTTTCAAAAGTATCGTTCATCGATCCTGAATCGACCGAGTTTGGAAGTAACATGGGTGGAACAGGTGGCGTTGGTGCAAACAGCGGACGTAATTATCCTACTTTGAAGTACTATGGATTTGGATTAGACTTAGAATTTTAAAACTGAATAATGATGAAAAAGAAATTCTTAAAATATAGTGCGGTATTTGCAAGTGTAGTTCTTCTACTGCTAACATCGTGTAATAAACTCGACCTTGCTCCGACGAACAAATTTACTGAGGGGAATTACTGGTCTTCAGCTGAAAAAGCCAACATGGTTTTAAATATGGCGTATAGCCAGATGTATAATAATGATTATTTTTTCAAGACTGAGGCTTTGTCTGATAACGTTTATGAAGGTCGTGGCGTCAGCGCTGAAAAGTTAATTTCATCAGGACAGGCAGATGCTTCGAACAATCGCTTTGCCGATGAATGGAAAAACTGTTACGAAGGAATAAAAACCTGTCATGTACTTCTTGAAAATATTGACAGAGTAGTTGATATGGATGAAGCAGTAAAAGCCAGAATGATTGCTGAAGCACGTTTTATCAGGGCCTTTTTGTTTTTCAGATTGACAACCTGGTATGGCGACGTTCCTCTTTTTGATCACGACTTGTCGTTATCGGAAACAAAAACCATTGAACGCACGCCAAAGGCTGATGTGGTCGCGTTTGTCCGCAGTGAAATGGATGCTATTGTTAGTATGCTTCCTGCAAAAGAAGATTATGCTGAAGGCGACAAAGGAAGGATTACCTCGGGGACAGTGGTTGCCTTCAAAGCCAGAACTTACCTTTACGAAAACGATTGGGCCAATGTGGCAAGTACTACTGAAAAATTGATCAGTACTTCTGAATTTGGTGCCTATAAATTATTCCCTTCCTATAAAGGTTTGTTCCTTCCTGAAAATGAATATAACGATGAGGTTATTCTTGATTTAGGTTACGTGCCATCTTTGCGTACCTGGGGTAACTATTACGATTTTGCTCCACAGTCAGCGGGAGCCAGGGTGAACAGCCTTGCCCCTACACAGGAATTAGTGGACGATTATGTTACCATGAATGGTAAGACAATCAATGCTGCCGGATCAGGGTACAATGAGAATAATCCATACAATAACCGCGATCCAAGATTAACCGCAACTGTTGTTTACGATGGATATCAATGGCTAAACCGTGATGGCGTCACTTCTCATACCATTTACATCAAACCAGGTTCAGCACCCACTCCGGATGAAGCTGTAGATGAATATAAGGGACCCGGAACCAACACCACAGCCACCGGATATTATATGCGGAAGTATTTTGATCCTACGTCACTGGCAGGTATGGCTTCTGGCTTAAACCTGATCATGATTCGTTACGCCGACGTTTTATTAATGTATGCTGAAGCAAAAAACGAATTGAACCAAATGAATGAAAGTGTTTGGAATACCACTGTTGGTGCACTTCGTCAACGTGCAGGGTTTACTGATCCTGAAGCTTTAACTTTTAACACCGCATGGAACCAATCTGATTTGAGAAATATCATTCACCGCGAGCGTCGATGCGAATTGGCCATTGAAGGATTGAGAATTTTTGACTTACGCCGTTGGAAAACAGCAGAAGTAGTCATGAACGGATTTCCGCATGGTGCAAAATTTGGCGATGCAAGTATGGACAATGGTTACGTTAGGCTTGATAAAAGATCTTTTAACAGCGAACGGGATTATTTATGGGCAGTACCACAATCGCAAAAAGATTTAAATCCGGCGTTGGGTCAGAATCAAGGTTATTAATTATCAGGAATAAAAATTTAAACGTAATTAAAAAACATTAAAATATATTGATTATGAAAACAATATTGCTCAATCTAACTATACTTATATCGATACTTTTTGCATTCACTGGATGCAGTAAAGATGAGTCGTTGAAAGATACACGTGTTACCGCAGTAAAAACGCTCTACGAACCAACCAATGACAAATCAGTTGTATTGCAAAGTTCTGCATCTGCAAGTCTTTATTTTGAATGGGAACCCGCCAAAGCGGAAGACAGCGGTATGGTGCTTTACGAAGTTGCTTTCGATAAAGAAGGCGGTGATTTTTCAAGCCCGGTTTATCGTATGGCTTCTGACAATACAGGCGGTTACAATCATGCCACCATTACTCACAAACAACTGAATAAAATTGCAGGTATGGCAGGCATAGGTTCGGCTGAAACAGGTAAATTGATCTGGACTGTTTTTTCATCAAAAGGGATTAATGATATTAAAGCTGAAGAAATACGCACTATTCAGATTACCCGTTTATCCGGTTTTGCTGATGTTCCGGTTGATGTATTTGTAACTGGTGATGCTTCCGAAGGTGGTGCAGATCTTTCGAAAGCAAGAATGATGAAAGCAACAGCTAATGGCGAATTCGAGGTGTATACAAAATTAACTTCAGGAAAAACGTATTATTTTACGGATACGAAAGCTGCTACTGGCACTCCACGGACATTCTATGTTGAAAATGGTTTGGTGAAAGAAGGAGCAACAAAGATCAATGTTGCAAAAACCGGCGTTTACCGTATCAATCTTGACTTTAATGTTGGATCGGCTGTTTATACTGAGATAACTGATTTCCAGTTGTTTTTCTGCCCTACAAATTCGTTCCTGTTCTCTTGTGCCTACACTGAAAATGGTGTATTCAAAGCTGTAAGTCAGCCTATTACATTTAAACAAGAAGGATGGGGTCGAGATGAACGATATAAAATGAAAATGACAACCATTAATGCCGCGGGTGAAACTGTTGATGAATGGTGGGGAACACCGAATACCGATAGCCGTCCTAGCGCTGCTAGTCCGGAATCGTATTATTATTTGTATCCTGTAAACGACAGTCAATGGGATGGCAAATTTAAGTTTGCGGGTGAGATGGATTTGGCGTTGGTTGATTTTACTGCCACATTCAATGCTGACGGTGAATACACTCACTCCATTGTTAAAGTTGGAGACCAATAAACCTTAGATAAAGTTGAAAGGGCTGACATTTCGGTGTCGGCCCTTTTCTATATTTTGCTGATTTATTTAAACATTATGAACAAGTATTTTTATTTCTTATTTTCTATTTCAACTTTATTTCAGGCATGCAGTAAAAACGATGAACCAATTGTTCCTGAAGTGCAGGAATATGTCATCGATTGGAATGCGGCTGCCGACAGCAGCAGTTCGACGATGGTACTTTCGTACTGGAATGCTGCCGATGGTTATTTCAATTTCAACAACAGCGGACAGAAAAATTTTAATTACTGGCCACAGGCACATGCACTCGATGTGATGATTGATGCCTACAGCCGAACCAACGACAACCTATACAAAACAACAATTACCCAATGGTATGATGGGGTAAAAGCGAAAAATGGCAATACATTCTACAACGAATATTATGACGACATGGAGTGGATTGCTCTGGCCATGTTACGTGGATATAATGTAACCCAGGATGCAAAATTTAAAACAGCCTCTAAAGAAGTTTGGATTGATATTCAAACCGGTTGGAATACAAATGCAGGTGGAGGCGTATCCTGGAAGAAAGATCAGCCGTACAGCAAAAATGCCTGTTCAAATGGTCCGGCCTGTATTTTGGCCGCTCGTATGTTCCAGCAATTTGGCGATGTAAAAGATAAAGAATGGGCTTTGAAAATATACGATTGGGAGAAGGAATATTTGTTTAATCCTGCAAATGGTGCGGTGTACGACAATATTGACAGCCGTACCGGAAATATTCAGAAAGACTGGATTTTTACGTATAACGAAGGTACATTTTTAGGATCAGCTCTCGAACTATATAAAATTACCGGAGAAAGAGGATATCTGAATGATGCAGTAAAGGCAGCAGATTATACACTGAATAACCTCGTAGATGGCAATGATCGTTTGCTGAAAAGTGAAGGTGAAGGAGATGGTGGCTTATTCAAAGGAGTTTTTATCCGTTATTTTACCCAGCTGATTTTACTTCCTGATCTGGACAATGCAATAAAAAAACGATACGTCAATTTTATCAAACTCAATGGAGAAACTCTTTGGCGGGAAGGTACCAACAAACAATTCGTTTTATTCAGTTCATACTGGAAAAACAAACCCGGTTCAACAACTGAACTGACCACTCAAACCAGTGGAGCAACGCTTATCGAAGCCATGGCTCTTTTGAATAAAGAAGGAATTATCACTCCTTGATTTCAATAAGGAAGATAAACATCCTAAGACAAACTATACCGTTTAGCGTTGTTGCTTCGTGTATGTGCTTTCAGAAATTAAATAAGCACAAGGAGCATTTATCGGTTTCTGCTTTAATATAGGTCAAATTGATGCACACAAGTTTTTCTGTGTCAATAAAAATTAGTCTTATCTTCTATGTCGACCTAAACCAATCCTTAAACTATTCTCAATGAAAAAGTATTTAAATATTGGAATGTTCACTTTGTTACTTGTTTCTTTAACTACTTTATCAAAGGGGCAGTCGTGGGTGTTGAAATTCGACTCTTCGCAATCAGAAAGCTATGTTGATTGTGGAAATATAGATGAATATTCACTGAACGAATTTACAATTGAAACCTGGCTGTATGTTGACAGTTGGTCGGGCAATTATATTTTTACCAACGAATCATGGACCAATGATTCAGGGTCTGTTGGATTTGCCTTTCGTTTTAATTCAACAGGGCAGTTAGAAATGAATATTGGAACAGGAAATTGGGAATCAGTCATATCTCCTGAAAATACGATTAAACTAAAAACATGGCAGTACGTTGCAGTGACTGTAAGTTCAGAAAATACTGTGATACTTTATGTTGATGGCCTTCTGGTTGGACAGGGGCTTTTAACTCAACAAATGCTTCATTCAGAAACTCATCTTTTTATGGGTGAGGGTTCAATGTGGCAAGGTCGGGGTTTAGACGGGAAATTGTCTGATTTCAGAATCTGGAATGTGGTGAAAAGTACTGAGGAAATTGAGGCTGAAAGGGATATCCAATTAAACGGGAACGAAAATGGATTGGTAGCTAACTGGTTATTAAATGAAGGACAAGGATCTGCAGTGTCTGACTTAACCGGAAAGTACAATCGCACAAAAGGTTTGGGAACGTCCTGGGGTTCAAAAAATAATATTCAGGTTAGCGGATCTTTTAAAATATTGTCTCAGGGAAAAGACTCCGTTTTGGTGACGGTTTCAAACGAAGTTATTTCAGATTGGAAGATAACTAAAGCTGTAACTACCGGAGAAGTTACTTTTAACAAAATAGACAATTACTCAGCCTATCTGATTTACGAGGCACGAACTTCAACTTATCAGAACGATACCATATTTTTTGCCGCAATAACTGTTGATGGAACAGAGATTCTGTCCAATGTGGTGGCTGAATTATACAGCAATAAAAATCAATACTACGGAGAAAAACTTTTGGATCAGATTCATGCAGAATTTTACAACAAAAGTAATGGTTTGTACGCCGAATCGATCAATGCTTCTTCACAGTTTGTGCAGGGAACAAGCTTTGTTTGGCCGGCATCACATATGTTGAGGGCCTTGAAAAACGCATGGATTTTGAACCCAGGAAAATACGAAACTTTGCTTTTTAATTATCTCCATGCTTTAGATCAGTATAAAACTACCAAATCGGGAAGAACCGGATTTGCTGTACTTCCAGAAGATGGCGGCACTCGTTTTTATGACGATAATGGACAGGTTTTGATGCAGTTCTGCGGTATCTACGATCAGGCTCAGAATAATACTTCGCTCGAAGATTTGAAAATCGCTTATGAATTTAATAATGGTATTCGCGACAATCAATTTGGTATTCCTCAACATGAAGGACAACTTGGTGCCGGAATGTTATTCTCCATGTCGGTTAATTACACCAGTTATGGGGCAGCCAAGTTGTATCAGATAACAAAAGAAACCAGATACTTAAATGAAGCACTGGCTTATTATGAAAGAGAAAATGATTTGTCGGTTAAAATAAAAGATGCCACATCAAAATTATTCAATCAAACGAGCTATTTTCAAAACGGAAGCTGGTCGCTGAATGGTATTGTAAATGGCGAAACCCAGCGGGGTGGCGGTTACCGGGCTTATCAAACGACCGTGGTTATTCAAAATGCGATTTTGTTGTATCAAATTACAAAAGAACAAAAGTACCTGAATGATGCAAATGAAATGATGAACAGTTGCATTAATATGTGGTACAAATCAGGCCAGGGGCTGAGTGAAAATTCGTTTTGGGGTGGTGATGACATGATTGATGCTTTGATGGATATGTACAGGGAAACGACGGATCAAAAATTCCTATTTATTGCCAAAGACATCATGGATTTTCTCAGCAAAAATAACCGGGACAAGCGTGGTTATTACGCGGGCGATGGCGATGATTCAAAAGGTAAATGGAATTTGTACCGTACCAGCCTGAATCCTGCGGAAATCGGAATGATGGGGCAAGCCGCAGCTGCCTCTTCGTTCCTGAATGTTGCATTTGATTCCGGAATTAGGACCGAAGTTAATGAACTTGAAATAGGTGAAATCCAACAAGATATTACTGTTTCACCAAACCCGGTTCAAAGAGGTGAAGATATAAGAATACAGGTTCCTGAGAATTCCGGAGTGACTTGCCATACTTATTTATACAATCAATCCGGTCAGCTGATTCAGTCATTTGAATCAAAAAAGTTAACCAGCAACAGACAGATTATTATTCATCCTGAAGTTAAAATACCAGGGATTTATTTTATCGGTGTCATTTCAGAAAGTAAATCATATCAGGCCAAAGTAATTATATATTGATATTTTATGAAGTAGTTTAATGTAAATTGAATATGCTCGTTTTTCGAATTTGTACCAGCTTTTTTAACTTGCGGTGAATTAGAAAAACAAAATCACAGACGAACCAAATAATAAGCAAAAACCAACTGCCAACATGAAGAATCTTATCTTATTTGCATTTTTTATCGTTATTACAATTTCGGTAGATGCACAAAAACAGCTCACAAAATATGTCAATCCATTTTTGGGAACTGCCACCTTATGGGACAGTATTGACATTGGTTATAAACCAACACACCGTACCTGGGGTGCCGAAGTATTCCCCGGATCTTCGCTGCCAAATGCCATGGTGCAATTAACACCGGTTACAAAATTTCACAGTGGTTCCGGTTACCAGTACGAAGACACAGTTATCTATGCTTTTGCACATACCAGTAAAGGACACTGGAATTTATGCCACATCCCTTTATTGCCGGCAACAGATAGTTTTACTCCTGATGACTATTGCTCTGCATACAACCATAATAACGAATCTGCCCATCCGGGTTATTACCAGGTTTTTCTTGAAAGGTATGGGGTGAATGCCGAATTAACTTCCACCTTGCGTTGCGGCTTTCATAAATATACCTTCAAAGAAGGGGAGAGTAAAAAACTGATTGCTGATCTTTCTATGTCAAATGAAAAGGTGCGTAATTGGGAAATTCATCAGGAAGGCGAAAATGTATTTAAGGGATTTCAGCAAACTGGCGAAAAGATGTATTTCTATGCAGTAACCAATCACAAAATCAAAAATATTGAATCTCAGAAAAAAGATAAGAATGAGATATCTGTGGTCAGTTTTGTCGATTCACCAAAACCTCTTGAAATGCAAATTGGCTTTTCGTTTGTGAGTATTGCCAATGCCAAAGAAAATCTGGAGAAAGAAATGCTTGGAAAAAGTTTTGAGCGGGTAAGAGATGAAGCCACAAAAACCTGGGAAACTTTATTGTCTAAAATTAAAGTTACAGGTGGCACCGAAAGGCAGCAGGGCCTGTTCTATTCTACATTTTACCGGTCGTTTTTATGGCCTGCATTACGAAGTGATTGCAGCGGCGACTATACAGATCAGGAAGGAAAAGTAGTAAATAAGGGCTTTAACTATTATACAGAACCGTCGCTGTGGGACGATTACCGCAACAAGCTGGTTTTACTGGGAATGGTATCGCCTCAGGTTTCTGTCGATGTGATTAAATCCCTGATCGACAAAGGCGAGAAAACAGGGTTTATGCCAACCTTTTTCCATGGCGATCATGCAGCTCCGTACATTGCCGGAACCTGGTTAAGGGGAATAAGAGGCTTCGATATAAAAAGTGCTTATAACCTGCTTTTACGAAATGCCACGATGGAAAACAGGAGCAGACCCCGGATCATGGAGTACATTGAAAAAGGCTACATTTCGGAACCTGATCTGGTTAATCCCAAACTTGAAACTGTTGCTGCCGCAGGGGTTACCAAAACTCTTGAATATGCCTATGATGATTATGCAGTGGCACTTTTGGCCAAAGAGATGGGCGATACGGCGAATTACCGGATGTTGATGAAACGGACGGGTAATTACAAGAATATGTTTGATCCATCAACCGGACTAATGCGCGGGAAACTTGCAAATGGTGATTGGATAAAAAATTTCGATCCGGAGTTTATATATTATGAATACATGTACCGCGAAGCCAATGCCTGGCAATCTTCTTTTTTCGCCCCACATGATGTAAAAGGATTGATTGGTCTCTATAAAAGTAAAGATGATTTTGAAAATAAACTGGATGATCTTTTTTCGATTCCCTATAAGGGAGATGAAGCCTATAACATATCCGGTTTTATTGGGCAGTATTGTCATGGAAACCAACCCGATCACAGCTTTCCGTGGTTATACTATTTTGTGGATAAGCAGGAAAAATCGCAGGTTTTGCTCGACAGCATCATGAATCACTTTTACGATATGGGTAAAGACAAACTAGCTTACTCCGGAATGGATGATGCAGGTGAGAATTCGGCATGGTACGTGCTGAGTGCCATTGGGCTTTATACTTTTTCTCCGGCAGATCCTGAATATATTGTTTCAGTGCCACTTTTCGATAAAGTAGAATTCGATCTTGGTGAAAAGAATTTTACAATTATCAAGAAGAATTCAGGAAAGAAAATCAGCAATATTACCTACGACAATAAAAAAGTTGACGGCTATTTTATATCATACGATGACCTGAGAAAAGGAAAAAAGTTGGTCGTTACAACAGAATAATCCGGAAATTGAAACTTTGAAATTGAAACATAAGAATATGACGACAAGAAGAAATTTTATACGCAACAGTGGATTAACAGCAGCCGCACTGGCAATGACAGGTACGGGCAAGCTACTGGCTTCATCATTAACCGAATTGAGCTATGTGAGCAAACGTCCGGCTCCTGATAAACGGAACTTTACATCAAAAGCTGTAGAAAAAGCAATATCCGCAACAAAAGCAAAATTGAAAGATCCGAAACTGGCCTGGATGTTCGAAAATTGCTTCCCAAATACTTTAGATACAACTGTAGAGTTCGAAATAAAAAATGGCAAACCGGACACTTTTGTTATTACCGGCGATATTCATGCCATGTGGTTACGCGACTCGTCGGCACAGGTTTGGCCTTATTTGCCGCTGGTTAATGAGGATGAAAAGCTCAAATCTTTAATTGCCGGAGTCATTAACCGTCAGACAAAGTGTGTTTTGATTGATCCATATGCCAATGCGTTCAATAAAACCGCAGAAGCCGGAGAATGGATGACCGACGAAACCGATATGAAACCCGAACTACACGAACGAAAATGGGAGATCGACTCACTTTGTTACACCGTTCGTCTGGCATATCATTATTGGAAAACTACCGGTGACACAAGTGTTTTTGATGCCGACTGGCAAAAGGCTGCTGCATCAATTGTTCAGACATTTACTGCTCAACAACGAAAAGATGGACTTGGACCGTATAAATTTCAAAGAAAAACAACAAGCCAGCTTGATACCGTTTCGAACCATGGATATGGTCGTCCGCTCAAGCCTGTCGGACTGATTAATTCATCCTTCCGTCCCTCCGACGATTGTGCTACCTACGGGTTCCTCATTCCTTCAAACCTATTTGCAGTAGAGTCGCTGAAACAACTGGCCGAAATAAGTAAGGAAGTAACAGGCGACAAGTCTTTCGCCAAAACCTGTCAGGCGCTGTCTAATGAAGTGAGTGACGCCATTCAGAAATATGCTGTGATTGAGCATAAAAAATACGGAAAAGTTTATGCTTTCGAAGTCGATGGATTTGGCAATGCAACTTTTATGGATGATGCCAATGTTCCAAGCTTATTGGCTTTGCCTTATCTGGGCTGTGTTGAACTGAGTGATCCGATTTACCAAAATACCCGCAAGCTAATCTGGAGTGAAGACAATCCGTATTTCTTTAAGGGGAAGGCTGCTGAAGGAATTGGCGGCCCACATGTGGGTTACGACATGGTCTGGCCAATGAGCATCATCATGCGGGCTTTGACAAGTTCCGATGACAAAGAGATCGCCTGGTGTGTAAAGACACTTCGTGATACCGATGCCGACACTGGCTTTATGCATGAAACATTTCACAAAGACGATCCGGCAAATTTCACCCGCAAGTGGTTTGCCTGGGCTAATACATTGTTTGGCGAACTGATTCTTACGCTGGTGAAAAGCGGAAAATTATAATCTTACGATTACAAAAGATTCCATCTGTTTATTTCAGGTGGAATTTTTTTGTTTCACCTGATTATACTAATTATTTTATATCACTAATGTCTCGTTAAAATATTAAAACGTTCTTTGATAAATTTGATAATCAATTATTTGTAGTGCTTTTTCTTGCGTGACGATTTCAGGAATATTTCATTTGGGGCAAATTCTACCGAAAATGAACCAAGGGAAATAT
>JBGSUC010000060.1:0-14549 GCA_041736275.1 Prolixibacteraceae bacterium
CGAAATATTACAGATTCTGGGCATCTCGTTACTGGACAAAACTCCTGTAAAAGAACTACTTGCAAATAATGATTACAAAAATGTCAAAGAACTGGATTCTAAACAATTGTCACTCAGCCTCTTTTAGCGAGACAGTAGTGACCTGGCATCCAACATCAAGTTACCAACCTTGAATTTAAGCAACAGATTGCAAATGGAACCTGATTTTTTTATTAAATGGCTGAATATCACATTGAAGTCGATTTACAACAACTTAAACGCCACGGACAAATTGTATGTGGTGATGTTTTTCATTCAAGGCAAATAAGAGCAGAAGAAAGAAGTATTCTGGTACTTTCGGATGGAATTGGACATGGTGTGAAAGCCAATGTACTGGCGACACTTACAGCATCTATGGCGCTGAATTACACTTCATTTCACACAAAACCTGAAGTTGCAGCCAATATTTTTATGAGAGCACTTCCTAAGAGTATCGATGGCAAAGAAAGTTATGCAACTTTCACTATTATAGAAATTGAGGATTCCGGAATAGTACGGATTATAAACTATGATAATCCGCGGACGATTATTTTCAGAAGAGGACAGATTTTTGAACCTACCGAATTTCAGATTCCAATAAGAGGTGAAGAGAATATTGGAAAGATATTGCGCATTCGGGAATTTACACCTATGACTGAAGATCGTATTATTTTTATGACCGATGGCATTGTTCAATCGGGCTTGGGCAGTAAACGTTTCCCTACTGGTTGGGGTCTTGAATATATTTCCCGATTTGCCGAAAGTCAGATTGCCAGAGAATTTGAAATTTCGGCAACCAAACTGGCTCGGAAAATATTGAACCAGGCTTCGATGAACGACTCCTTTGAAATAAGAGATGATGCAAGCTGCGGAGTCATCTATTTCAGGCAACCACGTGAATTTATGCTGATTACCGGACCTCCATTCTATAAAATAAAAGATGCCGATTTTGTTCAACGAATTAAGGAGTTCCCCGGGAAGAAAATTATTTGTGGAGGCACTACTGCCGAAATTATTGCCCGCGAACTGGATCTGGACATAAATATTCAACACCGTTTTGCGGAGAAAACATTACCACCTGCAGCTAAAATGGAAGGATTTGAAATTGTTACTGAGGGCATTCTTACCTTGGGTCGAGTGGAAGAAATTCTGGAGAACTACAACAGCGACTTACGATTAGGGGAAAGTCCACCTGAAGAAGTTGTTAAACTCCTGATTCAGCACGATATTATTCAAATCATTGTTGGCACGCGCATCAATTGGGCACATCAGGATCCGGATCAGCCAGTTGAATTGGAAATCCGAAAATTTGTGGTAAAACGAATTGTTAAATTACTCGAAACCAGATTCTTTAAAAAAGTCACGGTAGAACTGGTTTAATCTGCTTTTTTTTAGTGTGACTAATCCTATGTCCGTTTCTCTGCTAATAAGATTTGAACTGCGGTTAACATTTAAAAACAAATAAGTTGAAAATTGACAAATTACCTACGCAACATTTCAATTTAATTGTATTAGATTTGCTTCATATTGTATATATTACAGTATTTTAAAAACCTAAACCTAAACCTAACTAAGATGAAATCATTTGCAGCAATTATTCTTGCATTTGTCGTGCTGAATTCTACCTCATTTTTTGCCCGGAGTCAAAGCATCCACTTAAATTCTATAGGATATTTACCACACTCTACCAAAAAAGCATCGATTGTTGGAGATGCCAAATCGTTCGTACTGAAAAAATCTGATGATCAATCGGTAGCCTTTAAAGGAAAAGTTTCAGCAGCTGTATTCCAGAAAGATGTAAATCAGGAAGTATCGGTGGCCGATTTTTCTTCCTTCACAAAAAACGGAAAATATTATCTCGAAACTCCTGATGGCATCAAATCTTCAGAATTTGAAATTTCACCGAAAATATACAACAAGGCCTTTTACACCGGCATGCGTGCTTTTTATTTGTGGCGATGTGGAACAGCAGTAGAAGGAACACATAATGGAATTCGTTACTCACATGAAGCATGTCATTTAAATGATGGATACGAGGATTATCAGGGAAAACCGGGAGTAATCCGCGACGGGTCTAAAGGCTGGCATGATGCAGGCGATTATGGAAAATATGTAGTCAATGCCGGAATAACGGTTGGAATGATGTTTATGGCTTGGGATCAGTTTCAGGATAACCTGAAGAATTTTTCGCTCGATTTACCTGAAACAGCTGTTGGTTATCCTGATTTTCTGAAAGAAATGAAATGGGAAACAGATTGGTTGCTAACAATGCAATATACCGATGGCAACGGAAAAGTTGCTCATAAACTGACCCGGAAAAACTTCTCTCCTTTTATTAATGCTGAAGATGATAAGGAAAAAAGATATTTTACAGACTGGAGCTCTGCGGCTACCGCAGATTTTGTTGCTATGATGGCTCAGGCAGCTCGATATTTTGAACCCTATGACAAGGCCTATTCTGAAAAATGTTTGGCAGCTGCCGAATTGAGTTATAAATTTCTGAAAGAAAATCCGGAAGATAAAAATTTTGTTCAGGGCGAATTTAAAACCGGGGGATATCAAACAAAAGACAAGGATGACCGCATATGGGCTGCAGTTGAAATGTGGGAAACTACCGGGGATACTGAATTCCTGAAAGATTTTGAAGAAATGGCAGTCGAAGCTAATTATAAAATCGATGAAGATTGGGACTGGGGAAATGTGACCAACCTTGCAATGTTTGAATACATTCTTTCAAAAAAGTCCGGAAAGAACCCTGAAATTGTAAAAGCCATTCGAAAAAACATTATCGATGTCGCAAACGCAATATCACTTAAAGCTTTAGCCGATGTTTACGGACGACCATTAAGCCGTTATTACTGGGGCTGCAACGGTGGCATTGCCCGACAGGTTTTAAATCTTCAGGTTGCTAATAAGTTATCACCAAACAAATTATACATTCAAACTTCGCAGGATGCAATTTCTCATATTTTTGGTCGTAATTACTACAATCGGTCTTATGTTACCGGTTTGGGGAACAATCCAGCCATGAATCCGCATGACAGACGTTCCGGATCGGATAATGAAGTAAATCCATGGCCGGGGTACATTGTTGGTGGCGGTCATAATGCAACAGGATGGAACGATAAACAGGATGATTACAGCACCAACGAAATCGCGATTAACTGGCAGGCTGCACTGGTTTATGCTCTCGCAGGGTTTGTCGGGAAATAATTTTGGAAAATATAACCAAGGTAAGGACATGTCCTTACCCTACTATTTATCGGTATAAACACTTTTTTGATTCTATATGAAAACGCTAAAAAACATAATTCTGATTTTCATTTTAATCACCGTATTTTCGTTAGCCGCAAATGCTGGCAATCATTATAGAAATTTTACGGTTGCAGTTTATTCCCGGGCATACGAGACAGTTAAAATGGGTGACAATAACTGGATTGAACCAATTTGGGACGAAATTACCCAACAAGTCAAAGTGGATAAAATTTATCTGGAGACTCATCGTGATTTGTTGGTGGTTGACGAAGCCACCTTACTGAAAGCCAAAAAATTTTTCGAAAGTCGTGGTATTGAGACAGCTGGTGGGATAACGTTGACTGTAGACGAAGGCAACAACTTTGAAACTTTCTGTTACTCCAATCCGGAACACCGCAAAAAGATAAAGGAAATTGTGGAATTCACCGCCAAACATTTTGACGAGTTGATTCTGGATGATTTCTTTTTTACCAATTGTAAATGCGAATTATGTATCAAGGCAAAAGGAGATAAAAGCTGGACGGATTATCGGTTGAAACTTATGACAAAAGCCGCCAAAGAACTGATTATTGATCCGGCGAAAGCTGTAAATCCGAAAATCAAAGTAGTGGTTAAATATCCAAATTGGTATGATCATTTTCAGGGTTGTGGTTTTAACCTCGAAACCGAACCGAAACTATTTGATGGCTTATATACCGGAACTGAAACACGCGATCCGTCAAGTGCACAGCATCTTCAACCTTATTTGGGTTATCTGGCATACCGATATTTCAACAACCTGAAACCGGGCAAAAATGGCGGAGGCTGGGTCGATCCGGGTGGTTTGAAATTTATGGACCGATATGCAGAACAACTCTGGCTGACCATGTTTGCCAAAGCTCCTGAAATCACACTTTTCGACATTCGGCAGTTGCAGCGTCCACTTTTAAAAACCGATCGCGCGGACTGGCAAAACCATGAAAAGACAAGTTTCAATTATGATGAAATGATGAAACCTGTTGCTGATAAAAACGGTAAAATGGTTCAACCTTCAACTATTGCCCGTGCCGCCGGATATACTTTCGAAACAATTGACAAGTTTCTTGGACAACTCGGAAATCCAATTGGAGTTAAAACCTACAAACCATTTCATTCGGTGTGCGAAGATTTTTTGCCCAATTATATGGGAATGATTGGCGTTCCGATGGATATTGTTCCGGTTTTTCCTGAAAATGAATCTATCGTTTTCCTGACCGAACAAGCAAAATTCGATCCTGAAATCATAGCCAAAATAAAAATGCAACTTCGCTCCGGAAAAGACATTATGGTCACTTCCGGATTTCTAAAAGCGATGCAAAACCAAGGATTGAGTGATATTGTTGAACTTCGGATAACCGAAAATAAAGCTATTGTTAAGGAATTCGTTGCTGGTTGGGGATCACATTCCTTTTCAGATGAGGAAATGCTGATCCCGCAGATCAAATACATTACCAACGACTCATGGGAAATAGTTTCGGCTCTTGACGACACCAATGGCTGGCCAATTATTCATCGCGGCAATTATTCCAATGGCAAATTTTATGTTCTTACAATTCCTGAAAATTTGATCGATATGTACCATTTCCCGGTTGATGTACTTTCTCGAATAAAGGAAATACTGACTCCGAATATGCCGGCTCTACTGGAAGCTCCCGGTTATACCAGCCTTTTTGTTTACGACAACAATACGGTGATCGTGGAATCTTTTGCTGATGAAACCCTTCAGGTAAAACTACGTCTGGCTGAAGGATTCACACAGACGACGAACCTGGTTTCAGGAGAAAAAATTTCAGGAGAAAAGAAAGAATATTTCGTTGGAAGAAGACAACCTATGCTTACCAAATCAGTTCTGAATCTGGAATTAAAGCCGCATTCGTATGTGGTTCTGAAACTTGAATAGCAAATCTAATCGGTAATAAAATAATAACTTAAATAGCTACAAATGAAATCAACTGAAAAATTTCAAAAGCTCCCAACCCAGCTAAAAAAAGTCGTGATTTTCTTTCAGAAAATGAGATTGCCCGGAAAAATTGTTTACCTCCTCATTTCTGTTCTGGCGACCATTTGGTTCCTGATCCGGGTTATCCCAAAACCATCCAGGGCAACTTACCCGTGTATGCAGGTAGCAGCACCAATCATGTCGAGTTTTGTAATCTGGATTCTGGCTTTATCAGGAGCAGCGCTTGCCTTTAAAAAAGCTAAATATAAATTAATCGAAGCTAAATATTTAGCAGCAGGTATTTTCCTGATTCTTGGATTTGCGGCAACTTCGGTATTCACAGCACATTCTTCGAAAGAAACCAAGGCCGCCAATCTCGACATCTGGTATAAACCAAATATCCCGATGGGTGATGCCAAAGGCATGTTTCCGGGACGTGTAGCCTGGGGACACAATACCCAAATCGCCTCATGGGATGGAAAAACCGGGTTCTGGTGGGAAGACCGTTTTAATAATCAGGCAGAAACAGACAAACTCCTTTCGCAAACATTGTTTACCGTAACTGATATTCAGGATGAAAAAGCTTCGTGGGACGCTTTATTCCGCTTTTTCAACAAAACAAAACACCAGATTGATGCAGGATATTCGGCAAATCAAAAAATCGCTGTCAAAATCAACCTGAACAATACCTATTCACAGGAAAGCAACAACGAGATCAATGCCAATCCTTTTTTAGTTTTATCGCTGATAAAAAGCCTGGTAAACGAAGCCGGAATAAAACAGGAAAACATTACGATAACTGATCCAAGCCGGTTTTTCACCAACAATATTTTTGACAAATGCCATACGTTGTACCCCAATGTTCACTATGTCGATCACAACGGTGGTAACGGTAGAGAAAAATCAACTTTTGTAAAAAATGGGTTCCAGTATTCATTTGATTTCGACAGACAGACCAGAGACCTGGCATCAAGCATGGCTGAAGCGGACTACATTATCGATATGGCTCTGCTTAAAGGACACGTGAGCCAGGGAGTAACTTTATGCGCCAAGAACTTTTTCGGCTGCACCAGCATCGAAGACGACTGGCGCAAGAATGCTCACTGCAGTGGTTTTAGCCAGGACAGGGAAGGCAAACGTCAATATTCGGTTTATCCTGACTTTATGGGACACAAAGACCTCGGAGGAAAAACAATGCTTTTTCTGGTTGATGGTATTTACAGCAATAAATTTGTGAATGGAGTTCCTGAATCGAAATGGGCATTGCCTCCTTTCGGCAACAATTGGCCGGGAAGTCTTTTCGCTTCGCAGGATGGTGTAGCTATCGATGCTGTTGGCCTCGATTTTGCCATTACCGAATGGCCAGATGCACCTGATATGATGTACAGTGATCGTTACCTGGAAGAAATGGCTTTAGCTAACAATCCACCTTCAGGAACAGTTTACGACCCCGAACGTGACGGAACCAGACTGAGCAGTTTAGGAACATTCGAACACTGGAATAATCCGATTGATAAAAAATACAGCCGAAATCTAAAAACAGGGAATGGCATTGAGCTGATATATAAAAAGGTAAACTAAGCAATTGTGTCAGGAAGTTTTCAACTTCTTAAAATATCCAGATGAGATTAAAAATCTTATCACTCCGAAAAACCAAAAGGCGGAATTCAAATTGAATTTCGCCTTTTGGTTTTTAATTCCCTATGGTTTAAACCATAGGATATTTTTTGAAAATCTCTTCCGATTTCATTAGAATGTCGACATATTGGGCACGCTGATAAGTATAAGGATCCTTTAAGTTTTTCCTCGATAATTTACCACGGAAATCGTCGAGCTTTTTATAACCCTTCTTATCCATCCAGGCCTCGACTTCTGAAAGCATTGTGGCAACAAATGCCGGATTATTTTGGTACACTGCAGAAACGGTTTGTACTACATCAGCTCCGGCAAGCAACAAACGAATTACGTCTTCTGAAGAGTAGATTCCACGGCTGGCACAAATACTACCGTCAATATTACCATGCAATAATCCGGAATAACGCAAAGACAACTGATGATCGCGGGATTGGGTTAATTCCCAAGGAAAGTGGAAAACTTCATTTTCAATGTCAATTTCCGGCTGAAAAAACCGGTTAAACATCACAAATCCATCAACACCTGCTTCATCGAGCCTTTTAATGAAATTAAGGGTGTTGGTGTAAAAAGGGCTTAACTTAACGCTTACAGGAATCTTAACTGCTTTTTTTACACTCTTTACAATCTGGTATTGTTTTTCTTCAATAGAAGAAGCTCCAACTTCAAAATAGCCGGGAGTTGCATAAAGATTCAATTCCAATCCATCAATACCGGTAGTTTCAAGTTCTTTGGCGTATTCAACCCAACTCGGTTCATAAATTGCATTTAAACTGGCAAAAACAGGAACCGAAGTATTTTTCTTCAGTTTCTTGAGATTATAGATATGTTCCTTTGGTCCAGCATGCTCAATATCAGGAAAAATACGTCCCATTTCAGAATTCCGATCGGCATATTCATTCATTTCTTCTTCAAACTGTAGACTTTCCAGCTGAATCTGTTCTTCGAAAAGCGACTTGTAAACGATAGCAGCAATTCCGGCATCTTCAAGTTCTTTGATTACTTCAGGTTTGGTAACTAAATTGCTGGCGCCTAAAATGATAGGGTTTTTTAATTTGACGCCCATGTAGGTTGTTGATAGATCTGCCATACTATTTTGGTTTTAGTGTGAACGATTTTATAAGTTAAACTAAATCCCTGCCTTATTTGTTCAACAATTTAGTAAAAAAAACAAACCCCTGAGAATTTCTCAGAGGTTTATATTTTATCATCGAATTTTGATCTCCGGTTTATTCCTGAAATTTAGATTATTCTGTCATCTAATCAGAATCTTACATCAAGCCAGATGCAATTGTTAAACCAATAATTACAAAAAAAACCAATTAGAACAAACTCCAGGCAACAGTTAAACCTGCCATAACGATTGATACCATACTCATCAACTTAATAAGAATGTTCAATGATGGACCTGAAGTATCTTTAAATGGATCTCCTACAGTATCACCAACTACAGTTGCTTTGTGATTTTCAGAACCTTTTCCACCTAAATTGCCTTCTTCAACATATTTTTTTGCATTATCCCAGGCACCACCGGCATTAGCCATAAATACAGCTAAAACAAAGCCAGTACTCAAACCTCCGATAAGAAGTCCTAAAACACCACCTACTCCTAAAAGAACACCAACTACAACAGGGGTTGCAATAGCCAAAATTGAAGGAAGTAACATTTCTCTTTGTGCACCTTTAGTTGAGATTTCAACACAACGTGCATAATCTGGTTCAGCTTTACCTTCCATGATGCCAACAATTTCGCGGAATTGGCGACGAACTTCTTCCACCATACTTTGAGCAGCACGACCAACAGCATTCATGGTTAATCCACAGAAAACAAATGCCATCATTGCGCCTAAAAAGATTCCAACCAAAACGATAGGATTCATAAGAGTCACGTTATAGTATTGCATAAAATCTTCAAACGAAGAAGCCTTAACAGCTTCTAATGATAACATTTCAGACCCAACTTTTACCAGACCATCTACTGAAGCTGTAGCAATACGTTCCAATGCAATTTTAATTTCTTCGATATAAGAAGCTAAAAGTGCTAAAGCAGTCAATGCAGCAGAACCAATAGCAAAACCTTTACCTGTAGCAGCAGTCGTATTACCAAGAGCATCCAAAGCATCTGTACGTTTGCGAACTTCAGGATCTAATCCGCTCATTTCAGCATTTCCACCTGCATTATCGGCAATCGGTCCATAAGCATCAGTTGCCAAAGTAATACCAAGTGTAGAAAGCATACCTACAGCAGCAATACCAATACCATACAAACCAAGTGTTAGGTTTGGAGTATAAGTCATAGTCATTAGATCAAACTGAGATGACATAAATGCCAAAACAATAGCAAAAGAAATAGTGATAACTGGAATTGCAGTAGAAAGCATACCCAAGCCAAGACCAGAAATAATTACAGTTGCAGCTCCAGTTTTAGAACTTTCAGCTACTTTTTGAGTTGGGCGATAGCTTTGAGAAGTATAATATTCAGTTGCCTGACCGATTATGATACCAGCAAGAAGACCGACAACTACTGAGAAAGAAATTCCCATCCAGTTTTGGATACCCAATCCCCAAAGAATTCCAAACGTTGAAACTGCAATTAAAGCAGAACTTACATTTACACCTAAACCTAAAGCGCCAAGTAATTCTTTCATTTTAGCACCTTCTTTTGTTTTTACCAAGAAAATACCAATAATTGAAAGAGATACACCAACTGCTGCGATCATCATAGGAGCAAAAACAGCTTTTAATTGCATTTCAGGATTAATAAGGAATGCAGATGCACCCAATGCAGCCGTAGCCAAAATAGAACCGGCATACGACTCGTAAAGGTCGGCACCCATACCAGCAACGTCACCAACGTTATCGCCAACATTGTCAGCAATAGTAGCAGGGTTACGGGGATCATCTTCAGGAATTCCCGCTTCTACTTTACCTACAAGGTCAGCACCAACATCAGCAGCTTTAGTAAAGATACCCCCACCAACACGTGCAAATAATGCCTGTGTTGAAGCACCCATACCGAAAGTAAGCATAGTAGTAGTAATATAAATCAATTTGTTAGATTCTCCTACATCGGCCAGATTATCAAGTATGAGATACCATGCTGAAATGTCAAGCAATGCAAGACCAACAACTGTTAATCCCATAACCGCACCCGAACGGAATGCAACCTGAAGACCTTTGTTTAATGACTCAGAAGCAGCTTGAGCAGTACGTGCTGAAGCATAAGTAGCAGTTTTCATTCCAAAGAATCCTGCTAAACCTGAGAAAAAACCACCTGTCAAAAATGCGAAAGGAACCCATGCATTCTGAAGGTTGAAGTATGCCATTACAGAAAAGATAACAGCTAAAATTACGAAAACGATACCAACAACTTTGTATTGTTGTTTTAAATAAGCCATTGCACCATCACGTACATGCTTGGCGATTTTTTTCATTGTGTCAGTTCCTTCGCTTTCCTTCATCATTTGCTTGAAGAAAAACCATGCAAAAGAAAGTGCTAGAATGGAACTGGCAGGTACTAACCAGAAAATTGAATTCATACATTTCACATTTTAGGCAACTATGTTGCTGTTAGGTAATTGAATTTTACGGTAATTTGGAACAGTCCGAAATTAACAATTAATGACTTGAATGATCAATAAACATTAATGTTATATGACAGCATACGTTCTATTGATTACTGAAAGACAAAAATAAAATTTACCGTCATTTTCGTTCAATAAATGCTAATAAAATGACAGATTGTAAACAAACACTTAATATTAGTATCAATTTAATAATTTAGCATCTATTGATCCGATATTATGAAACTTAAGATCCCGGGAAATTTAAAAATATTTTCTAGATAGACTGAGTTCGTTTTCTATAGGAAAGATTTAAAACAATCAGTGCTATTCCAATAAACACCATACCTGCAACAGAAACAACATCAGCTGATTCGTTCGGAAGGATAAGCCAACTAAGAGCAGCTCCTGAAACTGGAATTAAAAACTTCCACATATTTAATTCCGAAACTTTAACCGTTGGTCTTCGGAGCAAAGTATTCCAAATGGTGATAGCTGCGGCTGATAAAAAACTTAACCAGGCAAGAGCTACAAAATATTCGGCAGGGAAACTATGATAAGGTATGCCTTCTATCGGAAATGATGCGACAAGTAGAACTAATCCTCCAATAAAAAGTGAAGAAGATGTTAATACTAAAGGTGATATACTGTGTTGTTTGCGCGCTATAATAACATTGGTAATGCCTGAAACAAGATTATTAAGAATGAGTAAACCAACACCTGCCAATGCTATTTCGGCACCGGACGGGAGACTCTTTCTGCCTAAAGTGACTATTGCAACACCTATTATTCCAAGGAAAAAACTAATCGATTTAGACCAGTTCATTCGGTCGCCAACAACAAAAAAATGGGCTACTAAGGCAATAAACAGCGGTGATGATCCGACGATCATGGCCGAAATTGATGCCGGCAACAAACTGATGCCCGTATAAAAAAGTGAATATTGCAGAACTACCTGCAAGAAAGCAATCAGGATGACATAAGAAAGATTTTCTTTCACTTCTTTGGTGAAACGGCTCCAATCATGAACCACTGGCAACAATATTAATCCGGAAATCATAAAGCGTATACCCGCAAATTGTAGGGGTGTATGATATTTCAGTCCAATTTTAACACCTACAAATGCCGAAGACCACAACAGACAGGCAATAATGGCTAAAAAAGTAGTTTGGAAAAAGTATTTTTTCATAATTATTTATCGGGATGTAAAGTTGTTGAAATTAAACATCAAAACAGCTTCAGAATCGAACCATAATATAGAAACAAAAAAAGGTGACTTTTGGTCACCTTTTTTATAATCTGTAAATATTAATCGTTTAATAAATCCATCTTACATTACGGAAATCCTGACGATGCGGTAATTCTGTATTTTTCGGATACATACGAATAGCATAACCAAACGCGCCTGCATTAGTTAAGTGCAGATTGAGTTTGTAGCTTGTAATTGAAGCAGTATTACTTTCAATTTCAAACTGGAGACATTCGATCAATTCCGGATAACTGTCTTTCCCATTTTCGGTAATTACCATTTCAACTCCAATATCTTCAGGTTTTAATCCTTTTAAATCAAGAACAACCCGAGCCGGATAATTTTCGCCAATTTTTAAGACGTTGGTAATACCATCAGTAATCTGAATACTTTTCACTTCTATTTGTTCCCAAACGGCAGAAACACCAACTTTCCACTTAGCAATATCTTTCGCCAATTTGAAATCAGCAGCAATTAACCGGGCAGAACGTTCCGCTTGTGGTTTGTAAAAGCGGTTTTGATAATCGCGGATCATGCGGGCTGTGGTGAAATTCGGAGCAACCTGGGCAAAGGTATTCTTGATATAAGAAACCCATTTTTCAGGAATACCTTTTGAATTACGATCATAGAAAACGGGCAAAATTTCCTCTTCGAGGATGTTGTAAATTGTTTCAGCATCCAATTCATCCTGAAGCTCGTTTACATCATAGGCATTTTCCTGAGATAGGGCCCAACCTGCATCTTTTTTGTAACCCTCAACCCACCATCCATCGAGGACTGAAAAGTGAATAGTCCCATTCATTACCCCTTTTTCTCCACTTGTACCCGAAGCTTCCAATGGCCTTGTAGGTGTATTCATCCAGATATCAACACCCTGCAACATCATTTTAGCAAGGTTCATATCGTAATTTTGTACAAAAAGTATCTTTCCGGCAAATTCCGGCCGTTTAGAAATTTCTACAATGTATTTGATCAGATCCTGACCAGCTTTATCCGCAGGATGCGCTTTCCCTGCAAAAAGAAACTGGATCGGACGTGCAGGATTATTAACTAATTTTGATAACCGATCTAGATTCCTGAATAAAAGATGAGCTCTTTTATACGTAGCAAAACGACGCGCAAAACCAATGGTTAATGCTTCCGGATCCAGTTTACCTAACACTTCTGATATTAGTTTTGGATTCTCGTTACGCTTAATCCAGCTATTTGTGAACCGTTGCTTGATATACCCGATTGTTTTTAATCTCAGTGCCTGTTTCATGTTCCAGATTTCTTCATCCGGAACCTGATAAATCCTTTCCCAGGAATCAAAATCAAGCTGATCTTCAGGGAAATTTTTTCCAAAATATTTTTGATGAATTTCTTTCCATTCTTTTGCTGCCCATGTTGAATAATGCACTCCATTGGTAACATATCCGACTTCAAGTTCTTCAGGAAGGAATCCTTTATATAAAGGACTAAGAACCTCTTTTGAAACATCGCCATGCAACATACTAACCCCGTTAATTCCCTGAGAGAGGTTGCAGGCCAGGTAGCTCATATTAAAATGATCTTCATAAACTTCTGCTTTCCCCAGATTACAGAAATCATCCCAACTAATACCTATTCTATCAGGATATTTCCCCATGTAATGTTTAAACATGTCCTGATGAAAAGAATCATGACCGGCAGGAACCGGGGTATGAGTTGTAAAAAGGGTTGAAGCTCGTACAACTTCTTTTGCCTCGGAATAAGTTAATCCCTTATTGGCAACTAAGTCAGACATTCGCTCTAACCCGATCATCGCAGCATGTCCTTCGTTGCAATGATAAATATCCATAGAGTAACCCAACTGTTTTAGGGCACGAATACCGCCAAGTCCAAGAAGCATTTCCTGTTTTAACCGGTTTTCGTTATCACCTCCATACAAATGGTGAGTTACAAAACGATCCTCATCAGAATTTTCTTCAAAATCGGTATCAAGGAGGAAGAGTTTCACCGATCCAATATTTACCTGCCAAACGCGCGCAGTAAGCGTTCTTCCAGGATATTCCACTATTACATTGATCCAGTTGCCATCCTTATCGTAGGCAGGCTGAACCGGTATTTTCGAAAATTGCTGTGCATCGTAGTTTGAAAGCTGTTCTCCGCTTATCGAGATGTTCTGACGGAAATAGCCGTAGCGGTATAAAAGACCAACACCAACCAAATTTACTTTGGAATCGCTGGCTTCTTTCAAATAATCTCCTGCAAGAATTCCTAAACCACCGGAAAATATTTTAAGGCTATCATGCAAGCCATATTCCATGCTAAAATAGGCTACCGACGATCCTTTTAAATCTTTCCTTGCCGCAAGATATTTATTTAATGATGTTGATACGAGATTCATCTTAACAAGAAATTCATCATCTTTCTCGAGTTCCAGAAAACGCTGATAATTGACTTCGTCTAATAAAACGATAGGATTATGCTCACATTCCTCCCATATTTCATCATCAATATATTGAAATAATTCGCGTGCTTCAGTATTCCAAACCCACCACAAATTGCGGCTAATTTCTTTAAGCGGAGTCAGTTTTTCAGGTATATTCGACTCAACAAATAGTTTTTTCCAAATAGGTTGTTCCACGGCTGAAAATTTTATGTAACTAAAATCAAAATTCTATTTATGTTTCTATCTGTTTCAATATCAAATCAGATAAGAATTAAAGAAACAAAAGAAGTCAAAAAAACACTTATCTTGATGTACTTAATGTCAATACTTCGTTCAAAACTTAGTTATTTATCTGATTTACAGCAAAATAACTGATTATTTATTAGATTAAAACCGCAGAGATTTGTATCTTTAAAGTATTAATTACCAGTTAATTACTTTAATTATGGCCACCTCTGCGAT
>JBGSUC010000061.1:0-84966 GCA_041736275.1 Prolixibacteraceae bacterium
CACTTTATTACAAGTTTTCAGTCTAACCCTATTTGAAAAAGTAACTATAAATGAACTATTTATAAACGCCATCTACAAACCAATCAGTTCGGATAATACTAACCAGCTATCAATCTGGGACTTTTAACCGGACATTAGTGACTAAGATTATAAATTTAAATCCGATGATCATGAAAAATCAAATTTCGAGTCTGATAAACCACCTTCAGCATATTGGTATTCCGGTAACAGATATTAATAATTCTGAAGCCTTTTACAATCTGCTTGGTTTTAATAAGGTGATGCAATCCTCATTTGATGAGGATGGAGATACAGGAACCTGCATCATGATGAAAAACAAGACGATAATCATCGAATTATATCAATTGCCGGAGCATAAATTAAAAGAAATAAAAGATCGAAAAGATGGTCATATCGATCATATTACCTTCGATGTTGATGATATCGATTTAGTTTTTGCTTCCTTAAAGAGTGCTGCTTTCAATGTCGTTGAAGAGAAACCGGTATTTCTTCCTTTCTGGACAAGTGGTTGTAAATATTTTAATATTTTGGGGCCGGACGGAGAACGTCTGGAATTTAACCAAATCTTATAACAATTTGTCCTTTGGTTCGAAGGAAAATAATACTTCCATTTTCTTCATGTTCTGAAAATATGGAAACTGCTTCATTAAAAACAGACTACTCTTTTACTCTGCTATTGAAGCAGATGAATCAGTTATCTCAGTTATTTTTTTTCCTACAAGATAGGGTTTGCTAATCCCAAGCCTGGAAGCCAAAAAACCAGCCATAAAGAAAAAGGGCAGGATCGAAGTTATGGGGCTATATGTTTCATCCAATTCTGTATCGTTAATCTCATATACCATTGCATCAGCATTCCGAAGGGTATTCATGAGATTATTCGAGCGTTCATATAAAATACCTTTGGTAGGATTAATCACAATCACCAAAGTACCTTTGGCAGTTTCTTTATAACCATGCTCATATTGAGTCAGAGACATTCCAATAAATGGATATTTTGTCGATTCACTAAGAATATGTGCAGCCTGACAGGCAGTTCCAACGTTCGGTCCATTACCTATAATTATACACTTCAGCTTTTCTTTTTTAATGCTCTTCAGGATAACTGTTCCAATTGAAGTTCCAATTAATTCGAACTCGGAATATCTTCGTTCCATTGATTCCAATGCATCCCGAACATCAAAGCCGTGGCCGAGATAAAGAACAATAAGCGTATTTATATATGTTTTTGTCGAAAATAATTTTTCGGAACCAGCAACAATTGGTATCAGCGACTTAATATTCCTGCCGTTTGCCAGAGGTGATTCAATATCATTAACAATCGCGGTATACTCACTAAAACAGGTTGTGCAATTAAGTACATCTGTAGTTCTACCCGATTGAGAAATTAGGACAGCATGATCAAAATGTTTAGTAGATCTAAGATAATTAAAATAGTCACCTGCAATTTCAGGAAATATCTTCACTCCAAGATAGCGGAGTGTAACAGCGGCAAAATAAGATGCCCCCATTCCTAAATAAGGAACTTTATCAGGTGAAATCAGTCCTTTGTTCCTTTCAAAACAAAGTCTTGCCTGAACAGGGATGTCATATATCTCTTTTTCCATTTGAAAAAACTTGCTTTAATCTATTCAAAATCATTAACAAAATCAGGGAAATTTATCAACATCAATAAAGATTAATTTTCACCCATATGTCCTTAACCCGAGATATAAATATAAAAAACCAAAGCGATATTTCTGCAATTATTTCAGTAGCACTTTCCCTGCTTAAATTAGTTAACAGAATGGTGCCTAAATTACCATAGAGATACAAAAAAACCCCGCTTACTAGCGAGGTTTCGTATGTTTATTCACCTATCAGATGATTGACTATTTCACCTTATCTACAATTGCTTTAAAAGCTACAGGATGATTCATTGCTAAATCAGCCAAAACTTTACGATTGATTTCAATATTCGCTTTTTTCAACATACCGATGAACTGTGAATACGATAAACTCTCTTCGCGAACTGCAGCATTAATACGCTGAATCCATAAAGCACGGAAATTTCTCTTTTTTACTTTTCTATCTCTGTAGGCATATTGCAAACCTTTTTCCCAGGTATTCTTTGCAACAGTCCATACATTCTTGCGGGCACCGAAGTTACCTCTGGTAAGCTTCAGGATTTTTTTTCTGTGAGCCCGTGATGCAACTGCATTTACTGATCTTGGCATAAAACTGATTTTAGAATGGTTAGCGCCCAAAAGGGTCTTTCAGCTAATTCATTCGATTAATAACTTAAAAACATTACATTCAAAAAGAAAAACAGTACTAGATTGTCAACATTGCTTTAACATTAGGCACATCAGCTTTATGAACGGTTCCCCAATAAGTCAGGTTACGTTTACGCTTGGTGCTTTTTTTGGTCAAAATGTGACTTTTAAATGCATGCTTTCTTTTAATTTTTCCGGTGCCGGTTAATCTAAACCTTTTTTTAGCTCCGGAGATCGTCTTCATTTTTGGCATCTTCCTAAAATTAATGTATGTAAGAAATTTATTTCTTCTTTTTAGGTGAAATAAACATGGTCATTCGTTTTCCTTCAAGCTGTGGCAATTGTTCTACTTTGCCAACTTCTTCCAATTCCTGTGCAAATTTTAAAAGTAAAATCTCGCCTTGCTCTTTAAACAGTATTGACCGTCCTTTAAAAAACACATAAGCTTTTACCTTTGCGCCTTCCTGCAGAAATTTTTCTGCATGACGCATTTTAAACTGAAAATCATGGTCATCTGTATTCGGACCAAATCGGATTTCCTTAACAACTACTTGTACCGTTTTTGCTTTTATTTCCTTCTGTTTCTTTTTTTGTTGATAAAGAAACTTCTGGTAATCGGTTATTTTACAAACTGGCGGGTCAGCATTTGGTGAGATTTCGACAAGGTCAAGTTCCAGCGCATCAGCCATTTTCATAGCTTCAAAAAGCGAAAAAACACCAGGATTTTCGATGTTATCGCCTACAACACGAACTTGTTGTGCACGAATTTTCTCATTTATTCGGTGCTGAGGAGCAACTTCTACTCTTCCGCCTTTGTATGGTCTTTTTACAGCTATGGCCAAATCCTCCTATTATTAGTTAATATTCTTTAGTTGTATAATGATGATAACTGCTCTTTTACTTCAGAATTTATATAATCTACAAACTCCTGAAGATTCATCGATCCTTTATCACCCTCGCCTTGTCTTCTAACAGAAATTGTCTGATTTTCAGCTTCTTGCTCTCCAACTATCAATAAATAAGGGATACGTTTCAATTCGTTATCCCTGATTTTACGACCAACTTTCTCATTACGGTCGTCAATTATGGTGCGAATATCGGAATTATTTAGAAACTCTGAAACACTTTTCGCATATTCATTGAACTTTTCACTGATTGGTAATACGACAACCTGATCAGGAGTGAGCCAAAGTGGAAATTTACCGGCAGTATGTTCAATCAAAACAGCCACAAAACGTTCCATCGATCCGAAAGGTGCACGATGAATCATTACCGGACGGTGACGTTTATCATCAGCACCGATAAATTCAAGCTCAAAGCGTTCAGGAAGATTATAATCTACCTGGATGGTTCCCAACTGCCAGCTGCGACCCAAAGCATCTTTTACCATAAAGTCAAGCTTTGGACCATAAAAAGCGGCTTCGCCTAAAACAGTAACCGTTTTCAAACCCTTTTCTGCTGATGCTTCAATAATCGCCTGTTCCGCTTTATCCCAATTCTCAATTGAACCAATATATTTTTCTGGTTTCTTGGGATCGCGTAAAGAAATCTGAGCAGAATAATTTTCGAAGTTTAATGCCTTGAAAATTATAAATATGATATCAATAACTTTTTTAAACTCGTCTTTAATCTGATCAGGACGACAAAAAAGGTGTGCATCATCCTGAGTAAATCCTCTAACCCTGGTCAATCCATGTAATTCACCACTTTGCTCGTAGCGGTATACTGTACCGAATTCAGCAAAACGAACCGGAAGGTCTTTGTACGAGCGAGGCTTGAATTTATACAGTTCGCAATGGTGAGGACAGTTCATCGGTTTCAGCATGTATTCTTCACCTTCTGCCGGAGTTTTAATCGTCTGAAAAGAGTCGGCACCATATTTCTGAAAATGACCGGAAGTTTTGTATAGATTTATATCACCAATATGTGGAGTTATTACCTGTTCGTATCCAAATTTCTTCTGAACACGTTTCAGGAAATTCTCCAGTTGTTCGCGCAACATAGCGCCTTTTGGCAACCACATTGGTAATCCCTGACCAACATTTTGTGAAAAGGTAAATAATTCCATTTCCTTGCCAATCTTCCGGTGATCCCGTTTTTTAGCTTCTTCAACAAGAACGAGGTATTCTTCCAGCATTTTTTGCTTTGGAAAAGTTATTCCATACACACGGGTCAGCATTTTATTCTTCTCATTGCCTCTCCAGTAGGCACCGGCCAATGAAGTAATCTTCACAGCTTTAATGAAACCGGTATTTGGCAAATGAGGTCCACGACATAAATCAGTAAAATTACCCTGATTGTATACCGTAATCGTTCCGTCTTCCAACTCACTAATCAACTCTTCCTTAAGATTATCGCCTTTCGAACTGAACATTTTAAGAGCATCTGCCTTCGAAATATCTTTCCTGACAATATCATGTTTTTCCCTGGCAAGTTCAATAACCTTTTTCTCGATCTTTTCAAGATCTTTTTCTGTTAGCTGCAAACCCTGTGGAAGATCAATATCATAGTAGAACCCGTTATCAACAGTTGGTCCAATCCCGAATTTAGTTCCCGGATAAAAGAACTCAATTGCCTCCGCCATAAGGTGAGCCGATGAATGCCAGAAAGTTTCCTGTCCTTCTCTATCGTCCCACAGAAGCAGTTTTATTGAAGCATCATTTGCGATTTTTCGTGTTAAATCCCAGACTTCTCCATTAACAGAGATTGACAACACTTCCTTTGCGAGTCGACTGCTAATCGACTCTGCGATTTCAAGTCCTGAAATTTCACTTTCAAATTCCCTGACACTATTATCGGGTAAAGTAATTTTAATCATCGGGTTTTCGTTTTAAAAAACAGGGTGCAAAGATAGATATTAATAGCTGATATTAGCCGATGTTCAGCAGTTTTTCAAGACGAAAATGAATCATTCATTAAAAAAAACAGGGGAGTATATGTTTTGTTCTTAAACATACACTCCCCTGTTTCAAAATATATTTTCACAATTATCTGAAGCCGAAGCTTACTCCGGCATTATATGAGGTATATTCAGCTTTATTCACTGAACCAAAAAGGCTAAAAAATGCCAATTTCAGTCTCAACCCTGCATCAAGACTAATATTTTTTGATTCAACCTGAATTGCAATTGGATCAGTCATGTTGTCGGTTATTGTAATGTCCTCACCTCCTGCATTTATTTTAGTGTCAATAATGTATTTACCAATCAGATCAATGTTAGTTTCACTTTTACTCTGACCAATTCCGCCAAAAACAGTCAGCATACCCAATTTTTTAGAAACGACAAGACCAATTTTACTTGTATTGGTTTTCATTTTCAGCATCTGATAATTATTTACAAGAGTTACTGTAACATTGCCTGTATTATAATCAAAGGGGTTAAAACTCAAATTACTATGCGCATTCATTTCTGAATAACTGGCAAATACCGAAGCATCAAAAGGTAATGCTTTTAAAACCGGAATCCATTCCTTGAAATTATGCTTGGCCCCAACTCCCCAGAATCCAATCTTCATATCATCACCGCTATTTTGATATTTCATTTCAGGTACATATCGAAAAATCAGATCAGTATGAGGCAATAAACCAAAACCGATCTGAGCTATTGGAACCGGAACAACATCTAATCCATACCCATTGGGGGAATTAAACGTCGTGATCGTGTTTCCTTGTTCATCCTTTATCTGTAACTCTGGGCCCGGAATATCTTTACCTGCTACTGTTGGAGCAATATGATTACTTGGATTTACTAAACTCAATTTGGTTAATCCAATAGTACTAAGATCGAATGTTTGAGCTTCAGAAGGAACTTGAATAGCGCTTACACTTAGACTTAAATCGAACCCAAATAAACTGTGTGTGTCAGCAGAGTTGTACCATCCGTTATTTAATCCATCTCCTAAAGCGGAGGCATAGGGATCCATATAAGCTTTAACTAATTTATTAGCATCGTCTTTTCCTCCCTTTAGAAAATTAATCAGGCTTATTTGAGAATAAGAAGTATGGGCTAAAAATCCGGCGCATACAAGCAAAATAAATTTTTTCATAAAAAATAAGTTTTAAAAAACATTAATCTGATTTGTTATTCCCTTTAACACTCATCAGAGAACACCAAAGATATAATTTTAACGGATTCCAATTTTTGCTGATTCTAATTTCATGAACAAATTATTTGAAAATTATTCCAGTATCAGCTAATATTGGCCGTTTGCTTTTTTTAATGAAAAAAAATTCGAAGTTTTGAATAAGAATGAATGAATTAAATTACAGCCTTATGAACTTCAGAAAAAATCTATTATTATTATTTATAAGTATTTCATTAACTGCATTTTCACAAAAAAAAATCAGTATTGGAGATATAACTGACAACAAAATATTTTCAGCAAAAAGTGTAACCGGACTGCGATCGATGAACGATGGCGAGCATTATACAACAGAAGAAGGAAACAATATTGTAAAATACAGCTTCAAAACAGGCAATAAAGCTGAGACATTGTTTGAACTTTCAAAAATTGAAAATGTGGGATTTTCTTCATTTATTGATTACTCTTTTTGTGACGACGAATCCAAAATACTTTTCACAACCAATAAGCAATCTATCTACCGACACTCATTTTCTGCTGAATATTTCATTTGGAATCGTGTAACCCAGGAAATGTCTCCTTTATCCATTAATGGGGCACAGCAATTAGCCACATTTTCGCCCGATGGTGAAAGAGTCGCATTTGTTCGAAACAACAACCTTTACGTTAAAAGTCTGAAATTCGGAACAGAAAGTCAGGTAACCAAAGATGGAAAAACAAATGAAATTATAAATGGTGCACCTGATTGGGTTTACGAAGAAGAGTTTAGTTTTAATAAGGCATTCGAGTGGTCGCCTGACAGTAAATTCCTGGCCTTCATTAAGTTCAATGAAACAGAAGTGCCGATGTTCAACATTCCAATGTATAAAGGTGAAAATCCGGAGTTAAAAGAAAACGAACTTTATCCCGGGAATTACAGCTATAAGTACCCCAAGGCAGGCCAGAAAAATTCAGTAGTGAGTGTTCATGTTTACGATTTAAAGTCGAAAACAAGCGTAACAACCGAAATTGGAGACGACACGGAACAGTATGTTCCACGCATAAAATGGACTGCTGACGGGACAAGTTTGGCAATCATGAAAGTAAACCGTTTGCAAAATAAACTGGACATTGTTTTTGCTAATCCTTTCACAGGAGATACGCGAGACTTTTTTACCGAAAAAAATAAAAGGTATATATCTGAGGATTTCTACGACGATTTTATCTTCCTGCCAGACAACAAATACATTGTATTGAACAGTGAACGAAATGGTTATTCTCATTTATATCTTTATGACCGACAGGGATTTGAAGTTAAACAATTGACCGATGGAAAATTTGACGTGACTGAATTTTATGGTTATGATCCCGTGAAAAAAATGTTCTATTATCAGGCGGCCAAAGAATCGCCAATGCGACGCGAAGTTTATTTTGTAAGTCTTGATGGTAAAAAGTCAGGCAAGCTTTCAACTCAGGATGGGACAAACCGGGCTTCTTTCAGTTCAGGATTCAAATATTTCATTAATTATTTTTCAAACACAGAAACACCAAACCTGGTAACTCTGCATGAGCAGAACGGGAAAGTTATCCGCACGCTGGAAGACAATAGTAATTTAAAAAATCTGATCAAAGAATATAACATCAGCAAAAAGGAATTCTTTAATTTCAAGACCACCGAAGGTGTTGAGCTTAACGGTTGGATGTTGAAACCGGCCAATTTTGATCAGGCCAAAAAGTATCCGGTTTTAATGACTCAATACAGCGGACCAAATTCACAGAAAGTATTGGATTCATTAGTCATCGGATGGAATGAATACCTGGCCCAGGAAGGATTTATTGTTGCCTGTGTAGACCCTCGGGGAACAGGAGCAAGAGGTGAAGAATTCCGGAAAATGACGTATATGCAACTGGGTAAATATGAATCAGACGACCAGATTGAAGTAGCCCGCTACCTTGGAACACTTAGCTATGTTGATAAAAATAACATTGGCATCTGGGGATGGAGTTATGGTGGATTTATGGCAGCACTTTGTATGGAAAAAGGAGCTGATGTTTTTAAAGCCGGTATTTCAGTCGCTCCTGTTACCAACTGGAGATTTTACGATAGCGTTTATACAGAACGTTTCATGCGTACACCAAAAGAGAATCCCGATGGTTATGATGATAATTCACCCCTTTCGCATGCAGGGAAGATAAAAGGAAATTATCTGATCATTCACGGATCAGCTGATGACAATGTTCATTTTCAGAATACTATGGAATTTACGGAAAAGATGGTTCAGGCTGGTGTACAATTCGATATGGCAGTTTATACAAACCGGAACCACGGAATTTCGGGTGGAAATACAAGTATACATCTTTACAATAGAATGACTAATTACTTGAAGGAAAAATTAAAATAAAAATTAACGCATTCTAAAAGTGAATTTAAATGGTGCAGTACTTTTCGTATTTTTAGCCAATGATTAACCTAACAGACCAGCTTAATATAAAAGCCATTAAAAAAGGTGAAAAGAACGCCTTTGAAAAAATCTACAAAGATTTCTTCGGAGTATTGTTTCGCCTTTGTCACCAATACCTTCGTGATGAAAAGGCCGCTGAAGAAATTGTTCAGGATACCTTTATGAAATTATGGGAAATAAGAACTACATTAAATGATCAGGTTAATATTCAGAGTTTCCTTTATACCATTACAAAAAACAATTGCCTTAACTATATAAGAAACCAGAAAGTTTCAATGAAACATCAGGAAAATCTGAAATATATGGAAATGCAGTTTAATTATGATGCATTGGAGAAACTAGGCAATTACTTACAATTCGAGGAATTAAGGAACAAAATTGAAGATACGATTACAAAACTCCCGGCTGAAGTAATTGAAACATTCAAATTAAGCCGTTTTGAAGAATTGTCTTACAAAGAAATAGCAGAAAAGCAAAACATAAGTATAAAAACGGTAGAATCCAGAATATCCAAGGCATTACGCATTTTACGGGTAGAACTCAGAGAATATTTACCCATACTTTTTATAATCACACGATTCTTTTCATGATTCTGCCTGCTGGCTAATTATTGAACTTGTTTCAATAATTATAACCAATAACATCCAAAATACTAAGGTAATTTCATTTGAAGAATTTTGTCCCTGGCGATACCAATCATTTCAACAAGAATTTTGTCATGTGATTTTATCCCGGATTATAAAATTAAGCATCAAACAATAAATCCCAATTTTCTACTGAAACTGCAAAATCAAAAATATTTAACTTTTTTTCACTTTTCCGATAGGGTGATTGCAGATTTTGGTGTTTACTCTATACTATGGAAGAACACATGGCTGAAGATCTTTTTAATCGAATATTAAACGACACTGCAAGCGCCTCTGAAAAAGAAAAGTTTTTCAGTTCGATTGAAAATGACAGCAAAAAACGGGAAGAGTATTTGCAGTATAAAAATGTTTATGCTTTATTCAATTTAAATACTGATTTAAATCAAAAGCAATACGGAAATTTTAAAAAATTCTGGTCAAAGTTACATGCTGGAAAATCGCAGACATTAGTTGGTTTGTGGATGCGATATGCTGCAATTTTTCTAATCGCCTCCATTTTAGGATTTATGGCCAACTATATTCTAAATCCCACCGATAATAAAGGTTTCAGTCAGCATATTGAATACCGCTCTGAAAAAGGAAGCGTTTCAACGATCAAATTGGATGATGGTTCTTCAATATGGTTAAGTTCAGGCACAGACCTAACTCTGGATAAAAAACAGAACGGGGAAACCACTGCCCAATTAAACGGAGAAGCATATTTTGATTTGATTCCCAATAAGGATAGAAAGTTAGTTGTCGACCTCGGACATTTTAAAGTAAAAGACATCGGCACAAAATTTAACGTCAGAGCCTACCAATCGGAACAGTCAATTATGACAACCCTTGTCGAAGGGCAGATCAATTTAGTAAATAAAAATGAAAAATCTTTCCTGACAATAAAACCCGGAGAGTTTGTCCAATATGACAAATCCAATAAAGATATATCAATTATTCAGCAAGACCCCAGTATTGTTACCGCCTGGAAAGACGGAAAATTTGTGTTTATTGATGAACCCCTTTCTGAAATCTGCAAAGAACTCGAAAACTGGTATAACATTGATATTCAAATAGAAGATCAGGAATTGGCTAATACCAGATATACCAGTGTAGTTAAGCGCAGTACTACTGTACAAATGGTTATGAAAATTCTCGCTATAACAGATCAGATTAATTATGAAATAACCGATAAAAAAGAAGGAAATGATATTATAAAGATCAGAAAATAAAAAATGCACCCGTGGAGGGGTGCATCCGAATTTCAAAAAAACGAAACTGAGTGGAGTCAGTTTCTATTATTAACTAAATTCAAAACAAACGTATGAAAAAATGTTGTGACTTACCCTTCTTCGTACGGCGAAGATGGAAAAAAATTACACGAGTTATGAAACTTACAATGACACTGTTGTTGTTTGCAGTTTTTGCTGCAACTGCTGGCAATTCTTACAGCCAGACTGCACGTATCAACCTTAAAATGAAAGATGCCACGCTTGTGGATGTTTTTCGTGAGATTGAACGTACAAGTGATTTTGGCTTTTTCTTTAAAAGTGAAGAATTGGATTTGAATAAACTCATATCTATCGATTTAAAGAATGTGTCAATCGACGTAGTTCTGAAAAAAATTCTGGTAGATAATTACAACTATCGTATTTTGGATAAGAACATTGTTGTTACCAGAGGCGATTTCAACACTACCAATCAGCAACAAAGATCTGTCTCAGGTAAAGTTACTGACAACACGAATTCTCCAATCCCCGGAGCAACAGTTCTGGTTAAAGGAACGACAAACGGGGCTATAACAGATTCTGATGGGATATTCACCGTTTCTAATGTTCCCGAAAATGCCACATTGGTCTTTTCTTTTGTTGGAATGAGGTCAATCGAAGTTGCAGTTTCAGGCAAAACTACGATCAATGTCGCTATGGAGCAAGAAACCATTGGAATTGAAGAAGTTGTAGCTATTGGTTATGGTACAATGAAAAAAAGTGACCTTACCGGTTCTGTAAGCAATATGTCTTCAGAAAGACTGCTGGACAGACCTGCATTAAACGTTGCTGAGGCAATCAGTGGTAAGATTGCCGGTGTTAAAATTATTGAACGCAGCGGCCAGCCAGGAGGTAACCCAATGATTCGTATTCGTGGTACTAACTCTATTAATTCAAGTAACGAACCTTTATTTGTAGTTGATGGTGTTGTTGGTGTTGCAAATGCATTGGGCATATTGAATCCGAACGAGATTGAATCTATGGATGTCTTAAAAGATGCTTCTGCAACTGCAATTTACGGTGCACGCGGATCAAACGGTGTTATTCTTATAACAACAAAACGCGGTATTGCTGGCGAAACTCAGGTTGAATACAGTAGTTATGTAACCAGAGGCGAGATGAACCGAAAATTTTATGTTCTGGATGCCGAACAAATGATGTATGTTACAAAACAAGCATGGATGAATGTAAAAAAGTATGCTACTTCACCAAACTGGTCTGCAGCTTTTGATGCGTCTATTCTACCTTCCGGATACTCAGGGAAAACTTATTCAGACATGCCTTACCTTTTCGAACAGACTACAGCAGGAGGTTATTCAATTCCGCTGATGGGTGCAGATGGTAATTATTACAAACCAAGATTTGACACTAACTGGGAATCTTTAACTTTCGGTCCGTCAACCTCAACCAACCACCAGATCAATATTCGTGGTGGTAGTGAGCGAGCAAAATTTGGTGCATTCTTTGGCTATGCCCTTGAGGATGGTTTGCTGGAGAATTCAAATTTCAGACGTTATTCCGGAAAAATCAACGGAGATATCAAAGTTAATGACCACGTAAACGTAAGTGCCAATATAGGCATCAACAGAAGTAAAGAACAATCCAATGACGTGTCTTATTTCAGTGGAGGTATTGCCCGCGCTGCTGTTGAAGCATATTCAATACTACCGGTAAAATATCCAAATGATCCTTCTATATATGGTGCATATGCAGGACAATGGAGCAGCAATGCAGACTTTCCTGCAGGAGAAACACCACATACTCCTGTTCAAATCAGCAATGATGTTGAAACATTTACAAACCGTTCTCAGGTTACCGGTGACGTTACTCTTAATATAAAAATCACTCCTGAACTGAGTTTTAAATCAAACATTGCCATTGACTTAAACTTCTATAAATACAATAATTATGGAGGTAGAGGAATTTCAACTGGTAATCAGGGAAATGCAAATATCAATATTAGCAATACCACATACTGGCAAAACGAAGATTATTTCAATTACAACAAAACCTTTGGAAGCCACTCTTTTACTGGTATGGTTGGACTCTCATGGTCAAGATATAATTGGGAAAATCTGAATGCAAACAACCAGTATTTCTTTGATGACTTTTACAAATGGCATAATATTGGAATTGGTACTGCTACCAGACCTGCCCCTTCAAGTTCTGATGGACAGAATTCATTAAATTCATATTTTGCACGTTTAAACTACAGTTATAAAGGCAAATACTTACTCACCCTTACAGGTCGTGAGGATGGTTCTTCAAAATTCGGAACCAATTCAAAATATGGATTCTTCCCTTCAGGTTCAGTTGCATGGAGAGTATCAGAAGAAGATTTTGCAAAGAATATCGATGCATTATCTAACCTAAAGGTAAGAGCTAGTATCGGCCAAACTGGTAACCAGGAAATTGGATCTTATGTGACACAAACATTTATTGGTTCCGGTAATATTATAATTGACGGAAAAGTAACTCCGGGTTTATATCCAAATTCAGTTGGGAACAACGATTTAAGGTGGGAAAAAACCACACAGTTTGATGGAGGTATAGATCTTGGCTTATTTAAAGATCGTGTTACATTCGCTTTCGACTACTACCATAAGCTAACTGAAGACATGCTTCTCGACGTACCACTGCCACAATCGACTACTACCGGTGCTGTTAAATTAAATTATGGTACAGTTAAAAACGAAGGTTTTGAAATAACAATCGGTACACATAATATTAAAAGTACAGACTTCAACTGGTATTCTAATCTCGCATTTAGTTCAAACAAAAATACCATTGTTAAACTTGGACCAACCGGAGCTGATATCCTTCGCAACGGCTGGGTAGGCGGAGCAAATACAATTTTACGTGAAGGTGAATCAATTGCATCATTCTTTGGTCTTCACCGTTTAGGTACATACAGCACTGAGGAAGCATCATTGGCTGCCCGCTATGGTCTTGTTCCTGGGGATGTTAAGTATGAAGACAAAAATGGTGACGGTGTGATCAGTTTTGTTTCTGACGGTGATTTATTAGGCAGTGCATTTCCGGTTTGGGATATGAACATGAATAATACTTTTGAATATAAAAATTTCGATTTTAGCATGGATATCAGATTCTCATACGGTGCAAAAAAAGAAAACAGAACGAACCACTCGTCAGAAGACCGTCAGGCAATGGCTAATGGTAAAAACTCAATTCTTAATGCATGGCGTCCTGATCACCAAAATACAATGATCGGACAGGTTCGTCCAGGTAATGGTGGTGCATACTACCAAACTTATCCCGATACACATTGGATTGAAGATGCTTCATTCATAAGAGGCGATGGCGCCACTCTGGGATACACTTTCTCACAATCCGTGCTAAAAAGACTAAGCATTAGCAAATTAAGAATATACACAACAGCCCAAAATTTCTTTGTACTTACCAAATATTCAGGATATGATCCAGAAGGTAGTGACAGTGATAACATGGACGGATTAACACCGGGAATGGACTTCTTTATGTATCCACGTCCAACGACCTATACCTTTGGTGTTAATGTTATTTTCTAATTTAAAAATAAGATAGAAATGAAAAAAATATTATTAGTAATAATGGGGCTTGGACTTATACTTGGTTCATGCCAGAAATTTCTGGAAGAAAATCCAACCGGATCTCTTACTTCTGAAACGACGATTACAAGTGCAGCCGGTGGCCTTGCTCTTGCATCCGGTCCTTACCGATCATTGGGAAACTGGGTTGATGGTGGTGACTCATGGGGAAAAAACCTTGCTGCTTCACTTGAATATGCAACAGGTAAAGCTTACACTCAATATCAGGCTTCTATCCTCAACCTTTATGAAAACAACTCTATTGCAGGTGACTTTGATTATTTCATCAATGAGTGGAATAACTGGTATCGCGGAGTACGTGATTGTAATCTTTCATTGAGTATGTTACCTGATGTAACGGGATTATCTGCTGAACAGAAATCTGATTACATTGGTCAGGTGCGCACACTACGTGCTTTTTACTACTTCAACCTTGTCCGCTATTATGGAGATGTTCCTTACAACGTATCAGTTTTGACCGATATAACACAAGCCTCACGGGAGCGTTCTTCATTAAAAACTATTTACGACAAGATTATTGTTCCTGACCTGGAATATGCTGTTAACCAAAGTACCCTTGCAGATGCACCATCAACTGATGGACGTATTACCAAGCTTACTGCCAGAACATTACTGGCCGATGTATACCTCACCATGTCAGGATATCCATATCAGGAAATAAATGCTGCCAATGACACTACAAAAAAATGGTGTGCTGATGGATTGTGGACTATGACTGAATACCCGGTTAATACTACAAGTTCTAAAGAACTTCTTCAGAAAGCAAAAACGCAACTTGATTTCCTTTACGGCAAATTTAGCCTGGGTACTTATGACGATTTGCACAACCCTGCCATGAATAATAAGGGAGAAGCAATTTTTCAGGCTCAGTTCCTTGCCGGTACCAGGAATAATGGCATCGTACAGGTTTCTCTTCCTTTAGCAAGTCAAATTTCGCTGAATGATGAAAATGGAACTTTCGTTCCTAGTCAGGCTTATCACGATTCATACAATGCCGCAGACAAACGTGTTCAGGATCGTCAGTTCTTCTTTTACAGCGATAACATCTCAACAAAATATGATGCAAACGAAGGACCTGCATCAAAATTCCCGATGGCATTTTTGTATAAATACTATGATAAAAATTCCATTAAAGTAACTGGTCAATCAGGACTTAACTGGACTTTTTACCGCTATGCTGACGTTTTGCTCATGCAGACTGAAGTAAATTGGACCCTTAATCAATTGGGAGTATCTGTTCCTGCAAATGATATAACAAAAGGAATTAACGAAGTTAGAACCAGAGCTCTACTGCCAACCTATGCCAGCGTTGATGTTACTTTGAAAAGTATCATGGCCGAGCGTGCATATGAGTTGATTTTCGAAAGCAAAATGCTTTGGGATATGAGACGTACAAGAAAAGCGCTAAAAGATGGTAGTGGCCAGTTTGATGGTCTCGAAAATTTTGTTGGACACCAACCAACAAATTTCAACTACCAGTTTTCTGCAAAACACCTTTTGTCTCCGGTATCAGGCACTGAGATTGACAACAACAAATTATGTCTGCAGAATTTTGGTTGGGCTCCTAAACAAGATGGACAATAAAAACGATTTAATTAATTGAAAAACATACGAAAATGAAAAACATCATATCATTAATATGTGCGCTGGTTTTAATCGTAAGTTGTACAAAACAAGACTATTATGAGATACCTACCGATGCTGACGGAAACGTTTATCTTACGGGTATTTCAAGTACAACCACTACCGGCATAAGCACACTGGATAATTCTTTCACAGTCACCGCAACTTTTGTTACTGCAAAAGTGGGTGATGAGATGAAAGTTGAATTACTTAAATTACAGATACCTTCAACAGGAGGTACAACTACTCAATTATTGCCTTTGGCAGGAACTCAGAAAACCGCTACTGTCGGAAGTGATTTGAAAGCTTCGATTACCTACACAAGAGCTGAAGCTGGCATGGCAAAAGCAGGTGATTATGTAACTGTTACTTTCGCAGGAAAAACGGACTATGCCAAACAACGTGTAGATATGGTTCCTGCAACAACTGTTACAAAACCAAAGGTAGCCGGGAAAGAAGTAGATGTTGCCCGTACGTCAGAAACAGCTTTCTTTAATGTGACTATTGTCCCTAAATCAGGAGCTTATTCAGGAACCTTAATTGCAAAAATGAAAAATGGTAAAAATGATGCCTGGGTAAATATTACAGGTAGTCCATTTTCAGGAACACAGCCATTCCTTGTTCCAATTTCAGGAACCGATTTTGCTGCTGCTAAAGACACCATGTATTATTCTTTTTCAGCTTCATCAGGGAGTTTTGCTGACGAAGTTACGTCAACAGTTATTGTACGCGATCCATATTTCTTCCTGAAGAAAGCTGCTACTTTAACACTTGGTGGTTCTGCTGCTGGTAGAAACATGCTGATTAATGCTGCTGTTTCTGAAACTGATCCAACTGCAAATATTGCAGTTTCAGGTTCACTATTGCTAAAAGGTGGTTCAGCATGGCTTGCGGCTGGTAACAAGATTGAATTTGTTCCTTCAACTTTAGCAATGTATGAATCAAACAATTCTATCAATATTATAGCTGCATTTAATGCGGGTGTAGCTACAACAACAGCTGATCCAATTACTGGTGCAGGAGTTTTCATCTACAAAATGGTAAATGGTCCTGCTCCTTCTGATGTCTATTATGGAATTATTAAGATGACAACTGTCGTTCCTGGTACTTCGGTTTCTTTCGAGTACAGGATTGGTAATATGTATGCGCATCTCAATGTAATTAAATAGTATAATTAACAGGGCACTGCTAATCACTTAGCAGTGCCTTTTTTTATCTGAATACCTCACTTGCATCACAGCATCATACTATCTGATTATAAGCTGCTTAAATCAAATACAATGAAAATATTGAGCGTATTATCACTTTTCCTTTCGTTGTTGACAATTTTAACCACTTCGCATTTATACGGTCAAAATTCATCGTCATCAAAAATCGTTTTTCTGAATACTCCGGTACGTTTTAAGGAAGCTGGCAAATCATACCAGCAGGTGGTTGCAAGTTATCGTTCCGAAAAGACCGGGAATATTGTATTCACGAAAGATGGTAAAGAACTGCTGAAAGCTGCTCTCAAAAAAGGAGAAAACAGGCTTTTACTCAATATTCAGGCTGTAACAAAACCCGTTGAGATTACTATATCAGTAAAGATCGATAACGATCAGGTTATCAAATACAAAGTGGCACTTGTTCCACCAAAGAACTGGGAAATTTATCTTGTTCAGCATTCGCATACTGATATTGGCTACACCCGTCCTCAATCGGAAATACTGGCCGAACACATGAGGTATATCGATTATGCTCTCGACTATTGCGACCAGACAGATAATTTACCCGATGATGCCAAGTTTCGCTGGACCTGCGAATCGGCCTGGGTGACCCGGGAATACCTGCGCACCAGACCAGCAACACAAATTGAACGATTTAAAAAGAGAATTACCGAAGGCCGTATTGAAGTTACAGGCATGTATGCGAATATGGCTGAAATTGCTGATGAGAATGTCATGTACGACTTTCTTCAGCCCTTAAAAGAAATTACAAACCAAGGCATTCCGGTTAAAACGGCCATGCAGAATGATGTGAATGGCATTGCCTGGTGTATGCCTGATTATTTTAAAAATACAGGCGTTAAATACCTGATCATGGGTATTAATAAAACAAGATCAATACTTCCCTTCGACAAACCTACCTGCTTCTGGTGGGAATCACCATCCGGAGAACGAATCCTGGCTTTCCGCGCCGACCACTATATGACCGGAAATAGTTTTGGCCTGGAAACAAAAACACTAAAACCTGAAAATATGATTTGGCATATTGCTGATCTCGAAAACAGAGGCTATCCTTTCGATCGGATTGGAATCCAATATTCAGGATATTACACTGATAATGCCCCGCCTTCAACCTCGGCATGCAAAATAGTGGAAGAATGGAATGCCAAATATGAATCACCCAAATTACGACTTGCTGTTGCAAACGAATTTTTGGAATATGTTGATAAAAATTATGCTGATAAGTTGCCTGTGTACAAAAATGCATGGCCCGACTGGTGGACGGACGGATACGGTTCAACTTCGCGCGAAACGGCTGAAGTTCGAAAGACTCAAAATCTGGAACAGGTCGACGAAGGCATGTTTGCGATGGTTTCGATGCTTGGAGGTAAGTTGAGTCCTTCGTTGGAAAGTAAAATTGAACACATCAGCGAAAATGTCCTGTTTTTTGATGAGCACACTTGCGGTGCTGACGAAAGCATTAATCATCCCTATTCAGAGAACTCAACCAAACAATGGCTTCAAAAAGGTGCTTACGCATGGGAAGCGCTAAAGAAGGTAACCTTACTGAATGAAGAAGCATTGGCCCGCTTGCAGGAGTTTATGAAAAAGGCTGAATTTCCTCTGATTTATGTTGTAAACTCTCTTGGATGGGAAAGGTCCGGAGCCGTTGAACTTTTCATCGATTATGAAGTGCTTCCACTCCATAAAAATTTTAAAATCACCGACATTTCCACCGGAAAAGAGATTACTTCTCAATTGTTGCGCGAACGACGCGAAGGTGCCTACTGGGTTTTGGAAGTTTCGAAAGTTCCGGCACTGGGCTATAAAGCCTTCAGGATTGAAATTACAAATGATACAAAAAAATTAGCATTAGAAAAGAAAAATGAGGTTGAAATTCTGGAAAATGAGTTCTACCAAATCATTATCGATAAATCAACCGGTGCAATAAGTAGCTTGGTTGATAAAGAATTAAATCAGGAAATTGTTGACTCACAAAACCCATGGAAACTGGGTCAGTTAATTCATGAAACCCTACCCGACCGGGATAAAATGACGCCAAGCCACTCTACTGTTTCAAATACTAAAATTGAATATGGCATTAATGGTCAGGTGTGGGAAAGTATACACATCTCCGCTGACATGGATGGTTTTGAAAAAGGGGAAGCAAATGCTCCCAAAGGTCTCGAATTGGAAATCCGACTATTCATGAATGTAAAAAAAATAGAATTTCAATATAAAGCAGCAAAAGAAATTGTCACTAAGCCTGAAGCACTCTATGTGGCTTTCCCATTTACATTGCCACAATCACGAATCGTTTTCGAAACCATTGGAGGCATTCTAACACAAGGACAACAACTTCCCGGATCAGCTTCCGATTGGAATACTGCACAAAATTTCGTTTCCGTTCGTGGCAAAAACGCACAGATAATCGTAGTTAGTAATGAAATTCCATTGTGGCAATTCAGTGATTTTAACATAGGAAAATTCGAAGCCAATCCGAAAGCTGGAAAAACATGGCTTTATTCGTGGGTAATGAACAACTACTGGTTTACTAACTTCCGTGCTTTTCAGGAGGGTGGTTTCCATTGGGGTTATCAAATTACTTCAACGAGCGACACGACCAATACAATAGCAACAAAATTCGCATGGGGCGAACGAAATGTATTTGCGACTCGCACGTTCCCTGCTGGCAAAGATGAAATTGTATCGCCGGTTTTAGAAACATTAAATATAAATGGTTCACCAAATGCAATCCTTATTAATAGCCGACCATCTTTTAAAAATGGTGAAAACATACTTCTGCATTTCAGGGAATTGGAAGGGAAACCTTCTGAGTTGACTTTGGAATCGAAGATTGCCGGACGATCTGTAAAAAAGATGGTCGAAGTGAATGCAATTGGGAAAGAGATCGGAAGTCCAATTCAAACCATAAAATTTAAACCATTCGAAGTTAAATTTATAGAAGTTCAGTTTTAAGCTTTGGGAGTCAATAGATTTTTTTAACTCCTGATTTCATTGTATGAAGAAGAAACACTAAACCTAAACCAACTAAATACTAACTGCATGAAACAAATACTTAGCATACTTTTCCTTTTGCTGGTAGCATTAAGCGCCTGCACACATAAGGATGTTTCATTGTATGTCGATCCAAATATTGGCAGTGTTGCTCCTTTGCTCACTACAAAAAATCCAACAGTACACCGGCCCCACAGCATGGTTAGGGTATTTCCGATAACCAAACCCGGATTGAACGACCGATATCTCAGTGATAAAATTTACGGACTGGCTCTGAATATGCCGGCATACCGAATGGGTGCGGTAACAGAACTTATGCCAACTTCAGGCAAACTTAGTCCTGACAGAAACAGTAACGCAGCATTGTATGACCATGATCAGGAAGAAGTTCATCCCTGGTACCATAAGGTTTGGTTCGAAGATTCAAACATTGATGCGGACTGGACAACAACCGAACGAGCTGTAGTTTATCGTTTCAACTTCAACGAAAAAGATTCATGCAACATCATTTTTCGTTCGGCAGGTAAAGCTTTCTTTAAAATAACAGGCGACAGTACTATTGCAGGATGGGAAGAATTCGAAAATACCAGGCAATATTTCCATGCCGAATTTAGTCAGCCATTCAACAATTCTGGCTCTTTTCGTTTCGGAAAAAGAACTGAGGAAAAAGAAGCAAAAGGCAGTCATATTGTAGTGTTTGCTGGTTTTAATTCTCCGGAAAAACCAATTGAGGTGCGCATTGGCATTTCATATATTGACGAAAATCAAGCTTCGTTAAATCTGAAAAAAGAAACGAATGAAAAAAGTTTTGAAACTATAAAAAACGAAAGCCATCAGATTTGGGCAAACGAACTGGGGAAAATAAAGGTCGAAGGAGGAACAGAACGCGAAAAGCGGATTTTCTATACTTCACTTTACCGTTCCATGGAACGAATGGTCAATATTTCTGAAGATGGCAGGTATTTCAGTGGTTATGATGGTAGAATCCATGGTGATGGTGGGCGGCCATTTTTTGTTGACGACTGGCTTTGGGATACTTACCGCAGCCTTCACCCACTGATGCTTATTCTGAATCCTTCGCAACAGGCCGATATGGTGGAATCATATATCCGAATGTACGATCAAAGCGGCTGGATGCCAGGTTTTCCGCAGTTTTACGGCGATTTTGCTGCGATGATCGGGTTTCATTCAGCTGCTTTGGTTTGGGATACCTATCAAAAAGGTGGAAAGAATTTTGATGTTGAAAAGGCATACGAAGGCCTGAAAAAAAATGCAACACAGGCGACCATGCTGCCATGGCGAACCGGCCCTATGTGTTCGCTCGATAGTTTTTATCTTGAAAACGGCTGGTACCCTGCCCTGCCTGAAGATAGTCTGGAAACAATTCCCATGGTTCACAGTTTCGAGAAACGGCAGGCTGTTGCCCTGACGCTTGAACATAGTTACGACGACTGGTGCCTCGCACAACTGGCCAAAGAGCTCGGGAAAAACGACGATTACGAATATTTTCTGAAAAGGTCGAAGAATTACAGAAATGTATTTAACCCTGAAACTGGATTTTTCGCGCCTAAAATGGCAAATGGCGAATGGATTGAACCGTTCGATCCTCAATTAGCAGGAGGGATTGGCAGCCGCGCTTATTACGCCGAAAATAACACCTGGACATGGAATTTCTGTGTTCAGCAGGACATTCCGGATTTAATCAAATTACTTGGGGGAAACGACGCTTTTGTAAAACGTCTTGATGCGCTTTTTAACGAACCAACCCATATTTCCAAATGGCAGTTTATGGGTCAGTTTCCCGATGCTACCGGACTGAATGGAATGTTTGTAACAGGCAACGAGCCATCTTTTCACATACCTTATCTTTATAATTATGCTGGCCAGCCATGGCGAGCTCAGCGTCGCATCCGCGAAATCATGGATATGTGGTTCGATGACAGGCCGTTGGGAATTCCAGGAGATGAAGATGGTGGCGGATTGTGTTCGTGGTATGTGTTTTCGGCGATGGGATTTTATCCGGTTACTCCCGGAAGTGGCGAATATGCCATTGGAAGCCCATTCTTCAGTAAAATTGAAATTCAACTTCCGGACAACAAAACGTTTACTGTTGACGCTAAAAACTGCACGAAAAAGAACAAATACATACAATCTGCTGAATTAAATGGCAAAGAACTGAACAGGCCATTTATACAACATACCGATATTATTAATGGAGGTAAACTTAGTTTGATAATGGGCGACAAACCCAATAAAGCATGGGGAATTGAACTTTAAAATGGAAAAAGAAATTTAGTACTCTTCACAATACAAATGTGCACCTGAAAGATATTGAAGCCGGGTTCGGCCAACTATAAATTTCAGAATACGTTCCGAATAATAAACTGACTAAACTAACTAAACCAATTATTATGAGAACACATTTAATCAAAGCCTTAGCGTTCATTTTTATCTGGACAATTTGTATTCCTTTTATGTCATTCAAGTATGAAAAGGAGAAAACTCCTGCGAATACTGTTGATGTAAAACCAAAGAAAGACACCATTCAGGTTATTGGTCATGCTCATATGGATATGAACTGGCTTTGGACCTACTCCGAAACCATGCAGATGTGTAATGACAACCTCCGGCAGACTGTTGCTTTCATGCAGGAATTCCCGGACTACACCATGCTTCAGAGTCAGGCCTCGGTTTACAATTTCGTTGAAATGGTTGATCCGCCCCTGTTTGAACTGGTTAAAAAATACGTAAAAGAAGGCCGGCTTGAACTTGCCGGTGGTATGTGGACTGAAGGAGATATGAACATGTCTTCAGGAGAAGCGATAAGCCGTACGTTCCTTTTGGGCCAACGTTTCTTTCAAAGCAGGTTTGGAAAAATGGCTCATATCGGATGGCTGCCCGACAATTTCGGTCATGTGTCACAAATGCCGCAGATTTTGAAACTGGCCGGATGCGATTATTTCTATTTCCACCGTACGAAACCTTATCTCGGAACATTCTGGTGGATTGCACCCGATTCTTCCAAAGTATTGTGCTATGCCAATGACACTTACAATGGCGACATAACTCCTGATCTGAAAAATGAAGTAAATAAATTTTCACCCGAAAAACGTCGTATATTACAAATTACCGGAGTTGGAGACCATGGTGGCGGCCCAACCCGTGCAAATATCAACATGGTTCATCAGCTCGATAAGACGCCGGATTATCCTTCAGTAAAATTTACAACAGCCGGCGATTTCTTCAAAAAAGCATCAACAGAAATGGAAGGTCGCCCGACCCATCGTGGCGAAATGCAATTTATTTTTGAAGGTTGCTACACCAATGTTTCTGATATTAAAGCAGGTAACCGAAACAGTGAAAATGCGCTATACAGCAGCGAATTTTTTAATACACTTCGCTGGTTGAACGGCGACAAATATCCTGCAGCTGAATTTCATGAACTTTGGTCAACTGTTGCTTTTAACGAGTTTCACGATATTTTGCCAGGTTCGGCCATCAACGAAGCCAATAAGGAAGCCATAGCACGTTACAGCGAAGTTCTGCGCAAAACAACTGAATTGCGCAATATGGCTTTCCGCAAAATGGCCGACGAAGTGAAATTTCAAACTGGAATGGGGCAACCGGTAGTTGCGTATAACCTTCAGCCATACGGTAAAAAAGCAATAGTTGAAGCCACAGTTTATTCACACGAAGAACCAATTTCGGTAAAAGTAGCATCCTGGGGTGCAAATTATTATGGAAAAAACTTTACCGCTGTTGATAAAGGAAGCACTGATGCAACATTGGCAAAGAATGCGAATGAAAATTTCTTATCACCCGATTATGCAAAAAAACAGATTATATCAAAAGGAAAAGTTGCTTCAGTATTAGTTCGTGATGCTTCCGGAAAAGTTTATCCGGCTCAAATCGTATACTCAAAACCAACCCCTCCGGGATATACTTCAAAAGTTCAGTTTATAGTAGATAATATGCCTGCAGGTGGTTATAAAACTTTTTACGTTGATGTGACTAAAACAGGTGAATTCAAAGATGCCATTCCATTCGCTGACAATACGTTCGAAACCGATTTCTTTACAGTGAAGATTGACATGAAAACCGGAGGAATTGTAAGCCTTTTCGACAAACGTTCGAATAAAGAATATGTAAAAGCAGGTGGACAATTGAATACTCTGGAAATGTCGCTGGAAGATAAGAAGGGCGGAATGAAATCATGGACCATCAATAAAATTGTAGGGCAGGAAAATGTAACGAATGTTGCCAGTGTAAAGATTGTTGAAAATGGTCCGGTAAGGGCTTGTATTGAAACAGTAAAAACATGGGGAAAATCACGGTTTATTGAACGCACTTATCTTTATCGTGCATATCCACGTATTGATTACGACATGGAAGTACGTTGGCTTGAAACAGGTAGCGACAGTACTGATTCACCTATGCTAAAAGCAGTGTTCCCTATCTCAATGGAAAATTCGAAATTTTATTCGCAGGTTCCTTTTGACGTAGTTGAACGACCTGTTGACGGCAAAATAAATGGTAAAGATGCTCCATCATATCTGAGACATGCCGATGCTTATGGAATTTTTGCTGATGTGCTTAACGGACAAGAAGTTCCAGCACAAAAATGGGTGGATGTAACCGACGGAAAAGTTGGTATTGCGCTTCTTAACAAGACAAAATATGGCCATTCCTATCACAATGGGGATCTGAAACTTACCCTAATGCGTGCCGCAGGTGACCCTGATATTTACCCAAACCTTGGTAAATTCAACATCAGTTATTCACTGTTCCCTCATGCCGGAGATTGGAAAAACGGAGTTTGGGCTGAAGGTGACGACTTTAATGTGCCTGTTTATGCCGCAGAACCACCATCACTTGCTCTTGTAAAAGCACATGCAACTCGCCCTGAAGAAAAATCATTCTTTTCGCTTTCACCTGCCAATGTGGTTATGTCGGGAGTGAAACAGGCAGAAGACGCTGATGAGTTAATCGTAAGGATTGTGGAGGTTGATGGAAAAGAAACTACTGCTACGCTGACTTTACCTCTAAATGCAAAAACAGCGCGTAGATTAAACCTGATCGAATTCCCGCTTAAAGATGTCGCTGCTCCGGTTATTCAGGGCAATACAGTCACAGTAAAGCTGCGAGCTCATGAAATTGTAACCCTTGGAATTAAGTAAAAATTTAAAAGAATGCGCTGATAATAAATCATTTCAGAATGAACAATGAGCCTTTAAAGTTGCCGTTTTTATTTTGTAAGTAATACATTAAATATGAAAATGAAGTCTGCTTTAATCATTATATCACTTTTCGTTGCAACAAATCTTGTATGTGCGCAGGAAGTAAAAAAGCCGGTTGATTGGGTCGATGTTTTTATCGGAACCTCAAACTCCCGCTGGATGCTTGGACCCTATGCGACTGCTCCTTTTGGAATGGTTCAGCTTGGACCTGACAATCAGGGAAATGTATGGATGGGTGGTTATGAGTACGCCATTAACAGCATATCGGGATTTAGTCACATTCATGCATGGACCATGGCCGGATTGCGGATGATGCCGGCAACTACGGATCTGGTTTTTGAAGACCGCCCCGTGGATGCTGCATATAAAGGAGGTGGTGCAGGTTATCATTCCCGGATAGAAAAAGAAACTGAAAAAGCATCTCCCGGTTATTATTCTGTCTATCTGTACGACCATGACGTATTTGCCGAAATGACTGTAACAACCCGTTGCGGATTTCAAAAATATACGTTTCCTGAAAAAAAAGAGTCCAGGATACTAATCGATTTACTAATTCCGGCAGAATACAAATATACAGTCGAAGATGCTGAAATAACGAAAGTTAGTGATACTGAAATTGAGGGATTCGCAAAATGCAGAATTGGCGGAAATAGCTGGAATGAATATACACTCAATTTCGTTCTTCAATTCGACACTCCTTTCAATTCATTTAACGGCTGGAACGAAGGCAATCTAAAGAAAAATGTGGAAACGATATCAGGTAAAAATGATATTGGAGCTTTTGTTACTTATCAGACGAAAAAAGGAGATATAATTCAGGTTAAATCAGGTCTTTCTCTTGTGAGTATCGATCAGGCAAGGCTAAATTTGGAAACAGAAATGGGTGGTTTTGGCTGGGATTTTAATACTGTCAAAAATAACACACGGGAAACCTGGGATAAAATGCTCAGTAAAATTAAGGTGGAAGGCGGAACAGATGTGGATAAGAAGAAATTCTATACAAATCTCTACCGTTGTTACTCAGCCAAACAAACATGGAACGATGTTGATGGAAAATACATGGATCCGTGCGAAAAAGTACAGCAGCTACCCAAAGGTCAGAGTATCATTGGAGGAGACTCTTTCTGGAACTCTTTCTGGAACCTCAATAGTGTATGGTCACTGACATCGCCCGACATTATGAAAACATACATTGAAACTCAACTTGAACTTTTCAGAAGAAACGGATGGACAAGCGTAGGACCTACCGGCGTTGAATATACCGGTATCATGGAAGTATCGCATGAAATCGCGATGATCGTTGGAGCTTATCAGAAAGGAATCAGAGATTTCGACATCGATGAAGCCTACCGGGCGGTGCATCATACGGTAACAGAACAGGGGAAAAAACTGCTGCCATGTTCAGGTCTCGCAGGAAATGAATTTCTGAATGTTTATATTAAAAAGGGTTATGTCCCTTTTGAGGTTAATGCAACGAGCAGTACGATGGATTATGCCTACGACGATTTTTGTGTCGCACAAATGGCAAAGGCTTTAGGCAAAAAGAACGATTATAAATCCCTGATTAAAAGATCAGAAAACTGGAAGAATATCTTTAATCCTGAACTGAAATATGTCGTACCGAAAGATTCTGCCGGCCATTGGATGAAAGACTATAATCCTTTCTCCGGAAAACATTTTGTAGAAGGAAACGGATGGCAGTATACGTTATATGTACCTCACGATATACCAGGCCTTATCAATCTGATAGGCAAGGATCTTTTTAACAGCAGACTCGAAGAAGGATTTGAGAAATCGGTTAGTCATAAGTTTGCAGCACATGCGTTCGACAGATATCAGCCTGAAGTGGTCGAATATTACATTAACATGGGAAACCAGGTCAACATGCAATCAGCATATTTATTCAACTATTCCGGAAAACCATGGCTTACTCAGAAATACTCCCGCGCAATTCTTGACTCCTATTATGGTTCAACACCTTACCAGGGCTGGGAAGGAGATGAGGATGAAGGACAAATGGGTGCATGGTTTGTGATGAGTTCCATGGGTATGTTCGAGATGGAAGGAGGATGTGCTGAGGTACCAATGGTAAACCTTACAAGTCCGCTGTTTAATAAGATTACCATCAAATTGGACCGGAACTATTACAAAGGTGATGAGTTTGTTATTGAAGCACAAAATAATTCGAAAGAAAATATTTATATTCAATCTGCAACTCTAAATAATAAACCATTAAACAGCACACAGATTCGATTTAAAGACATTGTAGATGGTGGAAAACTGACCTTAATAATGGGTTCTTTGCCGAACAAAGACTGGGGGACAAATACTCCGAATTCATCCCGAAAATAAATAGATTAACAGAAGCTGAAAAGAAATTTAAAGTTCTGAACATGCAAGAAACAATTTATAATAAAAGAGAACTCCTGAAATATGTTGGAGATATTTCTCAACTTTTTGGCATCAGGGAATATACACTTTCCGCTGGTAAAGCAAAAGGAATAAAGGCTTTCGATGTACGCAACGGATCGGGCCTGGAATTTACAGTTCTGGCTGACAGGTGTCTGGACATTGCCGGATTATCATTCAAAAGCATCAACTGCAGCTACATCAGTAAAACAGGCCTGGTTGCCCCTGAATATTACGATGAAAATGGTATTGGTTTTTTGCGCAGCTTTTACTCAGGTTTTTTAACCACTTGTGGTCTGCGCAACGTAGGTATTCCCTGCATTGATAACGATGAAGCATTCCCCTTACATGGACGAATATCCAATACTCCTGCGGAAGAAGTATGTGCTTCAACAGATTGGATTAACAATGTTCCGGTTTTAACCATCAGCGGAAAAATGCGGGAAGCCCGTCTTTTTGGCGAGAATATGGTACTTACCCGGAAAATAATCTGTAAATACGGCGAAAACAAAATAACCATCCAAAACAGTATCGAAAATTTAGGCTTCAAAAAAGAAGCGCTCATGCTTTTGTTTCATTTCAACATGGGTTATCCGCTGCTCAACGAAAATGCATTTTTAATAACTCCAACCAGTGAACTAACTCCAAGAGATGCAGAAGCCGAAAAAGGTAAAGCTGCATGCAATCTTTGCCAGCCACCAACTCCGGAATATTCAGAGCAGGTATTTTACCACAACCTGAAGTCGGATTCGGAACTCAACACCTGTGTGGCTCTAATTAATGAAGAAATTGAATTAGGTGTAGCCATCCATTTCAATAAAAATCAGCTTTTCAATTTCACACAATGGAAACAAATGGGCGAAGGTGAATATGTTATGGGCATGGAACCATGCAATTGTTACGTCGGTGGCCGCACCGATCCGCGAAACGAAGAAACTTTGGAATACCTCGAACCCGGTGAAATCCGGAATTTCGACCTGACCATCGAACTATTAAGTGGAATGAATGAGATAAATGCTGTGACCAAAATGATAAACAACTTAAAATAATCGATTTACTCGTAAGGATTTAATATGAAAAATGAATCATCAATAAAAAAAGCATTACCTGTCCTTTTCGGATTTTTTGTCATGGGACTAGTTGATTTGGTTGGAATTGCAACCAACTATGTGAAGCAGGATTTTGGTCTTAGTGATACGCTGGCCAATATGTTGCCCTTGACATTATTCCTCTGGTTTGCTGTACTTTCTGTTCCAACCGGTATTCTGATGAATAAGCTTGGTCGCAAACGAACCGTAATTATCAGTATGGTTATAACCTTTATGGCCATGTTACTTCCATTGGCCAGTTACAATTTTCCGATGGTTCTTGTAGCCTTCGGATTGCTCGGAATAGGAAATACAATCATTCAGGTTTCGTTAAATCCGCTGCTTACCAATGTAGTGAGAGGCGACCGTTTGACAAGCAGCTTAACGCTTGGTCAGTTTATAAAGGCTATTGCCTCTTTTCTGGGGCCAATTATTGCCGGAGTTGCTGCCGCAAGTTTTGGAAACTGGAAGTTTGTTTTCCTGATTTTTGCAGTAATCACTGTGATCTCGGGTTTGTGGCTTCTTCTCACTCCAATTCAGGAAGAACCAATTAGTCAGCGTACTTCAACTTTTGGAGAGTCATTTGGTTTACTAAAGGATAAGACTATTCTCATGCTTTTCCTCGCTATCGTGTTTGTAGTTGGAATTGATGTCGGATTAAACACGACAATACCGAAATTCCTGATGGACCGTTGCGGTATTCCGCTCGAAAAAGCAGGTTTGGGAACCAGTTTATACTTTGTTGCCAGAACAGTTGGAACTTTTGCCGGAGCAATTCTATTGGTTAAATTATCAGGACGTAAATTTTTTATTTGGAGTATGTTGGCTGCCATTCCTGCCCTTTTGATTATGTTGCTTATCGGAAACTTATGGAGTATTCTGTCCATGGTATTTATTATCGGACTGGCTATTGCCAATGTATTCTCAATTATTTTCTCTGCCGCATTAAAAAAACTTCCTGAACGTGCCAATGAAATTTCAGGCCTCTTAATTATGGGTGTCGCTGGTGGAGCAATAATGCCTTTGATAATGGGAGTTACCTCCGATACTTTCGGACAAACCGGTGGCATGGCAATACTAATGCTGGCATTGGCCTATTTACTGTTCAGTGCATTAAAACTGAAAGAGGAATAGCCATTTTTTTGAATAAAAAAAACATTAATACTAAAACCATTCATATGAAACGAAGTGAAATAAACCAGATTCTGAAGAATGCCAAAGCATTTATGGATGAAAAACAATTCTGCCTACCACCATGGTCCTCATGGAGTCCGGATAACTGGAAAAAAAACAAAGAAGATGCTGCTGAAATCATTGAAAATATGTTGGGTTGGGACATCACTGATTTTGGGTCAGGAGATTTTTATAAAAGAGGCTTGTTTTTATTCACCATCCGGAACGGAAAACTGAATGTGGATAAAAAACCGTATGCCGAAAAAATCATGATTGTTGAAGAAAATCAGGAAACACCAATGCACTTTCACTGGAACAAAATGGAAGACATCATCAACCGCGGCGGAGGCAATCTGGTTATTGAACTTTTTAATTCCACTCCGGATAACAAGTTTGATACGACGCAGGTTCATTTTAAAACTGACGGAGTATCACGATACGTTGAAGCGGGTGGTAAAGTGATACTTACTCCCGGTGAAAGTATTAGCCTTGAACAGGGCATGTATCACCGTTTTTACGGAGAAAAAGGAAAAGGGAAAGTGCTGGTTGGCGAAGTTAGCATGGTTAATGATGATACTACTGACAATTGTTTTTACGAGTCGATTGGAAGGTTTCCGATCATTGATGAGGATGAAGAACCCCTACATCTCCTGGTGTCTGACTATCAAAGATATATTTAACTGATGAGTAGTGATAAAATAATTATTGCAGGAACAGGTTGTGCATTGGCTGACTATTTATATACAGGAGTGAGGTTTAACTCACCCCAGTTTCATAAATACCTTTCGCAAAGGCCCGGGGATGGCGGTGTCACCCCGGGGAAACTGGTTTTCACTGAGGAACTCGAAACATATTCCGGATTGCCCTATTCCGAAATTAGCAAGGAGTTAACCGGGGGAAATTTACCCGCAGCATTTAATATCGGTGGCCCTGGACTTGTCTCTCTAATTAACGCCTCACAATTGCTAAATAAAAATGAATACGAGGTTCTCTTTTATGGAGGTTCCGGTAATGACAACACAGCTGAATTGATCGATCAATTAGTCAGAAAAACTCCTCTAAACATAGACCATTACAACAAAATATCGGAAAGAAAAACACCTTTTACGGATGTGCTTTCTGATGAGACCTTCGATAATAATCATGGAGAGCGGACTTTCATCAACAATATCGGAGCGGCCTGGGATTATTCTCCGGAATTATTAGGCGACGATTTCTTCGATGCCAACATTGTATGTTTTGGTGGTACTGCTCTGGTTCCCCAAATTCACGACAACTTAAGTCTGCTGTTAAAGCGGGCAAAAGAAAACGGTTGCATAACCGTGGTCAATACAGTTTTTGATTTTCGCAACGAAAAGAACCATCCGGAACAACCCTGGCCTCTGGTGGATTCGCCTGAAGACCTGTATTTAATCGACTTGCTCATCATGGATTGCGAAGAGTCGCTAAAAATAAGTGGAAAACAATCCATCACCGAAGCGGCTCAATACTTTATCAGCCAAAACATTTCTTCACTCATTATTACCAATGGGGCAAGGGAACTTTATACTTTCTCGAACGGCGCTCTTTTCGGAAAAATGGAACTTTCCAGCTGGCCGGTTTCAAAAAAAGTGAATGAAGATTTCGTTCGTGACCCCGAATTAAAAGGAGATACAACAGGTTGTGGAGACAATTTTGCCGGAGGAGTTATTGCTTCTCTAGCCATGCAATTAAAATCTTCAGTAACCGGAAAATTCGACCTGACAAAATCAATAGCATGGGGTGTGGCTTCCGGAGGATTTGCCTGTTATTACATTGGAGGTACCTATATCGAAAATGGCACCGGAGAGAAACTTGAAGTAGTTCAGGAATTTAAAAACGAGTACATGAAACAAATTTTACCACTGTGACAAACAAACTACAGAATAAACTGGTCATGTTTGGCGCCGGTAAAATTGGCCGCTCTTTTATCGGTCAACTCTTTAGTCTGGGTGGCTATGAAGTGGTTTTTATCGACACTTTTAAACCTGTGATTGATGAGCTCAACAGGCGAAAAAGCTACAATATTGTCATTAAAGGAGACGTTGAATCAGTTATCCATGTTCTGAACGTACGAGGAGTATTTGCCGGTGATATGGAGAAAGTTTCTGAAGAAATTGCCTCTGCGCGAATTGTTGCCGTTTCAGTTGGATCAAACCACCTAAAATCAATCGTTCCGCTGATTGCCAAAGGAATAATAAACAGATTTAAAATACCAACAGCATTGCCTCTGGATATTATTATAGCGGAAAATCTCAGGAATGCTGCAGAATTTATGTACAACGAACTCAAAGAACAGCTACCCGACAATTATCCTTTACAAGACCGCGTAGGTCTCATTGAAACCAGTATTGGGAAGATGGTGCCAATTTTACAGCAGAAAGATATCGAATCGGATATTCTTCAGGTCTTTGCTGAACCATATAACACACTTATATTGGACAAACTGGCTTTTAAAAATGCAATTCCTGAAATTGAAGGACTTGCTCCAAAAGAAAACATAAAAGCCTGGGTCGACCGAAAACTTTTCATTCATAACCTGGGACACTCTTCTGCTGCTTATTTGGGACATCTCTCCTATCCCACCTCGACATACATGTACGAAGTATTATCCGATTATAAGTTATTGGAAACGGTCCGAAATACGATGTTACAGGCAGCAAAGATCCTACAGAGAATGTATCCGGAAGATTTCACCATTGAATCGCTCACCGAACACATTGATGATTTACTTCTGCGGTTTCAAAATAAGGCATTGGGAGATACCATTTTCAGGGTAGGATGCGATTTGAATAGAAAATTAGGAACTGAAGACCGTCTTGCCGGTGCAATACATCTGGCCTGCAGGTATCAGCTTCCGTATAATCTAATTCTTGAATCACTGGTTAGTGCCTGTCATTTTAAAGCCACGAATGAAGCTGGTCATATATTAACGTCTGATCTGGAGTTTCATTCGATTTATGAATCAGGTATTGAAAACGTTCTGACGACTATTTGTGGATTCGATAAAGTAACCGACAGGAAAGTGATTAATGAAGCCATTTTAATTGATAATCAATTAAAAAGTGAGAAACCCTAATAACACCAGTTATAAAAACCAACTCTGGCCCGAATCTCTTTAATTTTTGAGATTCGGGCTGGTAATTAATCTGTAAATTTAACCCGTACAAAAATATAACCGACACCAAATAAATTCTGTTATCAATTTAAACATCCCTTAATGGGAACTAAAATTTTAATCATGAGACGAAATGCTTTTTTAACTTTATCATTAGTAGCTGCGCTGTTTATATCTTTCTCGGCCTTTTCACAGCAGGAAAACAAAATTTCGAAGCAGGAAAAAAAAGATGGATGGGTACTGTTGTTCAACGGTAACAATTTCGACGGTTGGAGACAATGCAATGGTACAGCCATGCCAACAAATTGGGTAATTGACGAAAGTGCAATGAATGTGTTCACTGCACCAGACAAAAAACCAGGTCAGGGTTCTGATGGAGATATACTATTCGCCACCAAAAAATTCAAGAACTTTGAACTGTCTGTTGACTGGAAAGCCAGTAAGATGGCTAATTCAGGAATTTTCTACAATGTGCGTGAAGTTCCGGGCAAACCAATTTATTATGCTGCTCCTGAAGTTCAGGTTCTTGACAATGTGGATGCCACCGATAATAAAATTGACAGCCACCTTGCCGGATCACTATACGACATGCTACCTGCCGATCCAAAAACAGTACATCCTGCCGGTTCATGGAACACCATCGTTATTAAAGTAAAAGATGGTAAGGTAACACATGTGCAAAACGGAGTGGAAGTATGTTCTTACACATTATGGACTCCTGAATGGGATACAATGGTTTCCAACAGCAAATTCAAAACTTTCCCTGGATTTACCGAAGGAATTGCAAAGGAAGGCTTCATTGGACTTCAGGATCATGGATACCCTGTATGGTTCCGTAACATCAAAATCCGTGAGCTATAGTTGTTCATGATGCTTTTAAAGGGAAACAGAGAAAATTCTGGACTCCGTTAAAGCAATTCAACAAAGAATATTCAATAACAAAGAAACCTGCAAGTTACTATTTGCGGGTTTCTTTATTTTTTACTTGTACATAAATGAAATTTTTGGTGTACTATAACTGACTATCTAAGTATTCGAAAATATCAACTACTTATACGTTGAAAATGATCCCATTTTTATCTCATATATAAAATCAAAAATCATTAGTTTTGGATTAACCTTTTCCAATTCGACTATGAATATCAAACAATTTGCATCATCTTTTCTGATCTTCGCCGGATTATGCATAAATCTTCCAGCTCAGTCAACATCTGTTCCCGTTTTTACTTCAGGAACTGAAGGCCACAAAAGTTACCGCATTCCGGCGATTGTTGAGTTGCGAAATGGTGAACTTTTGGCATTCGCTGAAGGACGGGTAAACGGAGCCAGTGATTTTGGCGATGTAAATATTGTACTGAAACGAAGTTCTGATCGGGGAAAAACATGGAGCGGGCTTTCAACCGTTGTTGATTACAACAATTTGCAGGCAGGAAATCCAGCGCCGGTGGTCGATTTGCTCGATCCGATGTATCCAAAAGGACGGGTTTTCCTCTTTTACAATACGGGAAACAACCACGAAGGCGAGATCAGAAAAGGAAATGGATTGCGTGAGGTTTGGTACAAAACCACCACGGATGGAGGACTTTCCTGGTCGGAACCTATAAACATTACTCTTCAGGTACACAAACCAAATCAACCATCAGTTAAGCCTGAATACAATTTTCAGGAAGACTGGCGGCACTATGCCAACACGCCCGGCCATGCATTGCAATTTATTGAAAAGCCCTACACTGGGCGAATTTATGTGGCATCCAACCATTCAGTTGGCAAGCCCTTTGAAGATGGATCCGATTATTTTGCACATGGTTTTTATACCGATGATCACGGAAAAACATTCCATTTGAGCGAAAGCCTTAATTTGCCCGGTAGTAATGAATCAAGTGCCGCTGAACTTTCAGGAGGGAAATTAATTTTGAATGCCCGAAATCAGAAAGGTGATGTTAAAGCAAGGATTGTTGCGCTAAGCAAAAATGGTGGCGAAAACTGGGACAGCACATATTTTGACCAACAACTCCCCGACCCTGTATGCGAAGGCAGCATTTTAAATATTGGAGAACGAAAGGGCAAAACAATCCTGGCTTTTTGCAACGCGGCCGACACCGCTGAACGCAATAATCTAACACTTCGTATCAGTTTTGACGAAGGCAAATCTTGGCCTCTTAACTTCCTGATAGATAAAAATCCGGAGAATACTGCATCAGACTACACCGCCTATTCCGACATCATCAGAATTAGCAAAAATAAAATCGGAATACTTTACGAAAAAGATAACTACTCGAAAATTGTCTTCCGAATCATTAAATGGAAATGATTTTTGATAATACCGACCAATCCCAGAATTTCAAAACAAATAACTGAATTCAAAAAAAACTTGGCTTTTGTATTCAGGAATAAGTAAATTTATCTTGAAAATATTCCTCAATATTTATCCGAACTTAACCTAATTGCTATGAATAGACTTATTCTGATAAATTTTGTATTGGGTGCTTTTATTTTTTGCACCACTGGCGCCTATTCGCAGGTTCAAAACGAGAAACTTCGACGGGCCGATTGTTTTTTTGGTGTCCATTTCGATTTGCATGCCAGTGAAGATATTACCGATGCCGGCTTAACTCTTACTCCGGAAATGATTGATACGTTTCTGATCAAGGTGCGACCCGACTTTATCCAGATAGACTGCAAAGGTCATCCGGGAATATCCAGTTATCCAACCAAGGTAGGTTATCATGTAGAAGGGTTCAAAAAAGACCCGTTAAAATTATGGCGTGAAGTAACAGAAAAAAATAAGGTCGCACTGTTTATGCACTATTCAGGAGTAATGGATGCTAAAGTAGTCAAGGAACATCCTGACTGGGCGCTCGTTAAATCGAACGGAGAAGTCAGCACAACCAAAATCTCTTTTTTCAGTCCGTATCTTGACAAAATTCTGATTCCTCAACTGAATGAACTAAGCAGTGTTTATCATGTTGACGGCGCATGGATTGATGGCGATTGTTGGGCAGTTGAACCCGATTACAGCAAAAAGGCCATTGAAGAATGGACAAAGAAGAACCCGAAATCGGAAGTTCCGCTAAAAAATGATGATCGCTATTTTCTGGAATATCTGGAATATACACGCTCCCTCTTTCGCGATTACATGCGAAAATATGTCGATTCAATCCACTCAACAGATCCCAAATTTCAGATTACAAGCAATTGGTCGTACTCGTCGATGATGCCCGAAAAAGTGGAAATCAATGTCGATTTTCTTTCCGGAGATGTGACCCCGCAAAATGGTGTATTTCGTTCGGCTTTCGAAGCGCGTTGTCTCGCAGAGCAAGGCAAACCATGGGATCTGATGGCCTGGGGGTTTTCGTGGAATGGCGACAAAATGCCCATGAGCAACAAATCAGTAATTCAATTGGAACAGGAAGCGGCCGAAATTATGGCTATGGGAGGTGGCGTTCAATTTTATTTTCAGCAAAACCGCGATTTATCGTTAAAACCCTGGCTCGCCGGACCGCTTTCGGAACTTGGAAAGTTCTGCCGCGATCGACAAGCTTTCTGTCACAAAGCGAAAGCAATTCCACAGGTTGCTCTACTCTTTCCAACGCAATCGTATAAACAGCATTCAACCTCAGCATTCTCAGGGCCACCTGCTCAATTTTCAGGAACACTTTATGCTTTACTCGATAACCAGTTTCCGGTCGAAATCATGACAGAATACCAACTCGTCGGTAAAATGGATCAGTATCCTTTAATTGTTATTCCTGAATGTGACTTTCTCGAACCAGCGGTACTGACAGAACTTAAAAATTATATGCAAAAAGGTGGACATTTACTGGTAATTGGCACACAAACAGCCGGCCTTTTTGCAAATGAACTGGGAATACGTTCGGCAAATATCATCGAGGAAAAAGTGACTTTTATTTCCGCTGCCAACCGGTTAGGATCAGTTAGCTCTCCTTTGATCGATTTAAAACAGGTAAACGACAGCAAAGTTCTTTCGAATTTTTACGATTTATGTGATTACCGGTACAAAAGCAAAATAGTTGCATCTTCGAAAAAGAAGGTTGGTGAAGGCGAAATAGCAGCCATTTATTTCGATGCCGGAACTGCCTATGCCCAGTTTAAAACATTTGTTGTTCGAGATTTTATTGCCGAAACGATAGCACAACTGGCACCTGAAGAAAAGATCAAGGTTTCCGGCTCACACCTGGTTCATGTCGCATTAAACAAACTAAATGGCAAAACTTACATTAACCTGATTAATATTGCAGGAGAGCATACCAACCAGTCAGCGATTGGTTATGATCAGGTACCAGCCTTAACTGATCTCACTGTTACTTATAAATCAGAAAAAAAACCGGTAAAGATCATTTTACAGCCACAGGGTAAGGAAATGGATTTTACCTTTGCCGACGGGAAAGCAACTATTCTGTTGCCGAAACTTGAAATCCATAACATTTTGGAAGTGACTGAATAAAATTAAATCAGCAAAAACATATTAAATCGGCTAATCAGAACACTTAAAAACCTGATTATTTCGTTAATTGAAGATGCAATATTGCTTTATGAAATTTTTATGCCATACCCAATTGCAGTAAAGAACAAAAACAGACAGAGAGACTACAATACCACCATGAAAACAACCAGCAAGAAAATCAACAAATTTGCACTTCAAACGTGTTCAGTTTTAAAATTTGCATCAATATTAATTGCGCTATTTTTTTTTAATGCGGATCCAGTAAAAGCTCAGGATGAAGCTCCGCGTAAACCGGGCGTGCTTACCGGCTTTATTGTCGACGATGAGTTTAACGAACCTCTTGAAAAAGCAGTAGTCTCTATTCCCGGAACTTTAATTAGTGTTTTGACCGATCAGCAAGGCAAATACATGTTGCAACTGAAGGGAGGAGACTATTTACTGGAGGTAACTTACCCCGGATACTTCGGGAAAAAGTACAACATTTCTGTTTCTGACGGAATTACCACTCCCATGTTTATCATTAAACTAAAGCCTGAAGAAGTAGGAAAAACCATGCAACGACGCATCACTTCTTTCGAGAACAAACACCGATTTCCGCAAAGCACAGAGAACCTAAACGTATGGAAAATAGCAGAACAAAAGGGTAACCAGGAATTTAACGAATCATTCAGAACAATCCCTTCTGTAAATTTATTAAGCAATGGAAGCGGGTACAACGATTCTGAAATCGGATTTCGCGGAAATGATGCCACGCACACTTCGTACACATTTAACGGTATATCGCTTAATAATCCGGAAACAGGAAGAATGAATCCGTCTATACTTTCGGGAATGACCGACTGGGCAGGACAAATACAGGTAACTAATGGACAGGCAGCTAATTTGCAAAGTCAAACAAATTCAGGAGGATTGATAAATGTGCTGTCATTCTTGCCACACGAAAAATTTGGTGGCGAAGTATTGGCCGTTTATGGAAATAATGGTCTGCTAAAAACAACTGCAACAGTTCATTCAGGGATTTCGAAAAAAAGATTGGCTTCTTCTCTTCAAATTTCCAGAACGTCAGGAAACGGAGTAGTTCAAAATACAGCATTTGAGCAATATGGATTTGCATTGAATATCCATAAAGAATTTAATCACCGGAATACCTTGATTTTTAACATGAACGGAATAGCGCAGCAACATGACAGAAACAGGTCTGATACGATTGGCGCATACAATTTATATGGAACTAAATACAATCAAAACTGGGGCAAGCTGAATGAGAAGCCGCTCTCATGGAGCACAAATTACGGAAGAAGTCCATTAATTAGCCTGACTCATTTCTGGCAACCGCGCTTAAAAACACATATTACAACCCAAATCTTTGCACAATTTAACCGCTCAGCTCAACTTATGCCCGGGGGTTCACCACTGGGCGCCTTACCACGTGATTCTATTGGTCAGATCTTGTTTGATAAAATCAGTGATTGGAACAAAGGATTGAATGTTACCGAGATAGGAACTTCCCGATTACCTGATGCAAGCGGAAAATTTATGAATTCTGACACAACAGGAATATCAACTATTTCTGCCATTAACAGCGAAAACCGTTTTGGGCTGCGGTCGGTTTTAACACACAATTTCAGTAAGGAGCTTGATTTGAGCAGCAGTTTCTCGCTGGAGCAATACCAGGCCAGTCATTTCGGTGCAGTTAATAATTTGCTTGGAGCCGATGGTTATATTGGATCGTCTGACATGAATAACTCGTCAGGAACTCCAATCGAAAATCTATACAAACCGAAACTTTTAGGTTCGTACAATTCGGCCGGTAAAACCGTTTATTCATATGAATCAGGGATTCAAACAGGTGGATTTTCTTTTCGGGTAAACTACCACCCTACTCGTTTCTACTGGTATTTTGAGGGAACTGCTTCAATACAAAACAGAAGCAGAACAGATCATTTTAACTATTTAAGTACAGATCCGGCAAAGAAATCGGAAACCGACATTATACCCGGAGGACGAGTACAGACAGGTATTCGTGTTAATCTATGGAAATACCATTCCATGTATTTACGCACAAATTACGGTTCATATCAGCCGTTGTTTAATGTTCAGTTTCCCTCCGGCAATAACTGGAAAAACGAGCAGGCTAAAAACGAACAGGTACTTGATGTCGAAGTTGGATATACCATTCTTAGCCGAAGACTTAAAATTGAAGCATTAGCCTACCGATCGGATATCTCAAACCGGGCGATGGTTAGGTATTCAAATCTTAATCCTGGCGATTCATTTGGATTAATTAATGAATTAAACGAGCTTCACCAGGGAGTCGAACTCAAAGCTGCTTATAAATTCACCAAAAACTTTCAATTCAATGTAAATGGTTCGCTGGGCGATTGGAAATACAGCCAGGATACCCAGGCACAACTTTTTGATCAGGACAATCTGCCAAGTAGCGAAAACGAATTGTGGCTGAAAAATGTTAAAATTGGCAATGCGCCCCAACTCAGCATATTTGCAGAGGCAGAATATCGCTGGGCACATAACTTATATTTTCGCTTGAATTATTACCGGGGCGATCAGATCTATGCTCCGTTCGGTCTAATGGATTTCAATAATCTGACTGACCGCAGCGAATTTAAACAATGGAAAATGCCGGCATTTAATTTACTCGGTTTTAGCGGAAATTATTTGTTAACTATTCGTAAAGCCCAAACTTTGAATTTGATTTTTGGTGGACAAAACCTGTTGGATACGGAGTACATTGAACAATCGGCCACTAATATGAATGAAGAAAATCCGGGCTATACTGGCAACCTGGTTCAGTATGGTATGGGAAGGACTTGGTTTTTGGGGATTAAATATCAGTTCTAAGGTGTAATACATTATTCTGTTAGTAAAACAAAAACATTTTTTTATTTCAATTAATGAGAAATCAATTTCTGAACTATATTTCGTACATACAAATTTTCACCATTAGCAATATTCTGTAGTTTTCCCATAATTCGACTGTCTTGCAATTGTTTCGGATCAATCATTTTGCAAACTGCGCCAAACATTGCAGGACTAATATGTTTGGTCAGATATTGATCCAATAGAAGTAAGATGGTTTCATTGTCAACTTTGGAAAGCGAAGAGAATGATTTAATTATATCAAATTTTGTATTTGATGAAACCTCTTTTATTAGATTAACCAATCTCTGTTGCAATTTAACATCCGTCAGCACTATAGGCGTGCCAAAATATTGCAAAGCTTTGGCAGAAAGTTCTGGTTCTTTGGATTTTATAAGATCCAGGATTTCAGGATAAAAAAGTTGCTGAAACTTAGTATGTGCACCAACAAAATTTATTGCCCAGATTTGATATTCCGGATCATTTTCATTAAAAATTAGTTTTAAATAATTTCTATCAACTCTTTGCTCAAGGATTTTATCTATTATATTTCTTGAATTCCCATAAACTGTATGCCAAAGGGTATAACATGTATAAACCGCATTCTTCACAACATAATCCTGTAGCGTAGGCAAAGTTGCACCAGAAAACCCATCTATGTCATTTTCCTTTTTATCCACAGATTTAACGATCAAATCCTTTAATTGAAGATTTTTCAGAACCGAGTGTGTATCTGCTAAAATTCCATCTAATTTTCGGTAATCATTGACATCAAAAACAACATGATCTGTCTTTGTTAGTGGCTCGTTGTCAATCAATGTAAAACCGGCATAATTCACTGCTCCATTCCAGTAAATACGGACACGAACCAATTTACACTTTCCTGATAGACAGACATTTTTAAAAATATTCCGGGCAAACCAAATTGGTCTTCCATCCAGATTTCGAAGTTCAACGATTTCCTGTGCTGAAAGCGTATCTGAATTATCTGATATTGGATAACGAAATCGTGTTCCCTTCATTGCTTCAAAATCAGTTTCTGAGTGTTGGGCCATTGAATTCCAGGCAATCATAAACAGAATAATAAAAAGTAGATTTTTTAAGTGGAACATCTATCTGGAGTTTTAAATAATAAACTATGGAACGATACCATTATTTTCTGTGATTAACGCCTTAATTTCTTTCACGGGAACCTCTAAAGGACTTACTTTAGATCTACAGGCCAATACAGCAGTTGCTGCTGCTGCTTGTCCCATTCCCATGCAAGAAGCCTGAACGCGAAGTGCAGAATTAGAAAGCTGGTCGCTACTAATGCATCTTCCTGCGACTAAGAAATTTTTACTTCCTCGGGGAATAAGTGACCTTAATGGGATTGTTGGTACGATCCCTTCGTTCAGTTGTTTGGGCTGTACACCATTTTTGTCATGAACATCTATGGGATAAAAAGAGTAAGAAACTGCGTCGTCAAAAACTTTTCCACTAATATAATCTTCGTGTGTAACTTGATATTCACCATCAATCCGATAGGTTTCCCTGACCCCTGTTTCTGGTTGCATAGAGAGAAGTTTAATTTTTTCGCAACCGGGAAGTTCACGCAGAAAGCGAAGAGTATTGAGTAGAGAAGTCCTACCGTTAATATTGGTTATAGTATTTGATTCAGATGTGGTGTTGTCTGCCCCGGCAATGTGTTGAATATTATCACCTGCCGATCTTAGTAATCCCTCAATATTGTTTCTAAATTCTTCTTGAACCAAACGTCCATCCTTTACGGCAATACTGTATTTTTCCTTTATATTCTTAATATCAAGCGAACCAAGATCATACCCACCAATCTTAAACATGAGCGTTCCTGGCTGAGTCTCTTTCTCACGCATAACATCAAAACCAGCCAGTGAAGTAACATAGGCATTTCCAGTGCAGTCAATCAATTGGGTACAATTTATCCGCGTATGAATGCCTTTTCCCATTGTTTCCACTTGCCAGCCATTGCCGTTAAACCGTACGTCAACCGGAGTCTCATAATACCTGATCTGCACACCGGCTTCAAGACATTTCTCCTCTGCCAGAAGAACATACAAATATGGATTTACCCTTACCTGATGTCTCCAGTGCTGTCTTCCGGTCGGAGCCAAAAAATCAGGAAGTTCTCCATCATCCATTTTCACCGCTTCGGTAACCAGTTCCCATCCGATTCCGCCAATTATCTGTTTTCCCCAGGCATGAAATAAACCAGGGAATGAAACTCCACCAGTAGTTGTTGTTCCTCCAAGCTGGCTTCCATTTTCGACTAATATGGTTGAACACCCAGCCCTTCCGGCCTGGATAGCAGCAATTAATCCTGCAGTTCCACCCCCAATTATCAAAATTTCTGTATTAAGTGTTTTAATATTCTCGTACAATTTTTTACTCACTGCAAATGCTTTGCCTGAGATTGGAACAAAAGTCCCCAACGAAATACCACCAAGGGTTTTTAACATTGTTCTTCTTTCAATCTTTGTCATGACGTTGATATAAAAGTTTTAAGAAAAATCCCGGTTCTACAGACAGCAGAACCGGGATGAAATTCATTAATATCCTGGATTCTGATCGGTTGCAGGATCAAGTGCTTTGTTGAAGTTCAATTCTGATACAGGAATTGGCCATAGATAAGCCTTCTCTGCAATTGTAATTCCTTTAGCAGCTTTGATAACTTCAGCCGCTTTACCTGTTCGCTTCAGGTCGTACCAACGTTTCCCCTCAAAAATAAATTCGTAAGCCCTTTCCTGAAGTACAAGGTCTTGAAATGAAGTTTTGCTATAGTCTGAGATTTTGAAATCCACTTCAGAAGGAACATTTGGATCTCTTCCATAAGCACGTCGATGCACTTTATTTAAGGCCTCAATACCTTCATCAGTCGGCCCATTTGATGCCATACACGATGCTTCAGCATATAACAATAAGGCATCAGCATATCTGTAAATTGGCAAGTCATTTCCCGCTCCTCTGCTACTTTCCACCGCATTGGGCTCAATGTACTTACTACATACAAGTGAGTTAGGTCCCAAACCAAAATTAATCTTGTCCCATAAACTTTTCCGGATGTCATTTTCATTCCAATTCACATAAAAAGGATTCGTGGCATCACTATAATGTGCATAGGCACCACCAAAATTAAAGTTTCCAATACTGGGATGGTTCAAAACAAATAAAATCCAATTCCCTTCACCCTTTTGACGAGTATATTTAAAATAAAAGATTTCTTCAGGAGTTGTGATTATTTCCGGTCCAAAAAGATTCAATTGATAATCGGTTTTTGCTTTTACTGCAACCAAAGAGTATTTGTTTGATTGAATTACTTCTTTTACCTTATCACGCGCTTCTGCGTAATTACCAAGGGTTAAATATACATCAGCAAGCATTGTTTTTGCTGAATACTTTGTGGGTTTGCCTACTAAAGGTTGCACTTCGGGCAAGTTGATTTCGGCAAAACTTAAATCAGATAAAATAAGTGCATAAACATCAGCAACAGAGATTTTGGCCAGATCAGCTTCTTTCATGTTTGCTTCCGTACGGAGAGGAATACTTCCCCAATTTCTGACTAGTTGAAAATAGGCAAATGCGCGAAGGAACTTTGCCTCTGCTACATTCCTGTCAATATCTGCCTGACTTATTGATAAGCCGTTCGGGGCATTTTCAATGACAAGATTGGCATTCCGGATTCCAAGGTAAAACGCATTCCAACGAATTCCTGCATTGTTAATGTTAGCAGCATTAAATCCTTGCATGGCATTATAGTCTGCGCGGCTACCACGTCCGTAGCCCCAATCGGTATGGGTGTCGAGTATCACCGTTTGTTCAACTATATTTCCACTTATAGGTGGATAAATTGCATTAACTGCTGTTTCTACTTCTTCAGAAGTATTGTAAAAAATTTCTACTGCCAGAGTTTTAGGTTTTTCTTCTAAAACATTCTCACATGAAGTAAATACCAACATTGTGAATAGCAAGCATGTGAACCAGACTTTAAACCTATTTCCGGTATTATGCAGATGTGTATGTATGTTTTTCATTTTTAAGCATTTTAGTAATAAAAAATCTTTCATCTTCTATAGATATATTATATAAGCTTAAAATCTGGCACGAAGTCCAAATGTAATAGACTTAGACATCGGATATCCCTTATTATCAATGCCGAAACCTTGAGAATTCACTTCCGGATCCAATCCGGAATATTTAGTCAGAGTTAATAAGTTCTGCCCGCTCATATAAATTTGTAAAGATTCAATACTATTTAATCTCATACTTTGAATTGGAAAATTGTAGGTCAATTGAACATTCTTCAATCTTAAATAAGATCCGTTTTCAATAAAGCGATCTGAAATATTCACCGATGTATTTCTGCTAACAATCGGGTATTTTGCATTTGTATTCGTGGGCGTCCAGGAGTTTTCCAAAACCTCTTTTAACATGTTTAGTCCAGAAACGTAATCATAGGCATAAGAAACTGCACTTAAATTAAATAAATCGTTACCATAAGATCCCTGAAGAAAAATATTTAATTCAAAGTTTTTATATGACATTGTAGAATTCAACCCATAAATAAAATCAGGATTAGCATCGCCAATATATGTTTTATCAGCAGCGGTTAATTTTCCATCTGGCTCAATATCCTTGTATTTTATTTTGCCACTATCATCATAACCGTCTTCCATATATCCCCAGAACTGTCCGATTGGTCTTCCCTCCCTGAGAATATTTGTATTATCCTGTAAGGCTACAACGCTTACATATCCACCCAAAATATCTTCCCCATTGTTAAGTTTAACCACCTTATTTCGGTTAAACGAAATATTTGTATTCAGATTCCACTTAAATGTTCCTGTTAGGATTTGTGCATCTAAACCAAGTTCAACTCCTTTATTCTGTACTTTACCAACATTTCGAATCGTACTGGTAAAACCTAATGATGAGGGTAAAACAACTGTATTCAATAAGTCTTTTGTGTTTTTCATATAGTAGTCTGCAGTGATCGTTAAGCGATTATTTTTAACACCCAGATCCAGTCCAATATTGGTTTGTTCAGTTGTTTCCCATTTCAGATCGCCTGGAAGTTGTGTGCCCGGAGCAAATGTGTTATAAAGGGCATCATTAAAGACTGTTTTACCGGAAGCTAGCTGATTGAGCGTAACATACGGACCAATTGCCTGACTCCCGGTTGAACCCCAACTAGTTCTCAATTTTAGATTGGAAATCATTTCATTATCTTTCAAAAAATCTTCATCAGAAATCCGCCAGGCTAATGCTGCAGATGGGAAATATCCCCATTTGTTTCCTTTCGAAAATTTTGATGAGCCATCGGCTCTGTAACTTATCGTTGCAAAGTATTTATTCATAAAGTTATAATTGACCCTGCCCAAGTAAGACAATAAAACCGATTTGGAATATGCGGATCCAGGAATTCCGGGAGTAATGGCAGCACCAAGATCATAAGTTTCAAAAATATCAGAAAGAAAGCCGTTACCACTTCCTTGTAATGAAGTACTTAAAAAATCCTGATAGGTAAACCCTGCTACTGCCGATATATTATGCTTATTGCTGAATGACTTAGTATAACTAATTGTGTTCTCATTCAATAAACTTGTGAATTGACCTGTGTTTACACTGGCACTACCATCAGAATTTATAAAATTACGGGTAATATATGAATCTGTCCGGTCATCTCTGTTCTCCACTCCACCCGATACTTTTATCGTTATTTCTTCCGTTGGATTGAAAATCAGGGCAGCATTTATCAAAGCAATATTGGCTTTAATAATTGTTGACTGCTCATTTATAAAATTAAGCGGATTGACTAAATCGGGTGCAACAAAAGGATAAACTGTTGATAAAACCCGGTAGGTACCATCTTCATTATATGGTGTGAGCGTTGGTGGGGCTGCCTGAGCTGATATTAAAGAATTTCCTCTGGATCCCCCACCGCTATCTTTCCTGTCTGTCTTAATCCGCGTGAAAGTACTAGATAAAACTGCACTGAATTTTTTACTGAATTGATGATCAAAATTTGATCGAATGGAATACCTGTCGTAATTACTACCTTTTATAATACCACCTTGATTAAGAATACTTCCGGATATTGAAAACTTAGTTTTTTCATTTCCTCCATTTACATTCAACGAAGTTGTAACGATTGGCGCTGTTTGATAAATGAAATTCTGCCAATCAAATCCACTTCCAAAACCATTTATTTCACTCTCGGTAAAATATGGTGCTACACCATCATTGACGGCTTTAATGTTGTATAAAGTTGCATAATCTGTTGCGTTCATCAGATCTATTTTTTTTATCAATGATTGCGAACTGTAGCTGGATTCAAATTCTACAACATTTTTTCCGGCTTTTCCTCTTTTAGTTGTAATAAGAACAACACCATTAGCACCGCGAGATCCATAAATAGCGGTAGAAGATGCATCTTTCAGGATTTCAATACTCTCAATATCTGAGTTATTTAACGCAGTTACATTGTTTACTGGAAATCCGTCTACGACATACAATGGCTCATTGCTACCTTGGATAGAATTGGAACCCCTGATTCTGATACTGGTAGATGCACCAGGAGCTCCTGTGGATTGCAAAACCTGAACGCCAGACGAACGACCGGACAAGGCCTGAAAAACGTTGGTTGAGGGGAAAGCATTTAGTTCATCACTTTTCACTTGTGACAATGAGCCTGTTATGTCACTCTTTTTCATTGTACCATAACCAATGGCAACAACCTCTTCAATACCAAAAGTTTCATCTTCAAGCACTGCATTGATATTGCTTTTACCACCAACAGCAATTTCAATCTTTTTCATTCCTACAAATGAAAAAACAAGAGTTCCATTGGATGGGACACCAGACAGTTCGTAGTTACCATTAGTATCTGAAATTGTACCGACAATAGTACCTTTCACAACGACAGAAACCCCAGGCAAAGGGGATCCTGAAGAGTCAGTCACTTTACCGGAAACAGAATTTTGTTGTTGACTGTCATTTTGTAGAACTGTTTCCGATTTGGGAACAATCATAATCAGCTTGCCATTTAAAGTGTACGTGAGATTTTCATACTTCAGCACCTGGTCAAGAATATCAAAAACTGAAACGTTTTTGTATTCACCGCTTACTGTTTCCGAATTTTTGATCAATTCATTTTTGTAAAAAATTGAGAATTCAGAATTTGCCTCAATTTTACTAAATACAGATTCGAGTGATTCCTTCTCAAACTTAAGATTTAAGCGGGTTTGTGAATACGAAATGGCGGAAACCTGAAAGAGCGCCGTAAAAAACAAGAAGGTCGTTAGTTTCATAATGATTAGCATTTTTCTAAGCATGCGACATCGATGATGCCTTTGCTTCGGATCATTTTTTTTCATAGTTTTACTTCGATTTAAATGAGTATTTATATCAATTTACCTGACGTCAGCTGAGTGGCCGCTCAACTGACGTCTTTTCTTCATTCTATAGATATTTTGATTTGTCGCAAGTCAGTTTTATTGTATAATATGGGTGTATAAACCTTAATTGCATCCAGAACTTGCCAGATCGTTTCTTCGTTTTTAAAGGTTCCGGTGAAATTAACTTCTTTTCCTGACCTGTTTTCAAGGGTAATATCAACGTCGTACCAATTCTCGAGTCGTTTCATCAATTCTGAAATTGGAATATTTTTAAAGTTAAACTTGTTATCAACCCATTGCGACGATTGGCTGGCATCAACTTCAAGAATTTGTATTTTATGATTCTTCAGAACAAGTGATTCACCTGGCTTTAATAACATTGTCGTTCCTTCTGCACGTACATTTACTTTTCCATTAAGCAGGGTAATTTCCTTTCGTCCGAACTCATCGTAGGCCATCACATTAAAGGTAGTTCCCAGAACTTCAACATCACATTCATTGGTTTTAACAACAAAGGGAGCTTTTTCGTTATGGGCAACCTTAAAAAATGCTTCTCCCTTTAATTCAACCTGCCTGTGAGTCGACGAAAACGAATGGTAAACCAATCTTGAATTGGCATTCAGCCATACCTCCGAACCGTCAGGTAGCCGTACCAGGGATTTTTCTCCTCTTGGGGTTTCAAAAACAAGTTGTTCTGATAATTTTTCGTGCTGGGAAATCAGGTAGGTGATTGCGCTTCCTGCCAAAAGGCCAACAATAAGAATAGCAGCAACCGATGCAACCTTAACCCATAGACGATTGACAAATCGGATTTTGGGTTTATAATTATTTTTCAGATCGATTTTATATTGAAGGCGAACAAGATTTTTTTGCCCAAGCTCATCCATATCCGGATTTACTTCCCACTCACGTTTTGCCTTTTCGAAGTATTCACGGTTGGTTTGATCCTGAAGGGAATCAGTCAGCAATTCATATTCGTTGTCAAGCAACTGTCCTCTAAAATACCGTGTAATAATTTTTTGAAATTCTTCTTTTTCCATTGGTGTTATCTAAGCCTTTGCTTATATAACTGAATCGGGTACGTATTACCCATCATTGAATTGAAATTATTTTTTAGGTTTTATGCTAAATCGCCAATGCATGGAGTATCCTTCGCATGGAATTTGAAATTTTAAATATGAAACTAATTTTTAAAGTTCAAGGCTTTTCAATACAAGTACGATAAGTGCAATTGGCAATTCTTCAGAGAAATTATTACGGAACGATTGCATGGCCCTGCTGAGATGTCGTTCAACATTTTTGATGTTAATGTTTAGCTTTTCAGCAATTTCTTTATTCTTGAGCCCATTCATGCGGCTAAGTATGAACACTTCACGGCAACGGTCAGGTAAACTTTCAATTGTTTTTTCAATTTTTGCTTTCAACTCCTGCTCAATCAGCACATAAGGTTCGTTCCCTATAAAATCAATGCGATACAACTCTTCAAATTTCGATGTGATTCGGATTTCGTGTATTAGATTATTCTCTACTTTCAGATGTTTGATATAGTCGATACAGCGGTTGCGCACCAACCGAAAAAGATAGGCTTCAATATTAAGATTTTCAATTTCTACCCGCTTTTCCCATACTTTGACAAATACCTCCTGAACAATATCCTGAGAAATCACATCGTCCTTAACCACATTCCGGGCAAAATCATTTAAGCGAGGGAAATAAATGGAAAATAAGATTTCTAAAGCATTTTGATCACCAGACTTGATCTGATCAAATAGTTCATCCGCCTTTCTTTGATTGGTATTTCCCGTTCTTTTCTGCACAGTTACAAAATAAGTTGAAGATAAAATGGTTGCTAAACATTATAATCAAATAACATATAACACAGGTAGCATTTAAACCATAAAACATATCATTTAGAGCATTAAAGAATGAATACAAAATCAGATCAATCCATCTTTTCAACCCACAAATTCCGGAATTGAATTTTACAACCTTCTGCCTGAAGACCGATTGCACCTTTCGTTAAAGAGCAATTTGTAGCTACATTCTGAAGTAACCCATTCACTCTAACTTCTATTGTATTTCCATTGCATGTGATGTCGTAACTGTTCCATTCTCCTGCGGGCTTTTCGTTCGACGGATGTAATTTTGGCACAACCGGTTTCACCGCTTCGGCAGAAACATAAATACTATCATTAAGTGTAGCGCTTTCACCGACCCCATGAACAATAAAATCACCGGCATTTTCATACTTAAGTTGCGCCTGATAATGTGTCACCCATATTTTGTCCGGGCCACTGACATGCAGCAGTATACCACTGTTTATTGGTTTTTCAGGATATCGCCATTCAACGTGCAGCCGATAATTCGAATATTCCTTTATCGTACGAAGATATCCGACAGGAACTCCAATAGTCTCAATTACACCATTGTTTACATAGAAATAGGTTTCAGGATTTATAGTACTGTCATTTACGTAAATCGTCCAGCCTTTTAGGTTTCTACCATTAAATATAGATTCTTTATTTTGTGACTGGCTTGATGCAGCTATTAATATCAGCAGAAAAATAAGTAGGCTTTTCATCTGTTTATATTTTGTTTTTTAATTGCCAGATGCCCGCCTGTCCGACAGGCAGGGAACTCGCCATTATAATCATCCCCGGGTGCGCGAGACATTCTATCATGGTTCGTTTCATTGGATTAGTTTTATTGAGGTCTAAAAGTAAAAAAATAATCCTTAAATTTTTAAAACATCTTTATTCAGGAAACTTCCCCACAGATTTTTCATACTTTTCACTTTCGGTTTAGGAGTATCAGGGTATTCACATCCATAAATGATAAATAGCATGGACAATATAGATTCAATAACACTTTCATCAATATACAAAAAGATAAAAAGCGATCGTGATATCTTTCAGGAGCTGATGCCTACCAAGGTGAAAGAGGTGCTTCTGCTTGCCACGCTTTACGACAGCTATTCCATTGTTAGGGAGGGGCAATTTACCGATAAAATTTTTGGCGAATTCCTTCAGTTAAATCTTTATGCTTATCCTCGATTCACCAGTATAAATACCGAAGAGGAAGCTGTTCGTCTGATTAACGCAAGAGACTTTGATCTGGTTATCATTATGGTAGGTGTTGATAAAAACATTCCGGTTCGCGCTGCTAATGCGCTATACAAAATAAAACCACAGACACCTATACTACTGCTTGTTAACAACAATGGAGATTTGCGATATTTTCAAACTTCCTCTGCCAAAATTGAATCAATCGACCGGGTTTTTGTATGGAACGGAAATTCAAATGTATTCCTTGCCATGATCAAGTACATCGAAGACAAAATGAATGTGGAGGAAGATACAAAAAACGGGAGCGTAAGAATTATTTTGCTAATTGAAGATTCCATTCAGTATTATTCGAGGTATCTGCCCATGTTGTATACCAATATTATGACTCAAACGCAAAATTTGGTTGAAGACAGGTCTGCTGACGAACTGCACAAAATACTTAAAATGAGAGCCAGACCTAAAGTAATTCTGGTGAGCAATTACGAAGAGGCCGTTGTTATAATTAATAAATACAAACATTATCTGCTCTCAGTTATTTCTGACGTTAAATTCCCGAGGAATAATGTAGATGACGAAAATGCCGGTGTTGATCTGCTCAGGTATGTAAATTCGATACTGAAATTTCCGATCCCGATTTTACTCCAGAGTCACGACGTAAATAATGCACAGAAAGCTCTTGATGTAGGTGCTGATTTTATCAACAAAAATTCTGAAAGCTTATCGCTGGACATACACAATCACATATTTAAAAGACTTGGATTCGGAAACTTTGTTTTTAAAGACACGGATGGCAATCCAATTATGGTAGCACGCAACATGACTGAATTTCAGGAAATGTTCCGGATTATACCTGAAATGGCACTGGCATACCACGGACAACGAAATTCATTTTCAACATGGCTGATGGCACGTGGTGAGATAAATATAGCTGAACGATTATTACCATACCGTTTTGAAGACTTTAAAAATACGAATGACTTGCGTCAATTCTGCCTGGATGTTTTTGAAGAAGTCCGGACACAGAAACTAAGAGGTAGTATCGTCGATTTTGATCCTACTCTTGTTGCAGGCAACCGGTTTGTTATTCGGCTGGGAAAAGGATCACTTGGAGGTAAAGGACGCGGTATGGCCTTTATGTGTAACTTCATTGAAAACATTGATTTTTCGAGCATCATTGCTGACATAAATATCAGGATCCCGCCAACAGCGGTCATCGGAGCAAGTGAGTTTGATAAATTTCTTGAAAATAATGACATCTTTGAAGAAATATACAGCAGCAATGATTACGAACGAACAAAAAGTTTATTCCTCGAATCAAATTTAAGCGATGAACTAAAGGAACGACTGTATAAATACCTGGAAAAGATGAAAAGCCCTCTGGCAATAAGATCGTCAGGACTCTTTGAAGATTCACTCACTCAGCCCTTTTCTGGCGTATACGCAACATATCTGATTCCTAACAACCACCCTGACATTTCAGTACGTTATCAACAACTCGAAACGGCAATTAAACTAGTCTATGCCAGTATATTTACCGATTCGGCCATGTCCTATTTCGATGCAGTTAAATACAAAATCGAAGAAGAAAAAATGGCTGTAATTATTCAGGAAGTCGTTGGCAACCAGTACAACGATCATTATTACCCTTCCATTAGCGGAGTAGCACAATCATATAATTTCTATCCGGTTTCGTACATGGAACCGGAAGATGGTTTTGCCGTTGCAGCAGTTGGGCTGGGAATGTATGTGGTTGGTGGTGAAAACGCTTATCGGTTTTGTCCTAAATACCCGCAAATAAATACCTTAAGCGATCAAGACCTTATTCGCGACTCGCAGAAGGAGTTTTACGCGATCGACATGAACCTTTCACAATTTGATCTTGAGGCCAATGGCGAAAGTGCAGCTATCCGAAAAATGCGCATCTCGTTTGCCGAAAAAGATGGTGTATTGCAGCACTGTGCATCGGTTTACGATCAGGAAAATGATTGCCTGATTCCGGGAATTGACAGTCCAGGATTACGTGTTATCGATTTCGCCAACATACTAAAATACAAACAAATACCTCTGGCAGACACATTAACTTTATTACTGAAATTATTCAGGGAAGCGATGGGTTCTCCTGTAGAAATTGAGTATGCGGTTGACCTTGAAGAAGGCGAAAACAAACTACCGACATTTTACTTGTTGCAAATCAAGCCACTCATTCGAAGAGATGAACAACTAACAGTTAATTTAGGAACCATTGACCCGAAAAAAACAATCATGTATGCAAAACGTGGAATGGGTAATGGTGTTGTATCGGGTATAAAAGATGTCATTTTCGTTGACCCGGACCGTTTTGATAAAATGAAAACCCGGAAGATTGCTGAAGAGATCAATCAATTTAACCGCAAGATGAGTTTTCTGAATAAAGAATACATCCTAATTGGCCCCGGACGATGGGGATCGCGCGATCCTTTTACCGGCATACCGGTTACCTGGGCAAATATCTCGAATGCACGTATTATTGTTGAAATGGGCCTGGAAAACTTTCCACTGGATGGATCACTTGGCTCACACTTTTTCCACAATGTAACATCCATGAATGTGGGATATTTTACTATTCCACACAACTCTGCTGATTCAAATGTTAACATGAAAAAATTAACCGACATGCCGGTAGTTGAAGAGGGAAATTATATCAGGCACGTTTGTTTTGCCAATGAGCTTAACATTATTATGGATGGCAAGAACCGACAGGCACTTATTTCATTTAATGAATAAAACGGAAAGTTTCAAATTTCAGGTGATGATAAGCATTACCTGAAATCTGAAACTTTGCATTTAAATCATTAAAGCTAGAGTAGCTTTGCTTTCAATGTGTCAAGCTCCACATTCATTTCCTCGAGATCCTGCATCAGGTTATTCTTCGATGTCGAATCTTCCAATTGAACCTTATATTTTTGAAACAGTTCTTTGTAGTATTCTATGCCTTTGTTCAAATTATCCTGAAAAGTTAAAAAGTGCTTCTTCTGTTTATCAGTAAAAGGTTTAACTGTTTCTTCAATTTTCCCGTTAAGATATTCGATGTACATACTTAACTCTTTCACAAACAGGTTTGGACGGTCGGTACGTTCCATTACATTGGTTCGTCCATAAATGTGATCAACCATCTTTTTCAACGAATAGGTACCCGAAAAATAGGCCAGATTTGGACCCGGGCAAATACTAACATCCGGACCTTCCATTTTTATATCCAATCCATTTGCCATAAGGGTTGATGCAGTCAATCCGTTACATAAACAGGCTTTATCAGTAATTTTATTGAGTGCTTTCTCAAATTCCATGTCATTCAGGTTTTGCTCTTTCAATTCCTGAATTTTTGTACGCTGAAATTCTTTTGACGCAGTGCAGATTCCTTCTTCTGAAAAACCGGGAGTCAGAGCCAGATATTTTTTAACACAAGGGAAACCATACTTTCCAGCTTTATTTTGTGCCTCTTTTTTAAGATCCATCCCTGTTCCGCGAACATTGTTGAAGATAACTCCCAATGGAGAAACCTCGCTCATATAAAGATCTTCCTCTTTAGCCTTACACAGCACATCAAGCGTTTTTTCATCAACGGTAACTGCTTCGGGTACAAGCAAAAATGGAGTTCCCCATCCTATTGAATCCAATTGGTAATAATTCATTAAAAACTCCTGTTCGGTATTTGAGCCAACCCCACCTTGTGCGGTAATTTTTACAAATAAAGGTTTCTCCGGAACTGGCTTTCCTTTTTCAGCCAAAGCCTTCACATAAATATCGTGGACTGCTTCAATCAACTGCTCTTTGCTATTTCTAAACTCTTCAAGAACAGGTCCTAACAAAAATCCGTCGGTTGCAAAAGCATGGCCACCGCAATTCAAACCGGACTCAACGCGGTATTCAGAAACCCAAATTCCCTTTTTAGCCAGAAACCTGCCCTGAATAAGAGCCGACCGGTAATCACTTACTTTCAGAATCACCTTTTTCTTCAGTTCCAGTTCTGCATTCGGATAGAAATCTTCAAATTCTTCCAGGTAACTGTACAAGCGTGGATTCATTCCGGCAGACAGTACAAGCGAAGAACTTAAGTCACTCAAAGCAAATCCCCGAAGAGCCGATTGTGCGTCACTATATATAGAGGGTAATTTTTCTCCACCTTCGAAACGATCTCTATCCAATTTCGACATGATATTAACGTCTATCTCTCCAGCAACCAAATTCTCATTTAACCAGTCGGATAATTTTTGTTTTATCTCACCAGTATTGATCATCTGATTAAACTTCTGCTTCATTTCAGACATGTCAGGTAACATTGCAACATATTTCTCAAGTTCTTCCTCTGTATGCGAAATAGAATTTTTCAGATTTTCAAACTTCTGACTAACAATTTCCTGAACAGTATTTAGATATGCAGTAATTCTTTTTGCACGGTGATCTTCTGCTTTGGTCGAAATAGACTGAAATGGCAGATTAAACTTCTGACAATAGAATTCCCTCATCTTTTCCATGGTAATGTCATCAACCAAGGATATAACAGACGAAATACCATAATGCGCAACTTTTACAGGAGTATCAATGGTATATCCAAGTCCTAAAACCGGTATATGAAACGTGTGTGGGTTATTATCAAAACTCATATTCTATTTTCTTAATTAATTTAAGGCGGTAAAAGTAATTCATTCCATTTAAAATATAAGGTACAAATACTCATTAGTGGAAAAGTTTGAAGAAAAAATGAATTATTTTTTAGCAAATTGTCATAATACTATTGATTTTAAGTGTTTTTTTAAACTTTTAATACACTAAGTCGAATAAACCAAAGCAAAATAAGAAAATAGTAAAGTGCAAATAAGAACTTATTATCTGAATCTTTATCCATATGCAATTCTTTTTTCGGCTAATTAGTATTGATCATTCGTAATTATATTTACTTATTCAATACATATAATTTCATTAAACAGTTCAACCAGATTTTGTCCTTTATCAGTTTAGTGGTAGAACTGAAGATTGAAAAACAAATTTCCAAATACTTAATAATGAAGTTAACATGAAAAAAATCCTGATTCTTGTAATTACATTTTTTGTAGTTGTTTTTGGGAAAACATCCCAGGCAACTGAAATCGATTTTAAAGAGTTTGACCTCCCAAACGGATTACACGTAATCGTGCAGGAAGACCACTCTGTGCCTATTGTCGCAGTTTCTGTTATGTACCATGTAGGATCAAAAAATGAACAACCCGACAGAACAGGGTTTGCGCACTTTTTTGAACACCTGATGTTTGAAGGAACCAAAAACATCGACCGCTTCCAGTACGATAAAATTGTCGAAAGCGCAGGCGGAACACTTAACGCCAACACAAGCTGGGACAGAACTTATTATTACGAGATTCTTCCTTCAAACCAGCTTGAGTTGGGACTTTGGCTCGAATCAGAACGTATGCTTCATGCAAGGGTTGATTCGATTGGTATTGCCACTCAGAAGGGAGTAGTTATTGAGGAGAAAAAACAAACAGTTGATAACCGCCCATACGGATCAATATTAGAGGAAACATTAAAAAGGGCATTTATTGACCATCCATACAAATGGACTATAATTGGCAATGCAGATCATATCAGGGCTGCCAAAGACGAAGAATTTAAAAGATTCTACGATTCATTTTATGTCCCGAATAACGCTGTACTGGTTCTTGCTGGCGACATCAATTTTGCTGATGCCAAAAAATTAGCTGAAAAATATTTCACCGATATACCTGCAAAAAAAGAGGAAATATATCGCCCAACGATGACTGAGGAAATTAAACATACAGAAGTCAGAGATACCATTTACGACAACATCCAGTTGCCTGCCATATTTGAGGCCTATCACATCCCGGCAATGGGTAGCGACGATTTTTATGCAGTTGAAATGCTGAGCCAGTTGCTTGCAACCGGGCAAAGTTCAAGATTGTACAAATCATTGGTCGATGAACAACAATTAGCCATTCAGGTAGCAGCTATCCCCCTCCCGTTCGAAGACCCGGGATTGGCCATTATTTTAGCTTTGCCAAATATGGGGCTCGATTGTGCTACGCTGGAAGCTGCCATGCAAAAGGAAATTGAAAAAGCTCAAACAGAATTAATTCCTGAAAAGGAATTTCAGAAATTAAAAAACCAGGTTGAGAACCAGATTGTCACTGAAAACTCAACAATAGCTAGCAGAGCAAGTACGCTTGCAGAGGATTATACCTATTTCAAGGATGCCAACAGAATTAATACCGACCTGAATAAATACCTGGCAGTTACCCGGGAAGACCTTCAACGTGTTGCCAACGAATATTTCAGGAAAGACAACCGGGTAGTTTTGTATTACCTTCCTAAATCGTCAAAAAAATAATCCTCATCAAAAAAATACATAATCATGAAAAAAATAGTCTATTCCATATTTATCATCTTACTTACCCTCAACGTAAATGCGCAGCTCGACAGGAGCATTCGCCCCGAACCGGGTCCGGCACCAAAAATTCAATTGGGCGATTATAAACTTTTTACGCTGGACAATGGCATGAAGGTAATCGTTGTAGAGAATCATAAAATTCCAAAAATCACTTACCAGCTTAGTCTTGATATTGATCCGATCCTTGAAGAAAACCAGGCTGGTTATGTATCAATAACAGGCGATCTGTTAAGGACAGGAACTACAACTAAAACAAAAGCGGAAATCGACGAAGCGATTGACTTTATAGGAGCTTCGTTAAATACCTATTCAACAGGAATTTCCGGATCTGTACTGACAAAATTCAGCAGTGAACTCCTGGGTATTATGAGTGATGTTTTATACAACCCTTCATTCCCGGCTGAAGAGTTGGAAAAATTGAAAAAACAAAATATTTCTGCAATCCAGGCCTCGAAGAATGAAGCAAAAGCAATTGCACAAAATATTAATTCTGCAGTAATGTTTGGGAATAAACATCCTTATGGCGAAATCACTTCTGAAAAAACCTTTGAAAGTGTTACTTTGGATCAATGCAAAGCATATTATAAAACCTATTTCCGGCCAAATACTGCTTACCTGATTATTGTCGGCGACATTACTTTAAAGGAAGCACAAACGCAGGCTAAACAATATTTTGGAAAATGGGAACGAGGAATTGTCCCGACTCATTCGTATAATTTTCCTGAATTGAATAAATCACCGCAAGTAGTCATTGGGAATAGGGATGGCGCTGTACAATCAGTAATCATGGTTAGCTATCCGCTTAATTTTAAGCCAGGGAATCCGGATGCTATTAAAGCCAGTGTTATGAATTCGATACTGGGTGGTGGAAGTCTTTCCTCTTACATTAATGCCAATTTAAGGGAAAAACATGCTTATACCTATGGTGGTTATTCATCACTAAAAACAGACAAACTGGTGGGTTCGTTCAATGCCTCTGCTGAAGTAAAAGGAGAAGCAACCGACAGTGCCACGATTGAACTGTTATCAGAAATTAAACGGATGATCAGTGAACCAGTTGACAGTAAAATGCTTGAACAGGTAAAAAGCAGGATGAACGGTTCATTCGCAAGATCGCTTGAAAATCCATCGACCATAGCTGGATTTGCCCTGAATATTGAAAAATACAAATTGCCCAAAGATTATTATGCCACTTACCTGGAAAAACTCAGCAAAGTTACTGTTGCCGACATTCAGCAGATGGCTGAAAAATATTTAAAACCTGAAAATACAAATATCATTGCCGTTGGGAATGCTGATCAGCTCCAAAAAACAATGGCCAAGTTTTCAAAGGATGGGAAGGTTGAACAACGAGATTTTTACGGAAATCTGGTAATCGCAGCGGATGCTCCTGCAAACCTGACCGGGATGGATGTTGTTTCAAAATACTTGGAGGCTATTGGAGGCAAGGACAAACTGGAAAAAATCAACGATGTGACTACTAAGATGGGGATGTCGATGCAGGGGATGAATATTGAAATGGTCAGCAAACAGAAAGCGCCAAACAAGATGTATGTTGAAACCAAGATGGGTGGAAATGTAATGTCGACACAGGTTTGTAATGGAGTAAAAGCTATGATTAAAAGTCCGAGGGGAAATCAGGAATTAACGGGTAGAGATCTGGAAGAGATGTTAATTCATTCGACCCTAAATATTGAATTGTACCTTGATCAAATGAAGATCACTCCTGAACTGAAAGGGGCTGAAGATATTGATGGCCAGCCTGCATGGAAAGTTCAGATGACTTTACCTGCAGAGATAAATACGGTGGATTTTTATGACCAGAAAAGCGGACTGAAAATTAAATCAGTGGCCCAGCAGGGACAGATGAGTGTAACAACCCTTTATTCTGATTACCGTGCCGTTGATGGTGTTTTATTCCCGTTTAAGATTAAACAATCAGCCGGTCCTCAATCCTTTGACATTACAGTTTCAAGTATAGAGGTCAACAAAGGTATCGACGATTCTGTATTTGAATTATAATGTTTCTTAAAATTTATTTTAGTGAAGTTCTTACTTAGGACAAGGACTTTCCAGAACACTAAAAAAGCTCTTCTATTGAGGAGCTTTTTTAATGTCCGTTCTTCTCAAAATAACTGGCACATATCAATTGTCATTTTTGGCCTATTCACCGTCAGGCAAAACGCATTTCCGGCTTCGCCTCGCCAATGTTTGCTGATAATTGTCCAACGCCTGATTCATCACGTTTGATTTTTCGTCGTGACAAGTTAAACAGGCTCCAACTTTCAAAATTTGTTTTTGTTCCTGAACCGAAAATGGCCGAAGAGAGGTTCGGGTAGAATACGGAGCTTGAGGTTCCTGAAGGAATCCAGTCCATGCATCTCCGGGCAGTCCGTCATGCGGATCGTTTTCATACAAAGGATCGAATGTCCATTTTCCTTTTCCACCCTCAATCTTGTAAAATAATTCGCCTTCACCAAAACCAAGAGCCACCGGATTGTTGTGACAGCTTGTACAATTTCGTCCTTTCGCAGAGGTTGTATGTGGTGCTGTCGGTGCAAATAAGCGATGAAAAATCACTGAATCACCTTTCTCATGTGTATAAGATTTTTTATCTATTGTAAGTACCATTCCCGGAGTTACTGGAATCACTTCTTTTTTATTTTCTGTTGTTCGAATACCGAGTGCAGGCTGTTTGGCTGAATAGCTTCCGATATATTCCACCCAGCTTCCTCTTTTTTCAATGTTTTTAATCATGTCGTAACCCGGTTCATTTGGATCATATGCATTGTGACAGCCGATGCAACTGGGAGCCCATGAACTGTGACAGCTAGAACATGAAAGACCGGAATGTGCATCTCCCCGGATGCAAATACTGGCCGGAGCTTTCATGAGCATTTTTTTGCTGCTGTTTTTTGTGCGAAATACAATGGAATCATTTTCAACTGTTGCGTTAATAAGAGCATGTCCTTGCTTGTGTGTTTTCAGGAATAATTTGTCGTTGATATTTCCAAAACGCAAAGAAGCAATGATGGCCGACTCATTATCCAAATCAGCGGCAGCGATTGTCAGGGGCTTTCCAGTAAAATGACAGTCAATGCACTGCACATCCTGCTGATCCTCTTCGTGAGCATAGTGTTTTCCATCGCCCATTAGTTCATAAGAATGATGGCAATCGATACATTCCAGTCCCATCTGGTGGTGAACATCTTCCTGTTTTTTCGTAAATACACGACTTTCTTCAATCAGCCTGTAATTGCTGCTGTCAGGCATTTGTCCTTTTTCCAAAGTCGTTTCGTGCCATCCTTCGTAGTTGGTAGAAATACGTCCTGATCGGCTGTGACAACCAAAGCAATGATTATCAGAAACCTTTAGACTAACAGACGGGTGAAATTTCAGGATTGTATCAGGATTTTTTGCCAGTGCATTTTCTGCTTCCGGACTATAATTCAGGTGGCAGGCAAGGCATCCTCCTCCCCGACTCTTTTCAGTAATCGGACCATATTCGGTCTTCGGATTTCCAAGGTGACATTTGACACACAAATTTTTTAGATGCTCGTCTGCTGCTGAATTTTTCAGCTGGTGAACATCGGTTAGCTTATCGGGATTGTTCTGTTCGTCAAATACAAACCGATCAACGCTGATCATTCCGCTGAGAGTTGCCATTAGTCCCGTGGGAACCCGTTCCACAATATTGGAGTGGCATTGCGTCGTTCCACAAGATTGTTTTGCTGTTGCCAGATTCCCTGGAATAAGGATCATTTCACTGTGCGACTGGGTTTTCGCCGTTGCAAAAGGGTTTCCTCCATGACACGAAAAACAACCAATAACTTCAGGTTTGTGTGCATCAACAAATCCATGAGTGTCGGTGTGACAAGCCAGACAACTCTCTTTTCTCCCCAGAACGACAGGAGAATTAGCTACTGTTTGTATTTCAAAATCGGGAGCAAAGTTTACCCGTGGAGTTTTGAAATTATGCAGGACACTATAAGTGTAACCGGATTGACCGGGATACACCCAGTTCCAGCGTTCGCCCCGAAAAAAAAGACCAATAATAGTCAGTACCATATAAAATACGGTAAAAACCAACAAGGTTCTTTTACTTAAAAAAACAAGCTTGCCTTTTTCTGTATTAACAATATAAACTAAGATGATCAGAATCAGAAACAACAGTAACGACCATTCAGGATAGCTTAACCAGTGGAGAATTTCCTGAAAGCCAACAAAATACCAGGGCCCTTTTACCGTTGGATTTAGGTTGTCGTGCAGCGGGGCACTGAAAAAGTAACTCAGTAGCACAACAGCTGCAAACGAAAGGATAAAGTCACTCGCAGAAGGCCAGAACTTCCGGCTGTGTTCCACCATGATGATCGTAATAAAAACGGTAAATGTCGCTATGTGGTGAACATAGATAATCTGGAAACTGTCTGTGTTTCCCAGTAATGAATAGGCGAGCGAATTTCCAATCCATGGAATGCGTTGTGCCAGGGTCTCAAGTATCTGTCTTGCCTGTAAGCTGTCGGAATCACCTTTCAGCAAAAAACCGGTAATCATGGCCAGAAAAATAATTAAAACGCCCAGGCTGAGTCGCCAGGCTAATCCCTTTTTTAAACCTATTCGTTCCTTGTAATGAAAATGATCAAAAAGATGAATCAGGCTGAAAATCAGAAAAAACTGCGAACTCCAAAAATGAAGATTGCGGATTAGCGAAGCCCATGGGCTACTTACCAATATATTACTAACACTTAAATAAGGGCTGACGACATCAAAGGGTATAGCCAGAAGTACTCCGGATATAAGAATAAGCAGGAACATGGCCAGTGCTATTGAGCCATAAGTTCTTTTATCCTTTTTTCCGAACCTGTCAGTTTTCAATTTCGATGTGTGTCCCATCAGAAGTTATTTTCGAAGAAATCAGTTCAAGACTCTTGTATGCAGGCCCTTTAATCACATTTCCGTTTAAATCGTATTCTGAACCGTGGCAAGGACAAACCAGCCTGTCCTTTTCCGTTTGATTAATTTTACACCCCAAATGAGTACAATGAGCGGACAGAACAGTTGTTGTTTCTTCGTGATTAATTATAATGTAGTTTTCAACGAAAGATACGGTCTTATTTCTATTGAAAGGTAAAACATTATTTTTTTGTTTCATAAGTTGAATATGACTTAAAGTAAGTTTGTTCCATATAAAACCAAACATGGCAAATATGCTTACCATGATCAATCTGAGAAATGTACGTCTGCCAGCTTTTTCCATTCAGGAACTTTTGCTGCAAAAGTAATGAATTGATAAATGCAAATGTTCGTAATCTTTTGCAGGAGCCTGCGTCAAAGCAAGATTTCTCCTAACCGATCTCAAATACAGACAATTCCAAATTATAATTATCTAAACAAACAATAATTTATAAATAATTTAAAATGATTGACCGTTTATTTAGCTAATTACTTTTTAATGAAAGTCAATTATTGTCATTCATAGTCATTCTGTTGTCATTTATCGTTTCAAAATAACTTAATGACGATCAAATGACCATTAAATGACTTCTTGATATAACCTAAGGTAAATTTGCGGATATCCATTAATTTAAAATCGGACAAATACATTTCTGCAAACTGGTTGCCCGTGCAAATTCAGACCTTTTTTTTACAAGCATGTTTCCCGGGAAATACTAAGAATTATGATTTAAATACAATACTATAATTTTATTTCGAGCATTTGCTCGTTTCAACTTATTGTAAATGAGCTTATTTGTAACGTTTTCAAATAAGCAATCAATGGCCCGATTTTTTAATATTCGTTATATATTTGCTGCTGTTATATAGAAATGTAGATATCTGGATAAACAAATAACCTATATGAGAATCAATTTTCACAGTAAACCTAATTTAAGTTGATTAACAAATTGCAATTCAAATAAGCAGCTTGAAAAAAATAACTATTCACGAATGAAAACAAGAAGAGATTTTATCAAAATTTCAACTATCGGAGCCGGAGTAACTGCCTTGGGTCTGAGTGCATTTGGTGCGAAAAAATTCAAATGGTTCGAATCAAAAACGGAAGAGCTGGTCAGCGATGAAGACCTTACTCCGTTTGCGACCTATTGTGAAGTATGTTTCTGGAAATGTGCCGCATGGGCCTATGTAGATAAAAACGGGAATATTCGTAAAATTGTTGGTAACAAAAACGATCCGCACAGTAACGGTCGGTTATGTCCGCGTGGTACAGGAGGTGTAGGCATGTATTACGACGAAGACCGTTTAAAAACTCCATTAATCCGGGAAAACCTAAAAGACGGCACTCAGAGTTTCCGGGAAGCTTCGTGGGAAGAAGCCCTCGACCTGGTGGCGAACAAAATGAAAGAGGTAAAAGAAAAATACGGTCCTGAGGCGTTTGGACTTTTCAACCATGGAAATCCAGGTGGACATCTGGAGCATCTTTTGCGCTCATACGGCTCTGAAAGTAATGCTGAACCTGCTTTTGCCAACTGTCGTGGACCCCGTTCCGCAGCTTATTATTCAACATTTGGTGCATACATTGGTTCGCCAGAAAACACAGACATCCGGGATACCGAATGCCTCGTTTTAATTGGATCACACATCGGCGAAAACATGCACAATTCGCAGGTTCAGGAAATGTCGGCAGCCATCGATAAAAAAGCAACGATCATTACGGTTGATCCACGGTTTTCAACAGCTGCAGGCCATTCAACATTTTGGTTACCCATTAAACCGGCAACCGATATTGCCTTGATCATGGCCTGGATTCATGTGTTGATTTATGATGAAATATACAACAAAGATTTTGTTGAGAAATACACGTTTGGATTTGATCTCCTCAAAAAACATGTAGAAAGTATGACTCCCGAGTGGGCATACGGCATTACTGATATTGAGCCGGACGTAATCCGAAAAACAGCCAAAGCAATGGCTGGCGCTGCTCCCGCTGTTGTTATACATCCGGGGCGCCACGTAGTCTGGTACGGAGACGATACGCAGCGCGAAAGAGCGTTGGCCATTTTGACAGCCTTATTAGGAGCCTGGGGTAAAAGAGGAAGTTTGTATCTTCCAGAAGCTGTCAGTATTCCTAAATTTCCACAACCACCTTACCCGGAACCGGAATGGACCTGGAGAGATATCAACGAAGGTAAATTTCCTCTGGCTACCATGGGAATTACAACAGAATTGCTTAAAGCGTCTATTCCCCGCCTGAATTACAAACATCAGGTTAAAGCCTGGTTGGTTGGCGGAACAAACCTGCCACTTTCGATGCCCGATAAAAAACTATTCCGGGAAGCTGCCGAAGCGGTTGAATTTATTGCCGTTATGGATACCATGCCGATGGAAGTAACCGGATTTGCTGATGTAGTATTTCCGGAAGCTACTTATCTTGAACGGTATGATTTCATTCGCTCAGCCCAGAACAGGGTTCCAAATATTGCTCTGCGCGTACCTGCCGTTGAACCAAAATACGATTCGAAGCCAGGCTGGTGGATTGCCAAACAACTTGGCGAACGTCTGGGCCTTCATGATTATTACAATTACAATGATTTTTCTGAAGTCATTGAATGGCAGCTTAAACAATTGGGAACTTCGCTGGAAGAAATGAAAAAAATAGGAGTAAAATACTTCCCAAGGAAAAGCGGCCCACTCTATATCGGAGATGGCGAAGATTTTAAGTTCAATACCAATACCGGAAAGGTTGAATTATATTCTGTCGATTTTGCCGATGAAGGTTTTGATCCAATACCAGTTTACAAACCACATCCGGAACCTGCTCAAAACTTTTACAGACTAATATACGGCCGTGCTCCAATGCATACTTTCAGCCGTACATCCAACAATCCTAATTTATGGGATCTGATGAAGGAAAACAGTGTTTGGGTAAATCCAAAAGTGGCCGATTTATGGGGATTAAAGAAGGGCCAAAAGGTATGGTTGAAAAACCAGGATGGCGCCGTAACTACGTTCCCTGTTGCTGTTAGAGTTACAGAGCGGATTCGCTGGGATTCGGTTTATATGGTTCATGGTTTCGGACATTCTGATAAAAAATTAACACGAGCATACGGAATGGGTGCAAGCGATGAAGAAATGATTACAAATATTGCTGTTGACCCTATAATGGGAGGTACAGGAATGAGAGGAAACTTTATTACATTTTTGAAAGAAAATCCCGCAATGGATAAAAAGGAGGATAAAGCATGAGATATGCAATGGCGATTGACACCAAAAAATGTGTCGGCTGTAGCGACTGTGTAGTGGCCTGTCAAACAGAGAATAATGTTCCACACGGTTATTGCCGTGACTGGATTGTGGAAAACGTAAGCGGTACTTATCCTAGTCTGGATCTGGAATTCAGATCAGAACGATGCAACCATTGTGACAATTCTCCATGTGTGCGTTGCTGTCCTACAGGTGCCAGTCATAAAGTTGAAGGTGGTGTAGTATTAGTTACCCACAGCAAATGTATAGGTTGCGGTGCATGTATTGAGTCATGTCCCTACGATGCACGTTATCCGCATCCCGATGGATATGTCGATAAATGCACGTTTTGCATCCACCGGGTTGAAAAAGGACAAAATCCGGCATGTGTTGATGTTTGTCCAACTCAATGTCTTCATTTTGGCGATCTTGATGATCCGAACAGTGATGTTTCGCTGGCACTAAAAGACCGCAAATGGAAAGTACTGGCTCCGGAAGCCGGAACAAAACCACAATTGTATTTTCTAACCTAATAAGCTAAAAATAATATAAGATGAACGAAGAATTATTTGTTAGCGGACGAAATATTCCCAACATCGATCCATACCTGAATATTTGGCACTGGCAGATTCCCCTGTACCTGTTCCTTGGTGGACTTGCCGCCGGAATCCTTTTCTTTGCCGGATTCTTTTATGTGAGAGGGAAAGAAGCAAAGATGCAGGCTACCGTAAAATGGGCGCCAATTCTTGCACCGATTGCCCTTATTTTAGGACTTGGCGCCTTGTTCTGGGATTTAAAGCATAAACTCTATTTCTGGCAGCTTTATACAACCATCCGTTTGGAATCTCCTATGGGATGGGGTGCCTGGACCCTGATGATTATCACACCGATATCACTTCTCTGGGTTGCCAGCTATATGAAAGAAATTTTTCCGCGATGGGACTGGAAATTTGAAATTCTAAACAAATTCGAAGCCTGGATCATTAAAAACCGGGTTGGTTTGGCCTGGGTTATGATGATTTATGCCATTATTCTTGGTGTTTATACCGGAATACTATTGTCCGCTTTCAATGCCCGCCCTCTATGGAATACTTCTATTCTTGGTCCACTGTTTCTTGTCTCCGGATTTTCAACCGGTCTGGCAACTACGATATTAATAAGTAAGGATGCCAAGGAGCGAAAAACTCTGGGCCGTATTGACCTCATTTTTATTGTTGTCGAACTTTTCCTGATTACGCATATGTTCATGGGATTTTTAGCCGGATCTCAGGCAAGCATTGAAGCCGCAAATTTATTTTTAGGTGGTGCATTTACGGTAAGTTTCTGGGTATTTGTGGTTCTTCTCGGGCTAATTTTTCCTGCCACACTCGAAACACTGGAGTTATGGGGATTTCATGTTCCGAAATGGCTGCCACCAGTACTCATTCTTTTCGGTGGTCTGATGTTTCGCTTCATTATGGTTGAAGCCGGACAAATTACCCGTTATTTATATTAACCTGTAAAATACTGAAAAATGAATATGAATAATCAAAATACCAACGAGCCTAAATACATCAATCCTTATCTGGGTGGCGTATTGTTGGGACTACTCGTTCTTGTGACTGTTTTCATAACCGGTCGTGGTCTCGGAGCCAGTGGAGCAATTAAAAGTTCAGTAGTTACTACCGCACAGGTAATTACTCCTGAAAAAGCTAAAGGCAACGATTACATGAGTAAATTTATCAGCGACGACCATTCGCCTATGTACACCTGGCTGGTTTTCGAATCGCTTGGAATTTTTCTGGGTGGTTTGCTTTCCGGAGTCATATTTGGTCGTGTGAAGAAATTCCGCGTCGAACATAGTCCGAAAATCACCAGCAAAACACGGCTCATTTTTGCCTTGATTGGTGGAATGCTATTTGGTATTGGCAGCCAGTTTGGACGTGGATGTACCAGTGGTGCAGCCCTCAGTGGCACGGCAACTTTTGCATTGGGCGGAGTGATAGTCATGTTTTCCATATTCGGAACCGGCTATGCCGTCGCTTATATCTTCAGGAAACTGTGGATTTAAGTTTTAAATTTTAGTATTAATGAATGACAATTGAAAAGCAGATGTCATTTCCGCATCAATTTATCATTCAAAATTCATCATTCAAAATATTTACATTATGGGACCTTTAATTCCGAATGGTATAATTGCCGGTAACTGGGACTTTGTCATAGCCATCCTGTTGGGTGTTGCTTTTGGATTTATTCTTGAAGCTTCCGGATTTTCTTCATCCAGAAATATTACCGGTGTATTTTACGGTTATAACTTTGTTGTTCTGCGGGTTTTCTTCACCGCTGTAGTTGTAGCAATGGTAGGTATATTGTATTTCGATTATTTCGACTGGCTTGACCTTTCAAAAATATTTATCCTCCCAACATATCTTACCCCAATGATTGTTGGCGGTGTAATTATGGGAATCGGATTTATCCTTGGCGGTTTTTGCCCCGGCACCAGTTTTACTGCTGTGGCCATTGGTAAAATAGATGGACTTGTATTTACCATCGGATTGTATCTGGGCATTTATATTTTCTCTATTGGGTTTCCACTCATCGGAGATTTCTATAACAGCGGGAATCTGGGGAATGTTACCTTAACCGATGTTACCGGAATTGATGCCTCCTGGTTTGCCTTCGGGTTTACTGTTATCGCTTTGGCAGCTTTTTGGGGAACTTCATTGATTGAAAAACGAGTCAGAAAAACCATCACTGAATATAAATTCTAATCCAATGAATCGAAATTATATCTATCTCACTTTGTTGATGCTGCTATTAGCCATTGGCACCCTGATGATAAAAAAGACAAAAAAACATGCGCAAATCGATCCGCAGCAACTCTTACTGGAACTTATCCAACCTACGCGGTACGTCAGTACTGACTATGTTGCCAAAGGAATCATTAAGAATGACCCGTCACTTGAAATGATAGATTTACGAAGCGCTGAAGAATTTAATAAATTCTCGTTGCCACGATCAATCAATATTCCACTCGACAGCCTTTTGAACAAAAGCAGTCTGAATTATTTTGGAATTCCCGGGACTAAGGTGATTTTTGTCTCGAACGACGATATAGCTGCCGATCAGGCCTGGGTAATTACAAAACGGCTTGGATTTAAAAGCACGTATGTAATGAAAGGTGGACTAAACCAGTGGATGGAAACCATTATTGAGCCTAAGAAACCAGCAGAAACGGATCCGTATACTGCTTTCGAAACTTATGCATTCAGAAAAGGAGCTCAGATTTATTTCACTGGAGCAAAGTCCGAAGTTACGGAAACTTCAAAAGTAAAAGTTGATGTTCAGCGCCGGAAAAAAACATCAGCTGCTGCTGGTGGGTGCTAATCGATCGAATGTAAATCAGAAAAATTAAAACCAATGGAAATACACGAATCAAATCCATGGAGAACGATGATTGCCCTTTCCGTTTTCATCGTCATCCTGATAGTAGGCTTTATCACCATGCACAAGCCGCTGATAAACTACAAGCTCGACATGAATCAAAGTATGGAAGAGCTAAAAAAAGCAGATGCCTGTTTTTATCCCTGGCAATTAGATAGTTTCCTGAACAAAGAGACAAAGAATGTGGTGCTTTTTGACATCCGGGACAACTTCGTTTTCGGTCAGGGGCATATTCCGGGAGCAGAAAATTTGTCGGCTCAGGAGTTAACAAAAGAGGAAAGCATTGAAAGACTGGAGGAGCTTAAAGACAAAAACATTACTGTGGTTCTTTATGGTGAAGATCAGTTACAGGCTAACGGCCCATGGATGGTATTCAGACAGGTAGGATTCGACAATGTAAAAGTATTAATCGGTGGATATCAGTATTACGTTCAGCATAAAGATAATCTTGCTGCAAGCAAAAGCGATACAACTTTTCAGAAAGGAATTCCCCGGTATAATTTTGCTGAAATGGCCGCTCCCAAAGACGGTTCGGCTATTAGCACCTCAACCGAAAAAAAACCGGTTGAAGTAACCCGGAGAAAAAAAGCATCGGCAGCTGCCGGAGGTTGTTAACAACAAAAAGGGTCCGGATTTCAGAAACCAAATTCATAACGGTGAATTATTTGATTGCTGGAATCCGGACCCTGAATCATTACTGAGTACTGAATAAGCTATTCGTACCGGAATACGATTTCATCGTTTTCAATTTCAACCTTCACTGTCGTGCGGGCTTCCATTCTACCCGAAAGAATTTCACGCGATAAATCGTTCAGCAAATACTTCTGAAGCATTCGTTTTACAGGACGGGCACCGTGAGTTGGGTCGTAACCAACTGCAGCCAGCCAGTCAATCGCTTCTTCCGACATTTCAATGGTAAACTGATTGTTTGGGATGCGTTTCAGGATCAGCTCAAACTGCAGTTTTACAATGTTCCGGACATCTTTCCGTGTAAGTGGTGTAAACATGATCACTTCATCAATCCGGTTCAGAAATTCAGGAGAAATGGTTTTCCTAAGCATATCGAATAAATCAATCCGCGTTTGCTCTTCAATTTCGGCGCGATTCCGCTCGTTTATCTGTTCAAACCGATCCTGAATCAGATGCGATCCTAAATTCGATGTCATGATAATAATCGTATTTTTAAAATTGGCTACACGGCCTTTATTGTCGGTCAAACGACCATCATCCAACACCTGAAGCAACACGTTAAAAACATCAGGATGCGCTTTTTCTATTTCGTCAAACAAAATTACAGAATATGGTTTGCGGCGAACAGTTTCGGTTAGCTGACCACCTTCATCATAACCAATGTATCCCGGAGGCGAACCTATAAGGCGGGTGACCGAAAATTTCTCCTGATATTCCGACATATCAATACGAGTCAGCATATTTTCGTCGTCAAACAAATATTCGGCAAGCGCTTTTGCCAGCTCGGTTTTTCCAACTCCGGTAGTTCCCAGAAAAATAAATGAGCCAATTGGGCGTTTTTCATCCTGAAGTCCTGCCCTACTGCGCCGCACTGCATCAGCTACAGCGCGAATCGCTTCGTGCTGACCAATTACACGATTGTGCAATTCATCTTCGAGATGCAATAGTTTCTCTCGTTCACTTTGCAGCATTCGCGAAACAGGGATTCCGGTCCAACGCGAAACAATTTGTGAAATATCTTCCGCGTCAACTTCTTCTTTGATCAGATGCTGAGCTTTATTATTGCTTAATTCATCCTTTAATTTTACGATTTCAGTTTCAGCCTCCTGAATTTTGCCGTACCTGATTTCGGCCACCCGACCAAAATCACCCGATCTTTCAGCCTGTTCAGCCTCCAGTTTCAACGATTCTATTTCCTGTTTTTTCTGCTGAATACCATCGATCAGCGATTTTTCCATTTGCCATTGGGCCCTGAATTTAGATTGTTCCTGCTTTAGGTTCGCAATCTCTTCATTCAAAACAGATAATTTCCGTTCGTCTTTTTCGCGCTTAATGGCTTCCCGCTCAATTTCCAACTGCATAATTTTGCGATCGATTTCGTCGAGTTCCTGAGGAACTGAGTCCATCTCGAGACGTAAACGGGCAGCGGCTTCATCCATCAAATCGATTGCTTTATCAGGTAAAAAGCGTTCGGTTATATACCTCTGAGAGAGCTCAACTGAAGCAATGATCGCTTCGTCTTTAATCCGCACTTTATGGTGGTTTTCGTAGCGTTCTTTCAGTCCGCGCAAAATGGCGATAGCACTTAACGTGTCTGGTTCGTCAACATTCACTATCTGGAAACGGCGTTCCAACGCTTTGTCTTTTTCGAAATATTTCTGGTATTCATTCAATGTGGTCGCTCCAATCGCACGAAGTTCCCCACGTGCCAGTGCAGGCTTCAGTATATTGGCGGCATCCATTGCACCATCACTTTTTCCGGCTCCAACCAGTGTATGTATTTCGTCGATAAAAAGAATGATTTCCCCATTGGCGTTGATCACTTCATTTACAACCGCTTTTAGTCGTTCTTCAAACTCGCCCTTGTACTTTGCTCCTGCTATCAGTGCTCCCATATCGAGCGAAAAAAGCTGTTTTGTCTTCAGATTTTCAGGCACATCACCACGAACGATCCGCTGAGCCAAACCTTCTGCAATAGCTGTTTTACCCGTTCCCGGTTCACCTATCAGAATCGGGTTATTTTTAGTTCTTCGGGATAAGATCTGAAGTATACGCCGAATTTCGTCGTCCCGTCCAATAACAGGATCGAGCTTTCCATCGCGGGCGCGCTGATTCAGGTTTAACGCAAAACGGTTGAGCGAGTCGAATTTATCCTCAGCTGTCTGGCTGTCGACTTTTGCTCCTTTGCGGAGTTCTTTAACTGCCAATTCAAGTTCTTTTTTAGAAATACCCGAATCTTTGAGCAGACGACTGATCTGATCGCCTGTTTCCAAAAGTCCCATAAGAATATGCTCAACGGAAACAAACTGATCGCTCATTTCCTGCATGATGCCAATTGATTTTTGTAAAGCCTTATTGGAATCTGAGGATAAATAAGGTTCACCCCCGGTAACTTTCGGATACGAGTCTACAACCCGATCGAGCGTCTGCTGAATAGCCACAGGATTTGCACCCAGTTTTTTCAGCAAAAAACCAGTCACATTTTCAGCCTCATGAAAAAGTCCTTTCAGGATATGGCCTGTTTCTATGGCCTGTTGATTGTTACCCTGAGCCACAGTAAAAGCATATTGAACAGCTTCCTGTGATTTAATGGTGAAATTATTGAAATTCATTTTCGTATTTATTAAATAAGATACGGTTCACTGGCTTCAATAGTTTTGCCAAAAGCAATATTCAATAAGGGAAAGACAATTTGACCGCGAAAAACACGAAAAAGGAAATTATTTCAGACAATTGAAGTAAAACAAACGCTATTCTGACACATAGAAATAAAAAAAGGATGAATTACTCCATCCTTTTCTCACAAAACCAAACTTATCTATGAAAAAAAACTAATCGCTCTGTTTATTGTCTGTTTCAAAAATACATTGAAATATAGTTAATGCGTATGAAACAACGTTAAATAACATTAAAACTTTGCTGCGCAATTTCAGGAATTTTGAAATGCCAGTTCGAAAAAATACTGTAAAAAAAAAGGATGGCCCTAACCATCCTTTTCTACCTAACCTAACCTATTTCTATGAAAAAAAACCTCTATTGTTTCTGTCATTGTATGATACAAATATACACTGTAAGTCTGTTAACTACTCTAAACCAACGTTAACATTGGTTAAATCTGAAACTTATTGAAAATGCAATATTTTTGGGATTTTCTCCTTTTGTAGTATCAAATATGGAAACAGCATCCGGGTAAGGATAAAATCATTAACAAGAACTGAACGCAAATGTGTATGAGAATTTTGGACAAAAAAAAAAGGATGGCCCCAACCATCCTTTTCTACCTAACCTAACCTATTTCTATGAAAAAAAACTAACGTGTGTATTACTTATCTCTAACTACCCAACAAAGATACAGCAAGGTTCAGTTAAGATGTATGAATGATAGTTAAGTAATGTTAAGATTTCGCTGAGGTACAATTTTGGTTGATTTTTTTCTTTTCACAACAGGCGCATATAAAATGATTTTTCTTTATTCAGGACAACTATTTCCATCAAAAACAGACCTAGGTTAAATTAAAGTTAACAAAGTGCTTTTAGCTTCATAAACGAATATATATATTTGCATCCATGTCTATCGAAAACATATGTCAGCAAAAACAATAATCAGACTTTTTCGTTTGACTATGAGATTCAACGGGGAAATAGTAAAAGTAATAATTTACTAATTTTAAATTGATCATCTGTGAAACACGAAATCAAATAACCGACTACATATCAATAATTTATAAAATTAACTCTCTTATGACAAAGTACGTTTACACGTTTGGAAATGGTGCAGCTGAAGGAAAAGCTGATATGAAAAATCTACTCGGAGGCAAGGGTGCAAACCTTGCTGAAATGAACCTGATTGGCGTTCCTGTTCCCCCGGGATTCACTATTACTACCGAAGTTTGTACCGTTTACAACCAAAAAGGTAAAGATGCTGCTGTTGATCTTATCAAGGCTAATGTTGAAAAAGCCGTTTCGTACATCGAAAGCTTAACCGGGACTAAATTTGGCGACAAAGACAATCCTTGTTTGGTTTCAGTAAGATCAGGAGCAAGAGTGTCGATGCCAGGTATGATGGATACCGTTTTGAATTTAGGGTTGAATGATCTGGCAGTACAGGGTATTGCAAAAAAATCGGGCAACGCTCGTTTTGCCTGGGATTCGTATCGACGTTTCGTTCAAATGTACGGCGACGTTGTGCTCGGAATGAAACCTGACAACAAGGAAGATATTGATCCTTTCGAAGAAATTATTGAGCATTTGAAAGAAGAAAAAGGAATTACACTTGATACAGATTTTACTCCTGCTGATCTGAAATTGCTGGTAATTAAATTTAAAGAAGCCGTTCTTCGCAAAACTGGTCACGGCTTTCCGGACGATCCATGGGAACAGCTTTGGGGCGCCGTTTCAGCTGTATTCGATAGCTGGATGACTCCGCGAGCCATTTACTACCGGAAACTGAATGGGTATCCGGAAGAATGGGGAACTGCAGTAAACGTGCAGTCGATGGTATTCGGAAATATGGGATTAACTTCTGCAACTGGTGTGGCATTTACCCGTAATGCCGGAACAGGTGAAGATATTTTCAATGGCGAATATTTAATTAATGCACAGGGCGAAGATGTGGTTGCCGGAACGCGTACACCACAGGAAATCACCTTTGAAGGCAGTAAACGATGGGCTGTTTTAGCTGGCGTTAGTGAAGAAGACCGTGCAAAAAATTATCCTTCACTTGAAGAAACAATGCCCGATTTGTATCGTCAGTTAAACGAAGTTCAGCAAAAACTTGAAGAACATTATACTGATATGCAGGACATTGAATTTACTATTCAGGAAGGTAAATTATGGATGCTGCAAACCCGTAGCGGAAAACGTACCGGTGCTGCCATGGTGAAAATTGCTGTTGATATGCTGGAACAAGGAATGATTGACGAAAAAACCGCGCTAAAACGAATCGATGCCAACAAACTGGACGAATTATTACACCCTATATTCGATACTGAAGCCTTAAAGAGTGTAACACTTTTGGCGAAAGGATTACCCGCTTCTCCGGGAGCTGCCACCGGTCAGGTTATTTTCTTTGCCGATGAAGCTTCGAAATTCGAAAAATCTATTTTGGTTCGTATAGAAACCTCTCCTGAAGATCTGGAAGGTATGAACCTGGCTCAGGGAATCCTGACTGCACGTGGTGGTATGACCTCACACGCTGCCGTTGTTGCACGTGGAATGGGTAAATGTTGTGTTTCTGGAGCCGGATCGGTTAAGATTGATTACAAAGCCCGCGAAATGAACATGGCCGGAAAAACATTTAAAGAAGGCGACTGGATTTCGCTGAACGGTTCAACCGGTGAAGTTTACGAAGGAAAAGTACAAACCATGAATCCGGGTGTTGGAGGCGACTTTGGAAAAGTGATGGATCTGGCTGACAAATTCACCCGCATGACTGTTCGCACCAATGCCGATACACCGCACGATGCACAGGTTGCCCGCGATTTCGGCGCCCAGGGTATTGGTCTTTGCCGCACAGAGCACATGTTCTTCGAAGGCGAACGTATCAAGGCCATGCGCGAAATGATTCTTTCGTCGGACACTGTTGGCCGCGAAAAAGCATTGGCTAAATTGTTACCATATCAGCGTTCCGACTTTGAAGGAATTTTTGAAGCGATGGCTGGCTATGGCGTAACTGTTCGTTTGCTCGATCCGCCATTACACGAATTTGTACCTCACCAACAAGCCACGCAAAAAGAACTGGCCAAAGAAATGGGAATTTCCATCGAAATGGTGAAAAATAAAATTTCGGAACTCGAAGAATTTAACCCAATGTTGGGACACCGTGGTTGCCGTTTGGGAATCACTTATCCTGAAATTACTGCCATGCAGGCACGGGCAATTATAGAAGCTGCCATGAACCTGAAAGCGAAAGGTATTGATGCCCGTCCGGAAATTATGGTTCCACTGGTAGGAACTGTTGCTGAACTGAAAAATCAGGCAGATATTATTCGTGCAACCGCTGAAAAAGTATTTGCTGAAAAGGACGACCGCATTGACTATCTGTTAGGTACTATGATTGAAATTCCACGTGCCGCATTAACCGCCGACCATATTGCTGTTGAGGCCGATTTCTTTTCATTCGGAACCAATGACTTGACCCAGATGACTTTGGGCTATTCGCGTGACGATGCAGGGAAATTTCTTCCGGATTACCTGTCAAGAGGAATTCTGAAACAGGATCCTTTCCAGGTACTGGACCAGAGTGGTGTTGGACAGTTGGTTGAAATGGGTGTTGCCAAAGGACGTTCGGTTAAACCTGACCTGAAAATTGGTATCTGCGGCGAACATGGTGGTGAACCAAGTTCTGTTGTATTCTGCGACAAAGTTGGAATGAACTACGTAAGTTGTTCTCCATTCCGTGTACCAATCGCCCGCGTTGCTGCAGCCCAGGCAAACATTGAACACAGCAAATAAGAATGCAAAAATAAATCCGGATAAGGGAGACCTGAAAACGGTATTGTAAGTATAGAAAGGGGATAATCTGAAAAGATTGTTCCCTTTTATTTTATATGCGAAACGGAATCAGGAGACAGTTGCCGAAAGGGAACATAAAAATTTGAGCTTCCTGCGAATACAATTTATCGTGCCTATTTTGTATATTTGATAATATATGTAAACAAACCAATTCTCCACCCTGCTGATGACTACAAATACCTCAGTATGATTCAACTAAAAAAGATATTTCACAGAGAAGAACATCAAATAGGAATCTATTTCGGATTTGATGATGCATTGAAAAACAAAGCCAAAAGTATTGGAGCCCGATGGAGCAAAACCAATAAATGCTGGTATGTGTTGTATAACAAGGAGAACTACAACGAGATAAAGCGTATTTTTGGTGAAGTAGAAATCGTTAAAGACGATAACAACGAGCGGCGCTCTGAACCTGCCTTAAACGGGCAAGAAAATGTTCACATAGCTGAAGAAATCAGCGAAATTCGGCCAGTACTACAGGCCGAACATAAGGGCGAAATCCCTGAAATTGCCAGCAAAATTGTTTATCGCGGACGTCTGGGTAGATATTGGATTTTAAAAGTTCCGTATTCGGAAATCCTGACGCCCAAACTGATGGACATTAAAGGTGTTTTCTGGAATAAAAGCCAGAAAGCTTTTTTTGTTCTCAGGCATGTAAATGTTAAACTTAAGGTTGAAGCCTTATTGGGTATCGGTGAAATTTTTCCGCCCGAATATTTCAACCTTGAAATCATAATCAGCAATAAATTCACAACGATTGAGCTTACTGCATATGCTCCGGACAAAAAATGGATGGTAATGAACTGTCCACCAGTATCGTATTTACTTGAACAGGTAAAACGCTGGGAAGGAAGCCGCTTTAGCAATATAAAAAAAGCATACCTGCTTACTGCAACACCGGCCATGCTCGAAAATGTACAAAAACTTGCCGAAGAACTGAACATTCCGGTAATTAATAATCTTCCTGACAAATACTTAAGCAAATACAAAGCGATTAACAAAAAAGCATCATCGTTGCAAAATTTAAGGCAAAACATGCTGCAACAAGTTCCGGTTTCGGCTCAAACTTACACGCTGGCTATGCTCGATTACCTGATGGCACAGAATTACAGCGCCAACACCATCAGGAGTTACACGAAGGAATTCAATTTGTTTCTGCGGATTAACCGGTACCGAAATCCGGATTTGATCACCGAATCGCAGGTTGTAAAATACCTGGCCTGGTTGACCGAAAAGGGTTTGTCGGCTTCGAGCCTGAATATGCAGGTAAATGCGCTGAAATATTATTTCAGGACTGTTTTGAAGCGTGATACGTTCGAACTAAGGGTTCCGCGGGCACGAAAAGAACATCATTTGCCCAGCGTGCTGACGATGGAAGAATGCATCAGGATTTTCAGTTTTGTTGATAACCCGAAACACAAACTGATGCTGCTTTTGGGATATGGCGCGGGTTTGCGGAGGAGTGAAATTGTTTCGCTGAAATGGGCCGATATTTTATTTGAGGAACATAAGATTCATGTGAAGCAGAGCAAGGGCAATAAGGACCGGATTGTGATGCTCCCCTACTCGATCGTTGCTTTCCTGAAAAATTACAGAGGTATTTACCGGAGCGACGAATGGGTTTTTGCCGGACAATACAAGGGTGAGGCCATCAGTGCGGGGACCGTACAGGTTGTTATGCGGCAGGCAGTGTCGAAGGCGGGACTTGAAAAAAAAGCGACGGTGCATACGCTGCGTCATAGCTTTGCTACGCATTTGCTCGAAAGCGGAACCGACATCCGGTATATACAGGCGTTGCTTGGGCATGCCAGTGTTAATACTACCATGATTTACACACATATTTCGCCAAAAGCTGCGCGGAACATTGTGAGTCCGCTCGACCGATTACCGGGTTCTCCGGAAATTAAAAGCTTAAAGTAGTTTGAATTCGGATAGATTTGCTGCAGCATAATTTTGCGATGACTTGTTATGTATGCAAAATGCATTCATGTCGTTTTATTTTTCCTTTTGTTGCTTTCCGATGACGATATTTCACCACAGATTACACAAATTTTCACAGATTAAATCGTCAGTTAGCATTAAACAGTTTCGTATAATTTTTTAAAATGAAAATAAAAATGCCTGAAAAATATACATGAAGACATCGTTTGAAATACATGAAGAGATAAAAAAAACATGTCTTGACATATCGACCAATACATGAAGACATAAAAAAATTATGTCTTGACATTTTCCACAAAACATCAGGTGATAAAAAAAATTAACAGAGGTGATTTTGATTGATACAACCGGTGATAAAAAATTTACATACTGACATTAAACGGTACTATGCCCATGGTTGATCTGAACTATGCCTATAGTTGAGTTGGGTTATGCCTATAGTTGGATTGGGTTGTGCCTATAGTTGGATTGGACTTTGCTTTCAGAGGAATTGTAATTTAATGTCTTGACATTGGACCGGTAATGTCTTGATATTGGAAGTGCAATGTCTTGATGTTGGAATTAATTTGTCAAGCTATTGAAGTTTTTTCGTTCACCAAACGCGAACGGATTGATATTAAGCGAAAAATATTTTCTAATTATCAATAACAATTGAAAAAAGTACCATATATTTACTCATATATACTAGTTATGGGCAAGGCTAAGTGCGCTATGAAACAGATATTTGGACTTCTAATTTTACTTACGACTCTGATATCTTGCTCGACAAATACGACCAAGACAGCAGGGAATGCGGACTCGACAGATAATTGGGTTACGTATTGTGACACAATTCCCGTAGGTTTCGTTATGACTTTCAAATATCCTAAAAATTTGGAGTTTGCCGACATAATTGACAATTGCAGATGTGTTGGGAATAAAGTTAAAAACTATGATACGAATCAGGGAACGGATAGTACAAACACAAGGCAATGGAGCATTTGTATGCAAGACACAGCAGACTATTCTGTTGAGTATTTAATTAATTCTTGGAAAGGAATGTTTAAAGGACAAATAGACGAGCATAGAGATTCCATAAGTATTGCTGACAAACAAGCACTAAGAGTGATCTTAAAAAGCAATAACAAAGATGAACCTTATCGACAATTAATTTATCTAAAAAAATACTCGACATTATTTGAAATAATCAACATTTACGAGGTCACAAATAAAGACTTTGAAAACTTTTGTAACAGCTTGACAATAAATGAAACAAAGAAGCCCAGCCCATAACTTCAGCTACCCGACAAGTGCGGCAGCGGTGGTTTTCGGTGGGCATCTTTCCGCTCGGTCCCGGTTAACCGGGATTGACAGGAAATCACCCGCAGTCCGCCCCTGCGTGTAGCTTCCTACGTTATAGGCCATATTGGGTGCGGCTTGACAGGCTTTCTGGTTTTAACCAATTATTGGTTATCGCTACCTGAAAGAGTTTCGGGGTTTGTAACTGAATTGCTGTTTGAAAGGCGTCGGAAAAGTCGCATTCTAAAACGGCATCGGGGTTTGACAGAGTTTCGGTACTTGACAGGCGGACGGAAAAGTGGTTTTTTGAAACGGTGTCGCTGAAAAAGTTTGGAAATCGCTTTGAGGAACAAGAAATACGGCCAATAACTTCAGCTACCCGTCAAGTGCGGCAGCGGTGGTTTTCGGTGGGCATCTTTCCGTTCAGGCTGCTTTCCGGCTTGACAGGAAATCGCCCGCAATCCGCCCCTGCGTGTAGCTTCCTACGTTAGCGGTCAGTTTAATCCCAACTTGAAACAGATTCATTTATATGATCGTTAGCTGTGAGAGGAAATAACTTGAAGTCGAAATCAAAATGAAAGTAAATCAAAAAATACCGACAGATAGGATAATTGGATTAGGATTAATTCTTGTTGGATTGGTTTTTAGTTTTCAATTAATAAGTAGATTTTATAATCAAGTTCCTATAGATGGAATCATACATGGAGTGATTTATGAATCTAATATAACTTTGGACGAATGGTTACCTACAATATTATATTCTAATTTACTCATAATATCTGGACTGTTAGTTTTTATAAAAGACAGTATAGAAAATTTATTGCTTTTCTATACTCTGATCGGAATAATCATTGACAGAGTTTTAGGATTTGTAATTTTTAAATATGAGTTTTTTTATGGATTAGTCGTTGATTTTTTAATTCCAATAATTTTAGTTTTGACTTTATTGATACATATGACAGTTAAAGTTGAGAAAGCAAAAAAAAATAATTTTATAAATTATATTTTAGCAATTCTGATTGGTTGTATTGTGACACTTATTTCAAATAAATTCTTTACTGGTATAATTTGACAAAATGCTTGAAAAAGAATTAGACAGGAAAATTAGCCTATGAAAAATATTCAGTTAACTAATTGAAAACCGAACCGCTAACTTCAGCTACCCGTCAAGTGCGGCAGCAGTGGTTTTCGGTGGGTATCTTTCCGCTCGGGCTGCTTTTCGGCTTGACAGGAAATCGCCCGCAGTCCGCCCCTGCGTGTAGCTTTATCCGTTGTAGCCAATTGTAATTGCGCTGTGAAAGGTTGTGCAGGTTTGACAAGAAATTGGTTTTTAGTTATCTGAAAGGGCTTCGGGTTTCGACAAAGCCGAGTTATTTGAGAGAACTTTAAAAGTGGTTTTTAGGTTTTCTGGGTTTGACAGTTTCTCGCTTTTTGAGAGATTTTTGTAGCTTGACCAGAATCCGCTGACAAATTGGGTTTTGACACATTTTCACCATTTGACACGGAATCGGGTTTCGACAGAGCCGAGTTATTTGAAAGATTTTAAAAGTGGTTTTTATGGTTTCTGGGTTTGACAGGTTCTCGCTTTTTGAGAGAGTTTTGCTGTCTGACACAGAATCTAATGAGACTTTGGGTGGTGACATATTTTCGCTATTTGACACGGAATCGGATTTTAAAACATAGACGGAGATGGAAAGTTGGAAAATATTAGAATCGACACTTTTGTGCCTTGGCAAAACGGACTTGACTGTTCGACTGGGACTGAAGTGGCGAAGCGCCTTCGACACTGAACAAAAACGATGAAAAAATTAAGGACAAAAGAACAACTAGGCTACAACTTCAGCTACCCGTCAAGTGCGGCAGCAGTGGTTTTCGGTGTGCATCTTTCCGCTCAAGCAGCTTTTCGGCTTGACAGGAAATCGCCCGCAATCCGCCCCTGCGTGTAGCTTCCTACGTTATATGCGCATATTGGTCGCGGCTTGACAGAGAATTGGGTTTTAACCAATTATTGGTTTTCGCTCTTTGAAACGGTTTTGGGGTTTGATGGATTTTCGCTTTTGGAAACGCGCTGAAATAATCGCTTTTTCAAACGCAATCGCGGCTTGACAGAGACGAGCTTTTGGAATTGTAGTTGAAAGCTTTTGGAAACGGCATCGGGTTTTGACAGGCACGAGCTTTGGGACAGGCCGTTGAAAAGTGACTTTTTGAAACGTAATTGCTGAAAATTTAGATAGAGTTTTTAATGAAAATGAATACGCGCAATAACTTCAGCTACCCGTCCTTTAGATTTACATGGATTTATTAACAGAAAGAGAGTATTTTGAGTATGATGATGATGTAAGGGGTTGAAATTCTTTTCTTTTTGCTACTTTTTCTTTTCTTGTTGATAGTTCTTAACTTGTTAATAAAAAAGAATGGGGTGAACTTGGCTACCCGCTAGGCTTTAAGGCCTATCACTTGTATTAGTCCCCATTCTTTTGATCAGTTGCCCAGAACCATTTAGAATAATAGACACAGGGTCTTTGAAAGGTGATAGTTTAGGCAACTTCGTTTTAGTAACAATTAAAACCAAAGTTATGAAAAAGGTTCAGTTTTTTGTTGGTATTGATGTATCAAAAGCCACACTGGATGTCTTCATTCATGGGCTTAATTTGTACTTTGTTGTTGAGAACAGCCTTCAAGGCTTTGTTTGCCTTTTGGAAAAGGTAATGACGGGAACCAAATGCAAAAAGGAAGAGTTGTTTTTTTGCTTTGAAAATACGGGGAAGTACTCCCGGATGCTGAGTGTATTTCTTCAAAGCGAGAATATTTCATTTACGATGGAATCAGCCCTTCAGATTAAAAAGTCGTTGGGAATAACCCGGGGAAAGAATGACCGGATAGATGCAAAAAGAATAGCCCATTATGCCTACGAGAAACGAGAAAGCCTGGTTCCGACTATTCTTCCTGGTGCGAAGATTGACCAGATCAGGTCTTTAATATCATTGCGCGAGAAATTGCTGAAACATCGTACGGCCTACAAAAACGGCATTTCTGACTTGCATGATTGCTACGAAGATGGTGAATCGGAACTAATAAAAGAAGTTCAGCAGCGCCTGATAAGCAACCTGAACGATGAAATTAAAAAGGTTGAGCAAAAAATAGAGAGTATCATTGAAAGTGATGACAGTTTATCCAAGAATTACAAGCTCATTCTGTCTATTCGAGGTGTCGGAAAGATCTTAGGGTTTTACCTGATCGGATATACGGCAAACTTCACTTCGTTTGCTAATGCAAGGGCATTTGCCTGCTATGCTGGAATAGCCCCATTCAGCTATTCGTCTGGTACAGTGAAAGGAACACCAAGAGTACATCCTTTTGCGAACAAAATGTTGAAAGCTTTATTAAATTTGGCAGCAATGTCAGCGATAAAGTACAAGGGAGAATATTTGCAGTACTTTAATAAGCGAGTAAATGAGCTTGGAAAGAATAAGATGAGTACACTAAATATAATTCGAAACAAAATCGTCTACCGGGTTTTCGCCGTTGTCCAAAGACAAACACCGTACGTGGATCTTGTGAAATTTGCGGCATAAAAAACGACTCGAAAATTTGGTTTTGTCTTAGAATACAAGTGCGGCAGCAGTGGTTTTCGGTGGGCATCGTTCCGCTCAGGCTGTTTTTCGGCTTGACAGGAAATCGCCCGCAGTCCGCCCCTGCGTGTAGCTTTATCCGTTACCTGCTATGTTATGGGGCGGCCGCATTCAGGTAGGACACAATTTGACATACTGGCAATCTAACTTTGTACAAAAACGGAGACGCTGAAAACCGATAAGAGTAGGCACAAACAAAAACCACTAGAATGGGATATCAACCGACAATTTACGTCAACAATGAGGACAATTCTTGTAGATTCGCTTTGGGGACAGAAGGACTAAATCCTTTGATCGTTATCGGAATTAATCCGAGTACAGCTGATGATAAAAATTCAGACAAAACGATCAATAGAGTTATTGGTTTTGCGAAAGGGAACGGATTTGACAGTTTTTTAATGCTAAATTTATATCCACAAAGGACACCTTATCCTGCCGACTTACATGAAAGAAGAGATAATAATCTAACTGACCAGAATCTTAAATGTATTTCTGAGATTATAGAGAAATATAATAAGCCAACAATTTTAGCTGCATGGAGTGAGAGAATTGTAGTTCGTGATTATTTAAAGAATTGTTTAAAGGAAATTTTTAAGACAACAGCAAAGCATAATGTAAATTGGATAAAATTAGGAGAGTTTACCAAAACGAGACACCCACGTCACCCTTTATATGCTTCTTACACATTAGCTTTAACAAACTTCGACGTAGGAAGTTATATCGAAAAACTAAAATAACCATTAAGACTTATGAGACTTTTTAAAATAATAATGCCACTGGCAATTTTGCTTATTTGTGGCTGCACAAGTGATGTTGAAAGGATAAATAAGGAAATTGACACCGAATTCGATAGTCAACTTTCAAATGATTTACATACAGTTGTTGCAACTATGAGGTTTAAGTTGTATGCAAATCCAGAAAATTTTTGGTATTCTGGCGAAACGACAACTAAAGATATTATTGAAGATGAGTTTAAAGAAGGTTATAGAAAATTGGGTAACCTCGATGATTTAATAAGTCAGATTCAAACAAATAATTCAGGAATTAAAGCTTCAATTGACACTTTGCATAATAGCATAATAAAAGCTCTCAAGGATATTAAAAAAGCACAAAAAGCATTAGAACAAGCAAATAGCATTTTTGGGTTCGGTTTGTTTGGTGGTGCAAGTACTTTATACGATTTTGCAAATCTTCTTGGTTCAAATTCGAAAAATGAGGATGAAACCAATCAAATGCCAAAAGAAGTCGGAAACGCATTTGCAAATTTGAAAGATGCTGTTCATGAGGCAAATAATGATTTTCTCAATAACACATATAAATTTGAACTTAATATGATTAGAACCCGAGAATTTACAGATGAACAAATGGCAGAAATTCGCACACATCTAAAACAAACTATCTCTGCCAAAGTTAAACTGTATTTTATTGGCACTGACACACTCGCTAGAAATGAATCCACTCTTAAGCTTATGAATTCATATGATACATATTTTTCAATTGAAACGAATTCTACTTTAAGAGAAAGAAACGAATGAAGAAAACAATGAACACAGCAGGTAACTTCAGCTACCCGCAAGCGCGGCAGCAGTGGTTTTCGGTGGGTATGTTTCCGCTCGTGCAGCTTTTCGGCTTGACAGGTAATCGCCCGCAATCCGCCCCTGCGTGTAGCTTCCTACGTTATGCACCATAATAAAACAGACATAGATGCACAAGAAACATAGCTTAAATACATTTCTTTCGGACTATCCTTTATATAAGAAATTCTGTGCCGTTGAGAAGTTTCTTCGTACGGAAGAATGTTATACTAATCCCTTATACCTTCACGGAGAGACTTTTTCATATTTCTGT
>JBGSUC010000077.1:0-48249 GCA_041736275.1 Prolixibacteraceae bacterium
GCAAAGATAGACCCCTTTTTGCCATTTCCAAACTCTTACATAACCTTTTTTTAAAAGATTTTATGCAGCAAAGCCCCACTTTCTGAAACTCAACCTGTTACTAAACACTTTTAATCCTCTTTTATTTCAAACTTTCATTCACAGGCATGAGAACAGGTGATTTTACAACAAACCTATCGTTACAAAACCATAAATTCATGATATGAAATACGAATATTTTGTATTATTCGATACATAAATGGAGGATAAAATCATAAAGAAAAATAAATGGGTCATATCTTCTGCTATTCTATGCAAAAAAAAATATGACCCGACTATGACTTCTGAAAAGGGAGACATTGCCACTTTCGAAAACAATCACAACTATATATTATATGTCTGTCTGGTTTAACTGACCTTCGTATCTATTGCCAGATAATTGATAGTCCATTCCTTCAGAGAAGAAGCAAAGCTGACCATCCTCGTTATTTCCTCATCAGTAGGCACAATTACAGGTGTAAATTCAAGAGAACAAAAATTCATGAACCGGTTCATGAAACGTACTTCAGCATGAAAGGCCTCAGGTGCATCGTGATTTTTTTTCAACTCACGATACATCGACGAAATGCTTGAGTGTTCAGGAATGAAACCCGATTTCATTAATACGCTGGTCATGTAATTCTCGATAGACATTGCTACTAAATTGTATATAACCAAATTTCCGAGCTTCTTTTTCTGCGCGGCTCCATAGGCTGTCTTATAATAATCAGCGGCCTCCAAATAATAGTTTTTCCATTCCATATCGTAAGTTTTAAAGTTCCAAACTAATTAGGTTATTGGCCAGTTTGATTAATTCATCAAGACGAAGCTCTCTTTTCTTGCGAAATGATAAGCTTTTAACCTGATCTGTCAATAAAGCTGTTTGCCTGTCGGTCATCTTCAGGTTTTGCTTTTCCAACAGATGCCTGATTGTGCCTGCTCCTGAATGACGCCCAAGAACCATTTCGGTAGAACGCCCTATTTCCGAAGAAAGGAACGGCTGGTAGGTGAGTTCGTTTTTCAGGAGACTGTTGCAATGTATCCCTGATTCGTGCCGGCAAATCATATCTCCAACGATTGGTTTTGAAGGATAGATTGGTTTTGAAGATGCTTCGGCAACAAAACGACAGAGTTCCTGCATTCCGGAAAGATGAATTCCGCAGTCAATTCCTGCCGATACTTTCAATGCGGCAGCAATTTCCTCCAGAAAAGCATTTCCGGCACGTTCTCCAAGTCCATTCACGGTTGCACTTACCGAGCTTGCTCCGGAAAGCAAAGCTGCCACAGAATTCGCCGTTGCCATCCCCAAATCGTTATGCCCGTGAAACTCAAAATCAACAAACGGGAATTTTTCACTTACTGAAGAAAACAATTGAGCGGTTGAGAATGGGTTCAAAATACCAACTGTATCTGCAAGTCTAATGCGGTCGACACCTTCTGAAAGACATGCTGAAATAAACTCATTCAAAAATTCACGATTGGCTCGCGATGCATCCTGAGCTCCAATGGCAATAAAATCGAAGCGTTGACGGGCAAATGAGATGATTGGTTTCAGTTGATTCATCACCCAATCGGTATTGCGCCCCATAGCCGATAGCTGAACATCGGATACCGGAAACGAAATATTAATTCGGTTGGCACCAGTTTTGGCTGATTCTTCAATATCAAATTCCTTAGCTCTTGCCCAGCACAACTTATCGAACCGAAATCCTGCCTGAACAATTTCGCGAATCATGTGTAGCTCGTCCTTACCCATTGCCGGTGTACCAACTTCCAACTCTTTGATGCCACAGTCTTCGAGCATGCCAGCAATCCGAAGTTTTTCGTCCAAAGTAAATACAACTCCAGGGGCTTGTTCACCATCGCGGAGTGTAGTATCAATGATATGTGGGATTGTTACCATAGTCTTGAGTATTAGAATTACGAATCTTGAATGATTATTCAGCGCTTTGTTTGCAGCATGTCCGTCCCATAAATGGGACGGCAAAGGATATCTCTCCATTCAACAACTACCTGTATTCGAAGAATTATCCTTTGCCGTCTGCTTTAGCTGACTGACATTATAGACAGAACTATTCGCTAATCAGGTATTCATCAACGGCATTGCCCTCTTCTAAAGCGTCGAGAATTTCGTCGATGCGATCTGTAGTGATACCACCATACCAAAAATTATTGGGCTGGATAACCATAACTGGTCCCTGCGAACAAACATTCAAACAAGCGGTTGATGATACTGCTGCATCAATTCCACGATCGTTGCACTCTTCTGTTATATATTGAATAAATTCGGCACCTCCGTTTTTGTTGCAAAATCCTTTGGCATCGCCGGCAACCCGGTACGAGTTGCAAATCAAAATGTGGTAATCTGGTTTTTTCATGATAAGTGATTTTTTTGATATTTTGAATTGATATTAATTTCCCTACTTCTCGTCATCCTGAACTTGTTTCAGGATCTTATTGATCAACAGACCCCGAAATAAATTCGGGGTGACCGGCTTCAAAGAAGAAACTGGTTTTTAGCAACCCGTTGCTTTTCCGGTACAAACGGCACCGCATTTAAACACATCGGCCTTTTTCACGGTGCGCAATTCTTTACCTTTATATATAGCATCCAAACCTTCGTCAATCAGTCCGGTCATTTCGACGATGCGTATACCTGTGTGGCCAATGGTAGCCGATGGGCTTGGTCCGATTCCTCCAACTAACAAGGCGCGACAATCGTTTAAAAGTTCTGCCAGATCTTCCCAACGTTTACTGCCTATTCCTGAAGGTGGTGTATCGCGTTTTTCAACCATCCGGTATCCATTGGGTGTTTCGCGGAAAATATAAATACTGTCGGCTTCGCCCAAATGTTGGTTAACCAATAATCCTTCATTACTGGCAACTGCAACAAATGGCCGATTCTCATCATTTTCGACGGTAAGATTAACCACTTCAGACATAATTTTTTTAGCTTCAGTATCATCCTGTCCTAATAAGCCAACAGCATCGGCACGACAACGGGCACAATGAGTCATTGGCTTCAGGTATTTGGCAATTTTTAAACGGATTTCGCGCATGGTAAGCATATCAGGCTCTTTCAAGTCTTCGTATAGTGTGTCGGCAACCGGGAACAATGGAATGGCATTCATCAGTTCGGCGCCCAATTCTTTTGCTTTTTCGGCTACACTTTCAACTGAGTGATCGTTCACACCCGGAATAACGATGGTGTTAATCTTAACCGTAATTCCGAATCTGCGCAACATTTTAATGGCAACCAACTGATTTTCGAGTAAAACCTCTGCGGCTGCTTTGCCAACATAACCGCGGTTTCCAAACCGAGCCCATTTATAAATGCCCTGAGTTACTTCAGTGTCCAGCGAGTTCATCGTAATTGTTACATGACTTACTCCGAGTTCGGCCAATTCCTCAACAAAAGGAGCAACATTAAGTCCGTTGGACGAAAGACAAAGAATCATTTCAGGAAAATGCTCGCGAACTAAACGCAAAGTGGTCATCGTTTCTGTTGGATTGGCAAACGGATCACCAGGACCAGCAATTCCAACTACAGACAGATTTGGCATCTTTTCTTTCAGTTTAATTAAATATGCCAATGCCTGTTCCGGAGAAAGGACTTCGCTGGTTACGCCGGGACGGCTCTCGTTGACGCAATCGTAATCGCGCTTACAATAATTACATTGTATGTTGCATTTTGGGGCAACAGGCAAATGGACCCTTCCATATTGACCTTTCGCTTCGATGTTGAAGCACGGATGTTTTTCGAGATCTATCATAGCGTTTGAGTTTTAATTTCACTTTCTGTTTTTTAGTGAGCGTTCCTTACATATATTTATAGCCAACTTCAGAATGGTCTTGTTTGTAACCGATCAGCGTATTGATGATCTGGTCGAACAATTCCTGTGTTCCGGTATAACCGAGGTGTTTGATTCGTTGTCCGCCAATGCGGTCATGAATAGGGAAACCGCAGCGAACAATCGGGATGTTCAAATCGCGGGCGATGTAGTAGGCTTTGCTGTTTCCGATCAGGATGTCAGGCCTATTTTCGGCACACCATTCGTGAATCAGCTCATAGTCCCAGCCATTTTTCACCAAAATCGAATCTGGGTTCTCCGGACAATATTTTTTGATTTCCGTTTCCAGATGGCCACTTTCACCTCCGGAAGCGGCAAGCACCACTTCAATTCCAATTTCGTTCAGGAAAGCGGTAATACCAACCACAAAATCTTCTTCACCAAAAATCACTGCCTTTTTCCCGAAAATGTATTTGTGTCCGTCAACATAAGAGTCAATCAGGCGGCCACGTTCTTTTTTATATTTCAGCGGAATCTCTTTTCCTGAAACTTCTTTCAGTGTTTCGAAGAACTTATCGCACGAACTCACTCCGATTGGCATGGCCATCCGGCGATTTTCGACACCAAAAGTGCTTTCCAGATAGTCGCCTACAGAATTTGCCTGTACATTGTTTTTCACCCTTCCGGCCAAACTGCCTTTGTTCAGAATAGTACCAAATTCGATGGAAGCGCGGGCAGAGCCACATTTTTTAACCGATTCAATCGGCGTACCACCATCAGGAATGCGCTTGTATGCATCCCAAATTGGGTTATCAAGTGTTTCCGAATAATCAGGTAATAATATATAGTCAATCCCGAAATCTTCGAGAATGTTTTTGATCTGTCGTAAATCTTCCGGAGAAACAAAACCGGGGAAAATATTGAGGTGCTCGCCCAATTCGCCGGTTTCGGCCATCGATTTCACAATTCCGGTAACTGCTTCATGAAAACCATCCATGTGCGATCCCTGGTAACTTGGGGTAGATGCGGTAACAAAATGAGGGAGTTTCTTGTCACCTGAAAGTTCCTGAAATGTGCGAATGTATTGTTTCACATCGTCGCCAATGGTTTCGCTCAGGCAAGTCGTTGTAATTCCAATAACTTCGGGTTCATACTGACTGATTACATTGCCGATGGCGGCATGGCAATTGGCTCCGCCACCAAAAATGGTTGCTTCTTCGCTGAAGTTTGACGATGCAATATCTACAGGTTCTTTGTAATGACTGATCAGGTAGCGGCGAATATAAGTGGCACACCCCTGACCTCCGTGAATAATGGGGACACATCCGCGAATGCCTTTGAATGCGACACTTGCTCCGAGTGGTGAGCAAAGTTTGCATGCATTGCGGGTCGATTTGAAAGGCTCTTCAGCGGTGGGTTTGGGTGGGGTGTTAATAATAGTGTCTTTCATGGTGCTATTCTCCTTTTCTTTTAAATTCCAAGTTTCAGGTTTCAAATTCCAAGTTGCGCTTCGTTGGAAATTGGTTATTGAATATTCTGTATTGGTTATTTTCGTTGTTGCGCCGGAAACTTGATCGTGGCTTCGAATTAAATTTTCTGTCCGGCGCTTAAACTTTTTCCTTTCATTTCCCCCGGCTTGAAAGCCGGGGCTACAAATATTTCGCCCCGATGGGGCTTTATTTCATAAATTTCCAGACCGGGCTGCAAACCGATGCGTGAACTTCTTTCGCGAAATTCAACATGCCCTCGTAGCCGGCCAGCGCTTCTTTTCGTTCGTGGTTGTGATCGCAGAAACCTAATCCGAGTTTGTACGCAATTGGGCGTTCCTTAACTCCACCGATGAATAAATCGGCTCCGGTTTGTTTCACAAATTCTGAAAGTTCGTTTGGATTGGAGTCATCAACAATGATGGTTCCTTCGTCGCACAATTCTTTCAATAAATTATAGTCGTCCTGATTTCCGGTTTGTGATCCGACAACGACAGTTTTCATTCCGAGTAGTCGAAGCGCCTTTACAAGCGAGATGGCTTTAAAAGCTCCTCCCACATAAATGGCGGCTTTTTTCCCTTCCAAATCTTTTCTGTATTCCAGAAGCGCAGGCAATAGTGTGCTGATTTCTTCTTTGACCAACTGACGGGCTTTTTCCATCATTTCGTCGGATTTGAAAAACCGAGCCACTTCATAGAGCGCATCCGACATGTCTTCGATTCCGAAGTAGGAAACTTTCATGAATGGGATGCCATATTTTTCTTTCATGTCCTTGGCCAGATAAATCATCGATCCGGAACACTGAACTACATTGAGTTTCGCATTGTGGGCTTTGCGAACATCGTCGATCCGGCCATCGCCTGTCATGCAGGCAACCATGTTAACACCCATTCTGCGGTAATATTCAGCCAACATCCAAAGTTCTCCGGCCAAGTTGAAATCGCCCAGAATATTGATGCTGTGTTCAGGTACTTCTGTTTTATTATCGGTTCCAATCAGTTTTGAAAGTGCATCGCAGGCCAGTTTATAACCATCTTTTTTGGTTCCGTTGAAACCTTCCGACATAACCGGAATCACATCAATTCCTTTTTCTTTGCTTACTTTTCTGCAAACGGCTTCCATGTCGTCGCCAATTACGCCAACAATGCAGGTTCCATAAACAAAAGCAGCTTTGGGTTTATATTGATCGATTAAAGCGATCAAAGCCTGGTATAACTTAGGTTCGCCACCAAAAACGACTTCCCGTTCTTTCAGGTCGGTGGTAAAACTAAGGCGGTGAAGTTGCGGTCCTGATGATAAAGATCCGCGAATGTCCCAGGTATAAGCGGCACAACCAACCGGGCCATGAATCAGGTGAAGCGCATCGGCAATGGGATAAAGCACCACACGCGATCCGCAAAAAACACAAGCACGTTGAGAGACTGAACCTGCCAAACTAGCCTTCCCACATGCAATAGCAACGTCGCCTTGTCCTTTCGTAACAACCTGACCTTTTCGTTCTTTCAGTATCTCTTTCATCGTATTTGATTTTAATGAAAGGGGGAGATTGCGGGAAGCAACTCCCCCATTTCAACATTAAAAAGAAAATAGCCACCTCTATCCTCCTCACCCAAAGGAGGATATTTCTTTTCCGTCGAGATGTCAACGGAATTTTTTAAAATCCTGACAGGTAGTTAGTCCTGTCAGAATTAGCAAAAGCAGGTTGATTATTGTTTAGAACTATTAGAGAATCCAGATTTTGAACTCGTCATCCTGAACTTGCTTCAGGATCTGATGATGTTTGCGGATGAGATCCCGAAACGAGTTCGGGATGACTTGACAAACTTTTACATCACCAGTTCGAATTTTTCTTCGAGGCAGGTCGCATCCTGTTTGTCCATAAGAACGCTCAGAATTTTTTCGACTATGCGAAGACCTCCCATGTAACCGAGAGTTGAGAAATAACTGTGTCCAATACGGTCGACAATCGGGAAGCCCATCCGTACAAATGGAATATTTTCGTCACGAGCGATGTATTTACCGTAAGTATTTCCAATCAGCAAGTCAACAGGGTTTTCCTTGATCCATTGGTGCATCAGGAACATATCCGCTTGTGGTCCGTTTTTGTATTTAGCTTCAGGAACACGTTCTGAAAGAATTTCGGCCATGCGTTCTTCAAACCGTTTACCCGGAGTTCCTGAAACGATGTAAACCGGTTTCATATCCATATCGACTAAAAATTCGATGAGCGGAATGATGTTATCCGGATCGCCGAAAACAGCGACTCTCTTTCCGTAGAGGTATTGGTGCATATCGGTTATCACATCGATCAGCCTTCCACGCTCTTCAGAAATTTGTTCAGGAATTGAAACCCGGCCAGCTTTGGCAAGTGCCTGAATAAAACGGTCAGTTGCTTTTATTCCCACTGGGATATCAGTAATTTCGAAAGGGACTTTGCAAGTATTGTCAAGTGAGATGGCTGCTTTTTCAGTAGCCCACTCTCCCAATCCGAGTGTTTGCATACTGTCGCCCATACTGACCATTTCAGGAATTGTTGTTCCGCCTTTCGGATACATTTCGAATTTTCCGGTCATTGGTGTATCGAGTACATCTGAAGTATCGGGTAATAAAACAGATTTTACTTTCATCACTTTCATGATTCGTTTCAATTCGCGCATGTCTGCCGGCTCAACCCATCCGGAGAGCAGGTTAATCTGCCGTCTTTTCTCGTCTGTTTTTTCAGCAAAATATTTCACGAAAGCTTCCAGCATATTGGCGTATCCGGTAACATGCGAACCTACATAGCTTGGAGTTGCAGCCTGAATAACGAATTTGCCTAATGGAACTTTACCTTCATCACGTGCTTTAATTACAATCTGATTCAAATCGTCCCCAATGGTTTCGGACAAACAGGTTGAATGCACCGCAATAATTTCAGGTTCGTAAACTGTAAAAATAGTTTCAATGGCCTGCATCAGGTTGGCTTGTCCGCCAAATACCGATGATCCCTCGGTGAATGAGCTGGTTGCAGCCATTACCGGCTCTTTAAAGTGACGGGTAAGTGCACTCCGGTGATAGGAGCAGCAGCCTTGTGAACCGTGGCTGTGCGGAAGACATCCGTGAACGCCCAGCGCCGCGTACATTGCCCCAACGGGTTGACAGGTCTTGGCTGGGTTGACTGTTAATGCATTCCGTTCTTTTACTTCTTTTGTTGTATGTCGTAGTAACATAATCGTTCCTCCTCTTTATTAAGCTTCAATTGTCATACTGCCCACTAATTCAGACTCGTGTTTCCATGGGGCATCAATCATTTTCCAAATGTTGGTAGCCAGCATTCTTTCCATTTCGATGTAGAAATTAATGGCACCACCAAAGGCTGCGTAAGGACCGCCGTAATCGTAACTGTGCAACTGCTTCAAAGGAACTCCGGCTTTTTGAACCACATATTTCTCTTTGATACCAGCACAGAATACATCCGGCTTATAGAATTCGATTAACTTTTCAGTTTCCCAGTGATTCACATCATCGATAACCAGTGAATTTTTTGCCATGTCTGGCATCATTCCGGCGTAATCTTTAAACTCGAAACCTTTACTTTCCAGGTCAGCTTTTTTCGCCACTAAATCATCACGGAAAAGTTTTTCGTCTTTTGTAACTGATATTTCTTCGATGTTCCGGGAATCAGCATCAATTTTGATTGATGGTATTACTTTACGACCTTCGTAATCGTCGCGATGAGCAAATTCATATCCGGCAGAAACGGTACGTATTCCAAGCTCGTTAAATAAATCCTGATAATGGTGAGCTCGTGATCCTCCGACAAACATCATGGCCAATTTGCCCTGAACCTTTGGAACAATAGATACCTTCACTGCATTAACTTTTGCCAATTCGCGTTCGATGATCTCTTCCACTTTCGCTTTAAGACCAGCATCGCCAAAATAATCGGCCACTTTCCGGAGAGATTTGGCTGTTGATTCGGCGCCAATGAAGTTTACTTTGATCCATGGAATACCGTATTTTTCTTCCATCATCTCTGCGATGTAGTTGATGGAACGGTGACACATTACCATGTTGAGGTCGGCAGTGTGCGAATATTCCATGCTTTTTATGGTAGAGTTTCCAGAGAAAGACGACAACAGGGTAATTCCGGCTTCTTCGAATAAAGCTTCGAGTTCGAAAGCATCGCCACCGATGTTGTATTCACCCAGCATATTTACCTGGAACTTTCCGGTACGTGCACGATCGTTGAGACCGACTACGTTTTTAAATACACCGTTGTTGGCAATGTGGTGCCCGGCTGACTGTGAAACTCCGCGGTAACCTTCGCAGCTGAAACCAAAAATATTAATTCCAAGTTCGGCTTTCATATCTCGTGAAACGGAATGAACATCATCACCAATCAAACCTACCGGACAAGTGGAAAAAATACCGATGGCTTTGGGTTTGAATATTTCAAAAGCTTCGCGAACTGCTTCTTTCAGTTTTGCTTCGCCACCGAAAACGATGTTACTATCCTGCATGTCGGTTGAAAAACAATACGTAATAAAGTTATCCTCTCCCTCTGCAGGGCGGGTTTGGTTACGACGGGTTAACCATGCGTAAAAACTACAGCCGATTGGTCCGTGAACCAGGTTAATAATGTCGCGGGTTGGTCCTAATACTACCCCTTTACATCCGGCGTAAGTACAACCACGTTGTGTAATGATTCCTGGGATTGTGCGAACATTGGCCATTACTTCCTGATCTTCGGAAGGATCGTTGATCACCATTCCCTTGACCCGTTTCTTGGCTATTTTTGGTGGATATTTTTTCAGAATTTCGTCTCTAAGAGCAGAAGGATCTGGTAATCCATTGGTATAATCTTTTCTCTTTGGCATGATAATAATTTTTAATCGAGAGTTAAATCACCGGTTTCGCCGGTTCTAATCTTAACAGATTCGTGTAATGGGATGACGAAAATTTTACCGTCGCCCGGTTCGGGAGTCTGATTCGCTTCAATGATGGTTTCAACAGCTTTGCTGAGGTTTTCATCAGAAACCACAAGAGTCACCACGCGTTGCGGACGTAAACGGGGTTCTTTATTCAGATGGGCCAATGCCTCCGGAAGATCTTTTTTAACTCCTTCCAGCACTTTCGCATCCCAAAGACCTTTTCCGCGGCCAAACACTTTCCCGGTTGCCGTCATCGAAGGAAGGCCGGCAGCCGATAAAGCCATTTTGGTTTCGTTCATCTTATTGATGCGTATGATTGCCATAATTAACTTCATAATCGTACAGTTTTTGGTTATAATTCCTTGGTTCCGCGACTGATGGTATAAGCTTCTTCTACCGGTGTGATGAATATTTTTCCGTCTCCAAAAGCTCCTTTAGGTTCTGTGCGGGCAGCTTCCATAATAGTAGTTACAGCAAAATCCTTGTCTTCATCCTTAATAACTATGAGCAGCATTTCTTTTGGAAGCTCATCATAGGTTACGTCGCCAATTTTAATACCACGCTGTTTTCCGCGACCCACGACAGGTATTTTTGTTACTGCCACATATCCGGCTTCAAACAATGCATTTAAAACTTTACTCGATTTATCAGGACGAATTATTGCTCTAATCATTAACATATTTGTATCTCCTATTTTTTAGTTTGCGATTCCGAAATCAATTAACAAAGTCTCCAGATCTTCCATTTCCAGTGGTGTAGGAATAACGAAACTGGTATTCTCGTTAATGGCTCTTGATAATGCCCGGTATTCGTTGGCCTGAGCATGTTCTGGTTCATATTCGATAACCGTTTTACGGTTGATTTCGGCACGTTGAACCACATTTTCACGAGGTACAAAATGAATCATTTTCGTTCCAAGCTGACGGGCTAGTTCTTCAATCATTTCGCGTTCGTTGTCCACATTACGTGAATTACAGATCAGTCCACCCAATCTTACAACGCCTGCCTGTGCGTATTTTTTAATCCCTTTGCAAATGTTGTTGGCTGCATACATGGCCATCATTTCTCCTGAAACAACAATGTAAATTTCTTCGGCTTTTCCTTCACGCATTGGCATGGCAAAACCTCCGCAAACAACGTCTCCAAGAACATCGTAGAATGTATAGTCGATTTTGTATTTTTCGTCCCAGCCACCTAACTGTTCCAACAAGTTAATAGAGGTAATGATACCGCGACCAGCGCAACCAACACCTGGTTCCGGACCACCGGACTCAACACAACGGGTTCCGCCATATCCTGGTTTGACTACATCATCCAAATCGATATCTTCACCTTCTTCGCGCAAAGTATCCAGAACGGTTTTCTGTGCCAATCCACCCAGTAACAAACGGGTTGAGTCAGCTTTCGGGTCGCAACCCACTACCATTACATTAAATCCAGCCTCAGCTAATCCGGCAACTGTGTTTTGTGTGGTGGTGGATTTACCGATTCCACCTTTACCATAAATTGCGATTTTTCTCATTTTCGTATTTTTTAAGGGTTAAACTTTTTCTGTTTGGCCGAAGCATTACGACAATGATGCCAGAGGGGATTTTAAGTTCCAAATTTCAAGTTTCAAATTTGCGTTGAATGTTGGTTATCTGAAACTTGCAAGGATAAAGATTTTCCTAAGGAAGTTTTGCACGCAAAAAAAATCCTACCAATTGGTAGGAAAGCAGGTTTTGGTAAACGAAAGGTGTTCTTTGGCACAAAACCAAAGCCAGCAAGGGTTTAAATGGTGTTAACAGTGGCTTAACCTACGTTTTGGTAGGAAGGAGGAAAATGAGAATTTATGAACTAAATTTTTCTTTCCCAGAACATCATTCTGGGTACACAATCGGAGAAGCCCATTTTTTTGTAGAGCGATTTGGCTGTGAGGTTGTCTTCGCGTACCTCAAGGTTCACGCGGCAGTAGCCATTTTTTGATGCATAATTGAGAATTCCGCGAAGCAGAAAACTTCCGGCTCCAATATTCCGGAATTCAGGAGCAACAATAAAATCGTGAATATTGATTAATGGCAGAGCCTGAAAAGTTGAAAAATTAACGTTGCAATTGGCTAATCCGGCATATTGATCGTCGGCCAAAACAAAAAAGCCAAGAAAACCTGAATGCGATTTTAATCCTGCAATAATATTGGGAGCCATTCTTTTGTCCATAGGACGGTTATTTCCCATCGGATCTTTCATGTAATCATTCAGCAATTTAATTACCCGGTCGCAATGAATTGGATTCTGAAGATCAACTTGTATAATTAATAGTTCCATGTAAAATTGAATTTGGTTTAAACAGCACGGACATTAATCGATTTTAAATTATCGACACCTTTCAGTATCCCGGAATCAAAATCATCCATTTTCCAATAGGGTTTCACCTACAGCTATTAAGATTAGTCCCTTCATAATTTTAATACGTCAGCGCAAGAAAAACGAAAAAAAAATCAATCTTTCAATCGTCACACTTTAAACCGCCAGGCATCAATGTTGTATTTTTTCAGGCGGATTCCGAGCATTCTTTCGGTTACTTTTAGCTCTTCAGAAGCTTTTGCAATATTGCCTTTTGAACTAACCAAAGCTTCGCGGATTAGTTGTTTCTCAACCTGCTCAACAGTATAGGTCAGACCTCCTGAAGCTTTGGTGTTGGTCGAATCGGCAGTTTGAAGCGATGGTGGCAAGTCGTAACTGTGAAGCACATTATCCTTGCTTAAAATGCAGGCTCGCTCAATGCAATTTTCAAGTTCACGAATATTCCCGGGCCAGCGATAAATCATAAGCATATTTAAGGCCGAGGTTGTAATCCGGATAATTTTCGCATTGTTCCGCTTATTAAATTTCTCAATAAAATGATCGACCAGCGATGGAATGTCGTTGCGGCGGTCGCGAAGCGGTGGAATGAAAATTGGAAATACATTGATCCGGTAATATAAATCCTCGCGAAACTCGTTATTATGAATCAATTCTTCCAGATTTCGGTTAGTCGCACAAACAATCCGAACATCAATTTTTATGGTTTCGGTACCACCCAATCGTTCAAACTCGCGCTGTTGTATAAGCCGAAGAAGTTTTACCTGTGTTGAAAGCGGAATATCACCAATCTCATCCAAAAAAATTGTACCCCCATCAGCCAGTTCGAATCGACCTTTGCGACGTGCTTCGGCACCGGTGAAAGCACCTTTTTCGTGACCAAACAATTCACTTTCTATCAGTGTATCAGGTAAAGCGGAACAATTAACCTTTATAAAATTCTTCTTTGCCCGGGGACTCGAAAAGTGAATGGAATCAGCAATCAGTTCCTTCCCGATTCCGCTTTCGCCCCGGATTAGCACCGTTGAATTGGTTTCGGCTACCATATTTACCAACGAGTAAACATCGTGCATTTTGCTCGAATTACCCACTATATTACCTGGCCTGTGATCTTTTTCAAGTTGATTCTGCAACTCAACATTTTTTTGCTTCAGGATTTCCAATTCCTCTAACCTTTCCTGCCTCATCCGAACACTCGTTGAAATCATAGAACCAATAATTGATAAGAGGCGGTTATCTTCGTCGTACAAAATGTGTGGATTGTAAATGCGTACCACACTGAGCGTACCTGTAACTTTCCCATTTTCAATAATAGGGTTGCAAATAAAGGTGAGTTCCTGACCATCCTTGGTAAGATCCTGACCGGTGCGGTTTAGAAACAAACTTGATTTGGATATTTTATCAATTACAACCGGACGTGACATTTCTACCACGCGACCGATGATTCCTTCACCAACTTTATATCGCCCCCGTGCTTGTTGGGCCGCACTGTATCCATATGCAGCCTCAATCAGGATACTTTCTGATTCCCGGTTAAAAATAGTCAGAAAACTACGTTCGGCATCGAGATACCTGACCAGCATTTCAAGTATTGCTGCTAAATCATTCTTTAATTCCTTACTTTGAATTAGTCTTTGACTAATATCAAACAAAAGTTCAAGCTCTTTAAGCCCGTAACATTCATTGCCTGCTTTCTTACATTTAAATTCCATACAAAATACCTTTTTGACAATGAAAAAACAACATCACAATCTATTTGAACAAATATCGACCTTTATTGTTTCTTTTTACTTACATTCAACACACTTCAATCTCATTTTAACGAATACATAACACCAAACAAAGTGAAGATGCTGTATAATCCGAAAAAACGACTTTTATTCACTAAAAATCCAGAATAATTCCAAATTACAGAGAGAATTGTTAATCTGTTAGACTATAGTGAATTAATTGCCGTTTATCTAATAATTAAATATTAGATTCACTGTAATAAGTACCTTTAGCTATGTTTTCTATCTGTAAAAGAAAAGTAAACTCATTTGTTTTCAGGTCATTTTTTCTTCTTATGACACTGATCCTGTCCACTATAGCATTTGGGCAACAGCCTCTATTGGAATTTACAACCATAACTGCTCTTGAGAATATTTCAAATAATAAAGCCTCGGCTATCATTCAGGATAGTATTGGAAATTTATGGATTGGATCTGAAGGTGGATTATTTCGGTTTGATGGTCAAACTGTATATACCTATCAACATGATGAAAATGATAAAAAATCCTTACCCTCCGGAAAAATCAACAAATTATTCATTGATAGTTCAAAACAAATCTGGGTTTGTACTGCAGAAGGTATTAGCCTGTACAATTCAGAATATGACAATTTTGAGCAAAAGGTAAGTTCTGAAGATTTAAAAGGTCTTTTTGGTCTAAGTGTCAATGTTATTTCTGAAGACAATCTCGGTCAGATCTACGTTGCTTATCAATCCAGCTTATTTAAGTATGATAAAGCTAAAGATTCATTTTTTTGCCAAATAAAATTAAATCAGGGAAAGATCACTGCAATAAATTTTGATTCATTCAATAATATCTGGATTGCGTCATCATTAAATGGAGGTGTATTCTATTTTGACCAGCAAAACCAAAAAGTAAAAATTTTCAAAAATGATCCTTCAGACAAGAGTTCAATCGCCAGTAATGAAATTACGGATTTGGCTCTTGTAGGACAAAACCTCTGGATAGCAACTTATGGCAGCGGCATTGATATTTACAATGTAAATAACGGAACGTTTAAACACTATGTATCATCAGAATATTATGAAAATTTTGTAAACCGTATTTTTGTAAACAAGAAAAAAGACATTTGGATTTGCACCTTAAGTAATTTAAAATTATACAATCCGAAAGAAGACAATTTTTATAATTATTACAATCAGCCAAACAATGAAAAATCTGTTGGAAAAAGTCTGATCGATTTTTATGAAGACAATCAGGGAGATTACTGGACCCTGTATTCGATAGGAGCAATCAAAGTCGTTAAAAGAAAGAATAAGTTTAGCCATTTTGATACTCAGACTGAAAATTACTGGCACACAACAGAACGAAACATTACTGCAGTATCAAACGATGCTGCAGGCAATTTATGGATAGGCAACTATTACAACGGAATAGACGTTTTTAATTGGGGCAATCACACAATCGATCGCTATACTTCCAATAATAAACGATCTAGAAGCGTTGGAGGAGGAACTCTCTTTTGTATTTTTTGTGATTCGAAGAAGCAAATGTGGATTGGCAGTTACTTCGGTGGACTTCAAAAATTCAATCCCAAAACAAAAAGCTTCATTTCTTTCATAAATGATCCATACGAAACAAATACGATAGCAAATAATGATGTTCGTTCGATCTCCGAGGATAAAAAAGGCAATCTATGGCTTGCGGTACAAGGATATGGAATAGATTATTTCGATCAGAAGGAAAATATCTTTCATCACTTCAACTCCGAGAAAAACAAGCTTTGCAGCGATTTTACATTTCAGGCCATTAATGACTCAATCGGGAACTTATGGGTTGCTACTATAAACGGACTAAGTTTTCTGCCTAAGGGAGATACCATTTTCACCAACTATTTTTACAGCAAAAGCGACTCAACTTCAATAAGTTCCAATGAAATTCATTCATTACATTTAGACAGAGATCAAAACTTATGGGTTGGGACGTCAAATGGCCTGAATGAATTTAATCCCCAAACAAATTCATTCATCAGATACTCCGCCGGCTTAAGAAATATAAACGTTGCGGGTATTCTGAGTGACAGCAATAACAATATCTGGGTAAGCACCTATGGTGGTATATCAAAATTAAATAAGGAGAATAAATCATTTATCACTTTTGATCAAAGTGATGGTTTGATTTCGCGTGAATTTTATGATCGCGCCTGTTATCGAAATGAACAAAACGAATTATTCTTTGGAGGGACTGAGGGACTGGATGTATTTAATCCGGACAGTCTGATTCTTGAAACGAAACGGCCAGTTGTCAATCTAACTGATTTTAAACTATTCAACAAAATCATAAATTACAAAACTAATCCTGAAATTATTGGAAAGCATATCAGTCATGCAGAAGAAATTCGGCTTAACTACAAAAGCAATTCATTTTCTATTCTATATCAAACCATTAACCTTGTAGATCCGGATAAAACTTCCTATTCATATCGATTGGATGGCTTCGACAATGATTGGATCCTGGCTGATAATAAAAGGGAAGCGAACTACACCAATCTGGCGCCCGGTGATTACACATTCAGGGTAAAAGCAAAATACGACAAAGGCAACTGGAGCGAAGATGAAACATCAATTCATATACTCATCATCCCTGCCTGGTGGATGAGAACATGGGTTAAAATTCTGTTTCTGTTTGTCATTGTGACCGTCATAGCAGGATCCGTGTCTATGAGAATTAGAGGATTACGCATCCAACAATCAAAACTCGAATTCTTAGTTGCAGAAAGAACCAATGAGATTGTCGAAAAAAACGATCTGCTGAAAGAACAGACACTAATTTTAACTAAAAAGAATGATCAGCTAAAGGACCTAAACTCCACAAAGGATAAGTTATTCTCAATCATATCACACGATCTGCGGAGTCCATTCAATACAATTCTCGGATTCGAAGAACTACTTATTAATAATTACCATGAATTTTCTGATGATGAACGTAAAAACATGATCAATCAACTGTATAAAACATCCAATCAAACTTACGATTTAGTCGAAAACATTCTTAACTGGGCAAGAATTCAAACACGAAATATTAAATATGAGCCTAATAAGTTTAACCTGAAAGAATTCTTCACAAGGAAATTTGACTTGTACGAAAAAATCGCAGAAAATAAAGGAATTTCATTGCTGAATATGCTGGACGAAAATTTAAACGTTTATACTGATGTCAATTTCCTGGAAACCATTTTGCGCAATTTGATAAACAATGCAATTAAATTTACTCCGTCAGGTGGAACGGTACAAATAACTGCCGATTCAGGCCAAAATGAGATTATCATTTCTGTTAACGATTCAGGGATTGGAATGACCAAAGATCAAATAGAAACCTTGTTTCATATTGAAAAAAACAAATCCACCGGTGGAACTAATGGTGAAAAAGGCTCGGGCCTTGGGCTTATTCTTTGCAAAGAATTTATTGAAGAATATAAAGGTACAATTACGGTAAAGAGCGATCCGGACAAAGGAAGTACGTTTAGTTTTACCGTGCCGGCCACTTCAGCAGCCGGTTGAAGTCAAATTCAGGTATATTTGCACAAATATTTAAAATCAGAAATGAATACTTTTCGAATTCTTTTAATCACCATACTGGCACTTTTCAATATAAATGTAAATGCCAAAGCTCCCGTATTTAGCCTCACTAATCCCCTAATTAAACCACACCGGATTATCCGGACCTGCTGTTCGTTTGGCTCTGAAATGAGAATGTTTGCCATTCCCGGAGTGAAATTAACCGAAATTACAAGTCTGGAAAAAATCGGACGACATCATTACCTTGGCGATTCGTCAGAAGAAAATGGCATTATTTATACCAGACGTGGTGGTTTTATTGATATGGGTCATCTGCGTGACCAATGTGACTGGATGGCCTTTCTTTATCTTCAATTGAATGAAAACAAATCAAGCGGAAATCTTTTCCTGAATTTAGGGCATGAGGGAGGCGAAAAAACACTAAATGTTCAGATTCCATCCACCCTGACAAATTCGGATCTGATAAGACTTGCAGGTAAAATTGCATATGACCTTTCGGTTTGGCACGAAATAGCCACCTGGTTTGGTGCTTCAACTATTCCATTTGTTCCTGAACGATATTCAAGTTTTTCGATCGAAGACGCCTATTCGAACCTGCTAGGGGTAACCATTGGAATTCTGGCACTGGAAAGCGATCTTCCGTATGAAGATGCAGTAACAAGCATAATTAGTAAAACCCTCAATAATCTTAATGTGGTAACGGATGAAGCAGAAACCTATCTGGCGATGGAAACAGTAAGAAATGTTTGGTGGACAAGGGAAAAACGATTACCAAGTGGTAAAATTTTACTGCAAAGGCAACTTCAGGTTTATCCCAGTTTAATTCCCTGGATTGTGCCCGGGTTTGCTATTCCGGATCACCAAAAACCTTTGAAACTTTACGTTCCTGAATATTCATCCAACGGTCAATCGCTAAGTAATTTTTATCAGTTGGAATTTAAATTAAATCACAAGTTTCCGTTCCGGAAAATGTTTCCAGACCGAAAAGCAAGAAGTATTACCCAATCCGATTTCGATTGCGTACTGGCACAAATTGCAGCAGAATTAAACAAAAAGGATAGTCAGTTCCGATAACCAGCACTAATTTCCTTCGAGCCACGCCTTATCCGGATCATCCATTTTGTTGCGTTGAATGCGCGACTGAAGTTCAAATGTGCGGATACGATCCTTGTACAAATTATGCGCATTCTGTTTGGTAACATCGGGTGAAGCATCGGTGTTATCCTCCCAGCGACGGCACAAATATACAGGTTGATAAATCCGGCCAATCTTATACTTTCCTGAAAAAGCCAACCCAAGCGCATAATCTTCACCATAACTTACATTTGGCACTCTTATCTCGCGAAGTATAGGTGTATAATATGCGCGTGGAGCTCCTAATCCATTAACGCGCAGTGCATTATTCGGCCCATTATCATCTGTCCATTCCTGATGGTCTACAACTCCGGGAGGAATCTCCTTCAGGTTGAAATCGGTCGTTCTGTAACTGCCAATTACCATGGCACAGTTATCTTCGTAAAACTTATCTATAATAATCTGCAATGTGTTTTCATCCTGATATAAGTCATCACTATCAAGCTGGACAGCAAATTTTCCACATTCAGGATGAAAAATCGCTTCATTCCAGCAACCACCAATTCTGAGATTTTTTCTTTCAGGAATAATATGAATCAGCTTGCCCATAGAGGCATATTTCTGTAAGATTTCAGTCGTGCCATCTGTCGAATAATTGTCGACAACAATAATATTAAATTTAAAAGATGTTCTTTGAATAAGTGCTGAAACAATCGCATCGCGAATTGTTTTCACACGGTTGCGAACAGGAATAATAACCGATGCTTCGGTCTCGAAACTTTCAGAGAAAATAGTTTCGGGGAATGGTGCCAGAAGCAAAGCACCAATATCCCTTAAATGAGTTTTGCAAACCTGCTCCATTTCGAGCTGACGTTCTCGTACCGAAGCTTTTACATAATCAAACAGTTCTTTGCCCGAAGCACGGGTATCCGTTTCTTTTTTAGTAAAGAGACATTCAGGAATATGAACAAGCCCACCCATTCTGCTGGCACGCAAGCGAAGTGCATAACAACCAGCATGTTTCAGCATTTCATAATTCTCGTATCGGAAGGCTTTTAAAACTTCAGCCCTAAAAAAACGTACAGGACCAAAATTAAAATCATCACGAAAACTACCTTGCTGATAGTCGATTAATTCAATCGCATTGACCCCACTACCCTTCTCTTCGAAATAATCGGCATAAACCATTGGCGTATCGTTGTAATTTGATACCTGCACAAGACGCTCAATTGCTCCCTGACCTACTTCAATTGGAGACCTGCCCAATGCAATAAGAGCAAAATCAGCATTAACCAACTTGGCGATCTGCCTTATTGTAGAGCAAGAGCCACTCTCCTCAACAATAACCTGTTCACATCCGGTAAGGTCAACCGGAGCTTTAGCAAGTACATATACCTTGTTCACAAGTGGCGACTGAAGAAACTGATTCACAAGTTTCTGACTGGAATCATTGTTACTGAATACGAAAAAGCAATCCACATTTCGAATCATAGCCAGTCTGAATTATAGTTTTATCACTTTTACTTTACTAATTAAACTTTCGTTGTGTAAACGATCAAGAGCTGAAATCCGAATTTCATATTTTCTTCTTTGTTTACGGGTATTTGGTTTAAAACGGATGCTTTTATCGCGGGTAATAGTAAAAATATTTTCAGGATTATCGGCATCAAACTTCTGACCAGGTATGTTAAGGTAAACTACATATTCCACCGAAATATCCATTTCGTTTTCTGCTTTAGCGGGGTTCCATTTTAATTTATTCCCTCTTTTCCTGAATCGATGCGGTGATTCGGGTGCCTTGTTGTCAATCCAAGGCATTGGTGGCACCAGTGCAGGAAAATGATATAAATTGTCTCGCAGTGTTTGATCGAATCCAAATAAATCGCGCTTAAAATGAATGCTGCTGTAAAACGCACTACCACCTAAATGTGGAATCTGACGAATACTTTGAATTTGCTTTACCAATTGATTGGGATCTCTCCATTCTGAAACGGTAGAATTACCTTCCAATTTATACACTGCCTGACCAATATACATTCCACGGTTATAAGCGTGAGCTGCCCACCACTTGCTAAGTGTTAAAAAATCAACCGAAGGGTGACCAATTTGCCAGTACAATTGCGGAAGACTATAATCGATCCAGCCATTTTTCTGCCATTTAATAATATTGGCATAAAGTTGATCGTAATTAGTCGTTCCTGCTGTTGTTTCCGAACCATCCAGATCGTTTGCTATATTTCGCCAAACTCCAAACGGACTAATTCCGAATTTCACCCAGGGTTTAGTCTTTTTAATTTGCTCAGAAAGTAGTTGGATAATTAAATCCACATTATCCCGACGCCAATCAGCTTTTTGCCAATTCTGAAATCCTCTGTTATATTTAGCAAACGAAGCTTCATCCGGAAAATCCTCCTTCAATGGATATGGATAAAAATAATCGTCGAAGTGAATGGCATCCACATCATATCTGGCAACTATATCAGTTACAACTTTAGCAACAAACTCGCGGGTTTGAGGTAATCCCGGATCGAAATACAATTTTCCGCCGTAGTTCACGATCCATTCAGGATGTTGAAACGCGATGTGATTTCCGGCTAAAGGTTCGCTGGCATTTTGAGCCACCCGGAATGGATTCAGCCAGGCATGAAATTCCATATTTCGTTTATGACATTCTTCAATCCAAAATTGCAACGGATCATAAAACGGATATGGCGCTTGACCCGGAGTTCCGGTCAGATATCTCGACCAGGGCTCCAGTTCTGATTTGTAAAAAGCATCAGATGCAGGGCGTACCTGAAAGATAATTGCATTCATACCATTTTTATAATGCATGTCAAGTATCGCAATTACTTCCTTTTTTTGCTGATCAGTTGTTAGACCAGGCTTTGAAGGCCAGTCAATATTATTGACAGTTGCTACCCAAACTGCTCTGAATTCATGTTTTGGAGCGACCTGGGCTTGCGATCCGAGATAAAGAAACAGAACGAATACTAAAATAATTCTTGGCATATGCGCAATTTTAAATAATAGACAAAATACGGATAACTTGAATCATACTCATGAGAATAGAAATGTTTTTTATTAAGATCGGAGTGTTGAAAAAATTTTCAACCAAACAAAGTATCCCTGCCATAAGAATCAATCTTAAAAAAGACACTAATAGTGTCAAAAACACAATTATTACTGATATTGGAGTAATTGATAATCTTATTTTTTATACCGTAATATAAATAAATAAACAATATCTGTCTTTCGGTTCCCGATTACTATACTTGTTTTTAACAAGTTGCGAAAGTGAAATAATACTTAAAATATTCCATTTTCAAGGCGATGACATTTGGTAAATTCTTATTTTTTTTAATATCTTTGCCGCGTTCAGTTCGCTGATAAGTTCAATACAGAATAAATTTATATTTAAAGATATAATACACTTGGCAAACTAAAGTGCTTCTTTAATTGTTACTTAGGTAGCTTCTACAAAGAAGATCTCTTTGGTAAGCTCATGGTTTATTAGGTTTAGTTGGTTTAGGTTAGTTTCCCGTCGTAACGGGTGAAAAGGCTGTCAGAGGACAGCCTTTTCTATTTTTAATAATTCACCTCCTACCACATAATAAATTATCATCTTCTATAAAAAAAGAAACACTCGAATTGGCAAAACCCATTCGAATGCTCCCAATATTTTTTGCAAAACGTTAGTTCTCCTCCACAATCAATACACCCCATGGCTCAATTTCCAACGAAGCTCCGGTAGAGGCGGTCTGTCCTGCAGTGAGTTCTGTTCCAGATTTGTGCGGATAAATCAAACTTGATTTTTGCGAGGTATAATTGTAGTAATAATGCACCTTTTTACCAGCATCGTTCACCCCGCTTTTAGTTACAAGTGGCCAGTGAATATCCTGATCAACAGTTTTAATACCAGCCTTCTCCATTTCCTGAAGAATTATTTTTTCCTGAATGAGATCGGAAACTCCGGTTCCTTCATAAAGTAAGGTTCCTTTTCCAAAATTATTGATCGTAATTGCCGGATATTTTCCAAAGTACGGATGATCGTAATACGCCAATGCTTTGGCTGTTTCGGGTATAATGTATTCGCCCCAGTCGTAAACTTTATTCGCCGATTCATCAACATCAAAAGGATTATCTTTTAATGACAGTTCTTTGAAATTGGTAAATTCCTGGTAATAAAAACCACAGGCCTTGCGAAGTGGTCCGGGAGCCAGCATTGGACGAACCATCGAATTTTCGTCGCAAAACCCACTTTTAAATTGCATGATAACATGACCACCGTTTTCAACGTATGCACTGATTTTATTTAGCAGTTCGTCGCTTGCAATATATAAAGCCGGGATGATGATTAAATCATAATTTTCGAATTTAGCATTTTCAGGAAAGATAAAATCGACTCCAACATTGTTACGGAATAAGATTTTGTGAAACTGACCTACCAGTTCGTTACGGTAAACATTTGATGTACCGCCCCACATATCGGTTTTCCCGTTCTTGAATGGCATCACATTAAGAGCCGCATTGGCATCGTGACTAAATAAAATCGCCACTTTATTGGTGATCTTCAGGTTAACCAGTTTTTTACCAAACTTTTGTAATTCGTGTGCCGTTTTTGAATATTCGCCATATGCCCGATTGGGTTGAAGATCGTGAGAAAGTACCCCTTTCCAGTAAGTTTCCTGTCCGTAATGAATCGAATGCCAGTGCCAGTATTCAACCATGTTGGCGCCCGACCCCATATGAGCATATACATTCATCCGTAATTGTCCTTCATAAGGAGGCATCTGCGAGCGCGAGTCCCAGCCAATTGTTTGAGCATTGGTTTCTGTAATCAGGTAATTTTTCATTTTTACCGAACGGAAAAAATCGCCAGAGAAAGCAATTTCGTCGCCTGTCAGATTATCCTGTGATCCGTGATAAACGTTCACCGCCAGAATGTCCATTTTTTTTGAACTTTCAATTTGGTCGATATCTTGAACAGATGGCATAAAACAATGAGTGATAAACTGGTCCTGACGTTTATATTCATTCACAATTCCGGCTTGCCATGTCAGGTAATCGGCAACCGATTTGCGTTTAAAACGCTCCCACTCCAGTTTATAACCGGTATTGGTTACTCCGTCTTTTTCAGGAAATTCATCCCAGTCGTTCATGGTCATTCCCCAATAATTCAGGCCCCATATTTTATTTAAATTTTGAGTTGTACCAAATTTTTTCTTCAGGTAATCGATAAAGCTGATGTGAAAATCGTAGTTGTTAACTCCATACGAAGTGGTTTCATTATCTACCTGATAGCCAATTATGGCAGGGTGTTTCGCATAATGTTCCATCATCTTACGAATAATTCGTTCGGAATAGAAAAGGAAAGTTGGGTTGGTGATGTCCATATTTTGACGAATTCCGTAATAGGCATTGTTCCCTTTTTCGTAGTCAACCAAAACTTCAGGATGTTTATGCCACAACCATGCCGGCATCGAATAAGTTGGCGTACCCAGAATAACTTTAATTCCATTGGCATGAAGTGCATCAATAATGCGATCCATCCATGCAAAATCGAATTCTCCTTCGCGAGGCTCAAACAGGCTCCATGTAGATTCACCTACGCGGACTACCGACATTCCTGATTCCTTCATAAGTTTCATGTCATCAGCCAGTCGGTCGGTTGGCATGTATTCCTGGTAATAAGCTGCGCCATAGAGTACATTATCCATTTTGGGGGCTTGTCCAAAAATAGATCCCCCCATTGTGAAGAAAAGTAGAAGCAGATAAATTTGTTTCATGATTCGAAAGTTTAATCTAGTTAGTGTAATACAAATATAACGATTAGACGTTAAATGTACCTCCTACACTTATTTTGACGTTGAATTGATTTTCGACATTCGAATAATTATATTCAGGCCAAAATCCAGTCAAATTTTTATCTTTGGAATTGGTTAATATAAGCCGCTCATTACCATGAAGAAATTTGCTATCTACTTTTTACTATTCCTTCCTTACCTGACTTTTGGGCAATTATTCCCAAAAGTTGGTGGATTCAAGGGGAATATCAAAAAAGCGGTAGAAAAAATCTATGGAAAAGAGAATCATAATCTGGATCCAACGAAAAGCAACCTGCGACATTCTGCCTTTTCTGGTTGGAAATACACTTATGAGTTCGATAAGAATTCCAATCTGCTCAAACGTACAAGTACGTTTAAGAGGGATATTCAGGCCGAATACATTTATCAGCGCGACACCAATAGAAACAGAATAATCGAAAAAGAAATCAACAACGATGCAAGCAGCCCTCAGTTTGGGGATTACACTGAATATGAAAAATTTATAGATTCATCAGGTCAGATAGAAAAAGTTAATTTTTGGGAATATAACGCCAAATCAAGCGAGCTAAAAATTTTTCTGATCGAACAAAATCCGGAATATACCGACAATCGGCTAATTTCATTTATGAGGTACCTGGTTAAAGAAGACGGAACTACGGATTCAGGCGAAAAATGTACTCTCTTTTACACCTCTGCCGGAAAATTAGACAGACTCGAAAGACAAGACTTAAGTTCAGGTTTTAAAACTGTTCTCCAATACAGGTATGACAGTCAAGGCTTTGTTAGTCTTTATGCTATCGACTTATTAACCGAATTGCAGGAATACAAAAAAACCCAGATTCAGGATATCTTATACAAATATGACAGGTTTGGCAACTGGACCAGAAAATACTATAAGTCAGGCAATAAAAGATATACCGAATCAAAAAGAAGAATCAGATATTATTAAAACCATTTTCTTTTTCTGAAATACGCAAGTAACCCGATGACTATCAGTAACATAAAAATCCAGAAATAGAGGTACCCATATTTAAAATGCAATTCGGGAAGATTTTCGAAATTCATACCATAAACACCAGCGACAAAAGTAAGGGGAATAAAAAATGCCGAAAAAACAGTAAGTACTTTCATAATCTCATTGGCTTTGCTGTCGAGATTAGCATGGTAAATAGTCATTTGGTCATTCAGCATCATCTGGTAAATCTCGATCGATTCCGTTGCCTGCACAACCAGATCGTTCAAATCCTGAAAATATTTAATGTTATCGTCGGCGATAAAACCTGACTCGTTCTCGATCAGTCGGTGTAAAATTTCTTTAACCGGACGAATATTTTTTCGCAGGAAATTGATTTCTGTTTTATGCTTGTATATTTTTTGCATGAGCCCTTTTGGTTGATCGGGAGTGAAAATTTGAGCCTCGGTTTTCTCGATCATGTTACCAAGTTTCTCGATGATGACAAGGTAACTGTCAACAATGGTATCGAGCAAGGCATAAGTCAGGTAATCAGCTTCCTTTCTCCGAAGTCGTCCGTTGTTTTTCCGAATGCGGTCACGAATCGGATCAAAATAATCTCCCACTTTTTCCTGAAGTGTTACTAAAAACGAATCATCAAGAATCATTGATATTTGTTCGGAACTTAGTCTGTCAGTTTTTTCATCGTATTCCAGAATTTTCAAAATCACGATCAGTAATTTATCGGTCTCGGTAATCTTGGGCCGCTGATCGGTGTTAAGCATATCTTCGAGCAGCAATGCGTGAATTTCGAACAAATCGCCTAATTTCTGTATCACTTCGGCATCGTGCAACCCATCAATATTAATCCAGGTAACTGTATCTTTTGTAATATAGGGTAGGCAATCATCAAGCTTTTCAGGTTCAAATTCGATAACATTTTCAGAAGAATAATTGAGTAGCCGAAGCCTTGGCTTTTCAATTTTTTTTGTACCTAAATGTATCAGCGAGCCTGGCATTTTGCCTGAAGCAGCTCTTCTATCGTTAAGAAATCTTGCCATTGGTGGAATTTAGATGAAGTGATACTGATTGCTCAGATCACAGGAATACATATACGAAAATACAATCCTTATCCGGAATTTTCAACTTGAGTTGAATGGTTTCTATTCCATGTTTTTATCCTGTTTCGTTTTCTTGCCACTGTACAAATCAGGAACAAAAGTCTGATCAGACATTGGGGGCCTGACATAAGCCAACGATTGTATCCGGGTTTGCAGTTCAATGGGCTCGGTGGGCAACGATTCGTATGGAATCTGACTAAGCAGGTGACTGATACAATTCAGGCGTGCCAGTTTTTTGTTGTCAGCCGGAACCACGTACCAGGGAGACTCTTTCGTGTCAGTATACTTAAACATTTCGTCTTTGGCCATGGAATATTCAACCCATTTTTCACGCGATTTAACATCCATCGGACTCAATTTCCATCGTTTTGTCGGATCATTTAACCGATCCTGAAACCGATTTTCCTGTTCTTCATCAGAAACCGAAAACCAATATTTGATCAGAATAATTCCCGAACGAATGAGCATCCGTTCGAATTCGGGACAACTTCTGAAAAAATCATGGTATTGTTCTTCGGTGCAAAATCCCATTACATGTTCCACTCCGGCACGGTTATACCAGCTCCGGTCAAATAAAACGATCTCCCCTTCCGAGGGTAATTGGGCTACATAGCGCTGAAAATACCAATTCGATTTTTCTTTTTCGGTAGGAGTGCCGAGGGCTGCAATCCGGCAAATACGCGGATTCAGCGGTCCCGAGATCCGTTTGATTACTCCACCCTTGCCAGCAGCATCGCGACCTTCAAATACCACAACCACTTTGAGTTGCTTGTGTTTCACCCATTCCTGAAGTTTGATAAGCTCAATATCCAGTTTCCGGAGCTCTTTATTGTACTTTTTTTTACTGATCGAGCGATGGTCTTTCTTCTCATCTTCAACGTGTTTAGAATGTTTTTTTTCTGAATCTTTGCTCATGGTGATGATGTTTTAGTATCCGGAATAAATGGAATTGAAAATTACGAAACATCCGGCAGTAAATCAACAGCGATGCCATCTCTTCTGAAAAGATGGAAACACCATACATCCGCCAGAACACTTTCGCTCATTAATGCTTACATTTACGCCTTAATTATTTTGATTTTGGAGCGGAAGGATTTTAGGAATTTATTCAGGAAGCATGATTTGACGAGCGAATTGTGCGTTTTATTGAATACCCCGGGTGAAAAGATTCACCTGCAGGGACTCGTTGGCTCATCACGAAGCATCCTCGCCAGTTTACTTTCCGAAGAAATACAAAAAACTTTTGTTATTTGCCTGAACGACAAGGAAGAAGCCGCCTATTTTTACGACGATCTCAACATTCTGGCACCGGACGCCCTTGTGCTATTTTTTCCATCGTCGTATAAACGATCTGTACACTACGAAAATATCGAACAGGAAAATATCATCTTGCGCACAGAGGTGCTCAATAAGCTTAAGGAAGATATTCAACTCCTTATTGTTACTTATCCTGAAGCGCTGGTCGAAAAGGTCATTTCAAGTGAAGGTCTTGCCGCGAATACGTTTCAGGTTAAAAAAGGAGATAAACTTTCGATCGAATTTGTAAACGAAGTACTGTTTGAATATGGTTTTGATCGTGTTGATTTTGTTTATGAACCCGGGCAATATTCCATTCGTGGCGGAATCGTGGATATTTATTCGTTTTCGAACGAAGATCCGTATCGTCTCGATTTTTTTGGAGATGAAGTGGATACCATCCGTAGTTTTAACATCGACAACCAGGTCTCGAAGGAATCTTTAACCCGGATTAGCATCATACCTAACATTCAGCAAGATCTAAAAGGCGAAGAACGTATCAGTTTTCTGGATTTTATTCCGGCCAATACTATCCTTTTTCTGAATGATGTTCAGCTGATTGCCGATCAGATGGAACAAAACTTCAGGCAAACCATTGAAAAAGCGGAAACCGAAGACGAACGAAAAGGATGGGTTGCAAAACTTTTATCCGGGAAAGTATTTGCAGAAGAAATTAAACGTTTCACCTGTGCCGAGTTTGGCCAGAAAATCTATTTCAGGAATTCGAAAGTATCAGCTTTCGACACAGTACACCAGCCTGTTTTTCACAAAAACTTTGATTTACTGGCCGAGAACCTGATTGATTATCAAAATTTTGGATTTACCAATTATATACTTTCAAGTAACGTGTCGCAAACCGACCGATTGCAGGCAATTTTTGACGATAAGGGACTGGATGTGAAATTTCGTCCGGTTAATTTTACTCTGCATGAAGGATTTATCGATCGCGACCGTAAGATTTGCTGCTACACTGATCACGAAATTTTTGAACGTTACCACAGGTTTGAAATTAAATCGCGTAAAGCCGAACGCGACAGTATTACGTTTAAAGAGCTGAATAAGTTGCATCAGGGCGATTACGTGGTTCATGTCGATCACGGTATCGGAAAATTTGCAGGACTCGTAAAAACTGAAGTGGATGGCAAACTTCAGGAAGCAATACGACTTACCTACCGCGATAACGATGTGCTCCTGGTGAGCATTCACAACCTGCACCGCATCTCGAAATACAAAGGAAAAGAGGGAACTGAACCGAACATCAGTAAGTTGGGAAGTGGCGTATGGCAAAAGCTGAAAGACCGCACCAAACTGAAAGTAAAGGACATTGCCAAAGAACTGATTGAGTTGTATGCTGCCCGTCGACAGGAAAGTGGATTTGCCTTTTCTCCCGATTCATACCTTCAAAAAGAGCTGGAAGCTTCATTTATTTACGAAGATACACCCGACCAGTTGAAATCGACCATTGCAGTGAAAGAAGACATGGAAAAAGAAATTCCGATGGACCGGTTGGTTTGTGGCGACGTGGGTTTTGGAAAAACTGAAATTGCAATTCGTGCCGCATTTAAGGCTGTTGCCGACAGTAAACAAGTTGCGATTTTGGTTCCGACAACGATACTTGCACTTCAGCATTTTAAAACATTTACCGATCGGCTTGCTGATTTTCCGGCGCGTGTAGAATACATTAGCCGATTGCGGAAACCTGCCGATGTGAAGCAGGTTTTGGAAGACACCAAGGCCGGGAAAGTCGATATTCTGATTGGCACGCACAAGCTGGTTGGAAAGCAGGTGATTTTTAAAGACCTTGGTTTGCTGATTGTTGACGAGGAACAAAAATTTGGTGTTTCGGTAAAAGAAAAGCTGAAGCAGATGAAGCTTAATGTGGATACTCTAACCCTTACAGCTACGCCAATTCCTCGCACCTTGCAATTTTCCATGATGGGCGCCCGTGATTTGTCGATCATACAAACCCCACCACCCAACCGATATCCTATTCAAACCGAATTACACGACTTTAATGAAGAAATTATCCGCGAAGCCATTCAATACGAAATGGCCCGCGAAGGGCAGGTATTTTTTATTCATAACCGGGTAAGCAATATTTATGAGGTAGAATCAGTAATAAAAAAAATTGTGCCTGGAGTTCGCACTGTTGTTGGGCACGGACAGATGGAAGGCGAAAAGCTCGAAAAGTTAATGATGGACTTTATCAATGGTAAATTCGATGTGCTGATTGCTACCACCATTATCGAGTCGGGTCTTGACATTCCGAATGCGAATACAATTATTATCAATCATGCGCAGAACTTCGGACTAAGCGACCTGCATCAGCTTCGTGGCCGGGTAGGCCGATCAAACAAAAAAGCATTCTGTTACCTGATTTCACCGCCACTCTCAACATTAACTTCAGAAGCACGCCGCCGACTGAAAGCCATCGAAGAATTTTCGGAACTGGGAAGCGGGTTCAACATTGCCATGCAGGATTTGGATATTCGAGGTGCCGGAAACCTGTTGGGTGCCGAACAGAGCGGTTTTATTGCTGATATCGGATTCGAAACTTACCACCGCATTTTGAGTGAAGCCATACTGGAACTGAAACAAACCGATTTCAAAGAGCTTTTCAAAGACGAAAAAGAAGATTCGTCGCAGGCATTCCTCAAAGTGAATTTTGCGAGCGACTGCCAGATAGATACCGACTTACAGTTGCTTTTTGCTGACAAATATATTCAAAGCGTTTCGGAACGCATGTTGTTGTACCGCGAGTTGGACAACCTGGAAAGCGAAGAGGCTCTGGTGCTCTTTGAAGCCGGATTAGTAGACCGTTTTGGCAAATTACCTCCTGAAAGCATTGAGCTGATTGAGGTTGTACGACTTCGTTGGGCGGCAATTCAATTGGGAATGGAAAAAATTATCCTGAAGAACCACAAAATGGTTTGCCACTTTGTGTCGAATCCGCAATCGCCATTCTATCAATCGCCGGTTTTTGGTGAAGTTTTGCAATACGTACAAACTCACCAAAAGGACTGCCGAATGAAAGAAGGAAACAGCCGGCTTTCGCTCACCTTCGATAAAGTGAAAAGTGTAAAACGAGCAAAAGAGATTTTATTGGGGGTTGTGGAGGAATAAAAAGGATTTTTTTGTTTTTCAGTAATTTCCTATCTCACCTATTTCAAAGATTTACCTCTATAGTAAAATGCATCAGTAGTTTTGATTTTCCTCTACAATATCAAATGAATTTCTTCATGAAACAGCCAGTTTTACAACTCCAAAAACTGAACATAAACCCCCAGCAGAATATGCCAAATTAAATAATGGCCAAGCCTTAATGTCAAAGAAGCAAGAAATCCAGCTTTCCTGAAATAAATTGCTTGTAGAAAATTCATTAAAAATCCGGTTAATAATGAATAAGTCAGCAATAAAACACCACCGTCAGGCAATTGCTCCAATGGTTCCCTTAGGGCTGTTAAAGCGGCAGCTGTCCAAAAAAAGTAATTTAAATATTTCCCGTTTTTATACCATTTCCCCAATAACAAAATAAGAGTCAATGGAATTAACCGATAAAAAATTTCGACTTCCAATGCTCCTGAAAAATAAAGGAAGATTGAATAAGGAAAAGGCTGCAAAAATGGGGGCAATTCAGAGTATGGTTCGGGATGAAGAATAATTTTAAAAACGAATAAATCGAGTAGACCAAAACCTGCACCAATTAAAAGTGGAATTACGAATCTTGTTTTCGATGAAATACCAGGCTCCCAGAAATTTGGAAATTCTGCTTTTGTTTGAAAAAAAATAAACGGAATTCCAATCGTTAATAATAGAATGTTTTCAAGATTCCAGAGTCTCAAATTTGGGTAAAGTGTTCCAATTTGAGTCCCATAAAAAACGCCGGCAACTACTATAAGTATAAATAGCAAATATGTAAACAAGTTCTTCCTGACATTCAAATTCATTCTGTTTCTCATTAAATTACAATCAACTCAATTGCTTCTTTTCCAAAAATATGAATTTGCTTTCACTTGATTACAATCTCCATTTTAAATTGCTAAATTATTTTCAGATAAAATACCGCCTTGTTTATTTCTATTATCAGGTTGAAAAATCTAAGATACAGAATCATTTTCACCGATTCAGGTTGTCTGTCACCGGCAAATGGGTATTTTTACTTCAACTAAACAGTAACCGATAATTAAAACGATAAAAATGAAAAAATTACTTATTCTTTTGATGATTTTGCCCGCCTTTTATACCAATGCACAACAGGCAATGACCAATATTCCGGGGCGAAATACCTTGTCGCTAAATGGGAAATGAAATTATATTATCGATCCATACGAAACTGGCTATTACGATTACCGCTACAAACCAGCCGATGAAAATCCAAATCCAACTTCAGGTTTTTTTCTCGATCAGCACCAAACAGATAAAACACAATTGCTGGAATACGATTTCGATAAATGCCCGACCTTAATGGTTCCTGGTGACTGGAATTCCCAGGACGATAAATTGTTGTATTACGAAGGAACCATCTGGTACCGAAAGGTTTTTAGTTACAAGAAATCGGCTGCCGGCAACCGCGTATTTGTTCATTTTGGCGCTGCCAATTATGAAACCGATGTTTACCTTAATGGTAACAAACTAGGCAAACACATTGGCGGTTTCACTCCGTTTGATTACGAAATTACTTCGCTCCTGAAAGATGAAAATAATTCGATTGTGGTAAAAGCAGACAACAAACGCAAACGCGAAGCTGTTCCTACATTAAATACAGATTGGTGGAATTACGGTGGTATTACCAGGGATGTTTATGTAGTTGAAGTTCCGTCAACATTTATTGCCGATTATAAAATTCAGCTAAAAAAGGGTTCTTCCAGAGAAATTGCCGGTACGATTAAAATGGATGGCGCACAAAAAATCCAGACTATAAAAATTGAAATCCCGGAAATCAAAATTTCGAATACAGTTACCACCGATGAAAATGGTGTAGCTGACTTTTCATTTCCGGTAAAAAACCTTTCATTGTGGTCGCCCGAAAATCCAAAACTGTATGATGTTACCGTATCGTCGTCAAACGAAAAGGTGTCTGAAAAAATTGGGTTCCGAACGATTGAAACCTGTGGAGCTGATATATTGCTGAATGGTAAATCAGTTTTCCTTCGCGGAATTTGCATCCATGAAGAAAATCCCATGCGCGGTGGGCGGGCCTATTCAAGAGAAGATGCGCAATTACTGTTCGGCTGGGCCAAAGAATTGAATTGCAATTACGTGCGGTTGGCTCATTATCCGCACAACGAAAATATGGCTCGCGTTGCCGATGAAATGGGTATTCTGGTTTGGGAAGAAAATCCGGTTTACTGGACCATCTTATGGGATAATGAAGCTACTTTCGAAAACGCAAAGCAACAACTGACCGATGAAATTATGCGCGACAAAAACCGGGCAAGTGTTATTTTCTGGTCGATGGCCAACGAAACACCAGTTAGCGAAGCACGCACCAACTTCCTGCGCAAGTTGGCAGAGCATGCACGGGAATTGGACGATACCCGCTTGATTTCAGCAGCTCTGGAAGTACACGGCAACAGCAATCCGAACAACAAAGTTGTGGAAGATCCGTTCGCCGAATTTGTCGATATCATAAACTTCAACGAATATGTGGGCTGGTACGATGGCCTTCCGGAGAAATGTGATCGTATAAACTGGGTAATAAAATACAATAAACCGGTAATGATCAGCGAATTTGGAGCAGGTGCATTACAGGGAAACCATGGTGATAAATTAACCCGCTGGACTGAAGAATACCAGGAGGATTTGTTTCAGCGGACATTGCCTATGTTATCGAAAATTCCACAATTCCGTGGAGTAACTCCCTGGGTTTTATGCGATTTTCGTTCGCCAAAACGTATGCTTACCAATATACAGGATGGTTGGAACAGAAAAGGCGTAATTGGCCAAAACGGCACTAAAAAGAAAGCCTTCTTTGTCCTTCAGAATTTCTACAAACAAAAAGAACTGGAGTACAGACAACCTGTTAAAAAGTAAAGGTGAGAGGTGTTTATTTCAAAAGTAAGAGGTGTCTTTCTCATTCGGAGAAAGACACCTCTTACTTTTTTTTGGATTGAATCAAATGGATTTACTTCAGGAATGAAAACTTGAAGACAACTATCGTTTAAAAAAAATCTTCAGAATTATCCATGCTTTGTTCAATACTTTCCGGATCATCGCAATCAATGTTAACCGAAAAATTGGCAGGCCTTTCAAATTCAGTCGTATCGCTGTAAGACAAGCTTTTGTCAGCATAAACTTTTTTCATGTAATAACCCCAAATAGGTAATGCCATATTTGCACCCTGACCTGTGCTCAAGTCGTCGAAATGGATACTTCTTAATTCAGCTCCGGTCCATGTTCCGTTTACAAGCTGAGGCGTAACACCCATAAACCATCCATCTGAATGATTTTGAGTTGTACCGGTTTTTGCAGCTATTTGCCCCTTAAATCCACCGTATTCAGGCTTCCATCTCAACCGCCCCCCTGAACCCTGATCAACAACTCCACGCATCAATTGAATCATAAGATAAGCAGTTTGCTCATCAATCGCATCATGCTTCTCAGGCATAAAAGTAGAGATTAAATTTCCATGACGGTCTTCAATACGGGTGACAAAAATTGGCTGCGTATATACGCCTTTATTGGCAAATGTTCCATAAGCACCTACCATTTCGTATAAAGTAACGTCCGATGTCCCCAAAAACATGGAAGGTACCGGATCAACTGGACTGTAAATTCCCATTTTCTTCATGACATCAGCAACCGACTGTGGATTAAATTGTTTCATTACCCATGCTGAAACCTGATTAACAGAATGGGCTAATCCCCATTTTAGGGTTACCATCTTATCATCGAACTTGGTTGGATTCGAATTTTTAGCCTCCCATATTCTACCGTCTGACAGAATAAACTGCTGCTTTACATTCGGAACTTTGCTGCAAGGTGACATTCCATTTTGCATCGCCAATGTATATAAAAATGGTTTTACAGTCGATCCAACCTGTCGTTTGCCATCTTTAACCATATCGTACATAAAATGCGTATAATCCGGACCACCTACATAAGCTTTAACATGACCCGTTTTACCTTCCATCGACATAAAAGACGACCTCAAAATACTGTAATAATATTTCATTGAGTCAAGCGGAGTCAAGGTTGTATCACGATCGCCTTTGTAAGTAAATACAGACATTTCAACCGGAACATTAAATTCTTTCCTGATTACATCCCATGATTTTCCACTTAATTTGGCAACTCTGTAACGTTCTGATTGCTTGATTGCCTGATTCATTATTCCTTCTACAGCATCAGCCGATAAATCATTTGAAAAAGGACTTCTTCTCAGATTCCTCAAATGCTTATTAAATGCCGGTTGCAAATTGTTTTTCAAGTGAGTAATCATTGCCTCCTCTGCATATCGTTGCATACGCGAGTCAATCGTAGTAATAATCCGAACTCCGTCGCGGTACAAATTATAAGGTGTACCATCCGCCTTCTTATTTTTATTACACCAACCGTAAAGAGGATTAACTTCCCAATCGACGGAGTCTTCCTTGAATTTCTGGATTTGCCAGGCACCATACTGAGACCTGACTGGCTTATTCGCATTCATAGTCTGTCGCAGATACTCCCTGAAATAGGGTGCCAAACCAGTTTTAAAATCGACTTTGTGGTAATTCAAAATCAGAGGTAAGGCCTGAGCCGAATCACAAGTGGCTTTCGAGATATAGCCATACTTTTCCATCTGCGACAAAACTACATTCCGGCGCTTACGCGTTAGTTCAGGTCGCCTTACCGGATTATACAAAGACGAATTTTTTGCCATCCCCACCAACATGGCCGCTTGTTCGAGCCGCAATGAATCAGGCGTTGCGTCAAAATAAACAGACGCAGCTGATTTAATTCCAACTGCGAGATTCAAAAAGTCATATTTATTGAGGTACATCGTCAGGATTTCTTCCTTGGTATAACTCTTTTCAAGCTTTACTGCAATTACCCATTCTTTAAACTTCCGAAAAACAAGTTCGACTTTATTGTCCAAATTGTCTCGTGGGAAAAGCATCTTAGCAACTTGTTGACTAATCGTACTTCCGCCTCCGGCATTGGAGTCAGCTGTTAAAATTCCCTTAACAACACGAACCAAACCACGGACATCAATACCCGAATGCTCAAAAAAGCGAACATCTTCGGTTGCAACCAGCGCATTAAGAAGATCCGGACTAAATTCCTCATATTTGACAAAACTTCGGTTCTCCTTGAAATATTTTCCCATAATGACCCCGTCAGCCGAAACAACTTCGGAAGCAAACATACTCTCAGGATTTTCCAGATCTTCGAAAGTTGGCATAAATCCCAGCCAACCCTTCGCGATCATGAAAAACATAAGGAACAGGACTAGTATTCCGGATACAATTAAAATCCAGAAAATGCGTATATATTTTTTATATACTGAAATATCTTTATTCATTCAGATGTATTTTCAATTAAAGGCCACAAAGATAATGAAACCCATGCAAATTTTGTTTGTCTTAAAATTTAAGGTTTTATTCAACAAATTTAAAATCGGAATTGCAGGTTTCTATTTAGTTATTAACGTACAAAAGAAGACTTTAAATATGCACATAATAAATTCATTAAGGGACGCTGCTGCTTAGGTACATGAAAGGAAAGAAAACAAACAAAACCTTGCTGTTTTAAATGCAATAAAGAGAGCCGATTTGAATAAATAAATCATTTTCAAATAAATAAGGTCTCAAAATTTATTGAATTAAATTTTGAACTTAGCGTTTCCTTTTCTTTAATTTGCACAAAATTTTGAATTCCGAACGAAAAAACTGATACATGCACGAAAATCTGGTTATTGTTGAGTCACCTGCTAAAGCGAAAACGATTGAAAAGTTTTTAGGAAAAGATTTTTTTGTAACCTCCAGTATGGGGCACATCAGGGATCTCGAGAAAAAAGATTTTGGAATCGACATTCAGAATAATTTTACACCTAAATACGAGATTACCTCTGATAAGAAGAAATTAGTTACAGAGTTAAAGAAACTGGCCAAAGATTCTAAAATGATTTGGCTGGCATCGGACGAGGACCGAGAAGGAGAAGCGATCTCTTGGCATCTGATGGAAACACTGAGTTTAGATCCTGAAAGAACTAAGCGAATTGTATTTCATGAGATTACTAAAGAGGCAATTCTCAATGCAGTTCAAAATCCACGTCCTTTGGATATAAACCTTGTAAATGCGCAACAGGCACGAAGAGTTCTCGACCGAATTGTTGGATTTGAAGTTTCTCCGGTATTGTGGAAGAAGGTAAAACCATCACTATCAGCCGGAAGGGTTCAGTCTGTTGCAGTAAAGCTAATCGTAGAAAGAGAACGGGATATTATTAATTTCACCTCCACATCAGCATTTCGGGTGTCGGCCAGCTTTTTGGTTCCTGAAAATGACGGGAAAATCACCGAACTGAAAGCCGAATTAAATAACCGTTTTGACACCAGGGAAGAGGCTAATGCGTTCCTTGAAAAATGTAAAAGTTCTGAATTTCAGATCAGCGATGTAGTTAAAAAACCAGGGAAACGGTCTCCTGCCCCACCATTTATCACTTCTACTTTACAGCAGGAAGCCAGCCGGAAGTTGGGTTATTCAGTATCTCAAACCATGAGTATCGCCCAGAAACTATACGAATCCGGTAAAATAACTTACATGCGTACCGACTCGGTAAATCTCTCCGGATTGGCAATTAATGCTGCAAAACAAAAGATAATCAGCACTCTTGGAGAAAAATACCATCAGGTTCGCCAGTATAAAACCAAATCGAAAAATGCACAGGAAGCCCATGAGGCTATTCGTCCGACCTACATGGATCAGGAACAAGCTTCAGGAACAAATCAGGAAAAAAAATTATATGATTTGATCTGGAAACGCACCATTGCATCACAAATGAGCGAAGCCGAACTTGAAAAAACTACAGTTACAATTGATATTTCAAATTCTGCGGAAAAATTTATAGCTACCGGAGAGGTTCTCATTTTCGATGGTTTTTTACAGGTTTATATGGAATCTGACGACGATGAAGATCAGAATGGTGCTACAAAAGGATTACTACCAGCTTTAACTGCAAAACAAATACTTCGCTGGGATAAAATTCAGGCCACAGAACGGTTTACATTAAAGCCACCCCGTTTTACAGAAGCCAGTTTAGTTAAGAAGCTGGAGGAACAAGGAATTGGCAGACCTTCAACATACGCTCCTATTATCACCACGGTACAGAATCGTGGCTATGTAGTGAAAGAAGATCGCCCTGGAGTTGAACGCGAATTCACCGACTTAGTCCTTTCAGGACAAAAAATAACGATAAAAGTCAAGACAGAACAAACCGGAGCAGAAAAATCAAAACTTTTCCCTACTGACATCGGTATGGTTGTGAACGACTTCCTTGTAAAGTATTTTGATCTGATTATGGATTATAACTTTACCGCAAAAGTTGAGAAAGAGTTCGATGAAATAGCATCAGGAGAAATCGTATGGAACGATATGATCAGAACCTTCTATGAGCCATTTCATGCAAAGGTTGAAAATGCCTTAAGCGAGGCAGAACGAACAAATGGAGTCAGAATCCTAGGCATTGATCCGAAGACAGGAAAGGAAGTTTCAGTAAAAATTGGTCGGTTTGGTCCGTTGGCACAACTCGGCGAGGTTACCGAAGAAGGCGAAAAACCACAATTTTCAGGCCTTCGTTCCGGGCAGCATATTGAAACCATTACACTCGAAGATGCATTGGAATTATTTAAACTTCCGCGAAACATTGGAGAATATGAAGGCAAATCAGTTACTGTTGCTATCGGTAGGTTTGGACCTTATATCAGACACGACAGCAAATTTATATCGCTCGAGAAAGACGTTGATGATCCATACTCCGTTGAGCTGGATAGAGCAATCGTACTAATTGATGCCAAAAGAGAGAAAGATCTCAATGCTATAATTAATGTATTTGAAGAAAATCCTGATGTTAAATTATTGAATGGAAGGTGGGGACCATACATTTCCTTCAACAAAAATAATTACAAGATTCCCAAAAATACGGATGCAACAAAGCTTACGTTGGAAGATTGTCTGGCTTTGATTGAAAAACAGCCAGCTCCTAAAAAGGGGCGAAAAAAATAAATTTTGCGGGTGAACATATTTTTGTTTGCCCGTTATAATTTAAAATGTAAATTCAAATCCTGATAAAAAACCACGAATGGACTTGCTACATTATTTCGAACCTGTTGATTTCGAGCAGTTTGAATATGCTGATTGGTGCAATAAGAAACATACTTTAGGAGTTCTATTGCAAAAAAATCAGGAAAAACTCAGACCAGAAAAGGCAGAACTGATTATTATCGGGGTCAGTGAAGATCGGAATTCCAGTATACAGGGAGCAGCCAAAGCACCCGACGAAATCAGAAAACATTTATATAACCTCAACCGGATCAATCCAAGATTCAAAATTTTGGATCTTGGCAATCTTAAATTAGGTCATACTGCCAACGACTCTTACTTTGCATTAAGAGATATTTGTGATCATATTTTGACAAACAACCAAACCTTAATTGTTTTGGGAGGATCACAGGATCTGACATTTGGTATGACAAAAGCTTTCGATGGTCGATTGTTTAATCTGGTTACTGTTGACCCTAAGCTGGATTTCAGAAAAGGGGTGAAAACAATAAACTCGGACAACTACCTAAACCTGATTTTTGAAAAGCAAAAAAATCTATATTCTTATACTTCGCTCGGATACCAAAACTATTTTGTTGAACCTACTGATATTGATCAATTCAATAATTATCACTGGGAGGTAAAAAGATTAGGTCAGGTAAGATATAATCTGACTTCCGTTGAACCAATTTTACGCGATGCCCATATTTTCAGTTTTGACATGAATGCAATACGATACCAGGATGCTACAGGGCAATCGATGGCATCGCCAAACGGACTATACTCGGAAGAAGCCTGTCAAATTGCAAGATATGCCGGCACCAGCGACGAACTTAACATAGCTGGATTTTTCAATTTAATTCCCGAAAGAGATAAAAGTACGAATTCGGCTAATTTGATGGCTCAAATTGTTTGGCATTTTATGGAAGGCTTTTTAAACCGTAAGCCCGAAGATCCATCTGAAGACACCGAAGATTTTAACCAATTCATGGTAGATATGTCAGATATAAACATGACACTTGTATTTTTCCAAAGCCGTGTTTCTGGAAGATGGTGGATGGAAATTTCTGATTTCAATAACAGAAATGGTGAAATATACATAGTCCCCTGTGATGAAGACGATTACAAAAAAGCTTCGCACGGAGAGATTCCTGACAGATGGTGGAAAAACGTACGAAAGATGCATAAAAGACAAAATAAATAACAGAACCCGACGTTCATTGACTTTATAGATATCCGCTTTTTTGGAACAGTAAACATTTTTGTATTATTTTACTGATTATTAATTGGGCGAAACTGAGACGCAACAACGCTTTCATGAAAAAAGTATTTTTATTTTTATTTTTATATATAATAGCTATCTTAGCCGCAATTGCCCAGCAAGATCCGCAGTTCAGCTTTAACAGAAATACTCAATTAACAGTAAATCCGGGATATGCTGGCAACGATGGATTGATAAATGGAACAATATTAAATCGTTACCAATGGGTTGGTATTGAAGGGGCACCGAAAACATTGGTTTTTAGCGTTGGTGCAGCAAACAACCTTTTTGGATTAAATAGTGGAATTGGACTAAATGTAATAAGCGACGAACTTGGGTTTCTCAAAAACATTTCAGTAAATCTCGATTACGCTTACCGGAGAAAAACGGGTATTGGAGATTTGGGAATAGGAGCCAGCGTCGGATTTTACAACATGGCAATAAAAGCAGAATGGTATATTCCCCAAAGTGAATATCACCAATCAATTGCTGAAGATTTTGGAATCCCGCAGTCAGATGTTAGTCAGTTGGCACTTGATTTAGGATTTGGCATGTTTTTGAAATCGAATGATTATTTTTTCGGAGCTTCCGTTACTCATATTAATGAAGCTTCGATTTTGTTGGGAGATCAGGCACGTACTTTTTTAAGCCGACATTATTATATGTCTGCAGGTTACAATATCAATCTGCCAGATCCGTTATTTGAAATACAACCTGCTGTTTTTTTTAAGACAGATATGGCCGCTTATCAGATCGATTTTAATGTTGATCTGGTTTACAAAAAGCGACTTCGGGCTGGATTAAATTACCGGATTAATGATGCGATTGGGATTCTTTTAGGTTTTGAATTAAATAATGGTCTTAAAATCGGATATGCCTACGATATTATGACTTCTGCTTTAGCAGCATATGGTAATGGATCACATGAACTATACCTGAGCTATAGCATTGATTTAGGAAAAAGTAGAAACAAGAAATACAAGAGCGTAAGATACTTATAAAAAGATTTTTTAGAAGCAACATATAGCTGTACTATGAAAAAACATTTTTCTATTGGGTTAGTTATTTTGGCAATTGTTACTCTAAATAGTTGTAACAAGTCAGGGAATGGGGAACTAACGGGTGTTAAAGGAAGGGGGAAATGGTTTGAACCAACTCCTTACGGAATGACATTTGTTCACAGAGGATCTTTTAATCTTGGTCCAAACGATCAGGATATAGCCTCATCAAACACACCATCAAAAACTGTATCAGTTGATGCATTCTGGATGGACGATACAGAAATCACCAATAATGAGTATCGGCAGTTTATTCAATGGGTAAGGGATTCCATTGCACGGACATTATTATCCGAACAATTTCCGGAGTTCATGAATAGTGAGGATCGAAGAGGAAATCCAATTGAGCCGCCAAGAATTAACTGGCGGGAAAAAATTGAATGGGATAATCCTGATTACATTGAAGCCCTTGAGCCTCTATATGTTGCAGAAAACGAGCGCTTTTTCAATAAAAAAGAGATTGATTCCAGAAAGCTGTTTTATGAATATCATTGGATTGACCTTAAACAAGCAGCGCGTAGAGTAAACATGTACAACTACGAAACTCAAAGTTACAATGGAACAGTAAAAAATTCTAAAGGAGAAGAAGAATCCATCCAGAATCGCTCTTCATTTATACTACGTAATATTGTAAACATCTATCCTGATACTTTATGCTGGATTAGAGATTTTACATTTTCATACAATGAACCCTGGGCAACCCGTTATTTTTGGCATCCCGGATTTGATGATTATCCGGTGGTTGGAGTTCAATGGGAACAGGCAAAAGCATTTTGTCATTGGAGGACAAAACTACATAACGAATTTTTATCAAGTCAAAAAGAAGCTACTTTACAAGATTACAGATTACCTACCGAAGTTGAATGGGAATATGCCGCACGTGGAGACAAGCAGTTATCTATGTATCCATGGGGTGGATATTACACACGGGAGCAGGATGGCGTGTTTTTGGCCAACTTCAAACCTTTAAGAGGTAACTATGTGGAAGATGGAGGTATGGCTACTATGAAAGTAGGAAGTTATGCCGCTAATGATTTTGGACTTTATGATATGTCCGGGAATGTTGCTGAATGGACAAGTACAGCCTACGATGAGTCAGCTTACATGTACATAAACGATTTTAATCCGAATTTTGAATACAATGCAAAACCTGGAGATGAACCTGCATTAAAGCGTAAAGTTATCCGTGGTGGTTCATGGAAAGATATTTCAGCTTTTCTTCAAGTCTCGACAAGAAGTTTTGAATATCAGGACACAACAAAATCCTATATCGGATTCCGTTGTGTGCGATCTTCTTTTGGCAACGAATTTTAATTACCTTTTTTAATTTTGATCACATGAATATTGGCGAAATACTTAAGTCAAAAAAGTGGAAAGTACTTATGGGCTATGTCTATGGCTGGGGTGCAGCATTGGTGCTCATTGGTGCTTTGTTTAAACTTCAGCACTGGAATCATTCAGGGATAATGCTTACAATCGGATTAATGACCGAAGCATTTATATTCTTCCTGTCTGCCTTCGAGCCGCCACTGGAACAACCAGATTGGGCTAAGGTTTATCCGGAGTTACAAGAAGATTACGAATTTTTGGAAGCAATTGAAGAGGCCAAGACTGCCCCTAAAGGTAACTTTGAATCTCTTCTGAGCAGTACTAATATCACTCCTGAACTTCTGACTAAAGTCGGAAAAAGCTTAACAGATCTATCTAATACCGCATCAGGGATTAGTGATATTTCAACCGCTACTTTGGCTACAGATGTATATGTACGAAACCTGAATTCCGCTTCGGAATCTATGATTGCTTTTTCGGAAATGAATACACAGGCAAATTCTACAATTAATAACTCAATTGGGGAATTGGTAAATTCGTATAGTAGTACAGCTCATAAGATTTCGGAGACAGGAGACAGCATGCTTGGCAAGTTAAATGAGTCAAGTGTAAAATTCACGAAACAGATTGATGATTCAGGAAGTAAACTTGTAGAATCTTACCAGAAGCTTTCAGGATCTATTGAAAAGGGATTTAAAGATCTGGATTCGAACTCTTCCAGCTATGGCGAAAACCTTCACAAACTAAATAAGAATATTGAATCACTTAATTCAACTTACGTTGAACAATTAAAAGGTACAAGTGATCAAATTCATGCTTCAACCAAATTCTTCGAAGATTTAAATCAGATGAATCAAATTATTACTTCATCGGTTCAGGAAATGAAGAAATACAAGGAGAATGCCGAAAAATTGAATTCACATCTTGATGCTCTTAATTCAGTTTATGGGAATATGCTTGGTGCCATGAATTATAAAAAGAAGTAATCTAAAAGAGCGCGAACTATGTCGAGTAAAAATTGCCCGGAATCCACGAGGCAAAAAATGATAAATATGATGTATCTGGTGCTGACTGCTATGTTAGCACTCAATGTTGCATCAGAGGTTCTCGAATCATTTCGGATTGTGGATGCCAGTTTGACCCAGACACTAAATAACGTTAATAGGAAAAATAATCAGATTTACAGCGCCTTTGATGCTGCGTATATTCAAAATCCAACGAAGGTAAAAGAGTGGAAAGACAAGGCAGATGAAGTTAAATTAAAAACGACAGAATTAATCATTAAAATAAAAGATCTTAAACAGGAATTGGTATTGGCATCCGGAGGGATACCATTAAAAGATGCAGACCCGGATTTCATTTTACACCAAGGAGATCCTATAATTATTAATAGCGTTGGCGATACTATTCTAATAAAAAAGGAAGATGATTTAAATACTCCTTCGGAGATCATGATTCAACAAAAAAAGGCATCTGATCTAAAAGAGAGTATTAAAGAATACCGTGATTTTTTGACATCTGATCTGGAAGAAGGTTCCCCGTTGCGTGAGAATATAATAAAACAACTGGATACACCAGATCCGAAAATTGATTTAAGTGAAGGCGGAGAAAAAAAATCATGGGAAAGTCAATATTTTGAAAGCAAGCCGTTAATTGCTGTCATCACTTTACTTTCTAAAATGCAGATTGACATTCAAAATGCAGAAACAAATGTAATTTCCGGACTTTTCGGTCAGATTGATGCTGCATCGTTCAAGTTTAATAAATTGGGCGCCAGAATATTGGCAAAATCGACTTACGTTCTTAAAGGTGATCAGTTTGAAGCTGAGATCTTTCTGGCTGCAGAAGATACAACTCAACAACCTGAAATCTTTGTTGGCAACAATAAGCTAATAATGAAAGATGGAAAGGGAATATTCAAGACCACAGCCACACAGGTTGGCACATTTAAATGGGGTGGTTTAATTAAGTTTAAAACCCCGGAGGGCAACATTAACAATTACCCTTTTGAAGGTGAATATCAGGTTGGAGAACCTAGTGTTACCATTTCTCCAACAAAGATGAACGTGTTATACATGGGTATCGCTAATCCAATTAAAGTATCCGTGCCTGGAGTGGCAACTCAAAATTTGGAGATATCATTTAATAATGGACGTTTTGAGAAAAATGGAGATGAGTATTTTGTTTATCCGACAAAATTAGATGCTACAGGTAAGAGCACATCCATTTTCGTTACTGCTAACATGAATGGAGAAAAAAGGCAGATGGGGTCAATGACTTTTAGAGTTAAAGAAGTGCCGCCTCCACTTGCTACTATTGCAGGTATGAATGGTGGACAACTGAGAAAGGAAGATTTATTGGCAGAAGAAGGAGTCTTTGCTGAATTAAAAGATTTTGACTTTGACTTAAAATTTAAAGTTACCCAGTTTGATGTCACTTTCTCTGGAGCAGCAGGATATGTTAAAACATATAAAGCAACTGGCAACAGATTTACTGCCGAACAAAAAGGGCAATTTGGCACATTGTCACAGGGAAGTTTAATATTTATAGATAACATTTTGGCAAAAGGGGACGATGGTTCAACACGTCCGTTATCACCAATAAGTTTTAAAATAAGATAGTCATGAAAAAGATTTTAGTATTCTTTGGAGTATTGGCTCTCCTGTTTGGAGCAACCAAACAGGAAGCAAAAGCGCAGATTATTGATGGTGCATATAAACGGACGGACCTTTATAACCGTAAACCAACATCTTTGCCGTATATCAGAGAGGCAGATGTATTATGGAGAAAAAAGGTATGGCGTATCATTGATCTTCGGGAGAAAATGAATCAGCCTTTGTATTTCCCGACTAAGGAAGTAGAAGGCAGAAACAATCTAGTAAACCTCTTGATTCAGGGAATCAAAGATGGCAAATTAACGGCCTATGATGCCAGAAACGACGACGAGTTTAAAGTGCCAATGACTTTTGATCAGGTTAAAGAGGCTTTCGGTGCGACAACCCGTACTCGTAAAGTTAGAGATGTTGACACCGGTGAACTTGTAGATAAAGTTGTCGCTGGAGAAATTCGTTCAGAAGAAGTAAAACAGTTTATGGTAAAAGAAGAATGGTATTTTGACAAACAGACTTCCACGATGAATGTAAGGGTTATCGGACTTTGCCCTATTCAGGAATTCTACCGGGATGAAGATACCAATCAGGAGGCAGTTCAACGCCGTCAGGCATTCTGGATTTATTTCCCTGAAGCCCGCGATATACTTGCCTCTAATGAAGTTTTCAATCCTATGAATGCTGCCCGAAATGCTTCTTTTGACGATATATTTCTGAAAAGAAAATTCAATTCGTACATTGTTAAAGAAGAGAATATTTATAACAATCGGGACATTAGTCAATATTTAAGTGGCAAAGACGCTATGCTTGAAAGTAAACGGATTGAAAATAAAATCTTTGATTATGAGCAAAATCTTTGGGAATATTAATATCTAAAAACATAAGTTAAAGCCTTATGGGGAATTCCTGATAAGGCTTTTTTTTTTTGAAAAACTACAATTGAGAACAATAGATACCTTATTTTGGAGTTTTTCAGGAATCAAGGCATCTAATTGTAAATGGCACCTGAAAGGTATGTATAAATTTCTGCTCATAAGTTTGTTTGCAACTTTCCTTTTCAGTTCTTGCAACCGGGACTGGACAAGTCAGCTTACAAGCGCACAGAATAGAAAACCTTATTTTGAACCCATTCCATACGGAATGAATTTCATTAAACAGGGTAGTATCAATATTGGTCCATCTGATGAGGAAATAGACCGTGCAAATACTCCTGTTAAAACGGTCTCTGTTCCTTCCTTCTGGATGGATGATACCGAAATTACCAATAATGAATACCGCCAGTTTGTTTACTGGGTTAGAGATTCCATCGCCCGTCAGTTACTTTCTGAAACTATTCCGGAATTTTTAATTACTGAAGGGAAAAGAGGGGACCCAGTTGATCCGCCAAGATTAAACTGGCTTGAGCCAATTGAATGGAAGAATCCGGATTATCAACCGGCTTTGGAAGGAATATATATTCCTGAAGAAGAAAGTTTTTTTCATAAAAAGGAAATTGATTCCCGCAAACTCATCTATGAGTTTTATTGGATTGATTACAAGCAAGCCGCAAGACGAGCGAATAGCTACAACTTCGAAACCCAAAGCTATGGAGGAACTGTTGTTGATGCAAAAGGAAACCAAAACCCTATACAGAACCGCTCCTCATTTATTATGCGCGAAAATACTCCAATTTACCCGGATACTCTGGTTTGGATGCGTGATTATACCTTCTCATACAATGAACCTCTCACCGAAAAATATTTCTCGCATGTGGCTTACGATAATTACCCTGTTGTTGGTGTGACATGGGCTCAGGCAAAGGCTTTCTGCAACTGGAGAACGAAACAGATGAACAATTTTCAGGATATGATCAAAAATCCTGGAGTAATGGATTACCGGTTGCCAACAGAAGTTGAATGGGAATATGCCGCAAGAGGAGGACATCAGATGACCTTGTATCCCTGGGGTAGTTATTATACAAGAAACAGTGAAGGCAGTTTTGTTGCGAACTTCAAGCCAATGAGAGGAAATTACGTATCAGATAGCCGCACAAATGTGACAACGCTTCGGGTTGCCAATTTTCCACCCAATTCATACGGATTATATGATATGGCAGGTAATGTTGCCGAATGGACTTCAAATGCATACGACGAATCGGGATATGACATCATGAGTGATTTTAGTCCGGATTTTCAATACAACGCCAAACCTGAAGATCTTCCTGTTATGAAACGAAAAGTGATTCGCGGAGGATCGTGGAAAGATATTGCTCATTTTATTCAGGTTTCAACCAGAAGCTACGAGTACCAAGATTCGGCGAAGTCATACATTGGCTTCAGGTGCGTCAGAAGTACATTCAAACCTGTCTATTACGAATAACTTAATATCCACCCACAAGCATTAATTATCGTCTCGACGATTGAAACTCAGTCAGTATTAGTGAGATAAATTAAAAGAGGACTCTTTCGAAATCCTCTTTAATATAATCTATTAACTATACACTAAATAGTCGGCCCTTAAAAATGAGCGAAGGTGTTGATTATTAACATCATTTTGTTGATTTCGCAGTTTGTTTTGATGATTTTATTTGCAGGAATTTTTGCAATTTAGTGGAAAACCTTGCAGAAATATGATCGGGAAAAACAAA
>JBGSUC010000078.1:0-10080 GCA_041736275.1 Prolixibacteraceae bacterium
TCGGATAAGTATATTTTGCAATCTTCGTCCGATTTAAAGCGTTCAGCAAACTCTATGAGATTTTGACCTTTGAATATTTCCATGTTTCTGTTTATTATCAAGGCTACTAAGGTATGTATTTAAATGGTGACCTCTATAAAACAATTCACGAAATAGGGACAAGCAACTCCGCCGCTTTAATTAGCCGTAATGGTTACTTCTGTTATGAAGTTTTGCAAGAACTAATTGAAGATAACAATTTAGAAATTGGTTCTGATAAGATTGCTATTCTAATAAAAGCTATGTTAACGCATGGTTGTAGTTGGGATGAAATTGGCTATGAAATTGAGAGGAGGCTTGATAGTATAGATACTCGTACGATTCAAAACATTAAAAGTAGGTTGATTGGATATGGGTTTCCAGATATTGATAAAATAAAAGAATGTTCAGAACAACGAGCAACAGTTATTGGTTTTGGAGAGCTAAAAGAGGAAGAAGCTCATGTTTATAGTTTACCCTTACCACCATCATTATCCTCACGAACAATAAAAAGAAGACTGTCAATCACATTAGCATGGTTCTCTCCAATTTCATCGAATACACAAAGATATAGAACATCACGGCTATGGTTTGAAGCAAAAAATCAGGTAGTTACAAATAGAGCAGATGCTGATTGGCAAGCAGTGAAAAGGGGTACATTACAACATGAAATTTTTGAAGGTTCCGCTGCCGCTGCATTTATTGATGGTGATGTTATTAGAATAAAAGTTAATTGTAGTAAAGATGCGAACAGTTTTTCAGAAAAGGTACCTTATGCTATTCTTGTATCTTTAGAGGTTGCAGAGGGTGTAGATTTACCTATTTACCAAGAGATAAAAGAACGTATTTCAATTCCTATTACTATAGGCCAGCGTGTATAGAAAAATTGCATTTTTTAATTCGATGACACGATAATCTTCGGACACAGTTGGTCAATCAAGGTGTTAAAGATGCCAGAATTATCATATAACCTTAACCTTTCAAATATCCATCTTACTTGCTGGAAAGACAGACAATAGCCACAATTTTAGTAGTTATTGTGGACTTTTCTTTAATAAATACCATCATGTTTTCAATGGTTTTTCTGTGATTAAGTTACATTTTCTTGCATTTTAATTTTCAAGGCTCTTCGGTTTTTTCGTCTATTTTTTACTTGCTATGTTTTTCAGCCTGCATTCCATTTGGTTATGTTTGATCCATTATTTTATTTACATTAGCCATTAACATTATCGAAAGATATCCTAATGTTTCAGGTTTCATTTATATTTATATGAATGAACAAAAACATAGAGAGGTACTACTCTCACTCAATTTTTCTCCAAAGTTATTTCCGCATTCCGGAAAAGTCAAGGGAGCTTTTCTTCTTCCTGAATGGAAATGAAAAGCTTGCTTCGCACTCGGTCACTTTTAACTTTTAACTTCTGACTTCGGTCTTCCGTCTCCGGTCTTCGTTAAAACTGACATTCGCCCATTGACAAGAATCCGGACTGCTCAATGTGCTGGTTGGCTCAAAATTAATTGGCGAGCCAGATGCCTTAAAAAAATCCGCCGGGCAGCGGTGACAAAGAATGCAAACAAATTTATTTACTCCACGTGAACTGATTAATTCAACCTTGTGTGAAATCGAAATCAGTTACAAACCAAAGTACAAAGCATCAGAACTGCCCAAGGTGGTTACTTCTGCAGATGCCTACGGTTGCTTAAAAGATGTTTTTCCCAGCCTTGATTACCGGGAATATTTCTACATCCTTTGTCTGAACCGGAATAACAAGGTTTTGGGCTACTGCCAGATTTCAGCAGGAGGAATTTCAGGAACAGTTGCAGATGTACGAATGATAATGCAAACAGCCTTAAAATCAAATGCTTGCAGTTTGGTGTTATCACATTGCCACCCCTCTGGGAACCTGGTTCCTAGCGAAGCTGACAAAGATTTGACCAAGAAAATCCGTGAGGCTGGCAAAGTTCTCGACATCGCGGTATTGGATCACTTAATTATTACTTCAGAAACTTACTTTTCCTTTGCCGATGAAGGGTTGATGTGAACAGAGCCCTTCGGGGCTTTTTTTTGTTCGCTAAATTCAATATCTCCCATATTTCTTCTTTCAATTTATGTTTGACCGATTACAGAGAGCTTTTCTTCTATCAATTCTCGCCCAAATTTATTTGCGCATTTCGGAAAAGTCAAGGGAGCTTTTCCCCTTCCGGAAGGGAAATGAAAAGCTTGCTTCGCACTCGGTCACTTTTTCGCTTCACTTCAAAACTGACATTCGCCCGTTGACAAGAATCCGGCCTGCTCAATCTGCCTGGGTTCAAATTAACAGGCGAGCCAGAAGCCAATATAAATCTGCAAGGCAGCAGTAAAAACAAATGAGTGATTTTTCAGAATGGAAAGTAATTGTCTCATACAGTACGAAACAAGCTGTTGAAGATGGTTTTCTAGTTCGTGTCGATCAGAAGATTTCAAAAGAAGCAGGTATAAAGTATCCGGTTTACCTGACCCGGGCAGTTTGGGATAAATACGTGGAAATTCCTGAAGGTTTTGAGGGAGTTCAGGATTTGGATGGACGGCTTTGGGATGTACTGTTCATGTTCATGTTTGCCGCTAAAACATGCAGCGGATCCACCTTAAACTATAAGCTAAATGTGGTGCTTGCCGACAAAGGAGATTGGGAACCGAACGAGAAATTGGATCCTGATCTGGATGGTAACCGGAACATGCGGTTGGTCACCCTCAAAGCAGTTATTCAGGCACAGGATTTTGACGATCCGTCACCGGCCATTTTTATCATGAAACCATCGGAGGATTAATCATGACACGGATCATCAAACTTCAGCCGAATTACAGGCAAGGAAAATACGCCCGCACACCTAAAGTAGTTCCCAAACTTACTCTGACCGGAAACTGGCTTCAGGAAGCTGGTTTCCATCCGTCCAAACTCATCCGGGTTGCTGTTTCCAACGGTAAACTTGTGATTACTTCAGTAGAATAAATAAACGGGTGTGCCGGATACCCAAAAAAGTCCGAAAGGCATCGGCATTTACAAATGCTTGAACTAGATATACAAACTATAGATAGGTTACTAAACGGAATGCTATGGACACTTGGTCCTTATCTCGATGAAAAAGGAGCAATCCTGGAACGTCCGTGGTTGTTCGAACTGGCTGAAAGCTACAACGAGATTGTGAGTATGCTTCCAGCTCATTGGAAACTGGAACATCATCAATTTTTACATTACGATTAATCAAATTAAATCAAACTATCATGGATTTTACTTTAAACGAAAGTTGGATCAATGGAAAATACAGCTGCGGAGTTATCGATACTTCACTTGGTACTGTTGAAGTATTTGACCAGGAAGAAGGATTTTTTGCACAGGACGAACATGCCTGGGAAATAATTCTGGAAATCCATCAGATATGGGTCAGCGGAGATTTGACTACTGAACAGGCTTTTCAACAATGGATTTCAGCAAACTTTTAATCATTTTTAAATCGGGTGTGCTTGATACCCATATAAGTTCCAAAGGCATGGACAATTTATCATGGATTATTTAGTCATAGGTTCAAATGGTTTTGCCCAAATGGGCGATTCAGCATTTTACAAAAAACTGAAAATTGAAATGCGGGTGCTACTGGATTACTTTCACTCCAGTTTTCCCATTCCGCAGAAGTTTAAAACACTGGCTTATTATTCGATTAAAACATTTCAGCATGATTTTGGTGATTATCAGGAAATTGTGCTGTGGTATGATCGTGATTACATTGATTCTTTGGAAGAATCTGAAATCGAATCTGACAATGAAATCTTTGATTTGTTTTGGACCTGGTTTCGGGTAATCGAATCAGTCGATCTTGAATCTGATCAGTTAACTAATCAAATCAAAGAGGCTTACTTCAAATCAGCTGATGCTTCAAAAGGTGAACATCTATCGGTATCAATTGCATCATAATAGAAGAGGGTGAAAAACCCTTTTTTATTCGTTCATCAATGCTTTTCTCTGTCAAATATTTCTGTTTTATAAGTTTTTTACTCTAACTCAATTTGTCGCAAAGGTATTTCCGCATTCCGGAAAAGTCAAGGGTATACAAGCTCACTTCGATGGAGTCACTGAGCAGCGTATCGTGTCGAAGTGGCCCTTGACAAGAATCCGGTCTGCTCAATGGTTTCGGCTCAAAATTAACCGGCGAGCCAGAAGCCTTAATAAATCCGTTGGGCAGCGGTAAATCACGATGGAAAAGTTACTTAGTTTCTCAAATTACATGGATCAGTTGGCACGAAGACATGGGGTTAGCCATGTATTCTCCGATTTTTTGGAAATGACCGTTTGCGCCCTCTCGTTGGGACAAATGGAAGACCGCTATTTTGAAATCATCAAAGGTTACACTAAAGTTGAACTTCAGATTTTCCCCTCTGCATTAGCAGCAGTAATAATCGACATGGAAAACGATGGGGAAGGGTTGAAAGATGTCTTTGGCGACTTCTTTATGGAACACATCAGTTACGGCAAAGCAGGGCAGTTTTTCACCCCTGAACATATCTGCGAAATGATGGCATTAATTACCATCGGAGAAATCCGGGATGGTGAACGGATTGCTGATCCATGCTGCGGTTCAGGCAGAACGCTAATGGCAGCAGCCAGGATCAACCGAAATGCAAGGTTTTACGGAGCCGATATCGACCGGACGTGCGCCATGATGTGTTTGGTCAATATGTGCCTGAACGGAATGTTTGGAGAAGTTGCCTGCATGGATACCCTGACCAACCAGTTTTTCTCCGGCTGGCAGGTGAATCCGCATCCGATAACCGGAGCGCCATACATTGTTCCGATTTCCAAAGACCAGAGTTATATGGTGCTGCAACTTCCCAAACATAAACAGGAACAGTCGAAGATCAATCAACCAGAGATGCCTGTCTTCGATCCTGTTGAACTACTCCCAATGAATAAGCAGCCGGTCCAGCAACTGCTGTTTGATTTTTAAGGCCTTTCGGGGCTTTTTTTACTCCCGAAATAGGAATAACTTTTAAACTACAATTTCCTTCCTTTGGTCTTCTCAGGCTTTTCGGGTTCTTGTTTGTTTTCCTCCGTCATTTTTTTGTCTTGTTTTTCAGCCTGTTTTTCGGTCGGCTGCGTTTGATCCTTTTTCAAAGGCTCATCAAGTTTTTTGGTGGCTTCGTTTGTTTTACCTTCCGAATTGACATCTACCTGAGTTTTACTTGCATTATCGGGAGTGACTTCTTTTGCGGTTGATTTATCCGGGTTCCATTTGAAGAAAGCCAGTTTCGAGTTTTCGTTATCAACTTTAACGAAAGCATTAAAATCCTGGCCCTGTCCATCCTTCATTCCGCTTACATATATAGTTTGCCCTTCCTGAAGTTTACTTTGCTGTTTTTCTGATAATTCAACTCCAAGCAATGTTTTGGGAATACGTACTTCTCCGTTTGATTGCTGAAATTGTCGTTGATCATTTTGCTGAGATTGATTTGGTTGTTGATCAAACCTGAATTCAATTCCTTTCTTATCAGCATTAACCTGTACGTTTGCAGAGAACTCTTTTCCGCCTTTGGAGGTCATTCCCTCCAGATAAACCGATTTACCTTCAGCCAACTGTTGCTTTTGTGTATCTTCGAGAGTAACTCCTTTTATGGATTCAGGAATTTTAAGTTTATCGGTTCTTACTGCAACTAATTCGTTGGTCAATCTATCTACCGAAATAAATACTGGCGTTTTTTCTCCTTGCTTGAATTCGGCATTGACAATCCGGCCAAGATTTCCAGTTGTTTGCAGGTTTTTCTTGTCTTCATCGGTGAACCTGACACCAAAATATGGCCTGTCTAATTCAGGTTCTTTGCGAATAGCATGAATAGACAAAGCCAGTTTCCCATCTGGCATTTCCCTGAAGGATAACCGGGCGTCTGTTCGAAGGGTGGTATCATCAAATTTGGCTACAATAGGGATCAGAACGGGTGATTTCTGCCAGTTCATCATTGCTTCCAGGCTTTTGGTCCGTTCAAGGGTATCGCGGGTAACACCAAGGCGTTCTAATTGAGACCAATCGATACGGTTTTCATCAATAGTGTGAGTGGATTGCTTTTTTTCCATTGATGGAGATTCAACTTTGAGTGCGTCAATAGTTGCTTTATTGGCAGGTTCATCTGGCTTCTTAAAAGCCTCCTGGAGTTTTGTGGCAATTTCACCTACCTTCTCAATAGGTACTTTAAAGAACTGAAAATGGGTTGGGTCTTTGTATTGCCTCTGAAAATTCGACATGAAGTTATCCAGCGCATTGCCGGATTTGTCGATTCGTAGAAACTGCGACTCGTTTTCCTGTTTGGGTTCAACGGACAATGGCTTGCCATCTTTTTCGATACCCGAAACGACCTTCAATTTATCACTGTCTTTTTCCCTGACAAGCAGAACATCCTGGTTATTCAATTTTTCATCCATGATACTTTTGATTTAAATTATTACATCACGATTAATGTAATTCAAAAGTACATGAACAGCCTTGATGGTTAGTATTTTACATTTCTTTGGCAGAGGTTGGCTTCCATTTGGCAAAGATTGCCACACAACAGCATAATATGAATGTTTGAAATGATGAAAGAAACGATGCTTCTGTAAGGAAATTATTTAATAATTGAACAAAAACGAAGACCACTTATGTTCTATTTTCGTTGATATGTCAATCGTATAGTTCCATTGTCATACGCAATATTTTCAGATAGTGTCCATTGGGAAAAACTAAGCTTTTCCGGAAATAATGGTTTGTCATTACCATGAATTATAGGGATATAAACCAATTGCATTTCGTCTAACTGGTCGAATAATTGCGATATAGCTTTATCGCCAATCAACCAGATATCTTTTCCTGGCTGCTGCTTTAGTCTGGAAACAGTTTCAGCAATATCATCAGTTACAAATCTGATATTCTCTTCTGATTTTCGTTCAAACCGGGAAATGACGTATGTAACTTTGTTTTTGTATGGCCAAATGACATCAAGAGACAAAATTTCATTGTACACGAGTTCATCCATGATAACGGTGTCGGTTGAATCGAAAAAATCTTTGTAGCCGTAGTCATTTTTTGAAGGATTGGGGAATTCAGCGAACCATTTAATGTCGTCATCCCAGGGGCAAGCGATATAACCGTCAATTGACGCAATGATATAGAACTTTACTTTTTTCATATTCCCCAGACATTTATTCGTTCAACAATCCGTTTTTGTTGTCCGCCAAGGCCTCATGAAAAAGCGTGGAACTCACACTGATCCGTCACGAGGTACTGGTTACCTAAAGAAGAAAACAATCGGGTAAGCAGGGGGCTTTTAGCCCCCAACTCCCCTAAGAACCGTGCTTGCAGGTTTCCCTGCACACGGCTCAAGCATTTCAAAGATATTCCCTTTTCAGGTAAATCCAGCGGCGGACTGTTAATTCCAACATGGTATAATTAAGTGAGTTTTCACGGATGTTGTTTTCGTTATTTCCTTTTTCCATAACTCTCTTTTTTGGAAGTATTCCGAGAATTCTGGTTTATAAGGAGTCGCGATAGATTTAATTTTCCGATATCTTTTTATGGGGATTAATTTCAGAGAGAAAAGGCGGAGCATCTCAATTTTATTCCCCTTCTTTATTCTCCATCTGCAATTAAATATACTCCATTTGTGCCCATCAGAAAAATATTTCTTCATCATCCATTCCCAAGATTTGTTAGGGTGCCTTTTCTTCATCCACTTCGTTATTAGAACAAATATTTGATTATCTGTTTGATTAAATACTTGCTTAGAAACCACGTGTTTATGATAATTCCCCCAACCTCTTAATACACTATTCAGACGCTTAATCATTATGTCTGTTTGCAGACTGCCTGATGTAGCTAATATATCCGCGACTTTTCCCAACAGACTTTTAATTGCGTCCTTTGTTGGTTTTATTAAAAGTTTACTATTGTATTTACGGATATTCTGAGAAAGAAAGTCAAATCCTTGCGAGATATGCACTATCTTCGTTTTCTCTTCAGATAGATTCAGTCCTCTTTCCTTTAGGAACGTAACAATGGCTGGTATTATCTGTTGTTCGAGGATTTCTTTAGAGTGTGCAGTTATTATAAAGTCGTCGGCATATCTGACAAGATTAATCTTATCTTTAGCCTTAACTTTACTTCGAATAGCCACTTCCATGCCATCTAAAACCATATTTGCTATTGTTGGAGAAATTATTCCGCCCTGGGGAGTTCCCTTTTCTGAATCATAGAAAGAGGATTTTTCTATATATCCTGCTTTTAACCATCGTTGCAGTATTCTCTCATCCGTTGGGATATTTTTGATTATCCATTCATGGTTAATCTCATCAAAACAGGACTTGATGTCAGCATCCAGTATCCATCCGGGAGACTTCTTTCTGCATAGAATTTTAAAGCACTGTTCTATCGCATCTTGACAACTTCTATGTGTCCGAAATCCATAGGAGTCTGGTGTTGCTGTTATTTCTGCTACTGGTTCTAATGCCAACAGGTGAAGTGCCTGCATAGCTCTATCTTTCATACAGGGTATACTCAATGGGCGCAATTTCCCATTCTTTTTGGGAATGTAAACTCTCCTCAAAGGCAAAGGATTATAGTCCGATCGTTTCAATGATTTTACCGCATCGATTTTCTTGGCTTCAGAATCCCAGATTACGTTATCAATACCTGCTGTGTATCTTCCCTTATTAGAAGTAACTCTTTTAACTGCCAATAATTTGGCTTTATAAGAGTGAGTGAGAATCCATTGTAAAGATTTAACTTTACCATATTGTTTTTGTTCCGTCGCTTTTGCGATACGCATTTGTAGTTTCCTAACTTCCTTTTCCGCTTTTTGCCAATCAATAGAGTTCCATTGACTGGTTTTTGTGTCGAAAGAAGCATTAAGCGCACACGATTTTTTATTTTCGTTCATTTGCTTGCTTAAATTTAAGTCAATTCTACAAATTCTCTCACAAAGAAATACCAAGTGGAAGTCTGCCCACTTTCGTGCCAGATGATGTTACCTCATTTAATCCATAAATGTTGGTTCAATCCGTATCCCTCTCATTACAAGGGAGCATTCGCTTTTTCCACCATCTTCTCTCGGCATCCTCATGGGTGTGCCTTGCGGTTTCACTTGCCTATATTTGTAGGCGGGGATACAGAGTTACCATGTTCCGACTATTAAATGTACAGATAGGTTAGGACTGCTCTTTCTACCGACTGAACTACATCTGCGCTGGGTATCATGCCATCTCCCAGTCCTGTCAGCTTACCATTTTGGTTAGAGCGTTACAATCCCTTTCGCTCTTTCGTGTTGACGATAGTTACAAGCATTCACTTTCATTGTCCATACTATCTTATCCTGACCCTATTTCAATTGGGATTATCGAAAGCATTTATCTCTCACGAAATTCTTGCCTCCCTTTTGTTGCTCGAACAGGGGATTTGGGCGTTGTCCAAAGGGCTTCATACTTTTTCGGATGCACCTGAAAGCATGCCTTGTAGGATACTGATGGCAGAACACCAGGTTTATTGAAACGTGTTCAATAAACAATTTAATAATCGACTTCATGTCGCACGGCAAGCCCACGCCATACTTTCGTATAGCATGAACATTGCGCGTCAGTCTCTCTTCTTTTTGAAAATTACCAGTTTTCGTGACGAGACGTTCAGCGAACGTTATGTCTATATATTAGCGGTACTTAAACCGCGATAATTCTTATTGTTATTTGCAAAGATAATGATGTTTCTCGAAGGTCATAAGTAACTCTATTAATTCATAGCAGATTTATAAAAACCAGGTGCAAGGTGCAAGCATATCTATATAGATATGCTTGCACCTTGCACCTGGGATAAAAAACTGATGTTCAATATGTTTGTTTGTCCAAAAATAAATTGTAAATTTGAACTTGAGATTGATGCAGACACGCGTTTGTCAAAGGCAGACAGAATCAGAATAGCACAGTGTCCAGATCGTACCCCTTTTAGGGAATAAAAATTGTAATATATTGATATTGGAATAAGTACCCTTGGTGGTTAAATCCCCAGCTGGGTCAC
>JBGSUC010000065.1:0-154627 GCA_041736275.1 Prolixibacteraceae bacterium
GAGGTGGCCATAATTAAAGTAATTAACTGGTAATTAATACTTTAAAGATACAAATCTCTGCGGTTTTAATCTAATAAATAATCAGTTATTTTGCTGTAAATCAGATAAATAACTAAGTTTTGAACGAAGTATTGTTATTAAAACTTGTATTTAATTCAGAAATGAAAAAATCGCGTACAACAATAACTGAAATAGCAAAAGAGCTGGGAATCTCCCCTTCTTCCGTTTCGCGCGCATTAAATAATCATCCGGCTATAAGTACCAAAACCCGTGAAGCTGTAATTGAACTGGCCCGAAAATTAAACTATCAACCCAACCTCCTGGCATTAAATCTTTTAAAAAAACGAACGAATACGATTGGTGTTATTGTTCCTGAAATTACCAGTTACTTTTTTTCGTCGGTGATCAGCGGTATTCAGGATTTGTTGAACCCCATGGGAATAAACATGATCATCGGACAATCCAACGAATCTTATGAAGAAGAAAAATCGCTTGTCAGAACTTTTGCATCAATCCGGGTTGATGGTTTTTTAATATCGCCATCATCGGAAACAAAGAACTTTGAGCATCTTTTGATCTTAACGGAAAATAATATTCCGCTGGTTATTTTTGATCGCGATTGCGAAGGGATCGAAGTAGACAAAGTTTTCGTTGACGAATACAAAGGTGCATTTCAGGCAGTTGAATACCTGATAAAAACCGGATGCCGGCGAATCGCGCACATTGCAGGACCTTCTACGCTTTCAACAGTCAAGCACAGGCTTGAAGCTTACAAAGATGCACTAAAGGTACATGGACTTCCTGTTAATGAAGAATACATTATTGAGGCCGAAGGTTTTATGCCTGAACATGGAATTGATCCAACCAAACACTTACTGGCTTTACCTTCACCTCCGGATGCCATTTTTGCCATCAACGACGGAGTTGCGATTGGCGCTATGTACGTTATTAAGGAAGCCGGAATAAAAATCCCGGATGAGATTTCAATTATCGGATTCGATGATGATCCGCATTCCTGCTACTTTAAGCCATCACTTTCGACCGTTTGGCAGCCAACCTACGAACTTGGCATGTTGTCAGCACGAATACTTATGAAACGTGTAAATTCCAATAACGATCTTTCAAATATTAGACTTGAAAAACTCTATCCTGAATTAATTGTCAGAGGATCTTCAAAATAATTCATTCATTTATCCTTTCCCATACATAAATCCGGCAAAAACCATTCTTCTGAATACCTTTTAAGCATCTTCTGCACATGTTTTTTTGAAAGCTCATCCTGTTTATGCAAACCTTTGCATAAAGATTTAAGTCGTATTATTTGGAATCGATATAAATAGTAGCGTAAATTTATTCTATTAAATCTTTCTAACTAACTGACTTTCAAAAGATGCTTGTTTCCACAAAAGAAATATTTCAGAATTGCTATGGAAGGTATGGAATAGCGGCGGTAAATGTGTGGTGTATGGAGCAAATACATGCATTGTTTAGTGCAGCTCAGATAACAAAAGCTCCTTTTATAGTTCAAACAACTCCTGTTGCCCGAAATTATGCCGGTTCCGAAATGCTTATTTCCATGATTTCGGCCGCAGCAAAAATTTATCCCGATACCATTTTTTCAGTTCATCTCGACCATGGCAACAAAGAACATGCTGTTAAATGTATTGAGTCGGGAGGATATACATCGGTAATGATCGATGCTTCTCACGAATCCTTCGCAGAAAATATCTCACTTACGAAAGAAATAGTTGAAAAAGCACATGCAAAAAATATTTCTGTTGAAGCAGAATTAGGAGTTTTAAGCGGAATTGAAGATGATCTTTCGGTCGACGAAAATCACAAAAAATTTACCCAGCCTTCTGAAGTTGAAGAATTCGTAAAGCAAACCGGTTGCGATAGCCTGGCAATTGCAGTGGGTACCAGTCATGGAGCATATAAATTCTCAGGTGATCAGGGAATCCAATTCGACATTCTGAAAGAGATACAAAAACGATTACCTGGGTTTCCTTTGGTTTTACATGGCGGCTCGGCTGTCGACATGGATGAAATTCAGCGCATTAACGCTGCGGGCGGTCAGTTGGGCACCGACGCAAAAGGTGTTTCCAACAAAGAACTTGTAAAAGCCATTCAGTATGGTGTTTGCAAAATAAATATAGCCACCGACGCTCGACTTATCTGGACTCGTGTACACCGTGAATTTTTCAAATTATCGCCCGCACTCTTCGATCCTATTGTCCCGGGGAAAACATATATGAACGCCTTGGAGAAATTTTACATGAAGAAATTCGAATTGCTCAAAGCAGTTGGTAAAGCCAGCGAACTAAAATAATTTAAGTATGATAAAAGATAAGAAATATCCGCTTTTAGCCAAGTCGGAATCCGGGTTTGGAATTTACCAAAGTGTACTAAAAGAAGACACTGGCTGGCAGTTCCTGAACTTTCAGGCCAGGTTGATGAAGAAAGGCGAAAAGTGGGATGCAAATACCGGCGAAAACGAATATGCTATAATTTTACTTGGAGGAAATTATTCTGTAAAAAGTAATAAAGGAAATTGGGAAACGAAAAACGGCCGTAAAGATGTTTTTAGCGGAATTGCTCATTCATTGTATCTCCCGAGGAACACTGAATTTGAATTAACTGCTGAAAGTGAAATTCTGGACATTGCTTACGGTTGGTGCGAAACCGACGAAGATCATCCTGCCTGTTTTAAACTTCCGGAAGAAGCAGCCATCGAAATTCGCGGCGGCGACAATGCAACACGACAAATCAACAGCCTGATTCAACCCGGATTCAATTGTCACCGTTTGGTTTCCGTTGAAGTTTACACACCTTCAGGAAACTGGAGTTCATTTCCGGCTCACAAACACGATTCACGAAAGGTCGATGCAAATGGAAAGGTAATTGAAGCCCGTCTCGAAGAAACCTATTTCTACAAAATCGATAAACCACAGGGATTTGCAATTCAGCAAATTTACAATGACGACCACAGTCTCGACGAAATTGCAGTAGCCCGCAATAACGACATTGTGCTGGTTCCGGGTGGTTATCATCCGGTTGTTGCCGGACATGGCTACAATGTTTATTACCTAAACTTTTTAACCGGAAGCGACCAATCCCTTGCTAATACAGACGACCCCGATCATAAATGGATTTATAATTCGTGGAAAGGTCTCGATCCGCGAATTCCAATGGTAACTGCAGAAATGAACAACATAAAAAAATAAAAATGAGCACACAGGAAAAGTTGTATGACGTTTTAACCTATGGAAGATCATCCATCGATCTTTATTCACAAAAAGTTGGCAGCCGGTTCGAAGACATTCCAGGGTTCCACGCTTTTGTTGGAGGATCGCCATTGAATATTGCGGTTGGTTGCAGCCGGCTAGGCTTAAAAGCTTCATTGCTTAGTGGAGTGGGAAAAGACAAGGTGGGAGATTTTATCCTTAACTTTTTAAAAAATGAAAATGTCATTACCGAAAATGTACAAGTAATTGAAGGCACAAGAAGTTCTGCGGTTATCCTCGGAATTGAACCTCCTGATAGGTTCCCATTGGTTTATTACCGGGACAACTGCGCTGATTCGCAACTAAACATCGACCATGTTTTGAAAGCCGGAATTGAGCAGGCACGACTCCTTGAAGTTTCAGGAACAGCCTTGAATATTGAACCAACCCGAAGTGCGGCATTTTTGGCCGCCGAAATTGCCAGAAAAAACGAGGTTCCTGTAATGCTCGATTTGGATTTTAGAGCCGACCAATGGCACGACATCCGCGCATTTGGTGTTACTGCCCGTGCCTTTATGCGCAATGTAAATATCGTTCTGGGTACTGAAGAAGAAATTCTGGCCGCTTATCTTTCCGACGAATCGCAATTGAGTATCAGTCATCAGCAAATTTCGGCTCCTGAAATCAAAGGAGACATCAACGAAGCCATCAACGGGATTTTGCATTTGGGAGTTGATGCCCTTATCATCAAAACAGGATCGCGTGGAGCTGTTATTTACCTGCCGGATGGAACAATTGAAACAGTTCCGGGATTTCCTGTTGAAGTGGTGAATATTCTGGGTGCAGGCGATGCTTTTGCTGCCGGTTTCATTTATGGTTTCCTGAAAGAATGGACGCTGTACAAATGTTGCCGGATGGGAAATGCCTGCGGTGCTCATGTAGTCACCCAATTAGGTTGCGCAAATTTCACACCCTATGAAAAAGACATTCTGGAATTTATTGAATCAAAAGGAGGTTTTTGATTTACGTATTAAAAAACTGAACTAATTAATCGAACCTAAAAATATGAAGACTAAGAGACTTACTGTTGCGCAAGCTACGATTGAATTCCTGAAAAATCAGTTTTCGGAACGGGATGGAATTGAGCAGGCTTTTTTTGCCGGATGTTTTGGAATTTTCGGTCACGGTAATCTGGCTGGTTTCGGTCAGGCACTTCAGCAAAATCCCGATTTCAGATACTTTCTGGTACGAAACGAACAGGCTGCGGTGCACACGGCAGTTGGCTATGCCAAGATGAAAAACAGGCTTTCCACATTTGTATGTACCTCATCTATTGGGCCCGGGGCAACCAATATGATTACTGCAGCAGCAGGAGCAACCATTAATAGAATTCCAGTTTTGCTTATGCCAGGCGACATTTTTGCCAGACGAAAAGTAGCTCCGGTTTTACAGCAACTCGAATCAGCCGTATCGCAGGATATTTCGGTGAACGACTGTTTCAAACCTGTTTCAAAATACTGGGATCGCATTAATCGCCCGGAACAGTTGATCACATCACTTCCTGAAGTCATGCGCGTTTTAACTTCACCTGCCGATACGGGTGCAGTTACACTTTGCATTCCTCAGGATGTACAAGCCGAAGCCTATGATTTCCCGGCTGAAATGTTTGAAAAAAGAGTTTGGCACGTTGCCCGACCACGTGCTGATCAAAATGCATTGCTGCGCGCAGTTGAATTAATTCAGAATGCTAAAAAACCGATGATTATTGCCGGTGGAGGAGTTATATACAGCGAAGCTGAAGAAGCCCTGAAAAAGTTGGTTCATGCAACCGGAATCCCTGTTGGCGAAACATTTGCCGGAAAAGGTTCTCTACTTTACAACGACCCGCATAATCTGGGGGCAACTGGCGCAACCGGAACCGAAGGAGCAAACGCTATCAGTACCGAGGCCGATGTTGTCATTGGAATTGGCACACGTTACAGCGATTTCACAACGGCATCAAAAACAGCATTTCAAAATGAAAAAGTCAGATTCATCAACATAAACATTACTGAATTTGATGCGCATAAACACAATGCACTTGCTTTAACCGGCGATGCAAAAGTGATTCTGGAAGAACTCGCCGAAAAATTAGGAAGCTACAAAGTGGACGATGCGTACCGGAAGAAAGTAGCCGATTTCAACAAAAGCTGGGATGAAAAAGTGAGTTTGGCATATCAGGCAGAAAACAATGCCATTCCAAGTCAGGCAGAAGTTATTGGCGCTGTAAACACTTTCTCGGATGCCAATGATGTTGTTTTATGCGCTTCCGGAAGTGCGCCGGGCGATTTACATAAACTCTGGCGCACCCGCAATTCAAAAGGTTTCCATCTGGAATATGGTTATTCGTGTATGGGTTATGAAATTTCAGGAGGATTAGGAGCTAAAATGGCTTGCCCGGATCGCGAAATTTATGTCATTCTTGGTGATGGTGGTTACCTGATGATGCCTTCTGAAATAATCACATCGCTTCAGGAAAAATATAAACTCACAATCATTTTAATCGACAACAATGGATTTGCCAGTATCGGTGGCCTTTCCAAATCGATTGGCAGCGAAGGATTCGGCACCAAATATTTATACCGCGACGATGCATCGGGAAAATTGGAAGGTGAACCGTTGCCTGTTGACCTGGCCATGAATGCACAAAGTCTCGGTGCAAAAGTTTATAAAACAACCAATATCGCATCGTTTAACGAAGCATTAAAAAATGCCAAAAACGAAGAGCGAACCACAGTCATTTATATCGAAACTGTTCCTGAACGCAAAATGGCCGGATACGGACATGCCTGGTGGGACGTACCGATTGCCGAAGTTTCAGAATCTGAATCGGTGCAAAAGGCTTCCGAAAACTATAAAGAACAAAAGAAAAAACAACGCTATTTCCTGTAAAATATGTAATAAAAACAGTGTTCTTAACTTAACTAAACTCTCTGATGCTAACAGTATTAACTTTTATTGGCTTTACTGCTTTTGTCGCTTTTTATACCTGGTACAAACTTCGGAAAGACAAGATGGATTCTTCCGACGGCTATTTTTTGGGAGGCCGAAGTCTGACGGGAATTATCATTGCAGGTTCGATGTTACTGACCAACATTTCCACTGAGCATCTGATTGGAATGAATGGTTCATCCTATAAAAATGGGTTTATTATTATTGGTTGGGAGGTTACTTCTGCACTTGCGCTGGTTGTTGCAGCCGTTATATTTATCCCGAAATATCTTAGGTTAGGTCTGACAACCATTCCTGAATATCTTGAAAAACGTTTCGATGGAATTACCCGAAGTCTGGTTGCCTTATTTTTGGTAATTTCTTTTGTTGTCACATTGTTGCCCATTGTTTTGTACACCGGCGCAATCAATCTCGAAAGCATTTTTAATGTCTCCGAAGTTCTTGGAATCTCCCGAAGCGAAGGACTTTGGGTTACGGTAGTTTGCATCGGCGTAATTGGCTCGGTATATGCCATTTTTGGTGGACTTAAAGCCGTTGCTTATTCTGATACAATTAATGGAATTGGATTAATCATTGGCGGTTTACTGGTTCCGTTCTTTGCGCTGTACAGTATTGGCGCCGGGAATATTCTTACCGGGCTTGAAAAGGTTTACCATCATGCTCCGGAGAAATTTAATGTCATTGGGGCAAAAGATTCAGTGATGCCATTTAGTGTTCTATTTACAGGTCTGATCATTAACCAGCTGTATTTCTGGGGAATGAACCAAACCATTATACAACGGGCACTCGGTGCTAAAAATCTAAAAGAAGCCCAAAAAGGATTACTGTTTACAGGAGTTTTAAAGATTCTGGTGCCGCTGATTATCGTGCTTCCGGGAGTAATTGCATTCTATTATTTCGGAGATTCCATGTATGGCAATCAGGATTTAATTTACCCGGCATTAATTAAAAAAGTTCTTCCGGTATATCTCACAGGTTTCTTTGCTGCCGTGGTTATGGGAGCTGTATTGAGTACATTTAACAGCGTGCTGAACAGCGCGGCCACCATTTTCAGTATCGATGTTTACAAACGAATGATTAACAAAAATGCCGATGAGAAACGGTTAGTCTGGATTGGACGTTCTCTTTCGTCGGTCCTGGCAATAGCGGCAATTCTGGCGGCACCATTAGTAGCCAAAGCACCGGAAGGCTTATATCAGTTACTTCAGCAACTAAACGGAATATTTTTCATTCCGATTGCGTCCATTATGCTGGCAGGTTTTTTCATGGGAAAAGTTTCAGCCATTGGAGCAAAGTCAGCCCTTATTTTTGGGTTGTTTTATTACATCGTTACCACATTTATCCTGAAGATCGACATTCATTTTATACACAACTGGGGAATTGAATTTGTACTGAATATCATCATCATGTACACCGTTTCCTATTTCTATCCCCGCAAAAATTTCAGTATAAGAACCGCACCTCTGAAGGTTGAAATGGTGGCATGGAAATACACGCCGCATCTTTCAACTGCACTGGTTGTGATAACTATTTTGATTTACATTATGCTCGGACAAAATTGAAAACAAAGTAAAATCTAAATATTTCAAACAATATGGAAGTTTTAAAGAATTATATAAACGGCAAATGGGTCGAAAGTCAGGAAACGGCAACTGTAAATGTTGTCAATCCTGCGAATCAGGAAGTACTTGCAAAAGTTCCTTACGGAGAAAAGACCGCCGGCGATGTTGCATCGGCAGTTAAAGCGGCTAGTGAGGCATTAAAGGAATGGCACGACGTTTCGGTGATGAAACGTGTTCAGCCCCTTTATAAATTAAAGCAATTGCTGGAAGAAAATATTCAGGTAATTGCAAGGTTAATTACGCTGGAATGTGGTAAAAGCTTTGCCGAAGCTGTTGCGGAAATGCAGAGAGGCATTGAAAATGTGGAAACAGCATGTGCTACGCCTACATTAATGCAAAGTGAATTTTCCGAAAATGTAGCACCGGGCATCGATGAATTCATGATTCGTCAACCAGTTGGGGTTTGCGTCTGTATTTCACCTTTTAATTTTCCGGGCATGATACCGTTTTGGTTTTTACCTTATGCCATAGCCTGTGGAAATAGCTTCATCCTGAAACCTTCGGAAAAAGTACCGTTAACCATGATGAAGGTTTTCGAACTGATTGATCAACTTGATATTCCGAAAGGCCTCATAAACCTTGTGCACGGAGGAAAAGATAGTGTTGACGCGCTGCTCGATCACTCGGATGTAAAAGCCATCAGTTTTGTTGGATCAACCAATGTGGCACGATATATTTATCAGCGTGGAGCCGCCAATGGCAAGCGTGTTCAGGCACAGGGCGGGGCTAAAAATCCGGTTATCATTATGCCCGATGCCGACATTGAAATGACCGCAAAAATTATAGCTGACAGTGTTTATGGTTGTGCCGGACAACGTTGTCTGGCCGCATCAAATATTATCACTGTTGCCGATTCTGATGGATTTATAAAAGAAGCTTTGGTGGAAGCTGCAAAAAGTAAAACCACAGGATTTGGACTCGATCAGGGAATTGAAATGGGGCCGGTAATTACTCCTGAAAGCAAAATCCGCGTCGAAAGCCTGATTGCCAAAGGCGTGAGCGAAGGGGCTAAACTTTTGCTCGACGGACGAAATGCTAAAATCGATGGGTACGAATCCGGGAACTTCATTAAACCAACTATTCTGGAGAATGTAGCGCTGGATGGTGAATTAATTAAAACCGAAATTTTCGGACCGGTGATGAGTCTCATTCAGCTGGAAACCATCGATCAGGCCATCGACTTTGTGAACAGCAACAAATATGGGAATATGGCTTGCCTGTTTACTTCCAGCGGATTAAATGCACGCACCTTCAGAAACAGAGCAAACGCTGGTAATATTGGAATCAACATCGGCGTTGCTGCCCCAATGGCACAATTTCCGTTTAGCGGATGGAACGATAGCTTCTTTGGTGACCTGCACGGTCAGGGACGACACGGCATCGAATTCTTTACGCAAACAAAAGTGGTTATCGAACGATGGCCAAAAGAATGGACACGCAAATTCTAACCAAAACACACCATGATAAAAATAGCAAACGCTCCCTGTTCTTGGGGAGTTCTCGAATTTGATTTGGAAGGCAAAGCTGCCGGATTTGAGCAGGTAATCAACGAAATCCGCGAAACAGGTTACGAGGGAAGCGAACTCGGCGACTGGGGTTTTATGCCATCCGTTCCGGCCGATTTGCGAAAAGAACTCGACCTCCGCGACTTGGCAATGGTCGGCGCTTTTGTACCGGTTTTTCTGAAAGATAAAAGCAAACATGACGCGGGCGCTGAAGTTGCAGTAAAGACAGCTAAATTAATGGCCGATGCCGGTTTTCCGAAAGCTTTCATTGTATTGGCTGACGACAATGGGAGTGTTCCTGAACGTACCCTGAATGCCGGAAGAGTCACTCCGAAAATGGGACTTACTGCTGATGAATGGAAAATATTTGCTGAAGGAGCCAATTTTGTTGCAGCTGAAGTAAAAGCGAAAACCGGATTGCGTACCGTTTTTCATCATCATTGTGCTGGCTATGTTGAAACTCCGGATGAAATCGATCAGCTGTTGGCCTTGACGGATCCGGATTTGGTTGGACTGGTTCTGGATATGGGGCACTACAAATTTGGCGGCGGCGATCCGCTAGGGGCATTGAAAAAACACCAATCGCGGATTTGGCACATTCATTTTAAAGACTGTCATCCTGAAATTGCTGACAATTCCAGAACCGAAGGTTGGGATTATTTTCAGTCGGTCGGCAAAGGTGTTTTCTGCGAACTCGGAAAGGGTGCGGTCGATTTTGCATCAATCGTGGCAGAACTCAAAAAACAGCAGTATTCCGGATGGATTGTGGTTGAACAGGACGTTCTTCCGGGGATGGGAAACCCGAAAGTTTGTGCGCAACGAAACCGCGATTTTATCCAGTCACTTGGATTATGATCCGCTAAAAGACATAATGCAGAATTATTAACATTGTATTGGTTCTGCTACCTTTTTGTAACGTAAACAAGTGATTTTTGCAAACTAAAAAAACGAATAGAAAACACAACCAAATAAACAACCAATGAAAAAAATAAAAATAGCGGTTGCCGGTTTAGGCCGCATAGGTAAAATCCATTTAAAGAATTTATGCCGCAACTTTTCTGAAATAGAAGTGGTGGCAGCAATGGATGTTTTTGACGAATCGAAAGCTATTGCTGACGAATTTAACGTGCCTGTTTTTGTAAAGGATTTCAACGATCTACTGGCAGTTGAAGGAGTCGACGCCGTTGTAATTTGTTCGCCAACGGACACCCACGCCGATTATGTGGTGAAAGCCGCCAAAGCAGGCAAACAAATTTTCTGCGAAAAACCGCTTGACCTTTCACTGGATCGGGTAAAAGAAGTACTGAAGATTGTGGATGAAAGCGGTGTAAAACTTATGCTTGGTTTTAACCGCCGGTTCGATCCTGAATTCAAAAAGATACGGCAAATTGTTTTAAGCGATGCCGTTGGCGACCCGCAAATCATTAAAATCACCAGTCGCGATCCTGGGCCACCACCCGTTTCATACATCAAAGTTTCGGGTGGAATGTTCCTCGATATGACCATCCACGATTTTGACATGGCACGCTACATTTCAGGAAAACAAGTGACCGAAGTTTTTGCAAAGGGTGCTGTTATGGTTGATCCTGAAATTGGAAAAGCAGGAGATATTGACACCGCTGTAATTACCCTAACATTTGAAGACAATTCGATGGCAGTAATTGACAATTGCAGAAAAGCTGTTTATGGGTATGACCAGCGCCTTGAAGTGTTTGGCAGCAAAGGAATGGCAATGGCCGAGAACAATTATCCAAACAATCATAAACTCTACACACAATCTGGTGTTTCTGGCGATTTACCCCTTCACTTTTTTCTGGAAAGATATGATGCTTCCTACAATCAGGAAATCAGGGAATTTATTGATGCCCTGGCTTCAGGAAGTGAAATGCCGGTAAACGGAACCGACGGACTAATGTCAATCGCAATTGGGCTGGCAGCAAAAAAATCTGTTGCTGAGGGGCGTCCGGTGAAAATGGAAGAGATTTTAGGCTGAAAACGGAAACAGCTTCAATTGTTTATTAGATAAAAAAACGTGTCTGAATTTATTTAGTTCAAGTAGAGGGAGTTGAATTAAATAAATAAAAAACCATGAAATGGTCGCACATTCCATGGTTAAGTATAATACCAGTTTTACTAATATTAATTTAAAAACGTGTGAATCTATGAAAAAAAATCTGTTGTATGTTTTTCCTTTAAAGGAAAAACTAAAAAACGCAAGACGAATTTTGCATGTTTCGTTCGTGCTTTCTTTAGGGTTTGCATTAACGACTTCAGCAAATGACTATTCGCAAGCTGAAAGGGCAGAAGGCCTCAATACTACCGCTGTTGCGCAACAGCAAAAATCGGTTACAGGTATTGTAACTGATGCGCAAGGTTTCTCTTTGCCTGGAGTTTCAGTTTTGGTAAAGGGTACAAGTATTGGAACAGTTACTGATGCCGACGGTAATTTTCAACTCTCAGTTCCCGGAAATGAAGGGACTCTTGTATTCTCATTTGTTGGAATGAAAAGTCAGGAAGCTTCGCTGGAAGAGAAAACTACGTTTACGATTAAATTGGAAGAAGATGCAATTGGATTGGAAGAAGTGGTAGCAATTGGTTATGGTAATCAACAAAAGAAGGACATTACCGGTGCCGTAACTTCCGTGAAAAGTGATGAGTTTAACAAAGGAGTTGTCAACTCGCCCGGACAAATGTTACAAGGAAAAGTTTCCGGAGTAAACGTTACTTCATCGAGCGGTGCACCGGGAAGCGGACAAATGATTACCATTCGTGGACAAGGAAGTATCCGTCAGGGAACTGGCCCATTGTTTGTAATCGATGGATTTCCTATCGGACTAGCCGGAACTGCTGCAGGCACCGATCCGCTAAACTTTATCAATCCTGAAGATATTGAATCTATGGATGTACTGAAAGATGCATCGGCGACTGCTATCTACGGATCGCGTGGTGCAAACGGTGTTATTCTGATTACCACGAAAAAGGGTAAATCGGGAACTTCGTCGGTTTCTATCTCTTCAAATGTTGGGATTTCGAACATCGCTAAAAAAATGCCTGTTTTTAGTGCCGATGAATTTCGTAAAAATGTGGTTGCTGTTGGCGGAAAACTCGAAGACAGAGGAGCAAGTACCGACTGGCAGGATGAACTGACCAGAACCGCAATTACCAATGATCAGAACCTGATTATGCAGGGCGGAACTGATAAACTTACCTATCGGGCCTCTCTCGGATACCTTGATCAGCAAGGGATTGTAATAAATACCGGTATCAAAAGGTACAGCGGACGGGTAAATGCAACTCAAAAACTGTTGAACGGGAAACTGAAAATTGATTTTAACCTGAACTCTACCATTGAAAAAAGCGATAATGCTCAAATGGGTACAGTGGTTTCAAACATGATGGATTTTAACCCAACTTATCCGGCCCGTGATGCGAATGGTGATCCTGTTAAATATCCTGATCTGATGAATCCACTCATCCAGGCTAATTTATATAAGGATTTTGGTGAAAACCGCCGAATGATTGTAAACATTGCTCCTTCTCTTGAAATTGCAAAAGGCTTGATTTACAAGCTGAATTTTGGATACGAGAATAGATCCAGCGAATCTGACAATCAAAGTATGCCAAGCACCGATCCGTTTGAGGAAGGAAGACTTCAGCAAAATTATTTAAACGGAACGAATACGCTGATCGAAAATTACCTGACATATTCCTATGACCAGGGCGATCACAGTTTCTCTTTGCTTGCCGGACATTCCTATCAGAAAACATTTGACCGGTACAGGAGCTGGAGTATTGGTTTATTTGCCGACAATGGTATTGAACCACGTTACAACCCTGGACTTGGACAAAGACTTAATATGGTTGACAATCAACCATCCGGATGGGCACAAATTAATGAATTGCAATCGTTTTTTGGAAGAGCGACCTATAGTTATCAGGGCAAATACATGGTAACCGCTACTGTTAGGGCTGATGGATCGTCAAAATTTGGAGCAAATCACAGATACGGTACTTTCCCGTCGTTTGCAGCAGGATGGCGCATCTCTGAGGAAGATTTCATGCAATCATCTCCCTTCAGCAACTTAAAACTAAGAGCAGGATGGGGACAGACCGGTAATCAGGAAATTCCTTCGAAAATTACCCAGGCACTTTATACCACAAGTGTTTCCGGTTCTGTAAGCTATCCACTAGACAACACGACGAATTATCCTGCTGGAACCACTTTTGTTCGTTTGGCCAATCCCGATATCCAGTGGGAAGTTTCTACTCAAACCAACGTTGGTCTTGACTTTGCGCTGTTAGAAGGATCACTTTCAGGAACAATTGATTATTTCCATAAAGTTTCGAACAACATTTTACTCGAAGTAGTTCCGCCAGATCCGATTCAGCCTGCGACTAGTTACTGGACCAATGTGAAAGACATGAACATTACCAATAAAGGTCTGGAAATAGCATTGGATTATCAGAAAAAGAAAACAGAGGGACTATCCTACAATGTCGGAGGAAACATCACTTTCATAAATAACGATGTTGAAAAATCACCGTTTACAATCCTGACAACAGGGTCGGCTTCGGGATCGGGACTTACCGGCGCAACAATAAACGGTATGCTTAACGGTTATCCGATTGGGTCGTTTTATCTTAAGGAATTTACCGGAATCGGCGCCGACGGCTTATCTACTTTCGCTGATTCGCCTGATGGCGGGCGCAAGGTTGTGGGCAGCGCGTTACCCGACATGATGTACAATTTTTACATCAACCTGAATTACAAAAGATTCGATCTGGCGATTAATTTCAATGGCGTATCAGGAAATATGATTTACAACAATACAGCCATGAATAAATTCTACAAGGCGAAGTTGGCAAACTCACTGAATACAACAGACAAAGCTATTGAATATACCAACGAAAGTATCATCAACTCATCATCAGTTTCGACAAGATACCTTGAAAATGGTTCGTTCCTTCGCCTGAACAACATGACTCTGGGTTACAACTTCAACACAAAAACCATTGGTATTGGCAATTGGGCAAAACAATTACGTCTGGCAGTTACCGGACAGAATTTATTCGTAATAACCAAGTATTCCGGATTTGATCCTGAAGTAAACCAGGATCGCTCCATTGGCGGAATCCAATCCTTTGGAATTGACCTGGATGGATACCCAAAAGCCAGGACTTTTGTAGTTGGACTTAATGTAACGTTTTAATTAATCTTTATGAAAACGAATATGAAAAATACGATAAAAATAGGCCTTATAGCATTTGCCTTGCTATTTAGCTGGAGTTGTTCCGACCTGAAAGAGCAAATACTGGACGAATCGTTATCCGGTGGAGCATTGGAAAGTGATCTCGTAAAAAGCAGTGTGGCGCCTGCTTATGCTATGTTGCCTGAATTTTTCAGACATACCAGGTATTTTGCCGTTCAGGAAATTTCTACCGATGAAGCCATTCTGCCTTACCGCGGCGGAAGAGACTGGGGTGATAATGGAATTTACATTGAATTGCACCAGCATACTTACACGCCTGTACACAGCAATGTTCAGCAATGCTGGGACTATCTGACAACCATGATTTCCAGAACAGTTTCTGCCATAAATGTACTGACACCACTGGCCGACACCGATGCTGAAGCCAAATCATTTTTGGCCGAAATGAGGGGATTGAGAGCTTACTACAATATGGTTACGCTTGACTTATGGGGAATTGCTTTTCAGAAGGATGATCCCAATGAACTTTCTGTTATTTTGCGGGGAAGTGATGCTGTTGATTACATTAAATCTGAATTTGAATCTGTAGTTGGTGATTTGAAAACAGATGTCGGACCTGGACGGTTGACTCAGGCCGGTGCATATGGACTTTTAGCTCGATTGTACCTGAATGCTGCTGTTTGGAGAAATCCATATGGAACATCCTTTGATTTTCCGGCTACCGATATGGACAAAGTAATTGAGTACAGCAATATGGTGATTAATTCAAGCCAATATGCATTGTCTCCGGAGTACTTCGCCTGTTTTGATAACGACAACCACACCAATAAAGAGTTGATATTCGCAGTAGATCAACGTCCTGAATTAAATGGAAATAACCGTATGTCTTACTTTTCAATGTCTGATAATTTCTACGGAAATCCTTTATACCCCAAAGGAAATGGCACCGATGGCCCGGCAATTACTCCTGATTTCTACAATTCATGGGTTCAGGCAAATGGTTCTGTTGACCCGGCGGAAGGCGACAGCCGGTTTTACTGGGAAAGAATGATCATTCCCGCAGATTCGGCTATTTCTGCTGCTGCTTTTGAAGTAAACCGAGGAATTTACCGAGGACCACAAATGGGATTGTTGAATACAGGAAGACAATTGCCTTTTATTCAAACGGCAGACGGACGCTATAAAATTGGTCCGATGCGTGACTGGAGACGCGCAGAAGCAAATGCTTATGTAGATTTTACACTGTTTGTTGACTTCAGTGCTTCAGGAAGTGATTACAACCGTGGCTACCGGGTTGAAAAATACCAGTGGAGTAAAGCGTCAACCGATGGAAGAAACAAAGGAGAGGCTGATCTCGTGATTGTTCGTCTGGCTGATTTGTACATGATGAGGGCGGAAGCTAAGTTACGCAAAGGTGACGCAGCAGCTGCACTTGCCGACGTAAATTCAGTGAGAGCTTCAAGGACTGCAAGACCTGCAACTAAGCCTCAACCGCTTACTTCCATGACGCTTGATCTGTTGTTTCGCGAGCGCGGATTTGAATTCTATTGGGAACACCTGAGAAGAACTGATATGATTCGTTTTGGAAAATACGAAGGAACATGGACTGAAAAAACGAATAGCGATGTTAAGAAACGGCTTTTCCCGATTCCACAATCGGCTATCGACGGAGCTTCAGCCAATGTAGGATATCTGGTTCAAAACGACGGATATTAATTCAATACATAATCACAATCTATGCAATAAGGGAATTGGCATTTGCCATTTCCCTTATTTTTATTTATTACCTTGTTGAATGTTTTAAAAGGCTTTTCAAACTTCAGAAAATTTATCATGAAACAGATAATACTAGGGTTTCTTGTACTAATAATAGTAAGCTGTACTGCTCAGAATAAAGAAAAGGTTGAGGTAATTCCTGCACATTCGCACAATGATTACGAACAAAGCAGACCACTTTTTAATGCGCTTGATTGTAATTTCAAAAGCGTAGAAGCCGATGTGTATTCAATTGGCGACTCACTTTTCGTGGCGCACGATTTCGATCAAATCAAGCCGGGACAGACGCTTCGCAGTTTGTATTTGGAGCCACTCCGGAAACTGATTGAGCAAAACAAAGGCTCGGTTTATGGCAACGGCGAAGAAGAAATTCTTTTTATCGACATTAAGGATGATGCAATGAAAACCTACCAATTGCTCGATCAAATCCTTAAACCCTATACGGATATGCTGACTTCTTTCGAAAACGGTGAAAAGAAAAAAGGCAGCATAATGGTTGTTGTTTCCGGAAATCGTCCGTTTGATTTTATGAAATCACAGAATGTTCGGTATGCCGGATTCGATGGACGTTTGGAAAATCTGGATTTAGGAATTTCGCCTGCACTAATGCCTGTTGTGAGCGACAACTGGACCAAATATTTTTCTTGGAATGGAATCGGAGAAATGCCTGAAAAAGAAAGACTTAAATTAAAGGACTTTGCTGAAAAAGCAAAAACAAACGGATATATTTTACGGTTTTGGGGAACGCCCAATCAGACTACGGAACAACGTGTTGCCGTTTGGACCGAGTTAAAGAATGCCGGAGTTGGCTTAATTGGAGCTGATAATTTAAAGGAATTAAAGCAGTTCTTTTTGAAGTAATGCTCGCCAGTCGTGTAGAGCGGCAGTTTCTCAATAAATTAATCGATATCTTTTACTACTTTTAATAACCTAATCATTCTTTTTTTAATCGTTAATTTTAAATTAACATATGCAGATAATTGTATGTTTTAATTTCTGCTACCTTTGTTGCCTGGTTGCTAATTTGACGTTAATGTACATAAGTCGGAGGGAGTTTGATGGAGTTTATTATTAAATATTTTTCGGAATTAGTTTATCTTATCAAAGAAATGGCGCCATGGTTGTTGTTGGGTCTTGTTTTTGCCGGATTGCTGAAAGTTTATTTTCCGCAGAAACACATCGATAAATACCTTGGAAAACCAAATACAAAGTCTGCAATAAACGCATCATTATTAGGAGTTCCTATGCCTTTGTGTTCTTGTGGAGTAATTCCAACAGGAATTTCATTTTATAAAAACGGAGCATCAAAAGGTGCAACTAATTCTTTCCTGATTTCGACTCCTCAAACCGGTGTCGATTCAATTTTTGCGACTTATTCGATGCTTGGATGGCCTTTTGCTATTTTGCGTCCTTTGGTGGCTTTTACCACTGGAATTATTGGTGGAATGCTGACCAATTTGCTGATAAAGGAAAAACCAAAACCAGCACTGGTTACAAATCCAATGTTTGCTGGTTTAAAATTGGATGTAAAGAAAGCGGGCAAGGTGGATGCAACATGCGATGATGGCTCATGCGGATGCCATACACCTCCGGCAAAAGAGACACATTCCCTGATTAAAGCTGCTAACTACGCATTTATTGAATTACTTCAGGATATCTCGAAATGGCTGGCTTTGGGTTTTTTGGTTGCTGCTCTAATTTCAGTAATCCTGCCAGCTGATTTTTTCAGCATGTTTAAAGGATATGGTTTTATTGAAATTCTGGTTGTTTTGGCTGCTTCAATCCCTATTTATGTTTGTGCTACCGGTTCAATCCCAATTGCTGCAGTGCTTTTAATGAAAGGGGTTTCTCCCGGAGCGGCACTTGTATTTCTGATGGCTGGTCCGGCAACGAATGTGGCAACGATGACAGTTATTGGAAAAACGATGGGAAAGAAGTCGCTATTCATTTATCTTGGATCAATTACCGGAGGTGCGATTATTTTTGGTTTACTTACCAATTGGCTTATCCCGGTTGATTTCATAATGAGTAAGATGAATCATATGGCACATGGCGAAGCTCATGAAATGCTTCCCCAGTGGCTGGGTATTACTTCTGCAGTGATATTGGTAGTCGCAATTATTTCAGGTTATTTTATCGAACGAATTCAAAAAAATAAAAAAATGACAATCGAATCATTTCAAACAATTAGCGTTGAAGGTATGACCTGCTCACATTGTGAAGCCAGTGTAACCCGTAACCTTTCGAAATTGGAAGGCATTGAAGAAGTAGTAGCTGATAAAAATACCTCACAGGTAAAAATTAAAGGATCCAAAATTAACCTGTCTGAAATTGAACGGATAGTGACTGATTTGGGATATCAGTTCAAAGGAAGTATCTAATGAACTGGATCGATTACAGTTTGGCAATCTTAGCCATTTTGCCTATTCTGGCCACTTTGGTACTTGGTGCTTTTCTGGCCCGAAATGGTAAAAATGCAATGGGTAACCCAACGATCCAGCCGTTTTTATTTTATTCAGGTAAATTCCTGTTGTTTTTTGTTTGGGCACTTTTCTCTTTTATTTCCATTTTTCCTGAATACCGTTCTGCTGTTCCGTTTTTAATTCAGGATTTTACTCCTGAAGTGCAAAAACTGATGGCTGTTGTATTTCTGATTCCGGCCAACCTGATTATTGTACCTGCTTATCTTTCAATGGGACTTGTTACTCACATCGGGCTTCCTTCAGGCAAACATGAATTAAGAACAGTAGGAATTTACAAAATTAGCCGTAATCCGATGTATGCCAGTTTTATTTTCCTGAATACGGCCACTTTTCTTTTTCTGCCGAGTATCTTATTGCTGGTCATTATGCTTTATGGAATGATCGTTCATCATTTCATAATTTTGGGTGAAGAGAAGTTTCTTCAAAATGAATTTGGAAATGAATATCTGAAATACAAGAAACAAGTACCCCGGTATTTATAGAACCAAATAAATTAACCAAATAATTACTTTTTACAGAAATTCGTAATTTTACCTAATGTCATTCACAGTCATTTGGTGGTCATTTAATTACCTTGAAATGTCAACACAATGATTATAAATGACAACAACTGACGGCAATAAGAGACCTAAAGGGTAATTAAACATACAGTTTTTTTTTATTTTTATTTTTGGATCTTCGTTTCCAGCCAGTAGATAAAATCGAACGAATTGAGCAGTTGTTTCTCGAACGGATCTTCCTGTAATAAAATCAGTTTTTCAATCAAGTCCTGCAAATTCCTGTTTCTTACCCTCTGATCCGATTTTTTGTTGAACTGCTTTATTCCTTTCAAAATCAGATCTTCAGTCTTAAAAAGCGCATTTCGTTTTTTAAGATCACTTTCGAACGACCGTATTTCAGAATCCAGGTAATCAAAGTCGTTTAATTCAAAATGGATCAGCACATTTAAAAAGCGGATCGATTTTGTTTGTGGCAGCTGGTTGAATGGTTTTCCAATATTAAGCAAAGGGCGAATGGTTTTGAGCGCTTTTTTGTATTCTTTATTCCAGAAATAAACTGTCGCATGTTGCAAGATTATTTCTGCCTGAGAAACAAAAGGTAAATTAAACGATTTGTCAGCATTTTCAGAATCGAAGCGGTTTTTATGGGTTAACGCTTCTTTAAAATGATGCTGGTCTGTTAAGATCAAACTTTCAAAATTGAAAACAAGGTGCTGTATATTGTTTCTTGCCGTAGGATACTCAGGCATAAGGTTTTTTATTTTGTCAATAAAATAGGGCATTTCAGAATAATGTCTAAACCATCGGAGGCTATTCAGAATGCCGCGAATGTGATTCAGATATAAAATTGGTGGATTACCCCATAATTTCCGGTTATTCTCGAACAATTCATTCAACTCATAATAAATTTTCAGGCTCGACTTCGGATTGGCTGTTTTCATAAAATAGGCCGATTGAAACAGCAAATGAAGCTTTTGCGCCTCAAACGATTCTTTACTTTGTCCGGAATTTGCTTGTAGTTCGTTGAAGGCCAAATCATTCAGTCGTTCTCTTTCTGTTTCGTTTCTGATTGGTCCTTGCTTGATTTGCCTGATTGTAATTAGGTTATATAGTCCGGTATGGTTTTCTATAGCCCTTTGCTGACGAGATACTGATTCGATTTTGGCCTGTTTTTTTATGAGCAAGTCTTCGTCTATTCCGCTAAATTCAAGCTGATTGTAAATTTTTATTTCAAACTTGGTTAGAAGCAAATAATGGCCAAAAAGTTCGTACTCAAGAGCAATGGCTTTGTATTTTTTTATCATCTGAAAACATTCGTCAAAAAGGCTTCTTTTGAATAAAAACCGGATTTGCTGATAGGCTTTTAAAACCTGAGATTCAACTTCATTTTCACAATCTTTGGTTGAAAGTTTATCAAGTAGAATTTGGTAAAGGTGGTTGCATATAATCTCGAAGCTCGAATCTGGCCTGAGTTTTTTATATGCTGTTTTTACAACTTCGTGATTTAGACCCGATTTCTGAATGATTTGAAAAAGAACCTGATAATCTTTTTCGCCTTCATACATTCTGGTCTGGAGCGCAAAATATCTTTTTTCGGTACTGTCCATTGAGTTGATCAAAACGATCAGACTATTTAGTTTCGACATATTAATGTTTTATAACAGAACTCTATTTAAAATCGCATCTAAATTATATAAATGCTAATATTGTTAGTGATATAAAAAGTTGATTTATAGATATAATAAATTTTAATACATAAATTATTTTCGTTTTAAAATTATAAAAAATGGATAATATATGTGTAGTTTGTTTGTTTTGATCTTCTAATTTTGATTTGATTAATTTTTTATTCCATGAATTCGAGTAAAATTCTTGTTATAGGTAGTTCAAACACCGATATGGTGATTAAAACAAAAAATTTTCCGGTACCTGGAGAAACCATTTTGGGAGGTAAATTTTTAATGAATCCGGGCGGCAAAGGTGCAAATCAGGCAGTAGCTGCTTCGCGTTTGGGAGGAATGGTCACTTTTGTAGGCAAAATTGGTGACGATATTTTTGGGAAACAAGCCGTTCAGCAATTAGAAGATGAGGGTATTAATGTTGATTTTGTTGCTGTTGATCCTTTAAATCCGAGCGGTGTGGCTATGATAACAGTTGATCACAAAGGCGAAAACTCCATTGTGGTGGCACCAGGTTCGAACGGAACACTGAGTCCGTCTGATTTTGATAAAGCCATGTCAGAGCTTGATGATTCGGAATATGTATTGATGCAGCTTGAAACGCCAATTCCAACGGTTGAATATATTGCAAAAATGGCTGCTGTCAGGCGGAAAAAGGTAATTCTGAATCCTGCTCCCGCAGCTAAACTTTCCGATGAATTACTGAAAAATATCTATGCGATTACTCCAAATGAGACAGAAGCTGAATTACTTACAGGAATTAAGGTTACTAATGAGCAGTCAGCACTAAGTGCAGCCAGAATTCTGAATGATAAAGGTGTAGAAATTGTGATTATTACCATGGGTGCAGCCGGTGTTTTTTTATTAGAGAATGGTACGCCGGAATTAATTGCAGCTCCCAAAGTCGATGCGGTTGATACAACAGCTGCCGGCGATACCTTTAACGGGGCATTGGTGGTAGCTTTAACCGAAGGAAAAACCATTCAGGAATCCATTGCATTTGCCAATAAAGCAGCGTCAATTTCGGTAACCAGGATTGGTGCACAATCATCAGTTCCCTATCGGAAAGAAATTCAGAACCGATAACTAACTACTTAAATTAATAAGATGAAAACTAAACTAAACTTACTTTTTGTGTCCTTTCTTCTCTACTCGTTAGTTTCTTGTACCAGTAGCAAAACAGATTTGCGCAGTATCCCGAATGATGTGTTGAAGGATAAAATTGCCGGTGGCTGGGCCGGGAAAATGATTGGTGTTACATATGGTGCACCAACCGAATTTCACGCACAGGGAAAAACGTTCGAAGATTCAATAAAATGGGTGCCATCTGATGTTAAAGGTTCAATCTGGCAGGATGATATTTATGTTCAGCTTACTTTTTTAATGACGATGGACAAATATGGAATTGATGCTCCGGCAAAGAAATTTCAGGAGTTATTTGCCAAAGCTGGCTACCAGTTGTGGCACGCCAATGTGCAGGCACGTAAAAATTATTACGACAGTATTTTCCCTCCGCAATCAGGTCATCCCGACTATAATTTGCACGCCGATGATATCGATTTTCAGATTGAAGCCGATTACATCGGATTTATGTGTCCTGGAATGCCGCAAACAGCCAGTCATATTGCTGATAAGATTGGCCATATAATGAATTACGGTGATGGAGTTTATGGTGGAGTTTTTGTTGCTGCACTTTATTCTGAAGCCTATTTTGACAACGATATCAGTAAAATTATTGACAAAGCATTACTTTCAATTCCTGCAGAAAGCGATTATTCAAAGATCGTAAAAGATGTTATTCTTTTGCATCAGCATTATCCGGCACACTGGCGGGCTGCATGGACTGAGTTGAATGCCAAATGGGGAAGTGTTCAAATCTGCGGAGCTGGTTCAACATTTAATATCGATGCCAAACTGAATGGTGCCTTTATCGTTATGGGATTACTTTATGGCGATGGCGACCCTGCGAAAACAATGGAAATTGCAACTCGTTGCGGACAGGATTCGGATTGTAATCCTTCAAATGCCATGGCTCTTTTGGGTGTAATCAAGGGGTTAAGCGGATTGCCGGCAGAATATCAGAATGCGGTTAATAATATTGGTGATTCTGTTTTTATCAATACTACTTATTCGTTTAATAAAGCAGTTGATAAAACGCTGGAGTATGCACAGAAATTAACAGTTGAAAATGGTGGCGAGTTTTCTGGTAAGGAACTGAAAATAAAAATTCAGCAACCTAAGCCTTTTGCTCTGGAAGTTTCTTTCCATAAATTGGTGTTCGATAAAAAGATTAGTTCGTTTGCAGATGATGGCGTTGCTTTAAAAGGGAATTGGAAAAGTTATAGCTATATGAACCCGTGGTCTAATCAGGAAGTGAAAGAGCAGTCAAGATTCAGTGGAAATGCAGGCGACGAAATTAGTTTTACATTTGAAGGAACAGGCGTTTCAATTGTTGGGAACTGGTTTAAAGATGGTGGAAAAGCTGATGTTTTTATTGATGATGAATTTAAACGGACAATCGACTGCTTCTTTAATTTTGCCAATCAACAGCATCAGGACATGAATTTGTATCACATTACCAATCTTCCGGAAGGGAAACACACGGTTCGCATTCTTGTAAAAGGTGAAAAAAAGCCTGAATCAGACGGAACAAATGTGTATATCTCTGAATTGCTTGTTTTTAAGACCGCCAATAAAATCAATGAGAACTTTAAATTTTCGTTTCAGAAATAGCCATATTTAACTAACCTACCTATGAAAAACCTACTCCTGATTCTTACTGTCTTCGTTTTAACTTATTCATCTACGATGGGCAACGAGCCTGTCAAAATCATCTTTGACACCGATATGGGACCTGATTTTGATGACGTAGGTGCAATAACCATTTTGCATGCATTGGCGGCAAAAGGGGAGTGCGAGATATTGGCTACCGTAGCAAGCGATGGCTATCCATACATTGCTCCAACACTCGAAGTTTTTAACCGGTATTTTCAGAAGCCTGACATTCCTGTTGGTGCGCCCGATTCTGATGCTCCATCTTTTTCGTGCCCAAATCATTGGAATGATTCACTCGTTGTTAAATATCTACCCAGACTGAAAACAAACAAGGATTATCCATCGGCAACTGAAGTTTACAGGAAAGTGCTGTCGGCGCAAAAAGACCAGAGCGTGGTGATTGTTACTGTCGGTTTTCTATCCAATTTGTCAAAGCTGCTTCAAACCGGTCCTGATCATTTCAGTTCTTTAAATGGCAGGGATTTGGTGGCAAAAAAAGTAAAGAAATGGGTAGCTATGGCTGGTGGTTTTCCTGAAGGAAACGAGTTTAACATTAACCAACATGCAAAAGCATCAGAATATGTAATCAGGAATTGGCCTGGTCCGATCCTTTTTAGCGGTTTTGAAATCGGAGTGAAAATAATGACCGGCCATAAAGTTGCAACACAGGGAACAAAAGGAAGTCCGGTTCAGTGGGCATACAATTACTGCCTGTCGAACTTCGAAAACAGGCAATCGGAGAATCGAAACTCGTGGGATCACACTGCTGTTTTGTGTGCTGTCCGCAATCCGGAAAAGTATTTTTACGTGATTGGTAACGGAACTTTTATTTGTAATTCCGATGGCTCAAATTCATGGGATGCAGATAAAAATTCAAATCACTCTTTTCTGGTTCATAAATATCCGTTTCATCAAATCGCCAGTATGCTGGACGATTTGATGATGTACGAACCAAAAAATATCGAACCAAATCTAAATAATTAGAGAGATGTATATAGTCAGTTCTTATCTGGTCGCAGTTATTCTTTGTGTAATTACCATGTTGTGTTGGGGTTCGTGGGCAAATACCCAAAAACTTGCTCAGAAATCATGGCGATTTGAGCTCTTTTACTGGGATTATGTGATCGGCATTATGATGATGTCACTCATATTCTCATTTACATTGGGAAGCTCTGGTCAACTTGGTCGTGGTTTTATTGAGGATATTGGACAGGCGGAAATGAGAAATATTGAAAATGCATTATTGGGGGGAATCATTTTTAATGCTGCCAATATTTTGATTGTTGCTGCTATATCCATTGCAGGAATGTCAGTTGCTTTTCCTGTTGGGATTGGGATTGCCCTCGTTCTTGGAGTTGTAGTGAACTATATGGCAAATCCGCAGGGAAATGCATTCTGGCTGTTTCTTGGTGTTGCACTTATTACTGTTGCCATAATATTTGATGCAGTAGCTTATCGAAAGAAAACAACTCAGTCGCAGAAAATTCCTGCTAAAGGAATTATTTTATCTGTTGTGGGTGGTATATTGATGGCTTTGTTTTATCGTTTTGTAGCCAGTTCAATGTCAGTCAATTTTGAGCATCCGGAAGCAGGCATGCTAACTCCATATACAGCGGTATTTATCTTCTCTTCCGGAATTCTGATCAGTAATTTTATTTTTAATACAATCTTGATGAAAAAGCCTTTCGAAGGCTCGCCGGTTAACTATTCTCAATATTTTGCAGGTGCCATGAAAGAGCATCTGACAGGAGTTTTGGGTGGAATAATATGGTGTGTCGGAATGACTTTCAGTATTATTGCTTCGGGAAAGGCTGGGTTTGCAATTTCCTATGGATTGGGACAAGGTGCAACTTTGGTCGCTGCATTATGGGGAGTATTCATATGGAAAGAATTTAAAAATATTAAAGGTACAACGAGTCTGCTTGCAACCATGTTTATCCTTTTTTTTGTTGGTATTGCTATGATTATCTATGCCGGAATCTAAAGCGTATTTTAATATTAATTGTTTAATTAGTCATTCTTCTTAATTTTCCGGTTGGTAGTTTGCTCAGTCAGATCAATGGATTGGTAGTTCATCTGTATGGTTTAGAAAGTGGTACATTAAATGGCATTGAAATATGCGGCAATTCGCTTAGCTTTGAAAAAGGATTTTAAAAAACATGAATTCAGCTAAGTCATTTGTAGAGTTTTATCAAACTTCATTCAAAAGTGAAGTAAGTGAAGATATAGCTCAAAAACTTTCAGATGATTTTTTTGCAGATTTTATTTATTACACCCCAATCAAACTCGATTTGTTGGAATCCTATTTAAAAGCAGGTCAAATCGATTATTTCTATAAATCGTTGGCTGACTTTAAATATTTGGTTGAGTATTCAGATGATTTTAACAGGTACTGGTATATTTTAAGAGCCTATTCGGGCGCTCTTTCGAAGTTAAAAGATAACCTCACAGTGAAAGGTTCCAAGAAGTTATATAGTTACTATTTCGAAAAATATGGTGATCGTAGAATCCTGCGAAATGAACATTGGTTCGAATTAAAACGATGGGAGTTTCTTGATGAACTTCAATCGATATATACCGCCGCCGAGTTAGAATATTTTATTCTCAAATATCAGAGAATTCTTCTTGAAAATCTGACCATTTATAAGTCCTTCGTAAAGGCATTTATTATTGATCTTAAGAAAGATCATGTTTATGAACAAAACTTATCCGGAACATAGCTTTACTAATTTATTGTTTTCTCTTTTGTTTAGTTCTTTCCAATAACCTTCATCTGCCAGGATGTTAGCAATTTCTATTTTCCAATAAATTCGGTCTGTTATAAAATCAGAAACAAATAAATAAGATTCTGACATAATTTATATATTTGTGCCTGATTTGCATTTATTCGACGAAATGCAACTTTGTTTCCTTAAAAAGCATTGACAATTGGGAGAGATTGGAGATTTAAGAATTTTACTTGCTGAAGATAATAAGATAAATCAGCGCCTGGCTGAATTGACATTTAGTCGTTTAGGTTTTAAGTTTGATCTTGCTTCCAACGGGAAGGAAGCTTTTGAAATGTATCAGCAAAATACCTATGATTTAATACTTATGGATATGGAGATGCCTGTTATTGGTGGTCTTGAAGCTACCCGGCTGATACGTTCATTCGAATTGAATACCTTGATGGATCATAAAGTATTTATTGTCGCTGTTACTGCAAGTGAAACTTCAGAGAAAAGGCAGGAATGCATCGATTCAGGAATGAACGACTTTATGGAAAAACCGCTTAAACGAGAAATGCTACTCGATTTAATTTCCCGATTCAGATCATAAGTTATCCCTTCAATTACTGCATCACTATTTCAAAAGATACAATTTTGATTAATGAAAGTTTAAATACACTTTAAGGACTTTCTTTTGACTTTTTATTGCCCTTATTCATTAAATCTACTTGATATTTGATTTGAATTATTTGTAAGAATAAATTCTTCAATACTTTTAATTTAAGTTAACTATTTATATAACAGATAAATATGTTGATTTGAATTTTAACAATTTTGTTAATGAATCTTATTATTTAGAACCTTGTTAAATTCCGTATCGTGTTGGAATACTGATCGATCCTTAATACTTTTACAAAAAACAATTTAAGCCGAACCAATGAAACTAAAATCCTTATTAATAATTCTTCTTGTTTGCCTGTCGATTTTTGTAAATGCACAGGAGCCTACTCATTGGCGAGGTACTAATTCCTCAGGAATTTATTCAGTAGATCACTTATTGACATCCTGGCCTGCAGAAGGACCAAAAGTGTTGTGGTCGGCAGATGGATTGGGTGAGGGTTTTTCGTCACCCGCTTTTGCAAACAATAAAATTTATGTGAATGGGATGATTGAGGGACAAGCTGTATTGTTTGTTATCGAATTAAATGGCAAAATACTTCAGCAGTATAAATACGGTAAAGAGTTTGATACAAGCTATCCAGGAGCACGTTCAACTCCTGTTATTGTTGAGAACCTGGCTTATCTGTTAACCGGAAATGGCAAGCTGACCTGCCTCGATCTGAAATCAGGAAAATTGGTTTGGGGAAAAGATTTTTTGACCCAAATGGATGGAACTAACATTACCTGGGGATATACCGAATCTTTGCTCGTCGATGGTGATGTAGTGTTCTGTACTCCTGGTGGAAAAAAGAACAATGTTATGGCATTAAACCGGATGACTGGCGAAACAATATGGAGCAGTTCCGGATTAGGCGAATTGTCTGCTTATTGTACTCCGCTTTTAATTAAATTATCTGCCCGCAATTTATTGGTTACACATACTGCTAATCATGTTTTGGGTATCGATGCTTCAAACGGAAAATTGCTATGGAGCTTTAATCATACGAACCAATGGTCTGTTCATCCAAACACACCAATATATTCTGATGGTGGTTTGTTCGTTTTTAGTGGTTATGGGCAAGGTGGTGAAAAGCTTAAACTTAGTGCCGACGGAAGTTCTGTCACCAAAGAATGGGAAATAAAAAGTTTTGATAGTCGCATGGGAGCAGCAGTTTTAATGAATGGTTATTTATACGGATCAGGTGATTCTGACCGCAGCTGGCAGTGTATCGACTGGAAAACAGGTGAACGAAAATATTCGTCAACAGACGTTTCCAAAGGCGTTGTCATTGCTGTCAATAATAAACTGATTGGCTATTCTGAAAGAGGTGAATTATTCTTTGCTAATGCTGATCCTTCAGGATTTAAAGTAATTAGTAAAACTAAAGTTTCTTTAGGGTCTGGGCAGCAATGGGCACATCCGGCAATCAGCAATGGAATTTTGTATGTGCGTCATGGAAATACATTAATAGCCTATAAAATCTCTGAGTAAATCAAATATTCTTACTGCTATATAAAGGTTAGGTGTCTGGAAATACCCCGTTTTTGTCACTGTTCTACGGGTTCAAAATAGGTGTATTAAATGTTCAAATTGATTTAAAACCAACTAAAGATATGAAACGAATAAACCTTACGATTAGTCTGCTTCTATTAGTGCTAATTGCTTTTTCTCAGTCGGCTCAATGGCGTGGCCCAAATCATATCGGAAAATTTGCAGATACCGGATTGTTGAAAAAATGGCCAGAAGCAGGACCTCAGTTACTTCTGAAAGTTGAAGGAATTGGCAAAGGCTATTCGTCGGTAATTGCAACCGACAAGTATATATTCGCAACTGGAATGAAAGATTCATCCGATTATTTATCCTGTATTACTCCTGATGGCAAAATGAAATGGCAGGTTCCTTACGGACATTCCTGGGTGAAGTCATTTCCTGATACGCGCAGCACTCCTACAGTTGAAGGTGATCGTATTTATACGATTAGTGGCATTGGGGAATTGGGCTGTTTTAACATCGAAGATGGTACTAATGTTTGGAAAGTAAATGTGGATAAGGACTTTCAAGGTGAATGGCACATCTGGGGTGTTTCCGAATCGCCATTGATTTTGGATGATAAAGTGATCTGCTCCCCTGGAGGAAACACTACTTCGATTGTAGCTTTCGATAAAATGACCGGAAAACTGATTTGGCAAAGCGAGTCAGTAGGTGGACCCCGCTGTTATGTATCCCCAAGCATTTTTGAATACAAAGAATTCAGGTATATTCTGGCTGCTACCGGAACTAACCTCATTGCACTCGATCCGGCTACCGGTAAAATTGCCTGGACTTTCAAATACTGGGATGGTGCCAAATGGGATCAGCCAGGTTTGATTTGGGCAAATACTCCGGTTGTTAAGGGACGCGATATTTTTCTTTCAATGGGTTACGATTACCGGAATGTTCTGCTCGAAATGAGCGAAGATGGAAAGTCGGTAACCGAAAAGTGGAGCAATATGATACTTGATAACCATCATCATGGACTGATTGAATTGGATGGTTACATATATGGTTCGAACTGGGAAAGCAACAGCAAAGGTAAATGGGTTTGCATGGACTGGAATACCGGCAATGTAAAATACGAAACAGAATGGCTTACCAAAGGCGCTTTGGTTTATGCTGATGGTCTTTTTTATATTCTGGAAGAGAAATCGGGAACAGTTGCTTTAGTTAAACCCGATCCTGAAAAATTTGAAGTAATCAGTTCTTTCAAATTGCAGGGAGGCAGCGGTCCATATTGGTCACATCCGTTTATTGCAAACGGGAAATTGTATTTACGCCATGGCGAAGTATTGTTCGTGTATGACATTAAGGCATAACTTATTAAGATGGTAAAACAAAGCATATTCTTTTTACTGCTCATATTTCTAACGACCTCAATTTTTGCTCAGAATATAGTAGAATGGCGTGGAGCAAACCGTTCCGGTATTTATCCCGATCAGAATCTGCTGACAAGCTGGCCCGAAGGTGGTCCACAACTTTTGCTGGAAATAAGTGGTTTGGGAAATGGATATTCATCTCCGTTGGTTTTGGGAAATACCATTTTTGTTACCGGCCTTAAAGACTCCATGGATGTTGTTTCTGCCTATGAAATGAGCGGAAAGAAGAAATGGGAAACGGTGTACGGTAAAGCATGGAATCGTACTTATTCTGAAACCCGGGGTACACCTACTATCGATAATAATCGTATATACCTGATTAGTGGCATGGGGCAGGTTGTTTGTGTGAATGCTTTAGATGGAACTTTAATCTGGAAAGTTGATGCCAATAACGAATTTAGAGGTGAAGCAAACAGATGGGGAGTGGCAGAATCTGCTGCCGTTTCGGATAAAGCTGTATTTTATGTAACCGGAGGTGAAGAGACTTCGGTGATTGCTCTTGACAAAATAACCGGTAAATTAATCTGGAAAACAAAAAGTTTAGGAGGCACAAGTGCTTATGCTTCATCAGTTGTGATTGAAAAAGCCAGTTTGGAAATTTTGCTGGCGCAAACGGCTAATGATTTGATTGCTGTTAACATTGAAAATGGTGAAATTCTTTGGAGTTTTAACCTGATTCAATACCACACTGGTGAAACAGGGAAAGGTGGTAATATGAATACTCCGCTTTTTTATAACAATGAAATTTTTGTGACCAGCGGCTACAACCATCCGGCTATTATGCTCAGTCTGGCTGAAGATGGAAAGTCGGTAAAGCTCAAGTGGATGAATCCCGATTTTGATGTCCATATGGGTGGAGTTGTAAAAGTTGGTAATTCTATTTTTGGATCAAACTGGCTGAATAACAGTAAGGGTAATTGGATGTGCATTGATTGGAATACTGGCAAAACCAACTTTGAAACTCCATGGCACAACAAAGGTCCAATTATTTCGGCAGATGGAATGCTTTACTGTCAGGAAGAAAAATCAGGAAATCTGGCATTGGTAAAGCCTAATCCAGGAAAATTTGATGTGGTAAGTTCATTGAAAATTGCAAAAGGAGTTGGCCCTTATTGGGCACATCCTACTATATACGACGGAAAACTGTTGGTTCGTCATGGCGAATATCTGGCTGTTTATAATTTGAGAAATTAAATGTGTTTTACCCTGAAAGGGTTTCATATCAATAACCCGGGGTGAAACCCCGGGAGTGAAGAAGTAATAGTATACTTCCGCGATTTGCGGTCAAAATGGAATAAAATAAAATTTCGGACGGAATTGTTTTCGCGATTAGAAATGAAATTATAAAGATTAAATTTTGGACAAAAATATTAAATACGGATTGTGGGTAGTGGGCGCAGTGTTGCTGATCCTTTTTTTCTGGTGGCTGATAAAAGACCCTACCAGCCAGTTTGCCCAAAGTACTCCTGGCGCTGATAACCGGGGAGCCGATTCGACTCAGGTAGACTCAGTAAATATCGGTGAATCATTCGAATTATTCGGAACCTCATCTTCTGTATTGAAAGGAACATGGACACGTTTCCGTGGAGCGGATTATGACAATATTGTAAAAAATTCACAGCCACTCAAAAACTCATGGTCGGGCAATCAGCCTGAAATACTTTGGTCGGTGGAACTGGGCGAAGGCCATGCCGGACCTGCTATTTACGAAGGAAGAGTTTATATGATGGATTATGACGAATCAAAACGCGAGGATGCACTTCGCTGCTTTTCGCTGGAAGATGGGAAAGAACTCTGGAAAAGATCGTATAAAGTAAGTCTGAAACGAAATCATGGCATGTCTCGCACTGTTCCGGCGGTTAATGCTGATTATGTGCTCACAATTGGTCCGCGATGCCATGTGATGTGTGTGAAACGAGAATCGGGCGATCTGGTTTGGGGTCTCGATATGGTTCAGAAATACCAGACAGAAGTACCTCTTTGGTTTACAGGGCAATGTCCGATGATTGACGGTGACAAAGCTATTCTTGCTCCTGGCGGAACTTCAGTGATGATTGCAGTCGACATGGCTACCGGAAAAGTTTTGTGGGAAACGCCTAATCCGGGAGGAATAAAAATGTCGCATTCGTCCATAATGCCATGGACACTGAATGGTAAAAAAATGTATGTATACAGCGCAGTTGGGGCTGTATTGGGTGTTTCTGCCGAAGGTGACGATGCCGGCAAAATTTTGTGGCAGTCTACGGCATGGAATCATGCAGTGGTGGCTCCGGCGCCGGTTTGTTTTCCGGATGGAAAAGTATTTTTAACTGCCGGTTATGGTGCCGGAAGTATGATGATTAAAGTATCTCCATCGGGAGCAGAATATAAAGTGGATGTGTTGAAAGAATACAGTCCAAAGGGTGGTCTGGCTTGTGAGCAACAGACTCCGGTAATTTGGGACGGAATGATGTTTGGGATTGAACCGAAAGATGCGGGTCCGCTTCGAAATCAGCTGGTTTGTGTTTCGCCTGACGATGTTACCAAAATAATCTGGACCTCAGGAAAAGAAGGACGGTTTGGGCTTGGACCATTCCTGATTGCCGATAAAAAGATGTTCCTGCTAAATGATGACGGAACGCTGACTATGATTAAGCCTGACAGTAAAAAGTACGTACAACTGGCTCAGAAAAAACTGTTCGACGGACAGGATGCATGGGCTCCGATGGCCATTGCCGACGGACGTTTGCTGTTAAGGGATGCGAAAACAATGTATTGTGTAAATGTAAGTCAGTAAAACTATGAACAGAAAACTGGTAAATTTCGTATTGATCGTTCTAGCAATAACTATTGTGATTATTATTGGTAAGGATTTTATTGGCAAAAAGGCCGGAAAAAATATCGAAAATCCATACGAATACAATGTGGATGAATACCGGAAAGTGGATTCTACTTTGATTCTTTATCGCGAAGCCAGTTCGTTTCCGGTGAAGGTTAACGAACCAAAAGGAATTGCAATTTCAGGTAATGAAATTTTTGTGGTAGCAGAAAAAGTGTTACTGAAATATGATTATTCTGGGAAAGAAATATTCCGGAAAGAAACTCCGGACACAGCTGAATGTGTTACCGTTAATTCGAATAACGAAATATGGGTTGGGACGCGCCATTCGGTAGCCTTGTTCGATCAGGGTGGAATATTGCTGAAACGCTGGAATTCGTTTGGCGATCGCTCTGTGATTACTTCGGTGGCCGTTTCGGGCGAAAATGTATATGTGGCCGATGCCGGAAACCGGATCGTGTACCATTGCAATACGAATGGGCAGGTTTTATCTCGAATTGGTGAGAAGGATGAACAAAAAGGAGTACCCGGATATGTCATTCCAAGTCCTTATTTCGATTTGGCATTGGATGATAGTAATTTATTGTGGGTAGTCAATCCCGGTCGTCACACTTTCGAAAACTATAACAATGATGGTTCACTTCGCACTTCCTGGGGTGTCACAAGTTTTAAGATAGAAGGTTTTAGTGGTTGCTGTAATCCGGCTCACATGGCAATCATGAATGATAATTCGTTTATTACCAGTGAAAAGGGAATGCCTCGGATTAAATTGTACGATCAGCATGGACAATTTAAAGGTGTAGTCGCTTCGCCCGATATGTTTAATTTGAACAGTTCTGTTGCTCCGGATGTGGCAGTCGATGATCAGCAACGAGTGATTGCTCTTGATTTCGAACGTAAGCAAGTACGAATTTTTGAAAAGAAAGAAGATGGAAACAAATAGACGTGATTTTTTCAGAAAAGCAGCACAGCTAACTTTTCTCTCTGCAATGATTGGCGGCTCGGCTTATTTGCTGACAGAAAACAGAATTCAGTTGGAGGGTTGTGCCGATAATCAATTTTGCAAAAGCTGTCAAAAATTGACAAGCTGTTCACTTGATCAGGCTAAAAAATTCAAGGAAAATGAGCGATAAGAAAGAACCTAAAAGCATTGAACGCCGCCGGTTTATTCGAAACGGGATGCAAATGGCACTGGCAGTTTCGCTGGGAGGCGTCGCGGGAATCTCATTTCTGAAATCTACAGCCAACGAATTGGTTTGGCAGATTGATCCCTTTAAATGTGTGCAGTGTGGCCGCTGTGCCACCGAATGTGTAATGACCCCATCGGCGGTGAAATGTGTTCACGCATATGATCTCTGCGGATACTGTGACTTGTGTGGTGGGTATCTGAAACCTGATGCCAATGCCCGTAGCACGGCAGCAGAAAATCAGCTTTGCCCGACAGCTGCCATTCAACGTCAATATATTGAAGATCCGTATTTCGAATATGTGATCGATGAAACTTTGTGCATCGGTTGTGCCAAATGTGTGGCCGGATGTACGTCATTCGGAAATGGGTCGCTTCATATGCAGGTTCGCCATGACCGTTGTAAAAACTGCAATGATTGCGCCATTGCCCGTGTTTGTCCGGCTGATGCGTTTCAGCGTGTACCAGCCAGCACTCCATATTTGATCAAAGGGGATTGGAAAAAGGGTGGCGACGGAAAGCTAATTGAGAAAAAGGCATAATTCTGGTGTTACGAGTTGTGAGTTACGGGTTTAAATCACGTAACTCGAAACGCGCAACACCAAATAACCAGGAGCTTAAAATAAAAATGAAGCAACTTAAAAAATATTTTTTACTGTTTTCAGTAATGCTTTATACTGCGATTCAATCGTTCGCTATAGAAGCCAAACAGCGGTTTCCGAAACCGGAATTTGATTCAGGTTATGTGCAACCGCATACCTCCGCACCTTCGCCCCGTTTTCTTTTTCTGGAGTATCTGGATGTAATCATGTTATTTATAGTACTTTCGGTTGTAACCTGGTTTGTGCTGAAAAAACGGTCCCGGAAAGGTGTTTTCTGGACTTCAGTTTTCTCGTTGCTTTATTTCGGTTTTTACCGCGAAGGTTGTATCTGCTCCATTGGTTCCATTCAGAATGTTGTACTGGGTATTTTCGATCCGACATATGCTATTCCGCTAACTGCTTTGTTGTTCTTCCTTTTGCCGCTTGTTTTTTCACTTTTCTTCGGACGAACTTTTTGTGCCGGAGCCTGCCCATTGGGTGCAATTCAGGATATTGTCGCCATCCGTCCAATCGAGTTACCCAAATGGATTCAGAAAGTACTAGGTTTAATTCCATATTTATACCTCGGGCTGGCAGTTTTGTACGTTGCTACCAAATCCGAATTTATCATCTGCCGGTACGATCCGTTTGTGGGTTTCTTTCGTTTTGATGCCACATTTTCAATGCTGATTCTTGGAGTTTTATTCCTTGCAGTTGGTGTATTTGTTGCCCGGCCATATTGCCGTTTCTTTTGCCCATACGGAGTTTTGCTTGGCTGGATGTCGAAGTTTTCATCGAAACACATGACCATTACACCAGCAGCTTGTATTCAGTGTAAGCTTTGTTCCAATTCGTGTCCGTTTGGTGCGATCGATGAACCTGTTGCTGAAACGGGGAAGCGCCGCAGCAATGTGAATCGTCTGATGACTTATTTTGTGATACTTCCTTTATGGATCGGAATTGGTGGTTTTGCCGGTTCTATGTTGCATGTGCCATTGTCGCGTTTTAATCCGACGGTATATATGGCTGAACAAATTATTGAACATCCTGAAGTAAAGAAGGATCCAAAAAATATTGATGTACGGACTTTCATGAGTTCAGGAAAAACAACTCAGCAACTGGTTGCGGAAGCTGATGCTATTCGCCACCAGTTTTACATTGGAGGTTGGTTGCTTGGTGGTTTTATGGGTTTGGTTATCGGTACCAGCCTGATTAATTTGTCTACCTTCCGGAAGAGGGAAGACTGGGAGCCTAACCGCACTAATTGCCTGAGCTGTGCCCGATGTATGGATTATTGCCCGGTGAAGAAAGAATAAGCGCTGCGTGTTTCGGGTTATCTTTTGCCGTCTGCTTTAACGTTCGACTGAGTTCACGCCGAAGTCTGACAGGCATGGAGAGAAAATGATTTGAAAATATTTGAATACAAAATATAATGAACTTTTCAAAAGACGAAAAAATTAAACTGGCCCGCCAGATATCATGGTTAGCCTCCGGATTTGCATTAATCATGGCAGTTTTACTGATTGCCAATTTTATTCAGACAAGTCTGAATGACCCGATTGACAACAAAACCATTCCGGCACTTGTCGAACGGCTTAGTAAAAATCCTGGTGATGAAGCTCTTAAGACTGAAATACGTGCCTTCGATCTGATGGCCAGAAAGGCTTATTTTACAAGTCAATGGCAGTTACGAAACGGAACCTACCTCATGTTTCTCGGGGCAATCATATCAATTTTGGCAGTTCGTTATGTTAGGTCAGCTAAATCGAAATTGAATGAAATTGACAGCATTGAAAAGGTGAACGAATTGGATAAATTAGTGGCTCAAAAGTGGGTTATTTATACCGGTTCGGGTTTGATTGTTGTCGCTCTGATTTCAGGTTTTCTATCGTATAATTCACTGAATGAATATAAAGTCAACGAAAATCTGGTAGTTCAGGAAGCAAAAAATGAAGTAGAAGAGACAACTATTGTTCAGGAACAAACTGTCGCAACGACCGATTCAACAGTAAATGTTGATAATAACGTTCCTGTTGAAAATACGGCTTCTGACTCACCCGTCACCGAAAACACGGAAACTCCTGCAACCACTGTTCCAGTTACAGCAAAAGCATTAGCGTTTGCCGGATTCCCTACCTTAGCACAATTAAAAGCAAACTATCCGTTCTTTCGTGGTGCTGAAGGAGATGGAGTTGCTGCTCAAAAAAACACTCCAACAGATTGGAATGGTGCTTCCGGCAAAAATATACTTTGGAAAGTAAAAGTGCCAAAGTCCGGATTCAGTTCCCCGATTATCTGGGGCGATAAGCTGTTTGTGACCGGTGCCGATGCACAGGCGCGCATGGTTTATTGCTACGACAAAAATTCCGGCAAACTATTGTGGGAAGCGGCAGCGGATAACATCGAAGGATCGCCTGCAAAGATGCCCAAAGTAACCTCTGATACCGGTTTGGCAGCGCCAACGATGGCAACGAACGGCAGCGCTGTATTTGCCATTTTTGCAACTGGCGATGTGATTGCACTTGATATGAGTGGAAAACGTTTGTGGGCGCGTAATTTGGGTGTCCCTGACAATCATTATGGACACGGTTCTTCGTTGATCGTTTATAAAGACAAACTGCTTATTCAATATGATACCAACAGGTCAGGAAAGCTGATTGCGTTAAACACTCAAACCGGTGCAACAACATGGGAAACTGCACGAAGCACAAAGATATCGTGGTCATCACCTATTCTTGTAAATACCGGAAGTAGAACTGAGGTAATCCTGACAACCAATCCTAATGTGAATGGCTATGATCCTCAAACCGGAAAAGAGCTTTGGAACATTGCCTGTCTTTCCGGAGAAGTGGGACCATCTGCCGGATATGCTGATGGAATGGTGTTTGCCGGTAACGAATATGCCAAATTGGTTGGTATTAAACTTGGGGCAACACCTGAAATTCTTTGGGAAGCCGATGAGTTTTTGCCTGAAGTCTCAAGTCCACTGGCAGTAAACGGGATGGTATATGTTGCAACAACCTATGGCGTTTTAGCCTGTATTGATGCTAAAACAGGGCAGAAACTCTGGGATCAGGAATTTGGCGACGCGTTTTATTCTTCACCAATTTATGCCGATGGGAAAGTTTACATCACCGACATGTCAGGCAAAACACATATCGTAAAAGCAACCAAAGATTATCAGTTGATCGGAACTCCCGAATTGGGCGAAAAGTCGGTTTGTTCACCTGTTTTTCAGGATGGACGGGTGTATTTGAGGGGGATGAATCAATTGTATTGTATCGGAGCAAAATAAACTGGAGATAAAGACGTGAACAACGAAATAAACATACAGCAAAAGGTTGACGATATAATCGCTGAAAAAGGGACTGCCGGTCGATCGGTTATCCCGATTCTTCAGGCGATTCAAAATACATACAATTACCTTCCGGAGGAAGCGATGAAATACGTTTGTGAAAAAACCGATATCACTCCGGAACAAATTGTGGGAGTGGCTTCGTTTTATTCGCAATTCCGGATGCAGCCCGTTGGCGAACACATCATCAAGGTTTGTGTTGGCACAGCCTGTCATGTAAAGGGTGCCGGACAGGTTTACGATGCTTTTCGCCGTCACTTTAATCTGACAGGTAATCAGGAAACCGATGAATCACGAAAATATACAATTGAAAAAGTATCGTGTTTGGGTTGCTGTACCTTGGCACCAGTGGTTCAGATTGATGAAATTACCTACGGACATGTAGCTTCGGATAAAGTCGTCAATGTTTTGGCCGATTTTGAAAAGCATGCCGGAATTTCAGGTGCTAAAAAAGGGCTTTTCAGGAATGTTGATGGAGAAGAGATTCAGGGCGAAATCCGACTGGGATTGGGTTCGTGCTGTGTGGCCTCAGGAAGTGAAGACGTAAAAAAAGCTGTTGAGGAAACGATTGCCGATACCGGAATTCATATCAGTCTTAAAAATGTAGGATGCGTAGGTATGTGTCATCAGGTTCCTTTGGTCGAAATTATTCCGAAGGATGGAAAATCAACTCTGTACGCCAAGGTGAAACCGGAAGAAATACAAGGAATAATTGCCAATCATTTTAAATCTCAAAGTACTTTCGGAATGCTTAAAAACAGCGTTTACAAATTCTTTGAAAGTGTTCAGACTGATACGGTTTGGGAAGGTGTCAAACAATATTCAATTGACGCCCGGGAAAAAGCTGTTTCTGATTTTCTGGACAGGCAGATTCCAATTGCCACGCAATACCGTGGAATTATCAATCCGCTCGATATCGAAGAATACAAAAAACACGAAGGTTTTGCGGCCATGAAAACCTGTTTGCTGGACTTAACTTCGGAAAAGATTATTGAAACCATTAAGAACAGTGGCTTGCGCGGAAGGGGAGGCGCTGGTTTCCCGACAGGGATGAAATGGGATTTGGTGGCTTTTAATCATTCGGATGTAAAATATTTGATTGTTAATGGCGATGAAGGTGATCCCGGAGCATTTATGGACCGGATGTTGCTCGAATCTTATCCTTACCGGGTGATTGAAGGAGCTGTAATTGCAGCCAAAGCAGTTGGTGCCACACATGGATTTTTTTATATACGTGCTGAATATCCGCTGGCTGTGAAACGCATCCGGCAGGCTCTGATTTATTGCCGCGAAAAAAATTACCTGGGTGAAAATATCCTGGGAAGTGGATTTTCATTCGATCTGCAGATTTATGAAGGTGCCGGTGCATTTGTTTGCGGTGAAGAGTCCGCGATGATTGCTTCCATTGAAGGTGAACGTGGTTTCCCGCGCATTCGTCCACCATTTCCTGCATCAAGTGGCCTGTTTAAACAGCCAACTTTGATTAATAACACGGAAACTTTTGCCCAGGTTTCATACATCATTCGCGAAGGTTCAGCCAAATTTGCCGGAATCGGAAGTGAAAAAAGCAAAGGCACCAAGGTTTTTGCGTTGGCCGGGAAAATTAACCGCGGCGGACTGATTGAAGTACCAATGGGAATTACCGTTCGTCAGATTGTTGAGGAAATTGGAGGTGGCGTTCAGAATGGTAAAAAATTCAAGGCTGTTCAGATTGGCGGTCCTTCCGGAGGTTGTGTTCCGGCTCAATTGTATGATACCCCAATCGACTATGAATCGCTGCTAAAAGTTGGTGCGATGATGGGGTCCGGTGGATTGGTCGTGTTGGACGAGGATGATTGTATGGTAGACATTGCACGCTATTTTCTGTCGTTTACTCAAAATGAATCGTGTGGAAAGTGTACCTTCTGTCGTGTGGGAACCAAACGAATGCTGGAAATACTGAATAAGATTACTTCAGGTAAAGGAAAGCTGCAAGATCTGGATGAACTGGAATATTTGGCCGACTGGACAAAAAAAGGAAGTTTGTGTGGTCTGGGAAAATCGGCGCCGAATCCAATTTTATCGACATTGAAATATTTCAGGGAAGAATATCTGGCACACATCAACGGTAAATGTCCTTCCGGAAAATGCCAAAGCCTGATCAAATACCAGATTAACGATTTATGTATAGGATGCACCAAATGCGCACAAAAATGTCCGACTGAAGCGATTCTGTTTAAGCCGCACGAAAAGCACGAAGTCATTACCGACCTCTGCATCAAATGCGACGCTTGTCGGGTGGTTTGTCCGGTAGATGCGGTGGAAATTGTATAGTTCAACGTTTCAAGTTCAAAGTTCCAGGTTTTGGTTGGGGAGTTTTGAATCAAATATTGAATTTTTGTGGCTCTGAAGGAGCCAAATATAAATAATCGCGGGTGAAACCTGTGGAAAAAGATAGTATAAACAATAAGGCGCACCTAAAAAGTAGGATTTAAAACTAATAATTTTTGCGCCGCATTTGAAAAAATTGAAAAAAGGAATAACCCCGAAAGGGTTTTAAACCCTTTCGGGGTTGAACACAAATGAAAATGATAAAGTTAACCATAGACAATCACTCCATCGAAGCCCAACCTGGTACCTCAGTTTGGGAAGCTGCTAAATCTGTTGGGATCGAAATTCCAACCATGTGCTACCTGGAAGGAACTGAACATTTTACTTCATGCATGATTTGCCTGGTAAAAGATGCCAAAAATGGTCGTTTGTTTGCCTCCTGCTCAACACCTGTTTTTGAAGGCCAAAGTATCATCACCAACGATGAGGAAACCATCGAATCGCGCAAGGCTGCACTGGAATTGCTGCTCAGTGAGCATGTTGGAGATTGCGAAGCACCATGCCAGTTGGTTTGTCCGGCGCACATGAATATTCCACTGATGAACCGCTTAATAGCCAAAGGTGATTTTGCCAAAGCACTGGAAGTCGTAAAACGTGATATTGCTTTACCTTCCATTCTTGGACGCATTTGTCCTGCACCTTGTGAAGCCGGTTGTCGCCGTAAACAGGTTGATGAAGCAGTGTCTATTTGTGTATTGAAACGATTTGTGGGCGACGAAGATTTGAAAAGTGGAAACACTTATCAGCCAAAGATTGCATTATCTTCAGGAAAAAAAGTAGCCATTATTGGTGCTGGTCCTGCCGGAATGGCTGCAGCTTATTATTTGCAAATCAAAGGTCATCAGGCTGTTGTTTTTGATAAAAATGATCGGGCAGGTGGCGAATTACTTCAGATTGATCAGGAAATGTTACCTGCAGAAGTCATTGAACTGGAAGTGGCTCAAATCCTTGCAACAGGTGCTCAGATTCGGCTAAATGAATCGATTAATGAGTTTCGGTTTTTAGAATTACAAAAAGAATTTGATGCTATTGTTATAGCTTTTGGAGCAGTTAATGAAGAAACTTTCGATTATGGATTAAAAACTAACAAAACCGGTATCATTGCTGATAAAACCAGCTACCAGACTTCAATTCATAATGTTTTTGCTGTAGGAAACGCTGTACGGTACTCGAAAATGGCGGTGCGTTCTGTTGGCCAGGGAAAAGAAGTGGCTACTGTCATTGATAATTATTTTAAAAGTGGAGAAGTTTCGGGATATCCGGAACGGTTTAATTCGAAGTTTGGCCGTTTGGCTGAAGCAGAATTTATTCAGTATCAAAAAGACTCTGAATCTGCACCCAGACAAAAAGCCGATAAAGCCGGATTTACAAAAGAAGAGGCCATTCGTGAAGCAAAACGCTGCATGCATTGCGATTGCCGGAATCCGGAATCCTGTGTTCTGCGCGAATTATCTGATCGTTATCGAGCTGTTCAAAAACGGTTTCAGGGAGAAGAACGATTTAATGTGGAGAAATTTATTCATCGGGAAGGAATAGTTTACGAACCGTCTAAATGTATTAAATGCGGAATTTGTGTGCGTCTGACCCGTCAACATCAGGAAGAGTTTGGGTTTACATTTATTGGGCGTGGTTTCGATGTAAAAGTTGGTGTTCCATTCAACGAAAGTATTCAGAAAGGATTGGAAAAAACAGCCGCAATTGTTGCAAAAGCTTGTCCAACGGGTGCATTGTCAATGTTTGGGACCGAAGAACAACTGTAATTTATGGATTAATTTAAGGCTAATGAGGTTTCAACTTGGGTTATTTTAGGTTCGATCTTCAAGATATTAGTCAAAGCCAGCGTATTATGCTAATTTTAACTTTCTTAAAGTATTAAAAATTGGAATTTCAAATCATATAAAAAATGCAATTATGAAAACAAGTTGGTTAAGTATTATTTGTATTCTTATGATATCGTATATGGCAGAAGCTAAAATAAAGGTGCTCATAGTTGACGGTCAGAACAATCACGAAGTATGGCCCAAATCGACCATCATGATGAAGCAGTATCTGGAAGAAACAGGTTTGTTTTCGGTGGATATAAAACGTACAAAGTACACATGGATGGGAGAACGCGAAAAAGCATATCTTCCTTTGGCAGAAGTTGGTGAAACGCAGGATTTGAAAGAACCAAAAGCTGATCCTGATTTTATTCTTTCTTTCAAAAATTATGATGTGGTAGTTTCAAATTTTGGCTGGAAAGCTGCCGATTGGCCTGAGACGACACAAAAGGCTCTTGAGAAATTTATGAAGAATGGTGGCGGTTTTGTTTCGGTACATGCTGCTGACAATTCTTTTCCAACATGGCTTGATTATAACAAGATGATTGGTCTTGGTGGTTGGGGAGACAGAACAGAAAAAGATGGTCCATATGTATATTATACCAACGAAGGCGAGTTGGTTCGCGATACTACACCGGGAAGTGCCGGAGCACACGGACCGCAGCATATTATTCCGGTTACCATTCGTGTGGCAGATCATCCCATTACCAAAGGTTTGCCAAAGGTTTGGCTGACCACAAAAGACGAATGCTATGCAAAACTACGTGGTCCGGGCGAAAACATGATTATTCTGGCCACCGGAAAAGATATGTCGGGAAAGGCACCAACCGACAGGAATGAGCCAATGTTAATGGCTTTGACCTATGGGAAAGGACGTATTTTCCATACAACCCTTGGGCACGATGATTATTCATGTGAAAGTGTCGGATTTATCACGACCTTTTTACGTGGGGTAGAATGGGCAGCAACGGGTAAAGTTACTCAGGAAGTTCCGGCTGATTTCCCTACTGCGGAAGAGTCGACGAGCCGAAAATTTGAGTTGAAAAAGTAAGCCGGATTTCTTCGTAATAAAGTGTTTTCTATTTTATCGTTTGAATTAAAAGGAAATCTTAATCCAATAGTTTTGAAAAAAATCTTCTTGCCAGTTATTGTGTTTATTCTTCATTCAGGTTTTATTTCTGCCCAATCAAACTGGTCCATTTTTCGGAGTAATCAGCAACTTACAGGAGCAACAACTGCAAGTATTCCGGAGAAACCTAAGTTGATCTCTTCTTTTCAAACGGGCGATGATATTAAAGCATCTCCTGTTGTGGATGGGCAGACTATTTTTTGCGGATCAACTGACGGAACAATGTATGCGATTGATTTCGATGGAAAGTTGAAATGGAAGTTTGTTTCCGGTAATGCCATTGAAGCTCCGGCTTTGGTCATGGATGGCTCTGTGGTATTCGGTTCGCTCGACGGCATGTTTTTCAGGCTCGATGAAAAAACAGGCAAGCAAATATGGAAATATACTACTGACAATCAAATCATGGGTTCGGCCAACTGGCTGAAGGTCGGAAATCAAATCCGACTGGTGGTTGGCAGTTACGATTATAATCTGCATTGTGTCGGACTTGCTAAAGGAGACAGCATCTGGCAGTATGAATCGGATAATTACATTAACGGAGCTCCAGCCATATATGGCAAAAATGCGGTTTTTGGTGGTTGCGATGGTTTTGTGCATCTGGTAAACATCGAAACCGGCAAGGTATTTAAAAAGATTAAACTTGATACTTATGTGGCTTCATCTCCGGTGATTGATGGCAAACATGCCTATGTTGGCGATTATGAAGGTCGTTTTTTTTGTATCGATCTGGATGGTGGTAAAATAGCATGGACATACGACGATCCACAAAAAAATCTGCCTTTTATTGCTTCTCCGGCATTAAGTGGAAACTTGGTTGTAATCGGTAATCAGGACAGATTTATATACTGTTTCGATAAAACCAATGGTAAAGTTGTTTGGAAGGTAAAAACCAGTAATCGTGTTGAGTCGTCATCTGTAATTGCCTCCGGAAAGGTGATTACCGGAACAATGGACGGAATGTTGTATATTCATGATTTGAAAACAGGTACTGAACTTTGGAAGTACGAGTTGGGTAGCTCGATCATAGGCAGTCCGGCTGTTGTTTTAGGAAAGATCATTATTGGGGCTGGCGATGGCCGGATTTATATTTTCGGATAGATAGTCTTACCTATGTTATCGTCATCCCGAATTAATTTCGGGATCTGAATTTAAATGAGGAAAGATCCTGAAATCCCGCCAGTCAAGCGAGCGGGCAGGAAGTTCAGGATGACTTAATTCAATATTTAAACTATGAAAATCGCACACATCATACCGGGTTCAGGAGGTAGTTTTTACTGCGGAAACTGCATGCGCGACAGCAAATACATTCGTGCTCTAATAGATTTGGGACATCAGGTGATTAAAGTGCCGCTGTATCTTCCCCTTTTTGAGGATGCACACGATTTGGATGAAGTTCCGGTTTTTTATGGCGCTGTGAACCTGTACCTCAAACAGCAGTTTCCTATTTTCAGGCATATGCCTTTGTTTATCGAACATGCTCTGGACTCGAAAGGTGTACTTGAAATGGCTGCCCGAAAGGCCGGTTCAACCCGTGCCAAAGGTCTGGAAGAAATGACCATCTCGATGTTGCTGGGTGAAGATGGCAACCAAAAAGAAGAACTGGAACGCCTGGTGGATTGGCTGGTTGACGAAGCGAAACCGGATGTTGTGCATCTTTCTAATGCTTTGTTGTTGGGATTGGCTCACCGGATTAAACAGCGGATGAATGTCGCGGTCGTATGCTCGCTTCAGGACGAAGATGTGTGGGTGGATGCCATGGACGATCATTACCGGCAGAAAGTCTGGGATTTAATGAGCGAACGCGGAAAAGATGTGGATATTTTTATTCCCGTCAGTAATTTCTTTGCGGCTGAAATTCACAAGCGTATGGTTATTCATGAAAGCAAAATGATCCCGGTTCATATAGGCGTTGACACTGAAGATTATTCACCAAAAAATATATTGGATAAGGAACCGGTTATCGGCTATCTTTCGCGAATGTGCGAGGAAAACGGATTGGCTGTTTTGGTTGATGCGTTTATTTTACTTCGGAAAAATCCGGAATATGCAACCGTAAAATTGAAAATAACCGGAGGGAAAACCGGCGACGACATCCATTTTATCAAGAAACAAAAACATAAAATATCAAAATCAAGACTGGAAAATGATGTATTTTGGGTGGAAGAATTTGAAGGCGAAGAACGTCAGCATTTTTTCGATTCTGTTCGCTTGATTTCTGTGCCCGTTCTGAATGGCGAGGCTTTTGGATTATATATGCTCGAGGCGATGGCTTCAGGCATCCCGATGGTGCAGCCTGCCTTGGGAGCATTTCAGGAAGTGATTGAAACTAGTGGCGGAGGTGTCATTTATGCAGAAAACACTCCTGAACTTTTAGCTGAAGCTTTGGCTGCGCTTATTTTCAGCGATGTAAAACTTCAGGAATTAAGTGCTGCCGGAATTTCCGGAGTGAAAGAACATTTCGACATTCATGCTCAGGCAAAGAAGATGGTGAAGGTGTACGAAAGTGCTCTTAAGTCATCCTGAACTTGTTTCAGGATCTCCAATCAAATCCAACAGGCTCCGAACTAAATTTGGAGTGACGTTTAAATAAAATAGTATGCTTTTAAAACTTGAAAAAATAGCCAAATCCTTTTCCAAAGATCGTACGATTCTCGATCAGCTTGATCTGGAAGTAAAACAAGGAGAACGAATTGCCATTGTTGGGCCTTCCGGCTCAGGTAAAACAACTTTGCTGAATTTAATTGGAACTCTTGATCGTCCGGATTCAGGGAAAATGGTTTTTGAAAATCAGGATTTATCAGGATTTAGCGACCATCAATTGGCTCAGTTCCGGAATGAAAAAATTGGTTTTGTTTTTCAGTTGCACCATTTGCTGCCACAACTGACCTTGCTTGAAAACATTCTTTTGCCAACACTGACCGATAAGAAACTCCAGGGAAAGGAAACTCTGGAACGCGCTCAAAAATTAATCTCAAGAATGGGATTGTCGGAAGTGGCGCATCAAAAACCTTCGGAGCTCTCGGGTGGCGAATGCCAGCGAACCGCTGTTGCCCGTGCACTGATTAATCGTCCCGGCCTGATTCTGGCTGATGAACCTACCGGTGCTCTCGATCAGAAATCTTCAGGAATTTTAGCTGATTTACTTGTTGAACTGAATAAGGAGGAAGGTGTTACGCTGATTGTAGTAACTCACTCAATGGATCTTGCTCAAAAAATGGAGCGGATCTATCGGTTGGAGAATGGAAAACTGTTGGAATCCTGAATCCTGAATCTCGAATCCTGAATCCTGAATCTCGAATAGTAGGTATAGATTTATTCAATACTCTAAAATTCTAATCTTCAAACTATGTCTGGATACATTGTCCTGCTTCGCGGAATAAATGTTGGAACCGGAAGAAAAGTTCCGATGGCCGATCTGAAAGTTTTATGCGAAAAACTGGGATTAGTTAACGTACAATCATACATTCAAAGCGGAAACCTTGTTTTTGAATTGACAAATCCGGAGCCAATTAAAGCTTTAGAACAAAGGCTGCACCAGGTATTTTCTGAGACGTTTGGTTTTGATATCCCTGTTATAATTCGCACGACACATGAATGGGCTGATTCCATTGCACGGAACCCTTTTCTTCGGGAAATAGATGGAGATGAGGGGAGGTTGTATTTGACTTTCCTTCAAAATGAACCATCGTCGGAAACGCTTGAAAAAATTAAAGGATTACAATATTTACCGGATCGGTATGAAATCATTGGGAAAGATGTTTTTATTTTCTGCGCAAACGGGTATGGCCGAACTAAAATTACGAACGATTTTTTTGAAAAGAAACTGAAAGTTTCTGCCACCACACGAAACTGGAAAACAGTTATGAAATTGTATGAAATGTCAATGAACAAATAAACATAAATAAAGTCATCCTGAACTTGTTTCAGGATCTGTCTCAATGAAGAACAGACTCCGAAATAGATTTGGGGCGACGATTTAACGGGGAATAAAACAAACTGATATGTCTTTATCAAAACTTATACTCAAATCCATCTGGTTTTACCGGAAACTTAACCTAACCATTGTTCTTGGAATAGCTTTAAGTACAGCTATTCTGGTAGGTGCGCTGATCATTGGCGACTCGGTGAAATACAGTTTGCAGCAAATTACTGTTCAGCGGCTTGGAAATACCTCTCAGGTTATTACAGCTGGTGAGCGTTTGTTCCGAACTCAACTTGCCAGAGAACTGACTGAAAAGACCGGTGCCGGCACTGCAGCTTTGCTTCGTGTTAATGGATTTGGGGTGATTGATGGCGGCGAACTTCGGGTGAATCAATTGGCTGTTTGGGGTGTGGATGCTACGATGGGAAATTTTACGAATTATCCTGAATCGTTTCAACTTCAGAATAATGAGGTGGCAATTAACCAAAACCTTGCTTCGCTTTCCGGATTAAAAGAGGGTGACGAGTTTTTACTTCGGGTCGATAAACTGAATACTTTTCCGGCCAATACACCTTTTGTTTCTGAAGAGGAATCAACAGTTTCATTTTTGGTGAAAGTTAGCCAAATTCTGAAGCCGGATGAATTGGGCAATTTTAATCTGTTGAATATACAATCCGCACCACGCAATGTTTTCGTGAACATGAACTGGTTGAGTGAACAAATGGGGCTTCAGCAAAAAGCCAATGTAATGTTGGTTGCAGATGGTGTTTCTGATGCTGATCTGATTCAGAATCTGCAAAAATGCTGGACTTTGGATGATGTGAATCTGGAAGTCCGGGAAAATCCGGAATTGAATTACACCGAACTGATTTCGGATCGTGTTTTTGTTGAGCCTGTGGTGGAACAATTTTGCACCAGAAACATTCCAGGTTCTCAGGCCGTATTCAGTTATTTCATCAACGATTTTACCATTAACGGCAGGCAAACGCCGTATTCGTTTGTTTCGTCCGATCCAAAACTCTCCGGAAATGAAATGATGGTGAGCAAATGGCTGGCTGATGATATCAGCGCTAAAGCGAATGATACTATCCAGCTTTCTTATTTTGAGGTTGGGCCGCTACGGAAGCTGGTTTTGAAAGACACTTCATTTGTGGTGAAATCAATTTATCTATTGACGGGAGAAAAAGCTGATCAGAACCTGATGCCGGTGATTCCCGGACTTTCGGATGCCGGAAACTGCCGCGACTGGAAAACAGGAGTGCCGGTTGATCTGAAGAAAATTCGTCCGCAGGATGAAGCTTACTGGAAAGAATACAAAGGAATGCCAAAAGCTTTTGTGTCACTCAAAACGGCGCAAAAACTCTGGGGAAACCGTTTTGGCCAGTCAACAGCCATTCGTATTGACGGTTTGAAAAAGGCTGAATTTGAACAGGAATTATTATCCGGATTGCAACCGTCACACTTGGGTTTTGAAGTGAAAAACGCGAAATTGGACGGACTTTCGGCTGCCAGCAACGGAACCGATTTTGGCGGTCTGTTTATCGGTTTGAGTTTTTTTGTATTATTTGCCGCCGTACTGCTGGCTTTTCTGCTGTTCAAACTGTATCTCGGTTTCCGCAGATCTGAAATTGGTACCTTGACTGCTCTTGGTTTTTCATTTCGCACATTACACAAAATATTTGTTGCTGAAGCTTCTGTGTTTGTTTTTGCCGGAATCGTACTCGGAATTCCACTTAGTATATTCTACAATCAACTGATTTTAAAAGCGATTAATTCCATTTGGGTGGATATTGTCCGCACTTCAATTGTCAATATTTCCATTCGTCCGGAATCGATTATTATGGGAAGTCTGATCATCGCAGTGCTTTCCATTGGTGTAATTTACTGGATTTTGAGTCGTTTTCTGAAAAATGAAGTAATCGTTTTGCAACGAAAAGGAACTTCAGGAAAAGCGAAAAGCGGCCGCCTGTCTTTATGGATTGGCTTTGGTTTACTGGTCGTTTCCATCGCCGTTTTGCTGATGAGCGGTTTCCCGAGCGGCGAAATTAATCCGGAAATGTTTTTTATCAGCGGTTTCGGATTGTTGCCCGCACTCATTTTGCTGTTTAGTTACCTGCTCCGTAAAATTGCCGACTACGAAAGTTCATCCGCTTTTTCGATTCGTTCGTTGCTTTTGAAACGTTTGTCGGGCGAGCGAAAACGTACGGTGATGATTGTGAGTTTTCTGTCAGTGGGCGTGTTTATGGTAGTTTCAACCGGGCTGAACCGCAAAGATCTGACTTCGCATGCCGAGTTGCCTTCGTCTGGGACGGGTGGTTACGAGTATTTTGTAGAAACGACTATGCCGGTACTTTTTGACGTGAACAGCAACCAGGGTAGGGAAGATCTGAATATTCCGGCGGATGCTGAGGTAGTACAATTTCAGTCTCAGCCCGGCGACGATGCCAGTTGCCTGAACCTGAACCGGATTTCGCGGCCACGAATTATTGCTTGCAACCCTGCGGCTTTCGATGAGCGCTCGGCTTTTACATTTGTAACCAAAACCGACGATTTGGATGCCGCACATCCATGGTTGTCGCTCGATAAAACGCTTGCTGATGGTGTGATTCCCGCGTTTGCCGACCAAACGGTTATTCAATGGGGATTGATCAAAAATATTGGCGATACGCTGATTTATAAAACCGAAGACGGACATGATTTAAAACTGAAACTGATTGGTGGATTGGCCAATTCAATTTTTCAGGGGAATGTGATCATTGCCGACAGTCATTTTATCAAGGCTTTTCCTTCAGTGAGCGGGTCTGATATTTTCCTGATTGATGATCCGAAGGGAGAAGTCAAAGCAGAAGATTTGCAGAGTGGAATGCGCAATTATGGTCCCGAAATCAGCAAAACAACAGATCGCTTGTTGAATTTTTATACCATTGAAAATACTTACCTCAATATCTTCCTGATGCTTGGTGCCCTCGGACTTTTAATCGGTACGCTGGGATTGGGAATCCTGATTTTCCGGATTACATTCGAGCAGATTCCTGAATTTGCCTTGTTGTTATCGTTGGGTTATCCCAAATCCGCCATCTTCAGTATTGTGATGCGCGAAAAGTTTTTTGTGATGGTCGTTTCGGTGGCAATTGGCATCATTCCAGCGGTTTTAAGTGCTTTGCCTTCGCTGATGTCATCACTCTATTCCAATCTTTGGGTTTGGCTGCCTGCTATTTCTGTTCTGGTTATTTTAAGCGGGGCCATCTTTAGCTTTGTTGCCATCCGGATGGCATTGAGACAAAACTTAGTGCAGTCGCTAAGGAATGATTAATTTGCGATGTTGCCCCTCGTTAACGCTTGTCCTTAAACAAGGGGCTGATGATAATTGATTCCTAATCTATTTATTTCTTAACTTGAATGTCTGTAGTTCGTGACCCAATGCTTGCTCACGTGAAATTGCATTTTTTCTGTGTTTTTCAAAATCATCCTGAACTTCTTTTAATCTGGTTCTTGCATTTTTTACAACCTGATGACCTTGTTTATACATCAAAAACAAAATTGTACTTGTAATTATCAGGCAAAATATTGCTCCCCACATGAGTAGTTTATACAAATTCTTATCTGTAGCAATCCCCAGCAGTTTGATGCTGTCTTTTGTATTTTGAGTTGTTGACAATTCTTCATTTAATTGTTTAATCTCAGTTGTGCTTGCTTCCAGTTTGTTGTTCAGACTGGTAATTTCTTTTAAGTGTTTGGTAACTTCCCTTTTATACATTTGAATACTGTCGGTAGCATTTTGTTTGAGTGTGTTGTAAGCAACAATCGGAATAACCTTGTATTGCTCGAACGTGTTTGACTTTTTATACAAATACTCGAACTGCCCTTTTATATTGGTTGAGTCAGCAATCGAAGCTGTAAAATTATTTTGTGCAAAGGTTAATATTGGAAGAGTAGCGAAAATTATAACAAGGAGATGGTTTCGTAATGTATTCATCATTTTTTTTGATTTTATTGGGTCAATTTCACGCAATCTATATTGCGTGTTGTTAAGCTTAAAATACCTAAAGTCATGTCTGCAACCTAATAAGAGTCAGATCGGTTTTGCAGCATTTTATTCAGAAACAGCAGGTTCCGAAGATAGTTCAGAATGACGTCCCGATATATAGTACTGAATGCAATGTCGGGTTCTTCTTCCATCTAAATTTGGTTAACGGGCTATATGCCAAACGACAATTGAAGTTATTTATTGCCATTCTCTGGTTTCGTGCTGTTTTTGGGCCCTGACTTATTCTTTCTTTATTCCGTTTGGGAGACACTAGCGAATGGTATAAAAGGTTTTCTGTTTCTCATCTTTGCAAGGAGAATGGCCTTTAACGAATGTCTGCTGTTGATGTTGAGTAATATTTCGATAAGATACTACAACTTGTTCGTAATGAACTGTATATGGCTTAGAATTTTTAACTCAAGCAAAAGGGTGTCACTAAAGTAAAACAAACAATCCCACGTTAAGACTATCGTTCAAACGAGTAGCAAATATGTTCCAGAATTTGCTTTGTTGTTATCACTCGGTTATCGCAAATCTGCCATCTTCAAATTGGTTATGTGCGAAAAGTTCTTTGTGATGGTTGTTTCGGTGCTAATTGGAATCATCCCAGCCGTTTGACGAATATTTACTTTTGTTAGAAGGAAAATATCTGAGGAAGATAACCTATGTTTCCGCTTATTTCAAAGCCGAAAGTGTCTGAAATCAGAAAAATAAATATACACTACATTAAAAATGAGCGAGCTGTTTGAAAAGAATAATATGGATAAATTTAAGATAATCTATCCACAACTATTAATAGCTAATGGGATACAGTATCTTCAGGAAAAAGATTTTTTTCTTAAAGGAAAGAATAAATTGAAGTATTTTGGCATATGTTATCTGTTTAGCCAAAGAACAATTAAAGATAACAGAACTGCAGATACAGTCATTATTGCGAAAATTAGATTTGCCCATTTCGCTATCAGCTTTTGCTTTTCAATGATAACGTTTTTCATAATACATCCTTCTTTATAGAAAAAATTAAAATTTGAAATATCTAACTTTTTTTGGTCAATGGTATATGAGAATCTTATTGTAATTTAATATAAATATACAATATTAAATTAGAATATTCCAGAAATATTTACAGAAAATTGAAAGTTGTTTTGCTTGTTAAATTTACGGAAGACAATTGTTCTATTTAGCTGGTAATTTATATTTATTTTTATAAAATACTGATATAGTGTTACATGATAAGATTTTAAAAACATCAATTCCAGACGCAGACTTATTGGACATAAGAATTGTTTGACGGAATAATTCTTTGAATATATTAGAAATTCTAATTATAAAGTAGAAGAAGGAAGCAGAAATAACAAGAAAAATTTAATTGTTTTTTGCAGTTTTAAAACTCAGCCTATCATCAGGAATATCGTTATAGTTCGATATGTGATTAATGCGAGTAGCAAAATATACTTGCTGCAAGTCTGCAGGAAGAAAAAACACCTATTGCCGGACTCCCGCAGTCTGCAGGAGATGAAAATATAGGTCGGCTGAGTCCAAACAGTCTGCGGGAGACTAAAAATGGGTTCGGCTGAGCTGCTGCAAGGTGCAGGAGACTATAATTCACTTCGGAAACGCTCCTGCAACCTGCAGGAAGAAAAAAACTGCATTGGCGACGTTCCAGCAGTCTGCAGGGGCAAAAAGTACAAGAAAGTCTGGGCTTTAATGAATTCAAATCACCGGAGCTGCGAATGTCTTATTTGTGTTGCCGGAACATCCATTCTATCACCAATGGATCGCTGTATGCTGCCAACCAGGAAAAGTGTCCAAACTCGGGATACATGGTGAGTCCGGGATTTGCTTTTGCCTTAAACAAGGCAGAAACCATATCCAGCGAAAAAAGCGGATCAACAGCAGGGTCTTCCGAACCATGTAAAATCCAAATCGGAATATGCGCAAACACCGGAGCTTTAGAGATGTCGCCTCCACCGCAAACAGGAACTGCTGCTGCAAATAAATTCGGGTACCTGGCAATGGCATCGTAAGTGCCAAAACCTCCCATTGAAAGACCTGTAATGTATATTCGGTTGGTATCGACCGGTACTGTTTTTATTAGCTGTAGAATTAATTGATGCAAAACTTCCATGGGTTTAGAAGGCGAATTTTTTAGATGCATTTCTCTTGAATTCGGCTTTGAATCGAAATTTGACCAGCTTTGATTGACAGGACATTGTGGTACAATGACTATGGCCGGATACATTTTCATAGACTGATCGGTCGCAAAATTCATAACGCCCCACTTTAATTGTGCATCATTGTCGTTTCCGCGTTCACCCGACCCATGCAGGAAAATAACCAGCGGATATTTACGATTTGGATTAGAGTCGGGAGTAAGTATCCGGTAATTTAAAGTATCACCTTTGTCACCAATAAACCTGCTTTTTTCAAAACGGGAAGGTTGTGCATGGCTGGCGCTTAGACTAATGCCACCTATCAAAATCAGAATCAGAAGGATTTGTTTTATTATTTTTTTCATATGTTTGGTATTTGGAATTAGCTTAAATTTTATCGTTTTTGCTGAAATACATGTTTCTCAAATTTATGCAATTCAATTTTTAATGCGTTCGACATTTGCAAAAGATTTGCCCGATGTACAAAAGATAAATTGCATAACTAAAAGCTGATACACCTTAGTTTTAAAAGACAACTCCCGTAATTAGAAATCGGTGGATCAGTTCTTTAGACACCTTTAAATTTTCTAACTTAAATTAATTGTGTATGAATACGACTTATTTGAATCCTTCTCCTTCTCCTTTTTTCTAGTTATTGTGTAATTCGGATTTAAATTATTGCCTGAGTTTTCAATCGATGGTGTGGGCAATTTAAAGAGAATCCGAGCTTTCATCTTCGATTTTATTCTTATTCCATGGTTGTGGACCGGCTCATAGAACATCAGGTTTATAATTCGAATGGCTTCCTCATCACATCCGTAACCAATGCCTTTTTTTATTCTGACATCTGATATTTTTCCCTGGTTGTCAACTTCATATTCAGCATGAATAATCCCCTCAATGTTATTTTTCAATGCTTCTTCGGGATATATTAGATTCATGGATACAAACTCCATAAATGCTTTTTTACCACCGGTATACCTTGGTAACTTAATAAAGCTATTCTTCTTTGCAGTATGTGTATTTTTACCTTTCATTACCGGTTTATGCACTGTAATATTCCTGAAATATGCTCAAATGTAAGGAAATTCAATGTCCAATGGGACTGGATTTCCCAAAAAAATTGAGCGCTGGTTAAACTGTTTTGAAATTGATAGTCTCAAAATAGAAGGCATTGGTTCGTGGATTTTTAATTACTGCTAAATACGGAGATTGAAAACTACGAACCCTAAGATTATGTACTTTTTCAAATGGAATCAGGGTCATTATAATTTCTAAACTTTTTGCTATTTTGGTAGCACATAACTTGATTATATTTAAAATATAAAAATATGAGTAAAGTGTTAAAATTTGGAGAAGATGTTGAAGGATACGAAATACCTGTTTTGAATGAACGGGAAATAAGGGCCACTGCAGGAATCCTTTTTGTATTTGCTTTTTTAGCAATCTTACTCGCTATTCTGAAAGGAGATTTTGTACTTCTGAAGTACTTTGTTATTTCTTTTCTGGTCGATTTTATCATCCGTATTTTTATAAATCCCAGGTTTTCGCCAACTCTTATCGTTGGCCGGTTAATCGTTCGAAGGCAGGTTCCGGAGTATGTTGGTGCGGCTCAAAAAAAGTTTGCCTGGGTAATTGGATTGGTTATGGCCGCTATCATGTTTGTTTTGATCGTATTGGTAAATTCATACAGTGCAATCACTGGTCTGATTTGTATGTTTTGTCTGATATTTCTATTGTTCGAATCTGCTTTCGGTATTTGCCTGGGTTGTTTAGTTTATGGCTGGTATTACGGAAAAAAAGCACAGTATTGTCCGGGAGAAGTCTGTGAGGTAAAAGACCGGCATGAAATTCAGAAAACTTCGTGGTTGCAAATAGCCCTTGTCCTGGGTTTTATTTCATTTATTGTACTCGCAGTGTTTTTATTTAACGATGCATTTAGTGTGAAGCCAAGCGATTTGTGGAAAATTCTGGGTGCAAAATAAGAAAATATCAAATAGTGTCAGGAATTCACTATATGTAAATCCCTGACTCATCACACCTAATTTTATTCTATAATTTATCGGGACGAAGTGCTTTTCGCATCATCTTTTCGTTTATCCCGGCCTGCATTTGCAATGGACTGTGCTTTGCCATTGCTGCCATGATTTTGTTCTTTCCTCCCGGAATTGCCAGAAATTTTATACCCAAAGCGTTTAATCCCGTGGCAGCAACCATTTCAGGTTTCAATGGGCTCATTGGTGTTTTCGCCCAATCAACTCCATTATTAGCAACCATCGGAGTCGAAGTTAATCCGGGAGACAGTACTGTAATGTCAACATCTTTGGGTTTCATTTCGCCATAAAGCGATGCTCCAAAATTCAATACATAGGCCTTTGTTCCGGCGTAGTTGGCAAAATATGGGTTGGGCATATGTCCGGATAAACTGGAGATCATCAGTACACCACCTTTTCTCCGTTTGATCATTGGTGCTATAAAATGATGGGTTAAAACAAGGGTGGAAATTACATTGAGTTGAACAACCTGAAGTTCCAGTTGGATATTATTCTTTTCGAAAGCTCCGTTTACTTCAAGTCCTGCAGCAAGAACCAGTAATCCGATTTGCAAATTGTTACAACCGGATTTAACTTTTTCGATTCCTTCCTGCAAAGCAATATCTGCTGAAATATATTTGGTTTTCACACCATACTTTTTACTTATCAAATCAGCTTTTTCAATAAGTTCCTTTTCTTTCCGGGCTACCAAAACAATATTTAAGCCTTTTGCTGCAATCTGATTACTTAACTCTGCTCCAATTCCTGAAGTGGCGCCTGTTATAAGTGCCCAACTTCCGTATTTTTCGTTGAAATCCATTGTGAGATATTTTGATCTGTGGTTTATACAGAACAAAACTAGATAGTATTGATTGAAGCAACTTCTCAGATAAGTTCAATGACTGATCATTTTAGTCCAGGCGATACTCTGAAGGAGATTTTCCAAACTGAGATTTAAAATTGCGGTTGAAAGTAGCAATTGTTTCGAAACCGCTGGCAAAAGCAATGTCCGAAATTCTCAGATGTTTTGATCGAAGCATCACTGCTGCTTTTTCTGCTTTCTTTAAGGCAATATACTTTTTCGGACTTTGATCAAAAACTTCTTTGAACTTCCTTTTGAAAGACGAAGTGCTCATATGGCATAGGGAAGCTAATTCGTTCAGCGATAAACTGGAGTATATGTTTTTATGTACGATGGTTTTGAAATCGAAAAAATTTGGTTTGAACATAGCAGCAAGAAAATCCAGTTGAGATGGTGCTCCCTGTGATTTACTGATCAATAAAACAAACTCTTTTAGTTTTGTTTTGATCATTGCTTCGTCTGCAAGTTCCGGATTGTCCAGTAAAATATTGATGCTGTCTTTGTAGTTGGCCAAAAAGGCATCTATTTGTATCTTTTTCAGGTTAAACCCAACCGTGTTGACGGAGTTTGAAAGATCGAATTGGAACAATTCTTCGACCATTGACGGATATAGTAAAACACCGATTACTTCTATACCATCACCGATTTTGCGTTGATTTTCAGTGGTTTCGAAAAAGTAGTTCAGGCATTTTGCCAACAACCCTTTCCCTTTTTTGAAATTTAAATATTCTGTTTGTGAACGTACGGAAAATTCACCTTCATTAACGAAAATGAAACAGGCTTCATTTTCGAAGAATTCTTTGGGTAACCGATTGAAGTAGGGCAGCGATAGTTTCTCAAAAATTATCTGTCCTCTGTATTTTAATATTTTTTGCCCGTAATTCATTAGCTCTTTTATTTCAATAAAGATTTTTTGTTAGAATATTTCTGAAACATCATAATCATGAATAGACAAACAAGTTATAAAGGGCAAGGTTTGCCAATGTTGGTATATTCTATGTTTGAGTTGTGAAAATTTCGTAAAAGAATTGGCGGTAAGTTGAAAAATGAATAGAAAACTTGAAGTTACCAGACTCTTCATCCTAGAATAGGGTTTCACCCTTATTGAAATAATGGCTTAATTATATTGAATCCATTAGCCGCATTAATAAATCTAATTAGCAGGATTTAAGTGTATTCGGGAATTAGAAATAAGATTTCGCTATTATATGTAATTTTTTACGTGAAAGCGTAATCTTAAAATGATTTTTCCGTATAAGAAACATATTTTTCAGTAATTATTTTTTTATTTATAAGTATGGCATGCTCTGAAATGTCGATTTTGATCTGATCCTTCCTCTCCTAGAGTCTATGTTTATCTTTTTTTTTACCAGTAAAAATCACATGCTATGAAGTTTAAATCAATTATTTATCTGATTCTGGCAGGTTCTTTACTTGTCGGTTGTACATCAGGGAAACCCAAAATTGGCTTGTTGGTCCATAGTTTTGATACACCCAGATGGCAAAATGATCAAAAATATTTTACCGAAGCAGTAACTCAGCTCGGTGGAATTGCGTTAGTTAAAATGGCCGACAATGATGAGTTAAAACAAATTGAACAAGCTAAAGAAATGATTAATTCAGGAGTTTCAGTATTGGTGGTTATTCCTGTTGATCAGTTTTTAGCAGGACAAATTATTGATCTGGCACATCAAAATGACATCAAGGTAATTGCTTATGACCGACTAATAAACAATTGCTGGCTTGATTATTATGTTTCCTCTGATAATTTTCGAATTGGTGAAATTCAGGCTGAATATTTGACAAACCTGAAACCTAACGGAAACTATGCGTTAATTGGAGGTCCTACGTACGATAACAATAGTCGAATGATTTATCTCGGGCAAATGTCCATTCTGCAACCTTTTATTGATAAGGGAGAGATAAAACTAGGTTATAATATTTTTTCTGATGACTGGACAGAAGCTGAAGGTTATCGTCATACAGGACAGTTGATTAAGTTAAACAAAGGTTCTGTCGACGCAATTATTGCAGGAAACGATGCCATTGCTTTAGGTGTTATAAAATCCTTGAAGGAAAACGGATTGGAAGGGAAAGTTGCGCTTGCCGGACAAGATGCCGATTTAAAGAATATTCAGGAAATTATAAAAGGGAATCAAACCATGACGGTTTATAAACCAATTAAAACCATGGCTTATACTGCCGCAGAACTGGCCATGCATCTTGCTAAAGAAGAGTCTGTTGCCCAGCCAACAGCAACTATAAGCAATGGGAACAGACTGGTTCCTTCCTTTTTTGCCAATGCCATGGCGATTAACGAAAGTAATATTCAAATGACCGTAGTTGCTGAGGGATATCAGGAAGCCAATGAAATCTTGAAATAGTTTTTTTACATAAAGGTTACATAAAAAAACTGATCCAATGAATTTCATTCATCAAATCAGTTTTTTATTTTTTATTGAAAGGACCCAATTGGTCTTCATGTCACTCCATATCTGTTGTTTGGGTTGTTGTGCAGTGGATTCAATGCATGCATGAGTCAACAATTAATTGCTAATAAGCTTTTGATGAATCTGGTTATTCGTTTACCAAACCAAATCTGAGTTCAGCAAACTCTCCGGATCAATATTATTTTCTTCTATTGATTTAAAATGTTTGTAGGTTCCTACTTTCAGTTCGTAGGTTGCAGGTTCATCGCAAACAATCATTCCACGAGGGTGCAATTGCAGTGCGCTGATGGTCCACATATGGTTTATACCTTCTTCTACTGCATGTTGCAGTGCGCGGGCTTTATTGTAGCCGTTTACAATAATCAAAACTTCTTTGGCATCCATTACGGTAGCAATTCCAACGGTCAGCGAAGAATTTGGTACTTTGTTGATGTCGTTATCGAAGAAGCGCGAATTGGCCACTTTGGTGTCGTAATTTAACTCTTTGTCACGTGTGCGCGATGCTAATGATGAACCGGGTTCGTTGAAGGCCAAATGTCCGTCAGGACCAATTCCGCCTAAAAACAAATCTATTCCACCGACTGCTTTAATTTTACCTTCGTACGCCAGGCATTCAGCCTTAATATCCGGAGCATTTCCGTTCAGAATATTGGCATTTTCAGGAACAATATCAATTTTGGAAAAGAAATTTTCCCACATAAAAGTATGGTAACTCTGAGGATGAGTTTTTGGCAGTCCAACATATTCGTCCATGTTAAAGGTCACCACATTGCGGAATGAAACAACTCCTTTTTGATACAATCTAATCAATTCCTTATAGGTCCCAAGTGGTGATGATCCCGTGGGTAAACCCATTACGAATGGTTTTGCTTCAGTTGGAGAAGCCAGATTGATTTTTCTTGCGATATAATTGGCAACCCATTTCGAAGTCAATTCGTGGTTATCCTGAATAATAAGTCTCATAGTATTTATTTGTGATTAGAATTTTCAATGTTTGTTAATTGTGTTATCATTTTTTCTCCCAAAATGGTTTTCCTTTGAATGTGGTTAACGATTTCTTTTACAAAAGCATTGCTTTCAAAATTTCCTCTAACCTTTTCGAAATCAAGTTTTTGGGTTGTTTTGTTTCCATCCATTCCAAAACCAGTCATCGAGTCCATGCGAAATTCCTTTTTGGCATCTTCGTACAACATCTGATCCAAACCAAGTACGCTCTCTTTCCATTTCAGGATAAGCCTGACAACATCGCTAATTTTCAGGTCTTCAATTTTTTTACCAGTTATTTCCACTAATAATTGAGATGCCCAGGTCCACTCGTAATCATAGTAGTTTATATGCATGTTCTTGAATTGCTGTTCTATTTCTTCCAGATCTGATATTTCCTTTTTTTCAATACTTTTAATCAGGTTAAGAATCTCTGTTTTGGGTGCAATAAGACCAGCTAAATCGCTCCATTCTCCTTGTCCGATTTTATTCTTTGACATTAAGCATTCCCGAAGTTCGTCTTCAGTATTAATAGTGCATTTTTCGAGTTTTGATATTACAGAGTTTCCGAGGAATTTATAGATTGCTTTATGGTATAAATCAATTCCTTTTTCTAGGGCACTTTTACTCATCAGCGTATTGCGGTAGGCAAAAACCTCAGTCGTTTCTCCTGAAATCTCTTTCAGACTGTTTAGGATTTCGAGTCCTTTTTGCATTTTTTTAATGGTAAACGGGCTCAGCAGGTTGAAGTTAATGCAATCCATTTTCTCCGGATCAGTGCGGCGGTCACGTCGTGGCCATTTCATTACATCACGTATGGTCCCAACACTTCGAAGATTGATTCCAGGAGCAATCCAGCTTTCGTCCTTATTTTCGATCAGGTACGAAAATGGAAGAAATGAAGTGTCTGTATTTTTATAATGCCGCCCCATTACGAGCGTGAAGGCTCCAATCTTGGCCGGCCATAGAATATAAGAATCTGATGTGGTTTTAGACCCGCGCTCCACAATCCCATGATGTATTGGTCCCAGTTTGTACATGTGGTTGCTTTGGTTCGATCCGCTACCTGCATTACAAAATGAAAACATTCCGGCAATCAATAGAGTCGATTTGTGGTGTGTCACAGTATATGGTCCTCCAAAAATGGAACAGGCTTCACCATGATATCCCTGACAGTTTGCAAAAAAAAGTGAATTTTCCGCCGAATATTGTTTACCCAAAACACAACCTTGTCCGATAAAACAATTCGATACAATAGTTCCATCTGATATTTCTGATCCTGAAGAAATAATAAAGTTTTCAGCCAGAATTCCTGCACCCAGTTTTACCGGGGCAAATTCATTGCTGTTTACCGATCCGTTTTCGAGTCGGGTAGGGCCAAGAATTTGACTGTGTGGTCCGAATTTTACATTTTTTATTTGTCTGCAATTGCGGATAACCGAATATTCACCGATAGTTCCTCTGCTTTTTTTAGAGGCTTCGGCATAGGCGGTGATTTTAAATTCCAATTCTGCAATAAGGCAATGACGGTGTTTGTACCATGCAAGAAAATAAGCCAGATGAGCTGAAAGTTTATCGTAAATCATTACTCCACGGCCTCCGGTCTCGTCTAATGTCGAAACTTTAATTCCATTGCCAAAACTGGTTTCTCCTTCGATAAAGCATAGTTCAATATTTTCCAAAATCACATGGTTGGCAATGTCGTAATTGGCAATGTAGTTGCTAATATGATGAATATAAACGTGATCGCCAATGGTGCAATTGTGAATGCTGGCGTTGTATATTCCGCAATTCCTCATAATTCCACCGCTAAACTCAACCGTCCCCGAGTTATCTCCCATCTTAACGATACCGGAGAATTGCGTGTTTCTTACGTTTTCAGGAACGAAATTATTTTGGGCAAAAATCTGATTCCAATCGGTTGCAGAACATCCCTGTTTCTTAAGGATATCTATTTCTTCTAATGAGAGCGTTCTGAATTCCTGATTCTTTTTCAAATTACATATTTTTAAAAAGTTATCTGAGCAAGATAATCGTAATGCTGCCCCTTGAAAACTTTGTTTAGTTTCAATTTATTTTTTTCAATTGTATTTTCCAGATTGTTTAAATCGACATAAAGCCATGAAAATGGCTGGCTGATCCAGTTTTTATATTCGGTTTGGAAAGTAAGTTCTCCATAATATTTGTCAGCAGAAATGTCTATTAAGGCTGAGCCATCTTCCTGTTCAAATAAATATATTAAATCTGACGAATCGATTAGTATCTGACCTTCTGGATTCATCATGGTTTTTAAATGGTGCAGCAATACTTCCATTCCGCTAAGTGAACCGGCAATTCCTGTCCCGTTCATTAGCAGCAGAATAGTATCGAATTTCTGATTGCTGAATTTGAAAATATCCTGATGAATAACCTTCCGTAGGTTGCGACTTTTTAAAACCTCACAGCAGAGGGCTGAAGTTTCCAGAGAAGTAACATCAAATCCTTTTTCCTGAAGGTAAACTGAATGTGCACCAGCACAAGCTCCCACATCAAGTATAGAACCAGTACAAAGGCTCAATGCTTTCTTTTCAAGCGGGGGCATCTTTTTATAGGACCTGAAAAGATAGCTTGTTTCTATTGTATCATCATCAAAATCATCAGAATGAACAATTATTGGCTGATCGGTAGAAGAGAAGTGAAAATCATGTACTGCGCGTCCGATAGGATCATCGAAATGTGGAATCATACTATGTTTTTACCTTGTTTGAATTTAAGCTGTTTTTTGCTCAAATTTATAACATGTTTTTTGTTTTTGGGAATAAATGTAAAAACCTTCTGAAGATCCCTCGCCAATAACAACAATTTTGGAGTCGGGCATATTTTTCGAAAAATCGACTAAGCTGTCGAAGTTAATGTTGTTTTTCTGAATCCACTTTGAGGTCAAAAAGTCACCAAGGCGCCATCTGCTCCCATTCGATTCTGCTTCTTCAAATAATAACATGGCCTGTTCGAAAGCAATTTCATTAAATTGGGACATATTCTGATCGTAAGTTTTAGCTAAGTTAGGGTAAAGCACGTTGAAAAAAAAATCTTTCCCGTAATTTTCATATGGGTAAATTCCGAAGTATTTTTCGATCTTTAAACGAAAATGAAGAAAAATTATAAAGAATAAAAGCCGGCTAATTTTTTTTAGCCGGCTTTTATTCTTTATAATTCATTAGAATTTATATCCAAAAGTAAATATTAGATCGTTTTGGGTCGATTCATATTTAACCATGTCTATGGCACCTGGATAAGGTTTTAAATAATCCTTATTCATTCCACTTTTAATAGCTGTATCGAAGAAGAAATTGCCTTGTTTTAATCCGAAACCACAAGAAAGTGCAGAATAAGAAGCTCCGCTGTTTGGGTTCGCTGCATTCATATACTCAGATTTGTAGGCACTGGGATAATTTTCATATCCGGCCCTAAGGCTGAAATTTTTATTTACACGGTATTCTCCTCCAATGTGTAGGTTTCCAACAGTTTTATATGCGTTTTTAATTTCATTGTTACTGTCATAATAATCTGTATTGTAGCTTCCACTTTTTAATTTAGCTGTTGAATAATCAACAATTTCATAATCAACACTGATTAAGGCAGACTTGCCAATAACATAAGCGCCACTAAATATGGCTTTCATTGGCGTTTCTATTTTGTAATCATAAATTCCTTGTTTATCCGGCTGAGCAGAATAGTTTTCGGTTGCCCCATCAGAATAAGTAATAGACGAATTCATTCCACTGTCATATACTTCATTAAACTTGTAGAAAGTGGGAGTATGGAAGGCTACTCCAAGTCTTAAATTATCTGTTGGTTTGTATATAACTCCCAATTTAATGTTATACCCTGTTCCTGTGGTTTTAAGATAGGTATTGAAATTAAAGTCGTTGAAATAAGGAATATTATTTTTTGCATCAAATTCATACAGATTTGCATTTTCCTTAAAGTACACATCATGAATGCCCACAGTAGCTCCTAAATAAACTTTGTGATTAAAGTTAGCGGCAAACGAAAGCAGGTATTCATTGATATAACCTCTTCTTTCGGTAGTTTGCCGTTGCGATTGCCCGTAGCCGTTATCTGTAATGTCATTGAAATATTCACCTGCAACATCATCATGATTAACCAAATAGGTATCCCAAGCCAGTCTTTCATAGTATGGATCCAAGTTAGCTTCGTTGCCATAATTCGTCGAATAGTCAGCATTCATATTATCAGTAAAATATTTCAGCAAAGAATGATTTGCATTTGATGTCTCAGCAAGAGTATTCATCGAAAAATTTCCCAGTTTGTTGAATCCCAAACCGAAACTCAAACTCACTAAACCTGTTTCGCTACTTTCTCCGGTTGGGATGGTGGTTACATACCCCAAATTCTGGATTCCAATATTGTATTTCGATTCGTTTACTTTATTGCCCAGATATGTTCCGTCAACACTGGTTTTCCCTACAGTTGGAGTGAAGGTGAATTCGCCTGAACGATAAACGGCAGCTCCTGCCGGATTAATACTCAACGAAGTAAAATCACCGCCTAACGCTCCAAAGGCATTACCCATAGCCGCAGATCGTGCTGTTCCGTTGATGTGATAGTTTGAGTACCGCAAGGCGTCTGATAAATCCTGAGCATATGTGCCAAATGCGATTAGCATTATGCTAATGGTATATACTAGTTTTTTCATGATTTCGTATTTATTGTTTGTTTGAATACACAGCTATATTGTTTATGAGTTTTATCTTCTGTGACCTGAACCGCCGCCGGAACTACCACTAGAAGAACTACCACTTGAACTGCTGCCGGAACTACTGCTGCCGGAAGAACTTCTGCCTGAACTACCGCTACTGGACGGTGCACTGTAATTTGAACTAGACCTGCTTGGAGCACTGTAACTTTGAGTGCTTCTTGTGCCTGAAGAGCTTGATCCGCTTGAATAGGAAGAACTGGAACGATATGTTTGCCTTACACTGGATGAACTTCTTGGTGCACTGTATGACTGACCGCTACCATTTGTATTGGCACTTTTAACAACTGTTCGGGTACTTCCTTCGGTTGTGCGCGGCCGGGTATAGCTATTGTTGTTGTAATTTGATTGATTTACAACTCTTGGCTTATTGTAGCTTGGTGTATAATTCTGACTCTGTCTGGTAGTAGCATTTCCCTGATTATAAGTTCTTCCGGTAGTTGATGGTTGGTATGACCTGCGAACATTTCCAGAGTTATTTGTTCCCGGACGAACCATTTGAGGAGTACGTACATCGTTGCTCTGAACCTGATTCCCGGTTGTACTGTTGCTTCTTCTTCCATCAACGCTTGTACTAGATCTGCGATCATTTACCAGTGTTGCATTTTTCGTATCCTGAGTATTACCGGTGCTATTAATAGATCTGCTTCTTACATGTCCGTTTTCAGTCCATGAATTTGGAGCTGTACGATCTCCTGTCTGAATTCCAGTACTGTTTTGAGTATTGGCACTTCTAAGAGTTGATGATCTGCTTCCTGTTATCGCATTATTATTACTGTAGCCTCCACCTGGTACATTCATGTTTGTTGCTCTTCTTCTGGCAACCTGACTATTGTTGTTATAGTAACCACCTGAGCCACCGTATCCATAATAGCCATTATTGTATCCACCATAGCCATAATATCCACCGTATCCACCGCCCCAGTATCCGCCAAAACCTAAGGAGAAGGGAGAATAATAGCCATAATAACTGTATGGATATCCCCAGCCACCATACCATGAGTTATATCCCATTCCATAATATCCGGAATAAAAAGGTGAATAATATCCACCGTAATATCCACCGTATGACCAGTCGTCATAAAAGAACGGATCGTAATAGTATGGACGGTGAAATCTGTTAATCCGGTATGCAAAGTCAATGTTGTTGTCGTTGTCGTCGTAATAGTTATTTATCACGTACTTCACATCATCATCGTTGTAATAAACTGTTGTGTCAGATTCAGCCAAATCCTGATTATCCATATTGTAGGATTGCGAATCTATGTAGTCATTGTTTCCGTCAGGTTGATAAATATAATTATTTACGGAAGATGAACCATCAGGATTCTTATCCATCTGACTCATGATGATTCTTTGATTTCTGGCATCAGAATTGTTAATTCTGGCTGATTTCTCTGTTGGTGAAACATCATTTTCCATTATTGAAACCGGAGGTACATCACCTGGGGAAAAATAGATGTCATCATCGTAAGTCCTGGCCATATATGTCCCCGTGGTACATGAACTGACTAGTATTGCAACTGCTCCGATGATTATAAGTTTGGTTTTCATATCACACCCTCCTTTATAATGATTGATAAATTTACTTTCTTTGTAGGCTATAAAACTAGTACGAAAAAAGCAAATACCATACCAAAAGTAAAGAAATGGCAAAAGAATTGACTTCACGCAGCGAAAATTATTCACAGTGGTACAACGATCTGGTTGTAAAGGCTGATCTTGCGGATAATTCTGCGGTTAGAGGATGCATGGTGATAAAACCATACGGATATGCAATCTGGGAAAAGATGCAGGCAGAACTTGATCGGATGTTTAAAGAAACAGGACATGTAAATGCCTATTTCCCTTTGTTTATACCTAAATCATTTTTCAGTAAAGAAGCAAACCATGTGGAAGGTTTCGCTAAAGAATGTGCAGTTGTAACACATTACAGGCTAAAGAATGATCCGGATGGGAATGGCATTATTGTTGACCCGGACGCAAAACTGGAAGAAGAATTAATTGTGAGACCTACTTCAGAAACGATTATTTGGAGTACATACAAAACCTGGATACAGTCCTACCGCGATTTGCCGTTACTGGTTAATCAATGGGCGAATGTTGTGAGATGGGAGATGCGTACACGTTTATTCCTGAGGACTACTGAATTTTTATGGCAGGAAGGTCACACCGCTCATGCTACCAGCCAGGAAGCATTGGAGGAAGCTAATAAAATGGTAAATGTATATGCAACTTTTGTAGAGCAGTTCATGGCTCTTCCGGTTGTTATGGGTTCTAAATCGGCGAATGAACGTTTCGCCGGTGCTATTGAAACTTATACTATTGAGGCTTTAATGCAGGATGGAAAAGCACTTCAATCTGGGACTTCACACTTTTTAGGACAAAATTTCGCTAAGGCATTTGATGTTCGCTTTGCAACCAAAGAAGGAAAAGAAGATTTTGTTTGGGCAACTTCATGGGGCGTTTCAACGCGCTTGATGGGTGCTCTGATTATGGCACATTCCGATGATAAAGGGTTGGTGCTTCCTCCAAAACTTGCTCCATTTCAGGTTGTTATTGTACCTATTTTCAAACAGGAAGAACAACTGGCAGCAATTTCAGAAAAAGTGGCGGATATAGTTGTAAGGCTTAAATCACTGGGTATTTCTGTAAAATTTGATGACAACGACAATAAAAAACCAGGGTGGAAATTTGCTGAATACGAGTTAAAAGGTGTTCCGGTACGTCTAGCTATTGGTCCAAGGGATCTTGAAAATGGTACAGTTGAGGTTGCCCGTCGCGATACGCTCGAAAAGCAAGTTGTTTCGATGGATAATATCGAGTTCCATATTCAACAATTATTAGTTGATATTCAGGAAAATATTTACAATAAAGCCTTTGATTTCCGTAAAGAATTGACTACCCCGGTTGAAACTTACGAAGAGTTTAAAGATGTACTTCAAAATAAAGGTGGATTTATTTCGGCTCATTGGGATGGTACTTCGGAAACTGAGCAGATGATAAAGGATGAAACTAAAGCCACAATTCGCTGTATTCCTTTCGATCAGGTTCAGGAAGAAGGGAAATGTATCTATTCAGGTAATCCATCAACGGGAAGAGTTTTATTTGCATTGTCATACTAAAAGTTTAAAAACATAATTTAGAAAAGCAGTCGGTTATGGCTGCTTTTCTTATTTTTATGAAATAATTTAAATTACTGATTATGGATGTTGCAAAAAATAATATCAGTCAGCTTGACAGCATGGTTCAGAAAACGAACGTAAAACAGGAAGTTTACCAAAAAACGATCAGTTCGTTCGGACTTCTTAAGGAAGTGCTTAAAGAATTGGTTGAAGAATACAGGGAAAAACTACTTGATAAGGTGGAGGATAATTTACTTCCTGCTTTTCAGGAGAAAGGCCTTTTTGAAGCTGAATTTAAAATTGGAGGTGATTTATTGATTTTTAGCATGCACTCCAATGTCTTCGTTTTCAATCGGGAGCATCCGGTTTGGCAGCTTGATTACATTAAGGCTGATCCATTAAATTCATATTGTGGAGTATTTAATATTTACAATTTCCTGAATGATTCGTTTAAATATAACCGTTTCGAGGATTTAGGATATCTTATAGCACGAATTTTCGTTAACAGAGAAAATCATTTTTTTGTTGAAGGGAAAAGACAATCGGGCGAAGTCGTAAAAGATTTTGGAAGTGATGAGTTGTCAAAAGCATATCTGAAGGAAATAATTGAAACGGCTGTTCAATATGCTGTAGATTTTGATCTTTTAGTACCCCCATACGATCAGGTGAAAATTGCAACTGTTGAGCAAATGCAAGCGGAAATCAATCATTCAAAGATTCAGACAGGCAAACGATTGGGCTTTAAATTTAATTCAGACGACATTTAGAAATTTAATGATTAATAATCGATGTTTGGTTTATGTTGCAATCTTATCATTCAAATTCAGCAACAGGTCAATCATCTCACTTTTAGAAAATGGAACAAGTTACCGATCGCTTTTTAAGATATGTCAGGATTTACACTACTTCTGATCCTGACAGTGAAACATTTCCAAGCACCGAAAGACAATTTGATTTTGCAGATCAACTTGCAGGAGAGCTGACAGAAATTGGAATGAAAGAAGTTGTTCGTGATCAGAATGGTTACGTTACAGCAACTCTGCTATCCAATGTCGATCATCCGGTTCCGGTCATTGGTTTTGTTTCTCATATGGATACAAGTCCTGATTATTCCGGAGAAAATGTTAACCCGCAATTAGTTAAAAAATATCAGGGACAGGAATTATTACTGGACAATGAACAGGATATAAAATTAAGTCCTTCGGATTTCCCTGAGTTGCTGAAATATGTGGGTCAGGATTTGATAACTACGGATGGAAAAACTTTGCTGGGAGCTGATGATAAAGCCGGAATTGCTGAAATTATTTCTGCTATGGATTATTTGGTTAATCATTCTGAAATTAAACACGGAAAAATCAGGATATGTTTCACTCCTGACGAAGAGGTGGGGCAAGGCACAAAATATTTTGATGTTGAAAAGTTTGGAGCTGACTTTGCATATACACTTGATGGAGGTGAAATTGGTGAACTGGAATATGAAAATTTCAATGCTGCGGGTGCAAAAATTATAATAAAAGGACGAAGTGTTCATCCGGGATCAGCTAAAAACACGATGATCAATTCTATGTTGGTAGCCACGCAGGTTATTCAGGCCTTGCCACCCGATCAGCGTCCAGAGCACACCGAAGGGTACGAAGGATTTTTTCACCTGACTTCATTCGAAGGTAATGTATCTCTCACCAGACTTGAATATATTATTCGTGATCATGATCTGGCCAGGTTCGAAGCAAAGAAAAATCTGATGAGAGAAATCTGTGGATTAGTTAATCTTCGTTATGGACAAGGAACAGTTTCGCTTGAGATTGCTGATCAATATTATAACATGAAACAAAAGGTTGAGCCAGTGAAGTACATTGTTGATCTGGCAGAACAGGCAATGAATGATGTTGGTGTTAAGCCTAAAATTAAGGCGATAAGGGGTGGAACTGATGGAGCACAACTTTCGTGGAAAGGTTTGCCATGTCCCAATATTTTCGCCGGAGGACATAACTTTCATGGCCCTTACGAATTTGTACCTGTTCAATCTATGCAAAAAGCGGTTGAAGTGATTGTGCGGATAACGGAACTGGTAGCTAAAAAATGATTACTGCGTTGCCGAAGCTGGTAGTTATTTAGCGTGGATACTAATTTTGAAAATGGCGGTACATAACTTGCGACAGCCCGATCGTGGAATTTGAAACTTTAAATTTGGATCTTTGTGTCATGGTTGAGAAATTTTTAAAATACATTCATGAAGAGAAATTGTTTCATTCTTCACAGCGTATTTTGTTGGCGGTGAGTGGTGGGGCAGACTCAATGGTTATGCTTCATTTGTTCACAAATGCAGGTTTCCCGTTTGCCGTTGCTCATTGCAATTTTGGATTAAGGGGCAACGACTCTGATGGTGATGAGCAATTTGTTGCAGGTTATTGTGATCGTCATAATCTTGCTTTTTACGTGCAAAAATTTAATACAACCGACTATGCTCAACAAGAAGGCATCTCGATTGAAATGGCTGCCCGTGATCTTCGGTACGAATGGTTTAATTCGTTACTCGATCAGCACAAATATGATTTTCTGGCTACAGCACATCATCAGGACGATGTAATTGAAACGTTCCTGATCAACCTTTCAAGAGGCAGCGGTATTAAAGGTTTGAGCGGCATTCAGCCCAAATCCGGAAAAATTATTCGACCTATGCTTTTTACTAATCGGGCTGAAATTTTGGGATATTGCCAGCAAATGAGTATCGCCTTCAGAACCGATTCGAGCAATCAGGATACCATTTATAAAAGAAATTTGATTCGGCAGGAAATAATTCCCTTGTTGGAGCAAGTAAATCCTGCATTCAGAAGAAACACGCTGAAAACGATTTCGAATTTGCATGAAACGGAACAGCTTTTTCAGCAGCGAATGAGCGTAATAAAAGCTTCTGTTTATTCTGAAGATGATCTTGGAGCGATGATTCATATCGATAAATTATTGAATTTTGATCCGGTTCGCACCATTCTGTTTGAACTCATCCGTGATTATGGCTTCCACATTGAACAGATTGACGATATTCTGGACTCATTGAATAAGGAATCGGGTCGTAAGTTTTTTTCGAATGATTACCGGTTGGTGAAAGACCGTGAATATTTACTTATATCTCCCTTAAATTCGACTCCGGATAAGGTTTTTTACATTGATGAAGATCGCACTCAAATAAGTCATCCTATTCATATGACTTTCGATAAATTTGACAGGACTTCGGATTTTCGGTTCTCAACAAATCCAAATGTTGTTGATCTTGATTGGAATAAACTTGTTTTTCCGTTAATTCTTCGCCACTGGCAGGAAGGTGAATATTTTCAACCTCTTGGAATGGTTGGTTTAAAAAAGCTTAGCGACTTTTTTATTGACGAAAAGTATTCTATTCCGGAGAAAGAAAATGTATGGATACTTTCCAGTGGAAATCAATTGGTTTGGATTACAGGTAAACGACTCGACGACAGATTTAAAATTACCGCACAAACTAAAAAGATTCTTCGAATTCGGGTTGGATAAGTATTAACAGAATCGTGATCAGATTCAACTTCTATTTGTTCGGAACGGCGAAATAAAATGTACTTCCTTTATCTTTTTCCGATTCAAGCCAAATGGTTCCATCAAGCAGACTAACCAGGCCGTTCACAATCGATAACCCCAGTCCGCTGCCTTCATGTTTCCGGGTAGAGGAAACTTCCTCTTGCATAAAACGTTCAAAAATAATTTGCTGAACTTCATCTGCAATGCCTATACCAGTGTCTTTAATGTAAAATATTAAATTATGATCTTCAAGCATTGCACCAATCGTAACATTACCTGTTTGGGTGAATTCCAAAGCATTATTAAGTAAGTGTTCAAATATTTTGGTCATCATGTCTCTATCCGAATTAATCTGAATAGAGTAGATATCCGATTGGATATTAGTTCTCAGGATGACGTCATTGGCGTTAAAGATTGGCTTGTATTTCAGGTATATCTCCTCAACTAATAAGGATGGATTAAAAAAAGTAGTATAAACTTCCATGTTCCCGGAAGTAATGAGAGAAATGTCCATGTAATTGTTAATTGTCTGAGTAAGTCTGTCTCCACAATCCTTCATAATATCAAGATAATACAGTTTCTTTTGTTTTGATAGGCTTGGATCAATTATCATGGGTGCAAAACCTAATAATCCATTCAGAGGTGTGCGTATTTCGTGAGAAATATTATTCATAAAAGCAGTTTTTAGTTTATTACTTGCCTCAGCTCTTTCTTTTGCCTTTATGAGTTCTTGTTCTGTTTCTTTTTGTTTGGTTATATCAATAGCGATCCCTCTTATTCCAATTACCTTATTATCATAAATTATTTGTCTGGAAGAGCTTCTTAACCAGATTAATTCTCCCTGACTATTTAATGTTCTGTATTCAAATGGTGTTGTATTTTCGTTTTTTAACAGGTTCATCGCATTCTCAATCAAATCAGGCATATCCTCCGAATAAATTATCTCTGATAAATTTTTTCCGAGATAATATTCTGTCCTAAATCCGGTTACTTTCATGATAACAGGACTAATGTAGCGAATATTCAGATTGTCATCAAGTTCAAACAGGACGTCGTTGATCTCTTCTACCAGATTTTGAAACTTGTTTTTACTGTCCCGAAGTTGCTCTTCAAATTGTTTCCGTTCAGTAATATCAGTAATCGTTCCAATAAATCCTGCAATCTCATTTCCCTTATATTCAGGAACAGCATTTCCTATAACCCAAACGACTGAGCCATCTGATTTAAGGAATCTGTATTCAGCATTTGGAGCTTTGTTCTTTTCCCAATTATCAAACATTTCTTTACGATCAACCGGGTGTACCGCTTTTATCCAGCCATTTCCCATCGCTTCGCTAAAGGATAATCCAGACAATTCTGACCATTTTGGATTAACGTAGGTTGTATATCCCTCTGCATTTGTCCTGAAAATTCCGACAGGAGATGAATGCGCCAGTGTTTGAAAAATCTGGCGACTTTCCCTAAGCTCTTCATCAGTTCTTTTTCGTTCCGAGATATCATTCTTTAATGCAATAAAATACTGAATTGTTCCTTCATGATCGGACACTGGTGAAATGAATACTTCTTCCCATAATAGCTCGCCATTTTTTTTCTTATTGATCAATTCTCCTCTCCATTCTTTTCCGGAGAGAATTGTTTCCCATAAATTTTTGTATAATTCAGGATTATGCTTCCCTGATTTCAGTATACTTGGATTTTTACCTATGACTTCGGTAGAGGAATATCCGGTAGAATTCTCGAAACGTGAGTTTACGTATTGAATTTTTCCATTTGGTTTTGTAATTATCACAGCATTTGGAGCATGTGCTATTGCATCCCAAAGAAGTTTTAGTTGTATGCTTTCGTTGTCTTTTATCAGTTTTAGTTCAGCTTCAACTTTTCGGGTATTTAGTCGTTCTTTTTTTAGTTTTAGAGCATTTTCAAAGGCTCTGGGTAAGCGGTTAAGTCGTTCTTTAACGACGTATTCCCAGGCACCTCGTTTAATCGATTCCGCTGCCAACTCTTCAGTTAAGGTTCCTGTCACAATGATAAACGGGAGGTCAATATCGTGGTTAATAGTTAATTGTAGCGCTTCGAAACCATTGAACTGTGGCAGGTTATAATCGCTAAGTACAATGTCCGGTTTAAATACCGATAGAGCTTCAATGAATTGTTGCTTTTCAACGACCCACTCAAATGTCAGATTTAAATTTAGTGACATTGAAAGTTCAAGTTCAACCAATTCTTTGTCATTTGCATTATCTTCAAGAATTAGAACTTTATATGTTTCTCTTTCTATGTCCATAATAAAACTGTTTTAAAATCGTATTAATTTTCAAAAAGTGGGATATCGAAATCTTCCTCCAACCCCAAAAAATAATCATTATTATTGGGTTGGTATGTTAGCTGTAACTAAATTTAAGCGGTATGCATGGAGTTTGTTCTTCCCAATAAGGTTTTCAAAGTTAGTTCAATATCGTTCTTATTATCTTCGGAATGTAAAACCACAAAAAAAAAAAATCATGATACTCAATTAGAAATAGATGAAAAAAGTGGCCCCGTTATTTTTTTCTCCATAGGCAGAAATAGTCCCACCATGTTTGTGTATGATTTGCTGGATGTTAGCCAACCCAATACCGTTGCCTTCAAATTCATCAGATGTATGCAATCGTTGAAAAACTCCAAATAGTTTATCAGAATATTGCATATCGAATCCAACTCCATTGTCTTTGATAAAAAAACCATGCTTTCCTTTAATCTCACAATTACCTATCACAATGATTGCTTTCGGATTTTTTGATGTGAATTTTAATGAATTGGAAATGAGGTTGGTGAATGCTAATTGCAATAAATCTGAATCTCCCTGAATGACCGGAAGTTTATCGATTTTCCATACAACCGAACGTGAGCCAATATCGGGTTTGAATTGATCAATGACCCTTGCTGCCAGAATGTTAAGGTCAACCTCTGACTTATTTATGTTCTTTCGGCCAAGACGTGAAAAATTTAATAGATCATCAATCATTTTAGCCATTTTACCGGTAGACTCATTTATCTTTTGAAAATAGTATTCAATGTCACTCGTTTGGTTAGGAATACTTTTATTTAACATGCGGAAAAAGCCATCAATATGTCGCAACGGAGCTCTAAGATCGTGAGAGATGGAGTAAGCAAATGATTCCAGATCTTTGTTTACAGTTTCCAATTGTGCTGTTCGTTCAGAAACACGCTTTTCGAGTTCGTTGTTCAGTTTCCTGATTTCTGCCTCGGCTGCCGAAAGTTTAGAAATATCGATTGTGGTGACATAAGCAATCTGCCTTTCATCCGTTCTAAGAGTAAACATTTTTATGATCACATCGAGAACTTTACCGTCGAGCGATTTTACTTTTGTTTGCGATTCCATCTTTGTTTGACCGCTAGCCAGTGAGATTAATTCAGACTTAAATACTTCGAAGCTTTCTGGCAAAAACGTTTCGTGGATATTGTTTAAAATCTCTTTTTTTGTGCTGGCATTATACAAGGCCAAGGTTTCTTTATTAATGCGTAATATTTTAATTAAGCTTAGGAAGTGAACCAGTTGTTCAGGTTTTTTTCTGAAATAGTCTTCAAAATCAATTACGCCTTCTTGCTTCAGATCATTGATTTCCTGAATTACTTTTGTAATGTCTTCTTCCCATATCGAAACAGGAGAGTTTTCGAACAGGTTTTCGAAACTGTTCTTACTTTCCAATATTTTTATTTCAGCAGCTTTTCTCTCTCTGATATCCCTTAAAAAGACCAGCTCTGCCCTTTCTCCATGATAGTTAAACACAGATGTTGTTACTTCAACAGGGAACTCGGTGTTGTCTTTTAGTAAGGCATATGATTCGTACGAGAATGGAGCGTCTTCTCCTTTAAGTCTTTTCTGGTAGTACTCCATAATTATTGAACGGTATTTACTGCCAACAAAATGAATAAATGGCATTCCAATAATCTCCTTTTCTGTGTAGCCGGACATTTTTAACAAAACCTGATTCACAAATACAATAATTCCGTCTTTAATGATAAATATGCTATCCGTAGCGGATTCTATTAAGTTCCGGTATTTTTCTTCATTTTCTTTCAAATGAAGAATCAACTTCTTTTTATTAACCCGTTCGTAACGATTTATTTGCCTGAAAACAATTATGATGGAGAAAATCAGGAATATGGTTATTCCGATGCAGACAAAAATAATCCGATTGAAATAATCTTTTGTAATTCCTATTTTCAAAACTGCAGCATCCTGAAATTTATTATTGTTTCTGTGGATGCTATAATTTAGTGTATTAATGATTCTTCTCAGTTCACAACTTAATTCGTAATTGTTCAGAATTAATAATTTTTCTTCCGTTGCAGAAATATTATTTCGGTTTTTTATTATTAACTGCGATAGTCTGAAATTAGAATAATTGCCGGGCGAGAAATTAAATGAGGCCGCATTTTTGATTATTGAATCTGATATTTCGTTTAATCTGTTGATATTAAATAATATCTCTTTTTGATCCTGAATAGAATAGGTAGTTTGATCCTTTTGCGAATCGGATTTAATGCTGAATTTTAGTGTATCCAGTTTTTGCTTAATTGAATCAATTTCTTTTAGGTAGTTTATTAAATGTTTCGATTCGGATGTTTTTGTATAACTGCTAAAATCTTTTTCTGCCTTATTTAGGTAATAAAAGCAGTCTTTAATTATTTTCAGCGTTGGTTCTTTTGTTTTCAGTGGAGCGAGGACAGAAATTGTTTCCTTAAGTTCTAATTCTCTTATCTGGTAAAATGTAAAGAAGGAAATGATGACAATGAACACCATAAAATACAGTAGCAAATTTAGTAACCGTATTCTATTGTCTTTCTGTTTCATGGGGAAATATTGGGTATCGAATGTTGGTTCCCGATAAAAATACAATAATTTATGAAAGGCAATACATTATTGGTACTAAAAAAGCCTGAAGTTTAGTGATCAATGGAATACAATTTAAAATCGACTAATCTTTCGTCTGAAAGATTCAAAATTGCAGAATCGAATTTATTTGGGTTTTATTATTCATTTAGGCTTTCAAAAGAGTCCAGTCAATTCCCTTTTTTAGCAAATCCAGCGTTTTAGCTTCCAGACTTCCAGATTCTGGCTGATGTTGATAAACCCATTCAACTTCAGCAGGTAGACTCACCAATATAGATTCGATGTTGCCATCCGATTCCAATCCGAATTTAGTTCCGCGATCGTGAATCAGATTAAATTCGACATACCGGCCACGGCGGATTTTCTGCCACTTTTTTTGAGCTTCAGTATATGATTTGAGCCCGTTGTCTTTCATCAGGCGGCTGTATATTTCAGGATATGCCTTGGCCAGATCTGAAGTCAGGTTCAGCAACATTTCAAATTTATCAGCTTCAGAAGCATTAATGCGATCAAAAAATATTCCTCCTACGCCACGGGTTTCATGACGATGAGGAAGGTAAAAATAATCGTCTGCCCATGTTTTCCATCCGGGATATAAGGAATTGTCGTATTTGTCGCAAATATTTTTCAATGTTTGGTGAAACCATTTCGCTTCTTCGGGATTAATATAGGTAGGAGTGAGGTCGATCCCACCCCCAAACCAGGAAGAACCATTATCCAGGCTAAAATGGCGAACATTCATGTGAATGGTTGGCACGAACGGATTTCCGGAGTGAAGAATGGATGAAATACCCGTTGCTGCAAAACTGGATGCATGTTCTCCAAGCAGTTTGCCCATGGTTTCGCTGTAACTGCCACTTACATGCGAAAAGTTAACTCCCGCTTTTTCAATAATCGATCCGTTTTGCATGACGCAGGTAATTCCGGAGCCTATTTCCTTTTCCCATACATCTTCGCTAAATTTTGCAGTTCCATCGGCTTGTTCCAGCGTTTTGCAGATTGTTTGTTGAATTTCTTTGTAAATGGCGGCAGTTCTCGATACGTTCACAATGTTTTGTTTTGGTTATAAATAGTCATTTGCTTCGTGTTATTGGTTTTTCCGAAGACACAATTTCATGACTATCAGTAACTATTACTAACGACATTGACCATTAATGACTTCCGATTTTCCCAATCAGTTCTTCTGCGATTGTGCGGCCTTGTTTTACCCTGTCTGCCATCCCAATTCCGTCGCGGATGTTTCCGGCTAAAATCAGTCCGGGATATTTTTGCTGAATTTCTTCAATCATTTCATAACGTTTCCCGGTAATTTCGGTGTATTGCGGAATGGCCTTTGGATAACGGCAAATGCGAATCATATCCGGACTTAAATTCCGGTCTCCAAGCATTCGTGGCAGTTCTTTATCCAGTAACGACTGAACTTCATCATCATTCATCTTAATGATATCCGGACGTTTGGTACCCCCCATAAAAACTGACAACACCGCCCCTTTTTTTGGCGCACGACCTTCAAAGAACGACGAGGTAAATAACACGCCAAGAATGTTTTTGTTTTCCGTGCTTGGAACCAATCCGCCAAATGCCTTGAGCGACATTCCTTTCCAGTTTTTAAATCCGAGAAGAACCTGGGTTACGGCAGCATATTGGAGTTCGTTAAACGGAGCAATTTCTTCTTCATTCAGGAAGGGTAGCAAACCTGCCAGTGCATAACCTCCGCATGTCGTAATTATTTGTTGGGTTTCCAGAATGAAAAGTTGTTGTTCTGTGGTTGCCTGAATTTTAAACCCGTTTTCGCGCGGTTGTATAATTGTGTCCTTAACGTTTAATATAAATTTATCTTCTCCGATGGATTCGGTCAGAGCCTCAATCAATCTGCTCAGTCCGCCTTTTGCTGAAAAGACTTCACGTGTTGCTTTTTTTGCTCGTTCATCTTTCGGGAGTTTGGCTTTTTTTATTGCTCCTTTAATGAAACTCCCGTAATCCTGTTCCAATTGGTATAGCTTAGGCATAGCAAACCTTGTTACCAATTTATTTGGGTCGCCGGCATAAATACCTGAAATAAACGGATCTATAGCGTAATCGAGATAACTTACACCCATGCGGCGTTTGACTAGTTCTGCCAACGTTTCGTTCGGATCGTTTCCTTTTTTACGGAAAGGCTCGCCTAATATCCTGAATTTATCGTACCAGCTAAAAAGTGGTGTTCCAACAGCAGAAATAAATCCGGAAGGCAAAGCATGCCACATCCTGTTTTTCCAGATCAGTCGGCGTTTTGCCGATGGATCGGCTGTTTCAAGCGTGCATTTACCTGCTAAATCTTCAAATAATTCGGTCATCTCCGGATGCGAAACAACTCCTGTATTTGGTCCGGTTTCGTATACAAAACCTTGTTCGCTTTTGGTTTGAATCACCCCACCTGTTTTTCCTGATTTTTCAATGATCAGGAAATCAATTCCAGCCTTTTTCAGGTAAAACCCAATGGTTAGTCCGGTTAGTCCGGCGCCAATAATAACGATTTTGGTTTTGAGCGGTTCATCCATGGTTAAACGGGTTTTGAAAAATTAGTTTGTCCGGCCTGAATTAACGGATCGAACGAAGCGGCAACATTCCTGATGAATAATTGTCCATCGGGGGTAATCTGTATTTTTTCTTCGGAAAGGGTAATCAATCCGTCAGTTTCAAATTGATGAAGCAATTCGTTGTTGTAAACAGTTTGCTTTTTTACTTCTTCTGAAGTCATTCCAAGAATTTCGCCCAAATGGCTCCAAACGATTTGTTCATTGCACATCAATTCGGTAATTACTTCGCGAACAACAACCTGCTGCTTAGTAAGAGTATAACCTTTAATCGTTGTGAGTTCATCCTTGTTTGTTTTAGCAATGTATTCGTCGATCGATTTGGTGTTTTGCGCATAAACACCTTCCAGTTGGCTAATCCCTGTTACTCCGAAAGCATAAACCTGTCCTGTTGTGCGGCGGGTGCAATAACCCTGAAAGTTACGGTGGAGTTGTTTGTTTTTGCGGGCCATTGTCAGTTCATCGGCGGCATTGGCATAATGATCCATGCCAATGGCTTCGTATCCATTTTGCGTCATCAGGGCATAGGATGCCTCAAACATTTTGATTTTTTCGTCAGGTGCCGGTAGTCCTTCTTTTTCGAGTTTTTTCTGAATTTTACTTACCCATGGCACATGTGCATAGGAGAAAGTGACCAATCGGTCAGGTTTTAATTCCAATGCTTTCTGTATCGTTTCTGAAAAATTTGCAGCTGTTTGTTTCGGTAAACCGTAAATAAAATCAAGGTTCACAGCCATTTTTGGCGAATCCTTTTTCAGGAAAGCAATGATATTTTCAACAGGCATTCCGGGTTTTTCGCGATTCACTGCATCCAAAACATCAGTATGGAAATCCTGAATTCCAAGGCTAAAACGGTTGAATCCGGCTTTTTTAAGTCCAGTCATCTGCTCAAAAGTCAAATAAGCTGGATTTACTTCAATTGCGATTTCCGGATCAGGAATAAACTTAAATGTCGAAAACAACAATTGATTAATCTCCTGAAGGTATTCAACCGGAATGGCGTTTGGTGTTCCACCTCCGTAATGAATCTGAGAAACTTTCCGGTTTTTATCCAGTCTGGCAGTTACCATTTTTATTTCTTGAATCAAGGCTTTGTGATATGCATCAACAACCTCCTTTTGACGCAAGGCATAAGAATTACATCCGCAGAAATAGCACATCTTCAGGCAGAAAGGAATGTGAATATATATGGAAATATTCTGTGGATTCCACTGATTGGATTGATCGACAGCTTTCAGATAATCTGCAGGACTAAATTCTTCGGTAAAAAAATTGGCCGGTGGATAACTGGTATACCGTGGTACCGGATGATTGTATTTTTCAAGTAATTCGCGGTTAATCATATCTTCAATTGTTACAGGTTATGAGCTGTCAAGTTGCACGGAAATAACTCGTATCCGGCAACTCGCAACCTCTTTATCTTTTCCAATCAGTTCGTTTCACCCAATCGGCCAGAAATTTTGCATTTTCAAACGAAATTCCGGGCATAAACCCATGTCCCAGGTTGAAAATCCAGTTATAGTTATTTTTACCAAATTCAATGTATGGCTTAAGTTCCATCTCAATTTCCGTTTGACTGGCATAAAGCAATCGGGGGTCTACGTTACCCTGCAATCCAATTTTAGGATCGACCAGTTTACGTGCCAGATTAAGCGGAGTCTGCCAGTCGATACTCAAAAAATCACAATCTTCCGGAGTAATATTGGCAATTCCGGTTCCTAATCCTTTTGGGAAAAAGATAAATGGAATGCCTTTCTCGCGCACAGCAGCTGCTATTTTACGAATAGATGGCATAAACAGTTCTTCGTACAATTCAGTTGGAATCAATCCTGCGTGAGTGTCGAACAACTGAAAAACGTCAACGCCATGCTCAATTTGTCCATTTGCATAAAGAATAGAAAGATCTGTTACGACATCAATTAGTTTGCGTGTTGTTTCCTTATTTTGATAGATGAATTTGATCGCCTCCGGAAAATCTCCTTTGCGTCCAAGCCCCTGAAGCATGAATAATAAAACAGTCAATGGAGCACCACAAAATCCAATCAACGGAGTATCTGCCGATTTTGTGCGATTGATTTCATCAATAACAGAATATATATAATTCAGTTTTGACGGATCAGGGTTTAAACCCAAAAGCGGGTTCTCCCTGAAAGCCAGTGGCTGATCAAACAATGGTCCACTGTCATTAAATTCCAATCCCATTCCCAGCGCATGCGGAATAACCAATATATCGGAGAAAAGAATCCCGGCATCCACTCCTAAATCGTCAATTGGTAACAGAGTTACTTTGGCTGCAATTTCAGGATTCTGCATCATTTGCCAGAATGTATAATTCTCCTTGATCTTCATGTACGAAGGCAACACTCTTCCTGCCTGACGCATAAACCAAACAGGCGGCCGTTCGGTTTTTTCTCCCCGGAGTGTTTTTAGTAAAATTGAATTTGTTGTCAATGTTTATTTTGTTTTGAGTTAATATTCAGCTTATTTATCTGGTTCTTCTTTTTTCGCTTGACTCTTTCTTCGTGGAACCAGATCTTTTTTCACTTTTCTGAGTCGATTTCACAGTATTGTTTGATCTGCTTCGGTTTGATCCGGCATTTGAATTTCCGCTTGAAACAGAACTTTTCCTGTTTGATTGAACACGATTTTGAGTTCTTACAGGTGCTGACTTTGTTGTAGACTGACTTCGTGAAACAGATGGTCTGCTATTCGTTCGTTGACCGGATTGCGAATTCTGCTGAACTCTTGAGTTGTTTGAATTTGATTTTACATTCGTATTCGACCTGTTCCGGCTTGATCCTGCATTTGAGTTTCCGTTTGAATAGGAACTTTTTTTGTTCGATTGAACACGATTTTGAGTTCTAACGGGTGCTGATTTTGTTGTCGACTGATTTCGCGAAACAGAAGGTCTGCTGTTCGTTCTTTGACCGGATTGCGAATTCTGCTGAACTCTTCCACTATTAGAATTTGATCTTACACGACTATTTTCTCTGGCATGATTTGCAGAGCTGCTTGGCCTTCTTTCGTTCAGTTCATTCCTGTTCTTTACTCCATGATTGCGGCTTTCAAAAGCTCTGTTCGGATACCTTGAGGCATAATCATTTCGTCGGATGTGGTTATAATTATCCCCAGAATAATGAATGTTCCTGGTATTTGCACGGTGATAAGTGTTATACCTGTTTATGTGGACATATACATTTCGTTGATATCTAAACGGTGAATAAGGTCTGTAAGAACGATACCATCTTGGGTAATAATTCCAATAGTATGGAGAATGCCATACAGTGTAACGAGGACTCCAGAAAAAGGAGAAAATCAATGGGGTATGTACATAAACCGGTTCGATAATGTAATCTGAACCATAAATATAAGCATCACCAACAATTTGCACTCTTGGATTTCCGTTTGAAACTCGTTCAACTTCAATAGTTGCTACATCCTGAAAAACATCTTTATCTAAAACTGCCTGAACGACTACCAATGAATTGCGGTCCGACGAGTTTTCGACAACTCTTAAATAATCGATGTAACCATCTTCGTTAAGGTCGAGGTTTGAAATCCGGTTATCCGGATCATTCAGCCTACGCTCGAAGTCTTCCAGATTTTCTGAATCGCCGAATATGGAAGCCACTGCATCCAGATCAAGATTATCACTAATGTCGTAGCTTGTGGCACGGGCAGTTGTTACTGTGCGTTGTGCCTGCAAACTGAAGAAGCTTGTGCTTAAAGCTAAAACTAAGATTCCAATTTTTGTTTTCATGATCGTAAGTTTTAATTGTTTCCTGTTTTTGCTGAAATATAATTTTATCAGCACTACTGCTACTTCAAAAAATCTGCCAATTTTATTTTTGTTTTATTTATTGCTGAATATCAGTTAGATGCTGTATTTTTGTTTCGCTTTTTTTTTACCTGAAACTTGCTCTTATAGATTTATGTTTTGGTTTCTGTCCCAGGAACGTATTCAGTAATTCTAAATTTTGTGTCAAGGTATTTGACTTTTATACTTCTTCAGAATTCTCTATGAAGGGGTTTACTACACATTCATATTCCAATTTTCCAAAATCCACCTTGGTAAGCCATTTTTCAGAAGTAGTTATTAAATATTCAGAGTTTCCTTTGTCCTGCAAATCCCATACTATTGCATCTGCTTCCGGAAATGGAGCATCCCCATCTAATTGTTCAGAAAATAATCTATTAAGTAAATTGTTTTCTGAAAGGCTTATTCGAAGTGCTTTTAAAACTAATTCTTTTGTTATTTCTGTTTCATCATCATGTTCAGCCTTCATTTCGAATTCAACGGCATTTGCTTTAGCTGATGGGAATTTCCCATTGTAGGCTTTGTAAAGCAGTTGATTAATATTGAATAAAGTTTTGTGCAGATAAATATCCGAATAATTCTCAGAAACTTTTTCTCTCAGCATTTCGTGCGAAAGATTGTCTATTTGCCCCTCAGCCAATACTTCTGAAAGTTTGTAATCAAGAATAATCGTGGCTGCTTCATTTGGTTCAAAGTCAGCAATAGCCATAAACAGATACTCTTTTAATTCACTTTCTTTTAGTTTCTCAGCATCAGCGTAATCGAATCTTTTTAAAAGCTCAGTAAAGTCAGCATTATTCCACGAACCCTCAAGCTCATCTATCGTTTTTACGGAGTTTATTATTATCGAGTATTTCATGAAATTTCAATTAATTATTTATTTACACTAATCACATTTAAGGATCATTTTGGTTTCAGCATCACAAATTAAAGTGTAGGCCAGCTTCTTTAGATGTATACTTTTTATTTCAAAATGAATATATAACTTATAAACTTTTGCTCGTCGTGTGCACTCAATTTGTCATGCACTGTATCGTTTCGGTTTCAGCTACCTAAATCCGAGGACTTTTATCCTTTCATAACCTTTAGGACCTCGTAAGTCGCTTCAATGGTCTTATCAATTTTTTTAGTTGTATGTGCGGCTGATACAAAAGCTGCTTCAAACTGTGATGGAGCCAGATAAATTCCGCTATCAAGAGCCATTTTGAAGAATCTGGCATAAGTTGATGTGTTACATTTGATGGCATCGGCAAACGAATTTACCTTATCTTCTTCAGTAAAGAAAAGAGTAAACATTGAGCCCACACGATTTACAACTCCAGGAAAATTCAGATCATCCAAACATTTTTTGATGCCTTCGCTTAAGCGGGCCGATTTTTCTTCAAGAGAATCATAAAATCCATCAGTTTCATCTAAGATTTTTAGTGCTGTAAGACCTGCTGCCATCGCAAGTGGATTTCCGGATAGCGTTCCGGCTTGATAAACCGGTCCTTTTGGTGCAAGTTTATCCATGATTTCCTGTTTCCCTCCATATGCTCCAACAGGTAATCCTCCGCCAATAATTTTACCGAAACAAGTTAAATCTGGAGTAATTCCCAATATTTGCTGAGCACCACCTTTTGACAAGCGAAATCCAGTCATTACTTCATCGAAAATCAGGACAGTTCCATTCCTGGTGCAAAGTTCCCTTAACCCCTGAATAAATTCGGTTGTTGGAATAACTACTCCCATGTTTCCGGTAACAGGTTCGAGAATTAATGCAGCAATTTGTTCCGGATAGCGGATGAATAATTCTTTTACCGAATCTAAATCGTTATAACCAGCAGTTAGTGTGTCTTTTGCAGTTCCTGAAGTAACGCCTGGTGAATTTGGAGTCCCGAATGTTAAAGCTCCGGAACCGGCTTTGATTAGAAAACTGTCGTTGTGACCGTGATAACAACCTTCGAATTTAATAACCAGTTCCCTGCCGGTATATCCACGCGCCAACCGTAAAGCGCTCATAGTTGCTTCAGTACCTGAATTTACCATCCGAACACTGTCGATTGATGGAACCATCTTTTTAATCTGGACAGCCATCTCAGTTTCCATAAGTGTTGGTGCACCAAAGCTGGTTCCTTTAGCTGCTGTTTTCTGTATAGCCATAATCACATCTGGATGGGCATGCCCAAGTATCATTGGTCCCCAGGAACCAACGTAATCGATGTATTCATGTCCGTCGATATCGAAAACCTTGGCACCTCTTGCGCTGGCAATAAAAAGTGGATCGCCGTCAACGCTTTTGAACGACCTTACAGGTGAATTTACTCCGCCCGGAATATGTTTTTGTGCTTCCTGAAAAGCAGCTATACTTTGTGTGTATTGTTTCATGTTTTTGAATTTTGATATCATGTTTTGATGTGCAAGTATCTGTAAAAGAGATTTCTGGCTCAAGATTATACTTTATCAATTTGTTTGGTCTGATGTGGATTGAGTCTGGCAAAAACCTGATACCTGAATCCAATTGGATTAAAGTTCTTTTACGATATCCTGTGCATGATAAGTAATGATAATGTCAGAACCGGCACGCTTGATTGAAGTTAAGATTTCCCTAACCATACGTTTTTCATCAATCCATCCGTTGGCAGCCGCAGCTTTTACCATTGAATATTCTCCGCTTACATTGTATGCTGCAACCGGGACGTTAAAGTTTGTTTTTACCCGCTGAATAATGTCCAGATAACTTAATGCTGGTTTCACCATTACAATATCGGCACCTTCTTCAATATCCAGAGCTACTTCGCGTAGCGCTTCATTGGAATTGGCCGGATCCATTTGGTAAGTAGCACGGTTGCCAAATTTTGGAGCACTGTCGGCAGCTTCGCGGAATGGACCATAAAAAGCAGATGCATATTTTGCTGAATAAGCCATGATTGGCAGATTGTAAAAGCCATTTTGGTCAAGTGCTGTACGAATAGCCCCTACGCGGCCATCCATCATATCACTTGGTGCAACCATATCGACACCTTCCTGTGCCAGCGATACCGATTGTTTTGCCAATGTAACCAAGGTGAGATCATTATGAACATCACCATCAACAATAGTCCCGCAATGACCGTGAGTAGTATATTCGCAGTTGCAGACATCGGCAATTACATATAAGTCGGGCAGTGCATTTTTAATCGCACGCACAGCCTGTTGTACAATTCCATTGTGCTCACAAGCCACCAAACCATGTTCGTCTTTATGTTCAGGAATACCAAACAAAAGAACGGCCTGAATACCTATCCCGTATAAACGGCGACATTCTTCTACTAGCAAATCAACTGATAGCTGCGAATTGCCTGGCATTGATGAAATTGGATTGTTAACACCTGTTCCGGGGCAAACAAAAAGTGGCATAATTAGGTCGTCACGTGTAAGTACGGTTTCACGTACCAGATTTCTTAAAACCGAAGTTTCTCTTAATCTTCTTAGTCGTGTTATTGGAAATGACATAGTTTAATTGTTTAATGTTGATTTCTTCTGAAAATAATTTTGAATGGCTGTATATATTCCCTGAGAATTAGCTGTTCCCGCAGTAATCAGAGGTTCCAGACCATTTTTTATGACTTCCGCAGAAGTCGTTTGCCCGATGCATACAAGGCGGAGTTTTGAAGTATCAATTTTCCCTTCCAGCAGATGGAGCAAATTGTTACAGCAGGAAGGACTTGTTAATACAATCATATCGTATTCATCCTTCAGAATTAACTGAAAGGCTTCTTCATTAATCGTTTCGGGCAATACTGTTTCGTAAAATAATATTCGCGTACAATCAGCCTTTTTCGAAATTTTATCTTCAATTACCGATCTTGCCAGGTTGCCAATCGGGAATAATACTCTCTCGCCCTGGCTTACTCTGTGAAAAAAATCGATAGAAAAGTCTTCAGCAGTATTTCCAAGGTTTATAAATGCAGCTGATGTGCCATAACATTCAAGCGAAGCTGCTGTTTTTTTACCCACCACCGCAATTTTTAAATGTTCCGGAAGGCTGTAATGATTTTGTAAATCAAAAAGGCGTGCAAAAAAGTATTTCAACCCATTTGGACTCGTAAAAACAATCCAGTTGAACGCATCCAGATTTTTCATTTGTTCCCATCCAAATTCGTCAAGTTGTAAAGGTCGAACTTCAATGGTTGGCATCGAAAGCAATGTGGCCGATTCTTCTGTTAAGAGGTTTTCCATCTCAGCAGATTGTCCTGAAGGCCTAGTCGAAATAAATACCTTGTTTTCGAGTAGTTTGCCCATTTAGTTTAGTGAGTATTGTTGGTTGTTTTAATTTGATTTAAGATTTCGCGCGCTCCTTTTTTGAGCATTTTTTCCGCGAGTTGAATACCGATTTCAGAACCTTTCCCTATTTCTTCTGAAATATCTTCTCTGATATATTCCTTACCATCAACTGATGCGACAAATCCGCCAATATGCAAAATTCCATTTTCGATTCTCGAATAACATCCGAGTGGAACCTGGCAGCCTCCTTCGAGATGAGCAAGAAAAGCCCGTTCGGCAATTATGGTATTCCATGTTTCAGGATGGTTCACTTTTTCCATCAAAAGGTCGATTTCCGGATCATTTAAACGGGTTTCGATTGCAATGGCGCCCTGACTAACAGCAGGCATAATCACTTCCGGATCAATAATTTCGGTAATGTATTTTTCAAGTCCGAGGCGTTGAAGACCAGCTGCAGCCATAATCATGGCATCGCAATAACCTTCTTCCATCTTTTTTAAACGCGAATTGACATTTCCTCTGATGTCTTTAATAACAATCTGGTTGTTTACTTTCAGGAGAGCGGCTATGCGTCGTAAACTTGATGTTGCGACAACATCGCCGGCTTTAAGGTCTGCAATTGTTTTTCCATTCAGGCTAACAAGTGCATCACGAAATTCAGCGCGTTCTAAAACGGCTCCTAATTTTAATCCATCAGGAAGTTTTGTCGGCAGGTCTTTCAGGCTGTGAACTGCCAAATCTACCGACCCATCCAACAACTCATTTTCAATTTCTTTAGTGAATAAACCCTTGTCGCCGATTTTTGAGAGCGCAACATCCAGAATTTTATCACCTTTTGTTTTTATAATTTTCAATTCAACCTGAAGTTCAGGGAAGATGTTTTCGAGCGTAGCTTTTACCTTTTTAGCTTGATAAAGTGCAAGTTGGCTGCCACGAGTACCTATTCGTATAGTTTTTTTCATTCGGATCTTTCAAATGCAAATCAAGTGGATTTGCCTGCAAAATATTTTATTCGAATTTAAATAAATCATTGATGATTTTAAGCGAATCGATGTTTTTTCCGTTATCTGTCAGGTTTTTCAGATTTTTGATCAGTAAACGGGTGTATCGCTGGGTAAGATGTTGTGCATAATCATCCACTAATTCCTGCATTTCAGGTGTACTCAATTTTCTGTAAGTAGTTAGTTCAGCCTGATTTATTGATTGAAAATTAGAAGTTATGGTACTGATGGCAGGACGCAAAGACCGGCTAGCGAGCCATTCATTAAAATCAGCCACAACCTCGTCAAGTATGATTTTTGCTTTTTCTGCGCTTTCCTTCTTGTTTTCAGTCGTTTGTTTTACTATTTCCTGAAGGTCATCAACGCATAGCAAATTGATGTTGGGTAGTTCGGAGACGGCATTTTCAATGTTACGTGGAACCGAAAGGTCGATAAAGACTTGTTTGTGATCTGGCCTTATTGTATGGCCATGTTTAACCATTTCAACAGTGATGATTGGTGTTGTTGAAGCCGTTGCAATTATTACAATATCGAAGCCATGTAAGTACTTGTCAAGCGATTCGTATGGAATGGCCATTCCGTTGTATTTTGCCGCGGTTTTTTCCGCTTTTTCATGGGTCCGATTGGTAACCGCAATTTGTTTTACCCCTTTTTTGAAGATGTTTTGAAGCGCCAGATTCCCTGTTTCGCCTGCCCCGATTAACAGAACCGATTTGTCGCTGACTCCGTCGAGCAAACAGGCACACGTTTCAACTGCTGCACTGCTAATAGAAGTAATGCCAAGTTTTATGCCTGTTTCTGTGCGAACACGTTTTCCGGCTTCAAACGATTTTTGGAAAAGTCGCATTAAAACGGCATCTGTTAATGCCAATTCGGTACAGGTCAGATAAGCTTCTTTTACCTGCCCAATAATCTGATCCTCGCCAATTATAAGGGAATCAAGACCCGAAACCACTTCGAATAAATGTCTTACAGCACCAGCGTTTGACCGATGGTAGAAGTAATGCCAGCAATGATCCGTAATTCCTTTGAATTTCTTGATCACTTCATACATTAATTCAAATGCAGTTTGGTTGTCATGTTTATCCTGCGAGAAATAAATTTCTGTCCGGTTACATGTTGAAATAAGTACCAGATCTGCAATATCAGTTTCCTGTTGCAGAAGTTCAGAAAATGGTACTATTTCATCTTTAGGAAAGGAAAATTTCTCCCGAATTTCAAGTGGCGCTGTCTTATAGCTAATTCCTATCACCCCAATCATAAAATTTATCTTTATCAGGATTGCTAACGAAAAACAATTATGCACAACAAAAGTTGCAATTCAATTTGTTAAATAGTGTTTAAATTGCATGATGCCAGAAATAAAAAGTGTGCTAACTTCCTATTTTTTTAGCAACCTGATGGAGGTGGTCGTGAAAATTGAAATCCGGAGAAAAGGAATTCATGAACTTTGATGTTCCTGAATTGGAATACATTTTTCCCTGTATCGGGTGAAAAAGTAAAAATTGAATCTTCAGACTGAAGAGTTTTAGTCTGCTTATGAATTTGATCGTTACTAACTTGATAATAGTAAACCGAATCATCTGTTGTTTTCTGTTTTACCTCAACTGGTATAGTAACCGATGCGAGCGCTTCATTGGTTTCTTCACCCGTGCAGTTATTGAACATACCCATAGCGAAGCCGAAAAAATAAAATGCGGCAAGCAGTAAATAGGGCATTGGTGTCGATAAAAGTCCGAGAAAAAACACAGTAAACTAATTTAGGTAAATACTTGATCTAAAATGACTCGCCCGAATAACGGCTTACATTTCAGATTTGTTGTGTGACAAATGTACTAATTCTGTATGAAAAGGTATGTTTAGTTGAATTGATATATGTCAGCACTTGCTGGTGTTTGATAAATGTGAATATTTTCTGTTAAACAAAATCCTTTGCAAAGGACAATCTAATGAAATTAGCAGTATTTTTAACAATTGATTTGTCCCTATTCAACTTCTCAGGTATAAATTACTGTCTCCATAGCTTAAAAAGCGATAATCTGATTCAAGTGCATGCTCGTAGATTCTTCTCCATTCATCTCCCAAATAGGCTGAAATGAGTAAAAGCAACGTGCTCTGAGGTTGATGGAAGTTGGTGACCAATCCGTCAATTATCCTGAATTTATATCCCGGAACAATTATTATTTGCGTTGAAGCCGATAGAAAGTCAGTTTTGTTCCGGTCAAGGAGCCTGATCAACGCCTGAATTGTTTCATTTACCGAAAGTTCATTTTCTTTTTCCTGATAAACTTCCCACTGTGTTACTTTCAATTCCGAAATACAAAGTTCAGGATTTTTGTATGCCTGGAGCCCCAGCCAATAAAGGCTTTCCAAAGTTCTGACTGAAGTTGTTCCAACCGCGATTTTCTTTCCGGAGTGACTAATCAGCTTATTGAGAAATTCCCGGCTGATATATAAATGTTCAGAATGCATCTCGTGACCCGAAATTGTTTCACTTTTAACTGGTTGAAAAGTTCCCGCACCGACATGTAAGGTCAGTTCTGCCATTTCATGTCCTTCGTCTGCCAGATGATTAAATACTTTTTCAGTAAAATGTAGTCCGGCAGTTGGTGCCGCAACCGAACCCTTGATTTTGGAATATACGGTTTGGTATCTTTCCAGATCGCTCTGCTCAGTTTCTCTGTTTAAATAGGGTGGAATGGGTAATGAGCCGGCATGTTCAATGATTCTGGAAAACTCAAAATTTGAATTATTCCAGCTGAACCGAATCAGATTTTTATTTTTTTCAGGATCGACTTGTTCTGCTTTGAGTTCTATTTCGGTTTCATCAATCCGGATTGTTTGTCGTAAAATTTCGCCTTTCCATTTTTTTTGATTGCCAATCATGCATTTCCAAATACACGTTTTTGTTGTCTGAAAGGCAATTTGGTAATCGGCCGGATCAAATGGATCGAGGCAGAAAATTTCGATTTTCGCCCCTGTTTCTTTCTGAAAATGGAGACGTGCACGAATGACCTTGGTATTATTAAAAATAAGCAAGCTATTTGATGGCAGAAATTCAGGCAAACTTTTAAACATGGAATCCTGAATTTGTCCGTTTTTCCATACAAGTAATTTAGAATGGTCGCGTTCTGAAAGCGGATATTTGGCGATTTTAGCATCCGGCAAATTATAAGCATAATCGCTAATTGATATGCCAGTCACTTCACTGAGTAATTTGTTTTCGTTTTTCATAGATTTTCGGGGAGCAAAATTACTTATTCCATTGCATCAGTCAAAATTTCAAAGATGTGAAATGCAATAAAAAGTTTGATGGTTCATGATTCTGAAGTTCTGAACTTTGTCTTGCATCTATTATCTTGTGTCTTGTATCTTTTATTGTAGTTTTGTGTAAAATTTTCAGAAAATGATTAAAACAGGAGATAAAGTCAGGTTTTTAAATGCCGTTGGAGGCGGTGTTGTTAAATCAGTAATCAACAAAACGATGGTTAGCGTTGAAGATTATGATGGGTTCGAAATTCCGACTTTGGTAAGCGAATTGGTTGTTGTTGATGATGCAGTTTCTATGGATGCCAGTAAACGCACGTCAGCAAGAAATGCAGAGACAAAGAAAGAAGAACCTGTTATTAAAAAGGAACCGGTAAAAGTTGAACCTAAATATGTTGCCGGAAAAGATACTCCCGATTGTTATTTTGCTTTTGTTCCTCAGAATGAGGCTAATCCGGTTGATGGTGAATTGAAAACTTACCTGGTTAACAACAGCAATAACTTTGTGCTATATAATTACAGCCACCTTAAAAATGGAATGTATAGCAGTGTTGAATCAGGTAAAATGAATCCGAACAGCAAACATTATCTGGAAAGTTTCAGCCGGTTTGATTTGAATGAATTGCCTGATTTTCAATTTCAACTTGTGTTTTTCAGGGACGAATCGATGAAACTTGAAGCACCGGTGGTTAAAAGTTTACGTTTGAATCCGGTTAAGTTTTATCGCGAAAACAGCTACGAAAAAACAAAATATTTCACTCAGAATGCCATGGTTATTTCGTTGCTTGGTCAGGATATGGAAACAGAAGTTGCCAAACTTTCTGATGCTGAAATGACGAAAGTTATTCTTGAAAAGGAAGAGCCGAAAGTGGTGGTAAAACGAGCTGCATCGCCCGATTTGGTTGAAATCGACCTGCACATTCACGAGTTGCTTGAAGATACTCGTGGTTTGAGTAACCATGAAATGCTGGAAGTTCAGTTAGGCCGTTTTCGCAATGAGCTTGATACTGCCATCGGAAATGGTACGCGCCGCATCGTTTTTATTCACGGAATTGGAAATGGGACGCTTAAACAGGAGCTTCGTAAAGAACTCAGCACCAAGTATAAGAAATATTATTTTCAGGATGCCAGTTTTAAGGAATATGGCTACGGAGCAACTATGGTTATTCTGAAAAATGCTTAACCCGGAACTTGTAACCCGGAACTTTTTTCCGCATCTTTGCCGCGCAGACCGCTCTATCGCTGCCTTGCCTTCGGGCAGGGGAGAGGAAAGTCCGGGCAACACAGGGCGTCGTACTTCTTAACAGGAAGGCGGGCGAAAGTTTGCAGGATGGTAACAGAAAATGACCACCTGGTTTCGACGTGTCGCGACCGGGAACGGGTGAAAAGGTGAGGCAAAAGCTCACCGGTGGCGGTGGCAACATCGTCAGCCGTACCACTTGCGGGTTGCAAAGCCAAATATATCATGATTTTCCGGTACGCCGGAATACAGAACGGCCCGTTTTGATTCTTCGGAAGTCGTGAGGGGTAGGCTGCTGGATCGGGTAAGTGATTACCCGGGTAGATAAATGATAGAGACCCCGAGCATTTGCGAGGGGCACAGAACCCGGCTTACAGGTTTGCGTTTTTTATAAAAGATAAGGCGATCGTTGAAAAATGATCGCCTTATTTTTTTTAGTGAAGTTTCTCTTTACTTATTTTTCTATAGGAGATTTGAAATCAATTGGTATTGTGTATGAAACACTTACAGGTTCTCCGGCTTGACTTCCGGGTTTCCACTTGGGCATATTGTTTACAATGCGCAAAGCTTCCTTATTAAGCGATGGGTCAACACTTATTTCTACGTTTGCATTAATAACAGAACCATCTTTAGCAACTACAAAGTTTACAAATACTTTTCCTGAAATACCTTTTTTAAGTGCAACCACCGGGTATTCAATTGTATTGGTAACATAGGCCTTAAGCGCGCTGACTCCTCCCGGAAACTCAGGCATTTCTTCAACTATTGTAAAAACATCTGATGTTGGTTTTAAAATTATTTCTATTACACCATTTTTCCCATGATCTCCATATTTTTCAATTGCTGTTGCATTTTTCAATACACTGACTGATTTAATCGTTTCAGGTTTGATGTTGTCGAAGCTTTGGTTTTCTGCAATAATGCCATTAATCAGTAGCAATGGTTTTGCTTTGTCAAAGGAATCGCCTCCATTATTCTTGTTGAGATTACCAAAGCCAGATCCATCCAGCTTTTTTACTTTTAAATCGTTGTTGTATCCAATCACCACTTTTTCAGCTGTTCCATTTTGTGATACGGATTCTCCATTTTTTAGATAGATTAATACAACTCCATTTTTACCTTTTTCTCCATACATTTTGGTTGACGATTCGTCTTTCAAAACATCAATATGATCGATCGTTTCAGGAGAAATGTTGTTTATCTCTTTGTTGTCGGTGATTTTACCATCAACAACAAGTAATGGTTGATTCGGACCATTGGTACCATCAATTTTTATTTGTTCGTCAGTCCGTATTTTAAAAGACTTGTCATTTGAATCATTCTTCAGCGTGATCTCAATCACACCGTCTTTTCCTTTTTTTCCGTATTTATCCAAAGCCATCTGATCTTTTAAAACTTTCACCTGATCAATTTTATCAGGACTAATTGACGACATAACAGCTTTTGACGATTCTTTGCCATCGATTATTATCAATCCCGGTTCTGTTGAGCTTTGTATTTTTGTGGCCGAAACATCATTCCCGGTAGCATCAATTCCAATAACCGAAGTCTTCATGGTAATGAGCATTTCCTTTTCAAAATCGGGATTAACTTTTTGCGAACCGAAACCCACATACGAAATAACAATTGGCATATCATCTGTTAATTCGAGTACGAAGTTTCCTGAAGCATCGGATATCGTTCCTAAGGTTTTTCCAGAAACGATAATTGAAGCTCCTTTTAGCGGATTGCCGTCTTCCGAAATAACTTTTCCACTTACTGTTTTTTCATCCTGAATGGTGGAATTGGTTTCGGTTTTTATAAACTGATATTCCGGAGCCGCAAATGCATAGAAAACTCCTGCGATCATTGGCAAAACGATCAAGAGTTTTAGTTTTCTGAACGGTGATCTAATTGTATGTTTCATCATGTTAAATCTTTTTTTGTTGAGTGAATAATTGAATGAATTGGCCAGTGAAATTACTGGTCCACCGAACATTTGGTTTAATAATGCTGCACGGTAAACAGCCGGATTGGAACTGCGCTGCAGCGCCCGTTCGTCAGCCAGGTATTCATGGTTTTGCCTGATTAACCGGCCGTATAGCCAGACAATCGGGTTAATCCATTGTATCGTGCATACGATTTCAAACAGCAGTAAATCAATCCAGTGTTTTTGTCTGATGTGTTCCTGCTCGTGGTTCACAATTTCACGCGTTTCAATTTCGTCGATTGAAGGATTGACAAATACGAATGAAATAAATGAGAACGAAGCCGGATATTCAGCCGTGCGGATTAATTTAATGGAATTCACCTGAAATGCCTCTGATCTTTTGATTATCCTGAATACCGGCATGGTTTGCCTCAGTATTTTAAATATCAAAAAAGTTATTCCTGTGAGATAGAGGAATAGCAAAATAGTTTGTGTTGGAAATGATTCTTCGGCAACTACAATTCCCTGAATCTGAGGTTCGGAGACTTCAATTGTTGGAATCACAGGCAACACAACCGTGTAATGCCAGGTGAAAAGTGGAAAAATGATGGATATCAGCATTCCGGAAAACAGAAAAATACGGTTTAATGTAAAGAATCGTTCGTTCCTGAGAAATAACGCATAAACCAGGGCAAATCCTGATAACCAAACGGATGATTTAATCAGATAAAAGGCGAATGCTTCCATATCCTGTGTTTTAGTCTTTCGATAATTCTTGTTTTGTTTCTTCCATCAATTGTTCCAGATCCTGAATACTCAGGTCTTTTTCGCGGGCAAAGAACGAAGCCATTGCCGGAAATGAGTTATTGAAATAACTTTTCATCAATCCAAAAAGCTGACTTTTCGAATATTCGTCTTTGGATACCAAAGGAAAATATACATGCACGTTTCCATAGGTTCTGTGCGAAACAAAGTTCTTTTTTTCCAAAATACGGAGTACAGTTGAAACAGTGTTTCGCACTGGTTTAGGTTCGTCAAATCGATCGCGGATGTCTTTGACCAGTCCTTCACCCATTTCCCATAAATGTTGCATGATCTGTTCTTCAGCTTTTGTCAGTTGCATATCAGTAGTTTTATATTGTCAATCCTTCACGACAAATATATGACTATAAATTTAGTCAGCAAACATTTTGATGATTTTTTAGACTAAAAAGATAGTCGGTATTCTGTGAGTTTAATGTATTTAATGATAGCGTTTTAAGTTGAAGGTCGTAGCGAGTTTAATGATTTTATTGTATGCCGTATTTCTTCGGAACTAACAATTTTTAATTTACAGGGATCGAAAATTTAAATACAGAGCCTTTGCCTTGTTCACTTTCAACCCAGATATTACCATTGTTTTTTGCAAGAATATCTTTGCAAAGAATTAAACCTAGTCCTGTTCCAGTTTCATTATTAGTTCCAAGTCTGGATTGACTTTTTTCAATCCTGAATAATTTGTTGATTGTGTCCTGATTCATTCCAATACCGGAATCTTTAATGCTTACTTCAATATTGTTTTCTTGCTGAAGTGCTGTAAATTCGACAAAACCACCATTTGGCGTATATTTTACTGCATTATTAAATAAATTACGGATAACGGTTTTTATGGCATAATCATCAGCTATAACAGAAATATTATTGCTGATTTCCATTTTAACTGTTATTTCCTTCTTTGAGGCATTAGGCAGGAATTGTTCGATACTTTGGTTCGCAAGTTCACTTAAGTTTATCAGTCTTTTTTTAATTTCAACATGCCCATGCTGTAATCTGGCCCACTCCAATAAATTTTCAACCAGTTTATAGGTACTCTTTGATGCTCCGTTCAGTAAATTAATGTAGTCAATTCGCTCATCATCTGTCATGTTGTTATATTCTGATGACAACATATCAGTTAAACCCATGATTGAATTAAAGGGGCCCTTTAAATCATGCGCAATGATTGTGAAAAACTTATCTTTTGTGGTATTCAGTTCGTTTAATAGTACAGTTTGCTCCTTAAGTTTCTTTTCCGTGTGTTTACGTTCGCTAATATCGCGATACTGCCATAAGTAACCTGTTATTGTGCTGTTGATTATAGGAACAAAATCTCTTTCAATTACGCGACCATCTCTCAAAAATAATTCGTCATTGAATACTGCTTTATTCTCAGCAAAAAGTCTTTCTATGTCACTTACAAAACTTTCAGAATTTGTAAAAAGCTCAGCATACTTTTGACAGGCAATCATGCAATCTATTCCTATAATTGTATCGGAATTTGAGATATCGAAGATTTTACAAAATGCATTGTTTACCTTCAGAATTTTACGCGATGCATCTTCGAATAAGTATCCCGAACTCGAATTTTCTATGAGTGTTTCAATCTGAAGATTTGCCATTATTAAGATTTTCTCGTTTTTCTTAAGTGTGGCGCGATCTCGCATTCGCTGAATTAAAGTCGACGACTGATTTGTAATGTTTTCGATTGCCAGTTTAACATCTTCATTCATGGCTCCTGATTTCATCATCGAATTAGTAATGAAAAGTACAATTCCACCGAAATATTTTTTATCGACACAAAACCCCATCGCATAAACTTCAGCAATGCTGAGCATTTTTTCGATTGCAGAGCAAATAAAAGAATTAATTCTTCCATGCACTAAGTCATATATTCCCGCATTAAAGTGATAAATTTTCCTGTTATTAAATCCTTGTTGTTCTTCTTCGGTCAAATCCTGAAAAGGAAAATCCATCGAGTAGGGATCTTTGCCTAATAATTTTTCAATTGCGTTAAAATATTTTTCGAAACCTGATTCTACCAATATTCGAAAATTCATATCGTCAGGTTGGAGTTTGGTAATGATTTGAAATGCACCGGGAATAATCTGGCTTATTGCATTATTCATTATCTGATAAATCTCGTGTTCTTCTTTAACATCCAATAGTTGATTGGCAACCTGATGCATTATCTCAAGAATTTGTCGTTTTTTTTGAGAATCATCTTTAGTTTGGGGTATTTCCATCACCATATAATTCCTAATTGCTTATTTTGTAAATTTTAAAAAATGCGAATTCAATTAATTTTTAAAATGTTTTTCTGTTATGTCAATTTTTTTGAGCAGAAGAAATCGGATACGTTCTTTGAATATTTCTCTTTATATCATTCGTTCAGGAGCGAAGATTTAATTTTAAAAATACTAGTTGAAAAATTTCGATTAATTTAACTTCTATAGTTATTGTGAAATAAATATAGCATACATAATTAAAGAGTTCTTCAGCTTTAAATATTATGCGAACAAAGATATAAATATCAGGATAACAGGGTGAGTATTTTATAGTAATAGTCTGATGAACAGAACAAATTACGCAGAGTTTTTTTATTTATTGCATTATTTTCCTTTTCGCCAGTGATGCATCGGATTGATTTCAGGATACAATCCTTTGTTGACAAATCTGACATCGGCTATCGAATAAAAAGCTTTTGGATTGTATTTACGGATAATAGTAATGATCCGGGATAATTCGGCTCGTTTAACGATGGAATAAATGACTGAAACTTCCTCCACTGAGCCAATGGCGTCGATATGGGTTATTCTGTAACCCTCGACTTTCAACTTTTCAATCAAATCCTGAGCATCTCTCCGGGTAATTATTTGCAGTTGGACGATGCCAACAGCCATTTTTTCCTCGATAATCATCCCCAGGTAATTCCCAACGGCAAAACCAAATCCATATGCAATATAACATACCCAATTATCAAGATTCTCAATAATCTTACTAATGGCAATCAGCCATATTAAAACCTCGAAGAACCCGAGTATCGGAGCAATTAGTTTCTGACCTTTTGCAACCATGACGATGCGAATCGTACCAATAGTTACATCCGAGATTCGGGCAATAATAATTAATAAGGGAAGAATCAGATAAGTAAATAAATTTCCGTGTAATAAATCCATAGCAAAGCATTTTTTGTAAAACTACAAAAATGAACTTAGACAAAGCCACCATAAAATCAGGTAAATCCAGATTAAAACCTGTTAGGTAACTTAATATTCTGATGTGAAATGGAACTTGATATCCTTAAATTCAACCTGAGCCATATCAAGAATAAACTGTGAATCGGCCATAAATACATCACGGCCACGTTTATCGGTTGCCATTTTTTGGTGTTTGCGATTTTTAAACTCTGCAAGCGATTTAGGATCGTCACTTTGAATCCAGCAGGCTTTATACATCTGTAATGGTTCGAACCTACACTTTGCGTTGTACTCGTGTTCCAACCTATATTGAATAACTTCAAACTGCAGTTGTCCAACGGTTCCGATAATTTTCCGGCCATTAAACTGGCTGGTAAACAATTGGGCGACACCTTCGTCCATCAATTGATCGACACCCTTATTGAGTTGCTTGGTTTTCATTGGGTCGGCATTCTCAACAAACCGAAACAATTCAGGAGAAAAGCTTGGCAATCCTTTGAAATGAATATCCTCACCTTCGCTAATGGTATCACCAATAATAAAAGAACCGTTATCGGGGAAACCAACGATATCACCAGGGTAAGCGTCTTCGATAATTTCTTTCTGCGATGCCATAAATGCAGTCGGACTTGATATCCGGAACATTTTACCTGTCCGAACCTGCTTGTACATATTATTCCGCATAAATTTCCCGGAACAAACCTTCACAAATGCAATGCGGCTGCGGTGATTTGGATCGATGTTGGCATGAATTTTAAATACGAAGCCGCTAAATTTATCGTCTTCAGGATTGATCAGGCGTTCTTCGGTTTGAACATTACGTGGCCATGGTGCAATTTTCACAAAGGCATCCAACAATTCCTGAATACCAAAATTATAGAGTGCACTTCCGAAAAATACCGGGGCCAGATTTCCGGCCAGATACTCGTCGTGGTCAAAGGGTGGATAAACGCCATATACCAGTTCGAGATCGTCCCGGAGCTTTTTAGCATCGTTTCCAATGTGTTTTTCGAGATCAGAACTATCCAGGTCATCAAACGAAATACCCGGTTCTATATCCTGTACACTGGCCTTGAAAAGATTAAGACTTTTGTTGAATATGTTATAAACGCCTTTAAATTCCGGTCCATTGTTGATTGGCCAGCTTAATGGATTGATGCTTATTTGTAATTGACGTTCAATATCGTCGAGTAATTCAAAGGTATCCTGAGTTGGACGGTCGAGTTTGTTGATGAAAACGATTACCGGTGTTTTGCGCATCCGGCAAACATTCATTAGTTTTTCAGTTTGTGGTTCAACGCCTTTGGCGGCATCAATCACAATTATAACGCTGTCAACAGCCGTTAGGGTTCTAAACGTATCTTCCTGAAAGTCCTGGTGACCGGGAGTATCCAGAATATTAACCTTGTAACCATCGTATTCGAAACCCATTACCGAAGTTGCAACTGAAATTCCGCGCTGACGTTCGATTTCCATAAAGTCGGAAGTGGCTCCTTTCTTTATTTTATTGCTTTTAACGGCACCTGCAACGTGAATTGCACCACCAAATAACAGCAGCTTTTCAGTTAAGGTTGTTTTTCCGGCATCCGGGTGACTCACGATAGCAAAAGTTCTTCTTCTGCGTATTTCTTTCTGATTACTCATTGCACCAATTTTTTTTGAAGCTGCAAAAATAGAACTTTATCTGACATGGATTGAACGACCTTAGAATTGAATGAAAGAAAAGGTTCCGAATTTCAAATTTCAAATTCCAAACGGAGTCGTTGTATGTAAATAAATAAGCGCTCTTGTCTGTTAAATGCATATTGCGCTTGCCTATTGGAACAGAAAACAGATTCCCTATTTCTTTGATTTAATTGATGCTTTAATTGCCCTTGAAATGGTTTCCCAGTATTTCCGGTGAAACTCTCGTCCTTCTTCGCCCAATATTTCGTAATAAGATTTTGGAGTATCTTCCGGAGCAAATTTTAGTTTTTTGCCTTCTTTGTAAAGTGCAGGAACTTCGGGATGAAATTGCACGGCAAATACATTCCCATAAAGGCGGTGATGAATACCCTCAATTACCTTCGAATCCTTAGAAGTGGCTGTTACAATGATATCTTTCCCCAGGTCGTCAATCGATTGATGATGACTGCTTAACACTAACGAACTGATATCTTTTTCAGCTTTTACTGTATTTAAAAAGAAAGGGTGAGCGGTGTATATAATTGGATGAAAATTGATGCCCATCAGCAGCGTATCTTTGGTTATTTCCTGCCAGTAATTACGGTGAAGTTCATCTCTTTTTAATTTCAGGGTTTCTTCAGCCGATTTCATTTCATATGTTTGAGCCGGAATGTCCTGGGTCAGCGTACCACCGGTCGCAACATTCATACTTTGCATACCCAGGCAAAAACCAGTTACCAAATAATCAGGTCTTTGGTTCAAAAACGGAATAAAATCCTTTGTTTGATTTCCACCAAGCAAATGAAAAAGAAAACTGAGTTCAAAAAGATGCCGGTTTGGATCGGTAACAACCGAATAAAGGTTTTTCTGTCCGTAAATTTCGGGCTGAATATCTGGTCCGCCAAAGAAAAAGATCCCAACTGAATTATCGAAAAGTTTTTTGAATGTAATGGTCCAGTCATTGGTCTGATATATTTGAGTCGGGGTAACTTCATTTTTTATTTCCTGAAGGTGAAATTTATTCATTTCAGGTTTTTTGATTAAGTCGATGGATTGCGCGTAATTATATGTTTCCGCAGAAGAATAAACGCCTACAAACTCAACATTTGAAAGTTTCAAAATGTCATTATCCAACAGAAAATGAATGGTTTCAATGTTATGAACCGTTGGATGAGCAAGTAAAAGATACGTTTTACCGGGATTAAGTTCTGTCTCCAGAAAATTCTGGGCAAAGCCAGCATTCACGAAAATAATTAATGACAGCGATAGAAATAGTCTTCCGAAGGTTTTCATTGTTGTTGATTTTTCATTTTTTGTGAAATAACAGGATGAATTTAACGTTTTTTAGCGGAAGCGCGAAAATAGTGCTGATCTTTGTTTTATTTGCTATTTTTAAAACGTCGAATTCAGACCAAAAAAAACCGATTATGTCGCTTAAATTATTTATCGCAAGTTATTTCGGATTGATTAAATCAACCGCAAAAATAGAAAATGACCGCAAGGCTTTACTCGCTGATTACCAATTGTTCAATGAGTTTGAAAAATCAAATGAACTGAAGGAATACCATGAACTCGATCTGCTGGTAAATTCTCCCACATTTAAGCAGAAGAAAAAAGAACTTCAAAATTTGACATATAAAGGCAGCCGGGAAGAAGCGCAAATGAAGGAATTGGGTAAGCTGGGAAAGAACAGAAACCTCACAAAATTCTATATCACTCAAAAATCTGATGAATTAAAAAGATTTGGTAAACTAACCGAATCGGGATTGGCTGAAAGGTATGCTGTTTTGAAATCATTTGTCGAAGGACCTGAGTTTCAGAAGAAGAAAAAGAATGCCAAAGGGAAGTCGGAGTTTGAAACGACTGAAGCATTTGCCAAGTTGGTGCAATTTAAAGAACTGCAAAGTTCTGATGATATTAAGTTTTTCCTGAGCTTTCAAAAATCGGCAGCATTACGGAATTATGAGAAAATGAAAGATTCTCCTGAACGGAAAAGATTGGAGGAACTTCAGAAAATAACAGATCAGGATGAATTCAGATCCAGGGTTATTTATTTGGAAGACAAGCAGAAATGGGAAAAAACGGAGGATTCGGTAAAAGAAAAACGTTTTGAAGAAATGCAAAAAACGATTCCGGTTATCAATTATCTAAAATATAAAAACTCGAATGCATTTGATTTTTTCAAAAAATGGGAACTTGTTTTTGAAGATAATTTTGAAGCGGACAAACTTGATCAGGAAAAGTGGAGTACCCAATCGCACTGGGCTGCTAAAACACTGGGTCAAAATTTCTCGCAGGTTGGCGATTTGCATGCTTTTACTGAAGGAAAAAATGTTTCAACCGGCGGAAATTCGTTGAAGATTGAAGTTCGGAAAGAGAAAGTAAAAGGAATGGCATGGCAGTTACCTTTCGGATTTGTGGAACAGGAATTTGATTATTCCTCGGGTTTGGTTTCGACTGCCGGAAACGAATGGTGGAACCATGGAATTCTGGAAGCCAAGGTGAAGTATGCTCCCTCAAAACATATGGTCGATGCAATCTATTTGCTGGGAGAAGAGAGTTCTCCTCAAATAAATTTGCTGGAGATGGGAGTGAAAAACAGGGTTGGTGTACTTACCAAAAATGAAAAAGGTATATTGAGCGATTGTGAAGGTATTTCAGGATTAAAAACCGGTGAATTCTATATTTTCAGGTTGGAATGGTCGTCTCAATCGCTGATCTGGAAGATTAACAACAAGGAAGTTTTAACGATTAACCTTCATGTCCCTTCGCATACGATGCACCTGAATGCTGCTTCGATTGTCGTTTCCGAACCTAACGGAAGTTTGCCTCACCGTTTCGAGATTGATTGGGTGAGGTTCTATCAGCACCACAAAGCATAATCTATTTTGAACCACATGGTCACATAGGACGCAATCGAAAATTAAACGATTTAAAATCGTATTTCAGCGATATGAATATCAATAAAGTTCAAAATAACAAAAATCTATATGCTCTACGTGGCTGTTAGAAATTTAAAAACTTATCGAGAGAATGAATTGGACAGATGGATTTTTGGGCGCAATAACGGTTTGCGACCGCGAAGGAATTGTGGTTTATATGAATGAACGTTCGAAGTCGCAATTCAGTAAAGAGGGAGGTGAAAGCCTTATAGGTAAAAGCCTGATTGAATGTCATCCCGAACCTGCACGAAGTTTTTTGATGAGAATGCTGGCTGATCCAATTCCCAATTCATACACCATTGAAAAAAGAAGCATCCGGAAAATGATTCATCAAACTCCATGGATGGAAAACGGAGAATTTAAAGGCGTTGTGGAAATTTCGTATGAAATACCGATGGATATGCCTCACCACAAAAGAGATTGACTGTAATAAACATCACAGGCAAAAAACTATGCATTGTTTCAAATATCTTCAAAAGTAGAATAATCATTTCACCTTATTGAGTGTGATTTACACCAAAAAGGTGCAACACTGAACCTTTTTGGTACAACATTCCCTGAAAAAGGTACAACACTGAACCTTTTAGGTGCAACATTCCCTGAAAAGGGTGCAATACTGAACCTTTTAGGTGCAAGATTCTATGAAAAAGGTGCAACTTTATACCTTTTTCGGGGAAAGTTAGGATCTTTTAAGTGTGATTTTTCCTCAAAAGAAGTTTACAATCTTCAACACGTCCTGGGAGAGTGATTGGTTGTACAAGGGTTATTCGACCTATCATGGCTAAATCACCAATTTTAGATTTACTTAACCATCATTAACTTATCATCACGAGGTTTCGGATCAAAATTCTTTTATTTTTGTTCAATACATCCTCAAAACCTTAATTGAATGGTGATTCGAAATTTACTTTCATTCTCTTTTTGTTTTTTTTGTTTCTGTTATGTAAATGCGCAAGGTATTCGCGGTCGGGTAACAAATGCCCAGAGCGAACCTATTCCATATGCCAATATTTACATTCCTCAGCTTTCAACCGGAACAACTTCCAACATCGATGGAAACTATGAATTGAAACTTCCCGAAGGAAAATGGAAGGTTTTGTTTCAATACCTCGGTTACCAGACCCAAACGCGTGAACTGACCCTTGGCAAAACTTTTCAGGAAATAAATGTTTCACTGATTAATCAGGATTACCAGATTCCGGAGATCAAAGTGCTTGCTTCGGGTGAAGATCCGGCTTATTACATCATGCGGCGGGCGATTGCTTTAGCACCGTACTATCAAAAACAGGTATCAAAATATTCGTGCAAAGTTTACCTGAAAGGTTCGGGCGTATTCGATAAAATTCCGTTTTTGTTTGAGAAACAAATGAAAAAAGACGGGATGAAAGAGAACGAGCCATTTGTAATGGAAACGGTCAGTAAAATTGATTTCGAGTTGCCCGATAAAATGAAACAGCAGGTTCTGGCCATGCGATCGTCGGGAAAAGACAACAATACTTCGCCCATGGGGATGATTACCAATAGTTTGTATGATGCTGAAAAATACGGTATTGTTTCGCCTGTGGGGAAGAACGCGCTCAAAGCATATAAATTCAGACTTGATGGTGTTTTCGAGGATCAGGGGCGGGTAATTAACAAGATAAAAGTAATACCCAAAACAAATGGAAACGATGTGTTTTCAGGCTATATCTATATTGCAGACGTGTTCTGGAACATTCATTCAGCCGATCTGAAGCTGCACATTCCAATGACCAGTGTAAATGTTCGTCAAATGTATGCTGAAGTAAATAAAAACACCTGGATGCCGGTGAGTCTCGATTTCGACATGGACTTTTCGGGCATGGGTTTTAAAATGAAATTTAAATATGTGGCTTCGATTACCGATTATAAAACGACTTTAAATCCGGCACTCGATCACACTTTTCTGGATCGGCTGAAAAATGAGCTACTTCAGGAACAGCAATTGGTGCAGACATTTGTTGCCGGGGAAAAGGAGACTCAGCAAGCTATCGAAAAATCGAAAGCTCAAAAGAGAATCAATGCGATGATGGAAAAAACGGAATTAACCAACCGCGAAACGGTAAAGCTTAACCGGATGATCGAAGCTGAAGCGCAACGAAACAGTCCTCCGGAACCGCTTGAAATTAAATCGACGTTTCAGGTTAGCCAGAAACAGGTAAACAACGATACGGCTTATTGGTCGACATTGCGTCCGATTCCGCTAACAGAGAAAGAAAAGATAAGCTTTGCGGTTAAGGACACTTTTTTGCAGGTTTCAGCCAAACCTGAATATCAGGACTCGGTGCGAAATTCGAAACGCAGGTTTAAAGTGAAACATTTGTTGTTTGGCAAAACATACGATTATTCGGTCGATTCACTTAAACGCTATGAAAAATTTACGATTCCAACATTGACTGACCCAACATCATTGTCGTTTAATTCTGTTGATGGTCTGCGTGTTGAATTGCCTTTCAGTTACTTTAAATCTGACAGTACCGGGCATTTAACCCGATTTGAACCTCATTTTTCGTATGCTTTTGCGCGCGAAAAACCCGATGCCACATTTTCACTAAGCCGACGAATGAATGGCCTGACGAACAGTTGGATTTCAGGGAGCTTAGGAACAACAACGGTTGATTTCAACCGGAATTCAGGAATGTCGGCCATGAATAACGATTTATACACCCTTTGGCTCGAAGAAAACTACAAGCGGTTTTATCGCCGCGATTTCGCTCAACTGAATATCAGCCGGGATTTGGCCAATGGATTGAATCTGAAAGGATCGGCTGATTACAGCGACAACCGCCAGTTAAGCAATCATTCCAGCTATTCGGTTATCGATTATAAGGATAAAGTTATTCAGCCAAATATTCCTGTAAACAATACTGTCGAAGCCTGGCAACTCGAAGATCATCAGACTTTAGCCGGACGTGTAGTTTTGGAATATACGCCGCAACACAGATACCGTATCCGAAACAATACCAAAATTTATGCTGAAAGTAAATTTCCGACTTATTCGCTTACTTATAAAGGTGCGTATTCCGGTGTTTTTGGCAGCGATTCCCGTTTCGATTTGCTGAAAATTGGAATTCGTCAAAAGATCGATTTCGGAATCGACGACCACTTTTCGTATTCTGCCAATGCAGGTAAGTTCCTGAATACTTCAAAAATCTATTTCGAAGATTTTCAACATTTCAATACACAGTCAACTGGTTTTATGTTTTCGTCGTACGAAAATAGCTTCAGGCTATTGCCTTTTTACGAGTATTCAACCAGTAACCGGTTTTTGGATGCTCACGCTAATTGGCAAACCCGCCGTTTCATTCTCAAACAATTACCAATTCTTAAAAATTCGTCGTCGGCAGAAATATTGTTTGTAAATTTTCTTTCTACTCCTGAACTTAAAAATTATGCTGAATTTGGTTATGGACTTAGCAGACTGTTTTTGCTACTGAACGTTGAGGCAGTTGCCGGTTTTGAAGATGGAAAATTCAGATCGGCCGGAGTAAAGGTGAGTTTGAATTTGAAATAACGCGAAATAGCCAGAATATTAGATCCTAAAAAAGAAATATGCAGGGATGACCCTTTGTGGTCATCCCTGTTAACATTCGAAATGCCGGAACAGAAGATTATTTTGAAATGACCCTTTGGGTCATCCATTTTATCACACAATCCTTATATTTGCAATTCCCGTGATCAATTTGTTGAATGAATTGTTATCATCAATCAACAAAGTTGTAATTAAAACCAATTATCAGCAGAATGAAAACTAAAAAAACAGCGGTAATCCTTATCAATGTGGGAACACCGGATGAACCAACGGTAAAGGCGGTGCGCCGGTATTTGACCGAATTTTTGAATGACCGAAGGGTAATTGATATTCCGCTGGTTTTGCAGAAGATATTGGTCAACCTGATTATCGTACCATTCAGGGCACCCAAATCGACCAAATTGTACCAGCGTTTATGGACAGAAAAAGGCTCGCCGCTTTTGTATTTTTCGGAACAGGTACAGTCTGAATTACAGACTAAACTTGGATCAAAAGCTGATGTTTTTTTAACCATGCGTTACGGTAATCCTTCCATTGGTAAGGCACTTTCGTCGATAAAAAAAGGCAATTACGACCGATTGGTTATATTCCCGATGTTTCCCCAGTATGCTTCGTCATCGACTGGCACCGCCATTCAGGCCGTATTGGATGAAGTCAGTAAATGGAATACAATTCCTGAAATAGAGGCAATTAACCAGTTCTACGACCATCCTTTATTTCTGGATGCATTTGCCGAAAGAATCGCGTCTTATCAGCCTGAAAAATTCGACCATATAATTTTTTCTTATCATGGCCTGCCGAACCGGCATCTGGAGAAAAACCATCCTGAAGAATCGATTACAACCTGCGATTGTGAAAATGCCTTGCCCGGGTTCGGTAAGTTTTGCTACAAAGCCACATGTTACCAAACAACCCGTGAGTTGGCAAACCGTCTGGGCCTGAAAAAAGGACAATATTCGGTTTCTTTTCAATCGAGATTATCGAATAACTGGATGACTCCTTTTACCGATAAAAATCTGGTTTCGAGAGCGAAGCAGGGAAGTAAAAATATTCTGGTTGCTGCTCCGGCTTTTGTGGCCGATTGTTTGGAAACTACTGTTGAAATTGGTTGGGAATACAAGGAAATGTTTATTGCAAATGGCGGAGAAAATCTCCAGATGGTTGAAAGTCTCAATGATTCGCCCAGATGGATTAGTGCGATGGAAGAAATATTGTACCCGTATATTTAGAAAAGATAGATCATATTCAGTTTTCAGTCACAGTCTTCAGTCTCTGGATTGATTACTGAATACTGTGACTGAACACTTTTTTAATAGTTAGAGGTATAGGCAATAATAGGCAACCTGGCCATCTGCTTTCACTTTGAACTTAACGTCTTTGGCAACAATAAATGTTTCGCCTTTCAGATAAGTTGTCCACACCGTTTCGCCCGGAAGCAATACATCTAAAATGCCACTGGTTACAGTCATGTGTTCAATTGTTGCAGTTCCGAATTCATATTCCCCAGCTTCCATTACGCCAATTGTTGCAATACCTTCTGTATTTTCCAGTGCAATTGATTTTACTGTTCCGCCAAAATATTCGTTTACTTTTAACATGGTCGTTTTCTTTAAAAAGTTAATAAAAAAGGGAAGACAAAAATACGTTTTGAATTGGACTTTTGATCCAATTTAATTTCTTTTCGCTTCGGGTTTGATGAAAATGTAAAGTTATTCAGGCTTCTTTAAATAAATCTAAAAAATGAATACCCCGGTAACTGAAAGCTTTCTTGTTTAATATCCTTTGCGGTTAAACAGAATGTATCCGATATTTAGCATGGCAAAAAATTTGGTCTGGCTTTTATCGTAATAATTTACAGAGAAACTTATTGGACCAATTGCCGACTGAAATACGATGGCCCCGGAGCCCATAAAATTGATTGTTGTGAATGTATCATCGCTGTAGGATGCCATATAACTGCTTGTTTCAGCGATTTCCCTCACAGGAGCGAACCCATATACTTCGGCCCGGAGATGCAATCCATCGGAGAGTTTAACGATGCCTTTGATACCCGAAGCAATGTATTTGTTCGCATGAAAATTATTCAGATAAATAGTTTTGCTATGTGGTATCGGATTAAACGAAGGTGCAGAAAGAATGGTTGAAACATAGTTGCTAAATGGTTTTTTATTGCTGAAAACTCCTTCAGCCATTAATCCAAACGTGATACGCCTGTTCATTTTAATGTAACGGTCATAGCTTCCTTTCAGAAGATAAAAATTGTGGGTGTATTGTGTTTCTAATGTATTGTTTGATGTTGTACCCGGAGTGTTTTTTTCGTTTCCTGAGATATAATTTAATGAAAGACAGGATGCAATTCCTTCGGTGGGATATTGTTTGTCGTTAAAAGAATTTGACATGAATGTAGCTGATCCGCTAATGGCATCAAATGCGGTTTTGTCGGGTGTGTCAGCAGATTTAATTGATTGAGTCAGATAATATTCGTCCCTGGCATGCGAATAAGAGCCACCAAAGGTGAGTTTTCCCCAGTTATTTACAGGGAATCCTATTTCTGTCCTTAAATTATTCTCATTCTGGATTATGTATGGAGGACGAACATCTTCGAATACAAATTCGGTGGTTGATGAGTAGTAGTCCCATCGGTTCAAAGTAAAATATCCGGCCAGGTAAAAGGGTATTGAGGTTGGGTAATCTATTCGGGCGCCAACTTTAAAAGAACTGTAAAAACGTCCAAAATACATGTTGGTGCTAAAGGTGTATGCGCGCTCTTTAAATATACGGTAATTAGCACTCAAAAAACCCTGATTTATTGGTCTGGTGGAGATATTGCCTCCGAACTTTATTTGCATCGGGCTATTTGATTTTGCGATAAGGTGTAAATCGAAATAACCGGTTTCAGGATTGTATTTTGAAACGGGACGTAACGATTTTATTTGCTGATCGGCTACAAGCTTAAAATACTCTTTTTTAAGTTCTTTCAGATTTATTACATGTGCATTGTGCTTTAAGCTTTGAATGATGTATTTCGTTTGCATTGTGCTGCTAACTCCTTCAACCTGTATGTTCTGAAAAATTAACTGAGGTTTTTTCATGTTGAACTGCCTTCTTTTCTCCGCCAGATCTTCAGGTCCTACACGTCTTGTTATTCGTTTCTTTATTTCCTCGATTTGTTTGTTCACAGTTTTATAGCCACTGCTTTCAATCATATCTATTTTTTTAAAGTCGAGCAATCCTATGTTGTTAAATGTCGTTTCCATCAGAAATCCATCTGTTGAATCAATTTTATACTCGGTTTTTTGCATGATCATATTCTCAATTTGTGCCATAACATCATCGGGATCAGGCTTCTTGGGATTGTTGGCTACATTGTGCCCAATGATAATGTCAGGATTGAAAAGCTCTTTCATGTTTTGAACCGGGAAATTATTGACAATACCTCCATCAAATACAAGCGTACCATCAATTTCTATGGGTTTAAAATACAGAGGAAATGTCATCGATCCGCGAATTGCTTCTCCCAAATCGCCCTGCCTCAGAACTACTTCCCGATGGTTATAAACATCTGTGGCGATGCAGAAAAATGGAACAAACAGTTTGTTAAAATCTCCTTTGTCTATTGCAGTAACAGATGAGAACATTTCCATAAAGGCAAAGTCCATTTGTTCCTCAGGTATCAGGTTGGTGGGTGGCAGTATTTTTATTTTGTCTTCCTTCTTAAGTAACTCGAGTTCGAGCCAGGAAGGATCTTCTTCCAGATTACGGTAATAATAACGGTACTCTTCCTCTATTTGTCCGGTGGACCAGAATTTAAACTGCTCCGATTTAAACAAAGCTTCCATTTCTTCTACTGAATAGCCAGCCGAATAAAGACCGGCAATTATTGCTCCCATCGATGTTCCGGCAATGTAATCAATCGGAATTCCATTTTCTTCGAGAGCTTTAATTACAGCAATATGGGCAAGTCCTTTAGCTCCTCCGCCACTAAGCACTAAGCCAACCTTTTGTGCCTCGCTGGAAAAAAATGCGATGTGGAAGATGAAAAATAAAAGGAGAAATTGTTTCATGTACTGAATTGTATGGATTGCATGGTCGAATCCAAATTTAACAAATTACATGATCATAAAAAGAAAGAAGGAGCGAATTTTGAAAGAAAACCTCGGTCTTTCAAACAGCGTGTTTGTTCCTGTATGTTTGGCACTGTTTCATTTGAATAACAAAATAGGGTTTGTGGCAAAACCCCATTTAGCTGAATCAGTCAGGCACATAAACGGATATCCATAAGACAGTTTATGCTTGTTTTTTGAACCTTTAGTTCTGATCTTTTTCTTAGTCATCAAGCTTAAGTTTGAGCGACTGAAATCCTTCTCCCAAAATTTCGTGTGTGTCCATTACCGTAATGAAGGCATCAGGATCGATCTGACTGATAAATACTTCCAGAATTGCCACTTCCCGCCGGCTAACCACAGTATAAATAATGTTTTTATCGTTTCCGGTGTACATTCCTGTTCCTTTCAGGTATGTGCCACCCCGTTCCAGATCAACTAGAATTTTATGCCTTATTTCTTCGTGTTTTTCTGAAATAATTATCAGTGCCTTGTTGTAGTTACTTCCTTCCAGAACCAAATCAATCGCCCGGCCGGTAATGTATATAACCACCCATGAATACAGCGGAATCTGCCAGTCTTTAAACGCGAGTAAACTTAGCAAAACAATGGTGGAATCAACATAAATCATCAGTTGTCCAAGTTTCATCTTTGTATATTTCGCAATGATCATGGCAATGATATCCGAACCTCCGGAAGTGGCACGCGATTTAAAAATCAGGCCTAGCCCAAAGCCAATCAGAACACCGCCAAAGACACATGAAAGAAGAATATCCGGCACCAGTGGAGCATCACCATCAACACGTAAATAAGTGATTACATCCATAAAAACCGATGTGAGCACAAAACCAACTACGGTTTTTACACCAAAACGTGGTCCCAGGATTTTAATTCCTGCAATGGTGAGTGGAATATTCAGAATTAACCCGAATAATCCAATGGGAAAACCATCAGGCCAGAGCGAAAACATTCCCTGGGTCATATAATGCACCACAATCGCGATTCCGTATACACCGCCTGGAACTATGCGGTGAGGCGAAATAAAAAAGACAAAGCCGACTGCCAGAATGAATGAGCCAATTACAATCATGCTGTAGTCTTTAAACCACTTGAGGCTGAAAATTTTATCGTTCGGAAGAAAGGTCATGGTGATGGTTTTTGTTGAATTGCAAAGAAACGCAGGAAATTCTGATTAACTCTTGATTTTTATCAGATAAAACAGACTGAAAATGAATTTGGAGAATGTTATGATTTATTATTCAGAATAACTCGATCTGGCCTCTTCATTATTTTTGCTTAGCGGTAATGTCGAATCAGTATTTATTCTGTAGTCTCAGCTTTTTGGAAACCTTCGTTTAGTTTAAGAGCAATGGAAATGAGGTTGCTCGATCCGGCCAGATGGTAGCGTGCTGAACCGTAACTGACCTGAAAGCGCGAAATGCGAAAGCCAAAACCCCAGGAAAAGCCAACGGTTGACATTTTTTCATCAAGCTTCATTTCCTGCCTTAGTTGGTAATTATAACCGGCACGGATCGTGAAATTTGGAGAGGGCAGCAATTCGACGCCGAAAACCATATGGCGCATGAATTTTTTTGTGAAATTATCTTCTTTGTAAATGGTTGAGGTACCTGTATTGTCTTCCGCCGGTTTGGCCAGATCCCATTTCTGAAGATGTTGCAACGTTGCGGCAAACCGTATTGGGGCATGTTGAAGTTTCTGGGAGATTCCGAACTGAAGATCGAACGGAATGGATTCTCTCTCAGCTCCATCGTAATAAGTAGTGATTTGAGTGCCAATGTTTCGGGCGACCAATGCAGTTACTGTATTCTGGTTTTTACTGAAGTAACTTATTCCTAAATCGGCCGCGAAACCAACCGACTGATAACTTTCGAATGATGAAAGAATTGGTTTTAGATTTATTCCGTAGGTAAATTGCTTGTAACTGTTTGAATAAATAATGTTTAGCGCATATTCAGCGGCATTGAAAGTAGCCCCGGTTTTTTCTCCGTTTGGAAGTGCTTCAATAAATTTTCCGTAATTAATGTAGTGCATTCCGACAGCAAAATTACCCGGAAGTGGTGTGCCAAAAGAATAAGCAGCATAACCATAATTTACCCCGGCAAAATAATCGACATAATTTACCGAAAGCATGTTTCTCATGTTTACGTTCAGTAATGACGGGTTATTGTATGACAGGTTAAGATCGAGAGAGTCGTTTAAAGCTACCTGGTTACCTCCCAAAGCAGCCATTCGTGCTGAATTGGTCAGGTTTAGAAAATCATACGTATTTTCTCCTCCAAGCTGAGCAAATGCCTTCGGATAACAAAATGCAGTTAGAGTAATCAGGAAAATTAGTTTGCGCATAATTTTTTTGTTCAGCTTTTATCCGAACGGTAAAATCGGGGTTTTATTATTGTAAGAGTTGAAGTTCAGTTTCAAGATTTTCAGGTTTCGGAATATTGTTAAAGTGATATTTCTTTAAAATAGTTCCTTTTTTCAATAAAATCATACCCGGATTTGACCGCACAATAGTTTTCAGAGTTATTTCATCGGCATTAAAGAAATCGAAATTGGCTCCTGTTTCATTTTTGAATTCATCAAAACTATCCGGAGAAGTAGACGTAAGTAAAATGAAATTATAACCTTTATTTTTTACTTCAACGGCTAGACTGGCAATTTTCCGCATTCCTTCCTTGTTCGATTTCTGAAGATTTGATGCTATAACGATAAAGGTGTATTTGTCATCGTAAAGAAAAAAGTCTTTAATATCTTCGCCTTCCGCAGTTTCAATCCTGAAATCGTGTATTGGAGGAGTGTAGCCCTTCTGAATTAAGACAGGATCTTCCGATTTGACATATTTCCAGTTAAGCGTATCCTGCCAGGGAATGTTTGCCTCGGTGAATTCTTTTTCTTTACCGGTTTGTAAGTTTTTATATATGAGTTTGTTCTCGTAAATCGCTTTCGGAGCCCCATCTGGAATGCTCATAGCCTCCGGAATATTTACACCCACCTTGTAAGGACTGAAATCAATGATTGGTAAGTGATTGTACGAATAGCTAACCAGGTAGAAATAAAATACCATGGTCATTGTTGTAAAGGCAATTGATAAAACCGGTCCGTTTTTGCCCGCAAATTTTTTTCGCTGAACAAAAACAATAAGAGCCAGCGCCAGTAAAACGATGTTTTTATAGAAGGTTTGCCAGTTGGTAATTACAAGTGCATCGCCAAAACAGCCGCAATCGGTAACCGGGTTTGTAAGTGCAAGTACCAGCGTTAATCCGGTAAAAAATACCATGAATGCCAGAGTTAACCAGCTGAATATCCGTAAGAAAAAATTAAAGATGAGAGCCGTTCCTATGAAAAATTCAACTGCGGCGAGTAAAATCCCCAGACCAAAAGCCAGGTTAACCAACCATGGCATCTCAAACGCATTAAAATAATCGGTGAATTTATAGGCTGATCCCCACGGATCGATCCCTTTTACAAAACCTGAAAATACAAAGGTTAATCCAAGAAGAATGCGTGCAATGTGTTTGAACATAAACGTAATTTTAGAATTCAATCTTTATTAACGCAAAAACGGCATAATTGATCATGTCCAGGTAATTTGCTTCAATGCCTTCCGAAATCAAAGTCTTTCCCAGGTTGTCTTCAATTTGTTTGGTGCGTTTCAGTTTCATCAGGATTAAATCGGTATAAGAGCTCATTCGCATATTGCGCCAGGCTTCATCGTAATCATGGTTTTTAGCCATCATTAGTTCTTTGGCTTCGTTAAAATGGCTGGTGTATAAATTTAGCGTTTCTTCTTCCGAAAGGTCGTCAGATTCAGAGATTCCCTTTTCGAGCTGAATAATAGCCATAATACAATAATTTACAATTCCGATGTATTCCGATCGGACACCTTCATCAATTTTGCTTATGCCTTTTTGTTCAATACTCCTGATCCGTTGTGCTTTAATGTATATTTGATCGGTCATCGAACTGGGGCGAAGAATTCGCCATGAGATGCCGTAATCTTTCATTTTTTTTGTAAAAATATCCTGACAAACAGTAATTACATGATCGTATTGCTGACTTGTTTTATCCATGATTATCGTAATTTTAGAGCCATAAAAGTATTAATTTAATGTGTATTTTGAGTGTATTTTATTTTACTTTTGTTGTAACACATCATTTTAAGAGTACAAAATATTTTCGAATGTTAATCACAACTACTGCCACTAAGTTTCTAAAGCGCAAGAATACAGTTAATCTTGACGGAAGAATTCTTGATCTTTCACAACCTGTCGTAATGGGTATCATCAATGTAACTCCTGATTCGTTTTTTGATGGAGGAAAGTATAAGACTGAAAAGAAAGTAGTTAAAAGAGCCGAAGAAATCCTTGAACAGGGAGGTACGGTTATCGATATTGGTGCTGTTTCTACTAAACCAGGGATGGAGGGGATTTCAACAAAAGATGAAATTGACCGTCTTCTGCCTGCGGTTAGAGCCGTTAAAAGAGCATTTCCAAAAGCATTTATTTCAATTGATACTTATCGCTCCTGGGTTGCGTTGAAAGTGATTGAAGAGTGCGGTCCGTGTATGGTTAACGATGTTTCAGGCGGTAATTTTGACGCTAACATGTTTGATACCATCGGGAAACTGGGTGTTCCTTATGTTTTAATGCATATGCTGGGAACTCCTCTTAAAATGCAGGATAACCCGGAGTATGAAGATATTATTCGCGAAATATCGCTGTTTTTTACTGATCGCGTAAAAAAACTAACCAAAGCTGGGGTGAAAGATGTAATTATGGATCCCGGATTTGGCTTTGGCAAAACGCTCGATCATAACTATGAACTCCTAAACCGACTCGATTCTTTTAAAGTATTTCAGTTGCCTTTGATGGTTGGTGTCTCCCGTAAATCGATGATACATAAATTACTGAAATCTAATCCGGAAGAGGCACTTAATGGGACTTCAGTCGTAAATACACTGGCATTGATGGGTGGTGCTGATATTCTGCGCGTTCACGATGTTCGTGAGGCCGTTGAGGCTGTTCAGATTATGAATAGGATTCGGTCAACATCCAAATAATAATCACCTGTAAACATGAATCTGATCTGTTAAACCGGATCTGAAATACGATTTTCCTGACATGAATTTGTTTATTACCATAAGGATTTTGGATGTAATTGATATTCTGCTGGTTGCTTTTTTGCTCTATCAGATCTATCGGATTATTAAAGGAACTGTTGCCTTTAGCATTTCCATTGGTTTTTTCCTGGTCTATGTTTCCTGGCTGCTGATTAAAGCCTTGAATCTGGAATTACTTGGCACATTAATGGGCCAGTTTATCGGAGTGGGAGTGCTGGCATTGATTGTGGTTTTTCAGCAGGAAATCAGGCGTTTTTTATTGCTGATAGGCACAAATTATCAGACCAACCGAAGTTTTGGACTCGAAAAACTTTTTGCTTCCGAAAAGATTAAGTCTGCCTCGAATATTCAAATCAAGGAAATTATCAGAGCGTGCGACAACATGGCCCGCTCGAAAACCGGCGCTTTGATTGTGATACCGGCACAATCGGAATTGAAAGAAATCATTCGCTCAGGTGAAAAAATAAATGCACGGATTTCGTCGGCATTGATTGAAACCATTTTTTTTAAAAATACTCCTTTGCACGATGGTGCTGTTGTTGTTTTAGGCAGCCGTATTGCCGCAGCACGCTGCATTCTCCCGCTCACTGAACGTCAGGATGTTGATCCCAGTCTTGGACTACGCCATCGGGCAGCCATTGGCATTTCAGAAGTAACAGATGCTTTGGCTATTGTTGTTTCTGAAGAAAAGGGCACTATCTCGCTCGCAATAAAAGGTGAATTGATTCACCGGATTTCGCTCGTTCAACTCACAACCGAACTGGAAAAGGTTATTGTTGAGGAAGCGTAGTCGAATGTTATGTTTTCCGGGTCTAACATTGAAACAACAGTTGCAGTTGGAATTTATCAGGTAATTTGTTTCACGTCATTAGTGGTCAGGCTTAGCGTCATTTTTTTTTACAATTAATAACCTCAAATGACTTAATGACTAAAAATTACCTCTTTAAAATGAAGTTCCCGACCTTTTCATTCTTCGATCATTCACAAATTGAATTTCTTAACTTTGCCACGAATTTTTGAATACAGACTTTAGTATGGAAAACCGGATTTGTAAACTTTTTGGAATTAAATACCCGATTATTCAGGCGGGAATGGTGTGGTGCAGTGGCTGGCGACTGGCTTCTGCTGTAAGCAATAATGGCGGTCTGGGATTGATTGGCGCTGGCTCAATGCATCCTGAAACACTTCGCGAACACATCCAAAAAACCAGGTTGGCTACAGATAAACCTTTTGGGGTAAATGTTCCTTTGTTTTATCCTGAACTGGAAACCATCATGAACATTATTGCCGATGAAAAGGTTCCTGTGGTTTTTACTTCGGCCGGAAGTCCTAAAAAATATACGCAATGGTTAAAGGAGCGCGGAATTATTGTTGCTCATGTAATAGCCAGTTCGGCTTTTGCCCTGAAATGCGAAGAAGCTGGTGTTGATGCCATCGTGGCTGAAGGCTTTGAAGCAGGTGGACACAACGGCAAAGAAGAGACAACAACCATAGCGCTGATACCGGTTGTGCGACGGGTTAGTTCGTTGCCGCTGATGGCTGCCGGTGGTATTGGAACCGGTGATGCAATGCTTGCCGCCCTGGCTTTAGGTGCCGACGGTGTTCAGGTAGGCTCACGATTTGCTATTTCAGAAGAATCATCCGCTCACCCGGATTTTAAGAAACTGGTGACCGGATTAGCTGAAGGCGACACTAAACTGGCTTTGAAAAAAATAGGACCAGTTCGCCTGATTAAAAATGAGTTTTTTCAGGAAGTAAATAAACAGGAGATGGAAGGAGCCAATGCCGATACTCTCCGCGTTTTGCTTGGTCGTGGACGTGCAAAAAAAGGAATGTTCGAAGGAGATCTGGCAGAAGGCGAACTCGAAATTGGTCAGGTTGCTGCAATTATAAACGAAGTTCTTCCGGTTAAAACCATTATGGAAAACATGATTCGGGAATACCTGGAGGCAAAAAAGCGCCTGAATAGTGATGAATTTGATTTTTAATTTATAGAAAAATGTTGCGGTTTTCGGAACAACCCGAAACCTGTAACTCGCAACTCAACTATGATACATTTTGAACGTACTAAATTAGCAAACGGATTGACTGTGATTGTCCATCAGGATAAAACAACCCCGATGGTGGCGATGGATGTTTGCTATAATGTGGGATCGCGCGACGAACATCCTGACAGAACCGGATTTGCACATCTTTTTGAACACCTGATGTTTGGCGGTTCGAAAAACATTCCGGCTTACGACGAACCCTTGCAAAAAGCGGGTGGCGATAACAATGCATTCACGTCGAATGACCTCACGAATTATTACCTGACTTTGCCCAAAAACAACATAGAAACAGGATTTTGGCTCGAATCAGACCGTATGCTCGAACTGGCTTTTTCGAAGTCGAGTCTCGAAGTGCAGCGCAACGTGGTAATCGAAGAATTTAAACAGCGTCAGCTTAATCAGCCATACGGAGATGTGTGGCCGATACTCCGGCAGCTTGCCTATAAGGTTCATCCGTATCAGTGGGCAACTATCGGCCGCGAAATCAGCCACATTGAACAGGCAACCATGCAACAGGTCAAAGATTTTTTCTTTGCACACTATGCACCCGATAATGCGGTGCTGGTAGTAACCGGTGATGTTGAGTCCGATCAGGTTCTGAAGCTTGCCGACCGCTGGTTTGGCCCTATACCAAACCGTAATGTAAAACCGCGGAACATTCCCCAGGAACCTGAGCAAACCGAGATGCGTGAACAAACCGTTGTGCGCGAGGTGCCAAGTGATGCGATTTACATGGCTTATCACATGCCCGATCGCCTTGATCCGATGTATTACGCGACTGACCTGGTTTCCGATGTGCTTTCGGGTGGAAATTCATCGCGGATGTATCTCAATCTGGTTCAGAAAGAGAAAATATTCACTGAACTTGATGGTTATCTTTCAGGAGATTATGAACCGGGTTTATTTGTGATTTCAGGAAAACCAAGCGACGGAGTTTCTTTGGAGACAGCCCGCAAAGCCATTGAGCGCGAACTCGACCGCATGAAACAGGAACGGGTTCCGGAATACGAACTCGAAAAGGTGAAAAATAAAGTGGAGGCCAACATTGTTTACGGCGAATTGAATTATCTGACCAAGGCGATGAATCTGGCGACGAACGAAATACTTAAAGATGCTGAATTGATCAATTCACAGGTTGACAGTTACCGTTCGGTTACTTCGGCGCATATACAGGAAGTTTCGCGGCAAATTTTCAGACCCGAAAACTGCTCCATTTTAAATTACATTGCTAAAAAGTAAATCATGTTAAATCGTACGATACAACCCACAATTAATCCCATTGAACACATCGATATGGTGAAGGCAGAGAAACGGCTGCTTTCGAATGGTATTCCGGTTCATTTTGTGAATGCCGGAACTCAGGATGTGGTTAAAATTGATTTTATTTTCGAGGCCGGAACATGGTTTCAGACGGCTAATCTGGTGGCAAGTCTCTGTAATTCGATGATTGAAGAAGGCAGCGGGAACTACAAGGCAGCCGATATTGCCGAAAAATTCGATTTTTATGGAGCGTATCTTCAGCTTACCATCGACCAGACTCAGGGATTTGTGAGCATAATAAGCCTCGGTAAATATTTGCCTGAGATTTTGAAAGTAACTGAAGATCTGATTAAACGATCGGTTTTCCCTCAGCACGAACTCGATGTTCTTCTTGCCAAAAACAAACAGAAATGGCAGCTCGAAAACGAAAAAGTACGGACACTTTGCCAGAAAAAATTCACACAGGTGATGTTTGGCGATTCGCATCCGTATGCCATAAACAATACGCTTGAAGATTTCGATCTCGTTACACGCGAATCGTTGATGCAGTTTTACAGGTCGTTTTATCACTCCGGAAACTGCCAGATTATTGTTGCAGGAATGGTGAACGAAGATGTACTGAAGATGCTCGATACTCATTTCGGTGGAAATGACTGGAAACAGGAAAAATTAAAATCGCCTGAATATAAAATCAATTCCGATCCCGTAAAATTTCATCAGGTCGAAAAGTCAAATGGTATACAGTCGGCTGTTAGGGTAGGGAAGTTCTGGGTGCCGAAAAACCATCCCGATTTTCATGCCTTGTCGATATTGGTTACCATTTTTGGTGGTTATTTTGGGTCACGGCTGATGATGAATATACGCGAAGAAAAAGGCTATACATACGGAATAGGCAGTTTTATTTTATCCCTGAAAAATGCTGATTATATGGTTATTTCGACTGAAGTTGGCAACGAATACATTGAACCAACACGAAATGAAATAGCGATTGAAATGAAACGCCTGCAAACAGAGCCGGTTTCGGAGAACGAACTGGAAACCGTAAAAAGTTACCTGTTGGGTGAATTCCTGCGCGACTTCGACGGACCGTTTGCTTTGGCCGCAAGTTTCAAAGCCATTAACGATTTCGATCTGGATTATTCGTATTACGACAACTACCTCCATGTTTTGCGTAACATTACTTCTGCAGAACTGATGCGATTAGCTCAGCAATACCTTAATCCGGAAGATTTTTATACCGTGGTAGCCGGAAGTAAATAGATATGGAAATTAAAATAAGCTAATTTGAATATTAGCAGGATAAACTAATCGGAAACGGCTGAATGCAGGATTTAAACTCCTCATTCAGCCTTTTTTGTTTATATGAAATTTGCATTTTGTACTGTTTGTCATTTTGTAATCATTCTGCAAACCAGTTCATAAACTCTTTGAAATAAAATAATATTATTATCGTTAAATCTTAAAAAGTACCATATATTTGATGATATATACTAGTTAGGTGCAAGCCAAACGCCGCTTTGTGACACTTTATCGCTGACTTGAAAATGACTGAAAATAAAAATAGAGTTTTGATTAATGCTTTTGGAAACCTCTTTGCAAGGGGTTTTAATTTTTTTACCCCACGCGCATTGCGCCTTTTGGGCGCATTTGGGAACGCTGCGATCCACAGCACACGCACAAAACAGCACATTTGCAAACCGCACAAATCGACACACAACCAAAGTTTGCAAAAGAGCTGTTTTCTTGCCCTCACACCCATAGATAATTGTATCTTTGGTTTCTAATTAACATTTTAAAAACCAAATAATTGCTTTTCGAACATTTCAAAATGCAATATAGCTCAGCATAAAAAATACTCATGAAACCTAACGACCATGGCAGAGAATCATAAACCTCATTTACTACTTAAAAACCAAATACGAACAATTGAAAAGTTTCCTAAAAGAGGAATGATTGTATTGAAGAAGAAAAATGAAGAAGAGGACGAAGAGGACGAAGAAATTGTAGTTAATAATTATGAGCCAAAGAAAAGAATTTTACGAAATAGCCTTCAACGTTTTAATAATCGATTAGAGGAAAGACATCAGAAAAGATCAATTGATATTCCAGCTCATATTGACTATGTGAAGATTTATACCCATGGGGTATTTAATTTCGACTTACAAACAAAATTTAGAAAAACCTATGGGCTATCTCCAGTTAAATATGAATATTTTAATAAAGTTGTTCTTTGTGCAATTGTCGATGAAGATGCATTTATAACTTTCAAATCACATATTGCTTTTTTTGTGGAACAAAATCAAGATTTTAATCCGATTGGAACAGATTATTATTTACTTGTTCATGTTGATCGATTTGAATTACTTAGTTCAAACAAAATAATCCAATCAATTGTCAATGAAGAAACGTTATTAGAGATAATAGACAATCAGGAACTTATAGAGGAGACTGATCGCATTTCAAAATCGCTTTCTAAGTTATTTGAAATAGAAAAGGAGTCTAATCCAAATTTCAAATATGAAATACGGTTTGAGTATTCTTTAATTTCAATCAAAAATTTTGCAGCCAATCTTATCGATAAAATAGTCGACAACTATGATATTATATACAAAGTTCAAGGTCACACCTATAAGACTGGACCTAGCAGATATGGTATACAACTTCGAAACGTAGGATTTGACATTTCCCCAGATGAAAAAACGACCTTAGTGGGGATAATAGATACTGGTATTCAACAAAATTCAGTTCTGAGAAATATTATTGAGAATTATCAATACGACATTGCTAATTCAGAAAATCCATTACCAATATTTGATAATGACGGACATGGTTCGAGCATTGCAATGCTCGCTGCATTAGGTACTGATTTCTACGATACCAATATTACTAGATTTGTATCATCAGTTAAGGTTGTACCAATTAAAGTAATGGAAAATGGAAATGGAAATTATAGTTTGATTGATCTGGAAAATGTTATTCGAGATGCTGCAGGTAGAAGTATTAGACTTTTCAATCTATCTATCAATGAATCAAGTTGTAAGTTATATAACGAAAGTGTTTCGGAACAAGCATTTTTATTGGATAAATTAGCTAATGAATTAGATATACTTTTTTTTATATCTATTGGTAATTTGAACCAAAATGATATGATCAACATGCGGAATAACCCAAATCCCTTACATAATTATCCAAATCATTTCTTTAATCCATATAATTTATCTGATGAGCACAGTTGCGAAGGCACAAATATTCATTCTCCAGCAGAGTCTTACAATAATATATCAGTTGGAGCAATAGCAGAAAATTTAAATGCCAATGATAGTGATCTTACTTATTCTAAAGATCTTCCTGCATACTACAGTAAAAAATATCATCTAAATTATAGTGAGAAAATTAATGGTTTTCACCCTAATAAGTCAGTTATAAACAATAATTTGTTTAAACCTGACTTGGTTGCTCCTGGTGGTGATGCAATCGCTCCAAATGCTGGGATGGAAGTATTATCTTTGAGATCTGGTATTCTAACTGAATCTTCATATGGTACAAGTAATGCAGCTCCTTTAATTACTAATTTAGCTGCACAAATTAAAAATACATACCCTAATATAAAGACTCAAACAATTAAAGCTCTTTTAATTAATTCAGCGGGGTTAACTTACAATTCTAATTTCCTTAGTAACTTAATTATCAGCATAAAGCGCGATTACATTACCAAGGTATTGAAAAAAAATATCGAGGGATTATCTCGAAGTGAAAAAATGCTATTGTCGAGATTATTTAATAAAGATAGCTTATTGAAATACCTAGTCGGTCATGGTTTACCTGATCAATCTAAAGCATTGTTTTCCAATGATAATTCGGCTACGCTTGTTATTGAGGAAACAGTTAAAGTTGATAGTCACAAAGGATTGATAATAAAAATTCCAAAATATCTAAATGGACTTGCAGATCAGGAAAAAAAAGCGGTGGCATCTATTACTGCGACTTTGTGCTATAGTTTTGATCCAATAATGAGCAATTTCTTAGCGTATAATCCCATCCATATAAGTTTTGCTTTTTTTAAACCACTTAATGATGATTTATCAAAAAGTATAGACATCCTTGCAGGGTATACAAGTAAGCAGAAACAAGATCATCCAGAATTAAAAGAACTAGTAGAATGGGCTAAAAAGGAAAAGGAATTTAAAAGTGGCATTAGATGGTCTGAAGATTATTCGCCAATTGATAGCATGCAGTTCTCAAATACTCAAAAAATCACAATACCATTCCGGATTTGTGATTTAGTAAGCACCAACAATGAATTGAATCTTGTAATAAGATGTGCAACAAAAAAGAATATAGATCCGTTAAAATTATTGAAAATTCAAGAAAAAGAACATCCTTTTTCTTTAGTGATTAAAATTGAAGAAAAGGAAATCGATGGCAAATTAACGGGCAAGCTTTATGGTAAACTACAATTAATAAATACCCTTGAAGCAATAGCAGAAGCAGATCTGGAAGCAGAAGTTTAGATTTTTTCTTTTAAGATTAACTCTTTTAAGATGTTAAAGTCAATCTGCAACTTTGGTTTCTCATTGTCGTTCATTTTAAACAATGTACGTTTAATCGCAGTAATAATTGCACGCTGAATTAAGTAAAAAGATAAACCTTCTGACAACTTAATAATTTCAGACAGTTCCTTTTTAGTGTGAAATTTAAAAGGTGATTTGTCTAAGGTTTTTTCAATCAATTCTTGAATTTGAGCATTTGTAGGTAAGCCCAAATTAATTTTCATATCAAATCGACGGAGCAATGCCTCATCAATCATTTGCATTTGATTCGTAGCAGCAATAACAATACTATCCTGGGGTAAATAATCAAACAATTGAAGGATGGTATTTACTACACGTTTCATTTCACCATGATCTTGGCTATAATCACGCACTTTGCCAATAGAATCAAATTCATCAAAGAAGATAATGCAATTCTCACTGGATGCCTGCCTAAAGAGTTTTGACAGATTCTTACTGGTTTCGCCAAGCTTAGATGAAACAATTGCACCCAGATTCACCACATACATCATTTTATCCAACTCACCAGCGAGTACGTACGAAGCCAGTGTTTTTCCACAACCAGATGGTCCATGAAAAAGAATACGGTTGGATACAGGTAAATCAAACTTATTTAATAATTTAATATCCCTATGTTCTTGAACGAAATAAGTCAGTTCTTCTTTAATATTGGGTGAACAAACCAAATTGTTAAAAGAATAATCTGATGTAAGCTTCTCAATAATCAATTCATTCAATAACCGATCATCTTCTTTTAAATAATATTTTTGAGACCCAACAGCTGCTAATCCTTTAGTTTGTTGTGCACGCAAACCTTCCTTAAGAATTGATTGTAACTGTAAAGCAAAATTCACTTTTTTAGTTTGCCGTGAATGCTCTATCAATTTACTCAACACCTCAAGAAGTTGATCCTGATCATTCTCAAGACCAAACCTTGCAATATCCTTTATGTAATCAGATTGACTCATTTTGTTCTTCTACCAGCGAATTTACTCAATTATCTTGATTCTGGAAATCCTAATCAAATAAAACTATAATATTAACATCGGCATGGAAAAATAGTTCTTTTACCGTTGGTAAAGTTGTATCTGACACCAGTTAAATTGTAACCAAGCTTGATACAATTGTAACAACTGCCAAATAATATAAAACAAGGAATGCGGACTTTGTATCAAGCAAACGCACAAAGGCAAGCACATTTGCAATTCACGCAAGAGCTCCCCTCAGAGCTAAAATTGCAAAAGAGCTTGCCTTTTTTCTCTCCCGCAAAGGATACATTTTAGCAACTTGAAAGGTTTTAAACCCCCCACCCTCAAAAAATTAAAACCCCCACCAGCATTTGTGCCTTGACTTAAAAATTAAAATGGCGTAGCAAGATTTTAACTTGACAGAATGTTCTATATTTGATATGTAAACTAAGGAAGAATAGCGGCCAGCACCTAACTTCAGCTACCCTCAAGCTCGGCAGCAGTGGTTTTCGGTCTTTATCTTTCTGCTCAAACATCTTATTGTATTGACAGAAAATCGCCCACTATCCGCCCTAGGTATAGACAGAACATTGCAATTAATACATAAAAGTTACTGAAATGAAATTAGAAGATTTTGGTTACAATATTGAACTTGAAAAATTCAGGATTGAGCATAATCTTGACAGCTTTGAAATTGGAAGGGTTGTTACTGAGCATAAAGAACGGTACATTATCAAGACAGCTTCAGGAGAATATGAAGCTGAAATTACCGGTAACATGCGTTTTACAGCCAAAACCCGTGAAGATTATCCTGCTGTGGGTGATTGGGTTGCAATAACAACCTATGATTCTGATTTCGCGATAATTCATGTGATTTTCCCACGATTCTCAGTTATAAAAAGGCAGGCAGTTGGTCATTTTGGTGAAATTCAGATTATTGCCTCAAATATCGACTACGCACTTATCGTTCAGGCAGTCGACAGGGATCTTAATATAAACAGACTTGAAAGATACCTGACGATCTGCAATTCAGCTAAAGTCAAACCACTAATTATACTTAGTAAAACTGATTTAATAGACGAATTTAAGCTGAACGAAATTTTGGACAATTTAAAAGAACGGATCACTCATGTTCCGGTTATTGCCCTAAGTAATGAGACCCTTAACGGATTTGAAGCAATAACGGATTTAATTGAGAAAGGGAAAACTTATTGTATGCTCGGTTCATCGGGTGTTGGAAAATCTACTTTATTGAACAACCTTTCCGGCGGATCCACGATGAAAACTGATTCGATAAGTCAAAGTACGAACAAGGGTAGACACGTTACAAGTCACAGGGAGTTGATTATTCTTGAAAATGGTGGAATCCTTATTGACAATCCGGGAATGAGAGAAGTCGGTATTGCAGATACCACACAGGGACTTGAAATTACGTTTGACATGCTAATCCGAATTTCTAAAAACTGCAAATTCAAAGATTGCACTCATACCAATGAGACCGACTGTGCAGTTCTTGAAGCTGTTGAAAATGGAGAAATAGACAGAGCTTCCTTTGATAATTTCATAAAATTGGAAAAAGAAAAAGCACATTTTGAATCGTCAGTTATTGAGAGACGGAAAAAGGACAAAGAATTTGGTAAAATAGTTAAGAATTTTAAAAAGGACAGAAAGAAAAATAAGTTTTAAGCATAACAACAACTTAGGCAAAACCTGAAATCAACTTTCTTTTCCATACGAATCTCCAAATACTCTATCTTTGTCCCCGTGAAAAGAAAAATGGAAATTCTGGCGCCGGGAGGAGATGTTGATTCGATAAAAGCTGCAATACTGGCTGGTGCTGATGCCGTTTATTGTGGCCTGGATAAATTTAATGCCCGGAATCGTGCGTCAAACATCAGCTTCGACGATTTGCAGGGAATTTTAAGATTGGGGCATCAGAATAGTTGCCAGGTTTTCCTTACGCTGAATATCATCTTTGTTGACAGTGAAATTCCTGCTCTTTTTGCATTACTGAATAAATTGGTAAATACCGGCATTGATGGTGTTATTGTTCAGGATTTAGGACTGTTTTACCTGCTGTCGCGATACTTTAAACGTCTGAAAGTACACGCTTCCACTCAATTGACAACCCATAACGAAGGGCAAATCCGGTTTTTAAGCACTCTGAATGCCACCCGGGTGAATCTTTCCAGGGAATTAAATATCAGTGAGATAAAGGCTTTAACAGCAGTTGCCCACCAAAATCGTATTTTAACCGAAGTATTTGTTCATGGTTCGTACTGTCTTTCGTTTTCAGGAATTTGTTACATGAGTTCTGCCCTGAGTGGGAACTCCGGAAACCGTGGCCGTTGCAGCCAGCCTTGCCGTGACCGTTATGTAATCACTCCGGCTGGTAAAAATTACCCGCTTAACCTGAAAGATAATTCGGCTTTTTTCGATGTTCGTGAATTGTACGACGCTGAAGTTGATTCGCTCAAGATTGAAGGACGAATTAAGAAGTTCGATTACGTGCATACCGTTGTAAATACCTGGAAAAATCAACTGCGGAGTTTAACCGATCGGAATGAACTACCTAATGACAACAGCAATTTGTACAAGGTTTTTAACCGCGATTTTTCCAACGGCTTTTTAAAAGGCAATATCAGCAAGGATATGTTTATTGATCATCCGCGCGATCATTCCGTCAATCGACTTTCGGAAGTGAATAATTATTCGGAGGAGAGCGAAAAGGAAGAAGATCAGCTTGAATTGTACGAAGAAAAGGATGAGATTAAAGTCTCGGTTGCGACTCAAATTAACCAAATAAATATTGCAAAAATACCTGTTATTCTGAATGTTTCAGGTAAGTCCGGCTCAGCCCTGCAAGTATCCGTGAAAACTCCCGAAACTTCGTTTGATGTATTTTCTGAGGTTGAGCTGGCAGATACAGGAGCCGAACCTTTGGATTATGCGATGATAATGAAACGGCTGAAAGCTATTAACGAAACGGGATATTACATCGAAAAACTGGAGTTGGAAAATCTTCAGGGGAAAGTTTATTTACCTTTTAAAGAACTCACAGCAATTAAAAAACGACTGCTTTTTATTCTGAATGATTCAAGAGAAACGCTTGATCCGCAGGTTCTCCCCGCACTGAAAAAAAACGATAAGGAACCCATAAAGCCTGCACTTTCTGTATTGATTTCTTCTTCCAGGGATTTGTACCTGACTAAGGTGAATTCAGCTGAAGTTTATTTTCAGTTACCCGAAGGTTTTAAAAATCAAAGCACTGAGCTTACCCGTCTTTTTTCAGAAAACGAAAACCTGATTCCGTGGTTTCCACCGGTTTTAATTGGGGACGATTATCGTGCTGCGGTTGAATTTCTTCAACAGGTTCAACCCCAATTGATTGTAACCAATAATACAGGGATAGCTTACGAAGCTTATCATCATGGAATAAGCTGGATTGCCGGACCACATCTGAATATTGTTAATTCGTACAGTCTGATTTGTTTAAAAGAAACGTTCAACTGTTCCGGTGCTTTTATTTCGAACGAGATTAGTAAAAGTCAGATTTCGCAAATTGTGAGACCTGATGATTTTAAATTACACTATAGCATTTATCATCCGATTGTACTGATGACCAGCAGGACGTGTTTGATGGGGCAAGTTGACGGATGCGAAAAAAACAGTATGGATGAAACCTGCATCCCGCATTGTGAAAGGTCTTCCACAATTACCAATATAAAGGGAGAAACTTTTTTTATTGAGAAAACAAAAAGTAATTATCAGGCAGTTTATCACGCGAATAATTTTCTGAATACCGATGTTGTAAACGATTTTCAGCATCTCTTTTCTTGCTTTTTAATTGATTTGTCAGTTGTAAAAACGGCAACTCAAACCAACGCGGATAAATCAGAAATTATTCAGCTTTTTGATAATTTATTGGGCGGAAATGCCGGTTCAGTAGACGAACTCAGACGAATCATTAAGCGCACCACTGATGATCAGTATAAAAGAGGGATTTAAAAAAATAAGTAATCCGCCATGAAAATTATTCTCAATTAAAAGCGCGGGCAACAAATTATTTTTTTCTCGTTCTCAATTTCTTAACGAACCGACAAATTTCAGGTATTAAAATCGCACATCGCTCGGATTTCCTACTTTTGTATCCGATTCTTTGAAAACATCAATTGAGAGTAGAGGGAGAATTTAATTAGGGAATAAAGCTTTCAATTTCATTATTCAGTAAACAAAAAATGACAGATTTCGCACAAGATACATTCGTGCAGACAAAGCCTGTTCCGTCAAGAAAACGGATACGAATGGCTGTTTCGCTTGTCTATTTTAGCATGGGACTTGCTTTTGCATCATGGGCCAGCCGGATACCCGATATCAAAACGGCACTTCATTTGAACGATGCCATGTTTGGTTCAATATTGTTTGCTTTGCCGGTAGGTCAGTTCCTGATGATGCCTTTTTCCGGAAAACTGGTCACTCGTTTCGGAAGCCACAAAGTGTTGCTTTTTGCATTGCCTGCCTATACAATTTGTCTGACCAATGTTGGTTTAGTACATGCCGGATGGCAACTGGCTATTGCCTTATTTTTATTCGGATTGTCGGGTAATCTTTGTAATATTTCGATTAATACACAGGGCGTTGCAGCTGAGCGTTTGTACGATCGTCCAATCATGGCCACCTTTCATGGCGGATGGAGCTTAGCTGGTTTTACCGGTGCATTAATCGGTCTGGCAATGATTAACCTGAAAGTGCCTGTTTACTGGCATTTTGTTACGATTGTTGTAATCGTCTGGACAATCGTTTGGATAAATTATCCATTTTTGGAACGAACAAAAATGGTGACAGATCCCAATGCACCACGCCGTAAATTTTTCGTGAAACCAGATGGTATTCTGCTTCAACTTGGTATCATAGGCTTTTTTAGCATGGCCAGCGAAGGAGCAATGTTCGACTGGAGTGGAATCTATTTCAAGGAAGTGGTCAAAGCCCCGGCCTCGCTGGTAATTCTGGGATATACTTCGTTCATGATTATGATGGCTACCGGACGTTTTGTTGCCGATTATTTTATTTCGAAAATCGGCCGAAAAACATTGCTGCAGATTTGTGGTGTCATGATTTCTGCCGGATTATACATGGCAGTAATTTTCCCATATCTGATCACATCCACCATCGCATTTATGTTGGTTGGGGTAGGCGTTTCGAGCATTGTACCAACGGTATACAGCACTGCAGGAAGGCACAGTAAAGTACCAACAGGAATTGCTTTGGCAACTGTTTCGAGTGTTAGTTTTCTTGGTTTTTTAATGGGTCCGCCACTTATTGGTTACATTTCTGCTGCATTTGGTTTGCGCTATTCGTTTGCAGTAATCGGCGTTTTTGGAATCGGCATCAGTCTTATGGTTTCGAGAGTGAAAGCTTTTCAAAACGAAGCCTAAAACTTAAAGAAAGTATCCTGAAAATTTCAGTTTCCCTGTTTGTAAATCACCCGATATTTATTTCTGAACCTGGTATTTGCAGGTTGAGGAGGCTGTCTCAAGAGTCATTGATCACGTCATCCTGAACTTGTTCCAGGATCCCAACACATTGTATGCAAGACCCCGAAATAAATTCGGGGTGACTGGTTCTCGAGTTTATATACTTTTGAGACAACCTCGACTTTAGCTGAAATTTTCGGGATACCTTCTCCGGTTATGTAATTAACTTAGAATTGTTTTAGCGTATTCAACACATTTACTTACTTCTTTGGCGGCATCCGAGTCAGCCGGAACTTCGTATTCTAGTTCTACATCGACATAGATCGGCCATTTTTCTTTTTTCAACAATAAAAGTAAATCGGCAATTGGCATATCGCCTTTTCCCCAAACCTGATTTGTATTCGGCGGAGTTGCTTTTGGTCCGGTTTTGTCTTTCAGGTGAATGCTGAAAATGCGGGTGTGAAGCCTTTTTATCAGATCGTTTGGATGTTGGCCCGTGCTGCCGAAATAGTGTCCGGCATCAAAATTCAACATGTTGTTGGGCGAGTAGGCCAGAAATTTGTCGAAGTTCCATCCCGGTTCAGCCGGTTGCATGTGCTGATGAAAAATGGCGTACATTTTATGTTTTTCGGCAAATTTTCCAAGCCGTTTGCAGGCTTCATCGCCAATCTCGTTTGTAACACCTTTTGCACCCATCGCTTTTGCTGCATTAAAGGCATAATCAATTTCTTCGTCTGTCCAGTTTGCAGGCGAAAATTTCACGATATGAATATTTATGCCGGCATCGTTAAACATTTTCCGGAGATCGGAATATTTTTGCATCGGAACAGAAAGTCGCCAGTTGCGCTGAGCTTCAGTAGCAGCAGCCAATTCTTTTTCGTAGTTTGCTTTTTGTTCTTCTGTTTGCGTAACTCCGCGTGCTGGCCGGGCCGGGCCATGTGGTAAACCAAGATAATCTTCGGCAATGTTTCCCATTAATTCCAGATCGCTGATGCCTGCCTGCAAACAATAGCTGATTATGTCTTTCGGACTTGATGGCATACTCCGCCAGCTATAGCTGATAGCACCTATCTGAACTCCTCCGAATTTTGAATTGGGTTTGGCATCATTAGATGCTACTAAAAAACTCTTAAACCCATAATTAAACGGGATTGCTGCAATTGCCGCAGCGGTCGCAGCCGTATTCAGGAACCTGCGACGTGATAGTTTACTTTCCATTTTAGTATTTTAGAATGTTTAGGTTTTTAATGAAACTGTTGATTTTATTTACCTATTTCCCAATCATCGGTGCGAAATGAAGAAACAGGTAATCCTTCGGTGTTGAATAAATCGCCAACAACAAAATCCTGAAAGGCATAACGAACGGCGACTGGTTCGGCCACCGATGGAGAAAATAAGCTTATGCCTGATCCTGTAATAAATGCTTTGGCCGGATAAAAACGTTTGTTGACGCCTGCAACTTCGAAGCATGTCAGTTCTTTGCTGTAAGAAGTCAATCCAACAGGTGCATTATCAAAGGTCAGTTTTACAATTCCTTCGGTAACATTCATTTCTTTCAAAACAGGGCTTAAACAGGGAATCCCCTTTATCCTGTATGTTTGCGCAAGTGCCAGATATGCAAGTCTTTTGGATCCGGTTTCTTTATGAGACGGGTGGATGATGTCTTTTTCGCCAATATCCATGATGCAGGCCATCCCGATGTTAGGAATTGAAGTTGAAGCTTTTAACTGGGCTTCGCGCAGATAGGCTGAATTGAGGCCACTCTGGCCATAATCAAATGGTGCAATTTGCATGTAGTAAAAGGGAAAATCGCCAATTCCCCATACTGAACGCCAGTTCTCAATCAAACCCGGCATTAGTCTCTGATATTCATTTGGTTCGTTTCTGTTCGATTCGCCCTGATACCAGATGGCACCCCGAATTCCATAACCAACAATTGGGTTAATCATTGCATTAAACAGGACTGTTGGAGTTTGCTGTGATAAATTATCTACAGGTGTTTTCTCCGGAATTTTAACCCAATCGAAATTTTTGCATCCTATTTCACTGATCCATGGTTCGATACGCGTTCCTCCCCAACTTGTATTGATCAGACCAACCGGAACGTTTAGCGTTTTTTGAAGCATTAGCCCAAAATAATAGGCAGTGGCACTAAATTCAGAGACATTCTCTGGTTCGCACAATTTCCATTCACCGGTGAAATTGTCCAATGGTTCAAGGCTCGTGGCCTTTTTTACTGTGATTAACCGAATCGATGGATTCGACGAACCGGCAATTGCTTCTAATGATCCGGTAATGGGTTGATTCCGATAGCCTTTCATAGGCATTTCCATGTTCGATTGACCGGAGCAAACCCAAACTTCGCCAATAAGTACATTTTTGAGCTTCAATGCTTTTCCATCGCTAATGGTAACTTCGTAAGGCCCGCCAGCTTTAGGAGTGGTTACTTTCAATTTCCAGCTTCCGTCAGCAGTTGAGTTAGTCGTATAACTTTTACCGTTCCATGAGGTAGTAACTTTTACTGTTGTATTTTTGTTGGCTTTCCCCCAGATTGCAGCATCGGTTTGCTGTTGCATCACCATATTGTCGCAAAAAATAGCAGGTAATTTAATTTCAGCAAACAGATTCGCTGATGAGATAACTATAACAAGGAAGATGGTTAGAAAAGAATGAATGGTTCGTTTCATTTGGATTAGTTTATGGAATAATTAGGTTAATGCAATTGGTTTAAATTTGCATAGCAAGGTAAATCAAAACGAACAATAAAACAACGAAATTTTATTGTTGTGGATAGTTTGATTTAGTTTGTTTTCATGAAAATCACTGGCTATTTGGCAGTAAGCATTGCCTTGTATCTGTCTCTGTAATAATAGGCAATAAAGAGGTTTCCGAGCATAAGCAGAATAGCTATTGGTAATCCAGATGGTTCTAAAAACACATGAAACAACAAAATATTCACGATAATCGGGAATATCACAACAGTTGCCAGCGGAACAAACCTTCCGGAGAGAAAAGCTATGGCACTAATAAGTTCAATAATCTTTACAGTAGTCATCAAGTAAACAGAAGCCGTCATTCCATCCATAAAGATTTTTATCTGACCTGTTTGTTCAGGTTGCGGCATTAGTTTAAACAGCACAACAATCGATGCGAATGCAAACATTAATCCCATCAGGATTCGGGTAATCAAAACTGCAATTTTCATACGTTATTTTTTTTTGAGTTAGATAACAGTTTGTTTGTCTAAATATTCCTTTAGCGAAGTTTCTATTATCCAGGTCCATCCTTCCGCAAAACTCTCGGCAGAAAAATCAGGATTATTAGAAGGAAAAGATTCCAAACCCTCATGTTTTAACTTAAGCTTTGTGCTGTTTCCTTCTTCGAAAAGCTCAAAAGTGACCAGCGAGTCTCCTTCAAATCCTTCGTAAATCCAGGCATAAGCCAACTTTTTTTCAGGAATAACTTCAACAATTTTGCACAAATGCATGTATTTGTGTTCTTCATCGGGCCCGGAAAGAAAACTAAATTCAAATCCTATTTCCGGAATAAACTCATGAAGGCTGAAATACCACAGTTTCATTTCGTTTTTATCAGTAATTGCTTTCCATACCCTGGGTACAGATGCCTGTAATTTACACTCGATGACAAAGGATTTATTTTCCATAGTGCTTCAGGTAAATAAGTTGAACTTGTAAACTAAAACCATTTTGTGGGCCAATTGTTTTCAGATTTTATGCTTGTAATTTAATTGTTACGATTCGTTGCGGTGATTCTATAAAAACACCGTAGGGGAGATATAGTGTTTACTTTTGTTTATAAACGGTAATCAAATTTCGAATATGGCAATCAGATACGGAGTAATAGGGACAGGCGCATTGGGTGGTTTTTACGGAGGAATGCTTGCAAAAGCCGGACAGGAAGTTCATTTTTTGTTCAGGAGCGATTTTGAATATGTTCGCAGAAATGGCCTTCTGGTAGATTCTGTTAATGGCAATTTTCATTTACCTGAAGTAAATGCATATCCCGAAACTGGACAAATGCCTGTGTGTGATGTAATTCTGGTTTGTATGAAAACGACCGGGAATCATCTTTTACCCGAATTAATCAGACCGATGATTCATTCAAAGAGTCTGGTTGTTCTTCTGCAGAACGGTCTTGGCCTTGAAGAAGAACTTTCGGCTCAGTTGCCGGGTGTTTCGATTGCGGGTGGATTGGCCTTTATTTGCTCGAACAAAATTGGTCCCGGACATATTCAGCACCTCGATTTTGGTAAACTGATTATTGGTTCTCACCAGGTTCAGGATATGGAACTATTGAAACAGCTTGTCCACGATATTCAAATGGCTGGAATTCATGCAGAACTTGCGGTAAATTTGCTTGCTGCCCGCTGGCAGAAACTGGTCTGGAACATTCCTTTTAACGGAATGACAGTAGTTTTAAACACTGCAACAGATCAACTTATGGCCAGTGAACATACCCGTGAATTATCACGAGAATTGATGCTCGAAGTGATTCATGCTGCCAATGCCTGCGGTGTGCCTTTGAAAGAATCGCTGGCTCAGCAAATGATTGACATGACCATAAAAATGAAACCATACGCTACAAGCATGAAGCTGGATTTTGATTTTCGCCGACAGATGGAAATTGAATACATCTATTCCAAACCTATACAGACAGCAAAAGCTGCAGGTTTTGAAATGCATAAAGTTTCGATGCTCGAAAAACAATTGCGGTTTATTCAGGATAATTATTGAAATTCGAAGAAAAGCAATGAAACGACTTTTTATCGGTATTCCCCTTGTTTCAGAAATAGCAGTAAAGCAAGCCGAAGTCTGGAAAAACGATCAGGAGTTGAATTGTAATGTATTAAAATGGTCAAAACCTGAAAACTGGCATGTTACACTTATTTTTCTTGGTCTCACACCCGTTGCGCAGATTAAGGAGCTTGAGCAGCTGATAGAAGAATCGTTCAGTGGAATTAAGGCTTTCAAAACTGAATTACGTGGAGTAGGAGTGTTCCCCAATACGCACAATCCAAAGGTTTTATGGCTGGGCTTGGAAAATATAGAAAGCCTTATTCCTGCCCGAACACAAACATTGGAAATTCTACTGAAAACTGGTTTTTTGCTGGATAATAAACCACTTAATCCTCACCTTACACTGGCCCGGGTAAAAAATGCCGGACACCGTGATTCATTCAAAAAACTACTGGATCGATATGAGTCATATCCCTTCGGAACGGTGGCGCTGGATAAGATTGTTCTTTATGAAAGTGTTTCGACTTCTGACGGACCTGTTTATAAACCCTTGTTTGTATACGAGTTGGACAAATAGCTACAAATGCAAAAGAAGTCGTCTTAAAAGTAAAAATACTTAAAGTACGGTCATCCTGAACATATTTCTGGATCTGACATACAATTTATTTGGATCCTGAAACAAGTTCAGGATGACTGGATTAATGACTTTTGAGACGGCCTCTTTCAGTAGTGTTATTTTATATCCTTTAAAAACAGTGTTTTCGGATCATTATAAAACTTTACAAAATCCTGTTCGCTTGGGCAACCTTTATAAGGCCCGAAAGCTGTCTCAGGTGGACTGTTAAATCCATTTCTCCATACCAGCACATACGATAAATCATAAGGCCGTAAGGTTTCGAGCAAGGTTTTTGTCCACCATTCAGGATTTTTTGCAATAGGACCGCCAGCTTCGCTTACTGCACCTATTTTGCCTTTTTGAGCTGCAATTTCTGAAACCATTTTAGCGCAATTACCAAGCGTTGCCGAATATTCAGGTCCACGATCATAAAGATCAAAAGCCACCATGTCAATCAAATCATCGCCTGGATATCGTTCCAGATATTCTTCTTTCGTATTAAAACGGTCGGTAGAATATGCGAAGAGAAGGTGATGAATGTTTTTTGTTTCACGGAGATATTTAACGGTAAACCTCCACAAAGCCTTGTATTCGTCAACCGAACATAGGTTTTTTCCCCACCAGAACCAACTTCCGGTATGCTCGTGGAACGGACGGAAAAGGATTGGAATGTATTTCCCATGATCCGTTTTCAGGCTAAGCATAAAATCGGCCAGCTTATCAAGGTACTGCAAATAAAGTTCATGTTTGTCGCCGCCCGGAAGGATGGATGCTAAAGTTTTTTTAGAGCTCACATCCCAGGCAGTTCCACCGGTTAGTGCATTCCTGAAATGCCAGCTGATGGTATTGATTCCACCCATTTGATTTGATTTTTTGATTCCATCTCGTATTCGGTCGAAATAAACCGAATCGAGGCTGTAGGAATCCCCAAGTTCCAGATGACCAAGTTCCCATCCGATAATCGACGGATAATCGCCGCAAACGTCTTTAACATCAGATCGACCTTCTTCCGAATACCAGCTGGTGCCATAAGCCAAATCATCCTGATGACCAAACATTAAGCCTTTATGCTGAAGTGTCAGCATCTTTTGATACAATTTAACAGTTTCGAAAGTCGCTTTTGGATCTGAAGGAACTGGTTTTGCTGCTATACTTGCCATTCCTGAAAACAGGAACAGTATAATAAATAGGTTTTTCATGGATTTATTAAAATATCTAATTTTGAACGACAAAATTATTTTATTGCTGTGATGTTTTTGAATACTCCGGTGGCTGTTTTTTCTGTATTATGTGATGTAACTGCCAGTCCCAGGTATACTTTTGTTGAGATTTCCATCCTGAATGTGGTATAGGTCTTCCATGTTATTCCGTCAGTACTGTAAAAACCGGTAAAATCATTTCCAAGTCGTTTCAGTCTGATCCAGGTATTTGGGTAATTAACCGGAAACTCAGGATCACCAACAAATTTGTCAGGATAAATTGCTTTCATTTCTCCGGACTGTTCCTTGCGATACTGAAATTCATAACCGCCATTGTTTTTGTTTCTTGGATTATTGTTCGGGAAAACCTGAAAAAAAATGTGACGACTGTTATCTGAAAGTTGTTCTCTGACCATCAGGCCGGCTTTGGTATAAAGGTTGGCTTCTGTCAGACTTTCGATCCGGGCCGACAGATCAAAATCACCTGTTTGCTCGAACCATGAAAATCGAAATTCATCTTTGACACCCCAAACATCGGCACCTCCGGCAGTAATGCTTAATCCATCTTTCATAACTTTGGTGGATCCGGCAATTGCAGGATTGCCAATATCTGTACTTTTGAATTTCTTGGCTGATATCGATTTTTCTTTTGCTGTCATGGATAACGACAATCCAAATAAAAGGACAAAGGCAAAAAATAGCGTAATAGGTTTTTTTGTCATGGCTATAGGTTAAGATTTAGTTTCATTTTTTGTTTTGCAATGATCTTAAAATAAATCATGCTGAAAATACAAAGAAATCAAGACAATAAGCTGATCTGATTTATTTAATAAGCTTTATGGTTTGGCTGTTGTATTCTGATCTGAAGGTAATCCAATACATGCCGGAAACAAGGTTATTCGAATTCATCTGAATCTTATGGTGTCCGGAGTCAAAATCTGTATCGCAAATAGATTTTATTATTTGTCCGTTTGCATTAAATAAGCTGATTTTCATTGCCCTTTTCTCAGGAAGTGAAAACTCAATATTAACCAGATCTGTTGCCGGATTTGGATAAATCTTTATCTTTAAATCTGCCTTTTCCAAATTGGATTTTACCGATGTTGTCGAGGCCTTCAGTATAATGCTGTTTACCGAAAGTGGTTCAAGCTCAATTTGGTTGCCAATGATTACAGTTTTTTTGATGAGTGCATTATTGGCGTGCGAAACAAAAGTTTCTTTTGTTCCCAGTTTCGAAAGCGAATACATGGTGACGTTCCCGGATTCGGCAATAAAGCCCGTAAAATTTAAACTGACAAGTTTTTTATCTGTTAATGAACGGTTTACCAATACAACAGTCATCGAATCGACTGCGTCGTTAATTGTTGGATAGGCTGAAATTAAGATTTCGTCCTGAGATGTAGCTTGTACATAGTTTTCCTGATTAAACCGGCTAAATAAATGAAGTGTTTCCCACATGCCGGTGTCCCAACTCCATGGAGTAAAGATTTCTACTCCATTTTTCATGAATTCGCCCATTGTTGAGGCATACCAAACGGCCTGTACACTGGCATCTTTAGAATTTATTCCACATTCAGTAACTGCCAGTCCAACACCATTTTCTGTTCCCATATATTGGGTAAGCCAATCGGAACAACGACCCAGAATATACTCTTTATCAATATTTGTATCCCAGCCTCCAGCGACGGTATGCACGCCGTTTGCTTCAGGATAAGAATAGTTTCGGTCGAAGAATACGCGATGGAACTGAACACATTGGGCAGCATCTGCGGACGAGGGATAATAATGAATGTCCAAAACGTCCAGCAAACTGATTCCACTTGCTTTTTCTTCTTCTGCAATACGAAGAATGAAATATTCAAGCCATGGATAATTTTTACCGTTGTAACTTATTCCATCTCCCCAGCGATACCATTGCCATTCGTTTGCCGGAACGGGACCCACCAGTTTAATCTCAGGATATTTGGCCCTGGCAGCCTTGGCAACTTTAAAATACAATTGCATAAATTCTTCAGCAGAGCATTGGGTCTTCATAACATCATCGTGTGTGCCCGACCATATCTCCGGTTCGTTATCCATATTCCAGTAACGAATTTTATTTTTGTCGTACCCAAGTCCATTCGTTCCGAACCATTTGTCTAAAATTCCTGCGGTTGAATCTGCAGTCCAACTCTCTAAATACAGGTCAGGGTTTCCTTCAACTTTTGCCTTTGCCCCGCCTGAAGTGTTGGGTTGTCCTCCACCCGCAAGATTCTGATTGGTGCCACTCCACCATTGCGACTGATTGTAACTCCAATCATTGAAATTATTATTTGTATTGGATGCAGCTTTACCGAGAAGTTGAAACGACCACATACCTTCAACTCCCGGCATTTGGTCGAGCATGTTTTTTGCAGCTCCATCCCAGTCGTTGGCGTATACATTGTTGTACCAGTCGGGGTGGCTGGATAACTTTAAGCGCCAGTTGTATTTGGTGCTGTTGTTGCCTCCGCTTTGCCTGACAAACCGAACACCTGCTTCTTTTGCCATTGTGATCTCGGAAGTCGTGCCTGAACTCAAATATGTACTTGGTAATACGTTGTTTTTGCCGTAAATAAACGGAGATACAATTTTTTGTCCTTTGGTTATGTCAATGTCAATGCGGACAGCAGTTTGTGCAAAACAAATATTTCCTGCTATTAAAAATGGCAACAAAAATTTTAGACTATGAGAAAGTTTCATTTTTGTAGGTTTTGTTAGGTCGTAAGGCTTTAATATCACAATTCGGTTGTAATCCTGAAAACCTATTTATTTCTATCAAAGTGTAAAAAATACAATTACAAATAAAATCAATTTTTCTGATAAGGCGTGCATTAATGTTTTTTTGTTTCTTTACATCGAATGACTTATTCTATAACCGATGAAAAACTTCCTTAAAGTAGCTTCACTTCTATTGTTTTGCTGTTTTACTCATAAACTTTCAGCACAAACTCAATTCTCAAAAGGTGTAAATCTTACTGGTTGGTTTCAGGTTGATAATGCGCGTCAAATCCAGTTCGCCAAGTACACCAAAGAAGATTTTATCAGGATTAAAAGTCTGGGTTGCGATGTAATACGCTTACCAATCAATTTACATTTCATGACCAATGGTTCTCCTGATTATGTGATTGATCCGCTATTCTTTGATTTTCTGGATCAGGCTGTAGATTGGGCCGAAGAATTGCAGATTCATTTGTTGCTCGACAACCATTCGTTCGATCCGAATGTGGATACTCAGCCTTCAATCGAAACCATTTTGTTGAAGGTCTGGCCGCAAATGGCAACGCACTATAAAGACCGGTCGGATTACGTTTATTACGAAGTTTTAAATGAACCCCACGGGATTTCAACAGCTGCATGGTGCCAGATTCAGCAACATGTAATTGATGCTATTCGCGCGATTGATACCAAACATACGATTGTTGTTGGTCCTTCGGGCTACAATAGCTATAACGAACTGCAAAATATGCCGGTTTACACCGATACAAATCTGATATATACATTTCATTTTTACGATCCGTTTATGTTTACACATCAGGGAGCTACCTGGACAAGTAATATGCAGGATTTGTCAGGAGTGCCTTTCCCATATGCAGCATCAAAAATGCCTGCAACTCCTGCCAGTGCAAAAGGAACCTGGGTCGAAAGTTCACTACATAATTACGTGAACGATGGTACGGTTTCCAAGGTCAAACAATGGCTTGATGTTGCAGTAAATTTTAAGAATACACGAAATGTGAACCTTTTTTGTGGCGAGTTTGGTGTTTACATTCCCAATAGTCCTTCTGTTGATCGGGTTTATTGGTATGATGTGGTGCGCAAATACCTGGAAGAAAAAGGAATTTCAAGGACAACCTGGGATTATCAGGGTGGTTTTGGTTTATTCAAAAAGGGTTCGAACGAATTGTTTGATTATGACCTGAATACTGATTTACTTACCAGTCTGAATATGAATATTCCTGCACAGAAAGTATTTGTACTTACTCCGGATAACAAACCATTCGATATTTATACCGATTACATTGGTAATCTGATCAATAACGCCAGTTCTGCTGGTGGCGGAAAAATCGATTATTATGCAAATACTGCACAAAACGGGAAATATGCCATTTATTGGACTGGTGGTAATCAGTATTCGGGACCGGCTTTTTCATTTCAACCCATAAAAGATTTGTCGCTTCTGGTTTCAAATAACTTCGAACTCGATTTCTGGATAAAAGGTGACTCTCCGGCTACCAAATTTCAGATTCGGTTTGTCGATACAAAATCAAATGTTGCCGGCGATCATCCATGGCGGATCAGTTATGATATCGACCAGTCTAAAGTGACATGGAACGGAATATGGCAGCATTTGAAGATACCATTGAAAAGTTTTGTCGAAACAGGTTCGTGGGATAATGCATGGTTTAATCCTGAAGGGAAATTTGATTGGAAAGCAGTTGGCCGTTTGGAAATTACATCAGAATTTAACGCGTTGGGTATTCAAAAGATATGGTTCGATGACGTACGGATTAATGGAACGTCGTTAACTTCGATTGACGAAAAATCGGAGATTAATAAATATAAAGCCAGGGCTTTTCCAAATCCGTTTGATGTAAATACAACTATAGAGTATTATCTTGCTGAAACTGGATTGGTTAATGTGAGCATTTATGATCTTACAGGAAGAAAAATTTCGACTTTGACCGATTTGAAACAAACTCAGGGGCTTCACCAAATCCAATGGTATCCGTCACAAAACGGCTCCTTAAATTCAGGAGTAGGAATCTATCTTTGCAGGATAAGTACTTCAGGCAAAACAGAGACGCTAAAATTGGTTTTGAAAGGTGAATAAGGAATAATTATTGGCTTTGAGCTATTCGAAATTTCACTTTCCGGAATTAGTCATCCAGATGGCATCGAGCAAAATCATTGAATCTAAAGGGATATTCTTCTCTGTTGCCTTTTTCTTTACTTTTTCGAGCCATTCAGGAGTGTTTCTGATGTTACGGATATATTCGTCTATTTTACTTTGACGACTGCCGGAAAGAACGCTTTGTGGCGACCATGTTGAGGTTGAATTTATTGCCTTAATCCGAATGATTTTATTATTCGTTTCGATATCCGAAAAAACAGTATCAACAGCAAGCTGCAAATTATTTCGAATTGCTGCATCATTTGTTAATTGAATTAGCGCTGAAGCATTTCTTCCCGGAGAAGAAAGCACAAAGATGTTTTTCCCGGTAGAAACAACACTATCCATGCTTACAGGAGCGCATCGCCAAAGCATAACCTGTTCGTTGTTTCCTTCATAAGTAATTATGTTTGGATTAACTTTCATTAGCTGAGGTAAATATTCAGTACGATGCCCGCAATAACTAAGGCCATAAACAACGGCGTTTTCAACATACGGGCCACCTTCCCAGGTTGGTTCAACAAACCAGTAGTCCGTTTTCGAGATCTTTGTATCAACAAATGATCGGATTTTATCGCGTTGTTCAATCTGCTTCGAAATAATGCGATAGTCGTTTGAAACTTTTGCCGCTGCAGTCAGAATAAACAAGAGAGGTAATATCATACTTACAAGAATTAATTGACTTTTCTTCTGAATGAATTTGGAAAGGAAAAGCGAAACCGTAAAAAATACGAATCCATAAATAAGGAAAGTAGGAGCCAGGTAATAATTTTTGAAATGCTTCGAAACCATTAAGATCTGGATGACAATTATAAAAAGGTACCCCACAAATAAATACACATATGTTTTATCCGATTTCCGGATAGCTATAATAATCAGAGCAATTAAACCAATAATTAATAAAATGAGTTCAGGATTTAGAGCGAAAATTTCAAACATCCTGTTGGCCATTTTTTGAGAGTTTAGAATCTTTGATTCTCCACGGCCATATAATCCGTCATGTTTAAAAATGCTCATGAGAAAACGGAAATAATTATCGAATTTGGTAATGATTGGCGCTATGAAAATAAAGAATGAAATAATTCCTGATCCGGCATAGATCAAACGGTTTTTATTGGTGTCAATAAAAAGCAGGGGCAAAATTAGAAGTGGCAGGTAATTGAATTTGGTAGCCAAACCCAAAGCCATTGCTGTACCACTCCACAAAGCAAATTTCCGAAGTGATCGGTTTTCGTATCCATGTTTCAGATAAACCAAAATGAAGAATAGCCCGGATATCATAAAAAAGCGGTCGGGGTTTACACGGCAGAATAGCCAAACCAACACATCATTAAACAGAAAACTACCTTGTAATAAAGCAATTTGCCAAAAAGGAATTTTTCGTTTTAAACCAATCCAGCCAACTGCAAAAATCAATAATGCCTGAATGGAGAACAAGAATGTCGAAATTGCATTCAAATAGTGTTCTGGTCGTGCAAAAACATCTTGCGCGATATTGCCTTGCCCTGAGAATATGTGTGTAATTCTGATTACAATGCCAATAAATACCTGAAATGGTGTTCCCGGATGGTCGATGTGCCCGATATAGTTGAACTTTAAAATGGCACAGTTCAGTCCATTTATCAGATATGGAAATTCAGGATCGGAGGATTTTGAATAAAACGGATCAAAAAACAATAGCATAATAATTCCCCAAACCACTAACAGGATAGGAATGATTGAAATGATCAGCTTTTGTTTGATTGGTTTCATCGCGAAGTTTTATTTGAATTTGATTTTTTTTGCTGCAAACAAACTCATTTTTATTAACAACCATCCATGGCTAAACCGGCTGATTTGAGTCGATCCGTATTCCCTGTCGCGGTAACGCACGATTACTTCGGTCATTTTCAGGTTCAGTTTGGCTGCACCAAAAAGCAAATCAAAATCGCCAAACGGATCGAAATCGCCAAAATATTTTCGGTTTGCAATTATCTTTTTATAGTCATCCCGAAAAAGAACCTTTGTTCCGCACAAGGTATCTTTAAGCCGCTGACCGAGCAAATATGAGAATAGCCATCCAAAGAATTTATTTGCAAGATAATTCAGAAAACGCATAGCTTCCTTTTCCATCGGATAAACCAACCTGCAACCATTTATAAATTCACCTTTATTATAACGCAAGGCATCATAAAATTTAGGCATATCCTCTGGTGGGGTAGTAAGGTCGGCATCCAGAATCATCAGAATATCGCAAGTAGCAGCATCGAATGCTTCCCGAACTGCATTTCCTTTTCCCTTTCCGGTCTGCTTCATTACTTTCATGTCCACTTCAGGATAAGCTTTTTGAACCCGAATCATTTCTTCGTATGTGCCGTCACTCGAGTGCCCTTCAATAAAAATAAATTCCTGACGTGAACCAAACCGGGGAGTTTGTTTAATGGCATTCTCCATATTTCCTTTTTCATTGCGGGCCGGTACTACAATAGTAACCGAAAACTCCTTTGGCTCTGAATAAATCGGTCTGGCACTGATAAATTGGATCAGATCGAGGCTGTTTATTCCGGGCAGATTGGCCAGAAACTTATTGAAAACGAAGTTGAATATTGGAATGTATTTGGGGAAAAGCAATTTTCTTTCCACCTTAATGATCTCGAAGTTTTCGAGTCGCAGCACATTCTCAATGTCTTTAATTGTCAGCCAGTTCTGGAGCGGTTGCCTGGCTTTTAACCCCAAAGTTTCGCCGAGATTCAGAATCGGTTCCCAAATGTAATTGAAAGTTGAAATAATAATTTTGGTGCGCGGGGTGACATAATTTCTGATATTCCTGAAAAAAGCCTGCACATCCCACAACGAGGTAATTAAATCTGAAACAATGATATAGTCGATGGTTAGTTCCGGAGAATAATCAGTGGCATCGGCAACATGAAATTCAAGATGAGGATATTTTTGTTTCGCAATGGCAACAGCCGTTGGCGAGAAATCGACACCAATGCCTTTCCCGGGATTAACAGCATTTAATAAATCTCCCGTAGAACAGCCAAGTTCCAATACTGTTGATCCTTCCGGAATGATGAAAGCAAATTGCCGTTCGATGGTTTTCTGGTAAAAGCGATTTCTTCCTTTCCATTTGTCGCGTTTTGTGGCAGTGGTTTCAAAATAATCCTGAATTTGCTGTTGTCCTTTTTGCATTATCAATTTTTCGTCTTTAAAAAACAAATCTGCTTTATTGTTTTTCGATTATCAACTTCTCTTTATTTTCAAAATAACAGCAGCTATTTAAAACAATTTCTGAGCTGCTGTTAACTTTAAGTTTTATCCAAGCCAGTTTATTGACATTTTCTTTTCTTTGTCGTAAGGCAATATATTTGTATCCAATGTTTACCCATGCCTTCCTGTAAATGCCTCCATGATAAATACTATTTGCACCCCCTGGGTTCTGATAATATGCAATCTTCGTTGAATCATTTGTGAAATCGCCTTCAATCTTTATTGTATCTCCGTTATCGAATATCTTGGGTATTATAGCTTTCTCATATTGAAATACCTTGTCAGGCAAGGTTGGATTCCAATACCAAGTAGTGTCAACATAGTTCGAATAGTTTAATTGATAACCATTTTTAGGAGTAATTTGAACGTAGTAACCCCAGGTATACATAGAAGAATAAGACTTTGCGACAAGGACGGACAAATCAATTGTATTGTCTTTATCGATATCTAAATCAAAGTTAGTACTCCCAGTCATCATACCATCAGGAATCTTTATTATTGTATCTTTTAGATCGGTAAGATTTTCATTTCTTGTCACATCTTCTTTTTTGCAAGTGAAGAATAGGCCATAACAACAAAGTATCAATGCTAGATAAGCTATTCTTTTCATTAGAACTTTTTTTATGATTCAACTATTCTTCAATATTTGTTTCCGAAATCAGGTAATTGGGTCTTCTCTTATTTTCAATAAAAAGCTTGCCAAGGTATTCTCCAATAATTCCCAGCATCAGAAGATTAATTCCTCCAACAAACAAAACGCTTATAATCACAGAAGTCCATCCGGTAATGGCCTGAGTGGTAAAAAAGTGGATGTAAACAGCATAGAGGCCATAAATAAATGCCAGCAAAGCGATTACAGAACCCAGATAAATGGAAATTCGCAATGGTTTTACACTGAAGGCGGTTACGCCTGTCGTTGCAAATTTGAGCATTTTTTTGAAGGTGTATTTTGTAGTGCCTGCAAATCGTTCATTGGCAGTAAAAGGAACAACAGTTTGTTTAAAACCCATCCAGGGAATTATGCCGCGGAAAAACAAAAAATTCTCAGGGAAAAGTTTCAGTTGTTTCAATACTTTTTTGTCAATTAACCGGAAATCTGCCATCCCGTTTTCGATATTAACATCTGACAATTTTCGCATTATCCGATAAAAAATTCCCGAAGTCATTTTCTTCGCATAAGAAATGCTTGCATGGTCGTTTCGAAGTGTATTAACAATTTCAAAACCTTCTTCCCATTTACTGAGTAATTCAGTAATAACTGACGGTGGATGTTGCAAATCTGCATCCAGACTGATGGCGCAATCGCCGGTAGCATAATCATAGCCAGCTTTCAACGCATTCTGGTGACCGAAATTTCTGGAAAACGAAACGTATCTGATGTTTTCGTTTAGTTTGGTAAGTTCCTTGATTACCGCCAGTGTTCTATCCTTACTTCCGTCGTCGATAAAAATTAATTCATAACTGTAATTTTGCGGTACATTCCTCACCAACTCATCGTGAAAAGCTGTAAGGCTTTCTTCTTCGTTATAACATGGAACAACTAAAGATATTTTCCGGAAACTATTCATGGAGGGAATACTAATTTTTCTGTAAATATAGTTTTATTTGTATTTAATTAAATCATTTGATTCATGGATAATCTCAAAAAGGGCTTGGTTTTCACCAGTCTTCTGGCACTAATTATAATCATGTTTTTTTTTGGCGATATTCTGAAAAATCCGAATCATAACTATTTCTCTGCTGGGGGCGATGGGTTTAAATCATACTATGGTGCGATCTATCATCTTGAGGCCGATTCAACCTACATGAAATTTGAAGGTATGAATTATCCTTACGGCGAGTCGGTTTTTTTTACCGATAATCAGCCGTTACTGACCAATACAGTGAAATGGATTAGTAATAATATGACAGATATTCGGGGAAGCATAGTCGGAATTATTAATCTGGCGATGGTTTTTTCAATTCTAATAGCTGCTGTTTTTCTATTCCTGCTTTTTACAGAATTTGGTGTTTTCTGGTGGTTTGCTTCGCTGGCATCAGTTGGTATTTGCATGCTCTCTCCTCAAATTGGGAGAATGGCAGGGCACTTTTCCTTATCACACTTGTTCTGGATACCAGTTGTGCTTTATTTAATCGTCAGGTTTTCGAAAAAAGCAAGCTGGACTCTTTCAATAATCATTGCTTTGGTTGGATTTTTGGCTGCATCAATGCAACTGTATTTTATTGGATTTTATGGTTTGCTGCTGACATTCTACTGGTTATTCACCAAAAACTGGCTTAAAGAAAATTGGAAAAGTCGCGGAAATGCATTCTTGCATTGGTTTGTTCAGGTTTGTGTCCCTTTTATTCTTTTGGAATTGATTATGATTTCAACTGATCACCAGACTGACCGGACGACTCATCCTTATGGTTTCCTGATTTATCTGGCTCATCCGGTCAGTGTGTTACTTCCTGCTGGCGCTCCTTATGGTTTTGTTCCGAAATACATAACCGTTTTTAAGCACCTCGATTGGGAAGCTTATGCATTTATAGGTGTCGCATCTTTATTCGGATTCTTGATTGGTCTTGGACTCTTTCTGAAGAAGTTGGTGACCGGAAGAGCTTTCTGGAATATTAGTAATCTGCCCATTTTAACAGCTTTTTTCTGGGCTTCGTTTGTAGCTCTGTTGCTTTCATTTGGACTTCCATTTGTAATGGGGATGGAGTGGCTGATTGATTACATTGGCCCTTTCCGTCAACTGCGCGCTCTTTCGCGTTTTTCGTGGTTATTCTTTTATGTGATCAATGTGGTTGTTTTTTATCAGTTATACAGATGGTATAAGGTGAGAGAAAAACAACCGATAGCCATGTTCGTGGTATTTGCAGCTTTTACCTTGTTGTTTGTTGATGGATATTTCAATATGAATGGCACTACCAACCGTTTGGCAAACAGAAAACCTTTGCTTGAAGATATGACCAATCAATTGCCTGATAATAAATGGGTGAACCAGATTGATGTTTCAGAATTTCAGGCAATTTTACCAATTCCGTATTTTCATGTTGGGTCCGAAAATATCTGGATCGAACCCAGATTAAATTCGTTGGAAAACTCATTAATAGCTTCGCTGAAAACCGGACTACCAATAACTGCTGTTATGATGGGGCGTACTTCAATTGGTCAAACATACCGAAATTACTCGCTCCTGATGGAACCTTTGCACGAATTTGAGATCCTTAAAGATTTCGAAAACAAGAAAGATATTTTGCTGATGCTGATGAAAGGTTATCAGCCGAATAATGAAGAGCAACTTATAAAGAATGCATCTGACTTTTTATACGGAAATGATCTGTTCGATTTATACCGTTTGCCATTTGCCAGACTGAAACAAATACCGGAACATTATCGGGAGGATGTTCTTTTAGATTTTGACAAGGAGAAATTAATCAAAAAAGATGATTTGCTTATAAGCGACACTACTTCATTCTTTTATTACGAGAATTATAACGATGAACGTAATTCTGCATTCGATGGTGCCGGAGCGCATTCCTTACGACTGGGAGATTGGAATACTCTATTTGAACAGAAGCTATTTAAAGCGAAAAAAGAGGAAACATATCTGGCTTCATTCTGGCTTAAGGATTTTCAAAAAGATGGATACCCCAGATTCAATATTGAAGTGGCACAAACCGATAACAACGGACAAATGCTTAACTATTTTTATTCTGATATACATCGGTACATCAGGGCAACTGACCAAAACTGGGCGCTGTTTGAAATTCCGGTAACGATTCAGCAAGATGATGTTGCTTTGAAAATTTCAATCAGAAACAAAGTCCTGCGTAGTGCAGATTATGTAATGGATGAATTGTTAATTCGTAAGTCAGACTGCAATATGTTTCAACTGGAGTCTGGATTATTGATTAAAAATACCAGAAAGTTCAAAACGAATTAATTGGTTTGTTTCCCAAGTTGGTAAAGCCAGCAAAAGTCGTTTTTAAAGATTAGTGTATAACTTTTATCCAGAATTGGTTTTATTTGTTGGTAATCGGCGTCTGTTTCATCCGGCATTTTTCCGAATATTACAGCATAGGGTATTTCCTGAATTTTACCATCTTTTTGAAGTAATGAGAAAACTTCAGGATTTTGAGCATTGGAATAGAAGTGTCCGATCATTTTTTTATTATCTGCAGCCCACACATTTATTGGAGCCAATTCGTATTTGCCTTCCAAATTCCAATTAACCGGAAACCATTTTAGCTGGCCCTCATAGTTTTCGATCACTGCAATTGGTTTGCCGCTTCCAAGATACCCGGGGCTGTGCATATGCAGCCAGTTATTTTGGTAGGCAAAATTAAACGGTAGTAAGAGGCTTCCGGATTCAACATGTTCCGTAACCTCTTTCATAAGTTCAATCTGTCTCGATGTCTGACTCATAGCCCTGGTATGATAAAACGAGAAAGCCAAATGTATTGTCACAATAACGAAAATGGCAGTTTTGTGCACCCAACGCGGATAGTTTTGTGTTGCCAGCCAAAAGCACAGAAAAATAAATACAAGAATAATGAGTCGTTCCGGTAATACATTCGCATTGGGAACAATTAAAAACATAACAGTAAATGCAATAAAAAGTAAAAACCAGATCAGACTGAACGTTGGCTTTGGCAGATTAATTTGCAACTTCCCGTCAGAAAAGGTGCAATTATTTTTAATCAGCAGATAGACATTTGTTACTATCATCAGCACAAAAACGGCGGAAAGTCCGTGAGTGAAATATTTCCAATCGGCACAATAACAAAGCGTTAGCAGTGGGCGTATATCAATAATCCATTTCAAAAGTTCTTGTAAATCCATTCGGTTGGCTTTTTCAAGCGAATCAACATTAAGAAGGTAAATGCCGGTTAATATTAATGTTGGTATAAATGCCAATGCAATGACTTTGAGTTTGATATAGAATAGATTCCAATTGCTGATTACAAATCCGTTTTCTGTTTTCTCTGTTTTTAACGAGGTGATTGGTAATAAAAAAGCTACAACAATTGTTACAAGCAGAATCAGCATGTGGGAGAAATAAACCAGTAGAAATAGTATAGCTAAACCAGCGATTTGCTTGTATTTTATTTTGTTTACGTAGTTTAATATATAATAAGTTGTTCCGAAGAATGCCACCAGTGCAAATACCATGTTGTACGATCCAAGGTATAACAAATGGTTGTGAGCAAATAAAACTCCCAAATATGAAAAAGCTTTATTTTTTGGGGAAAACCAAAGAATAATTTTCCGGAAAAGCACAGGGAAAAGCACCAGGTAGCTGCCTAAAACCAGGTTCTCTGAAATGTAATCGGGAAATAACAAATTGAAACAGGCAAACAGAAAATGTGAGATCCAATTTGGAACCGGAAGTGTGTTGAACTTAAAGAGATTGGCAAATTCGGAGTGATTTCCTAATAGTAGTTCTTTTATGATGTTTCCATTGTAAATATGACCCGGTCCATCAAGTGTCAGGTAATATTTAGTAAAAATCAACGGAACTAAACCAATTAAAATGAGCAGATAAAAAAAGGCCTTTTCGTTAAGATATTTGTTTATTATTGTTCTCATATGCATGGTTATATTAACTGTCCAGTTTTGTGGTCAGTGCATAAATACTAATATTTTGATATTGACCAATTTTATTAGTCAAAAATGGTTCTAGTTCTTCCGGTTTTTTAAGTTCTTCGCTTGAAAGAATTAAATACTTGCATCCTTGATCAATAGCAAAATTAACACGCTCCCTGTCAGAAAAGCTGGCGTATCCATATTTTGTATAACCTTTTTGATCCATCAGATAAAGAGAGATGTTAATGCTTCCGTCTGCCAAACAAATTACTTTGTCTTTTGGAGTAATTTTAAGCGATCTTAAATAGGGTTTGATTGTTTCAAATGCTATGAAGTTATTCTTATAATACCAATGATTCCATTCCCAATACTCCCGGTCACTTTGGCTGATTAAAATGTCTTTGGCAAAGTATTTTTTGTCATCGTATTTTATCCTATTTTTCATTGCAGTTTGAAAAATAAGAAAGGCAAGAACAATCGAAAATAAAAACTTTATTAGTATGTGGTGAAATATCTTGGAATAATTTCGTTTTAAAAATTCGAAAAAAGTTAATAGAATTAATGGGATGAAAATCAATAAATTAGTCAGGTAGTAGTCGTGTACATCAAAAGCTTTAAACCACAATATCAGGTACAAAATTGTCCCGCTAAAGCAGAAAATACAGGTAGTTAAAAGTAACCGATTTACTTTTTTATAAAATACAAAAAGTGAAATGAAAAGTAAAAAAATTGAAGCCAGGGCTATCCGGTTGAAGAATGATGACAAAAGTTTAGTTTGAAGACTTTCGAAAATAATCTGTCTTTCAGTCGTTGTAGTATCCCATATTGGATATATACTTTGAAGGAAGAAGCCAGAATTGTTAATACTGTTATAGTATCGTGCATAAACATACCATGAAATTGTGATAGTCATTATGGCGGAGAACCCTATGATCAGGTTCTTTAGCTTTCCTTTGTCTGTATTTCTATAGTTTAATAGTAATTCCAGTATCAGGAATCCGGATAAAGAAAAGAAAATGATTAGCGAAGTAATTTTAATTAATCCACCCAAAAGAAAACAGAAAGAAGCGAACCAAATTGTACTTTTTTTAGGAAACGAGACATATCTGTACAGATAATAACATCCGGAAAGTGCAAGTCCGAAAGCTGGAGCATCTGCTAAAAAATTATTGGTGTAATACACAAGTACCGGAGATGTGAAAAGGAATAAGGGAATAAAGATTGCAAAAAATCTATCTTTTAAAACTGATCCAGCTAATCGGTGCAAGTTGAATAACCCGAAAAACACAATAGTGATATTTATTAGTCTAAAGATGAATTCCTTTTGTCCAAAAACCTTCCAAAGCTGTGCAACTGTATAGTATATTATTGGAAACTCAGAAACGGTTTTCCCATTTCCTGAGTTCCCGAGATTATTTACTTCAGGAGTAAAAAAATTCAGATTTTCATTAAAATAATTCAAGGCAAAAGACAAACAATCGGCTTGTCTCCAGACATGTAAGGCATACGGAGGGAAGAATAAAATTTTGTGGTAATTATAAATCCAGCTTACAAAAAGAAGCAGTAAAATGAATATTAAACCTTGATTGATTTGTTTATACCTTCCCATTTGAATCATTTGCCAAATATGGTACTTTTTATGATGCCCCATTTTTGCATTCTGAATTGCAATGAAGTTTTCAGTACGCCCATCCCGTAAATCGAACTGTTTTTGATGTTGATGCTCGATGCATCTTCGAAGTATTTTGTTGGGCAGGTAATTTCAGCTATTTCATAGCCTGCGAACCAAATTTGGGCAAGCATCTGGTTATCGAATACAAAGTTATCGGAATTGGCATTGTAGTTCACCTTTTCAAGTACTTCCCTCGAAAAGGCCCGGTATCCGGTATGATATTCAGAAAGTTTGGCATTCATTAAAATATTCTGAAATACGGTCAGTAGTCGGTTAGCAACATATTTATACCAAGGCATTCCACCAGCCAAAGCTCCTTTACCCAGAATTCTTGAACCTAAAACAACATGAAACAAATCATTCGCAATTAAATGAGTCATGGATGGAATAAGCTTTGGAGTGTATTGATAGTCAGGATGAAGCATGATTACAATGTCCGCTCCAAGCTCAAGGGCTTTGTTGTAGCAGGATTTTTGATTTCCACCATAACCCTTATTTTGTTCATGTTTAATTATATGTTGGATGCCCAGTCTCTGTGCTTCTTTAATGGTTTCGTCCTTACTTTTATCATCAACCAGAATAACTTCGTCTACAATAGTGAAGTCAATTTCATTGAATGTGATTTCGAGTGTTTTTGCTGCGTTGTAAGCGGGTAGAACTACTACAACTTTTTTACTGTTGATCATTCCTGTTTTTTTTGTAAAGATAGACTGATTTGGACAAAACGGAAAGTCTTTTGAGAAAGTATTAAAACATAAAAAACTCTGATTAACGGATAGTAAAATTTTAAAGAGATTTAAAATTTCAGACGCCATGACATAACGTGTCCTATCCGCAATCAGAGTTTATTATTATCTTTCGAACTGTTTTTTTACAGTTACGAGTTAATAACAACTTTATTACTGACTTGTTTTCAATTTCTGTTGAATAAGAGAAATATTGTAAATAAACCGTTTGCCTGATGTAAATTTCGATTAGATTTTAAACCGTTTGGTTAGAATTGACCTATTGCCGTGGTCCGGCATAATTCAGTACATCTTCTTTAGTGATTATTTTGTCACACAAAATGATTAATCGTTCAATTACATTTCTGAATTCGCGGATATTTCCTGTCCACCGGATTTTCTGAAGTTCCTCAATGGCGTTAGGTTCTATTGATTTTAAAGGTATACCATATTCAGTGCAAATCAGGTCAATGAAATAATCGGACAAAACAGGAATATCATCAATACGGCTATTTAACTCAGGAACATGAATGAGAATTACACTCAGGCGATGGTACAAATCTTCCCTGAAGTTATTTATTTCTATTTCGTGGGTCAGGTTTTTGTTTGTAGCAGCAATAACACGAACATCAACCTTTATCTGAGAATCGCCTCCAACACGTGTAATTACACTTTCCTGTAAAACCCGAAGAACTTTGGCCTGCGCAGAAAGACTCATGTCGCCGATTTCATCCAAAAAAATGGTTCCGCCTGTTGCCTGTTCAAATTTTCCTTTTCGCTGTTTTATGGCCGAAGTGAAAGCTCCTTTTTCGTGTCCAAACAATTCACTCTCAATTAATTCTGAAGGTATTGCAGCGCAATTTACTTCGATGAAAGGTCCTTCAGCCCGGTTGCTTTTTTCGTGAAGAAGTCGAGCAACTAGCTCTTTGCCTGTGCCATTTGAACCTGTTATAAGAACCCGTGCATCAGTTGCTGCAACACGGTCGATCATATCTTTTACTTTTTGAATCGCAGTAGAATTGCCAATCATATCAAATCGTTTACTCACCTTTTTTCGCAATACTTTGGTTTCGGTAATTAAAGTCGATTTATCCATGGCATTACGAAGAGTAATCAGCAGGCGGTTTAAGTCAAGCGGCTTTTCAATAAAATCGAATGCGCCTTTTTTTATTGATTCTACTGCTGTGTCGATGTTTCCGTGTCCGGAGATCATAACGACCGGAGTATCTGGTTTCATCTCTTCAACTTTCTGCAAAACCTCAATACCATCCATTCCAGGCATTTTAATGTCGCACAAAATCACATCAAAGTCAGAAGTTTTTATAAGTTCAAGAGCCTTAAATCCATCTTCCGCCACTTCAACCTCGTATTTTTCAAATTCGAGTATATCCTTTAAGGTATTGCGAATGCTTCGTTCGTCGTCGATTACTAATATTCTTGACATGCTTTTTATTTAATGAAAAATTTTGCCCGAATTTAACTGAAAATACGTTCGTATAAAATACCTTCCCTGAGGGCATAGTCGGTTTGGTAGATTTTCTTAATATTCAATTTGTCGGTGACCAGTTTAATGAACAAAACTGATGGAACAATCATCTCAACCCGAATCGATTCCATTCCTTTCATCTGAATTCGCTCCAAGATTGTTGATTTGATTAACATCTGGCAGATGTGTTCAAAATCGCTGAGCTTTATTTCCTGTTTGATTCTTTTTTTTGTTCCCGGATCAGTTTGGTCGATTAAATCGGCAAGTGTATCAAATGCTCCTGAACAACCAATTAAACTTGAATTTTGGATGTTTATTGTATGTTCCCAAAGTGAATCAAGACGACTGTCGAAGTACTCCGTAATTCGTCGGATTTCTTCAGGAGTAATAGGGTTGGAGGGAGGTATCTGTTCAATAATACGAGCCATTCCCAATGGAAAACTTTGTTTCCATGTTGGTTTGCCAGCATTGGTCAATATAAATTCATAGAGGTCATCACTTAAGTACTTACTATTTGTTGATGGGTAATATTGTCGGCAGCAACCATTCTTCTGATCAAATTATTGAAGATAGTTTCTTTGTTTTGTGAACGGTTAATCCGATAACAAAATTCATCATAATATCTT
>JBGSUC010000022.1:0-307592 GCA_041736275.1 Prolixibacteraceae bacterium
TCCATGCGGAAGGGTTACATTGTCCGGGCAGCTTCACACCAAACGGTTACCCATTAAGCATGTGCCCGTAGGCTACTGCTGACGAAACAGCAGGTTTAATCTCTGTTAAACAATTACTTATGCGGCTTCATGTCGCACCCACGCTTCTTCAATGCACAGAACCTTCCGAACACCCTTTAACCGCCTCATTTTCTGCATAAAAATGTCGATGATAATCAGGGTGGCAACGGGAAATATCGTTGCATGGTCTTTGATGTTATCCAATTCAAAGACAATAAAAGGACAACGGAAGAATTCATCGGTGTCCATTTCCTTATTCAGCAAATAGTCGTATTCTCCACCGCGATAATATTTGCTCAGAATGAAGAAAAACTCATTGCTGTTGAACTGGATGGATTTCTCTTTTATAAGATTTGGAATGTAGCTTTGGCAGAACTCGTAATAACCATTGAAAGACCGTTCATTTGAGTCAGATTCAAAAAAGGCTGTCAACGAATGAGCAATGACATCCTTTTCCATTTCCGACAGGTTTTCCTTGTAAACGGTATAGATCACTGAAAGGATGGTTTGTTTGCGCTCAATGTCCAATTCTCCTTCCAGAATAAATGGATTGAACGAAATCGGATTTTCAGTAGTAAACTCTACCATCATAGCGCCACCCTGGTCTTTGAGTCGTTGGTTCAGATAGATGGTCAACAGCTCATAGCTTCGGCCTACGTCCAACAGTACAATGTGGCAATTGCCGCTTTCTGCATATTGTCTGAGTAAGTGGTTTGTAAAGAAAGATTTTCCGGAGCCTGAGCCTCCAATAATGATTTTGTTCTGGTTATGGATCAGGTGTTTGTGCGTCGGTTCATCCGAAATATCAATCTTCACAGGGCAGCCTTCCAAACGGTCGGAAAGCCGGATGGTAAAATCGGATTCACTGTTTTTCAGCTCCCCTTCAAAGTTAGTCAGGCAGCAGGCCTGCGGAACCTGGGTGATGAAAAGTTCGGTTTCCGGTAGCTGTGTGGAGAATGGTACACAGGAGAAAAACAGCATCGGCAGATCGTGGGTATGCTGGTATGGAAAACAGTTCATCATCGAAAAAGCGGAACTGGTTTCGCTTTTGTGTCGCTTCAAATCTTTCAGTGTTGAATCGAAAAGCATCACATTAAAATGGGTTTTCACGATCTTTTCTCCTGAAGTCTGTACCTGGTACAAAAAGGATTCTATCAGTCCTGAATTGACTTTATTCTCTGATGAGAATTTGGACAAACTGAAGATCTTTTTGTAGCTGCTTTCCAGAAATCCTTTGATCTCCTGCTGATCAGGAATGTAGATAAACTGGTTGGTGATGTGCGAAAACGGCAGGTGATAGCAGACCGGATATACCAATGATACGGGCAATCCGGTCTGAGGATGCTCCGAAGCTGGCCTGAGTTCTGCCGGAATGTGGGAATAATCGCTTAATGACAATACTTCCACAAACTGATCCAAGACCTTCAGCCGATCCCGAAAATCGATTCCTCCCAAAGCCGGATGGTTTTCGGTAAAGTTCAGACTCAAAAAACGTTCGATTAGTCCCAGGGAGTGTTCATCGCCAATAGCTTCTTGCCTTGAGATTGGTTCACATCCGATTCCATTTTGGTTAAAAATGGCTACCACATTACTTCTAAGTTCATTGATTTTATCGTACTGCAATTTTTCCAGGTTGCGTTCTTTTCGGGAAAAGATCAATGCAGATTCGAGGTAGTTTCTCAGAAGGCCCTTATTGAGCAAACTGATGTAAAAACAACACTCATGTTTGAGGTAGCGACGTCCGTCAAAGTGTTTCAGATAGGAATCATTTAAGCTTTCACTGTTGTTTGCAAAAGTTTGTTCAACCTGACTGTCCTGCTCTTGCGGATGAAATTCTTTGATCAGGAAAAAATCCTGTTTATGGATAAAACTTCCGGCAGGCAATAAGTAGATCATCCGCTGAAAGGTATCGTGGAGCATATAAAGTTGTTCTGCACTGCATGACAGAACTTCGGGCAGCCTAAGCCGAAATCCAATGGTCAAATCCAAATTATTGGAAACCTGAACGTCCCCATTAAATCCCAAAACAGGTAATATACTTTCAAGGCTCTTGATTTTCATCTGTAAAAAATTTGATGGATTCGTCGTTTGCAGCTAATGAATTGCGGTAGTTTTCGTGCGGTCTGTTTCTTGCCCCAACCTTCCGGACCATACTTCTTCTGGATAGCGTTGAGCCTGTAGAGATAACCGAAAAAGGATGGAACCCCAATCAGCACCGCCGGGAAAACCCCGACAAGGATGTAAATGGCAGAGAATAGCAGAAAGGAAGCGATGATCCCATACAGGGCTTGGAATACCAAAGGGCCGGAAAGCCCTTTGATATACAATCGGACGTCCACTTTCTTGATTGGATAGGTTTGCATCAGGCAAAAAATGCTTTGATGACTACTCCAACCAGAATCAGAAACAAACAGGCACCAAACCAGCCCATGATGGCCTTCTGGGTATCCTGGTCACCACTCTGCCATTTAATATACACGCGAACTCCGCCAATTAATCCGACCACGGCTCCGATGGCAATGATCAGATTAGTGATTGGGTCAATGTAGGAGCTTACTTCTGACGTCGCCTGGTCAATACCTGCGGCTGACTGTGCCATAGCCTGGTAAACACCAAGAATGAGCAACGCAAAAAAGGCTTTTGCCCGTTTGAAAAAAAACTGAACTTTTGTTTTCATGAAACTTTGAGTTTTTAGAATGAATAAGTGAGAATGAATTATGACTGAAACTGGATGTTTTCCAGAATTTTTGGTAATTGCGTGTCGTTGGGTTCGGAGAATCGTTCGATGGGATAACCATCATCCAGCCCGGTTTCTTCGTACAAGGAAACAGGTAAGAGAATAGCTTCTGCCAACCGGATGGGGATGAGCTCAGAAGGATAATCCTGAGCAGATACTGCAATGGGTTGCAGACCCTCTGAAAGAACCGGACTAAATTGGTCGTCCTCAAAAAGAGTCTTTCGATTGCTTTTTTGATTGACAATCGCCAGCAATAAAATTGACAGATACCATAAAAAGAGGGCTCCCAAAATGAATTGTGCAAACTGCCCCCAACTGATTTGATTGATTCCAAACATTTGCGTAAGTTTTTAAAGTTTAAATACAGGTCCGAAAATCTTTCTTCAGCGATTTCCGGTCTGGTTAACTATCGGAGCAAATGTCTGGTACCGAAAAACGAAAAATGCCACAGGTGTACCCAACTCTTGTGGCTTTTTTGTGAAATCAGGAATTATCGTTGTTATAAACTGATCAATTTAAGGCGGTTTTGATCTGCATTTTCTTTGAGAAGTATTTATGAATCAATTGATTGATTAAGTTCAATTTGGATGGAATAAGCTGGAATTGCCCAAAAGAAAAAGAAAAACAGTCAAAAAAATAAAAAGAAAGCCACACCTAAGCTGATTGGGGCGGAAATGCAAGGCTGTCCCGGAATCTGAATTCGTTTGAAAACCACCTGAAATATTTTGTCCTCGGGACACTTGCAATGGTCTTGCATTTCTTCCTGCACAGGGTGGCATGGAGATCAGCTAAATTGGCTTTTCTTTTTTTGAATTTGACCTAAATGTAAACTGAAGAAAGATTTTTGTAGGAAGCGTGGGCAAGAGTCAAGTGTAGCCCGTGTCTGTTTTCTGCTAGTGGAGCTAAGCCCGGATAAAACGGACGGGCGAAATTTAGACAGGGTTAGGGAAGTGTAATGGAATAACGGGGTTACTCTTGTCGTGCGGTACAACCCGGCTTATTTGCTGAACGAGCTGAGCTGAGCGACCGGTCCCTGTGAGGTTACGAATAGGGGAAAGGGAGCGAAAAAAGCGAGAGAAGCGAATGTGCCGGGGAGCGGGGGAAATCCCTGATCAAAGGAATCCGGAACCTAAAAATTCACTTAAACCCTAAAAAATGGGAAGTGTGACCATGTCCGGGAAAGATCAATTCAGGCATGAGATGCCCGGAATTGAGCATAAACCGGCTTGGATCACTCTTCCGTAATGAATCGAGGCTTGTTCGCGCCTCGGCGGAGCCAAAGCGCGAACAGGCCGCAGACCCAACTAACCAAACATCGGCTAATACCTTGATTTTGGATTTATCGTTGTATCGTTTGATCTTAAATCCGTTTATCCTTGGAATTTCTGTCAAAAGCCACCAGGTTAAACATTTCGCGCATCCGGCTGCGAATTCGGTTGCCATAAGCGAATTCCAGTTCAGAGGCGGAAAGATTGGTGGTTATGTGGGTGATCATTCCTTGCGAAATAAAAAGATCATAACGACTTAGTAAAATCTCAGCCATGACATTGCATTCGTTGCCGTAGTATTTTAGGGGCTGTTCAATACCCAGATCATCAAAGCAACAGACAATCGGGGTGATTACGCTTTTGACCGAACGAAATGCACTATTACTAAACCGGCTAATGACAATATAACCCTCCTTTTCAAATTCGAAACTGATTTCCCTTGTTGGTTTGACCAAATATTGTTTTTCAACCGGAAAAAAGGAACTGAGAAGGGTCAAAATTGTAGATTTTCCGCAGCCGACAGGTCCCGAGACAAGAAGTCCTTTTTTCAGGTCAATGCCTTGTTTGACGGTGTTCTCCACGTCTCCAATGGCATAAACCAACAGTTTGTAGATCACACTTTGATCTTCCTGATCAATGGAAAAGTGCGGCCCAAACAAGATTTTTCCCTGCTCTTCCATCCAGTTCAGGCTGGCCGAAAAACTAAAATGAAACATCCCGTTTTTTAATTCGGCAGCCTGGCTATAAGGGCTCTGAATAATCCTTGTCGTTGGAGACACTGAACCGGCTTTTCCCAATAATTTTTTCTCTTCCATTTTTAAAAATTTGGGGATTTTCCTGTTTATACTGTTTGTTTTTGTTTGATCTGTTTATAAAAAGTGTATCACTCGTTGTATCGGTCGTTGTATCACTTCTGATACCCATAGTCGTATCACTTGTTGTATCAGTTGTTGTATCAAATCTGATACAACTAACCTTGCTGCCGGTATGCCAGTTGGTGGAAGGAAAATAACAAATGTATCCCCAACTATGTAGTTCTTTTACACAGCGGGCATAAGTATTCACTGAACCAATTCGTGACAATGCCATGAGTTCCTGTCGACTGATAGGGAAGGGGTTTTGGAACCTGCTCAGGTTCCAAAATTGAAACAATACCAGGTAAAGGCTGATGTGATAGGCGGTCATCCGTTGATCGTTTGACAGCCTTTCAAAAAAGCCATTCAGGTGTTTGATGTAATTCATCCGGGATGTTTAAATAGGAGTTCATCATTCCAAAGCTCATTTAGAATCTTCCTCAAAATGCAACCTTTGGAGATTAGAAATACCACACCTGTACCCAAGTTGGGTGGATTTTTCGCTTAGGAATGGGAATAATATCGGAATTTCATCACAGCCAGATTGAAGCAATGATTGCTTCGGAAATCAAAATTTTGATTTACAGATTGTTAACTTGCCAGATCAAAGAATTCCAAAACTGCTGCTATTTTGGTTTGATACCGATACGGATAAAAACACAGGATATGACTACATAATATTGGTTGGATTCGGACTTGGCAATTCAGAATGTTTTTTCTGCATAATTTTGGAATCAGCACTTTTTAATACAATTTGACTGCGGCGTAAGGCGACACAAGATTGATGGTGGGAGCGCAGTTGCTGAAGCTTTGGTTCTGATAAGGTATTCATCAAATCGATTTGTTTCCCGGCATTATTTATCCCGTAGTAAGGGATAAAAGGACAATCCTCTGAGGGCTCACCAAACGGACAACTGATAAACGCACTGACCATGTCAGCATTTTTGATGTTTTTCTTAGTTAAATATTTTTTCATTGAATAGAGATTCTATCGTTAAAATGAGGATAAAAAAAGCGTGGAACTGAAACATTACCAGTACCAGGGGTATCGTCAAACACCCATACCAAATAGTAAGTCCAGCCCACGCAAAATGTGGGCGTTGTACTTATTATTCCTTTGGTATATAAAATTTGACGATTTTCTGGCACTGGAACAAAAGCAAACGCTCTTAGTTTGTAAGATATGTTTTTATCCGTTTTTTACATACAGTTCATTATTTTATGTTGATAATATATGTCGTTTTCAATCCTTATTTTTCATCTGCATCATCCATTCTATTAAGCAGGCATTTTTTCATTAAGTCTATAAACCAAGTACGCTTGTCCGGCTTCCGGGAACGTATTTCGAACCAGACATGGTAAAACCTGGGAAGTTTGATATTAAAAACAATTTCAAATGCCCTGACCATTTCATTAATATCTGCTTTCCCGTTATTAACCGCACCAGAACTTAGGATGGCATAGATTAGCTCAATCAGCGCCCTTTTCTTTTCTGTCCAGGTTAGGTTTGTTCTGAACTGGATTGACCCATCAGGTGAAACGGGTAACCGTTTGAGCAATTTTAGATTATTGATTTCATTTTTGCAATAATCAATTACTTTTTCATAAGCTTTTATAGCCGCCAGAGTATAATCATGGCTGGTGGAGAAACACGGATCTACAATATAGTGATGGCAGTTAAAATAGCAACTGATATTTGTTCGGACAAAATATTTATCATCAAGATGTTCTGATCCGCTCCTGTAGTAGCGATAAAATTCCGGGTTCTCATCGAAAAATAGCTGTGCCTCTGAAATCATTCTTCTTAAATATTTTTTTCGTGCCTTTATTGATGTAACAGGTTGTTTGGCCTCTATTTCAAAGAGTTTAGAGTAAAAGAGGTACTCGCTAAGAACATAAAGCTTAGTGACTTTAAAAAAGTGGATTTCATCGTTCTTGTCTGTAAAGTTAAACTGGTTAACCCATTCACGCAATTCTAAAAGCGCTGAAGAACAAATTCCGATTGCCCTTTCGATGTAAAGCAAATCATGAGATTCGTTCTTATCAACTTGCAGTAAATTGTCTCTCAGCTTTTCGACAATTTTATCGGGAGTACTTTTTTCCATATGAAAGCATTTTCAATTAAGTAATTACTTCCGAAAATTGCGTTTCAAAATCGATAATTCCCTGCTGGTCGATGAAATATCGATAATCTCCAGATTGGATTATCTCATCATACTCACTTGGTGCAAGGGCAAAGCCCGTTTGCTCCGAGATCTTATCGAATACTCCTTTTAATCCGGATAGTCCATTTCCCAAATCCGGAATAATTTCGCAAAATGTTCCCATGGCAAAAAATTAAAACTGTTAATAATTGGACTTTTTGGGGTCCATTAATAATTTTCATCCACCAATGAAATTCTATAACAGTTTAATATTTCCCTTCTCAAGAATTTTCAATTCTTATCTTAATCGCTTTTAAATAGTGTAATTTTAACGTTTTGACTAAAGCCCCATCGCCCGAAATCCGGGCAATGAGGCGATCTAATTGACCACTAACTAAAACTAACCACTCCGATCAAACCCTGTCCTTCGAACAGACTATATGATATGTACATCGATAAATGACATGACTCAATTTCTTGTAATTACTCATGTCACGAAATTAATAATTTTCAGGCAGAGCCAATTTATACATATAAGAGGCTGAACTCTTTTGAGACAGCCTCTTCATGTATAAATTTGTACGCCTTCCCCTGTTCTTCAGGTGTTTTGCAATAAGTTACCACCACCAGTTTCATTCCGGGAACCCACAAGCGCGAAACCTGTTCGCGAATGGTTTCCAAATCGCCCACCACACGGGCATTCAGTACAATTCCGGTATTGGCAAACCGGTGACAAACTTCCAGATTGTTGGTTGCCCCTGGATCGGTTTCCGGAGAAAATGCGCCGTCTGCCATTTTTAATCCTTTCATTTGGAGAACCGCCTCCACCGAACCCGACCAGTCGCCACACGAGTGAAAAACCGGTCCGCCAAGCGGGTTACATATTTTCTCTACGGAAGGCGCTGCCATTTTGAGGTACTGATCTGGCGAAATCATGACTGCATTATCGTCGCTCATGCCCAATCCCTGCCATTTGGTCGTTGAAGCAAAACCATGTCCTGGAGATGCCAAGGAGTTAGCAATTAATTTAACCTGTTCCTGATTGAAACAGATCGATAAATTGGCCAGACGATCGAAAAGTTGCCTTACTTTTTCGGGTTCCATCAGCATGTCCATGAAAAACTGATCGAGCGGATACAAATGACCGATCATGTTTAGCGGCGATTGCGTATCTGTCAGCGAAATTGGCACCCGCCCCTTTGTCTGATCCATGAAATACTCGATCATATTCAGTGTGTGACGACCAATGTTGGTTTGTGCAATTTCAATCGGCTCCAATGCGAGAATTTCATCAATCGACGAAAAGCGTGATTTAAGTGTAGGAGCATTTCCTTCATGCCAGAGATAATCGCCGCCATAAGCGCTGGCTACTGTGCCAATTCCATACCAGGGTTCCAGAAAATTCGGTACATCGGCCTTAAAAAGCATACTTTTCTCCAAAGCGCCTAACTGAAGTTCAAGCGAACGTTTCATATCCTTACACCCAAACGAAAAGCACTCTCCCACACGCATCCGGCGGTACACAACCACTCCAGAAGGTTTTTTCCAGAATGAGTCACATGTTTGATTTAGCTCGTTAGCATATGCTTCATACTTTGCGAAATCAAAATTTTCCGGATTAATCGGAACAACCTGTGTTGCCTGAGCATCCGCTAATTGATTATCGAATTTCTTTGCCATGTTAATCTTTTATTATTCCGTCCATTTATAGGATTACATTTAAAAGTATATCATTATGCCATTAGCAACTATCTGATACCCGCATTCTGGAACCATCACGCATCTTTTGGCAACAATACCCCTGGTCAAATAAACCCAAATTACGCATTGGAGGTAAAAAGTGAATTTTAAAAACCTCTGTAAGCCTTATATAACAATGGATGCAGCGGCTTTTTATTTAAAAAATGTCTAATGCTACGCATTAGAAAAATATTCTATTAAAGTGATGTAAATCAATTGTCCAAATATCCTCATCTCTCTATTGCGTAATTTGGGATTAATCATGTATCAGAAAGTTGTTCGGGTGACAGTGCCAGTTCAAATCCGTAAGAAGTCCGATGCGGAATCTGCTGGACTGAAAAGCAACCGGCGTATTGTCTATTGGACCAACTACATTCCTGATAAACGACAAAATAGTGTAATGCAAGGGGTCCCGTCTTTATAATCGGCATGATAGATATAGCCTTCTTCACCTATAATGCTTTTCATCGAAGCAGACTTTATAAATTTTCGGTGGGTTGTTGTTGTTGTCATTTTGCCTCTTGATATATTTGTCATCTTGGGTTTTTGGGATTTAGAACTCCTTTAAAAATTTGAGATCCTGGAATAAAAATAAATAATTTTCCTCTCCTGTCGCTTTCGCCAATAAATACCGTGCCAACATCGTCGATTGCCATCGCATCAAACTGGTAAGCTCTTTTTTCATAATATGGACTTCTATCGACCGAGATATAGCTCCAATTTTGAAACCCATCCAACCCATTTGTGTTATAGGAGAATAGTTTGCAAGGCTGCCCCAATTCGCCGCAAACCATATATAAATTGTTGTCCCCACCTAAACCCATGCCTCTGACACGCCTGGCTATCCGTGGCTTTCCAAGGTCTGTCAACGTATCATTTTCTAAATTTATCTTGAAAATAAAACCATCGCTAGTTGATCCATATATGATGCCATTCTCACCTTCAATTAATTGTTCTACAACCGGATACCCAATATAATTCCATGATTCCCAGTATTCACCCGGGATTCTTAAATCGGTTTTTTCAAACTTTTCAGTAGCGGGGTTAAACAGAACAATCAGTCCATCATTACCTGCCGTTAGTATCTTGCCATCTTTCAGACAAAGTAATGCGCGAGGTACACTTCTCCATGAACGTTCAGGACCCGAACACACCAATGTATCTAACATTCTGCCGTAATCAGTAGTTTTTTTTGCTTTTATGTCGAACTTAAAAAAATGGGCTTCAGGATATGTCACCCCATAAAGTAGATCTTTGCTTTTGTCGATAGTGAGAGCATAAACCGAATTCTTTGCCATAACCATGCCTAAATCTTCGACTATTGCATTGTCTTCCGGTAAAAACACTTTCTCATCGTTTTTTGTGTTGTACCTTAAGATTCGCCCTCCATTAAAACCCGAATGATAATTTAGAATATCGTTCCATAATTGGGTTTCTATTTGTCTGTGCCCTCCCGGAAAATCACGTGTTAATGGTATCTCATCCAATAAATTAAGTCCGGTTCCGATATAAATATTTCCTTCTTTATCTGAAACCATAGTGTGATAAACGCCTGAAGTATTAGGAATCTTCCCTAACGGCCTAACTTTATTAACATATTTGTCAAATAAAAAAAGGTAAGATTGCTTTCCACTTGTGGCACCATATACATATTTGCTTTTATCAGCCAAAAGTGCAGAAATCCGACTATCATCCGGAGGTATTTCGCTTACTCCAGGATATCCCAGATCTCTATAATCCAAGTATTGATTACTATAATTTGGACTTACCCATTTCTGTGCAGAAGCGCAAATTGAAAGAGTTAAAAATATGATGTTAATAATACTTTTCATTTTTATCTAATTTAATTTCAAATCTTTGTAATATATTTTTCAAATCATATGGAAATTTGCATGCGTTCAGTATCATATCAATAAGTAATCTGGCAGACATGCTTGTTTCGTTTAAATATTAAATGATTACTTTGGAAGCGGTATACTAAAAAGTTCCATGGAATAGTTGAGAGTTAAATCAATTTTACCTGCAATGTATTTAGGATCTTTTTCTTCAACCGCCCCAGCAAAGTAGAGTTTATTGTCAATTGGACTATAAACAGCGCCTCCCAATCCATAGATTTTTCGACCATCTTCAGTTTCCATGGCTCCCAATTCTCTCCTTGTTCCTGTCGCAACATCATATTCAACCAAAACCGAAAGTGGAATTAGTTTAGCCTTGGTCACCTTTGATGTAAATTCCCGTTCATTTACTACATCCCATGATTCTGCAGAATAGTCAAATCCCACAGAGGTAACAGGTGCGTAATAAATTTTATCATTCGGAGCGAGTGTGAATGCCAAGGTGGCAATCGGTATTTTTTTTGGGTCTTCATTCAGGTAGCGGTCAGCGCACATTAACGACAAGGGTGTTATTGACCCTTCCGGTCCATTAAAAGGATCAAATTTGAACAAACGACTGTCAGAATTTGTAATCCCATAAAAAACCCTTTCTTCAGGTTTCCATTTAAGGATTCTCCATAAATATTTTCTGTCGATCTGTGGATTCGACATTGTTCGGGGTGGTATACGAGGGTCATTAGGCACACGAACATTTTCGAGATCTTCAGTTCTGTCGGTTTGAGGATTGTACTTCCAAACGCGGTTAACGGGGAAAGAGCCATATACATTGCCCTTATCATCGGCTACGATGGTGCGGCAAATATCCCAATCATCGACCCTTCCTTTATCTAAAGTAATTTGCGTATCCAAATCGAACATATATAAATGACCATCCTCACCTAACCCATATAACCGTCTTCTTTCTTGGTCTATGGCCATACCTAACAAGCCCGAATTTCGACTTATCATCCCTATGTTGGTCAAATTCTTTGATTGGGGCTCGTATTTAAACCAATGTGCGCCTCTATAGCTCCCTGGATCAATACACTCTGGCCCATTATCTTCACAGAAATCTCCAAAATAAATATTGCCTTCTTTGTCTTCAACAAAAACAACGTGAATTTTTCCACTAGTCCTTATTCCTTCTCCCCGCTCTCTTTTAAAAATGGTTAAATCCGCAATGTGATCCATTCTTTCATTGGCTGGATTAAATTCATAAAAATTCGCGGCATCGGCATGGGTGCACAAACCGATATATATTTTCCCTGATTTTGCGGTGTACATGCCACTCCACATGCTATCGTCCTTTTTGTTGCCCGCAAACCGGTACGGTTTTAGCTTAACGGTTTGCTGGGCATAAATTTCACCGCATATGAGAAAGGCAAAAAGACACAGTGAAAAAAGCATATAATTTTTTCTATTATTCATATATAATTCATTTTGTCTGGCAAAACCAGTGTTTATTAATGTATTGAACTAAAAATTTTAAATGGGGTATCTTATCACCTCCCGTATATAGGAGATGATCTGATACCCCATATAATTTTAATATAAAAGGAATCCTATTCAATTCATAAAAGAACGAGATTAATATTTTAGTTAATTTACTACGCTTCCTGCTATTGATTTCCATCAGCATCTTTCATAAGGAAATAGATGTTGATGTGTTTCAACAGTTAAGATCTAACTACCAATATCAGATGGGAGAATGTTAGATGATTATATTTTGCTTGCCGCTTTTCTAGATTAATATAAAGTAATTATCTCGCCCGGTTCAATAACAATGGTATTCGGGACTTTGGATTGCTGATTATTCAGATAACAACTTGTTCTTTCCATTCCTTTAAATTTGACCTTATTCCACTGTATATCTAACTCGATAGGCCTTGTAGTCGGATTAAGTGCGACCAGAGTGTTGCTCTTTTTTCCTGAATAAGCGGTAACAAGCAGTGGAGTGGATTCTGAGGATATATCAACCCGATTCATTCCTTTAATGATATGACGGCTAAATGCGCCAAAAGTTCTGAGCTGAAATCCCGATGCGACAGGCTGCATATCATTACTGTGATCTAGTGTAAATAAAGTACGCGTGGCGGCAAAAGATGGCTGGGTATAATCGAGTAAAGTCCAACAGTACATTATTGAGGAAGCATTCAGCATAGCCATATTTTTATGATATAGCATAGCATATGAAAACGCTAATTTGTATGCATCAGTTTGAAGGAACCCTGCATTTACACAAATTTCAGTTGAAATAAAAGGTTTATTCCCAACTAAGCTATTAAACTCATTTATCCTTTTATCGTATTCATCTGGTGAAAAAATAAAATCTTGATAATCATATAAGTTACTTGCTGTGTAATCTAGCATATCCCAAATGCCTGGATATTTCTGAAACCCTTTCATCGCATTTATACCACCCTTAAGATTACTTGAATTGTGAGCATGAATCTTAACATTTTTGAATCCATTTGCATCAAGCTGTTGGCGTAAGTTTATCGTCATGTCTCTCCAAGTCTCAGGAGATTGGGTTATCTCATTCTGAATTCCTACGATTTCTGGTGCTTTTCCTGTTTTCGCGAGAGATGTTTTACAATAGCTTATGATCGCTTCGGCATATTTCATGCTGTTAAGCTTTTCGTTTTCATACATAAATTCAGGAAGTCCCCAAAATTCAAAGATGTCAATTCCTCCCAGATCCCTTATTTTCCGCACATATTCAAAATCGGTCAACTCACCATTGGGAAAGTTATCTCCATAATAATGTGGGACTAAATAAGAAGGATCATCCCAGTTGCTGAAGTCTGGTTTTAGCATGGAACTTGTTGGGTATTCTCGCTGGAGAAGGAGGTTGTATTCTTTTATGAGGCTCCACCATTTTTCTTTACCGCTCATATTTAATGACCAGTAAGCCGAAGGAGACAAAATTCCACCAAATCCAAGTATTTCCTGATAGGTTTTTCCCGGGTTAACTTTTATGGTGACTTTCTGTCCTTTCAAGGGTTTAAACATAACTCCTTCTACTTGTCCTTTCCCAGTATATTTAAGCTGGTGACGTGTAAGATCAAGTAAACAGGGTAATTGGGCTATCAATTGATTATTTGCCCTTAGTGTTATCATTAAATTTGAGTTGCTTTCTAAGCTAAGGGTACTTAGTTTCCCCGTAAACTTAGTTTTGGTTTCTATAATCTGATGCTGGGGATAACGATCAGCTTTAATCGTGTTTTTTTTAAGGTCAACTTCATTAAATCCATACGAATCGTAATAACGTTGAAGTAACAAGATTTCGTTATTACTAACTTTTATTGTTATTCCCCCTTTACTACCCGTAAAAATCCATTCAAAAGCATCACTCTCCAGTTGCATATTCTCAAATTGCAGGGTGCGCAAGAAGAATACAGGAAGCACCTCCGCTGGATAAACATTTCTATTTTGAACGCCAATTCCCCCTCCCCATATATATATTTTGTCTTTCCCAATCGAAAAGTCATCAAGTTTTTCTAGTCCATCCTTCAGATTGTTGGTTTGGGCATTCAATGCGATATTCTCAACGGTGATAATATTCAAGTTTTTTTGACCTACCGCGACAAAAAAAACAAACATGAATAAACTGGTAATTAGTATGTGTCTCATATTATAAATCTCAAATAAATTACATGGTTAAACTAATATATAAAATCACCGGATTCCAGAAATACAAGCTCTTCATTGGAAATCAGTATAGGGACAACATTATAAAAATCAAAACTAAACATTAGCTCTTGCGACTATAAATAAATTTTGGAGTAATCATTTAGATTACTCCAAAATTTAATTTTTAGTTTTCAACTTGCGCTGCTATCACCAACGGTCAAAATACTTGTACTTTGACCGTTGGTTGTTCTGCAATTTAATCAGAATAAATAGTTGCAATTTCTGATTATCAACAATATTTAAAAACAATTATATTGTCTGTTATGAACTTTTCAAAAGAACAAAGTGTACATACCTGAAAAATATTATTATCCAAACTAAAATATAAATCTAGGTACGTATACTTTGTGCTTGATTATTACTAATTATATCCAGGATTTTGAATTAACTTAGAATTTAACTTTAACTCAGCATTTGGTATAGGGAAAATTCTACGAGTAGGATCAATACTTACACCAGTTAAAGGTTTAAATCCCCATGGTTTTTCCCATTGACCAAATCGTATTAAATCGTTGCGTCTCCAGTTTTCATTGGTTAATTCACGGCCTCTCTCATCTAAAATATCCTGCAACGATACAGAGCTTAGATCTGAGGCACCAGCTCTTTTTCGCACCTTATTTACCAATGTTAATGGTGTATCGCCGTTAGTAGCAGTTGCCCCCCTCAAAATTGCTTCAGCCTTTGTCAACAAAATATCGGCATATCTAAAAATCGGCAAATCATTACTCTGGTTACGATCTTTTGAAGTTATATCACCGTTAAATTTATTATTCTCAACACCCCGTACCCAAGAAAGAACATCATTACCTATTTCAAACGTACTTTCATTAACCAAAGAAATATTCGGAATAATATCTACCTGATAGTCAACTAATCCACTTGGATTTGAACCTGAATAATTTGCATCTAACCCTTTGTTTGTTGTTTTAACAATTACCGGACTTCCATCACTGTAGTATTGTTTACCAACAATCCATTGCTTATTTCTAACATCATTAGGATCATTAAATAGTGCATAAAACGATGGCAAAGTTACTGTTGGTCCATTAGGTGTGAACGGCAACGAAAACTTTTTACCTAAATATTGATTCATACAATACCTTGCAGGATACCAACCACCAGTAGCATAAACATTGTCCCATACGACAGCAAAAATGAAGTCTGTTATCTGCGGCCCATTATCATAGTCAAACATTTTAAGATAATTAGCATCTAAAGAGTATCTATTAAGTTTAGTTATACTATCACATGCCATAACACACTCGTTATACATGGGTTTGCCAGTATAATATTCAGCATTTAAATAAAGTTTTGCTAAAAGTGCCCAAGCCATTCCTTGAGTAGGTTTGCCATATGTAGCTTTGCCTGTGACAGATTTTAAATTCGGCAAAGCACTTTTGATATCACCTTCAATAAATTTAAATACATCAGCTCGAGCAGAATTTCCCACCTTGGCGGTATCTCCAAATGATTTCGAAATAGGGATATTCCCATATGAGTCCATCAAATAAAAGTAAGCCAAATCTCTGGTCGCCTTTAACTCTGAAATAGATGTTTGTTTTGAAGAACTCTCTTCTAAAGGCTCAAATAGTGAAATAATACGGTTACATGTGCTAATAGTCGAATAATGACCTGACCATCCACCAGCTATTGCTGCATTGTCTGCATCCCAATTATGCTTATGTAACTGCATATATCTTGCTCCATCAAACCAACCTCCACCATGAGCAAACAAGGCCAATTCATCCGTACTATATTCTGTTAGAAACCAATAGGCTTGCCCCATCGGTCCTCTCAATGCTGTGTATGCTGGTCCAGCGACAGCTGCAAAATCAGCGTTTGTTTTCGGAAAGTTATCAGTAGTTAATGCTGACTCAATTGGAAGATCAAGTTTTGTACAAGAAGATAAAGCTATTACTAGTAAAAAGTAAATGCATCTGTTTTTGAGTTTTATGAATTGTTTCATATTCTTCTATAATTAAATATTATAAATCAATTTGTACCCCGGTAGAAAAAGACCTAGTTCTTGGATAATAGTTATTACTATCAACCCCAGGAGATGAAATACCTCCTAAGTCAAGCTCCGGATCAGTTCCTGTATATTTCGTAATTATAAAAAGATTTGTGCCGGTAACATATATACGTAGCCCTTTTATATTTTTACCATTCAATTTAAATTGGTAGCTTAACGTAGCATTGTCCAAACGCACAAATGAACCATCTTCTATATAACGATCTGAATAATAATTCGCCTTTGAATCATTAGGATCTTCTGTGAGAGTAAATGTTGGAATATTATGATTGGATGCGTCAGTCGGAGTATTTGCACTTGCTAATGTTGCATTCATTATCTTGTTTCCAAATTGACCTCTAAAGAAGAAACTAAATGTCCAATTTTCGTATCCGATTTTATTACCCAAACCGAAAATTAATTTTGGTTGTGAGTTTCCTATATATGTTTGGTCAAGAGATGTAGGTGATGTAGTGGGATTTCCATTTCTATCTTGAAATGTTGAAATTCCATTAGTTTTACCAAGATATTTTAAAGTATAAAACTGACCTAATGGGTAGCCCTCTTTAATAATCTGAGTAAAAATACCTGTCTGTCCAGGACCTTCAGGATTGGCAGTATACATTTGAGGTAATGTGAATTTGTCATTGCCAAGCTTTTTAATTAGATTGACATTGTGAGACGCGTTTGCAGTTATATCCCAAGTTAACTTTGATAATCCTAATACATTGGCTGTCAAACTTAACTCTATTCCTTTATTTGACATATTGCCCACATTAGCATATATAGAATTGAATTGATAAATTACAGTAGATACAGGAACTGAGGCAATTAAGTCTTTTGTTTGTTTACTATACCAATCAATTGATCCAGATATTCTGTTCTGTAGAACAGAAAAATCTAACCCGATGTTTGTGGTAGATGTACTTTCCCATTTGAGGTCGGGGTTTGGGTTAGATGATGGCCCAATAGCACTAGAAAATATACCATTGGAATAGAATGAGCCAGTGGTATTATAGCGGGCAATTGGAGTAAGCGGATCAAAACCAATAGAATTTCCTGTGACCCCATATCCTGCCCGAAACTTCAATTCATTAAATATATTCTGATCTTTCATGAAGTTTTCCTCTTGAATACGCCATGCCGCCGAAACAGAAGGAAAATATCCCCATCTATTATTCTTTCCAAAGGCTGATGAGCCATCTTTACGAATCGTAGCGGCAATAATATACTTCTGTGAATAATTATAGTTTAACCTTCCATAAAACGAAATCATACGGATTGGGGAAATAGTCGTAGTACCGTAATTCACACGATATGTGGATGTAGGAAACCCTAAAGATAAATTGTTTGCTCCTAAATCATCCGTAATAAAATTTTCGTTTGTTGACTGGAATCCATCACCATTTTTATCATCTTGGAAAGAATATCCCAAAAGTGCTTTTATGTCGTGTTTATTTGCGAAAACTTGGCTAAATGAAAGGTAATTTTCAAAAATTTGTTTTGCATCAGTATATGTATTTCGCGTAGCTTGACCACCTAAGTTTAGTGCGACAAAAGAGGCTTTGTTAAGGTAATTCTTATTTTCAGTTGTCTTTCTCTGATAAGAAAGGTTCATATTATAAACTAAGTTTAAAGGCAATTTAAGTTCAGCGGATGTATTTGCCAACATTAAACTGGTTCGTCTTTTATAATTAGCATCAGTTATTAGCTCAACTGGATTATATAAATTGGGGACTGTAGCATCTTGCAAAAAAGTTCCATCCGATTTACGCGCTGTAACAGTTGGGAAAAATGTCGCCATAGCTCCAAATACGTTTACTTTAGAGTTTACTGAATTTCCAGTTGCATCATTACTAATTAGTGAAGAATTAGTAATAGCATTGCTCAATGCAAAAGAAAGTTTAAGCTTATCATTTAATGCTTTTTGCTCAAGATTTAGTCGCCCTAAAAGTCGGTCAAATCCAGATGTTTTAACAATACCATCATTTTTTAGATAATTAATGCTGGCTCCAAAAACACTTTTTTCATTTGCAGTACCAAAAGAAAAATTATGATTTTGAGCATACCCTGTTCTATAAATTTCATCCTGCCAATCTGTATTAACCCCAACCATATCATTTGCAGGCTTTAAACTCTTCCCATTAGCTGATAAAAACTCTCTTAATTGATCTCCAGTTGCAAATGATAATTTATTTGAAATGCTTTCTATCGCGCCATATGCGTTGTAAGAAATAAGAACCTGTCCGACTTTTGCCCTTTTAGTTGTTATAAGAATTACTCCATTTGCAGCACGGGTGCCATAAATGGCAGCGGCTGAAGCGTCTTTTAAAACATCGATCGAAACGATATCATCTGGTGCTATCAAGTTATAATCAGCATCGGGTACTCCGTCAATTACATAAAATGGGGAAGCACCATTTGCACGAATTGTAGATGGGCCGCGAAGAGTTACAGATGGACTGGAATTTGGATTGCCATCTTTTGTAATATTTAGTCCAGCCACTTTCCCTTCTAATAGTGCTGCGGGAGAAGTTACCACACCTCGATTAAAACTTTCAGCTTTAACATTTGAGATAGAACCAGTAACTTCCTTTTTGCTTGATTTGCCATAACCTACTGCGACTACCTCTGCAATACCAATTGACTCTTCTTCCATTACAATATTGATAATTGATTTGTTACTGACAGCCACTTCTTGTAACTTCATTCCAACAAAAGAAAACTGTAAAATGGCATTTGGTAAAATATTTGCAAGGATATATTTCCCATCACTATCAGTAATTGTTCCGATGGTTGTATTTTTCACAACCACCGAAACTCCAGGTAAAGAACCACCTGAGGAGTCGGTGACTTTTCCGGAAATGGATTTTTGCAGTTGTGTAGTGGATTCACCTATATCAGCCAAGCGATTGTTGATCAATAAAATTTGGCGATCCTTAATCGAATATGTTATACCCGTATTTGCAAAAATCTTATCCAGTACTTCTTTGACACTTTTTTCTTCAACTTGTATATCAACCTTTCGGTCAACATCAATCATGTTTTTGTTGTACATAAAAAAGAACTCAGAATTCTTTTCAATTTTATCGATAACATCTTCCACTCTGGCATCTCTCATATCTAAACTTAGCTTAGTTTGTTGAGAATAAGTGTTCACCGCAAAAGTTTGCGATAAAGAAAGAAATAGGATAAAAATGGTAAAACGCATAATCTTAATCATTTTAAACAGGCCAATTTTCTCCATCAGCCCATAAATTCTGTTTTTTTTCATAAATTTGTATTTAGTGGATTTACTACTTCTCTAAGTTTAATTCTACTGATTAGCAGGGTAGGTACAGCGAATACCTCCCTGTTTTTTTATAAAAACATCATATCATAGGCAATCTATTTTAGGTTTATATCATTTTTAAACCACATTTCCACTTTTGCTTTAGCAAAAGTATTATCAGGTAGTTTTTCTCTTTTTAGTATTTTATATTTAATCGGAGCTACGGTTGATAACATTTTGCATATCTCATCCAAATTTTCATCCTGAAAGGTAGCCCTAAATATGGATGACTTTAACGAATCGCCATGAAGAATGATTTCTGCATTATATCTGCGTTCTAACCTTCTGGCGATTTCAGACATGGGGACATTCTTAAATATAATCACTCCATCCTTCCAGCTAGTATAGCTTTTCGAGTCAATATCGGTTTTTATTATTGTCTTTGTTAATTTATTATACACAAGATGTTGGTCCGGTTTCAGTTCTTCCTTTACCTCTTGATCCTTGCCAAGCAAAAGAACTTTTCCTCTCTCCAAGATGACTTCTGCTGTAGTTTCATTATCATATGCAATCACATTAAACTGAGTGCCCAATACTTTTACATCAAAATATGGCGTAATTACCCGAAATCCTTCAGATTTGATATGAACTACATCGAACCAGACTTCACCAGAAATCTCGACATTTCGATGTTGCATGAAATTTATAGGATATTTAATTGAAGAACCGCCGTTCAACCAGCCTAGTGTTCCATCTGGCAATTGAAATTTTGTTCTTGATCCAAGGGGTGAATGAATTTCAGCCCATGATTCTGCTCTTTCAGGAGAATTAATCGATATATAGGATAAAACAGCGATTGTAATTAAGGCAGGAATAACTAAGATAACAGCAACCTTTGAAAAAGCATGGTAAAAGTTGCGAAATACATTTGCTTTTCCATTAATGTTCATATTTATCTGAAAATGCAAATTGTTGAGAATTTGGGACAGGCGCTCCTTGTTATTGTTAGTTTGATCAGTTTCATACCATTCTGACTCCATGCTTTCCTTCAGTTTTTCATCATTCACCTCGTTCTTGAAAAAGGAGGATACAGATAAATAATCATTGAATGAAAATTTACCGGAAGTAAAACGTCTTATTTTTTCTATATTAGTATCCATGATGCCTATAATGTCCTTTTAAGATCATTTTCAACTATCCTAAATCAAAAATTATTGAAATATTTTTTCAGACAATACATACAACTATGATTATCAGTAAATTAAATATTCGATCAAATAAAGAAATAAGAGAGAGCAAATTAAACTCTGTCTGATATTTTATTCATTCAATTCAAAACTACTGTTTTTTTTCTTCCAACTCTTAAATGCTTTTTAAACCGGTAATAAAATTGGACAAGGGCGGTGACCGCAGGAAGCCGTTTATATTGGCGATGGAATCCTTCAAGGCATTGGTTATTTAGTTCAACCGGTGAATCTGTTCGTCATAGTTAAAGTAGACCATTAACTTTTCCCAGTTGGAGTGTCAGGATTTAAGAACAACCGAATATTTTCTGCCCCAAATTTCATCCAGTTCTAACAGTTCATCTTCGGCCTGCAACTTATTTGGTGACTAATAAACACATTTGAGGTCTTTCATAATTGCCTTCTGAGCTGTAAAGGCTAAATATTAAAAGAGTTGTGGATCTATTGAACCACGCACGATTGCATTTCAACCTTGGGGAAAATAGTGGCAATAGCCTCTGCAAATCCGGTCAGATTATCGATACTAGCAATCAGGATATCTTTTAGCCCTCTTGATTTTAGATCGGTTATCACTCCTAACCGAAAGTTGGCGCCTTCGCTCTCTGAAGTGTACATCCCTATCAGTTCCTTTCGTCCGTCTTTATTGACCGCCAAAACATTGTAAAAGGCCCGGCTTACCACACGGCCACTATCCTTTACTTTATAGTGCATCGAATCAAGCCAAACAATATTGTATATAGATTCCAAAGGGCTGATTGCCATTATTTTACTTTTGGAATAATCCGGCCGGTGATTTCGCTCAGCGAGGTATAAGAGATTTCAACATCGCACATTTCTTCTATGTGAGAAGCAATGTCCCGAAAACTTATCCCCAATTCATATAAACCTATGATTTTTGGGGCCAGATTATCAGCTAATACAGTTTCCCACTTCTAAACGATATAGGGACTGAAAGTACTATGTCGGAATTGTAGCGTTTCAATGGTAATATCCCAGACATGGGTCTTGAATGTTTTGATGCCTTTGCCATTGAGCTCAATCCATTTACTTTGCTCAATTTCAACTAAATAACCAGCCATTTCGGCTGAAAAGGCGGTTTCTTTGAAGGGTTTCAATAACGGAGCAAAAGCACCATCTTTTCCTGTTAATGACTGACTCGAACGTAACTGTTCCAGGGCTTTAGCCTGTATGACTTTGCATTCTTCATTCATAATCGCTGTTTCCATCTAGGAACAAAATTAGAGTTTTTCGACTTAGACAGAGTTCAGTTTACAGTCTAAGAAATAAAAAGCATAAAGAAAATTAACCCTGCTAATTTTTCTTTCTTAAGTTCATTTAGTATCTGCTTCTGGGCAGAAGCAAGTTGGTTTTCTACAGTATTAGGCGAGATGCCAAGTTCAATAGCAATTTGTTTGATTGATAATCCGTCATACTTCCTTTTTAGAAAAATTTCTTTACGTCTGTTTGGTAAGGAATTAATAATAAATTCAACCTTTTCAAGCAGAAACTTATAATCAATCGTCTGATCCAGATTATTCTCCTCTTGCAGAAGTGTGTAAATCAAATCATCCTTATAAGCATTATTTCTTGACTTTTTTATAAAGTACTTTTTTATAATGTTATAGGCAATGGTGAAAATATAAGCATTAAAAGAATTGTCAGGCTTCAAGCCTTCTCTTTTGTCCCATATATAAAGAAACACCTCCTGTACGACCTCTTCGGCTTCTTCCGCAGACTTTAAGTATTTGACTGAAAAATTATACAAACGTGGAGAATACTTATTAAACAAATCATCAAATGCTTTTACATCGCCTTGTTTCAGGTTTTTCACAGCAAAAGAATCGATATTTTTAAAAGTGGAAGTCAAGTTTGGTCAGCTATTAATTTTAATTAAAGGTTCAAAGGTAGAATTAAAAATAAATAATTCTCTAGAATAAGACTGCCAAATCGCAAGCTTCGTAGCCAACTCTCGTCCTCATTTTTATCGCACTTTTTGCGAGCCTGCAGACCAATAGCATTACTTGTCCCAATCCTTCAGCGATTTTTTAGACTCTATTTACTTAAGTTATTAGAACATGACAAAAAAATATAAATTATACTACTCCCAATTGTTCGGACAATAAATGCAGCGAGTTAAGATATTTTCATGCTGCAATTTGTGTCGGAAAAAACAGGAAATAACTTTTGGCTTCAAATGCCATAAAAAGTTATTCTCGTTTTAGGCCGCTAATACATACTTCTGTTTTGGAGTATGATAATTTAGAAATTGGTGTAATCATTCATGATTGTAAAACTGGAAATACAGATCCAGTGGCCTTGTTGTATGCTCTGAAAGCCCTTATTAATATATGATCAATAGCATTCATGTCTTCCAATTGGGTGATGGGATTAAGGCGACAAAATATCAACCTAAGGGCACGATTGCCTTTCAGACCAGCTATCTAGGGAGCCGGACTCAACGGCGCAAAAGAAACCTGGAAGCGATACATGCGAATGGAAATGAATTGTTTCGGTTATCACACTTCAGAAGCCACCCAGATTATGAACGATACTGCCGATGAGCTTGGGTTCATGACCAATGGGGAAATTGCTATAAGGGCTGGCGATAAGCTGGCCGAAGTATGGAATAATTACTTGAAAAAATATTTTTTTATTTTGGATAGTGGAAAATAGTCTTGAATGGACATTATGGCTATCATGGATAAATACAAAATAAAGAAAAGCATGATGCTTTACTTCTAATAAATTTTCATTCAATGATTATTTGTTCTTGTAATCTTATTTCAAACCCGATATAAAAGATGGTTAATAAAGGATTCTAATTATAATTTTCACTGTTAATGCCATGAGGCAACTAATATTTTATCGTATATGAAAACTAAAATTCATTTAACATTTACTGCAGTTTCATTTGTATTGCTGTTATCGATAACAGCAGCGACCGGGCAGATAGGAACACGCTTTCCATCTGAAAAAAAAATAATTACAGATCCGGTAACAGGAACAAAGCTCACTTTTCTTACCAGTAAACCTGTTGGAGACATGAAAATCTACCAGACACATAATCAATGGACTTCTGATGGAAAGTGGATTGTTTTCGGATCCAAGAGGGTAAGGGGAGAAGCTATGGCTGTGAATGAGAAGACCGGCATTATTGTTCAAGTAACGGAAGGCAGGTACGACGGCGTTCTTATTGTTGCCAGAAAATCGATGAAACTTTATTACATGAAGCACCTCCGTTTCAACACAAAACCAGATTCAATTTTTTTTGGCGAGGATCGGTCTTCGCAGATATTTGAGGTTGATCTAGCCAAATTGTTTGCTGATAGCGAAGTAGGAAAATTAAAAGCTGCATCCGAATATCAGCGTGTTTGCGGCACAATACCGACTGAAGTAGGAGCCATATCAGATTTGGCGCTTGATGCCAATGAGGAGGTGGTCTATTTTAGAGTAGGTAAAAAGGAGGCTAAAAAGCATCTCCCCGAAAGTACAAAAATTGAGCCTAATTTTGGACCTAGGAATCAGGGATCCGGTCCGGCAGGAATTGAAAGCATGAATATAAAAACGGGAGAAATAAAATTCGTTATTGCTGTTCCATTTCAGATGGGTCATATTCAAGCAAACCCATGGCTTTCAGGTGAACTGGTATTCTGTTGGGAAACACAGGGTAAAGCCCCACAGCGGACTTGGACTGCGATGGCTGACGGTAAGAATTTTCGCCCCCTCTTTCCTGAGGCAAGTTTCGATTGGGTTACCCATGAAGCCATAATCACAAGGGATGAAGTTGCCGTTGTAATTCAGGGACACCGACGAATGGGAATAGGCATTGATTCACTTCCACCGGTTCCACGCGATCCAACAAACTTAGGTCAGGAAGTAGGCTGGGGAGCCTGTGGTACGCGTGAAAGACCAACAGGAATAGGAATAATAAATCTCAGAACCCGTGAAATGGAAATGATTGGACAAATACCTAATGGTAGCGGATTTTGGCATACAAGCGGATCGCCAGATGGCCGCTGGATTGTAGGAGATGATTTCCAAAGAAGAATCTACCTGATAGACAGAAATTCACATGAAATGATTCTGCTATCAGCCGGTCATAAAAATACTGCCACAGACCACCCTCATCCCACCATCAAACCAGACGGGACAGAAATATTGATAGAATCTGCAATGCTTTCAGAAGACAATAGATCAATGAATCTTTGTATTATACCCATACCCAAAACATGGCTGAAAAGAAAGTATACTGAAACTGACATTAACAGATAAGCACATAAACATGTACTTGGAGTGTACGGATGAAATTTCAACTTTTTATCTGTTCATTTTGCAATATATTGTTATTTATTAACTTACTAATTATTTATGAATGAAACAGATGATTACTAAATCCGTAATTTTAACTCTTGCAGTTTGCCTATTTAATATTAATTCAGGCTATGCGCAATTAGGAAAAGCAGATCTGAAGAACTGGACAAAAGGCTCTTCTCCAAAGGAAGTTGGTACAAAAGTGGCAAATCGCTTTGTTGCGAGCCCTCACCAAAATTACGGAAAGCCAACGCCCCCAAGTTATATAACCTATCCTGAAGTTTGTGCATGGTATGGTGCACTCACCTTTGCCAAAGAAAGTAAAAATAAGATGTTAAGAGATCAGCTTGCTGATCGGTTTGAACCATTATTTGGCGAAAAATCATCTTTGATCCCTATTCCGAATCATGTGGACTATACTGTATTTGGATCTGTTCCATTGGAATTGTATATACAAACCAGCAAGCAAAAATATCTGGATTTAGGTAAAAGTTTTGCAGATAAACAATGGGAACTACCTGAAGGGGAACTTATAAATCCAGAGTCGCAAATCTATTGCAAAATGGGATTAACTTGGCAAACCCGGTTGTGGATTGATGATATGTTCATGATTACTCTAGTTCAGGCTCAGGCATACAGGGCAACAGGTGATGTAACTTATATTGAGCGGGCTGCCAAAGAGATGGTTGTATATCTCGACAGTTTGCAACGTCCAAATGGATTATTTTTTCATGCGCCTGATGTACCCTTCTTCTGGGGGCGGGGCGATGGCTGGATGGCCGCCGGAATGAGTGAATTGCTTCGATCATTACCGGAAGATAATACAAATCGGCCACGAATTATGGAAGGTTACAAAAGCATGATGGCCTCACTTCTTAAATACCAGTCTAAAAATGGAATGTGGAGACAACTTATTGATAATCAAGAATCTTGGTACGAGACTTCTTGTACCGGTATGTTTACTTTTGCTTTTATTACTGGCGTAAAAAATGGGTGGCTAGATGAGGCCGTATATGGACCTGCAGCACGAAAAGCTTGGCTTGCCATGATAAAATATTTAAATAAAGATGGAGACATAACCGAAGTATGCGAAGGCACAAACAAGAAAAATGACTGCCAGTATTACCTCGACCGGAAAAGAAATATCGGAGATATGCATGGGCAGGCACCTGTTCTGTGGTGTGCCACAGCATTGCTTCGGAAATAAATAAACAGAGATTATAAAATGCTGACAGGCTTTTCTTTAGTAACATATTCAAAACAAACAGTCTGAATTCTGCATTGAGTAAAGATAAATAAGCCAAAGAACTTTATTCGGTCAAAATTCATTTTGTCCCTGAAAATTTGCAATAATTATGTAAATAAAATGCTATTTTTCACTCTAAACCTTGATGTTTGTATATCCTGGATCCATACATGTTTGTTTTCTACTAAGATTCTAAGAGACCGTTTTTATAATTCTATTATGCATGACTTTTATCATTGCAAACTTAATTATAGCCTCGCTTGTGTCTGTCAGAAATTCGAAGTCCTTACAGAGCCTTCGGTATAACTTTCAAACCAATCAAATGTTCTTTCAACCATCCATCTTTGAGGTATAACTACAAATTGACTTAAGTGGTCTGAACGTAAGACAATTTCAAATATCCAGCCGAATGCGATTCTGGTTTTTTCTCATTGGGTTCACCTTGATAACCACCATCAGACAATACACGGTTCGAAATGTAAATATCAAAATGATGATCAAAATATTTGTAATCATACAGCTACTTTGTATAAGTTGTAGGTTTAATACTTTAGATGCACAAAAACCATCAATCGATAGATGTGCTTATGTTGACCCATTTGTATGTACTTCAGGCGATCATGGACAGCTTTCTCCCTCGGCATCTCTTCCTTTCGGATTAGTGAAGTTGGGTGCAGAAACAGATCCAACTAATCAGGCTGGTTACAATTTTACCGCAAAACGTATAAAAGGGTTTACAATCAATAGAATGGAGGGAGTTGGGTGCAAAGGTACAGGGGCGAATATTCTTGTTAAACCTGGGTTCGGGGAAATAGATAAGGGTAGCTATTTGTATAATAAGACATCCGAAAAGGCTTCTCCCGGGTATTATGAAGTAACTTTTCAAGCCCCGTCTATAAAAGCGGAAATGGTTGTAACAAATGCAACCGGTTGGCAAAGATATACCTATACGAATGGAGGTAAAGCGTGGATTATGGTTGATTTGGCTTATTCTCTCGAAAATCTGATGGGTGAGCATCATGAAATACATGGAAATTGTATATCGGGAAGCATTCAAGCTAATTCTGTATGCAAACTGGGGGCGTATAAATTTTATTATCATGTTGAAATTAATAAAAAAGCAGACTCAATACATAATGATGGTTCTGTGGTTTGGTTCTTTTTTAGAATAAGGAAAGGAGAATCGGTAAATGTTAAAACGAGCGTTTCTTCAGTTAGTCCGGCGCAGGCGGCGATCGACCGAAATCTAGAGGTCGGTGCATCAAGTTTTGAAACTATTCGTAATAAAGCCAGAAACTTATGGAACGAGAAGTTAAATAAAATTTCTGTAGAAGGTAAAGAAGAGTATGTAAAATTGTTTTATACACATTATTATCATTCGATGCTATCTCCATCCAATTTAAGTGAGCCTTCAGGAAATTATCGTGGTTCGGATGGAAATTTATATAAGGCAACCGACTACATTCATTATCATGGATGGTCAATTTGGGACAACTTCAGAACAGAAATTCCTTTGCTAACGATTACAGAGCCTGCATTAATGAATGATGTGTGTCGGTCATTAGTTGACTTGTACGAAGAAGGCAAGGCTCCGTGGGGCACGGTAACGGAACCATTTCCTACGGTTAGGACAGAGCATGCCATACTTGTTCTTCTTGATTGCTATTCGAAAGGCATAAACAAATTTAATCTGAAAGCAGTTTACCCACTTTTAGTGAAGGAATCTGAACAATATCCGGAAAAGTCTCCTGATCAGAAGCTCGAAACAGCATACGATTATTGGGCACTCAGTAAAATAGCAGGACTCCTAAATAAAAAAGATGACCAAGAGAGATTTTCCCAGCGGGCTGCAAAATACCAGGATATTTGGCGTGAAAAGTTCTTAACGATGAATGAAAAGTCAGATATCATGCACGGCGATGGTTTATATGAAGGTACATTATGGCAGTATCGCTGGTTTGTTCCCTATGATGTGAAAGGAATGATGAGTATGCTTGGAGGTAAAGACATATTTACAGAGCAGCTTGAATACTTCTTTAATAACCATTTGTATAATCAGGCAAATGAGCCCGATATTGCAGTTCCTTTCATGTTCAATTTTACGGATAAACCTTATCTAACTCAAAAAATAGTAAATGAATTATTAACTAAGAATACTGAGCAATGGTATGGCACACATGAAAAATGGAAGACTCCATATGTAGGAAGAATATATAAATTAGATCCTATAGGATATATACCTGAAATGGATGATGATGCAGGGACAATGGCAGCATGGTATGTATTGGCCTCCATAGGATTTTATCCTGTACTTGTTGGAGAACCTGTATATACATTAACGGCTCCTATTTTTTCATCAGTTTCAATTCAACTGCCTGATAAAAAGACGTTCCGGATTATTGCAGAAAATGTTTCTGACGAAAATTTTTATATACAAAAAGCAATACTAAACGGTAAGGAAATCAACCGTTGCTGGATAAAACAAGATGAAATTACAAAAGGGGGGACCTTAGAATTCATTCTAGGGAAAACACCCAACCTTACATGGGGTACATCCGAACCCTACATTACACAAATAAACCATAAAGAATATAACAAGTAAATTGAGGATATTATGAATTCTTATGAAATGAATATACTGAAATTTGTACAGTTTTTTTTAGGCTGTACATTTATCTTGGCTACCTCTGTGCATGGGCAAAACCTCAGTTCTCCATCATCTGGATATTATAATGTTAAAACTTTTGGAGCCAAAGGCGATGGACAACTACTTGATCATAAAGCAATAAATAAGGCTATTGAAAGCTGTTACAATAATGGTGGAGGAACTGTTTATGTGCCAGCCGGAAGATACCTCTGTGGAAGTATACGCATGAAAAGTAATATAAACCTCCTATTAGATGCAGGAGCCGATATCTTTGGTGCACCATCAGATAGTGCTGCCTACGATACTCCCGAGGCATTTCTTGATACAGCTTATCAAGATGGTGGACATACCTACTTTCATAATAGCTTGATTTGGGGAGAGAACCTTACAAACGTTTCCATTACAGGTCGTGGAATGATTGATGGTGGTGGTTTAACCAGAGAAGATAAAGAAATTGAAGGAACAGTATTGGGTGGTTCAATAGGCATCGGCGACAAAGCCATTGCTTTAAAGTTATGCAGCAATGTTCTTATCCGCGATATTACGATATTTCATGGAGGTCATTTTGCAATTATTATTACAGGCTGCGATTTGGTTACACTGGATAATTTGACCATTGATACCAATCGTGACGGGATTGATATAGATTGCTGCACGAATACTCTGGTATCCAACTGCAGGGTGAATTCGCCGGAAGATGACGCTATTTGTCTAAAAAGTTCCTATGCCTTAAATAAACCATGGATTACAGAAAACCTGGTCATCACTAATTGTCAGGTGTTTGCATATGAAGAAGGCACATTACTCAATGGCAAAAGGATACCACATAAGGTCAACTGGTCAGGTGGTCGGATAAAGTTTGGCACAGAATCAAACGGTGGATTCAGAAATTGTGTTGTTTCGAACTGTATTTTTCGTAATAGCAATGGTATTGCAATAGAAGAAGTTGACGGTGGAATCATTGATAATATTGTTGTCTCCAATATTACCATGATGGATATAAACCATTATCCCATATATATAACACTCGGACAGAGGAACCGGGGCCCCATAGCCAGTTCAGAAATGGGTACAGTAAAAAATATTTTAATCAGTAATATTTACGTAACCGGAGCCGACTCATTAAGTGGCATACAGCTCACCGGTTTACCTGGATATCCTTTAGAAAATATTACAATCCAAAATGTAAATGTTCAATACAAAGGTGGGGGTACAAAAGAACAAGCATCAAGAACTTTTCCTGAATTAGGTTTTGGATATCCTGAACCATATTTACTGGGTGTAACCCCAGCTTATGGACTATATGCAAGACACATTAAAAATCTTCAGTTGTATGACATCTCCTTTACTACCAAAAAACAAGATGATCGTCCTGCAATAATTTGCGATGATGTAAACGGTCTGGATATTGATCGCTTTAAAGTGCCTGAAGCAAAAGATAATCAATTATTCAAAGCAATTGAGGTAACCAACATGAAAATAGAACGATCCCCATTTTTGAAGGTATGGTAAAGCTGAGGTTTTACCAGATTTAAGTATTCTTAAAGGCGATGTCCAAATTACTTGTTCGTTTCAACATTATATTTAATATCGATATAAAGAAAACTATAGTTATTAACTTAACCTAAATCAGAATGCGATTACTTATTAGATTCCTGAAGCTACACTTTCGAATTTCCATAGTTTTATATGGAATGTTCTTTTTTATATTATTCACACCCAGATACTTGCAAGCCTCGCCTATTTCCAGTATGAACCTAGCCTCCACAACAGCATGGACTTGCAAAGGTGAAACAGATGCCAGTTGGGTGGTTTTTGCCATTCCCGGTCAGAAAGCTGCCGGTGACCAGAAATGGATCGACTTTCAGCGTAGCATCACTATTCCCAACATATCCTCAACCCAGACAACAATCCTGCGGGTTCAGTCGGTAAACGATTTCGGAGTAGTTTATATTGACAATACTGTTGTTAAACAGATCCCGTTTAGTCTTTTCCCTGGAGAGGTAGATTTGACTCATTTTGTTAAACCTGGAAGTACTTATACTCTAACGGTCAGGTGCTTAAATAGTGCAACGTATAACAATGGCACACGTTACATGCCCTCCTCGATGAATTATGGGCGGCAAATAGGAATGCCCCGTGGTGTATTTTTGGATATATATCCCGAGGTTCGTATCGTTAATCAATATCTACGTCCTTCTGTTAGTAATAATAATTTTTACCGCGATGTGTGGATTTGCAATCATTCCACAAGTGCCAAATCCATTACCATAAAAGGCCGTTTGACACCTTGGAATAAAGAGGATTCTTGGAATTACCCTGTCATTGCCGATCAAACGGTATCCCTACCGGCTAATACAACAACAAAAATCACACAGGGTCCCATAACCTGGGGATTAGGTTCTGAAAGCTACTGGTGGCCCAATATTCCATTCAATGAGAACTATACTGCAAAGCTCCATTATCTTCACCTTTCTCTTTACGAAGGGGTAAACAGATTTGACACGCTGACCCAGCGGTTTGGCTTTGTTGAATACTCTGAAGGCCCTTACTACTATAAGATCAATGGTGTTCATGTCTTCCAATTGGGCGATGGGACTCAGGAGACACACTATCAACCAAAGGGCACGATTGCCTTTCAGACCGGCTATGTTAATACTGAAGGCTGGGGAGCCGGACCCAACGGCGCAAAAGAAACCTGGAAGCGATACATGCGAATGGGAATGAATTGTTTCCGTTATCACACTTCAGCAGCAACCCAGATTATGAACGATGCTGCCGATGAGCTTGGTTTCATGACTATTGGGGAAAGTGCTATCAGGGGTTATGATAAGCCGGCCGAAGTATGGCATAGCATTTACATGCCGGAAGCAGTTAAGGGGATGGTTCGATATTATCGGAATCATCCAAGTGTTGTGCGTTACAGCCTGGACAACGAAGATAAGGAAATAACCAGGAATCACAGTTATGCACGGGCTCTCATTGATGCAGCAATGTCTGAGGATATTCAACGTCCATTAACATTCTCGCAAGATGCGTCACCTTGGGATACCACATTCACCGGAACGAACGAGGTAGGAAAGGCCTGGGTTATGTCTCATTACCGAGAGCCGAGGGATGATACCCTGCGAATAAAGGGAGTTGAAGAAATTTTCTGGGTCAACAAAAGCACCAGCCCTAAGAACACGGAGCTTATTGACTGTGCACGAGCCGGAATACTCTATAGGTTTCGCCATTATGCAGTGTTTACACCTTGGTGTTGGGGCAACTATTGGATGAATTTTGTACAAGGCTCATCCAAAGCTGATGGTACCCATCTTACAGGATATGGCAACAAAGACCGCCGCGATAACGTTGACGGCTGGGGTTCGGATATAGTAAGGTTTGTCCAAAACTGCTATCATGTTTATGCCTCTGCCGACGTGGATATTATAACAAACAAGCTCACCAACAGTGAAGATGATTTTTTCCCGGTCTCTAACGCATATACATTCGAGAATATTTCCTGCACTACACGCAAAATGGTGATGTTCAACAACAGCCTGTCAACACATGCCATGCGCATTCTTTGGGAAGCCCATGCGGATAGTGTAAAGGGCATATTAACAGCTTATGGCGCTACACCTATGATCAATGTTGTGCCTGGTAATTTTGTGCAGCCCTCTATTGTGCTTTCGCTCCCCGGCACGAATTCTGCAATTCGCAAGCTTTGTTTTGTTGTAAAAACCGAGGTCGACGGAAAAATTGAATTCACCGAAGATCGCTATTTTTTTATGTTGAAAAATTCATGGCCTTTGTCGTTAAATTCATCTAACAATGTATCATCAGTCAATGAATCTGGTGATTATAATATTTATCCTAATCCTGAGAATAATTATCTTGTAATAAAAAGTCAGAATGCAAAAGTGGACAATGTTAAGATACTCGATTTGATCGGTCGTATTGTGCTCGAATGCAAGGTTGAACAAGAACGAATAAATATACAACCCCTTGCACCAGGCATGTATGTCATAAAAATAAATAATAGTTACATTAATTTTAACTTAATAAAAAGATGATAAATAGATTTATAGTAGTCTTATTCATAATAACAATATTCCATTATGTTCAAGCGCAGGAAAAGTGGGATTTAGGTGGATTTGACAAAACAATAGAGAATCCTATTATTAAAGCAGACTCTTCGTTAACATTTTTTTGTCCGGTGAAGAAAGAAATGGTAAAGTGGCAGAAAGCTGACGTATTTAATCCTGCAGCCATTGTTAAAGATGGTAAGGTTTATCTTCTAACACGATGCGAAGATAATCCAAAGGCTAAATTGGGGGGACGGACTTCCCGCATTGGATTATCTGTAAGTGAGGATGGTATTCATTTTACTAATTTCAAAAGGCCTGTTTTGTATCCTGATAATGATGAGTTTAATAAATATGATTATCCGGGAGGATGCGAAGACCCTCGAGTTGTAGCAACTTCAGATGGTTTATATGTGATGACCTATACAAGCTGGAATCAGAAAGTGGCTCGTCTGTCTATAGCTGTCTCTAAAGATCTTATCCATTGGAAAAAAAATGGACCTGCTTTTGCTAAGGCATATAATGGTAAGTTTATGAATATGTGGACTAAATCAGGCTCAATTGTTACAAAAATGGAAAACAACAAACTTGTTGTTGCAAAAAAAGATGGTAAGTATTGGATGTATTGGGGCGAGAAATTTGTAAACTTAGCATGGTCAGATAATCTTTTGGATTGGAATCCATTAGTGGATGAGGCTGGAGAATTAAAAATTGCAATAACAACACGTTCCGGAAAATTTGATAGTGCTCTTACTGAATGTGGACCACCTGCATTAATGACAGATAAGGGGATTTTACTTATATACAATGGTAAGAATGCTACCAATGAGGATGCAGCAACAGATTTACCCAAAGGAATGTACTCAGTAGGTGAAGTGCTGTTTGATCTGAAGAATATGAACAAAGTAATTAATCGAACAGATAGCTATATCCTTCGACCAACATTGCCGCATGAAATAACTGGACAATATGCAGCAGGCACAACATTCGCTGAAGGCTTAGTTTTTTTCAGGGATAAATGGTATTTATACTACGGTACAGCAGATTCTTTTGTTGGGTTGGCTATTACTCCTGTTATACTCAAATCCTATAAAAAAAACTTCTGATATGAAGATAAAAAAACTTCTGGAATGTGCATTTATGTTCAGTCACTGGGGAAGTTCCTTTATCCGAAGGCATATTGGCTCATAACCCAACTTCAACAATTGCGTCGTTGAATATTATAATTTCATGTTTAATTGAGCTGCCAGAGAGATATCTTTCAACCGAAAGTGTATTTATTGGGAGAAAAAGCCCTTTGATGTATTCAATTATGAAATTTGGTCAAGATTAAGATTATTGAAATGGATCAAAAAGTAATTAACTATAAGAGAGAATATTAAACATAAAAGATGAAACTAAGAGATTATATAAAGACTAAAACTACCATAGTGGCTTTTTTCTATCTGATTTTAGGGATTGCTTCCATAAATCAATCCCTTGCGGTAAGCCCCAAGAACCCGATTGACCGACATGCTTTAGTAACTCGACATAGTATTGTGTGGAATGATTTGAATGGGCAGATTCCCCTTGGGAATGGTGAATTTTGCTTTAATGTAGATGGAACTGGTCTCCAGACTTTTGGAGGTAATACGATGTCTCACTGGAGTTGGCATACATTTCCGTTGCCAATTGGTGTAACCCCAGATCAAGTTCCATCAACAGGGACATTTCAGAAAGGACGTAACACTGGGCCTGATATTTACTGGCCTGAAAATTCAAAAATCCGCACATGGATGTTTGATAATCCACATATTTTCAATCTTGGAAGGATTCGTTTAGTCAAAGCAGATGGAATTGCTTTAAAGCCAGAAGAAGTACAAGAGATATCAAGAGCACTTGATTTATGGTCTGGACTTTTAACTTCGAGTTTTACAGTAAACGGTCAACCTGTAAATGTCACAACTTGCGTAAATCCTCATGCAGATATGGTTTCTGTGCGGATTGAGTCTTCATTAATTAAAAATGGGGAGCTTGGTGTTGCAATTGATTTTCCTTATCCATCGTTACAGGGAAACAAAGCTTGGGTAGGAGATTTTGAACGCATTAAAAACAATAAAACAATTATTGTTTCCGAATCTCAATTAGATAGACATTGTGATTTCTCCCGTGAGATTGATTCAACTATTTATTATACGACTATAGATTGGAGTTTAGGTAGTGAATTGAAGCCAACTTCAGTAAATAGTCTCAATTCATGGAAACTTGTAAGCCAAGGGGCCGGATCACTGGAATTTACCTGTGCCTTTTCGAACAAACCTATCAAATCAAATATTCCGGATTTCAAGGAAACATCTAACGCGTGCAAGTTATATTGGCCTGGATTCTGGACTAGTGGAGGTGCAATTGATCTTTCAGAGAGTAAGGATCCTAGATGGAAGGAACTTGAACGTAGAATTGTTTTATCACAATATTTAATGGCTGTACAATCGGCTGGGAGTTTTCCTTCTGCAGAGGCAGGCCTTATGGGACTTGATCCGTGGCGTAGTCAATTTCATATGGAGATGGTCTGGTGGCATCTGGCACATTATGCCCTCTGGAATAGATGGAATATGGCTGATAGTGCACTGGAATGCTACAACCGTTTTATTCCTGCTGCACGCAAATTGGCACAGCAACTTGGTTACAAAGGACTTAAATGGCCTAAATCTGTTGGACCCGAAGGACGTAGTGCTCCTTGGGAAGGAAATCAGGTACTGCTTTGGAAACAACCACATCCAATATTCTTTGCAGAGTTGGATTATCGACTTCATCCAAATCAAGAGACTCTCAAAAGATGGTCCGTAATTATTGAAGGGACTGCGGAGCACATGGCCGACTACCCAGTGATTGACAAACAAACCGGCATCTACCATCTTGATCCTGCCATGCCACCCAGCGAACAAGGAATTACCAAGGATGATGTCTTTGATCTGGCATACTGGAACTGGGGACTCAATCAGGCGCAGGTTTGGCGCGAAAGGATGGGTTTGGCTCGTAATAAGCATTGGGATGAAGTCATAGAGCATCTTGCTTCTTTGCCAGTAGATAATGGTGTTTTTGTACATTCAGCAGAATGGCATGATACCTATACGAAGCGCGCATGGGAACATCCCGATCCGATTGGTGTTTTTGGAATGCTTCCACCGTTAAAAAATGTTGATCGCGAAACAGCTCATCGTACCTTGCTCAAAATTTGGTCGACCTGGGACTGGCGTCGTTGTTGGGGATGGGATTTCCCTTGGGTCGCCATGGCTGCTGCTCGTCTGAACGAACCAAATATTGCAATTGAAGCCTTACTTAAAGATGCTGGATCCAGGAATTACTATGACGAACGAGGTGTTTGCACCGGAGGACCTTGTCCTTATTTACCTGGCAACGGAGGGCTCTTATATGCCGTTGCAATGATGGCCGCCGGATGGGATGGTGCGCCAAATCGTAATGCACCTGGCTTTCCAATGGATGGGTCATGGGTAGTAAAATGGGAAGGACTAAAGCCTGCTCCATAATGCTGGAATATACTAATTATATTGATTATTTAGCAGATATTCAACTATTTATATTTCTGCTATGCACTAAGTTAATTTTAATACACTATAATCATGCGAATCTTTAATCCAGTCGTTTTATTATTACTATTTTTTCTTGTTAACTTGATAATTCCGGCAATAGCTCAAGTTCAGGTACTACCTTCGAATGATGAACTAAATCGCCTTTTTTGCAAAAACGATATAGGAAACTTTAAATTGCCAGCGAAAATTTATTATCCAGGAACCTATTTCTTCTATATTGGAGGAAATGTATCAAAAGAAGGTATCACAGCTGATCTGGAAGCAATTGCCAAAGCTGGTATTTCGAGCGTACTACTGTTCCACGGACAGACAGGATACCCCTGGCCAGGAGTAAAACCGCAAATTTCCTGTCTCAGCCCGTTATGGGATGATGCGGTGAAACATACAGCACAGGAATGTTATCGTCTGGGATTACGCTTTACGATGCATAACTGCCCAGGGTGGGCAATGGCGGGTGGCCCTTGGATTGAGCCTTCAAATGCTATGCGCAATCTTGTGGTGAATCGCACAGATATTGATGGTGGAAGCGTGGTCGATATCAACTTGCCAGTTCCCCAGCCAAGCACAGAACCGTGGCGTGACTATAAAGATATAGCAGTCATTGCATTTCCTACACCATTGGATGACACAGACTCCGCTCTAAAACCAAAGCTACTAAATAGTAACCGGAAGGATTTGGCATGGGAGGATTGTTTAACTGGAAACTTAGGAAAACCAATTACACTTACTCCAGCAACTATCGATAATCCCAACTGGATTGAAGTAATATTCCCTGATGAGGTTGTAATCCGTACAATTGAATTTTCAAGCATCCAAGGTTTTAATCATCAGTTTAGCTACGAACCAGGTGTATCTGTGACAGTACAAGGTGTTTTACCCGATGGTAAAATCCAAGAGATACTGCAAATAGCCCTGCCGCAAAGTAATTGGCAGGATGATCAACCAATTTCCCTTGCTTGCGATGAGTTTAAAGGAATAAAAACATATCGGATTTTCATCGTCAACGAGCATCAAATGTCACTTAAGTCACTCCGGTTGTTCTCTGCTGCCCGCAAAAATAACTGGGAATCGGAAGCTGGATGGACTTTGCGTAGCATTGTACGTGAAGGTGAGCACCCCAAACAATCGTTGGCCGCTTTTGTTGATCCGCTTAAAATTCTTGATATAACAACAAAAATGGATAGTAACGGTAACCTGACGTGGAATGCTCCATCAGGCCGATGGACAGTTTTACGTATTGGTGATGTAAATGCAGGTATGAAAAATGGTCCGGCACCACCAGAAGGAACCGGATGGGAATGCAATAAACTCTCAGAATCCGGCCCCAATGCTCAATTTGCCGGTTATATCGGAAGACTTACAAAAAATGGAGGACCAATCAATGGATTGTTAGACGGAATACATCTGGATAGTTGGGAATGTAAAACCCAGACTTGGACAGAAAATATGGAGGATGAATTTAAGCGGGTATCTGGTTATGAACTCCGTAAATGGATACCTGCTGTATTTGGTTATGTCGTGGGAGATCACGAAACAACAACACGTTTCCTAAGAGACTGGCGTGCGACCATTAATGACCTTTTTACCAACAGGTTTTACGGACGCATGGCAAAACTTGCCAAAGACAATGGTCAGACGATTGCATTCGAAACCGCTGCCGGAGATATATTTCCTGCTGATATCCTTGAATATAACAAATATGCCGATGTTCCGATGTGTGAGTTCTGGCAACATTCTTCAAATTCATTCGTGGGTAATCTGAATTATAAACCAATCAAACCTACAGCTTCTGCCGCCAGGCTTTACGGGAAGCCGCGTATAGCAGCCGAAGCATTTACATCTTTTGAGCTTACGTGGGATGAACACTTGAGAGATTTAAAGGAAACTGCTAATATCAATTGCATTGAAGGCGTGACTCATTTAGTCTTTCACACATACACACACAATCCCCGTACCGATTTTCTCCCTCCGGGAACTTCATTTGGATCAGGCATTGGAACACCCTTCCTGAGAGGACAGACTTGGTGGAAACACTTGCCGGAGTTTACTACTTATCTGGCACGTTGCACATACCTTCTCGAACGTGGCAAACCGGTTTCAGATGTCCTTTGGTATCTTGGTGATGAAATCAATCATAAGCCTGATCAGCACGCTTCGTTTCCTATCGGATTTAAATATGACTATTGCAACCCGGATATTTTACTCAACCGTTTAAGCGTGAATAATGGGATGCTTGTCACCCCCGAAGGGATTAGTTATCGCGTACTGTGGTTACCCGATGTTCCGCGAATGTTACCACAGACACTGGAAAAGTTACTCGCACTTGTACAGGAAGGTGCTACTATTATCGGCGAAGCTCCTAAAGGACTGGCAACACTAACAGATGCAGGCGAAGCACAAAAGCGATTTGATGCCGCTGTAACCAGTATATGGGGAAACTCTTCAGAAAACGGTATCCGTACCATAGGAAAGGGTAAAGTAGTAACTGGAATGCCCCTTGCCACTGCATTTGAGAAACTGGGAATAGAGCCTGATGTAACAGGAGGCAATGCACTATGGCTACACAGAAAAGCTGATGGGGCCGATTGGTATTATGCTTGTGCCCCAAAAGGAAGTGGATTCAGCGGATCGCTTAATTTCCGTAATACTGGAAATGTCGAAATTTGGGATCCAATAACAGGCACGGTAACATCGTCTGCATCAACCCAATCTGGCAGTTACACTCAGGTGTCGCTGGATTTGCCTCGAGCTGGTTCTTGTTTTGTTGTTTTCCGGAAAACCGAAAAAGCGATTACGCCGGTTCCCAAATCGGACTCAGGGAAACTGCAGACTATACCACTCAACATACCTTGGAAACTTGATTTCCCTTCCGGATGGGGAGTTTTATCGTCAATTCAGGTAAACGAGCTGAAAGCCTGGAAAGATCTTGACCTGACTCCCGAAGCAAAAGCATTTTCCGGAACTGCAACTTACACTACGACATTCGATGCAGGGAAAATACAGAAAAACACACGTATTTTTCTCGATCTGGGCCGTGTCGAAATGATTGCAGTTGTATCACTTAATGGGAAACCAATACGTACATTATGGACTCCACCATACAAGGTCGATCTTACGGGCGCAGTTAAATCTGGAAGCAACAAATTAACCGTGGAAGTGACCAGCACATGGTTTAATCGTCTTGTATTCGATGCAGGTCAACCTGAAGACCGGCATAAGACGTGGACAATTAACGGTCCATCGAAAGATGCAGCATTACGGGAAAGTGGATTGATTGGTCCTGTTACACTTTACACTGAATAGTAAGTTTTAAGAAAATGTCAATACAATTTTTATTAGTAATATGATGGTTATTGAAACAGTAGAGAAAAAGCAATTATTGTTAAAAAAACATAAAGAATGAATATTTCCAATAAGACTTGAACAAAACAAAAATCACTCTTAAATGAAAAAAATCATCTTATTTTTTTTTGTAGCCATCTCTATAATTCATGTTGTAGCCAATGATTTTGAAAGATGCAACAATTTCAACCTGAACTGGAAATTCCATTTGGGTGAAGTTCCCGGTTTCATGACTCCCAATTTTGATGACCAATCGTGGCGTACTCTTGAGCTGCCCCATGACTGGGCTATTGAAGGCGTTTTCGACGAAGCAAATCCGGCTGGTGAATCGGGAGGTTTTTTTAAAAATGGCATCGGCTGTTACCGCAAGTCATTTCAACTGCCCGAATCACTGAAGGGAATGCGTATTTCGATCCGGTTCGACGGGGTTTATATGAATCGTACCGTGTATATCAATGGCACCTACCTTACCAAGGGTTCAATTAATTCATTAAATCCATATTATTTACGATGAAAAAATGCATAATAAGCTTTTTGTCAATGCTTTTGATCATGTCAAATATTGACGCACAAACAACAATTTCCTTAAGTGCAAATGATAAAGGAAGGGTTTTTGAAGGGATAGGGGCAGTTAGTGCGGGGGCTTCCAGTCGTAATCTGATTGATTACCCCGATAAGGAACGCTCTGAGGTTCTTGATTTTCTATTTAAACCAAAATTTGGTGCAGGATTACAGCATCTTAAAGTTGAAATTGGCAGTGGAGAGAACTCTACTTGCGGAAGTGAACCTTCGCATGCCATTACACGGGAGGAAATGCTATATCCTAAACCTCGTGGTTATGAGTTTTGGTTAATGACAGAGGCGCGCAAACGTAATCCGAAGATCATTCTGGAATGTCTTCCCTGGGCTTATCCAAGTTGGATTGGCAATCGTTTTTCACAGGAGTCTGCTGATTGGTTTGTTGCTTTTTTGGAAGTCGCCCGAAAACACTATGGGCTGGAGATGGATTGGATTTCTGCTGCTCAAAACGAAATGGGAACCAATTTGAATTGGATAGCTAAATACTTGCGTCCAACATTAGATGCGCACGGTTTTTCAAAAGTGAAGCTTCAGGCTCCGGATGATGATAGTGAATATTGGCAGGTATTTGATGAGCTTGAAAAGAATCCTGAATTTAATCACTTGATTAATGCAGTTGGTTATCATTATGTTGATGGTCGCGAGCCGTGGAAAATTGACCAGAAAGCAGGCCGCAATGCGACCGACAAAGCCAAACAATCAGGCAAACCGCTATGGGCAAGCGAAGAATGGAGCCAGTCGGGAGAGGAATGGAACGGAAAAGGCACTCTCTATTTGGCTAGGTTGATGAACAAACTCTATACACGTGACCGGATCACAAAATACGAGATTTGGAGTCCTTTCGATGGTATCTATAACCAAATTATTTGGGCCAACACTGGAGCATTACAGGCCGACTCGCCATGGGATGGTCACTATACCGTGTGGCCTGCGGTATGGGCGTTGGCTCACACAACCCAATTTGCAGAGCCCGGTTGGGTTTATATGGATGGAGCTTGTGGACAATTTGATCCTACTATCTGGAGTGGCAGTCATGTGGCCTTGCGTGATCCAAAAACAGGCGACTGGTCGGTCATCATGGTTACAGGTGAAAAGCAGAAAGCAAAGATAGCTGTTGGTAATGGGCTTAAAACAGGTACTGTTTATGTTTGGAAATCGACTGAAAAGGACCAATTCATCAAGCAAAAAACACTGAAATTGAAAAATGGTTCCGTGGAAATTGAGATGGAACAGAATGCGATTTATACCTTAACCAGTACCACTGGACAAGTAAAAGGTTCATACGATGATGTGCCTGAAAGCAAACCTTTCCCATTTCCATACACCGAAGATTTTAACAGCTACTCTTATGCCGAAACACCACGCTATTTTTCTGATCAGAAAGGTACTTTCGAGACTTGTCTATCTCCTAAGGGTGGAATTTGCCTTGCGCAGATCGTGCCGGCACAGGGAATCTTATGGTATAACAACTGGTTATTGAAACCGCATACTCTATTTGGTGACCTCAATTGGCAAGATTATGCTATTGAGGGAGATGTTTTACTTGCAGGTGGTGATGTTGAGGTCGGCGGACGATATGCCGACCGTAATAAGCTGGGCTTTCGCTTGATTCTCACCCGGGATGGACTGTGGCAAATAAACTGGCAATACACCACTCTCGCTTCAGGCCAAGTCGAGGAATTCAAACCTTCAGATTGGCACCATCTCCGTCTGGAAATGAAAGGCGAACAAATCACCGGATTTGTGGATAACAATAAATTGGCGACCATTTCTGACAAATCAGGTTTAAAGGGTATGGCTTTCATTGCAAGCACCTATGATAGAAATTTGTTCGACAACATTCGTGTGGAACCTTTTACTAATAAATAAGAGTTCGTAAGTTGACGAATAGAAATATTGGTAAAGGTGCAGATATCGCTCAGATAGTTAACTAGCAGATATCTGTATCACATGAAATGTTCGAAAATAGAATATTCGATTTATTTCACAACTTTTGAAATTGCATTTCCCATGCAATATGAATTAGGTACGAAATTAATTCTAACGATATTTAAAGCATTCTGAACCAACCTTGCCATTGTTATGAAAAAAATCATCTTGTTTCTTTTTACTGTTTTCCTTATCATCAATGCTCTAGCCGACAATTCTGAATTCGGAAAAAGCAACAATTTTAACCTGAATTGGAAATTTCATTTGGGTGAAGTGCCCGGATTTATGGTTCCTGATTTCGACGATCAGTCATGGCGCGTGTTTCAGCTTCCTCACGATTGGTCCATCGAAGGTAAATTCGATGAGTTAAATCCGGACGGCGAGTCAGGTGGTTACCTTCCAAATGGCATTGGCTGTTACCGTAAGTCGTTTCAAATCCCTGAAACCTTGAAAGGGAAACGCATCTCAATCCGTTTCGATTGGATTTACATGAACAGCACGGTTTACATCAACGGGATTTACCTCGGGAATCGTCCGTATGGCTTTAGTACGTTTGAGTATGATCTCACTCCATACCTAAAATATGGGCAGGAAGAAAACCTGATTGCCGTAAAGGTTGATCATTCGCTGCAACCCAGCTGTCGTTGGTACACTTGCTCGGGAATTAACCGCAATGTTTTCCTGCTTGTAAAACCGCAACAACATTTCAAGTCAAACGGAATCTTTTTCAGGACTGAAGGTCTTGCAGGGAATAAGGCAACGCTGAAAATCGACCTTAATATTGTTTCATATAACTATCCAGAAAGTCAGGTGGTTGAATTTCAGGCCCGTACCGAAGACATCAAACGGACAGTCAAGTCATGCCAGGTGGTGCAGGTAAACGCGCATCACGTTCATGCCAATAGCTTTGGCCCAGCCCAGTTCTCTGTTTATGGTGACTGTATCAAACGACTCGGCCTGCCAGGTTTCCATTTGGTTAATGGCTATACTCGGATTGAAGTTGCTTCCGCGAAGCCATCCGTTTTCGGTAGCCCATTTATTTGCCTGTATGTCGTTCCAACGGGTTGAAGAGGATTCTTTAACTAAGGGTTTCGGTTGGCAGGATGCCATAAGGAACAAGCCGCAAATTGCTAGTAAAAAGATTTTAATCTTCATGATTTGAAATTATTTGATATGAATTCATTTCACTAATCTGACTTTCAATTTATGGTAAAAACACTCTGATCCAGGTTGATATAATTGTTAGTTAATGTGGCCATGACCAATTAATTAAATCGTTACTCCAAGCAATACCAATAGAAGCATTTTTATCAAAATCACCTTCATTTTCTGTTAATGGTCCCGATCCATGAAAAAACATAATATATTTACCATATAGTGGAACATCGAGCAAATCAATAACGGTTCCTGCAGTAATGCGGCCTCTTGCCCATTGCCATTGCTTTTGCCCTAATGTGATCAAATTTCCCCAAGGATGCCAATTTGCAATATCAGTTGAGCGCTTAATACCAATACCATTTTCAGGGGAATGAAACATCAAATATTCATTATTTTTAGTTATAACACAAACATTCTCACCTGCTTCTGCTTTGCCAAAAAATATCCAATTAACAAAATCATGAGTATATGACATACTCACACCATTTTGTTTATAAAAGCACCACCATTTACCTTTTTCATCTTTATCTTCCAATAAATAAGGATCAATCATCCTGCCCATTTGTGAAATGGAAACCTGTTCCCCTTTTACTTTTACAAGTTCTGGTTCGCTCCAGTTTTCCAAATTTCTGCTGCGCATTATATATAGTCTTGCTTCCCCAGTGCCAAAACGAGGCATTTGCTCAATTTTGTAATCGGGCCGAGGGTATGTTTGCAAGCAAAGAATCCACTCATTTTTAAAACGGATCACATTACCGGGACTGGAAAAATCAAGGTTTTGATCTCTCACTGTTAGTATTTTTACGTCGGCCCATTTTTTTAGATCTTTTGTACTACTCATCGCGGTATAAGAATAGACCTTACCATCATTCTCACTTTTCACTAAAGTAAAAAATAGGTAAATCTTATGATTATGATAAAATACCGCTGGGTCTCTATAGGCTGTTCGTTCATCTCCTTTAAAAATGATTGGAGACTTTAAGCCTGATAAAAATGATTTTTGAGCTTGCAGGTTATGCGCAAACCCTAAAAGGAGAAAAAAGAAGAAAAAAAATACTTTAATCATAAGGCATTATTTAATTTTTAAAGAAAAGATATGTCAATTTTTTTGCTCTTAATTTTGTATTACTTTGATAACTGAGGTCTGTGAGTGGCCCACAGGCAATTTAAGTTTTCTGATTTTTTTGTTCTTTACGTTACGCAATACTAAAACGGGTAACTCTTTGATTTTTTTTTCAATACTTAAATTATTCAACAGAAGTCCGTCTAAATCATCTATTACAAATGCTGGTCTTAAATCATTTTTTTCATTAATTAACTTAATATTTTTGAAGGATATTCCAGAAGCATGACGTATATAAAACCCCCATGCAGGTAGCTCCCCGAACATGGAAAATTCAGGATAATCACCTATCTTCTCAGGTACGTTATGCAATGAATCAAGGAAAATGTAGTCATACGATTTATGTGATTCACCACTAAAAAGAATTGTAACATTCTCTATTTTTACATTTGTAACCAAATGCCCAGGTATTCCAACAATGGATGAGGGCAAAAGATTATATTTTTCTTCATCAATTGGGCCTTCTGTTTCATAACCACTATCAGGCTTACTGTTAGGAATTTCTGCATAAACATCCCTAATATTTATGTTTTTAACAATGCCGGGTAGCCTGCTTTTATTACGCTGACCCAGTCTTATGAAGATTGCATTACCAGTATTAAAAGCTTTTACATTACGGATATCCACATCTCTTATAATACCACCATCCACGCATTCCAATGCTATTGCAGAGCGATATGTATCATAAATAAAAAGATTACGAACAGTTATATTTTCAAAGACGTCTTCTGAAGAAGTTCCAAATTTTAAAGCACTGGCACTAGACCGAATTTTACAATCTGCAATATAAACATCACTGGAACCTGATTTTAAACAAATCCCATCATCCGCCGAGTTTATATCACAATTAGTGATGCGCACTTTCTGACAATTCACTATGTCGATACCATCATTATTCCAATATGATGTACTGTTTACTATTATCCGATCAATTCTAAGATTATTACAACTTTGATAAGTCTGAACCCAACAACTTGCATCTTTTAAGGTAATGCCTGATATTGTTACATTTTCACAATTTTCAAAATTGATGAGTTCAGGTCTATATTTTTCTTTCGGTCTTCCTTTATCAATATCCCAAAAATCATTAGAATCTGAAGTTGCATTTTTTCTATTATACTTCATTGAATCGGTTTTCCAGGTACCGATTAGTTTTTCAACAAGCTGCCTTCCCTGACCATCAATTGTACCTGTCCCTTTAATCGAAATGTTTTTTTGTCCATCGGCTAATAGTAAGGAATAATGTGCGTGTGCTTCATAATCTGCAATTCTATCACTTCCTAAAATTACGGACCCCGGAGACAAAAATAGTTCGACTTCGGATTTCATTCGAATACTGCCACTTAGGAATGTTCCTGGAGGAATAATAACTTTTCCACCTCCACTTGTGCTGCAACTATCTATTGCAGATTGAATGGTTTTTGTGTTTATGGTTTTCCCGTCACCAATAGCTCCAAAATCGACTACATTATAAGTCTGGGCATTAATTAAAAGAATATTGCAAAAAAATAATAGTATTAAAGGAGCGAACTTCATATTCAATTTTAAGGTAAGTAAACTATGGATTGTCACTTGTAATAACTCACAGTGTCCTACTAATTATTTAAAAAGTGAGAAAAGTGAAAGTATTCAATCCGCCTGATTTTAATCCTTTTCGGATTTTCTAATTGAAATACGGATATATTCGACATTAAAAATTTCATATCTATTACATTAAAAAAGAACCTGATCCTTCCAATATAACATTCTCTCTCGATTTATGGTATATTGATAATCAGGCTCTTTTTCAACCACATTAAAATCTACACATTAATACCCTGGATTTTGTTGTAATTTCCATGTCTGTACCTCGTTTAAAGGTATTGGAAGTAGCGGGAGTGGATTAACTGAATTTTGAGTAATGCTTTTACTCAAGCATTTCGATTTCACATCTGCTGATAAGGTATTTAAATAAAGGCCTGTCCGAATCAAATCCCAGTAACGAAGTGCCTCCATTCCAAATTCAACTCGTCGTTCATGCCAAATAGTGTTTAACAGGTTTTGCCCGGTTAAATTTGTCGCTAGGTCGGGTAAGGAACCTGCTGGAAATGTATTTGTATCAAATGTTAAAGAGCCTATAGAAGAGCCTTTGGGTTTGCTTGCATTTCTTGCTCGTTGTCGTATTTGATTTACTAAAGCAATGGCTTCACTTTCTTTCCCTATCTTTGCAGCCGACTCAGCTTTCATCAATAAAATATCTGCAAAGCGCATTTTTCGGATATTCTGATCTCCTGACTTAGTTTGTGAAGGTCTAAGTATGGCAGCTTTTCTATTTAAATAACTTGTTGCATTTCCGGCAGAACTAATTGTATTAAGTATTCCTAAAACCATATCCCCATCTTTATATACCGTAACTGGCAACCGTGGGTCATTCGGTTCAAATTCATTTACTAAATTTTGAGTAGGATTGTTAAACCCCCATCCCCATGTAGACCTGTTGTTTTGAATTAAATTATTAGTCGTTCCTGACTTTTCTGGACCACTGGCAATTAGAGAAGTAGCAAACTGTATTTCAAAAATTGACTCCATATTATTCTCACCCTCAGCTTCTTGTATTACAGCATAATTTGGAGTTAAGCTATATTGACCTGAATTAATAATTACGCTTGTTAAATCATATAATTCCTGCCAGTTATGATTACCTCCATTAACGGTACCTAATTGATATAAAATAGCACGAGCCAAATATGCATTTGCGGCACCTTTAGTGGCTCTACCTAAATCAGCTGTGGAATAGTTATTTTTCTCCGGAAGAAGTGATGCCGCTTCTTTGAGGTCTTTTTCAATAAACGCATAAGTCTCTGCAATACTGTTTCTTGATATAACTGAGGTTCCTAATATTTGAGATTGTTTATCAAATAACGGCACTCCACCAAAAGTTCTTACTAGATAGAAATAGAAATATCCCCTGAAGAACAATGCTTCTCCTTTTAACTGTCGTTTCAGCGTCTCACTTATGGCCCCTGATTCAACATTGTTAATTACTATATTAGCACGGTTAATGCCAGAGAAACAATGTGTCCACAATGTTCCAACAATAGCGTTTGACTGATCTGCATTCCAAGTTTTTAAGTCAGATATAGCAGAAAAATCACTTGGAGTGCTTCCTTTTTCCGCATCGTCACTCATAACATCACCAAACATCCATTCATACATATGACCCACATATGGACCACTTCCCCATTTCGGTCCTTCATCCCATGAAGCAGCATCATATATTGAGTTAACCGCTTGTACTGCGCTGGTTGGATCATTAAATAAGTTAGCCTGAGTGATTGTTCCTAAAGCTTCTTTATCAAGTTCTTTGTTACAACTTACTGTAAGTAGCGTCACAGCAATAATTGCTATGAGGCAAATTATATTTATATTTTTCATACAATATGTTTTTATATTAAAATTCAAGGTTAAGCCCAAATCTGAATGTTCGAGGCTGTGGGTAGTTTCCAAAATCTACACCATAAGAAAGAGGATCTCCATAATTTCCAGTTTCTGAAATTTCAGGATCAAAACCTGAGTATTTTGTCAGTGTAAACAGATTATCAATAGAAAGATTAAACCGAAGGCTATTTACTTTAAATTTTGACGACAAATTTGTCGGTAGGGTATATCCGATTTCAATATTTCTGGCTCTAAGATAGCTAGCATCTTCAACAAATCTGTCACTAAACTGATCATTGCCGTTCAAATCTTTTGTTGTCATTCTAGGCTCATTTGAATTCACATTATTAGGTGTCCACCGATTCAAACGCGAAGCATTGAAATTATTCCAAGATCCAGTGCTGTTACTTGTTTTTAACAAATAACGCGACATGCCATTAACAGCCTCGATTCCTTGAACTCCAAAAAGTAACAGTTTGAAATCAAAATTATCATAGCTAAGATTTAAAGATATTCCATAAGAAAAATCAGGGCTACTGGCACTACCTAAATATGTTTTATCCAGACTACTTATCTTTCCATCATTGTTGAAATCAATAAACCTTACATCGCCTGGTTTTGCATTAGGTTGAATAAGTGCACCACTGCTATTTTTAAAAGCATTAATTTCGTCCTGAGACTTAAATATGCCATTGGTTTTTAACCCATAAAAATAGGCAATTTCATAACCAACATCAGTTAGGGTAGTGTTACCCATTTGAGAAATAACATTTCCACTGGCAATTGGAGTCGCCCCACCTAAATCAGTGACTTTGTTACTGATTTTGGTAATATTAAATCCTAAATCATAATGTAACTTGTTAATTGTACTTCTATAGTTTGCCGCAAATTCGAGTCCCTTGTTTTGCATTGAAGCCACGTTTGCACTTGCAGGTGCTGCACCTATATAATCTGCAACAGGTAATAGGGCGATCATGTCTTTTGTATTCTTAATAAAGTAATCAGCAGTGACTGACAGTCTGTTATTAAACAGATCTGCATCGACGCCAATATTGCTACTGACAGTCGTTTCCCATTTAAGATTTGGATTGCTTAGTTGGGTTGGTATCATCCCGGGTACTATTACATTATTAAAAACATAATTCATATTATTTCTTGCAGTAGATACATATCCATAATTTGGAGCTGCATTCTGATTACCAACCTGTCCCCATCCGGCTCTAATCTTTAGTGATGAAATGTCGTTTGCATTCTTTAAGAAATTTTCATCTGATATCTTCCAGGCTGCGCCAAAGGAAGGAAACAAGCCCCATCTGACATCCTGAAGAAATTTTGACGATCCATCGTATCTGAGGGTTGCTGTTAATAGATATCTACTTTTGTAATCATAATTTGCGCGAGTAAAAAAGGAATGCAGCTCTTCGTCACTTTGAGCGCTTGTGAAATTTGAGTTAAGACTTCTTGACGCTGAAATATATTGTAAGGAGGCATCACTTGGCACATCATATGAAGTAATAGATATCCCATTACCATATTTTCTTTGAATTTCCTGGCCTAATGTAGCCGATAAAAAATGATCAGAACCAAATTTCTTATTATAGTTAACATAGTTTGATAAAACCCATCCAACTGTTTCGCTTCTATTTTCAGTTAAAGAACTAATACTTCTTTGATCATTTAAACCAACAAAGTATTTTGGAAGATAAGGTTTAGCATGTATGTTATTGTAGTTAATTCCAAAATCAGAACGAAATGAAAGGCCACTAAATAATTTTACATCTATATATGCATTGGAAAATAGATTGTTGTTTTCAGTTTTGTTGTATTTCTGATCGTCTATCATTCGGACAACATTAGTAGCATTCTCAATATCATTATAGCCAAATTCTCCAGTACTTGTAAAAGGCGTCGATATCGGGTTTGCAAGTACCGCACCTCGAAGTATGTTACTATAGCCTAAGCTTCCTGTCCTTGTAAAGTTAGCAGAAATACCTGCTTTTATGTTTTTTGTAAGTATCAGTTCGTCGTTCAACCTGATTACATATTTTTTTAAGCTTGTACTTTTAACCGTTCCATCCTGCTGAAAATAGCCTCCACTAAACAAATACCTATTTTGTTCTGTCCCTCCGGAAACCGCCAGATTATAATTATTAATCATCCCAATCTGAGTTATTTCATCTTGCCAGTCGGTGCCAGAAGCATGTGTTTTAATTGCATTCTGAATACGTTCAGATATATTCGCAGGAACTTGCTGACCTTCATTTTGATACGCTTCAGAAACTAAGGTCGCATAGCCTTCAGCATTGGTAACATCAATTTTTTTCCAAACTTTCTGTACTCCAGCGTAGCCATTAAAGCTAAATTTTGTTTTGCCTGCTTTACCTTTTTTAGTTGTTACCAATATAACACCGTTTGCACCTCTTGAACCATATATAGCAGTGGCAGAAGCATCTTTTAATATTTCAATAGACTCAATATCTCCAGGCATCAGAAAATTAATATTTTCAGACTGAAACCCGTCTACAACATATAATGGATTGCTATTATTGATGGTACCAACACCTCTGATACGTACACGGGTTCCTGACCCAGGTTGTCCGGAATTTGAAGTTATTTCCACACCCGCAATACTCCCTTGAAGTGCCTGTACCGGATCTACAGTTGCCAATCGAGTTAATTGGGTTCCTTTTACAGATGCTATAGCTCCTGTCAGGTCACTTTTTTTTGTAGTACCATACCCAACAGCCACAACTTCTTCAATTCCAACAGTTTCTTCGGCAAGAGCTACATTAATTGTTGTCTTGTTTTCAATAGCAATTTCCTGAGTTTTCATTCCCACAAAAGAGAATTGCAAGATTGCATTTTCAGGTACTTTGGAAAGTGAATATTTGCCATTCATATCGGTAATAACCCCCGTGGTAGTGCCTTTAACAACCACTGAAACACCAGGCAGGCCTCCTCCTGTTGAATCGGTAACTTTACCTGAGATGGATTTTTGCTGCTGGGAATTTAAACCTGAAATACCTTCCAGATTAGAAAGGATTATTTGTCTGTTAATAACAGAGTATTTTATATCCGTCCCATTTAGCAATTCATCCAGAATAACATTAATAGTCTGATCCTTTGCGCTGATAGTTACCGTTTTGTCAACATTGATCAAATCCCTGTTATACAAAAAAAAGAACTCAGACTTGTCCTCAATTGTCTTTAATACATTTTCCAGCTTTTGATTTTGCTGATTTAATGTAAGCCGCGTCTGTTGTGAGTAAGAATCCACAGCCACTACCTGTAACAGGCTGAGAAAAAAACAGAATAAAGTAAATCGTACCATTCTGAAGATTTTTTTAAAGGCAGAACCTTCCCATGAGGAAAAGGTTATTAATGCCTTTCGTTCTCGAAATTTTTCCATAAATTTACATTTGTTAGAGTGATTAAATAATTTAGTGTACTTCGCTCTGCAAACTTTCAGGAAAGTGCCGCAAACACTTTCCTGTTTTGCATTCTATTGTTTATGTTTTATTATTACTTGTTTCTTTTTTAATATTCCATTTAAACTTAGATTCCTGTTTTCTATTTTATAGGTTATTGGTGTCGTCATTGCAATAAATCTCAATACATCATCAAGAGTTTCATTCTGGAAAGTCGCCTTAAGTCTGAAATTCTTCAATGCTTCATCCTGAATTAAGATTTCAGCACTATACCAGCGTTCGAGCTTTTTAGCTGCTTGTGCAAGAGGTTCATTGTCAATTACGAGATAACCATTCGTCCAGGCAGAATATGTATTTGGATCAACAACAGTTGCATTAAGCGAGCTTATTTCGTGGTTATAGGATATTTTTTCGCCAGGATGAAGGGTATAACTAAATGCAGCAGTTGTGCCATTAATTTCAACTTTACCTTCTTTCAAAACAACCTCAGTAATGGCTTCATTTGCATAGGCAGACACATTAAATTTAGTTCCCAAAACTTTTATATCCATATCTTTCACACCAACAGTAAAATCGGAATGCTCCTTATGTTTGACTTTGAAAAATGCTTCACCCACGAGTTCAACTTTACGATTCCGGGTAAATTCAGCCGGATATCTTAGTTTTGCTCCACTGTTCAACCAACCGGAAGTGCTGTCGGGAAGCAAAAATTCGATCCGAGCCCCTTCGGGTACATTAATTTCGAGCCATGCTTGTGTAGATGTTTGGATGGGTTTGGTGAAAAAATACAATGAAGCAGAAATTGCGATTAACGGAATTAAAACAGCAGCCACCTGTCGGTAATAATGCCAAATATTCCTTTTTCTTTCGCTCCTTTTCTCTTCCAGCAATATCTGGTATTGTATTCTCTCAAAAATTGGATGAAGAGATCTCGTATTTGCGCTGTCTGCGAATTCTTTAAATTGATCAAATAACTGTTCTTCGAACTTTGTGTCATCCCTAACACTAGTAAACCAATGCTTTACATTTAAATATTCATTGTAAGAATATTTTCCTTTTGAAAAATCGAGCAGTGTTTTATAGTTGATATTATCCATGTGTATACTTACAAACCTTAAAATCAAATTCTGTCATTATATCCTGAAAGGCTGAATATCCCTAGTGAAAAATAAATCTTTTTTCTCTATTTTATTTCGAGTAGTAGAAAAAAACAAATTTATAGATGGTAAACCATTGATAAAGAGGAGAGAATATCTCTATTGAAAATTAATCATACGGATAAAAATGATCAGTTATCTCATCAATATTCGATAAAATAGATTTTCCTTTTGAAATGAAACTAGATGATTTCGGGTTAACGGATAAAAAGGTGAAAGAATATTAAGCCTTGAACCTGAAGTTTCTCAAACTCGCTCTTTAAAAACTTCATTGCTTCTGTAATATGGTATTCCACCGTTTTAGTGGTAATATTTAATTCTTCAGAAATCTCTTTTAAAGATTTTTCTTCAATTTTTTTTTTGATGAAAACTTCCCTGCGTTTTTCCGGCATCTGTCTGATTAATTCCTCCAGTTTATCTAGCATAAACTGATAATCAGAGTGGTCGTCGAAATCAGGTTTAGGTCCTGATGAATCAAATAAAATATCATGCTTTAACTCGTTTAATCTCGAAAGTTGATTAAAATATTTACGAACCGAGTTAAGCGTGATTGTAAACAAGTATGATTGAAATGATGTATCTGTTTTAATTTCACTCCTATTGTTCCAGATTTTAATAAACACTTCCTGTACAATATCTTCCGCAGCTTCTTCAGACTTTAAGTAGCTCAAAGAGAACTGGAACAATTGTTTGCTATATCGTTCAAATATTTTTTCAAAAGCGGAATGATCCCCTTTTTTAAATTCCTTCAATATTTTGGACTCTATAGGTATCATTAGCTTCTGTGAGAGAGTGCCGATTTATGTTTATTTATCCGACAAATCTAAAAAGTTTTTATAAACATATGGGGCCAACTTCAAAATCTTTGAATCCACAATTATATATACAATTGTGTAATTATTCTGATAACCATTGGGTAAAGACATAAATCACGCCATAAGACATCAATCGCTTATAATAATGAACCTGAACTTTAAAGCAACATTTCACAGGCATTATCCAAAACAGAACTTTCCAGCTCCTTTAAATATGCTTGGGTTACAGTCAGATTTTGGTGACCCATTGATTCACTGATAATATCTGTTGCAACTCCTTTTTGCTTCAGGCAATTGGCGAAACTATGCCGGGCGACATAACTACTCAAAGGTTTGTTAATTCCACATACAATTGAAATCTCTTTTAATTGCTTATTGTATAGCAGAAGCATTTTCTTTTTCCTGTACTCCAATTGTGTCGGAGTTAATTTGTCCTTTGATAAAATGGGGAATATATATTTTGTTGATGTATCGGCTTTGTAATAATCCAAAACTTTCTGTACTGGAGGAAGAATTTTGATGATAAAATTGCCTTTGGTCTTTGAACGGGTATAATGTATTTGATCATCTGAAATGTCGGTCCATTTCAGTTTCATCATATCAGCAAAATTCATTCCACGAGTGTAAAAACTGAAGACAAAGTAATTACGGCTATTAACCAAATTAGGATGTTCGGACAAATCCATATCAACTATTTTTTTTACATCCACCATATTCAAGGCCCTCTTCAAGCCTTTACCTTTCAGTTTTGAAACTTTATAGATTGAGAATGGGTAAGCATCTTCTTTTACAATCTTTCTTTCTACTGCCATATTATATAATGCTCTGATAGCTCTCATCCTAACCCCAATCCCTCCGTCTGTGCCACCTCTTGATCTCAGAAAAACGTCATACTTATAGAGAAATTCAGGTGTTATATCCCTAAAATTCAACTTATTTGAAGACGAATTAAAAAGTTTTAATGATCCCAATGTTTCTTTATTTGCCCTTGCATTACCTGTCCTCCCTGCAGTGACCATTTCTGAAATAATTTCTTCCCAGAAATCAAACACTTTTTCATTTACCGGATTCGAATCAACCCGGAATCTTTGTTCAAAATCTTCAAGTGAATAATTTTCCTTTTCAAGTTCAAGCTCGGTTATAGTTTTTAGAGCTCGGTCCTCAAATTTTCCAAGAAGTCTGTTATTTTGGATATAATTAGAATTGTTTTTATTAAACCTTCCAGTTTTTGCATCCCATTCGTTATTCAGAGCTCTATAGATCGTATTAAAAAATTTAGATTTTCTATCTTTGGTCACTCTAAGACTTATTGGATACTTGTTGTTGGCGAGTTCAGTTTGTCGTAAAACAGTTTTTATGCTAGTCATATCAATTATTATTATAAGTACAACATGAGTACAACAATCTAGGATATAAAGATAAAATAATATCTCCAGATGAAAAACAAAAAATTGTAATTAATTGATAATAAGAATAAATGAAACCAAATGAAAATATATGAAACAATAATTTTACTGACTCATGATCAGGACTTCTATGCTTTAAAGGACGTTCCTCATGGAAATGTGCAGCAAATACTTTTCCCTTCAAAAAGTACATCAACCTCGCGCCGGGCTTTTGTCTACACTCCTCCGGGCTATGCAAAAGATCAGTCGAAAAAATATCCTGTACTGTATTTGCAACATGGCTGGGGCGAAGATGAAACAGCATGGTCAAATCAGGGTCGTGCCAACCTGATCATGGATAACCTGATTGCCGAGGGTAAAATAAAACCTTTCATTATTGTAATGACCTATGGTATGACCAATGAGGTTCGTTGGGGACATATGAACGAGTTCAAAATTGAAAATTTCCAAACTGTGCTTGTTGACGAATTGATTCCGTATGTCGATGCCAACTTCAACACCATAGCCGATCAGCAACACCGCGCCATGGCAGGACTCTCAATGGGCGGCATGGAAACGCATACTATAACACTAAACAAACCTGAAGTATTCTCCTACTATGCTTTGCTAAGTGGTGGTTTATACAAGCCTGAGGAAATCAAAGACAAGTCGAAAGTAAAACTGATCTTTTTGAGCTGCGGCAGTTTCGAAAACCCCGATGGTGTTAAGAATTCTGTAACTGCGTTAAAAGAGGCCGGCTTCAATGCTGTTTCCTTTGTTTCCGGGAATACCCGTCATGAATTCCAGACCTGGCGTCGCAGTCTGCTTGAATTGGCGCCACTTTTATTTAAAGATTAATCGAAAAAAACAATGGTTAAACGAATAATACTATTTGTAATCGCAGCTTTACTTTCAAATGCATTCTGTAATGCACAGTCAGCTATAGTAAAAGTAGCAGAAGATTTTGTGCCGACTTCAGTCAATCAGTTGGGTAGGCAATTTCCTCAGGTAAATTCTGAAAGAAGAGTGCGTACCAGCATTTCTGCTTCTGAAGCCAAAAAGGTTCAACTCGATATTGGTGGAGTAAAATACGATCTTATCAAAGACGATAATGGAGTTTGTACCGGAGAGTCGGCTCCTCAGGACGAAGGTTTTCACTACTACCAGCTAAATATTGATGGAGCATCAGTTCCCGATCCCGGAACCAAATACTTCTACGGAGCTGGTCGATGGGGAAGCGGTATTGAAATTCCGGCCATGGATCAGGAGTTTTATGCATTGAAAGAGGTTCCTCATGGTTTGGTAAGCGAAAATATCTATTTCTCGAAAATAACCAATTCATTCAGACGTTGTTTTGTTTACACTCCGGCGGGCTATGAAAAGGATTCCAAGAGCCAATATCCAGTACTTTATCTTCAACATGGAAGTTTTGAAGATGAAACAGGTTGGCCGGGACAAGGACATGCCAACTTAATTCTGGATAATTTGATTGCTTCACAAAAAGCTGTTCCGATGATTATCGTCATGGACAACGGCTATGCCTACAAACCACAAAGTGGTGAACCAACTGCACGTCCAGCTTCTGCATTCGAAGAAGTGATGATCAATGAAATCATTCCGATGATTGATGCAAAGTTTCGTACCATTGCAGACCGCGAGCATCGTGCTATTGCAGGTCTTTCAATGGGAGCGAATCAAACCATGCGGATCATCATGAACAACCTCGACAAATTTGCTTCTTATGGCGGTTTTAGCGGAACATCGAATTACCCAAGTTCCGATGAAATTGATCCGGCAACTTTTCTGGATGGGAAGTTTATAGATGGTGCTGCTTTCAACAAACAGATCAAGGTTTTTTGGTTGGGTTTGGGAACAAAGGAGCCCAATCCGTTTCCCGGTTCTGTTGGCGCATTTCGAAAAATGCTGGAAAAGCAGGGCATAAAATACGTTTATTATGAATCGGAAGGAACAGCACACGAATGGCTGACATGGCGAAGGGATTTGCATCAATACGCACAATTGCTCTTCAAATAATTATCACAAATCGATTATACAATTATCATGAAAAATATTACTTTTTTAGTAGCAGCAATATTATTACTGAGCACTGAAGCCTGCACCAAACAACAGCCCGGACAGGTGAAAACTGACGCCGGATGGGTACAGGGAACAGTTGGAGACAGTTTAACTGTTTTTAAAGGCATTCCTTTTGCTGCACCACCTGTTGGTGATTTACGCTGGAAAGCTCCTCAACCGGTTGAAAAATGGGATAGTGTTAAACAAACCACTGCATATGCCCCAGCTCCTTTTCAAGGCGGAAATCCGCCATCAGGTAAAAGTGAAGATTGTTTGTACCTGAACGTTTGGACACCGGCAAAATCGGCTGATGAAAAGATCCCTGTTTTAGTATGGATTTATGGTGGAGGGTTCAGTTTTGGTTCAACCGCTGAACCCGGTTATGATGGTACCAAACTGGCTAAAAAAGGAGTTGTATTGGTAAGTATAGCTTACCGTGTTGGGCAACTTGGTTTTCTGGCTCATCCTGAATTGAGCGCAGAAAGTCCTTACCAGGTTTCAGGAAACTATGGTTTGCTCGACCAGATTTGCGGACTTGAATGGGTACAAAAAAACATTGCTGCTTTTGGCGGCGACCCCAATAAAGTAACCATCTTTGGCGAATCTGCAGGGGGAATTTCTGTAAGCATGTTGTGCGCTTCTCCTTTGGCCAAAGGATTATTTCAGGGGGCTATTTCTGAAAGTGGTGGCTCGTTTGGTCCAACACGGCCAACTACTTTCCCCGGAGAAAATATGAAAACACTTCAACAGGCTGAAGCGGATGGTGAAGTTTATCTCCAAAAAGTTGGCGTTTCGTCGATTGCTGAATTGCGCAAAGTTGAAGCAGGCAAGCTTCCTATGGGCATGGGAATGGGCGGCGGATGGCCAATTACAGATGGATATGTCATTCCTGACGATCAGCACAAATTATATGAAGCCGGAAAATACAATGATGTGCCGGTTCTTATTGGTTACAACTCCGATGAAGGTGCAAGCTTTTCAAGAGAAAAAACTCCGGAAGAATACTACGCTGGTGTTAAAGCCAGATATGGAAAATTTGCCGATGACTTGATTAAAGCTTATCCTGCTGCAGAAAATTCAGTTTCGAAAACAGCGCGCGATTTAGCCCGTGATGCCGCTTTTGGCTGGCAAACCTGGAGCTGGGCAAGGCTTCAATCACAGACCGGGAAATCGAAAGTTTTCTTATATTATTTTGACCAGCATCCCGATTACCCTGAAGATTCACCGCGTTACGGTTATGGTTCACCACACGGACAAGAAGTTGGCTATGTTTTTATGAATCTTGACCCATCAAATCCGCAGACTACAAAATCAGATCTTGAAATTTCGGAAGCAATGGGAATCTATTGGACCAACTTCGCCAAATATGGCAATCCAAATGGTGAAGGAGTTGCTGAATGGCCTGCCTTTAGCGATGCCAATCCACAGGTGATGTATCTTGGACCAACACCCCATGTAGGACCCGTTCCAAGCGAAGAGTCACTTAAAGTTTTGGACAGTTATTTCGAATGGCGTCGCACCCCGGAAGGTGAAGAATGGGCAAAATAAAGATAACCAGCTAAATGAAACGAACATGACAAAGCCCACTTATTTTGACTCACAGGCGGATGATTATTTTTTGTCATGGAGTTCCATCTGGCAATTAAAAAAACAAATTATAAACAGATGAAAATCATGAAAATAAAACTGAGTTTAATTCTCCTGTTAGGATTACTTTTTACAAATAGTAAAGTGTTTTCGCAGAATCCAGACTTTTACATTTACCTGTGCATTGGGCAATCGAATATGGAAGGCGCTGCAAGGGCAGAGCTTCAGGACTCAACTGTTAATCAGCGATTCCAGGTGATGGAAGCTGTAGCCTGTGATAATCTGAATCGAAAAATGGGCAACTGGTATCCAGCTGTTCCACCCCTTTGCCGTTGCAAAACCAATCTTGGACCTACCGATTATTTCGGTAGAACAATGGTTGCCAATCTTCCGGAAAAAGTAAAAGTTGGGGTGATTGTGGTGGCCATTGGTGGCTGTAAAATTGAGCTTTTCGACAAAGATAATTACCCGACATACGTTGAAACCGCTCCGGGTTGGATGAAAGGAATGATCAAAGAATACGACGGAAATCCATACGGAAGATTGGTCGAAATGGCCAAACTTGCACAGAAAGATGGCGTTATCAAGGGTATTCTACTTCATCAGGGCGAATCGAATTCGAACGACAGTTTGTGGACACGAAAAGTAAAAGGCGTTTACGACAACCTGATGAAAGATTTAAATCTCGACCCCAAAAAAGTGCCATTGCTTGCCGGCGAAACGGTGAATGCCGACCAACAGGGAATTTGCTCAGGCATGAACAGCATCATTGCTACTTTACCGCAAACCCTGCCTAATTCGTATGTTATTTCTTCAGCCGGTTGTGCTGATGGCCCCGACAATCTGCATTTCAGCGCTGCCGGTTATCGCGAGCTTGGAAAGCGGTATGCTGAAAAAATGTTGGAAATATTGGAAGGTAAATAGAAAAAAAATCAATGTTGTATGGAAATTTCTTCAATCGAATTACCCCTAATCCCCCGATGGGGACTTGCTTGGCTCCCTTTAAGAGGACGGGGTAAAGCTGAGGAAATTCTTAACTAAGCAGCATTAACTAAAAGTATTGTAAGGGAAAATTTATGAAAACACTGTTTATAATATTTACGATAGCGGTGACCACGTGGTTTTTTCAATCACCGGGGACTGCTCAGGTAATTGAAAAACTTCCGCGAAGTACTCCCGAACAGGAAGGCGTTTCTTCAGCAGGAATAATTGAATTTTTAAATGCTGCGGATACGAGTGGTCTTGAAAATCATAGCTTTATGATGCTTCGGCATGGAACAGTTATATCCGAAGGCTGGTGGAAACCTTACGGGCCAGAATACAAACATATCATGTTTTCGGCCAGTAAAACGTTTACAGCCACGGCGATTGGTCTTGCGGTTTCGGAGAACAGGCTGAAAGTGACCGATAAAATCATTACTTTTTTCCCGTATTCGTTACCCGATACCATCAGCGAATACATGAAAGGAATGACAGTAAAAGACTTGCTAACCATGTCGGCAGGTCAGGATCCTGAACCAAGTGCGTGGGGTGCGAATGGAGACTGGATAACTCTTTTTTTATCGACCGCACCAAAGTATAAACCGGGCACTGTTTTTAAATACAACAACATGGCCACTTTTATGCTTTCGGCCATCGTTCAGCAGGTTACCGGCGAAACTGTTTTTAATTACCTCATGCCCCGTATTTTTAGGCCGTTGGGAATTCGTGGAATCGACTGGGACCTGAATCCTCAGGGAATAAATATGGGAATGATTGGGTTAAGGCTACGGACTGAAGACCTTGCAAAATTCGGGCAATTGCTCCTGAATGGCGGAATTTGGAACGGCAAGCAATTGATTCCGAAAGAATGGATTAAAGAAGCCACTACTTTTCAGATTAAAAATTCGGATGAACCTGAAGAAAAAAGAAGTTTGAGCGACTGGGGACAGGGATATGCCTACCAGATGTGGCGTGGTAAAAACAACACCGTGAGGCTCGATGGAATGGGCGGCCAGTTTGTTGTGCTCATTCCTGATAAAGATGCCATTGTTGTGTTCACTGCCAACAATACCAACACACAAAAGCAACTCGACCTGATACATAAATACCTGATTCCGGCTATTGAATCAGACAAAGCTCTGGCTGCTGCTCCTGCAATTCAGCAGGAAATGGTTAAAAAGTCATCAGCACTAACCATCAATCCCGGTTTTGAAAAATTATCAGAATCAGATTTCGAAAAGTCAGTTTCCGGAAAAGAATTCATTCTTTCGGAAAACGAGAATAAAATTCAGTCGGTCTATTTATCATTTAAAGATGGAAACTGCACTTTTGCCATCAAAAGAGACAATTCTGTCTCGTCCATCAAAGCTGGAGTTAAAGAATGGCAGGTTTCAAATACATTTTCAGCTTCGCTTTTAGCTCCTCCGCGCAGTAATTTCTCAAAATCGGTTGATGCCAGTTATTCCATTTTGAAACCTGTAATAAAAGTGGCGGCCCAATATACCTGGACTGATGAAAAAACTTTGGAGATTACTGGTCGGTTTGTTGAAGAAACACTCGGCTCTGAAACCATCGTTTGTAAGTTTTCAGAACAAAATAATGAAGTTAGAATTACCATCGAACCAAAAAGTCCGGCACGGTCGGGAAGAGGTCTCGGAAATCAGCAGCCTGCTGTATTAAAAGGGACAATGGTTAATTTGTAGTAGAAATAGTATAGCGCATAAAATATTAATAATGAGATATAAAATCGTAATGAAGACAAATTTAATAAGCAAAATAGTCGTTTTGACTATCTTATTCGCCAGCTTGTTTACGGAGTCAGGTTTCGGCCAGAAAGATAAAAAAATAACGGGTTTTCCCATGTTCTCCAATTTTGTTTATCAGGGCGACGACCAGTTGTATAAAGATAATCCGTTAAAGCCGGATGAGTTTTACAATCCGATCCTGCAGGGTTGCTATCCAGACCCGAGCATTACCCGAAAAGGCGATGATTATTATTTGGTATGTTCATCGTTTGCCATGTTTCCCGGAGTGCCGATTTTTCATTCAAAAGATTTGGTCAACTGGACGCAGATTGGACATGTGCTCGACCGAGTTTCACAATTAATAGTGCACGATTGCGGAATAAGTGCTGGCATTTATGCCCCACAGATTCTGTACAACAAAAATAACGACACATTTTACATGATTACTACTGAAATCTCAGGGGGATTTGGAAATATTGTAGTTAAAACAAAAGATCCTTTAAAAGGATGGAGCAACCCGATTAAACTGGATTTTAACGGAATCGATCCTTCACTTTTTTTTGACGATAACGGAAAAGCTTATATCATTCACAATGATGCTCCCGATAAGGGAAAAGAGTTGTATAACGGCCACCGTGTAATCAAAATTTGGGAATACGATGTGGAAACCGACAAAATTATCCCCGGAACCGATAAAATAATCGTGGATGGTGGTGTTGATCTTTCAAAAAAACCAATCTGGATTGAAGCGCCTCATATTTACAAAAAAGATGGTCGTTATTATTTAATGTGTGCAGAAGGTGGCACTGGAGACTGGCATAGCGAAGTGATTTTTGTGAGCGACAACCCCAAAGGACCTTACACTCCGGCGCCAAATAATCCAATATTGACACAACGCTATTTTGCAAAGGATCGCACAAATAAAGTGGATTGGGCGGGTCATGCGGATTTGGTTTTAGGACCTGACAATAAAAAATATTACGGAGTATTTCTGGCTGTTCGTCCAAACGAAAAACAGCGGGTAAATACCGGACGTGAAACCTTTATTTTACCTGTGGATTGGTCGGGCGAATTCCCTGTTTTTGAAAACGGACTTATTCCTTTGGAACCAAAACTGAAAATGCCTCTGGAAATTTCCGAAAACAAAACGGGAAAGGACGGATTCTTCCCCAATGGCAACTTTACTTTCACAGATGATTTCACTTCGGAAAAACTTGATTATCGTTGGATTGGATTGCGTGGACCACGCGAAGAGTTTATTTCAACATCAAAAAATGGCTTGCAGATAAAACCGTTTGAAGCAAATATTAAACAAGTTGCTCCTATATCCACGCTCTTTTACCGGCAGATGCACAAAAGTTTTTCGTACACGGTAACTATGGATTACAAACCGGAATCGGAAAAAGATTTGGCAGGGATTGTGGCGCTTCAAAGTGAGCGGTTTAATTATGTTTTTGGAATAACTAAAAAAGGAGCCGACTATTATCTTCTGCTCGAACGAACTCAGGGAAAGTTCAGAAGCAGAGAAGTAACATCTGCAATTCTTGCAAGTACTAAAATTGATATTTCGAAACCTATTCGTTTACAAGTATCGGCAAAAGGTGATGACTATGAATTTAGCTACTCAACCAACGGAACCGACTTTGTGAATTTAGGAGGTACTGTTTCAGGTGATATTCTTTCAACCGATGTGGCTGGAGGTTTTACAGGATGTTTGCTGGGATTGTATGCAACTTCGGCAAATGATGCTCAGCCTGTAGAATAAATTAAAAGTTTAAATCGAAACTGATCAGACCATTAAATTTTCAAAACAATAATGAAACGGAAAAGTAAAATAATACTACTGCAAATTAGTGCATTCGTTTGCTGCTTGCTTCTGGCAGAAATAGTCTATTCTCAGGATAAATTATATCCGAATGAATTCCCTTTGAGTGATATAAAACTGCTGGACGGTCCGTTTAAACATGCCCGCGACCTAAATATCGAAGTGCTTTTGAAATATGATGTCGATCGTTTACTGGTGCCTTACCGCAAAGAAGCTGGATTGCCTGAAAAAGCCAAAAGTTATCCGAACTGGGAAGGACTCGACGGACACGTAGGCGGACATTACCTGTCGGCAATGGCAATGAATTATGCGGCTACCGGAAATGCTGAATGCAAAAAGCGCATGGATTATATGATTTCGGAGCTAAAAGTCTGTCAGGAAGCCAATGCAATGAAATACCCCGACTGGGGAGTTGGGTATGTCGGAGGCATTCCCCAAAGTGCAGCGTTGTGGTCGAAGATTAAGGTCGGAGAAGTTAGCGCAATATGGTCGGCTTGGGCGCCTTATTACAATATTCATAAAATGTATGCAGGTCTCAGAGATGCCTGGTTATATACAGGTAATACGGAAGCAAAGAGCATTTTCTTTCAATTTTGCGACTGGGCAATCACGATTACTCAGGACTTGTCGGATAAGCAAATGGAAGATATGCTCGCGAACGAGCATGGCGGCATGGATGAAGTGCTTGCCGATGCTTACCAGATTTCAGGAGATGAAAAATACCTAACTGCTGCAAAACGCTATTCGCACAAAATGTTTCTCGACCCGTTGTCGCAAGGAATGGATATGCTTGATAACAAACATGCCAATACACAGATCCCGAAATTCATTGGTTTCGAACGAATTGCAGAGCTTGATCACGATGCAAAATACGGTAAAGCCGGTAGCTTTTTCTGGGAAACGGTAACAACCAATCGTTCGTTGGCTTTTGGCGGCAACAGCCGAAGGGAACACTTTCCGGCTAAAGAATCGTGTATTGACTTTGTAAATGTAAATGATGGTCCCGAATCGTGTAATTCGTATAACATGCTCAAATTAACCGAAGACTTGTTTAGGGTGCGTCCTTCGGCTAAATACGCTGATTATTACGAACGTACCATATTCAATCATATTCTTTCAACTCAGCATCCCGAACACGGTGGATATGTTTATTTTACTCCTGCACGTCCGCGTCATTACCGGGTTTACTCAGCTCCAAACGAAGCCATGTGGTGTTGTGTAGGTAGCGGTATGGAAAACCACGGTAAATACAACCAATTCATTTACACACATTCAAGCGATTCATTGTTCCTGAATCTTTTTATTGCTTCCGAATTGAACTGGAAAGAAGAAGGTTTGAAGATCAAACAGGAAACCAGCTTTCCTTATGAAGAACAAACAAAACTTACGATTACGGATGGAGCTTCAAGTTTCAAATTATTGGTTCGCTATCCGTCGTGGGTAAGCAAAGGCGCTTTGAAAATTGTTGTGAACGGAAAGGATTTTGACTGTTCCGAACTTCCTTCGTCATACGTTTGTATCGACCGGAAATGGAAAAAAGGGGATGTGGTTCAAATAACCTTGCCCATGCACAATACCATCGAACATTTGCCGAATGTTCCTGAATACATTGCTTTTATGCACGGGCCGATTTTACTGGGTGCGAAAACCGGAACCGAAGATTTAAAAGGCTTGATTGCAGATGATGGCCGTTGGGGACAATCTTCAAGCGGGGAATTTTTACCAGTTGACAAAGCCCCAATTTTGATCGATGACGATATTCAAAATATTGGAAATAAGTTGATCCCCGTGAAGGACAAACCTCTAAACTTTACCCTGAATGTAAAAATGGCCAATCCCGCCGAACTTACGCTGGAACCGTTTAGTAAAATTCACGATGCCAGGTATATGATGTATTGGCTGGCTTTGTCAAACTCAGGCTACAAGGCATACACCGATTCATTGGCAAACATCGAAAAAGAAAAACTTGCCCTTGAAAATCGAACCATCGACCAGGTGGCTACAGGTGAACAGCAGCCCGAAACAGACCATGCGATGCAGGTGGAAAAATCGAATAAAGGCAACAATTTGAATGAGTTTTTTCGTGAGGCGCGCGAAGGAGGCTATTTTAGTTACGATCTAGAAACAAAATCAGAAACCAATGTAAGCTTGCTTGTTCGATACTGGGGTGCCGAATGGGGAAGCCGGAGATTTGACATATCTATTGACGATGAAAAGCTGGTTACCGAAGACAATACCGGGAAATGGAACCTGTCGATGTTTAAAGATGTGGTTTACCCCATACCAGATTCTATGGTAACTGGGAAAACCCATGTTCGGGTAAAATTTCAGGCACTTCCCGGAAGCACGGCAGGAGCGGTCTATTACATCAGATTAATAAGAAAGAATAACTAATTCACATTCAATTTTCAGAATAAAAAATAAATACTCATTAAATGAAAACACGCTATTTTGGTTTTATTGCAGGATTATTCTTATGCTGCAATAGCCTTTTTGCACAGGATAATTTAGCTCATAACCCAATTATTTGGGCCGATGTTCCTGATATTTCAATGATTCGCGTAGGCGACACGTACTACATGAGCAGCACGACCATGCACATGTGCCCGGGAGTGCCAATCATGAAATCGAAAGACCTGGTGAACTGGCAAATGCTAAACTATGCATACGATAAGCTGGGCGATGACGACGCACTGAGTCTTGTAAACGGGAAAAGCAATTACGGAAAAGGTTCATGGGCCAGTAGTCTCCGATATAACAATAGTACTTATTATGTGTCAACTTTTTCAAGTACAACCGGGAAAACCTATATCTATTCGACAAAAGATATTGAAAAAGGGCCTTGGGTGGAGCATTCTTTTACACCTTCGATGCACGATCATTCCTTGTTTTTTGATGACGATGGACGAATCTACCTGATTTTTGGCGCCGGAAAACTCATGATTACGGAATTGAAAGAGGATCTTTCAGGAGTAAAGGAAGGAACGGAACGTGTACTTATTGAAAATGCAAGCGCTCCGTGTGATCCTATTATGCTTCCTGCCGAAGGTTCACAACTGTTTAAACACAATGGAAAATACTATCTATTCAATATTTCGTGGCCACGAGGAGGCATGCGCACCGTTCTCATTCACCGGGCTGACCAGATTGCCGGACCTTGGGAAGGTAAGGTTGCGCTTCAGGATAAAGGCGTTGCGCAAGGTGGAATAATTGATACGCCTGATGGCCGGTGGTTTGCTTATTTATTTCAGGATCATGGTGCAGTTGGACGAATTCCTTATCTCGTTCCGATGAAATGGGAAAATGGCTGGCCAGTAATTGGGGTTGCCGGGAAAGTGCCGGATACGCTTGATTTGTCTGCAAGTAAAGGTTTAATTACTGGCATTGTCAACAACGACGAGTTCACACGTAAAAAGGGCGAACCTGCGCTACCGTTGGTTTGGCAATGGAACCACAATCCTGACAATAGTTTGTGGTCGGTTACTGAACGCAAAGGGTATTTGCGCCTGAAGACAGGACGCATTGACAGTCTGTTTGCTAAGTCGAGGAACACGTTGACACAGCGGACTTTTGGCCCGGTTTGTTCAGGTTCAACATTGCTTGATGCGTCGAACATGAAAGATGGCGATTTTTCAGGGCTAACAGCCTTCCAGCGAAAGTTTGGACAGGTGGGTGTTAAAATGGTGAATGGCGAAAAATTCATCTTCATGGTTAGCAACCAAACGGATAACCCTACTGAAATTCAAAGCATACCTCTTTCAGGTAATAAAGTGTATTTAAAAATTGAATGTGATTTCCGCGACAAAGTTGATATCGCTAATTTTTTCTATAGCCCCGATGGTAAAACATGGACGATTATAGGTGCACCTCTTAAGATGGAATACACCTTGATGGAACACTTTATGGGCTATCGTTTTGGGTTATTCAACTATTCCACCCAAATGGCGGGTGGATTTGTTGATTTCGATTACTTCCACATCAGTGATCAGATTAGCAAAATGAATTAAGGAATTGTATTAAATCTATAAATCAGAAAATGAAAAAACCAACCAAAAACCAACCAAATCAATTTTGCCTGTTTAATGCTAAAAAATTCCGGCTATTATTAGCTGCTTTTATTGCATTCATCAGTATCTGTTTGCATCCAAACATTGCTCTTGGACAACAGCTAAAGCTCAATGATTTGGAGTATTTCGAAAAACAGGGAGTCAACATTTTAATGTACAGCAACCAATATAACGGCATGTTTTTCGACGAGAAAACTGCCGGGATTGAAATCATCCATCATGGTGTAAGAACATCTACCGGTGGTGCAGTCAGGTTGCAAAATACTCCGGAACAATGGGACTTAATACCCTCAGTTGTTAGCCGGAATGTTGATAAGGCAACCCAAACTGTAAGTGTGGAATTAAGTTACAAGGATTATAATTTTAATTCAAAAATAAGTGTTACTCCAAAAGGTGACGGGGTTGAAATCAATGTTTTTTTAGACAAGCCAGTACCTAAAGAGCTTGAAGGAATTGCCGGTTTTAACCTTGAGTTTTTGCCATCGGCTTATTTTGAAAAGACCTACTTGATGGATGGCAACCCGGGAATATTCCCAAAATACCCAGCCAGTGTGACGAAAATTGAACAAATAAGTCGAAAAATACCTCAATTTGGCGGACATATTACCTTTGACGATAGGGGCAGAGGTGAATTTATTGTGCCATATCCAATAGCAACTGGTAAAACAATCGTTTTGGCGCCCGAAGATCCTGAGCGTTTTGTAACAATTAAGAGTATAGATGCTGATCTGATGCTTTTCGACGGTCGTAACTTAACCCAGAATGGTTGGTTTGTCGTGCGCAGTTTACTTCCTGCAAATAGAACAGGAAAAGTACTGACATGGTATCTCGAACCTAACGCGATCCCAAACTGGAAGAGAGAACCAATGATTGGATTTTCTCAGGTAGGATATATTCCGGCACAAGAAAAAGTTGCCGTTATCGAATTGGATAAGAATGACACACCATTAGCAACAGCATCAGTTTATCAGTTTAATGCTGAAGGTAAATTCGTCGAAAAACTGAAAGGTGATGTAAAAGTTTGGGGGAAATATCTTCGCTATAATTACGTAAAGTTCGATTTCAGTTCAGTAAAAGATCCGGGTGTTTACTACATCCAATATGGCGATCAAAAGACAAATACATTCGTTATTGGCCCAAATGTATACGACAATATCTGGCACCCAACAATGGATGTCTGGTTCCCGGTTCAAATGGATCACATGGAAGTAAACGAGGCATATCGTGTCTGGCATGGTGAACCATACCGGGATGATTGTCTTCAGGCTCCGGTCAACCATCAGCATTTTGACGGATATGCCCAGGGACCCACTACAGATACCAAATACAAACCCTTGGAGCGTATTCCAAATATGGCAGTTGGCGGTTGGTTCGATGCCGGTGACTTCGACATTCAGACTGGCTCGCATAACAGTGTTATCTCAAGTTTTGTCGATTCATGGGAGAATTTCAAAGTTGACAGGGATGAAACTTACATTGATCAGAAAACACGCTATGTCGATATTCACCGTCCGGATGGAAAACCAGATATGTTGCAGCAAATTGAGCATGGTACCTTAAATTTGGTTGCTCAGTGCGAAAATATTGGCCATCCGGTTCGTGGAATAATTGTTCCAAATCTTCACCAGTATCATCACCTTGGCGATGCAATCAATGAAACCGATAATCTTCCATATAACCCAAAGCTGAAGCCATACGAATCGGATGGTTTAACAAGCGGAACGATGGATGACCGCTGGGCATTCACCAACCGGATGACATTTCTGGATTATCAAACCGCTGCTTCGTTAGCCGAAGCAAGTCGTGCGCTCCGAGGTTACAACAACGATCTTGCAGACAGAAGTTTGGCATGTGCGGAAAGGCTGTTTAAAGAAGCTGACGAGGCCAGCAAGAAACCCAAAGAAAATGAAGATCCATTTATGAAAATGATGGGAAAAGGTGCTGATGTTGTACCTGCTCTTCAGTTATACATTACTACAAAGGAAAAGAAATATGCCGATCGGTTTCTTGAACAAGTTTGGCCAATGCTCGATCGGATGACAACGAAACAAGGTCGAAATTCTGGTTTTTTTGCAGGTTTTGGTGGTCGTGGTAGTTTTATTCAGGCGCTGATGGCTGTTCCATACATGGACGCCAGCTATAAAACCAGACTCAGAGATTATATCATCAAGTACAAAGAATCACTGCTAGAAACTGAAAAGGAAAATCCCTATGGAGTTCCGATGTCAACAAGAGGCTGGGGCGGAACCTCGAATGTAATCAATTGGGCAACAACTAATTATTATGTTTATGAATCTTATCCTGATCTCATCAGTAAGGAATATGTTTACAAAGGGCTCAATTATATTTTGGGATGCCATCCTTATTCCAACTTATCGTTTGTAAGTACCGTAGGTACACGTTCAAAAAAAATGGCTTATGGTAATAACCGGGCCGATTTTACAGTTATTGCCGGTGGTGTTGTTCCCGGATTAATATTGCTGAACCCGGACTTTCTTGAAAATAAGGATGATTGGCCATTTTTCTGGGGTGAAAACGAATGCATTATTGATGGTGGTGCCTGGTATGTTTTTCTGGCAAATGCTGTTGAAGATCTGGTGAAAGAAACGAAATAATACGTTAAAGATAATAATCATGAAATACTTTAAATCGCTGATATTAAGTTTAGCTGTAATGGGAATTAACGGCTTGTCAGCACAAAATCCAATTGTCCACGACCAGTTCACCGCCGACCCAACGGCACGGGTATTCAATGGCAAAGTGTATGTTTTTCCATCGCACGATATTCTCACTCCTGAAGGAAAAGGTTTGAGAAAAGACTGGTTTTGTATGGCAGATTACCATGTGTTTTCTTCTGAAAATCTGACCGATTGGACCGATCATGGAATGATTGTCAGTCAGAACAACGTAAATTGGGTCGATTCAACCTCATACAGCATGTGGGCGCCAGATTGTGTTGAAAGAAACGGAAAGTACTATTTCTATTTTCCGGCAAACAAAAAGGTTGCCGATGCTAATGGAAGAAAAGGTTTTGGTATCGGTGTCGCTATTGCCGATAAGCCTGAAGGACCATACGTCCCGCTTCCGGAGCCAATAAAAGGGTTGAATGGAATTGATCCTAACGTATTTATCGACAAAGACGGACAGGCTTACATATACTGTGCGATGGGAAATATCGTTGTGGCAAAATTGAACGATAACATGACCGAGCTGGCATCGGAGCCACAGATTATAGCTAACCTACCGCAGAAAGGCTTGAAAGAAGGTCCGTTTTTATTTGAAAGAAACAACGTTTATTACCTGACGATTCCGCATGTTGAAAACAAAATAGAAAGGCTCGAATATGCCATTGGCGATAACCCTATGGGACCTTTCAAAATGGCGGGAGTTGTGATGGACGAGTCGCCCATGAACTGCTGGACCAATCATCAGTCAATGGTTCAGTATAAAAATCAATGGTATTTGTTTTATCATCAGGATGCCTATTCCCCTAAATTCGATAAAAACCGTTCGATTTGCATCGACAGTCTGTTCTTCAATACTGATGGTACTATTCAAAAGGTGATTCCTACTTTGCGTGGTGTAGGAGTGACAAACGCAACGGATAAAATTGAAATTGACAGATACAGCAGTATAAGTGAATCCGGTTCATCAATTGTTTTTCTGGATTCATTGAACACCTTTAATGGCTGGAAAACAATACTCAGCAGCAAAAATGCCTGGGTTAAATACAACACTGTAGATTTCGGAAAGAAAAAGCTTAAAACTGTTAAGGTAAGATCATTGTCAAAAAATGGAAGCACCTTGCAAATCAGGTTGGATAAAGTTGACGGACCGGTGATTGCGGAAGTGAAGATTCCAAAAAGTACATCATGGAATATGGTTGAAGCCAAAGTATCGAAACCAATAACCGGAGTTCATAACCTGATAGTAGCGTTGAAAGATGAAAACACAACTGAGATTGATTGGGTTGAGTTTGAATAAATTGCTAATTGAACTTTGAAATTTAAAACGGGAAGAAATGAAGAAGATAATCGTTTTTTGGATAATGAGCCTGGCATTGGTCTTCGAAATTAATGCCCAAAATGATTCGGTGTTAAAACTTTGGTACGATCAGCCTGCCAAACAATGGGTTGAAGCTCTTCCTGTAGGAAATGGGCGCCTTGGAGCCATGGTTTATGGCGATCCGGCAAATGAAGTCATTCAGTTAAATGAAAACACTTTATGGGCAGGTCAGCCTAACCGAAATGATAATCCGGATGCCAAAGAAGCATTGCCTGAAGTCCGAAAACGGATCTTTGATGGTAAATACAAAGAAGCACAGGATCTGGTAAATAAGAGTATTATTACAAAAAAATCTCACGGGATGCCTTACCAAACAGTGGGTAATCTGAAATTGACTTTCCCCGGACATGAGAATTTTTCGAATTATTACCGTGAACTCAATCTGGAAAAAGCAATAGCATCTTCCCGCTACGAAGCAAATGGAGTGAAATACGAAACCAGTGTATTTTCATCTTTTCCTGATCAGGTTATCGTTGCCCGGATAAAAGCAGACAAACCCGGTTCAATATCATTTTCGGCTACTATGGACAGGCCAAAACCTTCTGAGGTAACTGTTACTGCCAATGATAATGGTGAACTAACCATGTCAGGAATAACCAGTGAATTTGAAAAAATGCCCGGAAGTATAAAATTTGAGGCCAGGGTGAAAATCGTAGCTAAAGGTGGTAAAGTATCTGCTTCTGAAGGCTCTTTGAATGTTGCCGATGCTGATGAAGTTACTCTTTATATTTCAATAGCTACCAACTTTGTAAACTACAACGACTTGAGCGCTAATGAAGAAGAAAGTGCAACCAACTATCTTAAGACGGCGCTGAAAAAGGATTACGACCAGATTTTAAAGGATCATGTTACCGATTTCCAGAACTATTTTAACCGGGTGAAACTAGATTTGGGAGTAACCGACGCTGTAAAAAATGCTACCAATGTGCGTTTGGCTGATTTTGCTACAGGTAACGATCCTCAGTTTGTAAGTCTTTACTTTCAGTTTGGTCGTTATTTATTGATTTCAGCTTCGCGACCAGGCGGACAACCTGCAAATCTTCAGGGTATCTGGAATGATCAGCTGGCCCCGGCATGGGACAGTAAATACACGGTGAATATCAATACTGAAATGAATTACTGGCCATCGGAAGTTACCAACATGACCGAGATGAATGAACCACTTGTTCAGATGATTCGCGAACTTTCGGAAACTGGAAAGCAAACGGCTATGGATATGTATGGTGCAAGAGGTTGGGTTTTGCACCACAATACCGATATCTGGCGCATTAACGGGCCTATTGATGGAGCAACCTGGGGCATGTGGCCAATGGGTGGCGCCTGGCTTTCGCAACATCTGTTCGAAAAATATGCTTATAATGGCAATAAAGAATACCTGAAATCGGTTTATCCGGCGATGAAAGAAGCAGTCCTGTTTTTTCTTGATTTTCTGGTTGAAGAGCCTGTAAATCATTGGCTGGTGGTTTGTCCTTCTACTTCTCCTGAAAATAACCCGCAGGGTCGTCCATCGACATTGGCCGCCGGAGTAACCATGGATAACCAATTGGTTTTCGATTTATTCACCAAAACAATGGAGGCAGCTCAAATATTGAATACCGATCAGGAATTGTCGGTGACCTTAAGCGAGACCTTAAAAAGGATGCCTCCAATGCAAATCGGGAAATGGGGTCAATTGCAGGAATGGATGGAAGATTTGGATAATCCGGACGATAAGCACCGGCATGTATCGCATTTGTACGGACTTTTTCCTTCAAACCAAATATCGCCTTATCGTAATCCTGAATTGTTCAGTGCTGCAAAGACTACGCTAATTGCCCGCGGCGATGCCTCAACCGGATGGTCGATGGGCTGGAAAGTGAATTTTTGGGCACGCTTGCTCGATGGCGACCATGCTTACAAATTGATAACTGAACAGTTGAAGCCTGTATTGGGTGGCGGAAGAATGCAGGGTGGAACCTATCCAAACCTTTTCGATGCGCATCCGCCATTCCAGATTGACGGTAATTTTGGATGTACTTCAGGTATTGCTGAGATGTTGCTTCAAAGCCATGATGGAGCTATACAATTGTTGCCAGCCCTTCCGTCAGTGTGGAAAGATGGAAGTGTAAGCGGACTAAAAGCCAGAGGTGGTTTCGAGGTGAATATGCAATGGATGAATGGTGAAATAACCACGGCAACTATTAAATCTTCATTGGGTGGAAATTGTCGCATACGTTCTTATTTTCCGCTGAAGGGAAAAGGATTGAAAGTTGCCAAGGGAGAAAATGCCAACGAATTCTATTCGGTAGCAGAAATACAAACTCCGTTAAATCATGCCGAAAATAAGCTTTCAGCGCCTGTCCTGAAGAAAATTTATGAGTACGATGTAGAAACAAAAATGGGAGATGTAATAGAAATAGGAAAGCTATAATTTAGTTCTATTATATCCTTTATAATGACTGATACGGAATTATTGTTTAAAGAAAAGACAAGGAAATACAAATGAAAAGGTGGCATACTATAATGCACAGTATGCCACCTTTTCGCTTATTAGAATCAGGATTATTTTTTTGCCGATTTTTGTTCAAGCATTTTCATAAAATATCCGGCTACCACCGAACGAGCCTGAAATCCGACTTGTTTGGCGTCAGTTGTTTCATACCAGTCGGTCATTGGAACACGGGTTGGTGTTTCGTTGAAAGCCTTGTGAAGCGGGTCAATAAACTTCTGGAAGGTTTCCTTGTCGTTCGCCAGTGTTGCAGTCCACATAATCCAATCTGATTTAGTGTAGGTTTTCCTGTTATCCAAAGGCAATCCGTAGGTGTTTTGTTTGGTCAGGTAATAGGCTATTTCCTTCTGAGCAACTGCCGGATCAAAAATGTTCAGACCAAGAATTTTATCCCAAACCAGGTTGTATTTCTGGCTCCAGGTTCCGGGTTGATCAAATGTCAGGCGGAAATGATCGCCATCGTCGGCCATTTTTACCCATTTGGTGGCCATTTCTTTGGCCTGAGTAGTGTACTTCTCAGCGATATCCTTTTTACCCAACATGTCGGCTAATTTTCCATAGCTTGCAATACCCATGATGGCTTTTACCGAAAGGTTGGTGTTGTGTGCAAAATGACCTGCAAAGTCATCAGTACACAATTGGTTCTCAGGATCAAGTCCATTTTCTATCAGATAATTAGCCCAAACGGTGAGTACTTCCCAGTGTTTTTCGGCATAGTTGGCATTGCCTTCGGTTTGTGCAATGGCGGCAGCCAAAACCAGCATATTTCCTGATTCTTCAACCGGCATGTCACCACCGTATGTTTGACCATTGGCTAGCGGATAGGTACCCACATCATGAGCGGCAAAAGGTTTGGTCCATTTACCACTTTCAGAATAATAGAAAATCGGTGTCATCATTCCTTTCAGTAAATCAGGATTGTAAATCAGGAACAATGGGGCTGACGGATAAGTCAAGTCAACTGTACCAACCGAACCGTTGCTGAAGTTTTCTTTCGAAAGGAAAATGGTGTTGCCTTCGTTGTCTTTAAACAGTTTATGTGCGGCAATCGACTGGCGGAAAGCCAGCACGCAAAGCTCTGCATAATTTTCGCCACCTGCATTTACAGCGTCGTCCCATAGTTGGTTGTCGAACTGAGCACATGTTTCAACCAATTGGTCGTATTCAGTATTGGCCGCTTTCAGCGCGTCATCCATAGTTACCTGCCCATCTTTTTTCCACCAGGCCATGCGATTTTCGTTAAAGTACTGAATGGAGTATAAATCATCGTATCCGATCATGATTTTCCCTTTTGATCCTTTCGATGAAACGTTGCCCAATTGCTGGGCACAAGCCATAACAGGCATATCAGGAACCATTTTGGTAATCATCTTTTGTTCTCCGGTCGATTCCAGAATTCCGGCAGCAGCGAAGCCTTCTTTTACAGCCTGATAGCCGCCCAAAGAATAACTCATTTCAGGAGATTTGTCACCGCACAGGTAGAAATATCCCCAGTCAATGCGCAGGTCGTCGCCTTTCTTTGCCAATACCGGTTGTTCGGTTGTTCCTGTCTTAAAATAGGTTAGTCCTTCAGTTTCGCCTTTTTCGATCGAAACTTCCTGAGATAAACTATTTACAGCCCATTCAGGAGTAGCTTCGAAGTAAATCTGAACATCGTGGTCCTTGCCATCGGTCGGTTTTACATCGTAGCTGACATAGCTCACCGGGCGCGAAAGCACATCAGGATTAGCAGGCAAAAGTGGTGTCATAAATTCCAGGTTCAGGTCAACCGATCCACAGGTGAAAACGTACTGTGTTTTTGTTGCCGACATAGCAACCGATTTCTGTGTTGCTGCCTGCGCGAAAATTTCCTGTTTTTCGTTGTCCTGATAAATACCGAAATCGACCAATCCACCGCCGGTTTTGTTATGGCAATGTGCTGCAATTACATTTTTGCCGCCTTTAACCAACAGATTTTTCAAATCACCATCCAAAGGAAGAACTGCATTATTTTTCCAGGCATAGCCGGTATCAACCAGTTTTTGACCGTTCAGGTAAAGTTCAAAATTGTCGTCGTGCGAATAAATCAGGTAGAGTGGGGTATCAGCAAGGTCGGCCTCTACAGTAAATTCGCGGCGAACCCAGATATCCGGAGTTTCCCATGGAGTTACCAAATCGGGCATTCCTGAAGTACCGAAAGCGCCTTTCCCGGCAGTCCATTTCGATGCATTGAAATCAGGATTTTCCCATCCATTGGCTGGTTGGGTTAAACTGAAGACACCATCCCATGCGCCTTGATTGGCCATTGGCAGAACTGCTTTGCGGGGCAATTCTTCTTTACCTAAAAAGCGATAAACCTGTCCGTCAACGCGAATAGCGCCGATCAGTCCGTGGCGTCTTCCGGTCCAGTGGCGAACCACGTCATCATATAAATTATCGGTTTCCGACCATGCGCTGGTGTACGGATCGATGGTGACCAACGGATAAGCCGGGGCACGCATGTTTTTGGTCATCGTCACCGGTGTTGTTTTACTGGTTTCTGTACACGAAGCGAGCAGAAACAAACTCAGGAGAACGACATAAAACGGGGCCTTCGTATTGAAAAGGCCAAAATGATTTTTACTCATGGTTGATATATTTGGTTTAAAATTGATTTTTACATTTGTTCTCTTAAATCAGGCAGATAAAAATGAAACGGTTTATTCCGGTTTTTAACTTGCAGAATTTCTTTGTTACAATTAATTCTTCCACCTGAACGGAAGAGTGCGATCATTCCTATTTCCAATTGTTTTAAATTCAATTTACTAATTAACGACCGGAAATGCAGAAATTCTCAATCTGGCTGCCCCCATCGGAATTAAGGTTATATCTTCTATTGGCATGTCTGTTTTTACAGGAAACAAAGGAAGTACGTCGACCAACCCAAATTTATCGATACCCCATGAGGGAATCTGTCGTCCTTTTGCCTGGATTTCGATCGGGTTATTTTTCTGAGAGAAAGGATAATTATCGGATGGCCAGGCTTTGCGAACAACTGTAAGTGAGTTGGAAATATTATTTTGATCGAGAATCAATCCGTAATTCCATGGACTCTTAGATTCAATTTTATAAGCCGGCCATTTTGTTTGATCAGCATTTTCCTGCCATTTAGAATCTCCGATTGCAGATGCGATACTGCTAATTTTTTGATAATCTTCTTCAATTTTCAGCGAAAAAGTTAACGGGCCGTAATTGACTGATGTGCTGTTTTGGTTAACCTGCCAGGTTCTGATGCCAATTTCCATAGGCAAATTCAGGATGATCTGATCGCCATCTTTCCATTCGCGGCTGATGCAAATGTATGAATCGGCTGTCGCATCAACGTTTATATCGAGATCATTAATTTTTACGGAAGCTTTTTTACACCAGCCTGGTACACGCAGATAAAATGGAAATGCAACATTCTTTTCCATATTCATTTTAAACCGAACTGTTTCTTCATATGGATAGTTGGTTTCCTCAATCAGTTTAATTTCTGTTCCATTACCTACTTTTGCTGAAGTTACACACGAATTATACATGATAGCTGCTAAGCCATTATCGTTGCTGGCCATAACCAGGTTTTGAAGGTAATAGGGCAGTGCATGACCATGATTGTGCTGGCAGCAGCGGCTGCTGAATGGATTCATCGTTAAAAAAGGTCCTTCATTGGCGATACCCGGGGCGTGGTTTTTATCGTCAGCAGTTACTCCGTTCGGGCAGGTAATGTATCGAAGTGCTTTCATGTCGGGAGTAAAGGCGGCAACAAAACTATTGAAAAGTACATCTTCACAATTGTCAGCCCAAAGCGGGTCGCCTGTGATGCGGGTAAGGATACCATCAGAAGTCATTTGTTCTGCAAAACCACAGGTTTCAGTTCCCTGTCGTGGATCAATATATCCCATTCGTGAGTTTTCATCAGAACCGAACATTCCACCCGGAACCTGTCCGAAAGTCCGTCGAATCAGATAATAATCGTTGTAGGTTGCTCCCAGATGTAATGAATCTTTTGATTGCATAAACCAGGTTGCAGGCTCACGGAAACATTGGGCAATGTTCACATTGTGCCAGTTAGGTAAGTTCGATTTTTGGGTCCAGTCGGCTGTGTTTTTGTGTGTTTTTTCGGCTAAACTGAGCAGGAATTGATCGCCGGTAAGGTTATATAGCCAATAAATACTGTAAAGATTATCACCGCCTCTGCTCTTTTCCCAGTAACTCGAAAGATAGGCTTCGTCAGGAACCGTTAGTTCGAATTTGAAGTATTTGGTCATAAAATCGATGACGCGCTGATCGTGGCTGTACTCGTAATAATCCTGAAGAGTGAAAAGAACGATCATGTTTGACCAGAAATCGAGGTTTTTTGTCTCTCCTGACCGAACTTCAGGACCAAACCAACCGTTTTCTTTCTGACTATTGATAATGGCATCAATCCAGATCATGGCTTCTTTTTTCATCTCCGGATCGTTGAAGATAAAAGCCATATCAGAATATCCACGAAGCCAGTAAGGAACTTCTTCCCATCCATGGCTTCCTCCTTCAGACAACCATGCATTGTCCTTTTTGTCGAGCCATGCACTAATTTCTCCTAAATGACCGCACAAACCATCTTTCTGTAATTCCAATAGTTTCAATATCCACCCTTTTGGCTGGATACTTCCCAACGGCAGTTTTATAAAATGTGCCGGCAATAATGGAGCTTTGTTGCTTTGATAAAGATTGCTTTGCTGATTCAATACCGGACGGGAAACAACTGTTACTTCATTGTCTTTTTTCTCGGTTTTAAAACCCGTCAGACTAATCAGCAAACAGGAAAAAATACATAAGTATAATCCAATTAGTTTCATTGTTATTTGTTATAGTTGGTTCGTTTGAAATTGAAAATTATTTTTGAAAATACGAGGAAATCTGCAATTTAAAAAGTAAAAGCCATCCTGATATTCGAAAACATCAGGATGGCAATTTAAACATCAGTAATGCTTATTATTACAGATTAACTTTCACCACGGGGGAGAAAATCATATCTTCAATACCCTCAACTTTTAATCCGATGCGAACGAATACATAGTTTTGAGTAGGAGTGATATCTGGCACAGTTGCTTTTAGTACGATCGAATTTAGATCGGTAATTGATCCTCCGGCCAATTCAGAAGCAACAACATTCGAGCGGAAATCTACGAACTGTGTTTTATTTACATAGAGATTAACCCGTTCGATGCTTTTTGCATTTGCTCCGGTAATAATTTGTTCTGCTTTAAATGTTCCTGTAACTTCTCTACCGGCCACTGTAAATTGCGGAGTACGAATCATGAAGTAAGGTTCAACTTCAATATCCAGAACCTGGTTTCCTTTTAGATTTACCAAAATGGTATCCGATCCGGTTTCTGTATTTGTTTTACTTCTGAACGGTCCCTGGTTTGAAGGAATTATCAGTTTGTAATTCGCATTAAAAAGGAGTGCAGAATAAGAACCGTCCTGATCAACCGCAACGTTGATTTCACCTTTCTTTTGCCATCCGGGTTCCCACAATTGAAAAGTAACATCATTGTAGCTGACATTAATAGCTTCTCCATTGTATACAAGCTTACCTTCCAGTTTAGATCCAGGTTCGGTAAAGTTGTCTTTCCCGCATGATGCGAGGAAAGTACCGAAGATGCCTAATACTATAATTAATCGTAATTTCATATCTGTTGAAATTTATTTAATTTGAAAATCTGTTAACTCAAAGGTTACTCCTGATTAGGATTCCTGACGATCAACGGATTATTATTTATAATATCATTATTGATATTTGAATAGTAATTACCTAAACGGAACCGATGCGCATTGGTAACCTGAGCAGGAATAATCTTCTTAAACACGTATTTACCATCGTTCGCATTACCTGGATCATAATATTTATATGGCCACATTCCGAAAACGCGTGTACTAACTTCATTTGCAACTCCAGGATTTGTTGTCAATTCGGTTGACTGGCCATTCCAAATAATATGTGCAAGTCTCCAACGTTTCATGTCCCAAAGTTCATGTCCTTCAAAAGCAAGCTCTACTTTACGTTCGTGTACAATACGGTCAAAAGTAATATCAGCTTCCTGAAGAGGAATGACAAGACCCGCACGTTCACGAATGATGTTCATATAACCGGCAGCTTTAGTTTTATCGCCTAATTCGAAGGCAGCTTCGGCAGCATTCAGGTAAGTTTCGCCCAAACGGTAACGAATCCACCATACTTCACTCATTACTCCACGCTGACCTGAACCTACTGCTAAGTCCATGTATTTGCGAACGTAAAAACCGGATTGTGCACTGAATTCAAGGTTATCAATCGGGCCATCCCATCCAACTACATATTCGGGATCGGTTTTGCCTGGAAGAGTTTTGCGTGCTCCAAAGTTGTCCCCTTTAATAACAGTACCATCGGCTAATAAAAAACCGGCCCAAATGTCAAGTTGTTTTCCTTTGTAAACAGAACCAGGAACCATAACTGTACCTTCCAAACGTGCATCGCGGCCTGCAAACATATCTTTTGGACTATCGAAATAGACAAAATCGCCATTAGCCTGATTCGTTGTAAAAGTGTCGTAAGTATTATCCAGTTTTTCGAATGACTGGACCAGGTTTAAAGAAGGATTGGTTCTTCCGCCTTCCAGATCTTCTGCCTGTGACCAGGGTTGGTTAACTAAAGTCCAGGGTTCTATTTTACCACTTTTTAGTTTGAAGTCTCTTACAAAGATTGCTTCCGGATTATTTCCCTTGTCGATGAAAAGATTCGAGAAGTTTTCAGACAGATTTTCTTTCTTACGATAAAGTGAATATTTTCCACTGTTAATTAATTCTTCAGCAGCGGTAAGTGCTTTTTGGTAATAACCAGCAGCCAGGCTAGACGGAATTCCTACTTCCCCACCAGGTAAAGTTACTGTTGGAGTTGTTGCGCCATATTTTGCGATTGAAGCGGCATAAAGGCAAACGCGTGATTTCATAGCTAAAACCAAACCTTGAGTTGCACGCGATTTTATGGCTGGATCATCAGGTAAATCAGCTTTAATTTCATCCAATTCTTTAATAACGAAATCGTAAATTTCAACTTCTTTAGCACGAGGCTTTTGAAGGTAAGTTGGATCTCCGCTAAAATCATAAGTCATTGGTTCTGTAATAAGTGGAACTCCACCCATACGTTTTACCAGTTCGAAATAGATGTTGGCACGTATAAAACGACCTTCAGCCAGAAAACGTGCTTTTACAGCAGCATCAAGCTTATCTGCAGTTCCGCATTTCTGAATAAAGAGGTTTACTTCACGGATTAAACCGTAATCCCAGTTTGACCATTCTCCATAACCGTAATCCTGGTTTTTATGACGCCAGTAGTCACCTCCGGCTGATGCAAAGGCTTCGTCGAAGCTTGCAAAGTCCCACCATCCGGTGATGGTTTGGTATTCAGGAACACGATCGTATAAATCGGCAACAACAGATAATACGAGGCTTTGATCTGACCATATCTGGTTGTCGAGAAGAATGTTGGTAGGAGCTTTGTCTAAAAATGCCTCATCGTTACAGCCCCACCCGATGAAGATGAGCATGATTGACAGTATGATATATTTTTTCATGATAAAATAATTTTTCGGTTAGAAACTAAGGTTAACACCAAGATTTACTAATCTATTCTGAGGATATTGAAGACCATTTTCGTCCATAATCTCAGGCTCAACACCTAGTTTTTTCAACTTGTCAAACGAGAACAGGTTATATGTATTGACATAAAAACGCGCTTTATTAATTCTGGCTTTTTCAGTCAATGCTTTAGGCAATGTATATCCAACTTCCATCGTCCTTAAACGAAGATAACTCATGTTAGTCAGCCAGAATGAAGAGTTTTTGTTGTAGTTGTTGTGACCTCCATCGTTAAAGCGAAGTGCCGGATATTTACCTGCAACCCATGGGCTACCTAAATCCAATGGATTTTCGCGATGCCATCTGTTATCATAGAATACTTTGAGCAGATTACCTGTATTTTGATACGGGTTTCTCATTTCCCAGTTCTGATTATAAGAATACATGGCACCTCCGGAGAAGTCGGCTTTGAAATCGAAATTTTTATACTGAGCGCTCAGGTTAAATCCAAAGTTCAGGATAGGGTTGCGATCTCTTGGAAAACCGATTGGGCGTTGATCGTAATCATCAATTTTACCATCACCATTAACATCTTTGTACATCAAATCGCCTGGTAGCATGGTTTTGTTTCCCTGTCCGTCGTTGTTGATGGGGTAGTTGTTAATTTCTTCGATCGACTGGAACTGACCAACGGTTTCGTAACCCCAGTAAATTCCGGTCCAGCGATCTTCGCCTGAATTCCGGTAATTGTCCCAAGAGTTGCTAAACCTTGGTTTATATGAATTCAGGAATTTCTCGCGTGCATAAGAGATATTGCCTCCAATAGCGTATGTCATCTCTCCGATCTTTCCATCAAAATTAATAGATGCTTCAGCGCCCATTACAGCATCACTATTTACATTTTCATCTGGAAGGGAGTATCCGATTTCACTTGGAACTAAAACATCATATTTAATACCCCTTAGTCCTGAACGTTTGCGATAGAAATAGTCCACACTTCCGTTTAACTTACCGGACATAAAAGAATAATCGGCACCGATGTCGGTTATTTTAGAAGTAAACCAACTAATTGAATTGATTGGTACACCTCTATCTCTTGATCCTGTAACAACCTCACCATCCATTATTACAGTTGAAGATGCATATTTATATCCTGAAATATAGGCAAATGGACCAATATAGCGAGAATCACCTGAGCCAATTCCCATATTAATATTATCATCTCCAAGTTCACCGTATGAACCGCGAAGTTTTATGTCTAAACTGCTTGAGCCTAAAATTGATTTAGCAAATTTCTCTTCGGTGATTCTCCATCCGGCTGACATGGATGGGAAGAATCCCCAACGTTTGTTTGATGCAAATTTCCATGCTCCATCTTTACGTCCAGATACTTCGAGGTAATATTTATTGGAGTAATTGTAGTTGAAACGTCCAACATAACCGATACGGGCTTCTTCATAATCAGCATCGTTGTATGTATCCATATCGGCAAACTGAAGAATTGGAAGTGCATTGGTTTTTGGCACAGCGTGTACCCAAACATCCAGTTCGCGACGATTAATACGTTCTGCAACGAATGTACCATGGAAATTATGTTTGCCGACTTCTTTCTGGTAGTTCAACTGACCTTGGAGTACTGTTTCAAATACTTTATGAGTTCCGCGTTCTCTCCAGGGATTGAGGTTCGCAAAGGTAACTTTGTATTCGTCAGTTTCCGGGAAATAGCTATACGCATCATAGGTATATTCATGTCCGTTCATCAACTTGTCGGCAATGTAATACGAATAAGTTCCTTTGGCTGACAAACCTTTAATAGGAGTTTCGTATTCACCAATGAAGTTTGTTTGTAAGACTCTCCAGTCTTCGTGCCAGTATCCTGAATTTGCTTTGGTCAATAATCCCCAGTTTTCGGCCATGTGGCCAATGTTGTTGATATACAAAGGATTATCGTTTGCGAAAGGGCGTTCAGTCGGACGGTTGCGGAACAAGGCAAAACGAGGAGCCCAATAATCATCGCCTCCCGGAACGCCTGGATTGTCGCGTGTTTCCTGACGACCGTTAATCTGAACTCCTACTTTCAACCGATCAGTAATTTTGGCATCAATGTTCGATTGAATATTGGTACGGCCGAAGGTAAACTCACGACCTAATACTGAGTTTTGATCGACACGGGTAACCGACAAGTAATAATTAATTTTATCTGAACCTCCGGTAGTATTCACGTTGATCGAAGTTTGCGGAGAATTTGGTTTGATGATAAAATCGTACCAGTTGAAACTTTTGTATCCAGGTTCTGTACCAGCTTGCCATTTTGCAAGTTCCGAAGCAGTGATATCAGTTTTGCCGAACTGGTTCATTTCTGCATCAGCTTTTCCATTCATCCATTGATACGCATTTGTTGTTTTTGGAAAGCGCGACCAGTTTTGCCATCCGGTATATGCATCAACATTAATGGTGTTTTTCGAATTTAGTTTTCCACGCTTGGTAGTAACCACAACTACTCCATTTGCTGCACGCACTCCATAAATGGCTGCCGAAGCATCTTTCAGAATAGTGATACTTTCGATATCGTTCGGTGAGATATTATTGAACTGTCCGGCATCTTTCTGGATTCCGTCAATTACATACAATGGATCACCCATGTTACGAATCTGAATATTTGCGGAAGCTCCCGGACGGCCATCAGCCATACGGAACGATACCCCAGCGAGCTTACCGGCAAGTGCCGAGCTGACGGTTGTGGCATGTACACGATCCATGTCGTCAGATGTGACTCCAGAAATAGCACCGGTAAGCGATTCTTTTTTCTGAACACCGTAACCAATTGCAACAACTTCGTCGATTCGGATTGAACTTTCTTCCATCGTAACATCAATTACAGATTGATTGCCTACGGTGATTTCTTTGGTTTCCAATCCTACAAAAGAAAAAACCAGAATCTTTGATTTTTCAGATGTTACCAGGTTAAAAGTACCGTTACCATCTGTAATGGTTCCGCCTGAAGTGCCTTTAAAATATACAGTCACTCCCGGCAACGGTAAACCTCCGTTATCTACTACTTTACCACTGATCGTTTTTCCCTGAGTAATTGTCAGTGTGTTTGGATTTTGACCGGCAGTCAGAACAATTAAATCATTAGGTAAAACTTTGTAGCTGATATCCGAATTCAGAAATAGCTGATCAAGAATTGATTCAACGCTAACATCTTTAACAATCAGATCAACTTTTTCGTCAATCAGCTTGAAATCATCGTTAAAGAAAAATCGGAAATGACTTTGGTCTTCAATAATATTAAAGACTTCACGAACAGTTTTTCCTTTAAAATCCATACTGAATTTAGTGCTTTGAGAATAAACGGTTGCACTAATTTGCATGGTAACTGCCAGAATAAGCACAGTTGTTAGTTTCATAATTAAGAATAGTTTTTTCAGTTTCCCCCTTCCAGGGAAAATCAATCCAATTAGATTTTTTTTCATACATTTGAAATGTTAGATGTTTGACTTCCAATGACAGTATTCTTTTGCGGGAACTGACATTGATTCTTGTTAGACACTATTAATGACAGGGATAGATTCGGCAAAAATCTACTCCCTGTTTTTTTTCATATTCTATTGTTTATATAATTTTTTAAATTCCTTAAAACGGTCTTCGTTCCGTTGAATAATCACTGTTTTACCTATAATTTCGTAATCAATTGGTGATGAAAGCTTGATCATGTTCATAACCTGTGGAAGGGTTTCGTCTTCAAGTGTTCCTGAAAAGCTAAAATGTTTAATATCTTCTGATCTGAACTCGAAATTGTAATTGTATTTCCTGCCTATTTTTTCAGCAAGCTCGCTAAGTTGTTCCCGTTCGATAATCAAACGGTTGTCTTTCCACGAAATAATTGATTTGGGATCAATCTTTGTGTCAATAACCAAACGATGTTCAGGGATATAATTTAATCCTTCTTTAGATTCTTTAATTTTTTTAATGACCTCAACAGTAAGTGTTTCCTTTGATTTAAAGAAAGTGGCTTTCTGGTTAGGAACGAGGTAAACGCCGGCAAGAATACTTTCTGCTGTGTGCTGAAGTGTTACTTTGCCTTCCACCATTGTTGTAACAATCGTGGGATCATTAGCATATGCCTTTACATTAAATTCGGTACCAACTGCTTTTACCTCAAATCCAAACGCATCTACAATAAAGGGCAATACTTTGTTTTTCGCCACTTTAAAATAGCCTTCTCCTTCAAGAAATAATGTACGGTCTTTCTGATTGAACAGCGTTGAATATCTTATTTTACTGCCTGCATTGAGCCAAATGTGAGAATTATCAGGCAAAACAATTTCTGAAGTCGATCCCAGGGGGGCCGTAACTTCACAAAACGATTTCGAAGCTTTTAATTCGGTGCTGAAAAGGAAATAAGATATCGTTCCACCTAAAACAAAAGCGATAACCAATATCGCGGCAATACGAAGTGTATTGAATCTCAGATTAATAACACGCCTGCTTTTTTTCTGGCTTGAAATAACATTTTGAATCGACTTGAATAAACGATCATAGTCGGTATCATATTCTGAACCTGAGGTTTCAAAATAAGATATTTCATCCAGCATTGAGCTTTTTATTTTTTCAGAAACGCTGGTATCCAGGAATATATCCTGCAGTTGGCGAAGCTCTGCCATACTGCAATTACCTGATTGAAACTTTGCTATCAGGTTTTTAAATTCAATATTAATAGACTCTGAGTTTTTCATTCCAAGGGTAATACAAGATTGTAGAATACACTACTCACGCGAAAAGTGTTTTTTTTAAGAATCGAGGATATTTTTTTTAGAAGGACTGATATCCAAAAACAATAAGAAGAAGAACAGTCGGGTAATCGTCGCTCAAATGAAGTTTAATAAATTTTGCAGCCCGGTATATTTGATTTTCAACAGTACGGATAGATAAGCTGAGATTTTGAGCAATTTCGGCGTTTGAAAGGCCTTTCCACCGGCTCATAATAAAAATGGTGCGCTGCTGCTCCGGAAGTTTCGTTAATAAAAGTTCCAGATTTTTATTCAATTCATCGAACTGTATGGATGATTCGGGAGTTTCATTGGCTAGCTGATCGGTATTCAGCAAATGTTTCTCGTACTTTTGCTTAACAACCCGATGTTTTAATTCGTTAAAAATTTTATTGACTGTTATCCGGTATAAATAACTTTTGAAAGATTTATTAACATCAATGTCTTTCCTGTTTTCCCAGACTTTCAGAAAAACATCCTGAACAATTTCTTCGGCTTCAAATGAATCCTTGAGATATGAGAACGCAAAACGGTACAATGGCTGACAAAAGGAATCATAAATACACTGAAAGGCACCCATGTCACCATTCTTAAACTTTGCAACTAGTTTTTTATCAATATGTTCGTCAGTCTTTGTCAAAAGGTGTTTTTGTCGTTAATACAAAATAAAGAGTCATTAAACGGCCTAAATATAGACCTAAAAATTTGGTTTCAATTAAAAAAAATTAAACAACATTAAATTCTGTTGCTCCTTATTTTATGATTAAATAGCTGGTTTCTTTCAACCGTTTTAGGTCTTTTGGGTATGAAAATTCTTTCCAAAAGCGAAATTCGTTGTTTAATCAGCTTAATAATTGAACGTATTCCAGTAAAATGAATAGTTGAAGATATATTACTGATTATGAATTGTTTGTGGCTGATGTTTTAGGTCTGTTTTATCAAAGTCAAATTAATGGAGGTAATTCAGCCTGATCACTAATTTAATATGAACACAGAAAATGGATTCGATACATCTGGTTTCTCGAAATAGGATTTACTAAATAATCAGACTAATTCCTCTTTAAAATCGTTTTTATTTTAAAATACAGCGCGACTTAATGAGCAATTTCTTTTATTTGGGTGTATTAGTAGTTGAAATCGTTAATAATATTTAGTTGTAATCTATAAATTGCTAACCTAAAAACAATTAGAAATGAAAAAAACAATCTTCATCTTTTTATTGAGTATTTGTGTTTTAAATTCCTTCGGGCAGTGGAAGCCCGCCGGAGATAAAATTAAAACTTCATGGGCAGAAAAAATTGATGTGAATCATGTTCTTCCTGAATATCCGCGTCCGATGATGGAGCGTGCCGATTGGATGAATCTGAATGGATTATGGGATTATTCTATTTTAAAAGCCGGTTTGGCAGAACCTACACAATTTGATGGTCAGATACTGGTCCCATTTCCGGTTGAATCGAGCCTTTCAGGAGTGCAGAAAACTGTTGGCGAGAACAATGAAGTTTGGTATAAACGGAATTTTGTAGTTCCGGCGAAGTGGAAAAATAAATCTGTTTTGCTGCATTTTGGTGCCGTTGACTGGAAAGCTGAAGTTTGGGTGAATGACATTAAAGTTGGCACTCATACCGGCGGTTATACTCCATTCTCTTTTGATGTTACTCCTTTTCTGAATAAAACAGCAACTCAAAAACTGGTTGTAAAGGTTTGGGACGGAACTGATAAAGGATTTCAACCCCGCGGAAAACAGGTTAGTAAACCCAATGGAATCTGGTATACACCGGTGACCGGAATCTGGCAGACTGTATGGATGGAACCCGTGACGGTAAAACACATTGAACATGTAAAAACAGTTTCGAATATCGATAAAGGTCAGGTTGTAGTTAATGTTAATGCCGAAGCTGCAACTTCAGCTGATGTTGTTGAAGTGAAAGTTTTTGACGGATCAAAGGAAATTGCTTCAGTAAAAGCGTCTTCAACCGAAACACTCGAAATATCTGTTCCCGACGCTAAATTGTGGAGTCCTGAATCACCTTTTCTTTATACAATGAAAGTAAATCTGATTAGCAATGGAGTATTAGTTGATGCGGTTGACAGCTATTTTGCCATGCGTAAAATATCCACAAAACGCGATGCTAACGGAATTGTCCGTCTGGAATTAAATAACAAAGCTTTATTCCAGTTTGGTCCGCTCGATCAGGGTTGGTGGCCTGATGGATTATACACTGCTCCAACCGACGAAGCTTTGAAGTATGACATTCAGAAAACGAAAGATTTCGGCTTTAACATGATTCGTAAACACGTAAAAGTGGAGCCAGCCCGTTGGTACACACATTGCGATCAACTGGGGATTTTGGTATGGCAGGATATGCCAAGTGGTGACCGTTCTCCTCAATGGCAAAACCATAATTATTTCAACGGTAACGAATTGAAACGTAGTCCGGAATCTGAAGCCAATTACCGCAAAGAGTGGAAAGAAATAATGGATTATCTTTATTCAAATCCTTGTATTGTAACCTGGGTACCTTTTAACGAAGCATGGGGTCAGTTTAAAACTGCTGAAATTGTTGAATGGACTAAAACCTACGATCCCAGTCGATTGGTAAACCCTGCCAGTGGAGGAAATCATTATCAGGTTGGCGATATGCTCGATTTGCATAATTATCCTGGACCGGATATGTATCTGTATGATGCTCAGCGACCAACGGTTTTAGGCGAATATGGCGGAATTGGGTTGGCTCTCGAAGGTCATCTTTGGGCAACCGATAAGAATTGGGGATATGTTCAGTTTAAAAACTCGAAGGAAGTTACTGACGAATATGTAAAATATGGCGAATCACTTTTAAAATTGGTTAAAGCCGGATTTTCTGCAGGTGTTTATACGCAAACAACTGATGTTGAAGGCGAAATAAATGGCCTGATGACTTACGACCGGAAAGTGATTAAAATTGATGAAGCGCGTGTTCGCGAAATCAATCAGAAGCTTTGTAATTCGTTGAACGAATAGAAAACATTCTTAAAAATTTTAAATTCTCGAAACAGGTGTCCGTTTGGGATGCCTGTTTTTTTTAGCTGAAATTACTGTCTGATAATTTTTTTAGCACGTTTATACCGCAGTTTATTTTCTGCTGTCATTTTCTCGCAGGCATACTGAATGATCAGTCGTGGTGCAGTATCTTTCCATTTTTCAAGGAAAACTTCAACTTCAGATGGACTTATTTTCCAGGCTTCGCGAAGGAACCACCCCATTCCCTGATGAACTTCCCTCTCGCTATCCAACATTAGGTTTTCGACAAAAACGATTGATGGCTTTACCTGTCTGCTTTTTTTTATGTATTTGATCAGAGTTACCGGTACACATCTTCTTTGAAATTTGAATGGTGATTCGAGCCACGAACTAAAATCGTCCACCGCAATAATTTTTCTTTCCAGAAATTTGGGTAAAATATACATTCCCAATGCATCGGCATGTCCCCAGTTGTGAATGCTGATGGTAAACCAATTGCCAATAGTAAGGAATGTCTCCAATGTATATTCTTTCCAAAAACCATTGAGTAAAAGTAATGCAAACGTAATCTCCTCGAATTGTCCGCTTTTCATCAGTAATGGGGTGACATCCAATATTGTTTGTAAATCAAGCTTATTGCTTTTGAGCAATTCTTTCACCTTATCATAAATTTGACTGGCTGGCAGTCCGTAACCAATAAATTCTTCTTTAAAGTATCGCTGCGATTTTATAAATCTTTCTTCATCGGCATTTGCAATGCAGTAGGATTTTATTTCCAGGGCCAATTCGCTTGCTGTCATCCGGATCGTTTTTAAAACAGAATAGGAATAATAAATGTAGTCAATGAAAGGCCGGGTGCATTGTAGCTGATTGATTTATCTTTCACTTCCGGACTTAAAATATTTTCACAATTTTCGAGAGTAGTTGTACGGTATACCTCAACTTTTTTTTCTGTTTTGGCAAAAGCTTCCAGATTAAGTTTGAAAGGTTTTAATTCTGCTGAATTGTTAAGAACAGCGACAATCAATTCTGTTTTGTCCGGATTTATTGCTGCCAGAACTTCGTCATTGTCCGTTTCAATAATCGTATAACCTTGTTTGAAGAATCGCGTTATCTGCATTCTGACATAAAAATTCTTTATAATAATGTATTTCTGCGACATGAAATTACATCTTATCAGACACCAGACATCATTGTTTTCTTCCATCAATTGCCAGTCGAGCCAGGCTTGAGGTTTCATGTAACGCATGTCGTCAAATAACTTTTGAGCCAATCCTAGGTTCGTTTCGAAACTTGTTTTTTTATTGCCACTCGGACCGGTTTCTGATTGCCAAAAAGGCTTTCCGGTTGATTCCACCAATTGATGGACTTCTTTTCGTTCACTATTAGTTCCGGAATAAGTGTGAGTATTCAACTGACCGATTTTGTCAAGAATATCGCCTGCCGATTGATATGTTTTTAAAACTTTAATACTTGAGGCAATGTTTGTTTCGTCCGAAGCTGAAAGTACTGTTTCCAGCTCTGTGGATTTAAGTTTAGGTGCCAAAATCCGGATGATTTTCATCTGTGTTTCCGGTGTAAAATGGCATCCTTCCTGGCTTCCAAGCGCATTCCAGTATCCCGATGTTGATTCATTAAATGGTTCTAGCGTTTTGAAATCGATGTTATATTGTTCTTTGTAGTGTTTGCAAACGTCGATCAGGTAATCGCAAAAAGCTTCATAATATTCCGGTTTAAGGTTGTCCTGCATCGGATCAACATTTCCTCCTGCACAACCGCTATAGGTCATCCAGTAAGGAGGCGAATTTGAGAAGGCTTCGAACACGGCATCCGGCCTTTTTGCTTTTATTTTGAGCATAATTATACGTTGGCCTTTATCTGCAGTCCAATTGTATGGAGCATCAGCTGATGCTTTAAAACCTTCCATTTCAGCCCGCTTTCCTTTACCTTTTACCATGTGGCCATCAATGTGTGAAGGATCATCGCCACCACCAATGTTATACCTGAAGATATTCATATTCAGTTTGTCCGGTGATATAATGAGATCAACAATGCTGTCAACTTTTGTTTCATCCCATGTTCCAACCTGGGCAGCCCACCAGCACAACGAACTTCCCCAACCTTCGATAATTTGATTGGTTTGATCTGGATTAAGATTTATTTGTGTTGAAATTTGATCTTCAGAGGGATCGTTCTTACCCAAACATCCTCCACTAAAAAGGATGAAAGCACAAAAAAACAGGATATAAATTATTCGTTTCATTTTAGTTGGTTAAAGACTCAGCAAAGTCATTGATCAAAGCTAGCGATTTCTTAAATAAAATGAAAAGGTTAAGCGGATTAGTCCCGTCTGTCCTTTTTTTTGTCTGTAATTAAGATCAAAGCGTGTATTTGGTTGAATCGAAAATGGTCAATCAGAAAAAATTGCAGGTAGAATTTAGCCACCAGCGATTATGACGACTCTAATTTCTGTAATGATATTTTTTGTGACCGGACATTTTTTTGTTGTTCTATATAAAACCACTAATTATCTGTTTTAATCTAAAATCGGGCAGATAAAATTATTTACTTTTGTTGCAAATAACGATGTAAATCAAAATCATGCTTTCCGGAAACTATCAACTATTATATCAGCAACTTACATCTGTCATCGATTCAAAACGAATCTTTCATGACCCACTTCATACTTTGGCTTTTGGAACTGATGCAAGTTTTTACCGGCTCATTCCCAAAATGGTCATCAAAGCTAAAAATGAAGATGAAGTATCGTTTATCCTGAAAGAAAGCGCCAGACTCGACATTCCGGTTACGTTTCGTGCCGCTGGTACAAGCCTTTCCGGACAAGCAATTTCTGATTCAGTGTTGGTGATTGCCGGAAACCACTGGACGAAATTTAAAATAGATCAGGATGGTCTGAATATTAGTTTGCAGCCAGGTTTGACAGGTGGAAAAGTAAACTCACTTCTAGCTCCCTTTGGACGAAAAATTGGTCCCGATCCGGCTTCGGTAAATGCGGCTATGATTGGTGGAATAGCTGCAAACAATGCAAGTGGTATGTGCTGCGGAACGGCGGAGAATTCATATAAAACTCTGGGTAGCATGCGCATTATTTTGGCAGATGGCTCGTTGCTTGATACTGGTAATGCCGAAAGTAAAGAACAATTCAGGCAGTCGCATCCGCAATTGATTCAGAAAATTTCTGAAATGGTTGCGGAAGTTAAATCGAATAAAGAACTTTCGGAGCGAATTGCCCGCAAGTTCAAGATGAAAAATACAACCGGTTACAGCCTGAACGCGTTGGTTGACTTTACTGATCCGTTTGAAGTGATCGAACACCTGATGATTGGCTCCGAAGGAACACTCGGGTTTATTGCCGAAATTACCTATAAAACGGTTGTCGAACATCCCTTCAGAGCCAGTTCACTGATGATTTTTCCGGACATCGAAAAAGCCTGTAACGCGGTTTCATTGCTCAAGCCCGCTCCGGTTTCGGCAGTTGAAATTATGGATCGGGCAGGATTACGCTCTGTAGAAGATCAGACCGGAATGCCAGTTTACCTCAAAACACTCAGCCCAACCGCAAGTGCTATTTTAGTTGAAACGCGTGCGATGATTAAAGAGGACCTTGAGCGTCAAATTGCTGATATTATGGATACGGTAAAGGTAATTCCGGTGGAAATACCTGTTCAGTTTACATCGGTTCCTTCAGAATATGCTTTGTTATGGAAAATACGCAAAGGACTTTTCCCCTCTGTTGGGGCCATGCGAAAAACCGGAACAACTGTAATTATTGAAGATGTTGCTTTTCCGGTTCCTCGTTTGGCCGAAGCTACACTCGATTTACATCAATTGTTCGAAAAATGGGGATACCACGAAGCAGTGATTTTTGGGCATGCGCTGGAAGGAAACCTGCATTTTGTATTTACCCAGAATTTTGGTTCGCAGAGCGAGATTGACCGATATGCTAAATTTATGGCAGAAGTGGCCGGTTTGGTGGTTTCGAAATACGACGGATCGCTAAAAGCCGAACACGGAACCGGCCGTAATATGGCGCCTTTTGTAGAAATGGAGTGGGGTAGCGAAGCTTTCGGATTGATGAAACGCATCAAGCATATTTTCGATCCTAAAAACCTGCTTAATCCTGGGGTTATTCTGAATAACGATCCGGAGGCACATCTAAAAAACCTGAAGCCTATTCCGGCTGCAAGCGAAAAAATTGACAAATGCATTGAATGTGGTTTTTGCGAACCAACCTGCGTTTCGGCTGAACTGACATTAACTCCTCGTCAACGGATAGTTGTTTACCGCGAAATGGCTCACTTGGCCGCAACCGGTCATGAACCACATGTTGCAGCTTCGCTTGCCAAAGCTTTTCAGTATTCAGGAAACGAAACCTGTGCGACTGACGGATTGTGCGCCACGGCTTGTCCGGTGAAAATTGATACAGGTAAATTGATTAAAAGTCTGAGAAGGGAGGAAATCGGTACAGGTCAAAACCGTGCAGTCTGGATTGCTGATCGTATGAAAGGAACCACATCATGGGTAAGCAAAGCGCTTTCGACAGTCGGATTTTTTCATTCTATTTTGGGAACTCCGCTGATGAAAGGCATTTCCGGTGGTATGAGAAATCTTTCAGGAAAACGTATTCCTCTCTGGAATCCGTATATGCCTTTGGGATCAAAAAAAATCAATATCCATCCGGTTCAGAATGTCCAAACAGAGAATAAGGTTGTTTATTTTCCATCGTGTATCAACCGGGCGATGGGTGTTTCCAAAGAACACAAAAATGAGAAACAGCTTTCAGTGAAGATGCTGGAATTGCTTAACAAGGGTGGTTTTGAAGTTATTTATCCTGAAAATCTGAATGCATTGTGCTGCGGGATGGCTTTTTCAAGTAAAGGCTACACCGATGCCGGACAAAAGAAATCAAATGAGCTTGAAGCTGCATTATTGCAAGCCAGCGAAAACGGCAAATATCCTGTTTTGTGCGATATGAGTCCTTGCTTATTTACAATGAAAGAAAACATGCATTCAGGAATGAAACTTTACGAGCCTGTAGAATTTATTCTGGAGTATTTAATGCCAAATCTCGAAATTTCTCCATTGCAGGAAACCATCACCGTTTTTCCGGTATGCAGCATGAAAAAGATGGGACTTGAAGATAAACTGGTTGAACTGGCTGAAAAATGTGCAGCCAAGGTGGTGGTACCCGAAACAAATTGTTGCGGTTTTGCCGGTGATCGTGGTTTTTCATTTCCAGAGTTGAATAAACACGGATTACGGGACCTGAAAATACAGCTTCCCCCTGAAGTTAAGATGGGCTATTCTACCAGCCGAACATGCGAAATTGGTCTAAGTTTGCATTCCGGAGTTTCGCATCAATCAATTGTTTATCTGGTTGATCGCGTGAGCAAAGCGAAATAGTGAAAAGTGAGGATTAAAAATATATTACTGAGTCAGCATAACGGCATTTTATAAATTGATGGGGCAATTCCGGACTACTTTACTGAGAATGTCATTGTAATTGTATAGTCTGTACCGTCATACGAATAAGGAACAGTGGCAACGATTTGATTCGACGAAATCGATTCGATCGTAAGAGTATTTAGACTCATATCGCCAATAACCGGATAATTATAGGTAATCCCTGGTGTGTGTGTTATTTTAGTTTCATCAGCATTAAACGACCAGTTTGTCTCGAATATGACCTGACCCAAATTGTCATACTCTTTCATTGTTCCGTCCGGATCATATTTGTACGAATATTTTTTTTCTTCATCAGAATCGAGGATGGTTAAGTCCGAAATGGTCATTGCGCCCAATATAAAAGATGGAGCAATTATTTTACTTTTTACTACCCATGTCTTATTTGTTAATAATTCCTTTTTCGATGCATCGGGGCTGTCATCCTTGCACGAGAAGATGGCTAATCCAAAAAAAATAACCGACATTAAAATAACCGACTTTTTCATAGAATAGGTTTTAAATTGATGTTTTTAATATTCATTTGTTTGTATTTATGTTTAAATACAGTTTGAAAATTAAAATTCCCATTTTAAGAATTGAAGACACAGTCTACCAATCTTATTGGCATAATAATACTCTGATAGTTGTCTGAAATGAATTAAATCGCAATGCAAGTTGCTAAATTTTCACATAACTTGTATGATATTTTTGCAATAAGCATAATGTTAGAAATTCCATTTCTAACATTATTTATAATTGAGATAGAATCCGCGTAATTATTCAGTTTCAACCAGATATTGATTGATTAATGCGATAATTTCAAATGTGTTTTTATTATTCATAATTGCAGTATTGATTACTCGTTGGGTTGTGTTGTACGCTTTGGCCGCTTGAATAGATGCAGAAGCAGATTTGTGTCAGGCTGAAATATAGTTTTCTTTTCCTGTTTTGTATGATTGAAATTTGTTCTGATTTCATATTTTTATGCAATCGATTGAATAACCTGGCTTTAATTTCAAAAGAACTATTAATCAATATTTAAACACGAAATTTATGAAACGATTATTTTGCCTGATTGTTTTTCTTGTCATCGCTGTAATTACCAATGCCAAGTCAAAGGAATCCGATTTAAAACACTGGCCGGAAGGTAAATCACCACAGGAAATCGGAACCCGGATAGCAGAAAAATTTCTGAATACGCCACATTCCCAGTATGGGAATACGCATCCGAAAACACCTCCGACCCAGATTACTTATCCCGATGTTTGTGCCTGGCTGGGCGGCATGTGGTTCGCCGAAGTCACCAAGAACGATGCTTTATTCAATCGCTTCGAAAGCCGGTTTACGCCATTATTCGATACCGAAAAAAATCTTTTGCCTAAACCAAATCATGTGGATAACAATGTTTTTGGAGCAGTGCCACTTGAATTGTATTTGCAAACCAAACAACAGAAATACCTCGATCTGGGCCTGAAATATGCAGATACCCAATGGCTTGTTCCTGAGGATGCCAAACCGGAAGAAAAGGCTTTTGCTAATCAGGGCTATACCTGGCAAACCCGCATCTGGATCGACGATATGTTCATGATTACTGCAGTTCAGGCACAGGCATTTCGTGCAACTGGTGATATTAAATACATCGACCGTGCTGCCAAAGAAATGGTTCTTTATCTGGATAAAATTCAGCTTGAAAATGGTTTATTTTATCATTCTCCTGAAGCACCTTTTAGCTGGGGTCGGGGCAATGGCTGGATGGCTGTCGGGATGGCCGAGATTCTTCGTGTTTTGCCAAAAGATAATCCAAACAGAACCCGCATCATGGACGGTTACCATAAAATGATGGCTGCATTATTGAAATATCAGGAACCGGATGGCATGTGGCGACAAATTATCGACGATCCGGAAGCATGGAAAGAAACTTCGGGTACAGCCATGTATACTTATGCCATGATAACTGGTGTTAAAAATGGTTGGCTTGATCAAAAATCCTACGGAACTGCAGCTCGCAAAGGATGGCTGGCCTTAATTACTTACATCAATGCCAATGATGAATTGACTGAAGTATGCGAAGGAACCGGAATCCAGAATGATCGTGATCATTACATGAAACGCAAACGTATTGTGGGCGATTTACACGGTCAGGCACCACTGCTATGGTGCGCTACAGCTCTATTGAGATAATTTCATACACGGATTCTATCTTTTATTATTGAAGGAATGTCTTTTCCTGATATTGATCCGATGACTTATAGTCATCGGATCAATTGCTTTTATCAGAATCTATTTTCGTGAATCTTTCCGAAATCAAGCTTGTCAAATGCTTTTCCTTCATGACGATGATGTGCATATCCGATGGCAACAATACTGAGAACCCGATATCCTTCAGGAATAGTCAAAGTTTCGCATACAAATGCTTCGCTGGTTTTTTCGTCGGAATATTCACGTCCACGGATTTGAATCCAGCAACTTCCCAATCCGAGTGAGTGGGTTGTAATATGGGCTGTAAACGAAGCGATGGCCGAATCTTCAATCCAGGCAACTGTTTCACTTTCATTCGCCAGAATTGCGATTGCCAGTTTTGTCGTTTGTAATGGAACAGCGCCGTGAGGTTTACATGTTGCTAATTTTTGAAGCAGTTCAGTCTCATCAATAAAAATAAATTCGCAGGCCTGTGAGTTTTTCGATGTTGGTGCGCGAAGTATAGCCTCTTTCAGGATTTCAATTTTCTCCGGTTCAATAGGCTGTTCGGTAAATTTTCGTACGCTTCGGCGGGTTCGCAACAGTTCAATCATTTCAGGATATTTTATTTGTTTGGTGCAAAGCAAAAAAAATGCATGCTTTCAGGCAACTATTTCGGTACTTCGTTCATCTGTATAAAAAAGATTTAACATGGCTAAAAAATTATTCCTTTTCGCATCAATCGCTTTTATGTTGTTTTCGTGTACCTATGATACGCTTGAAGATAAAAACAAAGATTCCGCGGTGATGATTAAAACCGGAACTGTTTGTGGCTGGTGTACTGTAAATGATACGTTAACGATTTCGGGAAATACGGTTAGGTATGTAAATTACGCCAATTGCAATAACGTTAGTCCAACCGTTTCGAAAAGCGGAACCTTGAATGACACTGAACTGGACACTTTGCTTGCTGCTTTAAATTTTACAGAATTACAGAAACTAGATTTGAACAGTTGCAACGTTTGTGCGGATGGCTGTGACGACTGGATACAAGTTACAAACGGCACAGAATTGCATTACATACGGTATGGCGGATCGGAAACTGAACTTCAGCCAATCAAAGCTTTTATCGATCAGATCAGCCTGATTAAAGCAAAATACACCAGCGAAAACTAAACCGGCATTTTACTAAAACTTTAGTACACTTTTTAATTGACTCAGAGTTTCTTCTTTTCTCCTTCTCGAAATAGCAACTGAATCACCATTCGACATAACCAGAATACCGCCGTCGTTTTTGGTATACGAAGTCACATGATTCAGGTTGACCAAATGAGTTTTATGCACCCGGATAAAATGGTAATCGCTGAGTAATTCCTCAAATTCGATAAGCGATTTAGCTATCAGTAGTGATTTTTTATCTGTAAAATAAAGATGTGTGTAGTTGCTTTCTCCCTGACATCGGATGATGGATTTGACTTCGACAAACTCAATCCTATCGCCTGTAGGAAGACCAATTTTAGGATTGACCGGATGCAATGTGTTTTGGTAAAGCTGCCTGATTCGGTCACTTTCGTTTTGAAGTTGTATGCGCTGGCTCACTTTATTTACTGCGGAAATTAACTCGTTCATATTAATTGGTTTCAGAATGTAATCGCTTGCAGAAAACCGGATGGCTTTGATGGCATAATTGTCGTATGCGGTTACAAAAATAACTTCGAACGGAAAGTCTTTGAAATGCTCAAGTAATTGAAATCCATTTCCTCCGGGCATTTCAATATCCAGAAAAATTAGTTGCGGCTGATGTTGCTGAATGGCAGCAACTGCCTGCTCGACCGAACCAGCCTCAGCAACAACATGTACCAACGGGCAATAAGTCCGAAGTAATCCGGTTAGGTTTTCTCGTCCGTTTTTTTCGTCGTCTATAATGATTGATCTGATAATCATTCTTTTTGTTTAAAGCAAAAAGGTTGAATTCAATTTTATGAGTAAGTTGCATTCAGCCTTTTAGAAATTCGTTTGGCAGTTTATGATTTAATCGTTCAATTGCTCAACTAATAATTTTTTGAGCTCTTCGTTTTCCATTTGCAGAACATCAGGATTTACAATTTTACCATTTTTGGCAACCAAAGCATAATGTGGAATGCCATAAATATTGAATTTCTGAGCCAGATAATTCCATTCATCTTCTGATACCTTAACATGTTCGCCAACAATGTCCGGCTTCATTTCGTTGTATGTTTTTTCGGGAGATGACTGATTGGTTATGTACAAAAAAACAATGTCTTTCCCCGCCATTTCGTACTTAAGCGGTTTCATTTTTTCAATACCCATGCGGCATGGAGAACACCAGGTAGCCCAAAAATCGACAAAAACTACTTTTCCCTTGAATTTGTTTATTAGTGTATCAAAGAGTTTATCTCCCTCAGTCTTTAGTTCTGCCGTAGCGGTTGATTCTTTTACCTCTTGTTTAGCTTTTAGGCGGTAATATTCCGAAATTGCATATTCTTTTACAAAGTCCGTATTGATTTCACTTTTTACCTTTTTGAAATCATCCTCATTTAATTTAGCATCAGGAGAATTTATTTTCTGTAAATAAGATTGAAGAGTATTTATATCAGCAGGAAGACTGGTCGCATCACCAAATATAAGTTTAAGGTTTGTGCTCAGGTTTTCTTTTCCCCATGTGTTCACTATCTTCAAAAATTTTGCATTGTGTTTTTGAAGGAACTTTTGCTCCACATCGCCATAAGTGGTATTGAAGATTTTTGACTTATTGCTGTCAAAAGATTCCAGCAGATTAATTCTGGAAAATTCCAGCATTTCTTTTTCTTCTGGAGTGATTTCTGTATTTTCTTTTTCGAGTTGAGAACTTAAAATCGTTAGCCAATTTGGCAACGGACTTTGCGGACGAACAAAATCGGTGTTTTTTAGAGCCATCAACAGGTTAAAATATTCACTGCTTGTAACAGCAAACTCGTCATTAATAGGCGTGTCTTTTATATTTTCAAGTATACTTTTATCAAAATCGCGTGGAACAAATGATAGTTTTTTTTCTTCTTTTAGATTTCTATTGGCATAAAAAATTGCTTGATTGACATTTTGATTAAAATTTATTATGTTTTTTGCAGCCCGGTATTCAATGTCAAGTTTTCGTATTTGAACTGCTTTTGAACAAATTAACTGTTCGATTTGAATTTTTGCAAGCTTTTCAAGTTCGTTTTTCTTAAAGGTCATTACAAGATCGGAATATTCCTTTTGATTCATCTTTGTAACTTCTGGTACTGTGGTAACTATATCTTTACTAATATTTTCAGTAGTCTGAAGGCCGTTATTTACTTCAGCGCTTTCTCCCATGTATAGGGATGGGTGTTCGGATATTCCCGAATTTATCAATTCAAATAAATTTTTTCCCGGCTCAAAAAATAAGCGTTTATTTCCTGTAGGTAATGTCACGAATATAAGTTGAGGATAGGCTAATGAAAATTCAGCATGAAAAGAACCGTCAGCTGCTATTTTTATCAGGTGGGTTTCCATAGAATTAGTTAAACTGTTTAAAAACCGAATCAATCCTGTTTTTAAATCCATCCGTGTTGTAAACCCACGAATCAGTCCACTATATACTACTTTCCCGGATTCAAGAATCGGTGATTTAAAAGTTTCAGTATTTTCCTGATTCTTAATTGGAACTACACTCGTGTATGCTTTAAGATCATTTTCTGTGAATCCGATCAAGCAATTACCATCTGCCGTAATTTTTGCAAATAATTTTTTCTGCTCGATGTTACTCTTTAGAGTAATCGCAGTAATGCCATTTAATGGCTTTACTGATGCATAATTCCAACTCTTATTGTCATATACTGCAATTGAATCAAAGAAACTAAAGGCCCATTTCCCATTTTCTGATAAAAACCAGTTTCCGATAAATTTCTTAGGAAGAATAGAATTGTAGGGTTGTTCTTTAACTTCAATGTCAAAAATTTTCCAGGCATTTTGAACGGGTTCGCCAAAGTCAATTTTATATACCGATTCTTCAAGTTTTGGAAAGTAAAGGCGATACGAAATTTTATCCTTACCTTCTTCCCAAGTGATATTTTTATAAATTTCAATTCCTTCAGCTTTAGTAAGATATAGTTTTGTTGTATCTCCAACTGGCTGAATAAAGCTTTTTTCATGTACAGAGACCCCTGAATATGGTTGAATATGAACCGTAAATGACAAAATTGTTTCTGTTGGGCTAAGTTCAATCTTTGTTAAATCAAGGTAGTTTGTATTCGAAATCCCATATTTAGGATTCTCAATTACCGTTTGTGCCGTAGCAACTCCAACAAGGACAAGAAGAATTAGGGTGAATAATAGATTTTTCATGTTTGTTTAAAGTGAATGGTGAAACATATTGAATTTTAGCTCTGTTTAAATGTAGGAATAATTATTGTTAATTACTCTTAAATTATTATTCTTCAGGAATGAAAATTTCAATCCGTGTTCCTTCTCCGTTTTGTTTCGTGAGGTCAATCAGTTTGAACGAATAATTGCCACCGTATTTTTCTTCCATCAATTGAATTCGTTCTTTGTTCATCTTTAGCCCGACACCATTCGAATTAGTCTTTAATTTTTGTGCCGCTTCTATCCCGATTCCGTTGTCTTCAATAACAATTTGAATAGCACTGTCCAATTTTGAAATACGGATCATGATTTTTTTGTTGCCAGTTTTATGCTGAAGTCCATGTAGAATAGAATTTTCAGCAGCAGGTTGCAAGATCATGGAAGGCACCATAAACAGGCTTTGATCTATTCCCTGATCTACTTCAATCGTATATTCAAAATCGAAACGCAATTTTTCGAGGTTCAGGTATTGTTCCAGCGTTTCCAGTTCTTCGGCCAGCGAAACTTCCTCCTTGTCAGAGTTCCGGAGTACTTTTCGGATCAGTCCTGCAAAGTCTGACAAATACAAATGGGCCTCCTGGGCCCTGTTTTGCTGAATCAGGTTTTGTACCGAATTCAGACTATTGAATAAAAAATGAGGGTTCATTTGAGCCCGGATTGCTGCCATTTGCAATTCGCGCAATCGTTTTTCCTGCATTTGTTTCTTTAGTCGCTGTTTCATTCGGTATTTATAGGCCAGAAACAGGATCAGGAAGAGCAACATTGAACCGGCAAGAAAAATGATAATTCCCTGAAGCGTGGATTTGTTGATTTCTTTTTTAGGTGATTTCAAGCTTTCTTTGGCAATTTTAATGGCTTTCTCCAGATCTTTTTCAACGCCGATTCGTTCGCCGGAGGCATTGTAAATGATAAATGAATTCAGTTTGTCCTGAAAAACATCAGATAGTTTGACAGAATCGTTTAATAAAAAGAGTTGTTTCGACATCGATTCAGCACGATCATTCCAGCCTTTCCACAAATCAAAATTCGAACCTTCGTTAATCAGCACAAAATTAAATTCCGAATACTCCTTTACTGCATCATCCATCTCATATCGTCCGGAAGACCAGTTTGTACCTACAAAAACTATTGATGTTTTTTTGTGAATAAATGTGTTCAGTTTGGTTTCTACATGTTGAAGATTAAGAAGACTGGTTTCAGGAATATAACGAGAATTTTCCCATTTGAATTGATTGGAAAACACCGATTCAATCTCCTGATTAAATTCAATATCGTTACTTCTTTTTTGCATTAATCCGAGCATGTCGAGGGCGTATGGTTTCCAGACAGATGAAGTATTTGTAAACATATTTCCTGAATTCAACGTTGCCGAACATAGATTCTGTGCTATTGAACGGTATAGCATTGATCCACTTAAAATCATTTTTGAGAATTGAATCTTTTGCTCCAAATCCTGAACTGGAATTGAATTTCCGGAAAAGATCACCATTTGATTTAATGAAGCATTCTGATTGTATTTATACCATACAAAAATTGATGCAAGTTCGCGCGAAAAAATTCCATAATCATTGTAGATTCTTTGAATTTTCAGTGTATCTAAAGTATTTTTAACCATACTTTCCAAATTCGCAGGAATAATACTTCCATTAAAAGAGATTCCATTTGTCAAAAGACTCGCAGGCATCGCTTTGTATAAACTGGTATATAGTAATGCTTGAATTTCATGTTCCAGATAGGTAGCTGATACAGGGCTCATTGTTTTTTTGTCAGCTGATATCATCGCATGTAATTTGTCAAGTGCTTTAAAATAGGTTTCTATTTCAGGTGTTCCCTCGTTGAAATAAATACTGTTGTATGTTGTATTGAATGGCGGAAGTCCCCATTCCTGTTGGTATTTCATCAAAAAAATGGCTTCTGCTTTATGGTCTCCTGAGAATTCAACCGATTCGTACATCATAATATCTTGTGGCATTTCTACTATCGTATCATTTCTTGTCGATTTATTCGTAAGGATTTGGATGTATGCATTTTTGTCTTTTTTTGAAACCGAAATTGTCGAATTTGAAAAATTATATTTTTTATGGAGGTTGAATTCGTCTTTGTTCACTTTTGTACCTACATCAATCTTCTTTTGTATAAATGCGGTCTTTATATAAATTGAGTCTCCCGGTTCCGCGTATAGTAAAAATGCTGCTGTATTGATGTTTTGTTTTTTGTTGGGCTGCACTAAAATAACCAAACCACTGTGCAATAATTTAGTTTCAATCCTGAAATTGCCTTCTTTATCCAGATAAACATCTTTACCGTCAGGTTCCCTGCCAAAAGCTTTGTTCATCGTGTAAAGCATAATGTGGTTGTTGATTGGGTTTTCGATACGGCCGCAAACAATGATTGTTGATGGTTTTTGAAATTGTTTCCTGATTAAAATTAATTCACTAACTTTTTCGATTTTACCATTGAATTGGTATAAACTAATGCTTGATCCTTCTTCAACCTCCTTCAATGCTTTTACTTCCGAAAAATGGTATAGTAATCCGGTCTGCTGATCGATCTGACAAATCATCTTTTTAGCTGTATCAGTCGGTAAGCTTTTTAGTTCGATAATTTCAGCGTTTAGTTTCTGAACGGTAAAATCAATGTTTGGATAATCTGGATGATTGGTGATTTGTTGATCAATATCAATATAGCGAAATAGGAAGGGTTTAAGGAATAATTCACTTTGCTGCTGAAGTGTTTTAGAGTTTATTTTCTTAATTACCTCAGATCGAATTACTTCAGAATAACCTTTTGTTGTTAGGATTTTATGACATTGTTCCAATATTTCAATTCGGTTTTTTAGTTCTATCTTCAGTGATTTTAAGTTTAATTCATAATTAAATTGAATCGGATACAGGATTTCTTCTGAGGTCGCATAATCAGGCATTTCCCAGAAATAGTTTACCAATTGCGGGAAAGCATAGTCTTTACCATAAATATCATCGGATTGCAGATATTTTTCTGATTTTTCAAGGAATTTTGCGGTAAAACTTATTTTATTCGATTCGATTTTCCCAAATATAATTGAGAATCTGTTTAATTGATAACTGTCAGTACGAGGCTTTTGGCTCTCCGGATGAAACACTTCTTTTTCCGTCCATTCATAAATAAACTCCTCGTTTTCTTTTATGTTGATTCTTGTCGATTGTGCTTTTGAAGAATGAGAAAGAAGAATAAACGCGATAATGACGGCAAGGTAAAAAACGATTGTTCTCATGTTGTTTCTGGTTTTGTTTCTTCAAATGTGGCAGAAAAACATAAAGATACAAATAAGCACTTATTTAACGGAACATATGATTTATTAAACGGTTAGCGAATTTGTCGGATTGGTTTTAAAGTGTCGGATTCTGTTATTCGTATTTTTTTAATCTTCTGAAAAAATAAGTAGCTTGCCCTGAGGATTAGAATTTAAACTTACAGCAGATAAAATCATGAAAAATAAAATTCGCTGGGGAATACTTAGCACCGCTAAAATAGGTCGCGAAAAAGTTATTCCGGGAATACAAAAAGGTTATAATTGCACAGTTGATGCCATTTGTTCGCGAAATTTGGAACAGGCAACCGCAACCGCAAAGCTTTTAAATATTGGTAAGGCGTATGGCTCGTACGAAGAATTACTTAACGATCCGGAAATTGATGCCATCTATATTCCGCTACCAAACAACCTGCATGTAGAATGGACCCTCAAAGCTATGCAGGCCGGTAAACATGTACTCTGCGAAAAACCAATTGGAGTTTCGGCTGCCGAAGCTGAACAAATCATTCAGGAAGCAAAAAGGCATCCCCAATTAAAAGTAATGGAAGCTTTTATGTATCGTTTTCATCCGCAATGGCAGATTGTAAAATCGAAGATTGAAGCCGGCTTGATTGGTGAGATAAAAGCAGTTCAGTCGCATTTTTCGTATTTCAACATCGATCCCAAAAATATCAGGAATAATGTTGATGTAGCTGGTGGTGCGCTGATGGATATTGGTTGTTACTGTGTTTCATTTCCACGCTTTTTGTTTGAATCGGAGCCTTTGCGCGTGGTTTCGTGTATCGATCGCGATCCGGAATTGAAAACCGACCGGCTGACTTCGGCAATTCTTGACTTTGGCGGTGGAAAAATTTCAACTTTCACTTGTTCAACCCAGCTGATGCCTTATCAGCGTGTGAATGTTTTCGGTACCAACGGACACATCGAAATTGAAATTCCAGTGAATGCTCCTAAAGACAATTCTACCAAAATATGGATTCGTACCAAAGCCGGTTCCGAAGAAATAGTTGTTGATGCTGTCGATCAGTACACCATTCAGGCCGAACAATTTGCAAAAGCCATTCTGGAAAATAGCCCGGTTTCAACCAGTTTAATTGATGCATTTGGAAATATGAAAGCGATTGAAGCAATTTTCGAAAGCGCCAAAGAGAATTGTTGGAAAAGTATTTATTAGATAGTTCAAATAATGTGAACATTTTATCGCAACTTTAAAGAATGAGCAAAGATTAGCTGCCTTTACACTTGTCGTTCTTTCATTCTGAATATATAAGAAGTTCTGTTTGCGATATTTCGCAAAATAGTATTCAAGACTGATTGCATGACCCTCCGGATTAATTTAGTATTATTGTTGGATGTTGTAGTAGTGAGGGAACTTCCTGGATCAAATTAATTGTTAATATAAAGTGACAAAGGATAGAAGCCAATGGTCTGAAGTTTGGATGCGGTTTCGGTCGGGCGATCGTTATGCATTTAGCGAAATCTATGAAGAATTTATTGATGTGCTATTTGCATACGGAAGTAAAATTACGCACGATCGGGAATTACTTAAAGACTGCATTCAGGATGTTTTTTTTAATCTCCAGAAGTACAATCCCAAACTACGTCATCCGGAATATCTTGAATTTTATTTGTTTCGCGCATTAAAAAATGCAATTCTTGCAAGGATTAAAAAGAATAAGATTGAAACATCCTTAACGAACGATGGAGTTCTTCAGTTTGATTTAAAATTCCATGAAGAATCTGAAGAATTGGATGTTGAATCATTGGAATTTAGGAGAAAAGCCCTCGGACAAGTTCTAAATACACTCGATTCGCAGAAACGTGAAATACTTTTTCTTAAATTCAGTACCGGACTTAGTTATATTGAAATTGGTCAATTATTGAGTATTAGCCCCGATTCGGTTAAAAAGCAGGTTTATCGTACTCTCGGTCAATTGCGAAATCGGTTTGGTGAAAAATTACTTGAACTTCTCTGCATCTGGGTCAAGAAATAAAATTGTAAAGTACTATCTCAACTTGCACATTTAATATTTTCTATTTTTCTTTTAATACTTATGTAACATAGTTCCAATACATTTGCAGCTCAAAATTCCTTTGTTTATAATCGGAGTTTAATTCTAATATTTCAGGCAAATGAAAGATGGTTACAGATTTTTAAAATTTATTTTCAATTTTCTGTCCCTTTTTCGGTTTCTGCGACTCTTAATAGTATAATATGAAAAGATGACAAATACAGACCAGAAATATATAGAAAATCCTGAATTCCTGAAGTGGATTTTTAATAACAATCCAACTACCAATAGTTACTGGGAAAAGTACCTAAAGGATAATCCAAACGAGAAAATGCAGATTTTGGAATTGAAGGCAGGACTCTCAGAACTTAAGTTCGAGAACGAATTTTTGCCTTCTGACGAAAAGGAAGAGCTTGCAGCTAAGGTACTTCATCAGGTTGATCTTTACCGAAAACGGAAAGGACAAAGGATTTTTTTTATATCATTTTTGAAATATGCCGCGATAATAATTCTATCAGCAACGATTGGTGGATTATTTGTCTATCTGAATTCAGATAGAGAATCTGCGTTTCAGCAATTTGCAAGCCAGATGATTCAGGTACCGGCATCGAATCAGGGCCCTGTCTTAATCACCTCAAACGGTGATAATGTTGATCTTAAAAAATCCAATTCAACTGTAGATTATTCACAAAATGGGAAAATTGTCTTAAACAACGATTCAATGATCAGCGCTTCGGTGGATATTCCCAACGTAATGAATCAACTGGTTATTCCCTATGGAAACCAATCGAAAATAGTACTTTCTGATGGTACCATTGTTTGGCTCAACGCCGGAAGTCGCCTTATCTATCCCACACTCTTTGCCGATAAAATCAGAGAAGTTTTTCTGGTTGGTGAAGCCTTTTTTGAAGTTTCAAAAAATCCTGAAAAACCTTTTGTAGTGAAAACTTCTGATCTGGAGATTAAGGTTTTGGGTACAAAATTTAATATTTCTGCCTATGCCGAAGATAATGTAATACAAACGGTATTGAAAGAAGGAAGTGTGGAGATAAGGCGGTCAAATGCCGCTTATTTTGAAAAGGGTCTGGTTTTAAAACCCAACCAAATGGCCTTTTTTAATAAGACCTTAAAGGATACCAAGGTGTATGAAGTTGATGCTGATTATTATATGTTCTGGACTCAGGGACTACTTAGTTTTGACGAAATCGATTTCAACCGGATCGTAAAAAAAGTCGAACGTTTTTACAATATTTCTATTCGGTTTTCAGAGGCAACTCTCGGTTCTATCCGAATTAGCGGTAAACTGGATTTGAAACAGAACAGAAGAGAGGTACTTGAGTATCTGGAAAAAGTATCAGTTACAAAAATTGAAAAATTAAATGATAATCAATATATCGTGAAGAAATAATAAAAACCGGAAAATGGTGGAACATTTCCCGGTTAAACAAATACGAGTTACTAGTTCAGTATTTATTATCTAAAACAGTTCAAATCTATGAAAAAAAAGTGGTTAACCGGTCATCCCTATGGGGATCGCCTAAAAAAACTGATGCGTATTATGCGACTAACTATTCTGTTGCTGTTTGGATGTATGTTGACTGTTTCGGCAAACAGTTATGCGCAGAAAACTAAATTGGACATTAACCTGACCAATATCTCTATTCGCGATCTTTTCGGGTATATCGAAGACAAGAGTGAATTTGTATTTCTCTACAAAAACGAAGATTTCAATGTATCTAAAAAAATTGAGATTAACCTGAAAGATGCCTCCATCAATCAGATTCTGGATGAGGCATTGAAAGGTGAAGGTGTAGTTTATGATGTGTATGAAAGGCAAATCGTCATACAAAAAGCCGGTGATTCCTCAATCGCAGTCCAACAGGTCATAAGCCTTTCGGGAAAGGTGACTGACAGTAAAGGAGTGTTCATGCCAGGTGTTACCGTTATGGTTAAAGGATCATCTCATGGAACGATTTCTGATGCTGACGGTAATTTTAGACTTTCAGTGACACCAAAAGATCAGACTTTGGTTTTTTCTTTTGTGGGTATGAAAACTCAAGAGATTGCCATTGACGGAAAAACAACTTTTATTGTTGCCATGGAGGAAGAAACGATTGGCGTTGAGGAAGTTGTTGTCGTTGGGTACGGCGTTCAGAAGAAAGCCAACCTTACAGGTGCAGTTGATCAGGTTACCAGCGATGTGTTTGAAAATCGGACGATAACCAACGTTACCCAGGGACTACAGGGAGTTATGCCAAACCTCAATATCAGGCTTTTGGATGGAAAACCGAATCAGTCGCCCAGTTACAACATCAGGGGAACAACTTCGATCGGACAGGGAGGAAGCGCCTTGATTTTAATTGATGGCGTTGAAGGTGACCCAAGCTTAGTGAATCCAAATGATATTGCAAGTGTCTCAATATTAAAGGATGCTGCATCTGCATCGATTTATGGGGCAAGGGGAGTTTTTGGTGTAGTTTTAATAACCACAAAAAATCCTGAAAAAGGCAAAACAAGTGTGACGTTCTCATCAAACTATGCTGTTAAACAACCAATTGCTGTTCCCGATTATGTTACTGACGGGTATACATGGGTGAAAATGTTTAGCGAAGCATTTCAAAATGGTGATGGTTCTTTTCCCCAGAACATAAATAAGACATTGAAAGTTTCGCAGGCTTACCTCGATGAATTTAAACGAAGAGTTGATTCGGGACAACCCTACAATACTGTTGAGATTGATCCGGTAACGGGCGAGTATGTTTATTATGGCAGTACCGATTTTTATGGTTTGCTGTATAAGAAAAATACCGGAGCAAGTGACAATAATGTTACTGTTTCCGGAAGTGGAGAGAAAACTACTTTTCTTTTGTCAGGTCGTTATTTGACACAAAACGGGCTCTTCCGGTACAATACGGATGATTATAATATGAAGAACTTCAGGGCTAAAGGAACAATACAGGTTTTTCCCTGGTTAAAAGTTGAAAACAATACAGATTATTCAGAGATGTTCTACCATAACCCGATGAATGTTGGCGAGGGTAGTGGAATTTGGAGAAACATTGCTGACGAGGGTCATCCGAACGGAACTTTGCTTAATCCTGACGGAACACTTACCATGGTGGCAGTTTATGGCGTTGGAGATTTCTGGTACGGTAAAAATGGTATTGATACGAAAAAAAGTGTATTTAAAAATACCTCCGGATTCAGTTCTTCTTTTTATAACGATAAACTCAGGGTAAAAGGTGACTTAACTTTCAGGAATACAACCAACAACATTATGCAAAAACGGGTTCAGGTTCCTTACAGCAATAAGCCCGGAGTTACTGCATATGTCGGAACAACGACCAATGACCTGAAATTTGATCAGAGCCAAACTCAATATGTTGCGTTAAATGTTTATTCTGAATACGAAAATACCTTTAATGATGCTCATTATTTGAAATTTATGGTTGGTTATAATTATGAAGAATCAATTTATAAGCGGATTCTGGCTCAGCGAAATGGAATCATTTATGAAGATGCGGCCGATCTTAACCTGGCATTGGGTCAGTCAATAACAACCGGTGGAGGATACGAGAAGTGGAACATACTTGGAGGATTTTCACGATTAAATTACTCCTATAAAGACAGGTATCTTTTTGAAGTAAATGCCCGATACGATGGCTCCTCAAAATTTCCGTCCGATCAGAGATATGCATTTTTTCCATCAGTTTCCGGAGGGTGGAGACTTTCCAAGGAAGCATTCTGGAATGTATCGCCAAAACTACTTTCCAATGTGAAAATCCGCGCTTCTTATGGATCATTGGGGAATGGAAATATCAATTCTTATATTTATCAGGAACAATTCTCAATTTCACAGGCATCTTATATTCTTAATGGTGTAAAGCCGCAGTATACAAGTCGTCCTAGTGTTCTTCCTGATGGAATTACCTGGGAAACTTCGACTACCTCCGATTTTGGACTTGACTTTAGCATGTTTGATGACCGCTTAAGTTTTGTTGGAGATACATACGTCAGAAATACAACTGATATGTTTACCATTGGGTTAACCTTACCTGCTGTGTTTGGTGCTACTCCGCCAAAAGGAAACTATGCCGACCTTAAAACGAAGGGTTGGGAATTATCAGTGACCTGGAGAGATAAAGTTAAAGTTGCCTCCAAGCCTTTGAATTACAACATTAGGTTTACCCTTGCCGACAACCAGGCCAAAATTACCAGGTATAACAATCCGGACAAATTACTTTCCGATTATTATGAAGGTCAGACACTTGGCGAAATTTGGGGTTATACCACCGAAGGATTTTTTATTGATCAGGCCGATATTGATTCGCATGCCAAACAGAGTCCCCAGATGAGAGCATCTCCGACTAATATCTGGTATCCGGGCGATATCAAGCTTTTGGATAGAAATAATGATGGTTTTATCAACATAGGTACCAACCGTGTTTCAGATCCAGGCGACAGAAAGGTAATTGGGAATAATTCGCCTCGATATCTTTATGGAATTACACTTGGTGCCGACTGGAATAATTTCTTCTTCTCTTCATTCTTTCAGGGGGTTGGAAAACAGGAATGGTATCCAAGTACAGAGGCTGAAGTCTTTTGGGGACAATACAACAGGCCTTACAATAATATCCCTGTTTATCAGCTTGGAAATATGTGGACTCCTGAAAATACTGATGCATATTTCCCAAGAACAATGTCTCGTGCTGCTTCAAACAGCACAACACGAGAATTGGGAGTTGCTCAGACCAAATATTTGCAGAATATAGCATATTGCAGAATGAAGAATATCCAGTTTGGATACAATCTGCCAAAGAAGCTTATTTCGAAGATAAGTGCTGAAAATGTAAAAGTTTATTTCTCCGGAGAAAACCTCTGGACTGGATCACCACTTTATAAACTTGTGGGTAAAGGGCATATTGATGTTGAAAACACGGGTCCTTCTGACCAACTATTTACATCGGGTAATGCCGGAGATGGTTATAACTATCCGATGATGAAAAGTGTGTCATTTGGAGTAAGCGTAACATTCTAAACTTATCATTAAAAATCAAAGTTATGAAAAAACAATATTTGTGGGTTCTTTTTTTAAGCCTCTTGTTTATAAGCTGTGAACTGGAACAAATTCCGGTATCAACTGCTTCAAAATCAGCTGTTTTTGGCAGCGAAAGCGGGCTTCAGCTATATTCCAATTCATTTTATTCTATATTGCCCGGGAAATCAACAAATCTCGATGCAATGTCCGATTATCTGGCTGTGAAATCGGTACCGACATTTGTTCAGGAAGGAGCTTTCGCGGCTACCCTGGGTACTGGCTGGACATGGACTGATTTAAGAAATATCAATTATTTAATTCTCAATAATAACGATCCAAATGTTCCGGTTGATGTTAGAAAAAACTACACTGGAATTGCAAAATTTTTCAGGGCCTATTTTTATTTCGAAAAGGTTAAAATGTTTGGAGATGTTCCCTGGGTTGGCAGGCCGCTTGATGTTGCCGATCCTGTTTTGTTTGGGGCACGAGATCCTCGAACACTTGTAATGGACTCGATTATAGCAGATATCGATTATGCCTGTGCCAACATTAAAGCAACCAGCGATGCGTCACGAAGTACGGTTACCAGGTATGTTGCCTATGCCTTGAAATCGAGAGTCTGTCTGTTTGAAGGTACTTTCAGGAAATACCATACAGAATTAAATCTTCAGGGTTCGGCTTCTTCATTCCTGAATTTGGCAGCTTCAGCAGCAAAAGAAGTTATGGATAACGGAGGTTACTCCATTTATACCACAGGAGGTGCCGGAAAATCATATCGGACGGTTTTCACCAATCCAACACCAATAGCCAGTGAAGTTATGCTTTCTGCCATTTGCGACCTGACTTTATCTGTACTGAACGATGCAAACTGGTATTGGACAAGTGGTACATATGGCGATAAGTCGAGCTTTACCCGGACTTTCATAAACACTTATCTAAACCTTGATGGAACTCCATTTACGGATAACTCAGCATATCCGGAGATGCTTTTTAAAGATGAGGTGAAGAATCGTGATTTAAGGCTTAAACAGACGATTCGTTTAGGTGATTATAAGAGAACAAGCGGTGGTGTGCAGGTTCCTGCTCCACCACTCTTCTCGTATACTTTCACTGGTTACCAACCCATCAAATGGACACTTGATGACATGTATTATGACACAAGGGACCTTAATATTAATTCCATTTCAGAATTTCGTTATGCTGAAGTACTGTTGAATTATGCTGAAGCAAAAGCAGAATTGGGTACAATGACTGATGCTGATTGGGCCGCAACCGTTGGCGTTTTGCGCTCAAGAGGTGGAATTACTGCCGGATTGGCAACCAAACCGACGGTGGTTGATAATTATCTGAAATCGGTTTATTTCCCTGATATTACTGATCCTGTTATTTTGGAAGTCAGGAGAGAACGAGGAATTGAATTATCCCTGGAAGGGTTTAGATTCGCTGATATTCGCAGGTGGAAAAGGGGTGAGCTGATGAATCAGGAATGGAATGGTTTTTATGTGCCAGAGTTAGTAACGCCTATGGATCTTAATGAAGACGGAATACTGGATGTTGCTTTTTATCAGGGAACAAAACCATCTCCTGCGGTTTCAGGTGTGACTTATGTTGATGTTTCAGCCACGGTTAGTGGAAAAACAAATTCTCAGCTGCTGAAAAACGGTACTTTAGGAGAGCTAACCTGGATGAACAACATTAAACGGAAATGGGAAGATAAAATGTATTATTATCCAATACCTCAAACCGATCTGATAACAAATCCAAGTCTCGGACAAAATCCGGGGTGGTAAACGTTGCGTTTGATTTTTTTTAACTTCAAATAAATTTTAAAACTTAATGACTATCCGGCGTTAACCATTATGCCGGATAGTTATTTTCATTCAGTAATAATTTGTTCATAATAAAAAACATGATGATGAAATCTTTTAAATCAGTTATTGAGATACTTACGGGAGTATTATTGTTGACCTTTATTTTTAGTGCTGCTTCTGCAGGAAACGATGCGGGCAATGCAACTTTCAAAATTATAACCTATAACATACGAATGAATACACCAGATGATGGAGTGAATGCATGGCCACTCCGGAAAGATAAAGTGGCAGGGTTATTAAAATTTCATCAGGCCGATATTTTTAATGTTCAGGAAGCTTTACCCGAACAATTGGATGATCTGGCCGCAAGCTTTCCGGATTTTGATCATGTTGGCGTTGGACGCGATGACGGAAAGCGATTGGGCGAGCATATGTTGATTTTTTACCGAAAGGCCCGGTTTCAGAAATTGGACGACGGTATGTTCTGGTTAAGCGAAAATCCTTCGAAACCCGGACTTGGCTGGGATGCTGTTTGTAATAGAACAGTAACCTGGATAAAATTAAAAGATAATATGACCGGAAAAGTATTCTTTGTCTTTGATACTCATTTTGATCATCGGGGTAAAATTGCACGAGAAGAGTCAGCCAAACTAATTTTACAATCAATAAAGGAAATCAATAAGGAAAATTTACCGCTGATTTTGACAGGCGATTTAAACCTGACAAAGGAAACTGTTCCCGTTCAATTAATTTTGGCCGAACTGAAAGATTCAAGGGACATTTCGAAAGAGGCTCCTTACGGACAGATCGGTACAAGTGGTGGTTTTGATGTAAAAATGATGCCTAGAACCATCGACTATATTTTTGTTAATGAGAAGGTTGGTGTTGAGAGATACGGTGTATTAACGGATTCATATGGCCTGTATTATCCTTCTGACCATTTACCTGTATTGGCGGAGGTTCGAATCAAATAAATCTGCTGACTCAATTGCGTGAATAGAATATTAATTTCATATTTATCAATGGATCAAGTGAAAGTAAAATCCTTATTTATTTTCCATTGAAGATATTTGTCATATAAGGTGTAAATAAACATCATTACTTTGCATTTATAAATAGTATGAAAGATTATTTCTCTTACTATTTATAAATGCATCGGTTTTTATAGTCGGTACATTTTACTCAATTTAATCGATTTGAATTAATGATGTTAAAACCAGATGAAAGTGAATTTCAGATGAGAAAACTGAATAACTTCGAAATTCCCAAAAATTGACTTTATTTGTTTAACTGAAACTAAAGCTTCCTTTGATGTCTTCGGCAAACCAAAATACGATTCCAGAAGAAAAAAAACTATTCCTTGATTTTCAAGGTGGGAGCCAGACATGTTTCGATTATTTTTTCGAAAAATACTACCAGGGCCTTTGTGTTTATGCTTTGAAAATGCTAAAAACGAATTCGGCGGCAGAAGATCTGGTTCAGGATTTTTTTGTGCGTTTACTCGAAAAGCGTAAATCGATTCAGATTGTTGATAGTGTTAAATCTTATTTTTTACGTTCGGTTCATAATCGCTGTCTCGATTATGTTGCGCATCAAAAAGTGGTGGCAACGCACGAGAATTATCGTTTAAGAATGATGTCTGAAGATGATTTTCAGGAATACCCTTTGCTTGATGTCGAACTCAAACAAAAAATCGAAAAGGCAATCCAAAATTTACCGGATGGTATACGTGAAACATTTATGTTGAACCGCTTTGATGGATTGAGTTACCAGGAAATTGCAACGAAAGAAAACGTATCCATTAAAGCGGTTGAATACCGGATTAGCAAGGCTCTTGGGATTCTCCGTCATGACCTTGGTGACTATTTACTCCTCGTACTTTTTATAAGTAAACTTTAATTTTATTTTTTTTGCAATTTGTTTAGGGTGAAGTTTGACTTTGCCGTCATTGTTATGAATTGAAATTATGAATACATACGATCACATACCGGAATATCTCATTGCTTACCTCCATGAGGAAGCCAGTGAAGAACAGAAATTACTTGCAGTTGAGTGGCTTAAGGAGCCTGAGAACCTAAAGTTATTTCAGGAATTGGAGAAAATAAGCGAATGGTCAACGGATCTTCGACTGCTTCAGGAATTTAATGTTCAGGAAGGAAAACAAAAAGTAACTAAAAAATACAGGGTCAATAAATTGGTAATTTTTTCACAGTGGGTTCAGCGAATTGCTGCAGTGCTTTTTATACCTGTTTTGCTTGGAGGAATCTGGTATTACCTTCAGCAGGATGAACTACGCAAAGATTTGAATAGAATAATGGTGAACCAGGAAATTGTTACTCAACCCGGAACCAAAACCCATCTTTTTTTACCCGACAGCACCGAGGTTTGGTTAAATGCGGCGAGTTCTATTCAGTTTCCTTCAGTCTTTACTGGTAATGAACGTCGTATAAAATTAAATGGGGAAGCCTATTTTAAGGTGTTTCATAATAAAAAGAAACCATTCATTGTAAATACCGGCTATGTTGAAGTTGAAGCTTTAGGTACTTCATTTAATTTATCAGCTTATTCCGGTGATTATACAATTTCTACAACTCTTGAAGAGGGGAAGGTTAAAATAACGGATGAAAAGCAGATCAAAAAAGTCATAATACTGGATCCGGACTATCAGCTTAACTATTATCCAAATAGTCAAACTTATAAATCAAGAAAGGTTATTGTTCCGGATGTAACTGCATGGAAAGACGGAGTGTTGATTTTTAATGAAACTCCTTTCTATGAAATCGCGGCCAAACTTGGACGATGGTTCAACGCAGACATTAAGATTTCTGATGAATCTATTGCAAATTATCGTTTTACAGGAACATTTACCAGCGAAAGTCTGGAACAGGTAATGGAACTTTTGACCTTATCGACACCAATTAACTATTCGATGAGCAAACGCACACTTCTGGAAAACAGAAATTTTTCGAAACAGGTCATTAAAATCTGGGATAAATCTAAAAGCAAAAAATAAAAAGAAATTAAAATAAACGATTGCCTATGAAGTAATTATTAAGGGTAAAAAAAACAGGACAGTTCCCCAACTGTCCTGAAATCAAGCCGTTTGACAACGGATAAATTTTTAATTTATTAATCAAAAAGTCTTTCAAACGTATGAAAAAAAAATGTAACCACCTACGGGCTGATGGAATACGTCATCCTTTGGTAAAAATTCTGATTGCTATGAAGCTAACTGTTATTTTGAGCCTCTTGATTTTCTCGCAGGCATTCGCGATTAAATCGTATTCTCAACGTACATCCCTGGATCTAAAGATGGAAAATGCGACCATCAAAGAGGTTTTAAGGGTAATTGAATCAAAAAGCGAATATTTTTTTCTGTACAACAATGACTTGATCAATGTTGATAGAACCGTAAGCATTGATGTAAAGAATGAAAAAATTCAGGATTTACTTTCCAATTTATTTGCTGGAAGTGACATTAATTTTACAGTGAAAGACAGGCAAATTGTCCTATCACCACATTCCTCAAATTCCAACATTGCATCTGAAATTCTTCAGCAAAACAAATCCATAACCGGTAAAATTATCGACTCTTCAGGTTCACCGCTTCCCGGAGCTTCGATTGTTTTAAAAGGTAGCTCAATTGGGACTATTTCAGATAACAATGGTAATTACACTTTGCCAAATGTCCCGGCAAATTCAACGATTCTGATTTCATTTGTGGGAATGAAATCACAGGAAATTGCTGTTGGAATGAATACAACTATCGATGTTACCTTGATTGAAGATGCATTCGGAATTGATGAAGTTGTAGCCATTGGTTATGGTACTGTGAAGAAAAGTGACCTTACTGGTTCAGTTTCTTCTCTCCGGAAAGATGATATGAACAAAGGGGTAAATTCGACTATTACAGGTCTATTACAGGGAAAAGCTGCCGGTGTTCAGATTACACAAGCCAGCATGGAACCAGGTGGTGGAACAACGGTACAAATTCGTGGTGCAGGTTCTGTTAATGCCGGTTCCGATCCTTTGTATGTAATTGATGGTTTGCCCATAGAAAATGGTCAGGTTATTTCCGGAACTGGTGCTACAATGCCTGGTGTACGTGTTCCCCGTAGCCCCCTCAGTAACATCAATCCTTCAGATATTGAGTCAATAGAAATATTGAAAGATGCATCGGCAACTGCAATTTATGGTGCCAGAGGAGCAAACGGCGTAATCCTTGTAACTACCAAAAAAGGTTCTTCAGGAGCCATGAAAATTAGTTATAACGGATTTACAGGAATTCAATCCCCAATTAACCTGATAGAAGTTCTTAAGGCAGAAGATTATAAAACAGTTTTAAATAAGATTTTAGATACCCCCGGATCAAATGTTTCAGAAACCGAACGGGTTACAGATATTCAAAATGGCGGTACCGATTGGCAGAATGAATTATTGAAAGATGCCATTGTTCAAAGCCACAGTTTGTCTTTTACCGGAGGAAATAATGGCACCAAATATTTTGCGTCATTAAATTATTTCAATCAGGACGGGGTATTAAAAACTTCAGGATATGAGCGTTATGATTCAAGATTAAACCTGGAACACCGTTCAAATAAAATGCTTTTTGGTGTGAATTTTTCGACTTCTTACACGCATGACAATGTTGTACCTGTTGGTTTTAGCACCAACGAAGAAGGAAGTTCACTCTATGATGCCAGAGGTTTTGATCCAACTTTGAGTATTTTTGATGCCAGCGGAAATTACCAGACTTCTTCCATGCTCAACCTGGACAATCCATTGGCAAAACTTTATGGCAAAACCAGTGAAACAGATAATTACCGGTCACTTGGAACTCTGTTTGGTGAATATACCATTTTAAAAGGCTGGACCGCAAAAGTTAATGTCGGATTTGATGCCAGAAACAGTCGCAGAGATACTTATGTATCGCGTTTAACCAAAGACGGTAGAGCGAATTCCGGAGTCGCAACAATTCTTACAGGAACCAGGAATAATTATTTGGGCGAATTCACAACAACTTATAACCGGGAATTAAGCAACAACAGCAGCTTTACTGTGATGGGCGGTATTACGTATCAAAAATTTATAAATATCAATTTTGCCGGCACAGGAAAAGGTTTCCCGGTTGATGAATCGAAAACCGATAATATCGGACTGGCTAATTCTGCCTTATATACCATGGAGAGCTCAAAGAACAACAATAAGCTCCTTTCGTATATTGGGCGTGCAAACTATAATTTATTTGATCAGTTTCTGTTTACGGCTACTTTAAGGGTTGATGGTTCATCCCGTTTTGGCACCAATAATAAATACGGTTATTTTCCTTCAGGGGCATTTGCCTGGAAAATGAGCGATTATGATTTTATTAAAAACCTGAATCTGTTCAACTCATTAAAATTAAGAGCAAGTGTTGGACGGACAGGTAATCAGGATATCGGCAATTTTCTGTCGATTACCACTTTTGGACAGGGAGCAGCAGTTATTATGGGCGGTCAGCAATATGTTACCCTGGCACCAACCCGGATTGCAAATCCTAATTTGAAATGGGAAACTACCGAACAGATTAATGTTGGTTTAGATATGGGTTTTGTTCAAAACAGGATTTCCGTTTCTATGGATTATTTCCAGAAAAATACATTTGATATGTTGTTTGATTTGCCAATTCCTGCCTCAACGGGATACACATCTATCATGTCGAATATTGGTAATATTAAAAACGATGGTTTTGAATTTACCATTGATTCAAGAAATCTTCAGGGTAAATTGAAATGGAATACAAGCTTGAATTTCAGTACTCTGAAAAACAAGGTAACCGATATTGGTGATATTTCTGAAATTATTCATACTGATGCAGGTCAATCAACGACTCAAATTGCTATCATCAGGGTTGGCGAAACACTTAATTCGTTTTATGGTTATAAAACCGACGGAATCTGGCAAACTACAGAAGAAATTACTGCTTCAGGAACAAAAGATCCTGTAAAACCTGGCGATGTGAAATTCGTAGATATGAATGGTGACCATGTCGTTAATACCAATGACCGTGTCATTCTTGGCAAATCCATCCCTTCTTTTACAATGGGTATGACAAACGTTTTTGAATACAAAAATTTCCAGCTTAATATTTTTGTTGATGCCGCTTCAGGAGTTAGTATGCTGAATAATTCAAAGGTTGAAACTTATTATCCGGTAAGTCACCGCCGAAACAGAATTGCTGAACCCTATCTGAATCGTTGGACTCCAGAAAATCCTTCAACAAAATACCCATCGTTTGTTAATCCTGCAGGACAAGGTAATAAAGCGGTAAGCGATCTTACTGTTGAAGATGCTTCATACATCAGACTTCAGTCGGCACAATTATCGTATCAGGTTCCGCTGAGAAACAAAAAGATATTTGACCGGATTAATGTTTATATCAGTGGACAAAATCTTTACACCTGGACGAATTATTCAGGACAGGATCCAAGTACAAACTCTAACGGGAACAGTAGTTTGAAAATTGATTTTAATTCATATCCGGTATCCAGAACATTTACTTTAGGGGTTGAATTAGGTTTTTAATTTAAATAAGATAGTATTATGAAACTAAAATATTATATCTCATCAGTTTTGCTTGTAACATCTTTATTGTTTATCGGCTGTAAAGATCAATTGAAAGAAGAAGTATTCTCGCAGCTCGATCCGGGAACTTTATTCACCTCTGCAAATGGAGTTGAACGTGTACTTTTCGGAGCGTACCGCGATGCACAAATCACCGATAATTTTGGCGGAAACATTTGGTTTCAGGAGGAATGGACTGCCGACCAATGCTGGGAAACCGGTGGTGCAGTAAACCTTCAGGCTACAGTCATGTTAGCATTCACATGGGATGCGTCCTATCCAACTCATTTTACAGGTTTGTGGAACAATTGTTATTATTCCATCCGGAACTGTAATCTTGTTTTGGAAAACGTTGATTCGTCTCCGGTTGACGCAACGGTTAAAGAGAGGTTAAAAGCGGAAGCCCGTTTTGTCAGGGCAAGCGCTTTTTATATTCTTTATACCTTCTTCGGCCCGGTACCATTACGTTTAACTACAACTGGCGATCTTGAAATGGCCCGGGCAACTGATGCTGAAATGCAGGCTTATTTTGAAAAAGAGTTCACCGAAGTTTCAACTGCACTTCCAAACAGGGGCGAACTTTCCGGATATCAATACGGAAGGGCAACCAAAGGAGCTGCTTTGGGTTATTTGACCAAGTTTTTCCTGAATACCAAACAATGGCAAAAATGTGCAACTGCAGCTAAACAATTAATGGATCTGGGCATTTACGAATTATGGCCAAATTACAACACTTTATTTACTGTTGAAAACGAAGAAAAAAACAAGGAATATATTTGGGCATATCCATGCAGTCCGTTAACTCCGGGTAACGAATTTATGAATGGAATTTTTCCTCCGCAATTTGCTTCAACGGTCGATGGCAAAATTGTTTTCTTGCCAAACATGAGAAACTGGGCCCGAATGGATCGGCTTTATGATTCATTCTACAATTCATTTGATCCGGCTGATAAGCGCAAGGACTTGATTATTACTGAATATATCAATACCGCTGGCAAAACAGTTTCCCTGTTAAATCAGAATAATACCAGACCTTTCAAATTTGTTCCTGACGTGAATGCTGTTGGTAATAGCCAGGGCAACGACTTACCGGTTATTCGGTATGCCGATATATTGTTGGCACGTGCCGAAGCGTTGAACGAACTGAACGGACCAAATCAGGAAACATTGGATTTGATTCAAATGGTTCGGACCAGGGCCGGACTGACAACTCCGCTGATACTTGCCAGTTATTCTAAAGAATCATTGCGCGACCGTATTCTCGCAGAAAGAGGCTGGGAATTGTATATTGAAAAAGTTAGACGACAAGATTTAATCCGTATGGGAAAATTTGTTAGTTCTGCTCAGGCAAGAGGTATTAAAATTGCCGACGACCACCACAAACTATTCCCGATTCCACAAACTGAAATCAATGCAAATTCGCTTTGTGAGCAAAATCCTGGTTACTAATTAATAAAATTAAAATCTTTAAGTCAAGCGAACTATTCCTGTAAAACTGTTGCAGGAATAGTTCCTTTACTTTCGCAATTTTCATAGAATTATGAAAAATACTGCCCGGTATTCTTTGGGTATAGTTTCTTTATTTGCGCTTGGCTTTAATTGTTTGGCTCAGGTAAAACCCAATATTGTTATCTATCTGGCCGACGATCAGGGTCAGGCCGATGGAACGGTTTATGGTGCCAAAGTTTTAAAAACTCCAACTGCCGATATACTGGCAAAAGCCGGTCTCACGTTCGACAATGCATTCATTGCTTCACCTGCCTGTGCTCCAAGCCGGGCTGCGCTTTTAACCGGATTGATGCCTGCCCGGAATGGTGCCGAAGTGAATCATTCCTATCCCAAACAGGGAACAGTGGTGTTAACTTCCAAACTTCAGGAATCGGGTTATAAAGTCCTTGGATTCGGTAAAGTGGCGCACGATAAAATGAATACTGTATGTGGATTTGATTTCTATTCAGAACCTCGGGTGAATCTCTATGATCATGTTACGGAATACTTCAGGAATAACGAGATTAAGGAACCGGTTTGTTTGTTGGTTGGAGATCGCCGCCCGCATGTTCCATGGACAACAAAAAACATTTACGATCCGGCCACATTAAAACTTCCGCCGTATTTTATCGACACAAAAGAAACGCGGGAACATTGGGCCGAATATTATTCCGACATTACAGGGCTCGACGATGAAATGGGAAAAGTTTACCAACTCGCTCACGAAAAATTTGGCGATAATTTTATTTTCATTTATTCAGCTGATCATGGTGGGCAATGGCCTTTCGGAAAATGGAATTTGTACGAGGCCGGAATAAAAGTTCCGCTTATTATCGTCTGGCCGGGACATATTAAGGCCAATACACGCACTGATGCAATGGTGAGTTGGATCGATATTTTCCCAACTCTTTTGGAGATTACAGGAAGCAAACTACCCGAAAAGCTCGACGGAAAATCGTTTGAAAAGGTTCTGAAAGGGAAAACTGATCAATTCAGGAAAAATATTTTCACCACGCACAGCGGCGATGGAAACATGAATGTTTACCCGATCAGGAGCATAAGAAACAATCGTTTCAAATACATCCTGAATTTATATCCCGAATATTATCATTCCAATCATTCGGATATTCTGCGGAAGCCACATGCTGGTGCTTACTGGGATTCGTGGGATGATGCTGCTAAAACTGATACCAAAGCTGCGGCAATTATTCAAAAATATTTTGTTCGTCCGGCTGAAGAATTCTACGATATTCTGGCTGATCCTAATGAACAGGCAAACCTGATTAACAGTAAACTGCATCAGGAACAAATTGAAAAAATGAAGGAATTACTCAATAAATGGATGGAAGAGCAAGGCGACACCAAACGAATTTTTGAAACTCCTTATCCGGTAACCGGACCAAAACCTCACGATTTGGGGATTCAGTAAATCAATTGTAAATTACAATGATGAATAAAATACCAATCTTAACACTTGCCGCAGCATTTGCTTTTAACCTGGCAAATGCCCAAAAGCCAAATATTGTGCTGATCATGGCCGACGATATGGGTTTTTCGGATATTGGCTGTTTTGGAAGTGAAATTCCGACCCCCAATTTGGATAGACTGGCAAAAAACGGAGTTCGCTTCAGCCAGTTTTACAATACTGCACGCTGCTGCCCAACCCGTGCCAGTTTGCTTACCGGCCTTTATCAGCACCAAACCGGAATTGGATTGATGGCTGAGGACCCATATAAAAAGGAAAATGAAAAAGATCGTAACGATACGGGATTGCCAGGTTATCGTGGATTTCTGAATCACCAGTGCGTGACCATTGCCGAAGTTTTAAAACCGGCAGGGTATCATACTTATATGGCCGGAAAATGGCATGTTGGAATGCATGGTGAAGAGAAAATACCATTACAACGTGGATTCGAACATTATTATGGAATTCTGGCTGGGGCTTGCAGTTATCTCAAACCCGAAGGTGGCCGTGGATTGACATTGGATAATACACATTTACCTGCTCCTGAAGGTGATTATTATACTACTGATGCATTCACCGAAAATGCCATCAGGATGATTAAAGAACAAAAAGATGAAAAACCGTTTTTCCTTTATCTGGCTTTCAATGCACCGCACTGGCCACTTCAGGCAAAAAAGGCGGATTACGAAAAGTTTGTTGGAAAATACATGAAAGGTTGGGATGTTTTGCGCGAAGAAAGGCATCAAAAGCAAAAAGACCTGAAGATTTTCGATCGGGAAATTCCTTTGTCTCCGCGCGATGTACGAGTTCGTGCCTGGAAAGAAGTGGATGAGGCTCAGAAGAAAGAATCTGATTTCAGGATGGCTGTTTATGCCGCGCAAATCAGTTGTCTGGATCAGAATATTGGTAAGCTGATCGAGTCTTTAAGCGAACAAAACAAACTGGATAACACGCTTATAATTTTTCTTTCAGACAATGGCGCCTGTGCTGAACCCTATGCAGAATTTGGAGGAGGTAAATTTGAAGACATTAATAATCCGGCTATTTCGGGAGCAGTTTCATACGGAATTGGTTGGGCAAACTTATCAAATACGCCGTTTTACGAGTATAAGGTGAAAAGCTACGAGGGTGGAATTTCTGCACCTTTTATTGCCAGCTGGCCCAAACAAATCAGGGAAAATGCCGGAACAGTTTATCATACCCCAGCCAGTTTGATTGATATTATGCCAACCTTTATTAAAGCTGCGGAAACAAAATATCCTGAAAATCATCCAGATGGAACAGTCTTGTTTCCGCTGGAAGGAACTTCACTTTTGTCAGCATTTATTACCGGCAAAGGATCAGAACATAAATATATGTTTTGGGAACATTCCGGTTATTCGGCCATTCGCAAAGGTGATTGGAAAGCCTTCAAACAAGTTGACGATACCAATTGGGAACTTTATGATCTCCGGACCGATCGTGACGAACAAATTAATGTAGCCAAAGGTCATCCGGATTTGGTGAAAGAATTAAACGATAAATGGTACGATTGGGCGAATAGCCATCAGGTACTGCCTAAAAAGGAATTAAAATGAAGACAACACTTTTATTCATATTGCTGGGTTTTTTCTTTTCTCCGGAAGGGAAAAATGACAGTTCTATCTCAAGTCCTGAACAAATAAAAAAGGCAATGGCTTCTCATGATCGGGCCATTCATGTCAAAGATGGCTGGATTCGTGATCCGTACATCATCCAATCACCCGATGGTTATTTCTACCTGACCGGAACCACTCAATCGAGCACTCAGATTGAAACTCCGGAATCGAAATATAACATTGGATTGGGCGATTCGAGCTTGGTGGGATATGAGCTTCAGGCCTGGAAAACCAAAGATTTCATTAAATGGGAACCAATTAACATTCCTTTTACATTAAATGATGGTATTTGGGCTGAAGTAGAACCCGAACGTTTTAAAACAGTTCCGAAATCGGAATGGCGTCTTTGGGCACCTGAATTTCATTTTATAAATGGTAAACTGGTGCTTATTCATACCAGTCCTTCACCGGTAGCAGGTGCAAATATGTCTGTTTCTTCCGGAGTTGAACCTGCACGCCCATGGTCAAATCCGATGGGTGAAAAGATCGGTAAACGCCATGATCCATCCTTGTTTCAGGATGACGACGGAACCTGGTGGATGATCTGGGGTGCAACTTCGATTGCTCCTTTAAAGGCTGATCTTTCTGATTTGGCAGGAGAAGCTGTTGATATTGGTCCTTCAGGAGCAACAAGTAAAATGGGCCATGAGGGTTGCCTTATTCGTAAAATTCAAGGCAAATATGTTTTGTTCGGAACGGGTTGGTCGACCGGAAAAATGCGTAAGGGAAGTTACAATCTCTATTATGCGATTGCAGATAAAATCACCGGTCCGTATAGCGAACGTAAATTTGTTGGTCGCTTTCTCGGCCACGGAACACCTTTTCAGGATAAAACCGGGAATTGGTGGTGTACCGCGTTTTTCAATGGAAATATTCCACCGGTTTCAAAATCTGGAATTCAAACCAGAGACCTATCGCAAAATGCACAGACAATAAATGAACAAGGAGTGACTCTGGTGCCTTTGAATATGAAAATGGAAAATGGAGAACTGATTATTCGGGCTATTGATCCCGATTATGCAAACCCAGGTACTGATGAGGTACAGAAATTCTAACAAGAGTAAAATCAAAAACGAAAAATTAAGCTTCAGATATGATAAAAAAACACATCCCATTTCTTCTTGCCGCTCCATTCTGTTTTATGTCCAGTCCAATCTCTGTTCAAGCAAAAGAGCGGCCTAATATTCTTCTGATCCTTACCGACGACATGGGTTACTCAGACCCGGGTTGTTTTGGTGGAGAGATTAAAACGCCAAACATCGACATGTTAGCAGAAACCGGTGTGCGTTTTACTCAGTTTTATAATTGTGCAAGGTGCTGTCCATCGAGAGCTTCTTTATTGACCGGGCAATATCCACAAAAAGTTGGGATAGATGCAATGGGTGTCAACCTGAATAAAAATGCAGCCACCATTGCCGAAGTTCTGAAAGCGAACGGGTATCATACCGGAATGACCGGGAAGTGGCATCTGTCGTTGACTAAAGCTCTCCCTGATAAAGACGAACATCTCAGATGGCTGGCACACCAGACCGATCACGGACCATTTTCACCTTTGGAAAATTATCCCTGCAACAGAGGTTTCGAAGAACATTTCGGAGGAATCTGGGGTGTCATAAATTACTTCGATCCATTCAGCCTGGTGCACAATGAAGAGCCAATCAAAGCTGTGCCTAAAGATTTCTACATGACAGATTATATCACGGATAAAAGTATTGATCTGATCGACCAGTTCAGCAAGGACAAAAAGCCTTTCTTTTTATACGTGGCACATAATGCACCACACTGGCCTTTACATGCGCTGCCCGAAGATATTGCCAAATATAAAGACCGTTACAAAAACGGGTGGGATGAGTTGCGTAAAGAACGGTACCAGCGCATGATAGATTTAAAACTTATCGATCCGGAAACCTGTAAGTTATTGCCAAATTCATCTGGCAAAGCCTGGACCGACTGTCAGGAGAAAGAAAAGGAATCCGCGAATATGGCAGTTCATGCGGCAATGGTCGATCGTGTTGATCAGGGAATTGGCAGGATCATTCAAAAGCTGAAAGATATTGGGCAATATGATAATACTATTATTTTCTTTATGTCAGATAATGGAGCATCGTATGAGCGGGGTTATCCACCAGGTTTTGATCGTCCGGGTTTTACGCGCGATTCAACAATGATTGAATATGATTCTGAACATCCGGGCTCACAAACCACCTGGAACTACATCGGCCGTGCGTGGGCAAATGCGGTGAATACACCATTCAGGTTTTGGAAAATGGAATCCTACGAAGGCGGAGCTTGTACTCCATTAATTATACATTGGCCCAAAGGATTAAAAAATCAGGAAAATACAATAAACCGTGGTGTAGGTCATGTAATTGATGTTTTACCAACTTGCCTGAAACTGGCAGGGGCAAGCTATCCGGAGGAAATTAACGGTTTAAAAACTGACAAGCTGGACGGAAGGGATATGATGCCGATGCTTTTGGGTAAAACTACTTCAATTCACGATACGCTATATTGGGAACACGAAGGAGGAAAAGCAATTCGTGTTGGTGACTGGAAAATGTCGGCTCTGAAAAAATCTGATTGGGAAATATTTAATATGGCTGCCGATCGGAATGAAGCCACCAATCTGGCTGCTCAATATCCTGAAAAGGTAAAAAATCTAGATGCAGCCTGGGAAAGATGGGCCGATCGAATGAAAATTGAAAGATAAAATACCTAATCTAAAATCATATTTGTCATGAAAAAATTTCTTTTCTATTTCATTATCCTAATGGTATTTGCATCCTGTCAGCAAAAACCGAAACAGGAAAAGCCAGTGAAAAATCAATGGACTACTGAACAGGCAAATGCATGGAGCGCTGAAACTGGTTGGCTACGTGGCAGCAATTTTAATCCAAGTACTGCCATCAATCAATTGGAAACCTGGCAAGCTGAATCATTTGATACAACTACTATCAACCGGGAGCTAGGCTGGGCTCAAAATATTGGACTAAATGTGATGCGCGTGTATTTGCATCACATTGCCTGGGAAGTCGATCAGGAAGGTTTTAAAAACCGGATGGATACTTATCTGACGATCGCCAACAAACACGGTATTAAAACTGTATTTGTATTTTTTGACGATTGCTGGAACCCAACTTACGCTGCCGGAAAACAACCCGATCCGAAACCGGGAGTTCATAATTCGGGCTGGGTGCGCGATCCGGGCGATTTGCTCTTTCAGGATTCGACACTTATTCATGTTCTTGAAGCATACGTGAAGGATGTATTAACTACATTCAAAGACGATAAACGCATTGCCATCTGGGATTTATACAATGAACCCGGAAACTCAAAGTATGGAAACCGTTCGATGCCATTGCTGAAAAAAGTGTTCGAATGGGGGTGGGAAGTTCGGCCATCGCAACCTTTGTCTTCCGGAGTTTGGAAGCTGAAACTGAGTGATCTGAATAAATTTCAGGTGGAAAATTCTGATATTATTACTTATCACAATTACCGTGGTCCCGAAGAACATCAGGCTGCTATCGACACTCTGAAACGCTATGGTTTGCCTATGGTGTGCACCGAATACATGGCGCGTCGCAACAACAGCTTGTTCCAAAATATCATGCCTATGTTGAAAAAGGAAAACATTGGTGCGATCAACTGGGGTTTAGTAGCCGGAAAATCGAATACCAAATATGCCTGGGACGAACCTATTCCTGATGGCTCAGAACCGGCTCTTTGGTTTCACGAAATTTTTCATCCCGACGGCACGCCATACAGCTTGGAGGAAGTTGATCTGATTAAAAAATTGACCCTCGAAGAATAGATATTGTAGAGGTGTACCATTGCCTTTTTCTTAATCGGCTGGTATGCCAGGGAAGTAGATCGTTTAGTTTAAGTTTAATCCGGAATTGCCCTTGGTTACAGGGTGATTCCGAATTTTTTCAACCTTACTGAAAACTATGCTCCAGTATTTCGAGAGCTGAAGGTCCTTCGTTAAAAAGTAAATCAAGAATACTCAAATCAGGTGTAAAACCGAATTTTTCGGAGAAAACCTGGGTGTATTCCTGAGACGAAAAATTAGGATCTACATTGGTTTTGTGTGTTTTTGGACTGATTTGTTCTCTGAAATTCAGACAGTTTTCGGGAACTTTACCAAATTCCTCTGTATAATTTAAGGTAGCCTGAATTTCCAGAATCTCCAGAATTGCTTCAGTAATTTGTTGATTATAATCGAATAGAAAGGCCTGCTTTCTCCTGAAAAAGGGTTCCAGATCGTCAGCATAATATTCGAAGAAAGGGGAGGAGTTGTAAGCCGAAAATATGGTCCGCCAATGATTTCGCTGCCATTCTTCGTCATAAGCAATCCTTAAATCCTTGATTTTTATTTTTGGTCCACGACCTTTTTCAACCGGTACGATCAGCGAAATTGGACCGTTGGCACCCAGAACAACTGCACGGTTCCGGTAAGTCTGTTTAATGAAGTTTTCGTGCTGCTCAAAGTAAATTTCAGGATAAGCTGCCAATTTTGAAAAATACCTAATCGGGGCAAAATAAGCTGTGCTCAGCAAAATGCCAGTATGTTGTGTCATTCTTTCTCGTTAAAAAATCCTCCGTTGTAATCGCTCCCCATACTTACACCTTCCGAATTAACATCTTCATCTTTGTCTGCAACAATTTTTTCGCTTGCTTCAAGTTCACGTACAACTCTTTTTAGTTCTCTTTTCAACTTTAAAATTCTGGGAAGTTGCATTATTGAAGCTAATAAAAATCCAAATACCAATCCTGAAAGTAAAACCACAACAAGCGGGACATCGGTAATTTCCCAATGGATAAATTTAATGTTTATTAAAATGTAGTTCTGAAAAGTAAAAATGGACAGCAGAACCAGCAAAATTAGAAATACGATAGTTTTCCAGGACATGTGTTCTAGTATTTATTGCAAAAGTAACCAAAACGTTGAGAATGAGCAAATCATTTATTTATCAATGTTCACCAATGCAAAAGGGATTCCATCTCTATTTGAAAGATGGAATCCCTTTGGTTTTCAGAAGGATGAAATCCCTGTTTTTGACTAATGAACGAAGGAGAATGATCTGCTCCAACGAATTTTGTTGTAGAATGGCTGATCTTTATCGAGTGATAACCAGATGAAAACCGCTTTACCTACCACATGATCTTCAGGAACAAACCCCCAATAGCGCGAGTCGGCAGAATTGTGACGGTTATCACCCATCATCCAGTAATAATCCATTTTGAATGTATAACTATCAGCCACTGCACCATTAATGTAAATGGTACTGTCTTTTACTTTCAGATCATTTTCTTCGTACAGATCAATAATTCGCTGATATAAAGGAAGATTATCCATCGTAAGCTGAACGATTTGACCTTTTTTGGGAATTTCGAGTGGCCCAAAATTGTCAACATTCCATGCGTAATTGCTGCTGAAAGGGAAAATGTTCTTATCCCAATGTCCCGCAACATATATTTCTTGTGTTACTGATGTCACATTTTTCATAATTTTCAACTTTTGCACATTGTATTCCGTTAAAGGCAGATAGTACTGGTTATTTATGCTTGCGTGTGTGTCGTCAATGGAAATGTTGAGTTTCTCAAAAGTACGTTTGTTAATTCCTGTTCCATTGGTTGATACAAAATATCCGGATTGCATGCCAGGAAAATGTTTCTGAGGTTTGTCATTTACGTAAACCTGTCCTTCCTTAATCTCAATTTTATCTCCGGGGATTCCGATACAACGTTTAACTAAGTTTTCACGCTTATCAACCGGTCGCGTTATAATTTCGCCAAATGTTTCTTTTTCCTTCCAAACCCGGTCGCGACCATAGTTGCGAACCAATTGATAATAACTTTCATTGTTCTGTATTTTTTCAGCAACAGTATCTCCTTCAGGAAAATTGAATACTACGACATCGTTATTCTTTACTTTCCCGAAACCTGCAATACGTTTGTATGGATTTTGGATCCAGGTGACATATGATTTTTGTGTTTTCGACAATGGCATAGTATGGTGCACAAACGGAAACGAAAGGGGAGTATTTGGCAGTTTTGGTCCGTATGCTGTTTTGCTTACAAACAGGTAATCACCAACAAACATTGATTTTTCCATCGATGAAGTTGGAATGGTGTAGGCTTCGATGAAAAACATTCGGATAAAAGTGGCTGCAATTACTGCAAATATGATGGCATCTACCCATTCAACTACTTTGGTTTGTTTTCCATCCGGAGCATTTTTCTTTTTCCAGAATGTCCAATGTACTTTTTTTGTGATGTACATGTCAAAAATCACCGCAAGTCCAATAAGCCAAAGAAAGCTTTCGAGCCAAATGACCCACAACAAATAAATCAAACCGACTACAGTATACTTAAACCATTTATTGGAGAGAAATTTTTTCATCGTACTGGTTTTTAATTGACTAATATGATGAAATGTATGTTGATTTGATTTTTATTTCGATAAACGAGTGATTTTTTTCGACAAACTGGTTTTACCGGCTTAACAGAATGATTATTGTTAATGTGAAAGGGAAAGATATTTTTAAAAATGACTGCGTCTGGCAAAATTCAAAAACAAGAAAGCCATCTCAATTTAAATCGAAATGGCTTTCTTAAAATATTATTTACGAATAGTTTATCTAGTTATAATGGATATTTTTTTAGCGAACGAAGGTGAATAATCTGCTCCAACGAATTTTGTTGTAGAATGGCTGATCTTTATCGAGTGATAACCAGATGAAAACCGCTTTACCTACCACATGATCTTCAGGGACAAAACCCCAATAGCGCGAGTCTGCTGAATTGTGACGGTTATCACCCATCATCCAGTAATAATCCATTTTGAATGTATAACTATCAGCCACTGCACCATTAATGTAAATGGTACTGTCTTTTACTTTCAGATCATTTTCTTCGTATAGATCAATAATTCGCTGATATATAGGAAGGTTATCCAGCGTGAGTTTTATGGTCTGTCCTTTTTTAGGAATTTCGAGTGGCCCAAAATTGTCAACATTCCATGGGTAATTGCTGCTGAATGGGAAAATGTTCTTGTCCCAACTGGTTGTTGGAGCCAGAGTACGCTGAACCGATTTTACATTCTTCATTTCCTTTAATTTTTCTTCATCAGACTGGGTTAAAGGAAAAAGATACTGAGTGTTCGAATATACATGACGGTCATCTTCAGCAATGTGAAGTTGATCGAGTGTACGCTTATTTATTCCAGTTCCATCAGTAGTTACAATGTTATCGTACTGCACACCAGGGAAATGTTTCTGCTCTTTGCCATTTACATAAACTTGTCCTTCTTTTATTTCGATAACATCGCCTGCAATACCAACGCATCGTTTGATGTAGTTTTCGCGTTTATCAACAGGACGGGCAATAATTTCGCCAAATGTTTCTTTTTCCTTCCAAACCCGGTCGCGCCCATAGTTTCGAACCAAAGAATAATAGCTTTGGTTCTGAACATTCACTGCAACAGTATCTCCTTCAGGAAAATTGAATACTACCACATCGTTGTTCTTTACTTTCCCGAAACCTGCAATACGTTTGTATGGATTTTGGATCCAGGTGACATATGATTTTTGTGTTTTCGACAATGGCATAGTATGGTGTACAAACGGAAACGAAAGTGGAGTGTTTGGCAGTTTTGGTCCGTATGCTGTTTTGCTTACAAACAGGTAATCACCAACAAGCATCGATTTTTCCATCGATGAAGTAGGAATGGTGTAAGCTTCGATAAAAAACATTCGGATAAAAGTGGCTGCAATTACTGCAAATATGATGGCATCTACCCATTCAACAACTTTGGTTTGTTTTCCTTCCGGAGTATTTTTCTTTTTCCAGAATGCCCAATGTACTTTTTTCGTGATGTACATATCAAAAATCACCGCAAGTCCAATAAGCCAAAGAAAGCTTACGAGCCAAATGACCCACAACAAATAAATTAAACCGACTACAGCAAACTTAAACCATTTATTGCTAAGAATTTCTTTCATTTTATGTTGTTATTAAATATTAAGCAAATCATTCATGTTTAGAATTCCTTTTTTACCGATGCAGTATTCTGCGGCTAAAACGGCTCCAAAAGCAAATCCCTTGCGACTTTTAGCGCTATGGGTAATTTCAATATAGTCAACTTCCGAATCGTATTTGATAATGTGCGTTCCGGGGACCTGTCCTTCGCGCTCCGAAATAATTCCTATTTCATTGGCATCAGTTGTAGTATAATTGACCCATGCTTTTTTATCCGGAATATTTTCCATAATACCCTCAGCCAAAGTTATAGCTGTACCACTTGGTGCGTCAAGCTTTTGAGTATGATGAATTTCTTTCATTTCAATGTTGTATTCACTTCGGTCAGCCATCAGTTCTGCTAATTTTTTATTCAGAGCAAAAAAGATGTTTACACCTACGCTATAGTTGGACGCATAAAAAAATGTTCCACCCAACTCATTGCATAGCTTATGTACCTGAGGCATTTGTTCAAGCCATCCGGTTGTTCCGCTCACAACCGGAATTCCGGCCTCGAAACAAAGTTTGTAATTGGCTGTAGCCGAAGATGGTATTGTAAATTCAATAGCAACATCAGCTTTTTTCAGATTTGTAATATTAAGATCTTCCGGATTTGTAATGTCGATTTTTAAAACTATTTCGTGTCCGCGGTCAAGAGCAATTTTTTCGATCTCTTTTCCCATCTTTCCGTAACCAATAAGTGCAATTTTCATGTGTTTATAATTCGTTTTCAATTGCCACATGCCCTTCTGTTATCGAAACAAGGAACTAGCCCAAAATAATTTTCCTGTTCCTGTAGCTATTTTTACGGGCTATTTTTATTCTTGAATAAATCAGTATTTTGGGTGAGCAAAGATATAAAATCAAGGCTAATATCGTGATACATCCTTAAGTAATCTGTTTTTTTCGATAAACCGGTTTGAAAAAACGATAAACAGGACTTTTGGGTTATAAGCTTTTCTAAAAGTGTATTTCAGTTCGAACCAAGTATGGCGATAATTGTTTGGACTTCTGTTGTGAAGTTGCGTTGTCGTATAAATTGTAATGTATCGATTTACAATGATTATGATTCTGTATTCCTTTGGCCCGTCTTTTTTCTTTATCGATGTCTGTTCCTTCGGGCTTTTTATTTTTACATTCGTAGGTCAATAAACTATCCGGAAAATGTATAAAAATTTAGTTCCAAGGGTTGCCGCCATTCACGATTTAAGTGGTTTTGGACGATCGTCGCTAACGGTTGTTATTCCTATTTTATCGACAATGGGAATTCAGGTTTGCCCGCTTCCAACGGCAGTATTATCTACACATAGTGCTTTCCCTGATTTTCATTTTTGTGATTTAACCAACGATTTAAACCCAATTATTGATCATTGGAAGCGCCTGTCGCTGCGTTTTGATGCCATTTATTCAGGTTATATGGGGTCGGTTAAACAAATTGACATTGTTCGTGGTTTTATTCGTGACTTTAGGCAAACCGAACAGCTAATTATTGTTGATCCGGTTTTAGGCGATAATGGGAAATTATACCAATCATTTTCGAATGAAATGGTTGTGAAAATGAAGGATCTCGTATGCGATGCAAATGTGATTACTCCCAACCTGACTGAAGCGGCGATGCTACTTGACGAACCCTATAACGAAAATCTGACTGAATCGGAATTAAAAGATTGGGCAAAAAGACTATCGGCTTTTGGTCCGCAAACGGTAATTATTACCAGTGCTCCGGTTACTGATAATCGGGGAAAGACTTCGGTAGTTGCATACAACAGTGCAGATAACCGCTTTTGGAAGGTAGTTTGCGATTATATGCCAGCAAGCTATCCTGGAACCGGAGATGCTTTTGCAAGTGTAATTACTGGTTCACTCATTCAGGGTGACAGTTTGCCAATTGCAATCGATCGTGCTGTGAATTTTATTTCAATTGCTGTCAGGGCTACTTTTGGATACAATTATCAACCTTCCGAAGGGATTTTGCTCGAAAAAGTGCTTTCGTCGCTTAATGCACCGGTTCAGCTAAGCAGTTACCAGTTACTGGATTGATTTTTTAGCTTCTTAAACGTATTACGTATAATGTATTTGATATTGAAATGACAGACAACAATCACATATTAAAACTTGTAGCAACTGATTTGGATGGTACTTTTTTGAAAAATGATAAATCAATTTCGAAAGAAAATCTTGATACACTGCAAATGCTTGGTGAGATGGGTATTTTGAGAGTGGTTGCTACCGGGAGGAATCTTAAAAAAACGATGGAGGTAATTTCATATGACATTCCGTTCGATTATATCGTTTTTTCATCGGGGGCAGGAGTCTACGATTGGAAAAACCAGGAATTGATTTATCATCAGAATTTATACGGAAGTATTGTACAGCAATTGGCTGATTTTTTAGTTATCCGTAATCTTAATTTTCACCTCTTTAAACCTGTTCCCGAAAATCATAATTGTTGGTACTATCGGGGAACGGAATCTTGTGCAGAATTCGAGCGCTATTTCGATTTTCATCGGTCACATTCGGAACCATTTCCATTAAAAGAACAGATTAATTCGCAGGCTTGTCAGTTTTTGGTTGTCTTTCCTGATAATCTGGATCAGTTTTTAGCCTTGAAAAGTGAAATCGAAAATCAATTTCAGGATGTAAAAGTGGTCAGAACCAGTTCTCCTCTCGAAACTGGCTATATCTGGATGGAAATTTTTCACCGATCGGTTTCAAAAGGAAACGGGGTGAAGTTTTTGTGTGATGAATTGAAAATTGAGCATGAGTATACTTTTGGGATCGGAAACGATTTTAATGATCTTGATTTGCTTGAGTTCACAAACTATTCTTACATGGTTGAAAACAGTCCTCAGGAATTGAGGGACCGGTTTCTGTCAGCCGGATCGAACGAGGAGAGTGCATTTGCTATGGCACTTGAAAAGTATATTGCAGGTTAAAAGGTCAAGAGTTAAAAGAATATAAAATGAGGATTGATTCGTTATTAATCAATAATTTTGCATTAAGCTATATTGAAAAATAAAAATAACAATGATGAGAAAAACGTTCACTGTAATTTTGATGCTGGTTGCTTCACTTTGTTTTGGTCAGCCACAGTTTAATTTGAAGGATCAGTTGCCGAACGATCCCAACGTGTCGAAAGGTGTTTTGGCAAATGGAATGACCTATTATGTGCGTGCAAACGGTACTCCTAAAAACAGGGCGGATTTGTATCTGGTCGTCCGGGCAGGTTCCGTTGACGAAGATGATAATCAGCAGGGACTGGCTCATTTTGCTGAGCATTTGGCATTTAATGGCACAAAGAATTTTCCGAAACATGAACTAATCAATTACCTGGAATCGATCGGGATGGAGTTTGGTCCTGAAATTAATGCTTATACCAGCTTTGATGAGACTGTTTATATGATTAAAGTTCCGCTCGATTCGGTACAGTATATGAATAAAGGTTTGCAGGTTCTGTATGATTGGGCAGGTCAGGTAACCGATTCGGATGAAGAAATCGAAAAGGAGCGGGGAGTGGTGCATGAGGAATGGCGTGGTGGACGAGGTGCCGACGACAGAATGATGCAGAAATGGCTTCCTGTTTTCCTGCATGATTCGAAATATGCGAACCGGCTTCCTATCGGAAAGATGGAAGTTGTTGATCATGCAGCTCCCGAATTGTTGCGCAAATTCAGGAAAGACTGGTATCGACCCGATTTGGAAGCTGTAGTTGTTGTAGGCGATTTCGATCAGCAAGCCATGGTAGATCAGGTTAAGAAACTCTTTTCTGAAATTCCGAAAGCTAAAAATCCAAGGAAAAAACAATACTTCGACATTCCGGATCATAAAGAAACACTGGTTTCAGTAGTGACCGATAAAGAGGCACCTTATGCGGTTGCTCAGATATTCTATAAACATCCGTTAAAGAAATCGAAAACCCTGGGAGATTACCGGCAATCGCTGGTTCGGAATCTGTATAATTCGATGATTAACGACCGGTTGTCGGAAATAACACAAAAGGAAAATCCACCATTCCTTTATGCAAGTTCGAGTTACAGTGAATTATTCGGGCCGAAAAGCGTTTATAATTCAGTTGCTGTTTGTCAGAATGGAAAGATTGAAGAAGGAATTAAAGCTGTTCTGGTCGAAAATGAACGGGTACTGAAATATGGTTTTACTCAAAGCGAACTCGATCGTCAGAAACAAGCCATGCTGACCATGATTGAAAATGCATACAAGGAGCGGGATAAGCAAAAATCAAACAATTATGCGGAAGAATACAAGCGTAATTTCTTAATTACCGAAGAACCTTTCCCGGGGATAGAAAATGAATACAAATATTTTAATGCTTTTATTCCGGAAATAAAGCTGGAAGAAGTGAACGCACTGGCTAAAGCATGGATTACAAAAGAAAACCGGGTCGTTATTTTAACTACTCCTGACAAAGAAGGAGTTTCAGTTCCGACCGAAGCCGATATTCGTAAATACTTAGCTGAAGTAGAAAATATTCCTGTCACTCCTTATGCCGATGTGGTGATTGACAAACCTTTGATTCCGTCAGAGCCAACTGAAGGCTCGATTACTTCTATCCGGAAAATTGATCCGGTAGATGCGGAAGAGTGGACTTTGTCGAACGGAGCAAAAGTAATTGTGAAATCAACCGATTTTAAAGATGATGAGATTTTGTTTTCGGCCTACAGTTTAGGAGGAAGTTCACTTTATGGACAGAAAGATGATGTTTCAGCTGATTTGGCTCCGACCATCATGAATCTAAGCGGATTGGGAGATTTTGATAATGTTTCGCTTGATAAACTTCTATCCGGGAAAGCTGTTTCGTTAAGTCCGTACTTAACTGAATTGCGTGAAGGATTTAGCGGAGGTTCATCGGTGAAAGATGCTGAAAGTTTGTTGCAATTGATCTATATGAGTTTCACTGGTCAGCGAACAGATCAGTCGGCTTTTAGTTCTTTCATGTCGCGTACTGCAGGTGCTCTCGAAAATAAAAAGACCTCACCCGATGCTGCGTTTCAGGATACTTTGCAGGTAGTTTCGACCAATTACAGTCTCCGCGAACGACCAATGTCGGCAGACTTGCTCAAAGAAGCAGACTTATCCCGGATCGCTGAAATAAATAAGGAAAGGTATAGCGATGCCAGTGATTTTAAATTTTTCTTCGTGGGAAAAATTGATAAGGAAGAGTTGAAAAAGCTGGTTGTGAAATACCTGGCTTCCATTCCATCGACTCACAAAGATGAACATTGGAAAGATTTGGGAATTAAAGAACCTTCAGGAGTTGTAGAAAAAACTGTTTATAAAGGACAGGAAGCAAAAAGTATTCAGTACCTCGTTTTTCATGGCGATTTCGACTATAATCGCAGGAATTTACTCCTGATCAATGCCGTTGGTAAAATTCTCAACACCCGCTTGCTTGAGGTAATCAGGGAGGATAAAAGCAGCGTTTATTACATTGGAGCAAATCCGTCAGCTGAAAAATATCCGGATCAGAAATATGGCATCACCATTTATTACGGTGCCGATCCGGCCAAGCTGGATGAGTTGAAAGAAGCTGTTTTTGCCCAGATCAAGGATTATATTGCCAATGGTCCAACAAATGACGATGTACAGAAAGCTCAGGAAAAGTTATTACGCGAACATGAAACGAATTTGCGCGAAAACAAATATTGGCTTAGTATTTTGAGTAATACTTATTACAGCGGGGATGAGGATTTTAGTCATTTTGCCGATTTTGATACTGTTGTAAATTCAATGACTAAACAAGAAATTCAGGAAGCGTTTAAAAAATGGTTCGACTTTAAAAACTACTATGGAGTTGCCCTAAAACCAGAATCAGCCAAATAATTGAAAGTATATAGTTTAGATGAAAGCCGTTTCATATCTGGAGCGGCTTTTCTATTTTCTACCGCGGTAGATCTTTTCTGCCAGTTGAAGTTGTTCTGGTTTCCCCAGATCCATCCAAACTGTCGAGTGGTCGATAAACGCTTTGATCGAATGGTTTTTTGCCAGGCGAAGATAAAGGTCCATAATTGGGAATTTGCCGACTTCAGTAATTAACTGAAGCAGCTCCGGTTGAATAAGGTGAATGCCGCTAAAAGCAAATGGTTGAGCTTCTGAAAAAAATTCTTTGCGACTAATCCTTGTTTCTCCGCTGCTGAAATTTTTCCAGCCTGCCATTTGTAAGTTTTTATCGAACATTAAGTAGCGGCTTGTATCTCGCGATCTGACAACTAAAGTAGCCAACGCTTTTTGTTCCTGATGGTAGTTGAGCAAAATCTTCAAATCCAGATTACTGATCACATCCACATTGTAAATTAAAATTGGCTCGTTACCTGAAAGAATTGATGCTGCGTTTTTTAATCCGCCTCCTGTATCAAGCAATTGATCCCGCTCATCAGAAATCTGAATATTGATTCCGAAAGAGTGATTTTCTTCAATAAAAGAAATAACCTGCTCTGCATAATGATGGACATTGATGGTGATGTCTGTAACTTCATTCTGAATCAAATGTTCGATGGCATGCTGAAGAAGCGGCTTTCCGGCCAGTACAACCAACGCTTTAGGCCTGTTTTGTGTATGTTCTTTCAGGCGTGTTCCAAGTCCGGCAGCAAAAAGTAGAGCTTTCAATGTGGTAAGTTTTGAATTTTCTCAAAAATAGACATATTTTAAAGAGTTCAGGATATTTTACTCTCCCCATTTTTGATTTTTAGTTTCGGACATGATTATTTGTTGCGATGTTAAAATTGTATATCTGATTTAAACCTTTTGTTTTAATATCAGTCTATGCATTGGAAACAGTTTAATAATTTTAAAAACAATTCATGAAAAAATTAGGCTTATTGTTAGTAGCTATTCTGTTTGTAACAGGAATTACTAGCGCACAGGAAAGAGGAGGCGGTGAACGGCCTTCAAAAACTATGGGACCGGGAAACAGAGGCAATCGTCCTCAGATGAACCCGGAGGAAATGGTTAAGAGACAGACTCAGCGTTTAGTCGATGAACTTAAATTAAACAAGGATCAGGAAACAAAAGTAATTGCAATCAATAAAAAATACATGGATAAGCAATCTGGCGACTGGTCAAAAATGCGCGACGCAAGTGATGAAGAGCGGGCTGCAATGCGTGAATCGATGCAAAAAATTCAAGCTGAAAAGAATAAGGAAATAAAAGCTTTGCTGACTCCGGAACAGGTTAAGCTATTTGATGAAAATCTAAAGAAGCGTGAAGAAATGAGAAGAAATGGTCAGGGTCGAATGGGAGGTCAAAACGCCCCTGGTCAATAAGTGGTTTTACAGAGATTAGAATGAATAAAGGGGCGGAAGCCCCTTTATTCATTTAGTTAAATCGTATTTTAGTGACAGCATTTTTATAGCCGTAACAGCTGCTTCATCTCCTTTATTGCCAAGTTTGCCTCCTGCCCGGTCGAGTGCCTGTTGCTGGTTGTCGGTAGTTAGTACACCAAAGATGAAAGGTTTATTGTATTTGATGTTCAGGTTAGTAATTCCCTGAGTTACTCCCGCACAAATGAAATCGAAATGCCGGGTTTCGCCCTGAATAACACAACCCAAAACAATTATTGCATCAACGTTTGCGAATTCGGCGAGATACTGGGCACCCAGTGTAAGCTCAAACGTCCCGGGAACGTGTTTTGTTATGATGTTTTTATCCAGTGCCCCATGTTTTTTTAAGGTGTCAATTGCTCCCTGAGCTAAAGCACCTGTAACCTCATAATTCCATTCGGCAACTGCTATTCCAAACGTCATGCCTGAAGCATCTGGCACAGATGTCAAATCGTATTCTGATAAATTTTTTGTTGCCATTATTCTGATTTTTAGATTTACTCAAAAATAAAAAATCCCCTGCAAAGAGGGGATTTTTTTTAATATGGTATAAGCTAATTTTTAGCTATTCATTTTAACTTTTGCACGCGCTATGTACTTATCAATGCTTCTTCCTTCATTGCTTTCAGGAAATTTTTGCTTGATAATTTCATAAATTTTTACGGCTTCAGCATTTTTGCTGGTGCTTTCAAGTATTTCACCTGCTTTCAACATGTAAACAGGCGTTGTAAGCTCGTTCTCATTCATTTTGTACGCCTCAGTGTATAAATCAAGAGCTTTACCCTGATTCCCAAGTTCAAGTTGAGCGTCGCCCTGAGCTCCAACAGAAATTGGACCTAAAAGAAGATCATCAGTGTCAAATTTTTTCAGATAATCAATAGCATTATCAAATTGACCCATGTTCAAATAGGATACTCCGGCGTAATATTTCGATAGGTTCCCTGCATCTGTTGATCCAAAGTCGTCGATTATATCTAAAAATCCAGGATTTGTTCCGTCGCCATTAAGAGCAAGATTAAATGAATCTTTTTCAAAATAGGTTTGTGCCATAAACATCTGCTCCTGAGCTTCAGTTTGGCGTGGTTCAAGATAAAACTTGTTTAAACCAAGATAACCAACAGCTACAACTACAATTGACCCAATAACAATTGATATCAACTTCTGATTCGCTTCAATAAACTGTTCAGTTCTTGTTAATGCACTTTCAACTTCGGTTAGGTTGTCCACCTTGGTGTTTTTTTTGTCTTTTGTCATTCTAGTATTATATAGTTCGAGAATCGAGTGGCAAAAATATATTATTTTCAAAAATAAACGGCAGATTTTTGATATAAAAATGAATATTAATCAAATCTTTGATACGATTATCCCGGATTACGATATTTTTTGCCAATTCCAAGGTGGAAATTTGTAGTTTTGTTCTTATTAAACGGGGTTCAATTATGTATATTCAGGAATTGTCGGTTGTTAATTTTAAAAATTTTGAACATGCTGAATTTAAGTTTTCTGAAAGCTTAAATTGTTTTATTGGCAACAATGGGGCTGGTAAAACAAACCTGATGGATGCAATCTATTATCTGTCGTTTTGCAAAAGTTTTCTGAATTCGGTTGACGCTCAGAATATACGTTTTGATCAGGATTTTTTTATGATCCAGGGAAAATATTTGCGGCTCGATTCGGAAGAAACCATTTATTGCGGATTAAAACGGAATCAAAAAAAAATATTTAAGCGCAATCAAAAGGATTACAAAAAATTATCGGAACACATTGGTCTGATTCCACTGATCATTGTAACACCATCCGATACCAATCTTATTACCGGAGGAAGTGAAGATCGGCGGAGGTTTGTTGATACGGTTATTTCTCAGTACGATGCTGTTTATCTTGAAAACCTGATCAGGTATAACCGGGCATTGCAGCAAAGGAATAATTTGCTGAAACAATTTGCAGGAAGAAATACGTTTCAGTTGGAATCGATTGAAGTCTGGGATGATCAGCTTGTGAAATATGGAGAACAGATTCATGCCGTCCGCAGGGTTTTTATAGAAAAACTTCAACCCATCTTTCAGAATTACTACCAATTGATTTCAGGAGGGAAAGAAACCGTTGGATTGAAGCATCAGTCGGATTTGACAGAGTCAAATTTTTCAGAATTATTAAGTCAGTCTGTAGGAAAAGACCGGATGCTCCAGTATACGACTACGGGTATTCACAAAGATGATTTCGAATTTGGACTGGCTGATTATCCAATTAAGAAATTCGGATCACAAGGACAGAAAAAAACATACCTTGTTGCCCTCAAGTTAGCCCAGTTTGATTTTATGAAAGAAATTTCAGGACTTACACCGATTTTACTTCTGGATGACATCTTTGATAAACTTGACAAAAACAGGGTGGAGCAAATCGTCAAATTGGTCGCTGACGATCATTTTGGCCAGATTTTTATTACTGATACCAACCGTGAACACCTCGATCAAATGATTGCGGGACTCGAAACAGAATCCCGTACTTTTACAATCAGCGATGGAACAGTTATTTAATTAAGAGAAAATGAGAAAAACTAATACCCAAAGCATAAGCAGTGTGCTGAAAAGCTATGTTCGTGAGAATAACCTGGAACGAAAGCTCAACGAACTTGATCTGATTAAATCGTGGGAATCGGTAATGGGAAAAACGGTTGCACGGTATACCGGAAATATTTACATTCAATACAATACATTATTTGTTGAAACGACTTCACCAATTGTACGTAACGAGCTGTTAATGATGAAAGAGGAAATTCGTGTTCGCTTAAACGAAGTTGCAGGCGAAGAGATGATTAAAACCATTGTATTCAAATAGGATCGAATTCATGATTTCAGGTTCTGCCTGCTAATTCATTTTCAGCGCTATCGCCTTTATTTCCTCAATACCTTTCCGTTTTCGAGAAAAAGAAATCACATTCAACTACTGCATTTTCGTCACTATCGGACCCATGAACTGCATTATGAGACATTGATTCAGCAAACAGTTTACGGATTGTACCTTCTTCTGCTTTCGACGGATCGGTTGCTCCAATTAATTTTCTGAATTCAGCAACAGCATCTTCTTTTTCGAGAATAGCCGCAACAATTGGTCCCGAACTCATAAAAGATGTTAATTCTTCATAAAAATATTTGTCTGCATGGATGATATAAAAATCCATGGCTTGTTGCTTCGTTAATTGTATGTATTTCAGTGCTTTTATCCTGAATCCGGATTCGTTAATTAGCTTGAGAATTGCGCCGGTATTGTTTTTCTGTACTGCTAACGGCTTGATCATAGTAAATGTCTGATTACCTGTCATGTAGTTTCCTTTTTTTGTGATTTTCAATTGAACACAAGTTAGCGAAAAATAGAGCAGTCTACTCAGGGGCGTCGACATTATTTTTATCTTTGTACTTTAATTTAAAACAGAATAATTGGAAAGACTTGATATAGAATTAATTAAAAGTTTTGAGCTACTTATTAAAAACAGTTCTAAATCTATTGTTTTGTTACCGCATACTAATCCTGATGGTGATGCAATGGGGTCAGTTCTTGGTCTGTGGCGGGTACTTCAAAATGCCGGATATAAAGTCAAGGTAGTTAGTCCAACCAAATATCCTACGTTTTACCACTGGATGGATGGGCATGACGAGGTAATCAATTACAGTCATCATCCGAAGCAATCGGCCAGAGCCCTGGAAGAATCGGACTTGTTGATATGTATGGACTTTAACCAACTTTCGAGGTTGGGAGAAATGAAAACGCTTGTCGAAAGTTATCCGGGTAAGAAAATTTTAATCGATCATCATCCGTTTCCGGGGGATTTTACCGATCTGATTATTTCCGATATTACCTACAGTTCTACTGCTGAACTTATATTCTCGATACTCCAGCAAACCGAATTTGTTCCTTTTATCGACCGGAATGCTGCCACTTCTTTTTTTACGGGAATAATGACAGACACGGGTTCGTTCGATTTTAATGTATCGAATCCAAATACTTTTGAAACTGTGGCACAATTGACCCGAATGGGAGTAGATCAGCTCGATATTCATTCGAAGATTTATGATAATTATTCCGCCGACCGAATCCGACTCATGGGATTTTGCCTTAGTAATCGAATGAAAGTATATCCTGAGTATCATGCTGCGTGCATGTACATTACTCTTGAAGATCAAAAAGCGTTCAACTTTAAAACCGGTGATAACGAAGGATTTGTTAATATGCCTCTCTCAATTAAAGGTGTTGTTTTTAGCGTTTTATTTACTGAGAAAGAAAAATACGTTAAGGCGTCTTTTCGTTCTAAAGGTGAATTCGCTGTAAATGAGGTCTCTGAAAAATATTTTAACGGAGGGGGACATCGCAACGCAGCCGGTGGGGAGTATTATGCATCTTTAGCAGAAGCGATTGAGCAGTTTGAAAAACTGTTGCCCGAATTTGAAGATAGAATTAAGAAATCAATAAAATAAAAAATATGAATAAGTTAAATTCGTTTTTAAAGGTTTGTGCTATTGTGTTGTTTTCGATTGTAGTGATATCTGGTTGTACAAAATCGAAGGATCCATATGCTGATTATACTCCCGCCAGAGAGGCCGGTTTAATTAGTGACTGGCTTGCTGCAATGGTTGAAAAAAATAATGATATTGATACTACATCAACAGGTCTGTATTACATTGTTAATAAAGTTGGAACCGGAGCAACTGTTGCAGTCGGAGATACAGTTACTGTAAAATATACAGGAATGTTTCTGGATGGCAGCATTTTTGATGCATCGGCTTATCATGCCACTAATACGGGAACCACTATTCCCCATTTTTCGGCAGACAGTACTTTTACTTATATCCACCAATCTCCTACTTCTGCGACCCTTTCTATGATTAAAGGATGGGAGGAAGGTATAGAGGTAATGAATAAAGGTGAAAGAGCAGCATTTTTACTGCCATCGGCAAAAGCTTATGGTGCTTATGGCTCAGGATCAATTCCTCCATATACTCCATTACTTTTCGTTATAGAAGTAATGGATATTAAATAGATGCTGATTTAAATTCGTACTTTCGCAAAAAAAAAAGTTTATGAAACAATATTTTTTAGTTCTTGGCCTTGCACTTGTGCTCACCGGAATTTATACGTCATGTAAAACTTCTTCGTTAGACACATTACGCGCAGATGAACTTGTTGCACTTGATAAGTATGTTAAGGATAATAATCTGACAGATACAAAGGATGAATCAGGAATTTATTATAAAGATATAACTGTTGGGACTGGAGATAGTGTTAAGTCGGGCTACAAAGTGATGATATATTACAATATTACCCTGATTAACGGAAGTGTGGTTTTTTCTACGCAAGATGAATATGGACACGATTATGAAGAACAACCTTTTTACGTTGATGTCAACAACGACGTTGTAAATCAGAGCTATGTTCAACAAATTGCCGGACTGCATAAGGGGTTAAAGAAAATGAAAATTGGAGGTAAAGCTTTCATGGTCATTCCTTCGGAATTGGCTTTTAAAGCATTGGATTATTCTTCAAGCGGTATTCCCCGTTTTTCGACTTTACTTGCAACAATTACTGTTAAAAGAGGTTATTCTCCAGAAGAGCAGCAACAACAATAAATTTATTCAGATTATTATATATCCCGCGTCAACCTTATGGTTTTTCGCGGTTTTTTTTTACTGCTTGGTTGATGCTTGGAAATGCTCCTGATGATACAATATTCATTTGTCTTGTTATTTAGTTGATATGAATAAATCTGAATTGCTAAAAAAACTTTTGCCCGGATTCATTCCCTTATTTGTATTTATTACAATTGACGAAATATGGGGAACACGAGCAGGGTTGGTCGCGGCTCTGGTTATCGGGGTTGGTGAAATGATGTGGATATGGATTAAAGAAAAACGTTTCGATCGTTTTGTGCTGTTCGATACCGGATTGCTTGTCGTTCTTGGGTCGGTTTCCATTTTTCTTGATAATGATATTTTCTTTAAGTTAAAACCAGGTCTGGTTGAACTTATTCTTTGTGCTGTGCTGGCTGTTTCTGCTTTTTCGAATCTCAATATAGTGGGATTAATGACCCAGCGCTACATGAAAGATATGGAAATGAATGAGCAACAAATGATTCAGTTCAGGAAAACAATGCGGCTGATGTTCTTTGTTTTTCTGGTTCATACCATTCTCGTATTTTATTCAGCCTTTTATTTGTCCGATGGAGCGTGGGCATTCATAAGTGGTGGATTATTTTATATTTTATTTGCAGTGGTTTTCGGTTTCGAATTTATAAAGCAGAAATTGAATGTTCGGAAACAGGAAAATCTACCTGAAGAAGAATGGTTACCACTGGTTAATGAAAAAGGTGAAATAATTGGGAAAGCACCCCGGTCTGCATGTCATCGTGGTGAAAAATTATTGCATCCGGTTGTTCATTTGCATGTGTTAAATAATCAGAAGCATGTTTATTTGCAGAAAAGGCCTGTGAATAAACTCGTTCAGCCGGGGAAATGGGATACTGCTGTTGGTGGACATATATCGGCCGGTGAAACACTTGAAACAGCCTTGAAACGTGAAGCGTGGGAAGAAATCGGTCTTCATGACTTTTCGGCCAAACTTGTGAAGACCTATCGTTGGGATAGCGACATCGAATCGGAGTTGGTATATGCTTTTGTTAGCTACGATTTTAAATCGATTCATCTTCATTCCGAAGAAGTAGAGGAAGGTCGTTTCTGGACGTTGAAACAAATTGATGCCAATTTAGGAAATAACGTTTTTACTCCTAATTTCGAATATGAATACCAGCTATTAAAGAATATCGTTTTCTAATAACTGGTATTTGTTTTTTCAGAGAATGATCTACAATGTTTTATGAGTTCCGTCGCAAAAGGGTGGGGTTTTTGTGTTTTTACACTGGCAAAGCCAGGCATCTTGTTTTTTCTCGATTTTAAATATAGCAGGTACAAATTCTGACCCAACGTGTGAGCCATCACAGAAAGGTTGTTTAGCACTTTTCCCGCAGGCACACCAGAAATATTGTCCGGGTTCAAGATTAACCTGTGCCGGCATTTTTGCTGCAATAGTTGGTTTCCCCATGTTTTGGTTTTTATTTTTCGATTTAAGTAATTAAGCTATTTTACTGATCCAATTTATAAGCATCAATGCTGTTACCGAAGAATGTTGGTACAAGTACCAGATCTTTCCCCGGAACAAAATCAATGTCAGCTGTATTCTTTTTATCTACAGTATCCAGTAATTTAATTGATTCTGTTCCTTTTGTGATAAAGATACGTCCTTGCCAGTTGGAGTATATGAAATTTCCATTGGGAAGTTTTTCCAATCCGTCAATTCCACCGCAGTTTTCAATCACTACCTTTATTGCTTTTGTTTTGATATCTGCCTGAAGTAACTGATTGGTTCCAATATATAACTGTCCTTTTTCTGCCCATAAACCATTCGGGTTATCAATAAGTTTATCTTCGAGCCAAAGCGATAATTTATTGTCTTTGAGCATATAAATTTTGTTGTCCTGCATATCAGAGACAAAAACAATTCCATTTTCACTGACAGTTACGTCATTCAAAAACTTGGCATTTTCAATTTTGTACCGATTCGTTATTTTTGCATCTTTAATATTGATTACAACCAATTCATCAATATCTGCAACATACAGATTTCCATCAAATATGGCTTGTCCTTTGGGAGCATTCATTCCGGTAACCCATTGACTTTTAATTACATTTCCGTCAGCATCCAGCAGTGAAGTGTAGCCGTTTCCATCTTTGTCAGATGGTTGACCGTTGATATTACTTACATAGATTCTATTTGACTTTGCATCAAACAAAACTGATTCAGGAGTTGCAATACCTTCGGTGGCTGACCAGACTTTAGTGAGTGATTGCGCAAATGATTCAGAACTGAACATGATCAGAACTATCAACGATAACAAAAGTAGTTTCATGGAATATAATTTTTAAATTTGGTTTCTTTATTATAAACAAAAATGACTTAAATAAGTTAGTAGAAATATAAAAATTATTCGGTATGAAGATATTTATTATCAGTTTATTGTGTCTGATTTTATTTGTTCCGCGAGTTGAGGCAAAAAAGCATATTCTGTATGTTGGTACTTATACTCAGGGAATGACCAACGGAATTTTTGTTTATAAATTTAACGATCAGAGCGGGAAACTGGTTGATCTGGAAATTCCGGTTGTGATTAATAACCCTTCTTTTTTGACGATTTCACCCAATAAGAAGTTTCTTTATGCTGTTGGCGAACTCGATAATTTGGATTCCAATCAAAGTGGTGGTCTTTCTGCTTTCAGTATAGAAAAAAAAGGTAATCTTACACTAATTAATCATGTGCTGACTCATGGTGCAAATCCATGCCATGTTTGCTTATCGCCTGATGGAAAGATGCTAGTGGCTTCAAATTATACAGGTGGAAATCTTTCGGTATTTAATACTTTGCCTGATGGTAGTATTTCTGATATGGTTCAGCGGATACAGCATATCGGGAGCGGTCCATTTCCGGAGCGACAGACTGAACCTCATGCCCACTCATCGCAGTTCGATGCTTCGGGAAAACGTCTGTTCTCGGCTGATTTGGGTATTGATGAACTTAAAATCTATAATGTTGGTAAAGATGTTGTTCCACTATCGCCAAACGAACAACCTTTTGTGAAACTAGCCCCGGGATCAGGACCACGTCATTTCGATTTTTCTGCCGATGGTCGTTACATTTATGTGATTAATGAGTTGAGTTCAACCATTACCGTTATTATGAAATATGGTGGAGAATGGAAACAGGTACAAACCATAAGTACTCTGCCTAAAGAGTTTAAAGGTGAAAGCTGGTGCGCTGATATACATATCTCTGCTGACGGGCGTTTTGTATACGGATCGAATCGGGGAGATAATAGTATAGCCGTTTTTAAACGTGAGCAAAATAGCGGTAAGCTTGAATTGATACAAACTGCTTCGGTAGAAGGAAACTGGCCGAGAAATTTCACGATCGATCCTTCCGGCCGTTTCTTGTTGGTTGCCAATCAGAAAAGCAATGATATTACTGTTTTTAAGATAGACCAGACTTATGGAAAACTTACGTTTACAGGAATTAAAGTGCCAAATCAATCTCCTGTATGTTTGCAATTTTTAAAATAGATCAGCCTCTGATTAGTCTGATAAATTCTTCGCGTGTGGCAACCCGCTCGAAAGCTCCTGTAAAATCAGATGTAGTTGTCGTTGAACTTTGTTTCTGAATTCCACGCATTTGCATACACAGGTGTTGGGCTTCAATGACAACTGCAACTCCAAGTGGATTTAAGGTTGATTGAATACAATCCTTAATCTGGGTGGTCAGCCGTTCCTGAACCTGAAGTCGTCTGGCATAAGCATCCACAACTCGGGCAATTTTACTGAGTCCGGTAATATAGCCGTTTGGAATGTACCCAATATGAGCCTTGCCTATAAACGGAAGCATGTGATGTTCGCACATCGAATATATTTCAATGTCTTTAACAATGACCATTTGCCTGTAATCTTCCTTAAACATGGCAGAACGTAAAATTTCTTCCGGGTTTTGTTCGTACCCCTGAAGCAAAAACTGCATCGATTTTGCAACTCTGGCAGGTGTTTGATGCAAGCCTTCGCGGTTTGGATCTTCACCCAGTAACTCAATTATCTTTCTGTAATGGTCACCTAATTTTTCAGTCGTTTCCGGATCATATTGCTCAACTTTCCGGTATGTACCATTCTTTCCGTTCAGTGAAAATTCCATTGTGATTTCTTTTTTATCAAAAAATGAACGTTAAACGCAAGCGCAAAGGTAGTAAGTTCGGTCTTACAAGCAGGCCATGCATCCTTTTTTATCCTAATCATGTTACAAATTGATCAAAAGTTATCACAATTCGATTTCATAACAGAAGATAGGCTGATTGTTCCTTTTAAATTTTTATTTTTGTACGCTTGTTTAAATTGGCTTTTAACAATAAGGTAAATTGTTGAATTCTGGGGAAATGGATGTTTTTAAGAAAGTCCCTTCACCATGTCGTTTAAAGTGTAAAAAAAAGTTAATTTTTTTGTTGATTTCATACAATATATTCAATGTAATGAAGTTTGTGTTTATGAAAACAATGTCTCAGAAATTAACTAACGTTAATGAACTGTACTTATGATTGTAGTCACCGGAGCAGCTGGATTTATTGGAAGTTATATAGTAGGAAAGCTTAACAGGGAAGGGTTTAAGGACATTGTTTTAGTCGATAAATACGACGACCCTCTCAAGTTTCAGAATTATCAGACAAAAACATTTACTGAAATGGTTGATCGGGATAATTTTTTCGATTGGTTAGCCATTAATGAAAAGTTTGTCCAGATCATTATCCATTTGGGTGCCCGCACGGATACTGTTGGTCAGGAACCCGAAATTTACCAGCAACTAAACCTTGAATATTCACAAAAAATATGGAAAGCCTGCATACAGTATGGTTTACCTCTCGTTTATGCTTCTTCAGCGTCTACATACGGCGATGGCCAGTTTGGGTTCGATGATGATCATTCAATTATTCCTGAATTACAACCTTTAAATTTATATGCTCAGTCGAAACATGATTTCGATTGCTGGGCGCTTGAGCAAAAAGAACATCCTTACTTTTGGGCAGGATTGAAATTTTTCAATGTGTTTGGTCCGAACGAATACCATAAAAAACGAATGGCATCCGTTATTCTGCAAGCCTTCAATACAATTTCCGATACAAATGAAATGAAGTTATTCCGTTCTCATCATCCTGATATCCGAGACGGAGAGCAGGCCCGCGATTTTATCTATGTTGAGGATGTTGCCAAAGTGATTTTATTTTTCATGAATCATCGCAAGGATTCCGGGATATACAACGTTGGAACCGGTAAAGCACGTTCTTACCTAAGTTTGGCAAAGGCTGTTTTTAAATCGATGAACATGACCGAAAATATTGGATTTATGGATACCCCGGATGATTTACGTGGAAAATATCAATATTTTACCTGTGCTAATATTCAGAAATTAAGAAGCATCGGCTATCAGGAGGCCTTTTATACATTGGAAGATAGTATCAACGATTATGTGAAAAATTATCTAACACCGGGTGTTTGTTATTAGCAATAGCTCCGAGTTACCAATACCGTTTTCTATCTTGTAAAAATCCAGCTGTCGTCTTTTGAAAGCTGATTATTGTAATAATACCCTTCCAGGTCAAAAGCTTTAATTTCTTCCGGATCTGTAATGTTATTCTGAATAATAAACCGACTCATCAACCCTCTTGCCCTTTTGGCAAAGAACGAAACCATTTGGTATTTACCATCTTTGTTTTCCTTAAAACCGGGAGTAATAATACGTGCCTTCAGCTTTTTAGTATCGATTGAACTGAAATATTCGTTGGAAGCCAGATTAATCAATACTTTCTGATCCGATTCCGCCATTTCCTGATTAAGTTTTGCGGTAATTCGTGGCTTCCAGAATTCATAAAGATTTTTCTTTCGTGCAACAGAAACATTAGTTCCCATTTCCAGGCGGTAAGGTTGAATCAGGTCTAATGGTTTCAACAGGCCATAAACTCCTGAAAGGATGCGAAGATCTTTCTGTGCAGTTTCAAATTCAGCCTCCGAAAAAGTTTCAGCTTTTAACCCTTGATAAACATCACCATTGAACATTAGAGCAGCCTGCCACGAATTCTCAGGAGAAAAGGGGAGTGTCCAGGCCTGAAACCGCTGATAATTCAATTCAGCAAGTTTTGCCGAAATGCCCATTAATTTTGCAAGTTGTGCAGGTTTTTTCTTTTTAAGTACCGAAACAATTTTTGCAGCTTCAGGCAAAAACGAGGCTTCAGTATACTTCTCGTTTTGAACAGGACATTTATCGTGTAGAGATTTTGCGGGCGAAATAACGATGATCATGATAATTGCTGGATTAATTTCAGAACTAGAACAAAGATAAGGAATCAATGTTTTGATTTCTTATCTTCTGAAATTTACCAAATATAAGTTCCAACAGCCCCTTTGTCTAATGTGGTTGTAACTGTTTTTCCATTAAATTTTATATTGAATTGCTGACTGGTGCTGTTATCATTCAGTACGATAAGTACTTTTTTCCCTTCCGGAGTTTTAAAAGCTACATTAGAGAAATTCGCAGGCGAATTGGATTCTATCCGAACAGAACCGGGGCGAACAAATTTGGCCGCATGGGCCAGAATATAATATGCAGGATTCCGTGTTACGGTATTACCGTTGATTGTGATGGTGCCAAGACACTGATCACATCCGCCGGCGGTGTGAGGATTGTATGAAGGATCGGAAGCAAGGTTCCATTCCAGCACATTCCGGCACCAGTTGCGGGTTCCGCCAATTATCAGGGTGCGAACATGCCAGGCCAGATCATTTTCCAGATTTCCCGGTGCGCCTACCCATTGTTCAGTAAAATATAAATTTTTGGTGGGGTAGGCATTATGAACTTTACTTAAGTCGTCTATTGTTCCGCCGTATAAATGAAACGCTGCTCCATCAACATATTTTGCAGCTTCCGGATCGTTATAAATTTGCATTGGATAATCTGTCCGATCAGCATTGTGGTCGTATACAATAATTTTAGTTTTAATATTTGCTTCAGTAAATTCCGGTCCAAGGCTCTTTTTAATAAAATCAGCCTGATCCTCAGCCGTCATATACATGCTTGGGGTGTTTCCAGGGTGAAGTGGCTCATTCTGAATGGTAATGGCATCAATCGAGATCCCTTCGGCTTTCATTTCCTGAATGTACTTCACAAAATATTTGGCATATGCATCAAAGCATTCGGGTTTTAAACTGCCACCTTTAAAGGTATTGTTCGTTTTCATCCAGGTTGGAGCTGTCCATGGCGAACCCATAATTTTAATTTTTGGATTGATGGCCAGAATCTCTTTCAGGACAGGAATCAAATCGGTCTTTTCAGCATCGAGGCTGAAATTAGCCATTTCAAAGTCAGTTTGTCCTTCAGGCAAATCATTGTATGTAAATAAATGATCACTCAAATCGGATGCACCAATACTGATTCGCAAATAGCTGATTCCGATATTCGCTTTGTCTTTAGCAAAAAGTTCTTTTAAAATCATAGCCCTTTCCAATTTTCCCATTTTATTCAGTAAAGTTGCACTTCCGCCTGTCAGGCAATTTCCAAAGCCATCAATGGTCTGGTAAGTTTGAGTGGTATCAACAGTAATCGTTGGGGGTTGGTTGACCGTGGTGGCAAAATTCAGGCTGATATTTTGTTTCTGAAAAAGCACATTGTTCACAGGACTTGTCACCCATGCTTCAACTTGTGTTTGAACTGTTTCTTCTGAAGAATTTGGCTCATCCGCAGGGTAAGTGCTTTTTGTATTATCGGCACAGCTAAAAAGCAGGATTAGTAAAGAGAATAGTAAGTTCATGTTTTTCATTGTTATTCGGTTATTTTTTCTGGTAAACCCGAACATAGTCAACGACCATCGAACGCGGGAAAATCGTGTCGTCAATACCTTGGACACCGCCCCAGTTTCCACCAACAGCAACATTCAACAGCAAGTGAAACCTCTTGTCGAATGGCCATTCTTTAAATCCTGTACCTTCGTTTTTAAAAGTGAAGTACAATTTATCGTCCACATATACACGGTATTCGCTGGATTCCCATTCAAGAGCATAAACATGGAAACTGGTATAACAATCAGGAATGTTGAGGGTTGCATTTTTTTGAGTTCCAATTACATGGTTGTATGATTGGGTATGTGCCGATGCAACAATGACATACGGATCGTATCCTACATTTTCCATGATATCGATTTCGCCGCTGGCAGGCCAATTTCCATAAGCCCAGTCGGTTGGAAGCATCCAGATTGCAGGCCACATACCACGTCCGTCAGGGAGTTTGGCCTTGATTTCCATCCGTCCATACAACCAGTCCCCTTTTGTGCGTGTAACCAAACGTGCAGAGGTGTATTTTTTCCCTTCGAAATCTTCTTTAATGGCATTGATATACAGGAATCCGTTTTTTACTTCCGAATTTTTCAGGCGGGCACTGGTATAATATTGCAATTCGTTATTTCCCCACCCGGAGGCGTTTCCATCGGTATCATAACTCCATTTTGAGGCATCCGGAAGGCCAGAATAATCAAACTCATCACTCCAAACCAGGGTTTCTGTTCCAGTTTCTGTTTCAGGTGTAATTACGGGAGGTTGTGATTTGTTATCCTTCGCACAACTGAACAGCAGGAAAAAACTAAATATCAAATTTAAAATCAATGTCATTTTCATATTTCAGTGTTATTTTATACTAAACTCGCTGTGCAATCCTTCGTCAGAATTTGGTCCGATCCAAAGGTCAAATTCACCGGGTTCAATTACGTTTTCCTTCCCGTTGAAGAACTCAAGAGCAGACGCCGGAAGTTCGAACGTTACACCACCTGTTTCGCGACTTTTCAGATGAATCCTTTTAAATCCTTTTAATTCCTTGACCGGACGAGTAATGCTTCCAAACCTGTCGCGAATATATAGCTGAACGATTTCATCCGCATCGATAGTACCATTATTTAATACTGAAGCTTTAATCGTTAGGTTACCATTAGTGGTCATCTCGGCTGATGAAAGAATGAGATTACTGTATTTGAACGTTGTATAGCTTAAGCCATAACCAAATGGGAATAATGGTGTAAATCCATAATCGAGATGAAAAGATTTATATCCCAAAGAAGCCTGACTGTTAATGACAGGTATGCTGTCGATTGGAGTCCATGATTCAGCTGATGCCGGGCGACCAGTATTTTTGTGATAATAATAGAATGGGATCTGACCTGAACCTTTTACAAAGGTAACCGGTAGTTTTCCTGATGGCGACACTTTTCCGAAGATAAGATCCGCCAATGCAGGCCCTGCCATCGATCCGCCATGAAAAGCATAAAGCAGTGCATTTGATTTTTCGACAACATTCCCGATTGCTAATGGACGACCAGCCATGACAATTACAATCAATGGTTTTCCAGTTTTTGCCAACGCTTCAATCAACTCTTCCTGTGCTCCCGGAAGATTGATTTCGCCGCGGCTTTGACCTTCTCCTGAAAGAATCCACTCTTCACCTGCAAAGAACAGAATGGCCTGTGATTTTTTAACCGCAGCAATAGCATCGGCAAAACCGGTTTTGCTTTTATCGCGGCTATATTTTAGTCCTGCAACATAGTTAACTTTCGAGTCGCCGAGTAGCTCTTTAATTGCTGTGAGGGGAGTTACCGAATTTTCAGCTTTTCCATCAAAAACCCAGGTTCCTAACTGGTCGCGTGGTGCATCTGCCAATGGACCAATAACAGCTACCGAAGAAATATCGGATGAGAGCGGAAGTGTATTTAATCCGTTTTTCAGTAAAACAGCACTTTGTCTGGCTACTGTTCTCGCGTGATCCAAGAATTCAGGAGCCAGAATTTGTTTCTCTGCTTTAGGATCAACATATGGATTTTCAAATAAACCCAGTTTAAATTTTAGCCTCAATATATTTTTGACGGCTTCGTCAACCAATGTCATATTTACTTTATTTTCATCGATCAGGCTTTTGAGATGCTTGATGTAACTTGAACTTGACATCTCCATATCAACACCAGCGGTAATTGCTTTTAATGCGGCTTCTTTTTCATCCGCACAGTATCCATGGCTGATCATCTCTGTAACAGAGCCCCAGTCGCTGACAACCATGCCGTTATAGTTCCATTCATTGCGCAAAATCTGGCGCAGAGTAAATTCATTCCCGGAGGTAGGAACTCCGTTTAAATCATTAAATGCCGACATAAAAGTGAGCGCTCCGGCATCTTTCGCAGCCTTAAACGGTTTAAGTACAACATTACGGAGAAGTGTCTCCGGAATATAGGTGGTGTTATAGTCGCGTCCACCTTCAGCAAAACCATAACCAACAAAGTGTTTGGCACATGCGGCTACTGCCGTCGGATCGGTCAGGTTTTCTCCCTGTATTCCTTCAACCATTGCTTTGGCAAAAACTGAGGCAAGATAAGGATCTTCGCCGCAACCTTCAGCAATCCTTCCCCAGCGTGGATCCCAGGTAATATCAATCATTGGGGCAAAAGTCCATTTGATCCCCTGCGAAGAAGCTTCTATGGAAGAGATACGAAAGGCTTTTTTTACAATCTCCGGATTCCATGTAGCAGCCATGCCCAGAGGGATTGGGAAAATGGTACGGTACCCATGAATGACATCCCTTCCAATAATCAGAGGAATTTTTAAACGGCTCTCTTCCGTTGCAATTTTTTGCAGGACATTTATTTTTTCGACACCAAAAACATTTAAAAAAGAACCATATTTACCTTCGCGGACGATTTGTTTGATTTGATCATCAGACATGTAGCTGGGATCAGTCTGAGACATTTGTCCTATTTTCTCATCCAGTGTCATTTGGGAAAGCAGGTTGTTTACCCGACTTTCAATATCTTTTTTATTGGATTCAGCTTTTTTGCACGAAGCGGTAAATAGAAGGATTACGAATAGGTAATAAACAAACAGGGAATGTTTGGTGAATTGACAATGCATTTAATTCTGAATTAAAAACATTGCTTACCGGATGATTCCGATAAGCAATGTTTTGATTTGCAACTATTTTAGATTTTCGGTATTCTATTTTCCGAAGACAAAATCGTCCAGAAAGAATATGCCAGGACCAGCATGACCTTCAGCTCCAAACTGAATCACAATCTTGTCATAATCTTCTCGTGAGCTGACACTACTAAAATCAAACGTAAGTTCGATCCATTTGTCGGTTTCAAGATCAGCTTTGACGATCTCAGTTTGAGTGGTATATGCATTTCCTGCCAGACTTGAGTTCTGAAGTTTTATGGCAACCTGAGGTAACAGTTTTTTATTGGCAACCCAATCTCCGGCAACATCAAATTCTGTGTTGTAATCGTTGTACGAAGGAATAAATACTTTTACTGTCACTTTGTTTTGCTCCGTTAAATTAAATTTGTACCCATTGGCCTGAAAGAAAATATTGGAATAAAAGGCATTTGATTTCTGGTACATGAATACTTTTCCCGAAGCATTAACTCCAATAGGAGCAGGATTGGAATAAAAAGGATTGGTTAATGTACCCATATCCTCAGAAGAGAAAGAAACTTTAGGCGTTGCCGATTCGAAATCTTCGGTTAACGGTGTTGCTTTCAAAGGAATAATAATGATTGGTTTGATGTTCTTTTCTTTTGGAATTAAACGATACCACCAACCGTTTCCTACCTCAGTTGTACTTGCACATTTCATATAAAGTACATCATCTGTAAGAGTTAATATCTGATAAGTAGACGTTCCGGCATAATGACCCAAAAATGCACCATTGCTCAAGGTAATTGTTTTAGCCGTTTCATTCAATGCAAAAGTATACGCAGCTTTAGGCACATAGGCAATATCAAAATCCCCATCAGGAGGCACAACAGAATTGTTATAACCCAAATCGGCAAGAGCAGCTCTGCCACTTTCATTCGAATATACAGAACCGTTATTTGTCCATACCAGTTTTACTCCAACTTGGGTAAATGTAAATTCCTGAGAATAAAGACAGCTATTCGTTTTTCCTTCTGCAGGACAACTCCACCAGCTTGGCGAAGTATCAGCTATAGGACCAACACCAAAATGACCGTCGTGAAACTGATCGAATACCCATGTTTTACCGGCCAGGTTACTTGCTCCGCCAGTAAGTGCGTTATACATAGGTGTATTTAGCAGCGACATATCATCATTTTCAATGGTAATTACCTTTGATACAGATGCTGAACCGCCTGCGGTGTACAAAGTCATAACCACAGTGTATGTACCTTTTAATGGATACTGAACGGTCGCTTTTTCGCCTTTGGCGGTTGAGCTGTTACCGAAATCCCATGTTGCAATCCCTGCTACTTTCGAGGTGTTTTTTATTTCAATTATGTTTGCCTTTTCAGCTGTTGGTGTAGTCGAAAAGTCCAGTTGGTCAGCGGTAGGCATCACACCAAGAGAGTAGTCTGAACTCTCCTGCGGATCACATGCCGTCATGACAAAGATCGAAATCAATGCCATAGCTCCAAATTTCAATATGTTTTTCATGTTTATCGTCTTTTAAAATTAAAAAGTGATTAGTTGTAACCCGGATTTTGTTTTAACTTGAAATCCCCTTCTGTTTTTTCTATTTCAGATTGAGGAATCGGAAGATATTTACAATGGTCATCCCATGTTCTTACTGAAGAAAAAGCAGGTTTATTTTCAGTTAATAAACTGGTGTCTCCCCAACGAACTAAATCCCAGAAACGCATGCCTTCTCCCAGAAACTCACGACGACGTTCCAGTTTAATATTGGACGCGGTTGCAGGAATAGCATCAACTCCGGCACGTAATCTGATTGCATCCAGACAAGATTTTGCAGTTACACCATCGACAGGTGCTATTCCATCCATTACAATTAATTCGGCTGCATTAAGCAAAGCCTCGGAATAACGGAAAATACGCAAATTATTATCAAAATTCAGATCAACATCTCCCGGAGGAGGATTGTATCCTTTACGCGCTGCATACTTGGCCATAAACAATCCTGTATTTTGGAAACGGACATTATAAGTTCCGTCTTCATATTTGTTGATTGAACCTTCCCGGCGGGTGTCTCCATCTTCAAAAATAGCATAAGCTTCAGTACGAACCGGTCCAAAACCCCAGCCTCCAATAAAAGGTTCTTGTCCAGTTAAACCATTTGGCGATATAAAAGCCGGAAGATTTGTTCCATAACCCTGCCATCCTGAACTCCATGTTTTTCCTTCCGGAAGCTGATTGCTTTCAAAGATCGATTCGGTATTGAATTCTCCGGTGTTTAACCAAATAGAAGGGAAATCACCAGCTAAGGCAAATTTTCCGCTATTGATAATTTCACCCATGTTTTTCAGAACATCGGAATATTTACTTTGATCTTTTTGATACATCACAACACGGGCTTTCAGCATCATTGCTGCAGCCTTTGTAATGCGTCCGTCATTGGATGCAGTCATGCGCATGGGCAGTTTGTCACCTTCAATTGCAAAATCGACATCGGCAATGATTTTAGCATATATTTCGTCGGCGGTAAATTGCTGAGCCATATAAGGAGCTGGCAGGTCTTCTTCGAAATAGGGAATATTACCCCAGAATTTCCATAACCAGTGAGTATAGTATGCACGAAGAAAATGAGCTTCGGCTTTGTATTGATTCAGATTGGCCTCTGAGACTCCAGACGCATTTTCGCAGGCAAGGATCACATTGTTACAACGGCTTATGCCACTGTAATAAATGTTCCACAATCCTGCAGGAAGTTCTGTTGCGGTAGCGTCCAACTGAGAAAGACGAAATAATTGTGCCTGATCACCTGCGTCTCCACCACCTTTATAGATATCATCTGAACGTAAATCAGACATCAATACGATACTGTTGTAATTATTATTTGCATAACTGTCGAACAGCAGTATCTGGTAACAGGATGCGAGGTTGGACAGAATAGCTCCTTCGGTTGCTTCTCCTCCTGCTTCCTGAGAAGCCGTAGGAGTAATAGTCAGGAAGTCATCGCCACAGGAAGAAAATCCTATCATTGCTGACAATGCCAGTATAAAACTATATTTTTTCATATTTGTGTTATTTTAAAAAGTTAAAAAGAAATATTTGCTCCCAACGAGATCGTTCTGGCCTGTGGATATATTCCTCTGTCGATACCGATTGTAGTATATCCTCCTGAAGCGATTTCAGGATCAAATCCCTCATAACTGGTGAAAGTCAATAAATTCTCTGCGGATATAAATAATCTTAGTTTTTGAATGGAAGCCTTTTTAGTTATCAGTTCAGGTAAGGTATATCCAAATTGTAATGTTTTAAGACGAACATATGAACCATCTTTAATGTAAAGATCAGAAGAACGCCAGTTACGATTTGGATTTACGGCAGTCATACGAGGAATTGTATTTGATGTTCCTTCGCCGATCCATCTGTCAAGTATCCATGAAGGACGGTTCATTGCCGTAATGTCACCCCTCTGAGAGAAGTCGAAGATGTCATTGCCGTATGATCCCTGAAAGAATGCTCTGAAATCGAATCCTTTCCATTCGGCTGAAAGTGTCAGACCAAATGTCCAGTCTGGCATGCCTTTACCGATTTTAGTTTTATCTGCATCCGTAATTTTTCCATCAGGAATGGCATTTCCACTGGCATCAAGTGCACCAGCGATGTCCTGAAAGATAACATCACCTGGCTGAGCCTGTTCTGCGTATTTGGAATTGTATTCGTCAGCCTGTGCCTGGTTCTGCAGCAAACCATTTGTTTTATAACCATAAAAGAATGGATAAACTTCATTGTTTTTTCCTTTTACATAACTTCCTACGCCTGAGGCACCAGCATTTTCGTAGATAGCTTCTCCACTTGCATTTCCTAACTTGATCAGTTTGTTTTGCAGATAAGAGGCATTTGCTCCTACATTAAAGGTTAAATCTCTGATTTTAAGTTTGTAAGTGGTTTCAAATTCTAACCCCCAGTTTTCCATATCTCCGGCATTGGCAATCGGAGCACCTTTACCCACATAATCAGGAATAGGTTGATCCATCAACATACCATTTGTTTTTTTCTTGAAGTAGTCGAATCCAAAAGTAAGCGAGTTTTTAAAGAATCCGGACTCAAAACCCAGGTCGGTTTGTTCTGACTCTTCCCATCTTACATCAGGATTAGAAATTTTAGATGGGCTGCTGCCATATTGCATAGCTGAAAGTGTGCCCGAACCAAAATAATAGTTTTGTCCACCGTCCATCAAACTTGTATATCTGAACTGACCGATTCTTTCATTACCATTCTTACCCCAGCTACCACGCAATTTCAGATTAGTAAACCATTCAGGACGATTTTCCATAAAGTCTTCACGTGTTACATTCCAACCAGCGGAGAACGATGGAAAAATACCCCATTTGTTGCTTGATCCAAAATTAGATGATCCATCACGTCGGACAGTAGCCTGAAAAATATATCTTTCATCATAGTTGTAGTCTACACGACCAAAATATGATGCCAGTGTTAGCGAAGAGAATCCTCCGGTTCCACCAGTTACACGTTCTTCTGATCTGTCGGCAATTGCATAATCTATATTTGCTTTACCTGGATCTGTTTCAAGCAGGTTATAATCATTACCGGCAAGTTCACGCAGAGTATATTCTTTAGCTGATTGTCCCAGTAAAACGGTCACATTGTGTTTCTCTGCAAAAGACTTGGTGTAGGTCATTGTATTTTCGACCTGCCATGTAAATCCACGGTGCATGTTCGAATAAACTGAACTTTGAGTTACGTCCTTTCCCTGTGTTGCCAGGAAATAAGGAAATGCGTATCCGTCGTTACCCCAAAAGGCAAGATCTACTCCATAACTGGACTTGAATGTTAAACCGTCCATAATACTTAATTCGCCCCAGAATGTAGAAACAAACTTATCTGCATTTCCTTGTCCTTTGGTTGGAGAATTGAGCATAGCTACCGGATTTGCTATTTCCTGAAATCCAGCTGGTGGAATAGAGTATACATTTCCGTTTTTGTCGGTTACCGCATTTGGATGAAGAGCCAGCACTCCGGCTGGGTTTGTTGCATATACGGGAACAGTTGGGTCAAAAGCCAGTGCACTTCCCAAAATAGATCCATATTCAGAGTTTGCTTCAATTGATGAAGATTTAGTTCTTGAGTATCCAATATTTTCGCCGACCCTTAATTTATTCAGGAAAGAACGATCTTTTGTCTCATACACAGTATAGGTACTGTTTGAACGTAAGCTCCAGCGATTGAAGTTTGACTTTCCGTAGTCGCCTCCAACAATACCTTCCTGATCCAAATATCCTAAAGACAAGAAATAGGTCGCTTTATCGGTACCACCATTTATACTTACCTGGTGACTTTCGATTGGAGCATTAAAGTTAAATGTTTCATTCTGCCAGTCAGTTCCTTTACCTGCGGATGCAATTTGTTCTGAAGAATATTTAGGTGAATTACCATCATTAATGGCAGCTTCGTTCATTACTGTCATATATTCAGTAGAATTTAATACCGATTTTTTCTTCCATGGATTCTGCCAGCCGTAAGATACGTCGTAGCTGATTGTAGTTTTTCCTGAAACACCTGCTTTGGTGGTAACCAAAACAACGCCGTTCGCGGCACGCGCACCATAAATGGCGGCAGATGCGGCATCTTTCAGAATTTCAACTGACTGGATGTCGACTGGGTTTAAATAATCGATACCACCATCAACAGGCATACCATCAACAATAAAAAGAGGATCGCTATTGTTGACTGTCCCAATACCACGGATTCTAATCTTCGAATCCGATCCCGGTTGTCCAGAACTCTGAGTAATCTGAACGCCGGAAACTTTTCCTTTAAGTGCGTCTTCAATCCGGGTAGGAGAAGTGTTGTTCAGATCTTCCGCAGTAACCCGGCTGATGGCAGCTGTAACAACACTCTTTTTCTGAACGCCGTAACCTACCACAATTACTTCATCAATACCAGTTGTCTCGGGAGCTAATACCATATTGATTACTGTCTGCATATTTACAGGAACTTCCTGTGTTTTCATGCCGATAAAAGAGAATACCAATGTTGAATTACCTGGTACTTTTAATGTATAATTACCGTCCATATTAGTAATCATACCATTTGTAGTTCCTTTAACAACTATACTAACACCGGGAATTGGTTGTCCATCATCTGCTGATGTGACAACTCCCTTCACTTGTATTTCCTGAGCATACCCTGCAAAGGAACACATCAAAATAAGAAGAGCTAAAAAAGTTTTTTTCATGAGTACATAAATTTTTAGAATAGATATCTGAATTAATTGATAAGAAATTGATAATAAATCAATAATTCATGGGACAAAACTATTCAAATCTATGGCGTCTCTTCTATAAAATGGTACAGCATTAATACATCAGGTGAGATATCGGATTACATCATTCATACATCAGCACTTTATTTATGTTATTTATTTGTAGTACTTTAAGTAATGATGGTATCTAAATTATTATACAGCAGAATGTGATGTCGGATACTACAAAGAGTTATGTTTTTTATAAGTTAATAATCATGCTAGTCAGGTTCTGATCCCGGTCAATGTTAAGTTTTTTGCGTACACGGTACCGGCATATCTCAACTCCACGAACCGAGATATTCATTAATGGGGCAATTTCTTTAGTTGAGATATTCATCCGCAGATAAGCACAAAGCCTGATTTCATTTGGTGTAAGATTTGGAAATTGAGTTTTTAACCGGTTAAGAAAATCTTCATGAACATCGTCTAAGGCTGTTTCGAATATTTCCCACTGTTTTTTGTTGTCGATGTCTTTGTCTATTTTCGCAATTAAAACGGTCACTTTCTCTTTTACTGATTCATCCGTACTCGTAGTTTTCAGCTTTCCCAATTCTTCGGTGATTTTCACCAGAAATTTATTTTTTCGGATTAAATTCATGGTTTGATTCGCCAGTTCCTTGTCCCGATGGATCATTTCAATTTTGAGCTTTTCATTCTTCAGACTGATGATTTTCTTTTCATTATGCAAAGCTTGCCGGATATATTCCTGTTCTTTTTGACGGTACGAACGCAAATGTTTTAGCCTTTCTTTGCGCTTTGTTACTTCAATACGTTTTAGTACCATCCAGATACCCATAAATACCGTAAATACAAATACTAAGAAATAAATGAAATAGGCAAAATGGGTCTTGTACCAAGGCGACATGATTTCGAACGAGAGACTGTCAGGCTGGCTCTCAATTCCCATTTGGTTTCGGGCTTTTACCGTAAAAACATATTCTCCCGAAGGTAAATTGGCATATTCGGTGAAAGTTGTATTGCTCCACGTCGACCACTTGTGCCCCGATTCGGTGAGTTTAAAACTATATTCAATATTATCCTGATTTTCGTAGGAAGGTGAGGTGAATGAAAACCGGAATGTATTGTCACGAAATGGGAAATTATACTTAGCCGGGTGGACTTTGGTTTTCTCTTTGATGCTGTTTCCGTAGTAGAAGATGCTGTCAAGGTATAATGCAGTTGCCCGGTTGATAAAGGTTGAAAATTCCGGATTTTGATTGAATTTTATAATAGGTGAATAGTGGGCAAATCCTTCTTCTGTGCCAAAGAAAATGTTATCGTCAGAGTAGGTATAGATTGATTCGAATCCACTGATAAATTTTCCAGTAAGCAGCGCAAATGGTGCGCTTACCTGTTTATAACTCAAATCTTCCTGTATACGGAAAACTCCTGTTGATTTTTTTCCCTGGTTCCATGCCACATACCAGATATTGCCGCTTTTATCTTCTTTCAAAAAAGAGATATCTTTTAATGGACTTAATAACTGATTAAAATAAGTTGAATACTCAAACTGATCTTTTTGGGCATTGTATTCGAAAATGCCTACATTCGATGTAACGACTACTTTCCCTTTTATTTTAAATACATTCAGGTTATAGTCGGTGGGCAATCCATCCTTTGAAGTGTAAAAACGAAATGTTTGAATTCGGTCCAGAGTTTTACCTAAAGTGACTTTGTAAATGCCTTTAAATCCATGACTCATCCAGATATCGCCATTTTCATCTTCCTCAAAAACACGGAACGACTCATTAAATCCATCTATTTTGCCTGAATAAACCCAATTGCCTTTTTCTTTTTTGTAGAAGGTAAGACCGCTGTAAGTTCCACCTATCAAATATCCGGGGAAACGTTTAGGTGTATGAAATTTCCATGCACCGGGAATTTTACTGATCTGCTTTGCTTTTTCGCCTGAAATAATATAAGTGCCATTGTTGTGGCCACAGAGCAAGATGTCATCGTGAACGCCTAAATACCAGACTTGACCTTTGGTGCCTGGAATCAGCCTGAATATACTACTTTGATTGTTGTTGTCCCAATCTTTGACAAATAGTCCTTGGTTGGTTCCAAGATAAATTTTCCCCTGATAAATAATTGCAGTATATCCAGCTCCAATCCCATCGGATTGTTCAATAAATGTGATGGGCGAATTGATGTTCACGTAATCGATCCCGTTGTCCAGCCCGAGCCAAAGGTTGCCAGACCTGTCGGTGAACGTTTTTAGAATGGTATTGTTCTGAAGACCTTTTTGCCGGTTGATATGCTGAATTATATTCCCGAATTCGTCAATAATTATAACTCCATCCTGAATGGTACCTATGGCGTAATATTTATCCTGAATTATTGATGCGCTGAAAATCTGGTTCTTTTTAAAAAGGGAATTAACCGAGACATCCCACTCTTTCAGTTCATTGCCATTGTATATATAAATGCCTTTATTCAGCGTACAAATCATTAAATCATTGCCATTGTTGAAGGGTAAGATTGACCATATTTCTTCACCCCTGATTTTTTCGCAATTATCCAACGTATTTAAAGTATTACTGGCATATTCGATCAATCCTTTTTCTATATCATTAAAATACAAACGTCCGTTTACCAGAAATGAATTTTGAAACCGTACAGGTGCTTTCAGGATTGAAACCGTTGAATCATTTTTGAACAGGAAAGCACAATTATAGGATTGGAAAACAATCTGATTCTGGAATGATGTGATATTCCAGATGTCATCAAAATTGTGAAAATTATCAGGAATATATTTTTTTAAGGATCTGAATTTCATTTTGCCTGAAACATCAGTGACCATTTTCCCAAGATCGTTGTATGCACCCACATAAATCTGCTCGTCTTTGGCAATATACAGTGATCGCACAATTGATGAATTGGGTATTCGGTGTAATTGCCAGCTTACTCCATCAAAAACAAGCAACCCATCGTTGTTGCCAAAATACAGATAGCCATTTTTGTCTTGAGCGATTGACCAGTTTTGGGTTCCGGCTTTATATTCATTTTTGGGATAGTTGTGAATATACGGAACCCCGATATTTATAATTTCAGAGGAAACATTAATTGAAAAGGCTAAAATTAAAATGAAGATATATTTCAGTTTTTTGGACATATGCATAAAGGGATTCGATAAAAAACAATATTCTTTTCTGCAATTGTAGCTGAAAGGTTTTAAATATACAATGATTTGAGACACCCTGTATTTTTCTGTTCATTCATTTGCGATTTTAGTTTAGCAAGAGAAGAAGTAAGTGGTTTTAAATGGCGGTAGATGTGTTAATTACAAATTACAAGTAAAAAACCTTTATCAAATAGCAACGCCATTTAATAAAGGTAAGCATAACATTTTACCGAAGACAATGGTTTTCTTTAAATGGATTTGGTGGAATAATTGATCATCCATTTAATGCCAAATTGATCGGCGAATGATCCAAAATAATCGCCCCAGAACATATCTGCCATTGGCATTTCGACCACGCCTCTTTCAGAAAGTTTTGAAAATAAATCGTCAGCCTGGGCGCGCGAATCTGTATGAATGGAAATGTAAATGTTATTTCCTTTATTAACAGTAAATCCCATTGATTCCGGAGCATCCGAGCCCATCAAAAGGTGATCTCCAAGGATGGGAAGTGCTACATGCATAACCAGGTTCTTGTCTTCTTCGGGCATCGGTGGCATTCCTTCCATGGGTGGCATATCACCAAATCGGTTGATTTTTCCATCGATGAAATCGCCACCGAAAACTGATTTGTAAAAGTTGAAAACTTCCTCCGTGTTTCGGGGAAAATTGAGATAGGTGCTAATCTTTGCCATTGTTTTCGTTTTAAATGGTTCATAATATATTGCTATAATCATTTTGCACTTGGTTGTTTTTTTTTCATTCCTTTTTGTCAAGGAAACTTTCAATCATTGAAACGCCAACGAAGTCGCTCTCTTTAGATTTGGGTTTTAGAGTTGTTATCTCTCCAATATATTCACCGTGCCCACCAGGGATTATTGCTAATTCTGAGTTGGCAATCAGTCGATGCATTTCAATAGCATGTTCAGGTGTAATTACATCTTTATCACCAATTATAATCAATGTAGGTGCTTTAATTGATTTTATTTTCTCGTCAGGGATATCTTTAAAATCAACCATTCTTTTTGCGTCCTTGTCGTGCATCACTTGCAGCCCACTTGTATCTGAAGCAACTTTTTTATAACCTTCCTTTAACTGCTCCGGCATATTTTCAATTCGTGCCTGTTCCATAAACCCCCAAAACTGAGAGGGAACTCCATTCCGTTTACAAAGTGCGGAAGCTGCAACTAGTTTATCAACTAATTCAGGATGGCGAACGCCGATTTGCAAAGCTGTAGTACCGCCATTGCTAAAACCAAAAAAATCAGCCTTGAGAATGTTGAGATTTTTTAAAAGTGCTGCAACATCATCTGCATCCTGCTCAAACGAAAGTTCGCTATTTCTGTCACCAGTCCGGCCGTGGGCCTGCAATTCAACAGCAATAAGTTGTCTGTGTTTGGCAAGCAAAGGGATTACTCTTCCAAAGGTTGTCTGAATAGTAGACCCACCACCATGAATTAACACAAGAGGTTTTCCTACTCCGTATATTTCGTAATACATTTTCAGTCCATTTACTTCAGAATAGCCACTTTTGAAAGCCAGGCTGTCGATTTTTGTATCCACAGTATTTTTATTTGTTTTGCTCTCTTTACATGAAGCCAGAATCAAAATTATTAAAGCAAAAAATGTTATTGTCCGTTTCATTTTTGATATGTTCTAATATCATCATCAAATTCAATTGTTTCCGCGTTTCATCATTTGAACGGCCTTTTCACCTTCTTCTGTAATACCCATTATTTCAGTAAAAACACCAATGTCTTTCGATGTATCGAAAAAAACAATCCTGGCGATTGGGTGATTAACGCTGGTTATGACCTGAAATCCTTTCTGCGCCATTTCGGAAATGATTTTGTCAAGTTTGGCAACGGGTATGCTGTACGCAATGTGGTGCACACCTCCGGCAGAATTTTTATCAAGGTAATCCTGAAATATACTGTGTCCTGAAAGCGGTTGAATCAGTTCGATGAATGTTTCACCTGTATAAGCCATGGCAACAAGGCTTTCGGCATCAGACGGCTCTCCGTAATGCGTCCCATCAAATTCTGCTAAGCGAATGATTTCTGCTTCACTGAAATTACTTATGCCCATCGTTTCCCTGAACATTCTTTCCGTAGCTTTAATATCTTTTACCACCCATGCAATTTGAGCGAGTTGTAAGTCAAAAGAAGTTTTTGTCGCTATTGTGTCCAATCTAATTGTTGCCGATAATGTTAAGCATTCGTTGTTTTCGTAGGTTACTTTTATTCGTTAGAAAAATCCACCATCCATTCAATACCGAATTTGTCTCTAAACATCCCAAAATATGAACCCCAGGGGCTGTCGCCAATAGGCATTTCAACATTTCCACCTGCTGAAAGTCCGTTAAATAACTTGTCGGCTTCTTCACGACTTTCGGCGCTAATTGATATTTTAGATCTGTTTTCATTTTCATTTACCGGACCCATACTTTCCGGAACATCATTGGCCATTAAACTGTTTTTGCCAATAGGCAAAGCAATGTGCATTATTTTATTTGCATCATTTTCTGCTACCGGAAATTCAGGACTTGATAAGTCTTTCAAACGCACAATCGTTGCGAACTCTCCGCCAAATACTGACTTGTAAAAATTGAATGCTTCTTCGGCATTTCCGTTGAAGTTAATGTGTGGATTGATAAGTGCCATAATTTTTATTTTTTAAGTTGTTTTTTCGTTTGTCGGTTCATAATAAAGCGTTACTCCACCACCACTAAAGGTTTTAGTCTTTATGAGTTTAAGAATAGTCCTGTCGTTTATATTTTCAAATAATGGCAAACCGCTTCCTGCAACAACAGGGTGAACACAAAGTTGGTATTCATCAATCAAGTTAAGTTTCATTAGCTGTATAATTAAACTCCGGCTGCCGACTAAAATATACCTGCCCGGTTGTTGCTTAAGCTCTAGAACCATTTCTTCAAGAGATTTATTTGACAATTTAGCACTGTCCCATTCTATATTCTTCAGCGTATGCGAAAAGACAATTTTTGGAATTTTGTCTATAGCAATAGCAAAGTCGTTCATTGATTTTTCATCTGAAGGATTTTCTGACAGAGTTCGCCAAAATTCCATAAGTTGATATGTTGTTCTGCCATATAGAATCAAGTCTGCCTGACCTAATAGTTCCGTAAAATGTTGATGTATTTCTTCATCGGGCAGGCCTGCCGTATGATCGCAAAACCCGTCAAGAGTCATATTGATTGCTGCAATTATCTTTCTCATATTTTGTTTTTTAATTGTCTGTCCTTTGACTACTTGGGGCGTCGCTTTACAATGACACACACGTAGGAAGCTACGCGCAGGGGCGGATTGTCTCGCCTCAGGCCAGATCAATCCCGGTTACCCGGGACTGAGCGGAAAGATTCACACCGAAAACCACTGCTGCCGGACGGGTAGCTGATGTTAAGGCTGTGTTTCTTTTATTTGTCATAGTTTAACTTTCGAAGGATTTTATTTCTCACATATTTCTTTCAACTTATCGAGTGCTTTGGGGTAGCTCTGGTTCATATAATCTAAAAAATCTTCTGTGGCGTCTAAGTCAACGGTAACGGTTATAGTCCCATTGTTTTCTTCGAAGGTGTAGTTTTCAAATCCGTTTGCCCATTTTTCCACTTCAGGTCCTTCGGTAATTTCCTTGTCAGCTTTTAAAAGGCCATAATGTTGAATCGAAACAAATCGGTTGGGAATGTTTTCAGCTATCCGGGAAACCATACCTCCCTTTTCTCCTTTCTCATCTACTCCAATAAATAGAATTTTATTTCCCTTGTCCCAACTTCCTTCATAGGAAGATGTTGGGTTAAACAAAGAAGTCCATTGCTCATAAGTTGATTTACTGTTAATGCCGAGCATAAAATCATATATCTTGGTCAAAGGCGCATTGATGCTTACTTTGAATTGTAACTTTTTCATAATTTCAATATTTGTTTAAATTAATCTTTCGAGTTGTTGTTTTCAGTCATTCTTAGCAGTCGTTTAACATAGCCTAAAAGAACCTGCTATTAGCTGTTTTCGTTTTTTATACCCTTCAAAAGTGCATAAATCGCCATGGCATGTCCATGACCCAATTCGAACTCTTCTTTTAGCCAATTAACAATTTCACCGGCTTTTGTTTCAGGGTTCAATTGTCCGTCCCGACTAAACCCTTTATCTTCTGCCATCTTTCTGAAATCTTCAGGACCTTTGCCGGTCTTCGATTTAATCGTATTTAAATAAGCTTGAAACGACATATTTATCTGCTTTAATATTGATTCTTTCAATTAATTTATCTACTGAAACATTGCGCTCATTCGTTTTTGCATTTCTTCAAACGAAACATCTTCGATATGTGTCATGATTGACCATTTATGACCAAAAGGATCGGTAATGCCGCCAGTCCGGTCGCCGTAAAATTGGTCCTTCACCACCATTTCTCCGGTTACGGTTGCTCCTGCCTCGAGTGCTTTGGCAAATACGGCATCAACATCTTCCACATACAAACAAAGGCTTACCGGAGATCCTCCAATCGCCTGGGGACTTAAATTGCCCCACTGTTCATCTTCTTCAGCCAGCATAATTTTTGAATCGCCAATTTCCAGTTCCGCATGACCAATACTTCCATCAGGCATGGTAAGTCGCCCTGTTTCTTTTGCGCCAAAGGCGTTTTTGTAAAATTCGATGGCATCCAACGCTCCCTTTACTGAAATATAGGCAGTTAACGAGTTCCATCCATCCGGAATTGCTTTTACTTTTGTTTTCATGATTTAATAGTTTTGAAGTTTATAAATTAGTTTTTTGTCTCATAATGCAGGCAAACTACTCCTGAAGGGAATACCTGACTTGAAATAAGTTTTAGAATAATACTTTGATCGAAAGGTTTGAAAAGAGAATTTCCTCCTCCAAGCAGTATCGGATTTACAAACAGCCAATAGTCATCAATGAGGTTTTCAGCCATCAATTCATTAACAATTGAAGGACTGCCAAACATGATGATTTCTTTTCCGTCTTCTTTCTTCAGTTTCCTGATTTCATCAGTCAGATTTTCGCTGATAATTCTGGTGTTTTTTGGAACCGGATCTTTCATTGTTCTTGAAGGGACAAGTTTTAAAACGCTTTTGTACCATGCTGAATGTTCGATGTCGTGTGTGGTTGCATTTGGCTGATCTGCTGCCGTTGGCCAGTAGGCTTCCATAAGTTCGTAAGTAACCCGCCCATAAAGAGCGATGTCGGCGGCTAATGTTCTTTCTTTTGCAAAATCAAACATTTCCTGATCAATGTTTATCCAACTCATTTCTCCCTTAGCATTTGTTACAAAGCCATCGAGCGAAATGTGCATAAATGAAACTACTTTTCTCATTTTCTGATTCTTATTTAAGATTAATATTTGCCTTAAATTTCTTTTAGATCAAAACTTCAGCATGATAGCCGTTCTGATTGAGTATCTCAATAATCAGTTGGGTTGAGACACTTTCAGCCTCAATCCTCAAAATTTTATCACAGTCTTCCAGATCAAAATTTATATCGCCATTTGGAATTTGATTAATGATTTGATCAATAAGCATTTCAGAATGCTCTATTTGCTCAACATTTGTTTTAAATACTTCAACCATTTCGGATTATTTTAAGTGCATGTACTAATGATTCACAGCATCCTGTAACATTTTAATGTCAAGCTTTTTCATTGGCAGCATGGCCTGCATCACATCGCCGCCTTTATCCGGATGGCTCAGTAACTCACCCAAAACATTCGGTACAATTTGCCACGAAACCCCAAACTTGTCCTGAAGCCAGCCGCATTGCTGAGCTCCCTCAAATCCACCATCGGTGAGTTTATCCCAGTAATAATCGATTTCTTCCTGAGTTTCGCAGTTTACAACCATCGAGATGGCCGGATTAAAATTCATGGACATATTTTCATGGCTGTCCATAGCAACAAATTCCTGTCCGTTGAGGGTGAATTTACAGTGAACAACAGCTCCTTCCGGACCAACTTCTTTTCCATATCGTTCCAGTTGAATAATTCTGGAATCCTTAAAAATGGAGGTGTAAAAATGGATGGCTTCTTCTGCTTTTTTGTGCTGATCGCCCGTAAACATGAAACAGGGAGTAATTTTTTGTTCGCGGTCGGGTAAAATTAATTGCCACGAAACGCCAAATTTATCCTGAATCCAACCGTATTTTTCGGCAAACGGATAGGTATCAAGTTCCATCATCACGTTTCCTCCAACAGATAACTTTTTCCAAAGCCTGTTTATTTCCTGAACGGTTTTGCAATTCACAAAAAAGGAAATGGTTGGTGTAATTTTGAAAACTGGCCCTCCGTTTATAGCCACAAAATCCTGTCCTTCGATCTGGAATTCCATAGTCATAACCGAATTTTCAGGCATGCCAGTGGCTTGTGCACCTTCCGGACTATATCGGGTAGTGTTTATGATCTTTGAGTTTTCGAAAACAGTGGTGTAGAAATTAACTGCATCTTCAGTCTGATTGTCGAACCATAAGAACGTTGTGATCTTCTGAATTCTGGATCCCTTCTTTATTTTGTCCGTTTCTGATTTGATTTTTGTTTCCATATCTGTATTCTTTTTTTTTGTTAAAACATTTTCTGATAAACAAAGTTCGAAAATTGCGTTTAGAAGAACAGTGATAAAAAAGTCAATTTTCGGGGTATTTAAGACAAAAAGGTCTTATTTTTGCAAAAAAGGAGAATTATGAAGAATTTAGGATTAATTGTGCCCTTTGATTATAAACTTTTAAGCATTGCGGCAATTCTGGATGTTTTCGAAACAGTTAACCGGATTTATGCTGAGGAAAAACGGGATTTACCCTTTTCTATTTATATTATACGAACACCGGAAGAAATTGAAAAACTCGGTAACACGTTTCACGATTACCCGGCCTTATCAGTAAAATCAGATCTGAAGGCTGATGTGGTTTTGATTCCATCATTCACTACAACTAATATGGCAGAAACGCTGCGGAAGAATCAGAGTTATATTCCCTGGTTGCGGCGCCAGTATGAGGCGGGTTCGGTAATCGCCAGTTTTTGCACGGGGACGTTTTTGTTTGGCGCTTCAGGTTTGCTTAACGGACGATTGGCAACCACTCACATTGACGCCTGCAGTAAATTTTCGATGGCGTTTCCTGCTGTTATCTTAAAACCCGACAGCGTGGTGACTACTGACGGCCGCCTTTACACCAGTGGCGGCTCAACATCTACTTTCCATCTTTTGTTGCGGTTGATTCAAAAATATTGCGGAAATGAAATGACTGTCCGGATAGCCAAAATTTTCGCCATTGATATGGATCGCTATAAACAAAGTTACTTTGGAACCTTTGCTCCAAACCACAATCACACGGATGAGCTGGTGAAAAAAGTTCAGGATAACATCGAAAACATGTTTCGTGAGATTGGAACACTGGAAGACCTTATTAAGGACATCCCTTCAAGCAGAAGAAATTTTGTCCGGCGTTTTAAAGTGGCTACCGGAATTCCACCCATCGGGTATTTACAAAATGTACGCATCGAATCGGCAAAAAAACAGCTTGAACAAACAAACAGGAACATCAATGAAATTATTGAGCACACCGGTTACTCAGATCCAAAATCGTTCCGGAAAGTTTTTAATAAACTTGTAGGAATGACTCCTATGGAATACAGGGATAAATTTAAAGTGGTTTAACTGAAACCCGTGATTCGAATGATCTTCATTTATTTATTGATGTTTACAATCCCTGTTCTCTGATTGATAAATTGGCCGTATTTTAGAACTTCATTCTCAATTTGTTCCTGTACTGCTTTACTGACTGGTTGAAAATAGTCGGTTTCGATAAGTGCCATATTCTTTTTCTGAATTCGTTTCCAGATCCCGGCAATCTTACCATTTACCACGATAACCGGCCGGAATAAACCATTTTCTGAAATGGCTTTTTTGTGATTTTCCGACTGAAGCGATGCGCTCCGGTCGCGGTAGCTGATTATAAATTCGTCAAATGCAGGCAACAACAAGGTCGATTCGCGGTTTCCGCTCCAGGCTGAGATTGAATCAGCAAACCAAAGTGTTTGTTCCCCGTTTTCGAACGAATCAAAATCAGATTTCACCATATCAAGCGCTTTTCTGGCATCCCTTACGGGAAGTCCTGACCACCAGATAAAATCCTGAATACTTGCCGGTCCGTGGCTCGTAAAATAACGTTTGGCTAATTTGCCCAAAGCTTCGTCACGGGTAATCGAAGTCGATATTGCAATCCGTTCTTCGAGCAATGCGTATGTCTGTTTTTTTCCGTTTGTTGCCCCGCTGCAAACCAATCCTTCCAATTCGAAAAGCATCATGATGTGGGTAGCCTGGGCATTTTCAGTGATAAGTTTGGCATTCCGGAGCTTCACGATTAGTTCCTCCCGGGTTAAATGTACTTCTTTTTCAAGCGCCTTTTCGACAATCAATTTACTTTTAGTTACAATGCTCTCGGTAAGTCCCAGCTGGGCATGACGCGACCGCATTGATGACTTAATGTGAGGAGCTGTTAGTTCAAGCATCCATGATATATCAGCCGACGACACAAAATGCCAGGTAGGCCTGAGTAGATGAGTCCTTAAAATTTCGCCCCGATCGAAAGCTTCCCGAACGGTTTGTTCGGTTGAGCCCGGAAGGCGGACCCCAATGGCCCATTCGGCCATGCTAAAGTCCTGCGCCTGCATGGCGCCCATCCACGAAACAATTTCCTGCGGACTTTTAAATCGGGTTCCGGTGACCTGTTGGTTTTTTAGCCGGTCTGTTGCAATGGTCTGAATCATAGTCTTTGATTATTTTGAGAAAAAGAAAATCAACTATGTTGAATAAACGCAAAACGTGTGTTTTTGTGCGAATTGAATACCTGTTTTTCTTTACTGTCTTGTAACAAGCAATCGCACAAAGGCAGGCACTTGCAATTCACAAAAAAGCTCTCCACAGAGCTGAAATTGCAAAAGAGTTTGCCTTTTTTCCTTCCCCAAAGGATACATTTCAGCAACTTGAAAAGTTTTAAAACCCCCACCCGCAAAAAAATAATACCCCGGGCAACCGTTGCGCCTTGATTATGAAATAAAAAGCAAAGTCAGGATTTTAGCCTGACAAAATACTTTATATTTGAAATTAGTGGCCAGCATCTAACAGCAAGATACCCGGGTTGGGTTTCGGTGCTTCGTTGGCAGGAAATTGAAATTTTGAAATGCAAATCTTCGTAGGAAAGTTCATCGGGAAACTAAAGGCGGAACATTGTGCGTCATGCCAAAAAACAAAAATTAATACCATGAGAAAAACATTTTTGCTTTTAATCCTATCACTTACATCGCTGTATAGTTTTTCACAACAGAAATACAAAGTGAGCTATGAACAATTGAAGGAATATGAAGGCTTATACGAATATATTAATAATAGCACACTCAAAATAGCTGCTTCACCAAAAGACACCTTATTGTATGCCGTCATCAATGAAAGTAAGTATAAGTTGACACCTTCCGGCAAGGATCTGTTTTTAAATATATCGAAACAAAAAGTTCAGTTTTACAGAGATAAATCAAATGCTGTTGCAGGTTACATCGTTGACAGAGATGCTTTTAAGTTATTAAGCAAAAACGTTTATTTTCCCAAAGAAATGTGGTTTCCAAGACTAATGACAGCCAACGGGTTTAAATATAAATATAACAAGCCGAAAGATTTAAAAGACGGATAACAAATTGGTGACGTTGAAAAATCAGGTTTGGATACGGCATTATTAGCTGAGATGACACGAAAAATAGTTGATGAAACGTATCCAAATGTTCATAGCGTAGTAATTATTAAAGATGGGAAACTTGTGTTTGAAGAGTATTTCTATGAATACACAAAAGATACCTTACAAGAACTTCGATCAGCTTCAAAAAGCTTTGTGTCTGCTCTTGCGGGAATTGCACTTGAAAAGTGGGTCATAAAAAGCAAATATAACAAGGTACTTCCCTATTTTTCTGAATATACGATTGAAAATAATTCGGACTTAAAGCATCAAATTACAATTGAAAACCTGCTTAGCCAGCAAACCGGACTTGATTGTGATATCAGTAATGAAAAATCGGAAGGCAATGAAACAACCATGAGCAATACTGATGACTGGGTAAAATTCACATTAGACCTTCCAATGATTGATATTCCCGGCGGTAAAGGAATGTATTGTTCAGGAAATGCAATTACACTTGGACGAATTATCGAAAAAGCAACAAAACAACCGCTACCGGAATTTGCGAAACAAACACTATTTGGACCATTAGGAATAACGAAATTCAAATGGCATTTTAAGCCTGACAAATCAAGTTCTGAGACCTTTTGCCAACTCTACTTACGACCACGGGATATGGCGAAATTTGGATTGCTTTATTTAAACGAAGGGAAATGGAATGGGCATCAGGTAATTCCGGCTAATTGGGTGCAGCAATCTTTATCAAAACATTCGGTAATTCAGGGTGTAGATTATGGTTATTTGTGGTGGCTCAAGTATTTGGATGCTGATGGAGTGAGATATTATGGGAAAGCTGCACAAGGCAATGGGGGACAGAAAATTTATATTTGGCCGGAACAAAATATGGTGACAGTTATTACAGGGGGAAGCTTTAATGCACAATCACCTTCTGACGAATTAATTGGAAAATATATACTGCCGGCATTTAACAGGAAATGACGGAAACCAGGAAAAGGCACGAACGCACAACAGTAAAATACCCGTAAGTCGGGTTTTACTGCTTCGTTGACAAGGAATTAGTATTTGAAAAGCAAATCTTCGTAGGAAGTTCATCCGGGAACTCCTGTCCTGCGTGTGTTTTCGGAACGTTAGCGGCAACCCAGCGGCACAAACAAAACAATGGCTTACAAACTTGATAGGTTTTCAGATCTTTCTAAAATCAAGGATCGAAGTCGTTCCTGATTTTCATCTCCCCAATTGCCAAGGGCTGAAATCACAGGAATTAAAGTTTCTCCAAAATCTGTTAGTGAATATTCAACTTTTGGTGGAACAACCGGATAAATGATTTTTGAAATTAATTCATGCTCTTCCAATTCTTTCAACTGCATATACAAAACTCTACGCGAAGCATCCGGAATTTTGCGTTGCAATTCACTTGGGCGTTTGTAACCTTCGTTGATGAACCACAACAATCGGATCTTCCACTTGCCGTAAAGTACTTCGCCAATCAGGTCGAGACCACAATTCAGGCTTAACGGTATCTTCTTTTCATACATATGGCAAATTTAATCCAATGTTCTGTATGGTGCAATAGGAGAATAATTTATCACTATGCAATTCGTTTTTCAGTACTTGTGTAAACGAACTATACATTCTAATTTCGCACTAAAATAGTATTAAAAATGGAACAGATATTTAATTTCAACAACGAGTTATCAGGTAAAGTAGCTTTGGTAACTGGTGGTACAAAAGGAGTGGGAAAAGCCATTGCCGAGCGATTGTTAAACGCTGGTGCCACTGTAATTATTACGGCACGAAACGCACCCGAAGAGACCAACGAAAACCTTCATTTTATTGCTGCGGATTTAAGCAAACCGGAAGGCACTCAAAAAGTAGTTGACGAAGTTTTAGCAAAACATGGAACCCTTGATATTTTGATAAACAATCTTGGAGGTTCGGAAACACCAGGTGGAGGTTTTGCCGTTCTAACCGACAACGATTGGGAAAGCACTATCCGGACAAATTTAATTGCGCCAGTTCGTTTGGACAGGCAGTTTTTACCACAAATGATTGAGCGGGGAAGCGGTGTTATCATCCACATTGCGTCTATTCAGGGAAGATTACCCTTGTATGACTCTACATTGCCTTATGCAGCGGCAAAAGCAGGATTAATCAATTATAGCAAAAGTTTGTCGAACGAAGTTTCTCCCAAAGGCATTCGGGTACTCACCGTATCACCAGGCTGGATAATGACAACATCTGCGATCAAAATGATGGAGCGGATAGCAGAAAGTTCGAAGAACACAATTGAACAAGCCACACAAAGCGTAATGGATGGCTTAGGTGGAATACCTTTTGGCAGACCTGCAAAGCCTGAAGAAGTGGCGGAACTGGTTGGCTTTTTGGTATCGCCAAGAGCCAATTACCTTACCGGAACAGAATATGTAATCGACGGTGGAACAATACCAACTGTTTAATAACATTAAAAATTAAAAGCAATGAATTTACCAGATGTAGTAACAGAATTAGTAAAATCACAGGACAATTTCGACAGTATCGCTTATGCCAATTGTTTTTCGGAAACAGCAATAGTCTTTGACGAAGGCCAAACTTACAATGGCAGGTCTGAAATCAAACAATGGATTGCAGATGCAAACGAGAAATTTAAAATCGTAATGAAACCTATTGAATATACGGTAGCAAACACTACAGGTATTTTATCGGCAGAAGTTTCTGGCTTGTTTGACGGAAGTCCGGTCGTTTTATACTATCATTTTGAATTGAAAGAAGGACTCATTCAGTCGCTAAAAATAACGGTATCGTAAAAAGGCGGTCAATGAAAGTGAGGAATTGCCTAAATTGGGGCTAACGTGGAAAATTCAACGTTAGCCCCTTTTTTATGCCTCTAAGTCGTATTGAAGGATAGTACTTGCGACTACAGCTACCCATTCAGTTAAAATAGTAATAGGGATTTGCTATCAGTCTGTTTGCCGGCTTGACAGGAAATCGCCCGCAATCCGTCTCTGCGTTTAGCTTCCAACATTACCGCCAATCGTATTTTCGTATTGCGTAAAGGAAAGTCTAAAATCTGTACAAACGGGAAACGCAATGTATAGAAAATTGAATTTTGTTTACACAATAACGTATATTTGTAAAGAAAAGACTAAAATCTTTACGATATGGATCAAAATGGAAATTGGAAATTAGAGGAACTCCCGTTGCCTATCAACATTGAAACAAAAGCTGTGCTTAAAAGCTTGCCTTCAGCTCATGCGGCATTGGCTGAATTAAAAGGGATTGCATCCACAATTCCTAACCAAATCATTTTGATCAACACCTTAGGACTTCAAGAAGCAAAAGACAGTTCGGCAATTGAAAATATTATTACGACACATGATGATATCTATAAATCAGAATTAAATCTTGACTCATTCAAATCACTTGAAGCAAAAGAGGTTCAAAACTACATATCAGCATTGAAAAAAGGATTTGAATTAATTCAGAGCAAAGGATTTATCACAAACAGCATAATTCTTGAAATTCAAAAAGAATTGGAAGGCAATAATGCTGGATATCGGAAATTACCTGGTACTGCACTTAAAAATTCATCAACTGGAGAAACAATTTATACTCCACCCCAAGACATTAACGAGATAAATCGATTAATGTCAAACCTTGAGAAATTCATCAATGATCCGTCAATGTCTGACTATGATCCAATTATTAAAATGGCAATTATTCATTATCAATTTGAAAGTATCCATCCGTTCTATGACGGAAACGGTCGTACTGGAAGAATAATCAACATTCTTTATTTAATTCTCGAAAAGCTTCAGAATCTTCCAATTTTGTATTTGAGTAATTATATCATAGAAAACAAATCCGATTATTACAGACTTTTACAACAACTTCGCGATGATGAGAATTGGGAAGAGTGGTTATTGTTTATGATTCGTGGAATCGAAAAGACTTCAAGAGAAACGATTGAGTTGATAATTCAGATCAAAGAGTTAATGATGAATTATAAACACAAATTGAGAAACAATTATAAATTTTACAGCCAGGATTTGTTAAATAATTTATTTAAGCATCCATATACGAAAATTGAATTTATCGTGAACGATTTAAAAGTTTCAAGGATAACTGCCGCAAATTATTTGAATAAACTTGCTGAAGATGGACTGCTTAAGAAAGAGCGAATTGGAACAGGAAATTATTATGTGAATGAACCATTATTTAGCTTATTATCAGCACGATCAAATCACTAGCGAGAACAGCAATCTACCCGGCCGGATTTCTGTACTTCGTTGGCAGGAAATTGAATTTTTAAAAGCAGTTTTTCGTCGGGAGTTCCTCAGGAAACTCTATCCCTGCGTGTAGATTTTAACTTTATGGAATAGCTGACCTTTTAAACAAAGTATATTCGGACGTTTAAACAAAGTTGGTTGGCTGCGCTTAACCTACCTTTATCTCATCAAATAACAATTAAAATTTATAAAGATGAGACCAAACAATTATCAGGGAGCGTTGCAGAAATCGATAGGTTCTGGATTTAACGCCACAACAACAACAAATGAGGTAATCAAAGGTGTTGACCTTACAGGTAAAATTGTAATTGTAACAGGCGGTAATACTGGCATCGGCCTGGAAACCACCAAGACGCTGGCAGTTGCGGGTGCAAGAGTGATTGTTCCTGCAAGGGATACAGAAAAAGCAAAGAGAAATTTAGCAGGAATTGCCAATGTAGAATTGGAAACAATGGATTTAATGAATCCTGATTCCATTGATGAATTTGCTCAAAAATTTCTGGCATCTGGCAGACCACTTCATTTACTCATCAACAATGCAGGTATCATGTGGGTGCCACTACGCAAGGACAACCGTGGTATTGAATCTCAATTAGCGACGAATTACCTGGCACAGTTTCAGCTTACAGCCAGACTTTGGCCTGCCCTTAAAAAAGCTGATGGTGCTCGAGTAATTAACGTGTCTTCACATGGGCATCAGTTTGCACCATTCAATTTTGACGATCCCAATTTCTTACGTCGGGAGTATGAAACCTTGCAGGCTTATGGTCAATCAAAAACTGCATGCAATTTATTTGCCCTTGAGTTAGATAATCTGGCCAAAGCATTTAACGTAAGAGCTTATTCATTACACCCAGGTTCTATTGCAGGAACTGAACTTGGCAGAGAAGCCTCATTAGAACTGTTTCAAAAAATGGGTTTCTGTGATGCTGAAGGCAATCTATTACCAGAAGTGGCGGCATCGTTGAAAACAATTCCGCAAGGAGCGGCCACAACGGTTTGGTGTGCCACCAGTCCTTTGCTCGACAATATCGGCGGGGTATATTGCGAAGATGCAGACGTTGCCGAACTGGCTTCTGACACTTCAATGTCCAATGGCGTAAAACGTTACTCCCTGGATGAAACTAATGCTAAACGTTTGTGGACATTGAGCGAAGAAATGACCGGTATAACATTCAGGATTAATTAATGACTTTAAAAATATTGAAATCTTTGTCCAGATTGGGCAAAGCTGATGAATTTGCTAATTTGATAATCGGATTATCAGGCGACATTGCTTCATTTATTTCAGGGTCTGATTTCCTGATTAATCGGGTACTGTCCGTATAACACCAATTCGTATGATTATTTCTATTTTTGTATTCATTATTTCCTTTCTGAAGCAAGGAAATTTAAAAGATAAGCAATGGAATATCAGGCAAAATATATAACCGACGATATAAAGCTTTCCTGCTACGAGGACAAGTTTTTTAAATCGGACATCATGTTTGACCACCATATGCTTATCTGGTTTATTTCAGGTGAGACTAAGATTGTGCAGGCCGATGCTACCTACTTCTTTAAGAAAGGTGATATTTTTTTAATCCCCAGAAATCAACTGGCAACGATTATTAATTATCCTAAAGACGGCCAGCCTCACAAAACAGTAGTCATGCATTTATCCACAAACAGGCTGAGAGATTTTTACGCAAACCTTAATGTGAACCCAATAGCACTGGAATCGCAGAAAATATATTCTTACAACAATCATCCTTTGCTGGAAAGTTGTCTGGCGTCATTGGTTCCGTATTTTGAAATGAAGGATCTTCCCGAAAATATCGCATCACTGAAAATCACAGAATCAATAAGCATTCTCAGGACTATTGACAAAGGAATAGACAATGTACTGGCAAACTTTGAAGAGCCGGGGAAAGTTGATTTGGTGAGTTATATGGAGAAGAACTTCATGTTCAATTTACCTTTGCAGAAATTTGGGTATTTGACTGGTCGGAGCCTGACAACTTTTAAACGTGATTTTAGTAAAGCATTTAGCACTACACCTCAAAGGTGGCTTACTCAAAAACGATTGGAATTGGCGCATTATCATTTTGTTGAAAAGAAAAAGAAACCGATTGATGTTTGTTATGAAGTTGGATTTGAAAATCTTTCGCATTTTTCTTATGCTTTCAAAAAGAAGTATGGATACTCGCCAACAGAGCTGGCAGGAGGATAAAATACCTGCCCATTACAAGATACCCGGGTTGGGTTTCGTTGCTTTGTATACAGGAAATCCGTAAATTGAAAGCGGCTATTCGTAGGGAATTCATCGGGAAACTCCCGCAATGCACGTATTTGCGAACCTTTTGTATAACCTAAGCTGACTTCAATCGTTTTTTTAACAAAATGCAGAATGAGAAATCTAACACTAATAATTTTTTTTGCTGTTTTAAGTTCATGCAATGGACACACCAAACATAAATATGAAAAAGTATCAAAAGGTGATAGCATTTCCACTACTGTTATTAAGAGTCCGATTGAAACAACTGATGGAATCGTTTATTTTTCAGTTAATAATGGTTTGACTTGGGAAAATAAAAGTAACGGGCTGCCGGATTCAATAAATCTGGGATTGGGAGCGATTGCTGTTTCTGACAAGTCACTTGGAATTGCAACAAAAGAAAAGGGGATTTATCTTTTTGATTTCCGGAGAGACCTTTGGGTTAATATTCCAACTGACAAGCAAATTATTGAAAGTAACCTTGGTGCTTTGGCTTTCTTTAAAGACAAAATCTATGTTGGGACGCAAAAGAGCGGAGTTTTTTCTTCCGCGGACAGGGGGAATCACTGGACAAATATAAATGCGGGCCTTACCAATATTACGATTCGAAAACTGATTCAGGTTGAGGATAAATTGTATGCAGGCACCGATGCGGGTTTATACTCATACAATGAATTTGACAATAAGTGGAAATTGGAATATGGAAATAGTACAATGCAGGTAAATGGGATAACAGAATTTGATGGAAGCATTTATATTGGTACGAACCAAGGTGCATTCTCAACTCCCAATGGCCAAAAAGAATGGAAACAAGTTTTAGCTAATCGTACTTTACACAACATTAGTTCCGACGAGAATACTATTTATGCAATGGTATATAATGAGTTACTCTCGTCTACCGATAAGGGGCAAAGTTGGCAAAATATTCAAAACGGGTTACCAGCCAAACTATATACATTTAATGTGATAAAAAATGGCAATTCAGTTTTTGCCGGACAATGGGATGGCGTTTATAGAAAAGATAATGCAAACGAAATATGGGAATCGTACAGTAATGGTTTGCCGAAAAATCTTGCGATAACGAATATGAAGTTATATAATGGGATTATTGTTGTAAGTGGTAACGAAAGAGGGCTAAAAAAGGGGATGAATACTGATAAAAATGAATATAAATAAAGGCGGCATCTAACTGCTAGAAACCCGGGTTGGGTTTATAGCTTTGTATACAGGAAATTCGTAAATTGAAAGCAACTCTTCGTTGGAAGTTTATCTCGGGTAGGACCGCAATACATAAAATTGAATATTGATTTTAACGCAATTAAATTAAAACGTATGACTAATAAACAGGTTGAAAAATTAATGAGTGTGCTTTTAGGAATTTCCGGATTTTTGATAGTAATGGGTGCAATTTTTAGACTGCAACATTGGCTCAATGGGAATCTGATTATGTATATTGGCTTTATGGGCAGTTTTATTTTCAGCAGTTTTGAGATTAACCGGTTAAAGAAAATCATAAAAGTATTGGAAAAGGATACCCCCGGAAATGATTAAAAATTGAATCGGGAGTTAATCCCTGACTACCAGCCTTGTTTAGTAATTCGTTCTCACGAAAAATAGTAAATTGAAGTGCAACTTTTCCTTGAAAGTTCATCGGGTATTATAATCGAAGACAAACGACAGGCAAAATGTTTTAGGCATACAAAACAAGCACATATTATAACATTGAGATTATGAAAATATGTTTTTTTGGAGTTGGTGGAGTTGGAGGATATTTTGGAACTCTTATTACAAAAAGATTTCAAAAAGACCACGATATTTATTTTGTAGCTCGCGGTAAGCATAAAGATGCCATTAAAGCAAATGGGTTAACTTTAAAAAGAACGGGCGGTAATGAGATAATAAATGTTTCACCAACCATCTGCACCGATAACGCGGAAGATTTGCCCATCTGCGATATCATTATTTTATCGGTGAAGGGTTATGATTTGACTGATGCAACGAAAGAAATTTCAAAAATATCGAACGATAAAACAATTATTCTTCCATTGCTTAATGGAGTAGATATTTATGAAAGGATTAGAGAGCATTTAACTTTTGGGGTTGTATTGCCTTCGTGTGTATACGTGTCGACACACATCGAAAGTCCGGGAATTATTTATCAAAAAGGCGGAAGTTGCAAAATATCCATTGGAAGAGACCCCTTGTACCCTGATTTTTATCCTGAATCATTATTGACTATTCTAAAAGATTCTGAGATTGATTTTGATTGGGAGGAACATGTTAAAATATCCATCTGGTCAAAATATATATTCATTGCAGCTTTTGGATTGGTAACAGCTGCTTTCGGAAAGACATTAGGCGAAATATTGGAAGATCCTGAATTGACTAAATTAACCAGGTCGATAATGTCTGAAATAGCAGAAATAGCAGAACGATTAAAAATTCCGTTGAGCTCAGATATCGTAGAAACTTCATTTTTTAAAGCAAAACAATTTCCGTACGAAACAAAAACATCGTTTCAAAGGGATATCGAATCCAAAGGAAAAATAAATGAAGGTGATCTGTTCGGAGGAACATTAATTCGTTATGGCAACGATTTGAAAATTTCGATTCCAAATACAAGGAATATTTACGAACAACTTCTAAAGAAACTTGAATAAATACTTCCTTCAAAAGGAAGCTCTTTGTTTATAATTTCCGGTTATCATGCCTGAAACTAAAAGGCCCTGAAGTTTTCAAATCTTCAGGGCCTTTTTATGCTTGTGATTTTCGTTCGATTCTTATTCGAAGCATTTTTGATTGAAGAACTTAACCGGATCGCAACATCCTTCTTTGTCAACAATCCAGGTATTACCCGATTGAAGTAATTCGTCCACGCATGTGATTTTTCGTTTAGCCTGAACCGTTTCAATCTGTTTTGTCATTTCTTCGTCGTAAACCGGGGCTTCCACGCTGCGTATAACACCCATTGCAACCGGGAATTCGGGCAATGCCATGTTGATCAAAGCAACCTGTAATCCGAGGTTATCATCTGCAGGATCGTGAACCAGAATATTGTCACGGGTAATTCCGTTTTCGCCTATTTTTGCCACTTTCAGCTTACCATTTTCCAGAATCAGACCTTTGTCTTCCAACTCTCCAAAAATCATCGGCTCCCCTTTTTTCAGGAATAACTGGCGTTCTGATCTGAATTTGGGATCAGAAACGTAATCGTGGATTCCATCATTAAAAATAACACAGTTTTGAAGCACTTCAACAACTGAAGTACCGTCATGCTTTGCAGCTTCGGCCAAAACTTCCTGTGTGTGTTTCACGTTGCTGTCGATTGCCCGTGCAAAGAAAGTTCCGCGCGAACCCAACACCAGCTGTCCCGGTACAAATGAATCTTCGATTGTTCCGAATGGCGAGGTTTTGGTAATCTTGCCGCGGTCGGAAGTTGGCGAATACTGGCCTTTGGTTAATCCGTATATTTTGTTGTTGAACAGAACAAGGTTCAGGTTAATGTTCCGGCGAACAAGATGAATAAAATGGTTTCCACCAATGGCAAGGGAATCACCATCACCTGTCATTACCCATACAGTTAAAGCAGGGTTTGCCGTTTTTACTCCTGAAGCAATTGCAGCTGCACGGCCGTGAATGGTATGAAAACCGTAGGTACTCATGTAGTATGGAAACCTTGAAGAACAACCGATTCCGGAGATAACGGCAAAATCCTTATGTGCGATATCCATATCGGCCATGGTTTTTTGAACAGCATTCATAATGGCATAATCGCCACAACCGGGGCACCAGCGAACTTCGGCAGCACTCTTAAAATCTTTGGCAGTATAATTAAATTTTGTCATGATTAAGCCTCCAGTAATTTTTCGAAGTTTTCAACTAATTCGTGCACCGAGAAAGGCAACCCTTTCATTTTATTCACCTGAAGATAGGTGAACTGAGGTAGTTTGTCGCGCAGATAGCTGGCAAACTGACCCATATTTAATTCGCACACGACAATCTTTTTATATTTGCCAAAAACCTCGGCTGTATTTGTAGGTAAAGGTTTGATGTAATTAAAATGCGCCAGACTAACTTTTTTCCCGGCATTTTGCATAGCGCGAACCGAACTGATCATGTGTCCGTAAGTTCCGCCCCATCCAATTACCAACAGATCTCCTTCAGGTTCACCAATAACTTCAAGTTCAGGAATCATTTCTGCCACTTTCTCAACTTTGGCTGCCCTGATTTCGCTGTTTCTCTGATGATTATCCGGATCCTGATTCACTCCGCCTGCAGTATTCTTTTCCAATCCTCCAATACGGTGTTCGAAACCTTCCATTCCCGGAACGGCCCAATCCCGGGCAAGTGTTTCCGGATCACGGTTATAAGGTAAATAAGTCTCAGGGTTTTTTGCTTTTCTTGGTGTGATCGACGGAAGTTCGTCCATTGTCGGAACTCTCCATGGCTCACTGCCATTACCCAAAAATCCATCGGTTAAAAGTACTACCGGAACCATTCGTTCAAGCGTAATTTTTGCAGCTAAAAAAGCGTAGTAGAAACAGTCGGAAGGAGTACTTGCGGCAAGCACAACTACCGGACTTTCTCCGTTGCGTCCATATAAGGTTTGCAATAAATCAGATTGTTCTGTTTTTGTTGGCAGTCCGGTTGACGGTCCGCCACGCTGAACATTGACAACAACAATTGGTAATTCAGCCATTACCGAAAGGCCCAGTGCTTCAGACTTTAAGGCAAAACCCGGTCCTGAAGTGGAGGTGACCGCCAAATCTCCGGCAAATGCAGCTCCAATGGTGGTGCAGATTCCTGCAATCTCATCTTCAGCCTGAAATGATTTTACACCCAGATCTTTTCGTTCGGCCAAAGCCTGTAATATATCGGTAGCTGGAGTAATCGGGTAGGAGCCAATAAACAGTTCAAGTTCGGCTTTTTCAGCAGCGGCTAAAAACCCCCAGGCCGTAGCAAGGTTGCCGTTTATATTGCGGTAAATTCCTTTTTCAATTGGCGCCGGATGAACAATGTATTGCGGAGTCATATGCTGCATGTTCATTCCATAATTATACCCGGTATGCAGTACGATCAGGTTTGCTTCAGCAACCAACGGACTCTTTTTTCCGAATTTCGACTGAATAAATTTTTCTATATAATCCAACGGGCGATCAAACATCCAACATATCAGTCCTAAGGCAAACATGTTTTTACAACGCAAAATACTTTTATTATCGAGTTCCAGGTCTTTCAGACTTTCTTTAGTCAGACTTGTAATTGGAACTGGTATTTTAAAATAATCTTCCAGTTTTAACTCGTCAAACGGATCATTGGTTTTAAATTGAGCTTTTGCAAAATTCTTTTCAGAAAAAGAATCCACATCGAAGATAATTGTTCCCCCCGGATTCATAAATAATGCATTCGCCTTCAGGGCAGCTGGATTCATGGCGATAAGCACATGGGCCAAATCTCCGGGTGTTGTAATTTTCTTTTTTCCGAATTGAACCTGAAATCCGGATACTCCTCCTACAGTTCCCTGCGGTGCTCTGATTTCTGAAGGATAATCAGGAAAGGTTGAAATATCGTTTCCCAATAATGCCGAAGTGTCAGAAAACAAGGTCCCGGTCAACTGCATCCCATCTCCCGAATCGCCGGAAAACCGAATGGCAACTTCTTCGAGTTCTATAACTTTTGCGTCTTTCATGTGATATATTGTTTTAATATCGGTCTTTTTGCTTATGAATTGTTGCTGGTATGGTTTCAAAAGTAATAAATTATCAAAAAATGTATGTTTCTTGCATAGGGCCTTACTTTTAAAACGCACCAAAAATAACCATTATTTAACAAGACTGATACGATAATCTGAATTTTTTATTACCACTTATATACATATCTAAATTCACATATTTATGTTTCGTATAGAGTTTGTTTCAGAATAGATGTATAACTGAAAAATTGATGACTGGCAAAAAAATGTTGATGCAAAAGATGTTGACTTCTTTCATGCTTTTTTGGCCTATTTAATATCTTTGTAATTCAATTTAAAACAAATTCAGAAAATGGCACTTATAAAGACACTTTTAGGAAAAACACCTGCTTTTGGCGAAAATTGTTTTTTTGCTGAAACGGCGACTGTTATTGGTGATGTAGAGTTTGGTAATGATTGCAGTGTTTGGTATGGTGCAGTTCTTCGTGGTGATGTCCATTATATTCGGATTGGAAATAATTCAAATATTCAGGATAATGCGGTAATTCATGGTACCTATCAGAAATCGCCTACGAATATTGGTAATAACGTAACTATTGCACATGGAGCAATCGTGCATGGAGCAACAATACATGACAATGTCATGATTGGGATGAATGCGGTAGTGCTTGATGATGTTATTGTTGAAAGCAACAGTATTGTTGCTGCGGGTTCGGTAGTTAGTAAAGGAACACGTGTTGAAAGCGGATCAGTTTATGGTGGTATTCCGGCAAAAAAAATTAAAAATATCAGTAAAGAATTGCTTGAAGGCGAAATTAAACGTATTGCCAAAGCTTACAGTATGTATTCAGGATGGTATAAAGAAGTTTAACGTTTTGACAAGAAGGCTCTGACACCGACTTCGCTAATATTAATAAAGCAGCAAATTCTGATGAGGAGTTTGCTGCTTTTGTTTTGTAACTATCGGAATGAATCCCATAAGTTCGGAAGACCACTAAGGAGTTGAAAATTGGTGAGTATGATGCAAAAAAAGCGGGAGACTCCATTTCTAAATCTCCCGTTTTTCTATTTTATTTGATACCCTTACTGGTATATAATTTTTGCTTTATCAACCGGTTTATCACCCGAACGTAAAGGGCAAATGCGGAATGAATAATTGTAAGCTTTGTCTTTCAGACGATATTCGTCGTGCGTCCATGCACCCCAGCTATCGTCACCACCAACACCTTGTTGTTTGTAGTCGATATTTATTGAAGTCAGATCACGATCTTTCACGTCAGTTGTATGCCGGCGCACCATTTTTTGTCCTTCTCTGACGCGACCGTCAGTGCGGTCAGGCGACTCAAAATCTTCCATGATCTGATGATGAGCGCTGGCAGAAATTAGAGGCATTCCGATAAATTCGAATCCCAAACCTTCTTTATTTGTTATAGCCATCCAGCGAACATCGGTTTTATTTCCGTTTTCCTGAGGACGGATATATGCGAAATACTGATCGGCAACCGATCCTGAATACAAACCTACCAAAGCACTGGTTTTACGATCCTGATAAGATTCATGAGGTCCGCGACCAAGCCAGCTCATCTGATCGAATTCTCGTGGCATTACCAGATTTACACCAAAACGTACGATTTCAGGCAATGAATTGCGCATCATTTTAAAGCTGTTACTAACGATAACCTCACCTGATCCCAAAACTGTGAAAATCGAATTGTAATTGGCGATCACCTGATTTTTATCGTTATTCAGATCAAAATTGAAGTTGACTACAACTCCGTTCCCAATTGGACTGGTTTTAGCAGTCACCATTTGAGGAACTTTTTGTTTGTCAGACATATTGAGTATTTCATCTTTACTAATCTGTCTTACAGTTGCTAATTTAACGGTTCTGTTTTCTCCTGCTTTCCTCCAAACACGACTTCTTTTATCGAGTCCGTTTCCGAAGTCATTATCTATTGGTGCACGCCAGAAATTCGGTAAAGGTCCTGAAAGCAACATTTCTTTGCCATCAAGCACATAACTTTTCATTATTGCTTCATCTTTACTGAAGCTGATTTTAAATCCTGTTCCTTCAACTACAATGCTGTTTCCTTCTTCTTTTGAAGTAACTGCAGGTAAATCATTGATTGAAGCTAAAATCGCTTTTTTAGCCCAAGGAAGCTCAATTTGCTCGTAGGCCATTTTGGTTCCGGCTGCCAAAATACCTTTCGCATTTTTTAGTGTTGCCGAAATATTCAAAAAATATTCAGTTGCAGGCTTTACATCAACAGTCAGATCTAATTTTAATTTTTTGCTTGTGTTTGGCGCCATATCCATATCAGTAATTTCTCCTGATTTCAGAACCTGACCATCAGCAACAACTTCCCATTTGAAGTTAAATTCTGATAGATTGGTAAATGAATATTTATTAATGATTTCAATCTCGCCCTGATTCAGATTTGCTGCTTTGAATCCAATATTCTGGTACACTTTACCGACTTCAATCAATGCTGGTTTAATGGTACGATCGGGATTAATAAGGCCGTTTAGACAGAAATTACCGTCGTTTGCAAGCGTGTCACCTCCAAGATCGCCGCCATAAGCCCAGAATTTATTTCCGGCGGAATCTTTGGTTAAAATGCCCTGATCTACCCAGTCCCATATAAATCCACCCTGTAATGATGGATATTTTTCAATCACATCCCAGTAATCCTGAAGATTACCAACGCTGTTTCCCATTGCATGAGCGTATTCGCACTGAATGTAAGGCTTGGTTGGATTGCTTTTAGCGTAATCTTCCATATTTTTTATCCGTGCATACATCGGACAAACAATATCGGTATTTGCTCCGCCGTGGGCCTGTTCGTACTGTACCGGACGGCTTTGATCAACCGATTTCAGGTACGCGTAAGTTGCTTCGAAATTTACACCATTACCGGCTTCGTTACCAAGCGACCAAATAATTACTGAAGGTTGATTTTTATCTCTTTCAAACATATTCCGGGTACGGTAAAGATGAGATTCTTTCCATAGCGGATCTTTTGCAAGTGATTTTGCGCCATAACCCATACCATGTGATTCGATGTTGGCTTCGTCAACCAGAAAAATTCCGTACTGGTTACACAGTTCATACCAGCGTTCAGGTTCAGGATAATGTGAAGTACGCACTGCATTGATATTGTGTGATTTCATTAGCAGGATGTCTTTCACCATGGTTGCTTCATTCTGCACGTGTCCGGTGGTATCGTTGTGTTCATGAATATCCACACCTTTAACATTGATGGCAACACCATTCACCAGTAACTGCGCATCCTTAATTTCCACGGTGCGGAAACCTACATCCTGACGAAGGATTTCGATTGTTTTGCCAGCTTCGTCTTTAAGAGTTAGCAGAAGTTGATACAGGTTTGGGTTTTCTGAGCTCCAGGGTTTAGCAGAAGGAATGGTTGATTTCAGATTTAAAGAAACTGGTTGGGCAGAGGTCTGAACCGTCTGACTTATTTCAGCAACTTTGTTTTCACCATCCATTAAAACTGCATCAACAGTTACTGAAGGGTTTGTCTGTGCCGAATTTATAACTTCAACAGCAAGATTAAATTCTCCATCCTGATAATTATTTACCAATGGAGAAGAAACTCGGAAGTCGCGAATATGCTGAGGATTACGAGCCATCAGGAATACATCGCGGGTCATACCGCTCATTCTCCAAAAATCCTGATCTTCCAGGTAGCTTCCGTCACTCCAGCGGTAAACTTCAACTGCCAGTGAGTTGTTGCCTTTTTTTAGGTATTTGGTGATGTTGAATTCTGCAGGTGTTTTACTGTCTTCACTATATCCAACCATTTGTTCGTTTACCCAAACATACATGGCTGAAGACACAGCACCAAAATGAAGATAGATATCTTGTCCGGTCCAGTTTTCAGGAATTGTGAAAGTGCGTTTGTATGATCCAACCGGATTGTAAAATTTTTGAATAGTAGGCGGAGTTGCTTCGTGCGGATACTGAACATTGACATAGATAGGAACGTCGAATCCTTCCATTTCCCAGTTTGCAGGAACTTTAATTGTTTTCCAGTCGCCGGTATCGTAATCATCTTTGAAGAAATAAAATGGGCGAACGTATGGTGTATGTGATAAATTGAACTGCCATATTCCATTAAGCGTTTGGATATTTGGCGATTGCCAGATGTTATTTTGCATTGCTTGTTCCACAGTTGCAAAGGGAATAAAATATGCACGAGGTTCTTCCCGGTTTATTGAATTAACAGCTGGGTTTTCCCAATCGTGAGGGCTTTTTTCATCGAAAGGAACATTTTTGTATTTGTTCTTGCATGATGTTGATGAAAATAATGTCACAAAAAGTATAAAAACAAAATACTTCATAATTGTTGATTTAAGTTAGTAAAGTGGCAATAAGAATTTGCCTACCGGTAGGAACTGGTAGGCATACAAAATTGAGAATTTTTCTTCTCATCAGCAAATTTTTCTCTCAATATTCGGTAAGGTGGGTAGTTTGAGATGAAACACTAAAAATGAAAAGCCGACGGATCTTTATTGGGTTCAATAATTGAATTGCAGTTGAGTCTGCAAAATATCATTCAGGTTAACTGAAGTTTAAACTATTTGCTGCAATGACCTCAAAATTTCATTTTCGTGGTTACGCACAAAAGTTTACTATTTTTGTACCCTTCAAAATACACATGGAAGAGACTTTATTTGGTCGCTCTTCTTAAAATCTGAAATATATGAAACTTGAAATACATGCGAATGCAAAAGCACTGATCTTTGATTTAGACGGAACATTGTCTGATTCGCTTCCCGTGCACATTGCAAGCTGGAACACAGTATGTGAAAAGCTAAATTGCACATTTGATGAACGTATTCTTGTCGAAATGACAGGTGCACCGACGATTAGTTTTGCGGAACGAATCAAACGAGAACAAAATCTGGAAATTGAAGCTGAAGAATTAGTTGCAATGAAGCAAAAGGAGTTCTGGATGAATATAAAAAAGATTAAACCTCATAACGCGGTAATTAATCTGATGAAAAATGCTCATGGGAAAATACCTATGGCTGTTGGTACAGGTGCAAGTCTCACGAGTGCAACATTACAAATGAAGGAATTACAGATCGATCATTTGTTCGATTTTATAGTGACTGCCGATGATGTTGACCGCCATAAGCCAGAACCGGATACTTTTCTGAAATGCGCAGAATTAATGAAGGTCGATCCGAAGTACTGTCAGGTTTTTGAGGATGGAGAATTGGGTATGCAGGCTGCACAAACTGCAGGTATGTTGCTTACTGATGTTCGTCCGTTTGTAACCGATCCTTTTGCAGAAAAGTAAAATATTAATCATTCTATAGTCATTAAAATTGCCGAATCGTGGATCAAAGCCGTTTTTTAAAAAAGGGAGATGAACTAAAATTACAATTTAATGATAGCCTGTAATTAGATAACGGTAAACCTGAAAATCAACGAACGAATTTTATGAACTCTTTCTTCTCTGCATTTCAATCTATTGGGCCTTTGTTCTTGGTTATTTTCGCCGGAATGGTAGTGAGTCGAAATAAATCGGTAAACAGTCAATGGCTCGAAGTTTTGAATAATTATGCCCTATGGATTGGGTTTCCTGCACTTATTTTGGTCGCATTATCACGCTTGCAATGGGACTTTCAGTTATATAGTAATCTGATTGTGGCGAATTCAATACGCCTTGTTGTTTCAATTTTCATGGTTTTGCCCATTTCTGCCTTACTGAAATTAGAAAACAAAATGCGTCGGACTCTTTTTCTGGCAGTTTCGTTCGGCAATGTTGCCTATCTGGGAATTCCGGTTTTAAGAAGCGCATGGGGCGATCAGATTCTTCCTGAAGCAACCATGATTTCTTCTGTTTACCTGTTCTGGCTTTTTACCCTTGGAATTTTTATGGTCGAATTTTATGGCGACGAAAAAATAAGTTTCAGGGTTTTAATTTTTCGGTTGTTGAAAAATCCAATGCTTATTGCTGTTTTTATCGGGCTTGCGATTGCAGTCAATCAAATTCAGTTACCTAAAATGATAATGAATGGTCTTGATCTTGTTGCCGGATCAGTTACCGGGGTTGTGCTTTTTTCTTTGGGATTATTTGTTGGTATTCAGCCTGTTGGGAAACTAAAAGATTGGATGCCGGTACTTGGATTTAGTTTGATTATACTTTTTGTATTACCTTATCTTTTCGATTTTATATCGGGCCAGTTTGTCGATAAATCGGTAAGTCGTACCTGGATTCTTGAATCTGCCATGCCTTTGGGATTAACGCCTTACGCACTGTGTTTGAAATACAATCTAAATACTGAATTTGCTTCCCGTGTAGTGGTATTGAGTACATTACTTGCCTTGTTGAGCTTGCCTTTGTGGCTAGTTTTCCTGGGTTAAATACTGATGAAATATCTTCTCAATCTCGAATTTACTTACACCTATACCTATAAAAACCAGTACGTTTTCGATGGGTTCAAATGGATTAACTACAGATCCTTCAGAAATATTGGTAACACCTCCAACCGACTGAACAAATCCGGTTATTGGATTATTCAGAAAATTCACCATTCCCTTTATTCTGAAAATATCTTTTCTATGAATAGAAGCAAAATAATTGAACCATTCACGGAATCGACCTTCATTCAGTAATCCGGAAAATCGGATTGTAAAGCTATGAAAATCAGATGCATTTGGCTCGCAATAAAAGGGTTTTCTTAGTTTTTTGATAAATTCATCTTGTAATTGTGGTTGAAGCATATACAAGTGCGATGAATCGAGATGGGCATAATTGGTTTCAACAATAATCGCGGTTTTATTTAATGAAGTTACTTTTTTTCTGATATCAGAGAGTTTGGTTTTATCAACTTCGTCTGATTTGTTCAGGATAATCATATCGCTCAAAAGAATTTGTTTTTGCTGTTCAAAACCAGTAATCTCTCCCTGAAAGTTTACCGAATCGACCAAACATATTGTTCCGCTCAGTTCAAACAATCGCAACAGATCAGCATCCTGAAAAAAAGGTTCAATGATTGGGCCGGGATCGGCAATTCCGCTGGTTTCAATAATCAGCTGTTCAAGATGATCGTTCGCTTTAATCAATTCCTGCAGTGCCAGCGAAAATTCATTGAAAAGACTGCAGCAAATGCAGCCATTGTTAAGCTCAAGTATCGTTTCAGGCTTATAATTGGCAATTAGCCTTGCATCAATTGAGACATCTCCGAACTCATTTTCTATCAGTCCAATTTTAACCTCATTGTTCTGCAGAAGTATATCGTTAATAAAAGTTGTCTTACCGGATCCAAGAAAGCCGGTTACAATCAAAACAGGTATTTTAGGTCTTGTTGACAAAATAAATTTCTTTGGAGTATTAAACTAAGCAATCGCTAAAATGTTTTCTGAATAAAGTTAATTCATTTAATTCATTCAAAATTCAGAGTTATGTTAGTTTTTATGTTTCTCCGATATTTTATTAAACAAGTTAAATGGGGAACATTTAGTTAAATTTTATCATGCTATTTTCATCTGAAATGCTTAACTTGTAGAACATTGAAAACAGAATTAATCAAGACGAATGAAGGAAATCTTATTATAAACTAAAATTTGACTTTTATGAATCGGTATTTAATTGTTTTAATTGTGTTTTTAGGCTTTGTTGCCTGTCAGCCGGCAGTAACGAAAGCACCCAAAATTGCGATGGAAGATTTTTTCCGGAATCCGGAGAAAACAGCTTTCAGACTTTCTCCTGATGGTGAGTATTTCTCCTATCTGGCTCCGTGGGAAAAACGTTTAAATGTATTTGTCCAGAAAGTCGGTGCAGATTCGGCAGTTCGGATTACATCTGAAACAGCCCGCGATATTGCCGGTTATCTTTGGAAAGGAAACAGTCGTATTCTGTTTCTGAAAGATACAGGTGGCGATGAAAATTTTCAGTTATATGGTGTAAATACTGACGGAACGGAATTGAAAGGTTTGACCGTTTTTGAAAAAGTTCGCACTGATTTAATTGATGATTTGAAGGATGTGGACGGTGAAATAATTGTTGGGTTAAATAAACGAAATCCTCAGGTTTTTGATCCGTTTCGCCTGAACGTTTTAACCGGAGAGATGACTCAACTGGCTGAAAATCCGGGGAATATTGTTGGGTGGATGACCGATCATGACGGGAAACTTCGGGTTGCCATTACATCTGATGGTGTAAACCAAACCTTGCTTTATCGCGATACAGAGCAGGAAGAATTCAAGCCAATACTGACTACCAGCTTTAAGGAAACAATGTCTCCTCAATTGTTTACGTTCGATAATAAAATGTTGTATTCATTATCGAATCTGGAACGGGACAAAACAGCTTTGGTAATTTTCGATCCGGCTACTGGGAAAGAAGATTCTGTTTTGTTCGAAACTCAGGATGCTGATATTGAAGGAATTGACTATTCGAGAAAAGATAAGAAGCTATTGTCTGTTTCCTGGACTACCGATTTGGAAAAGGAGCATTTTTTTGATGCTGATGCCGAATCACTGAAAAAGAAGCTTGAGGAAAAATTGCCCGGTTACCAGGTTCGAATTGGCAGCGAGAATAAAGCAGAAGACAAATTCATGGTTCGCACCTACAGTGATAAAAGCAGGGGAGCTTATTACATGTATGAAAAAGCTTCAGGAGAATTAACCAAACTGGCTGATTTAAGTCCATGGCTCAATGAAAACGATTTATGTGACATGAAACCAATTTCTTACATATCTCGCGATGGTTTAACCATTCAGGGTTATCTGACGCTGCCCAAAGGATATGACGCTAAAAATTTACCGGTAATTATTAATCCGCATGGAGGTCCATGGGCCCGCGATTACTGGGGTTTCAATTCCGAAGTCCAGTTTTTAGCTAACAACGGTTATGCCGTTTTGCAGATGAATTACCGAGGTTCAACCGGTTTTGGAAAAGCGTTTTGGGAGAAGTCATTCAAACAATGGGGCAGAACCATGCAGGATGACATTTCTGATGGTGTAAAATGGTTGGTTGATCAGGGTATTGCTGATCCGAAACGGGTAGGAATTTATGGCGGAAGTTATGGCGGATATGCTACGTTGGCAGGTTTAACACTTACTCCGGAATTATATGCTGCCGGAGTTGATTATGTTGGTGTTTCAAACATGTTTACATTTATGAATACCATTCCACCATACTGGAAACCGATGCTCGATATGTTCTATGAAATGGTCGGAAATCCAAAATCGGATAGTCTGATGCTTGCTGAAGTTTCTCCGGTATTTTTAGTCGATAATATTAAAGCTCCGCTTTTTGTTGCGCAGGGGAAAAACGATCCTCGTGTAAATGTCGACGAATCGGATCAGATTGTGAAAGCACTTAAAGACAAAGGTATTGCTGTGGAATACATGGTGAAAGACAATGAAGGACATGGATTTCATAATGAGGAAAACCGTTTCGATTTTTATCGTTCGATGCTGACATTTCTGGATAAACACCTGAAACCTCAGGAAACCAACTAGTAAAACTTTTGATGAATTTGAAATCAGGACTTCACAATATGTGAAGCCCTGATTTTTTTTAGTCTGTCAGGGAATGAAATGAATTTGCATAAAATTAATCCGTATAAACTCATTGTCTACAGGAATATTCAGTTGAATATAGGAAGCATTGGGATATACCGGAATCAGTACTTTCCCGTGCATCGTAAACCCTTCTTCGAGTGTTGTTTTGCGCAAAGTTGTTGATTTCCAGGTGTCGCGTAACTCATTCAGATCGATGGCTTCAAATTTATTGTCGACTCCGGAAGCCAATGCAAGAGGTAGTAAATCAGTTCGAAGATTATCATTTCTGGGATTATCATCACTCAGAACTGCAATTCCAGTTGCAATATCAATCCCCGCAGCGAGCAGACTAATCCCAAGCTGATTTTTTTGATTTGAGGAATTTACAGCGATGCTTTTATCCAATTCCAATATTTTCGACTCCGGATCGACAGCGTAAATGGTATCTGATGTCATTGGTTCGCTTTTCCCATTCAACGGAACGACAAAGAATTGCGATGGATCAACCAGAAAAGGCATATTCGATCGGTTGGTTATTTCTACATCAAGCGCATACCATGGATGCTGAACTTCATCGAAAGCAACTTTGGCTATGATGCCGAATATGGAATCACCTGTATATTCCTCACCGTAAAACCAACTTGTTTGCTCCGACTGTGGTTGAAGTTTCAAAATATTTCGGGGAGCAGAACAGCTTGAAAGAAGCAGAACTGAAAGCCCGGCAATACATAGGGAAAGTTGTTTCATGGCTTGAAATTTTTTATGCGTGATTCTCAAATATTATACCATTTACCTGATATTTTGTCTTTAATAAAGCGTTAAAATATTTAGTCATTAATACAATGAGAGTATCAACAAAATCTTGGTTTCATGAAATACTGTTAATTATTTACTTGGTGAATAAATTATTTGTTCTACTTTTGTAGAGTGATTAGTCAATCATCGAGGTAATGGATAAACAGGAACTAATATTACAAGCTGCATTAAAGCTTTTCGTGGAATTTGGATTTCATGGAACACCAACAAGCAAGATTGCCAGAGAGGCTGGTGTTTCCAACGGAACACTGTTTCACTATTTTAAAACCAAAGATGAGTTGGTTGTTGCCTTGTATATCTACATTAAAAGTAATCTGTCGGCATGTGTGAGCGGTGAGAGACCTGAAGGCGAAACCATAAAAGCAACATTCAAGCGCGTATTTTTATCCACTTTATACTGGGCGAAGGAAAATCCGATGGAGTTTAGGTTTACCCAACAATTTATGTCATCACCTTACTATTCAATGGTTTCGACAGAAGAAATTCTGAGGCAGACGAAACATTTTTTAGACTTGATGCAGGAAGGTATAGATGCAAGGGTATTAAAACCACTTCCGATCAATTTGCTGTTTACGCTTTTAAGCAGTCATATTTCAGGAATAAACCAATACATTATTACTTCAAATCTGGATTCAGAAAAAGAACACGAATTTATTAATCTGTCGTTTGATTTGATCTGGGATATGATAACCTAAAATTTTTTTATTAAAACAATAGAGTGATTAGTCAGTCAGAGAATAATTATAAAATTTAGCAAACAATGAAAAAAGTAGTATTAATCACCGGTGCTTCAGCTGGAATCGGAAAAGAAACCGCCAAACTTCTGGCCGGAAATGATTTTATCGTTTATGGAGCTGCCCGCCGGATCGAAAAAATGCAGGATTTAAAAAGCCTGGGAGTTCGACTTCTCGAAATGGATGTGACCAGTGAAGTGAGCATGGTGAAAGGCGTTCAGGAGATTCTTGATACAGAAAAACGAATTGATATATTGGTAAATAATGCCGGATATGGTTCGTATGGAGCCTTGGAAGATGTACCATTATCCGAAGCCAGATATCAGTTCGAAGTTAATATTTTTGGCCTCGCCCGCCTTTGTCAGCTGGTGATTCCAACCATGCGTGAGCAACATTCAGGTAAAATAATAAACATCTCATCGATTGGCGGAAGTTTTGGCGAACCTCATGGCTCCTGGTACCACGCAACGAAATTTGCGGTTGAAGGTTTGAGCGATAGCCTGCGAATGGAGCTAAAACAATTTGGGATTGACGTGGTTGTTATCAAACCCGGAGCGATTGTTACCGAATGGAATGCGATTGCCCGCGAAAACATGAAAATGGTTTCAGGAAATACAGTGTACCGCGATTTGGTTTTGAAACACATTAAAATGTTTGAACGTGCCGATGGTAAAATGGGGTCGAAACCTATTGTAATTGCCAGGGTGATTAAAAAGGCAATCGAAGCAAAACGTCCTAAAACACGCTATGCTGCTGGTTCAGGAGCCAAACCAATTTTATTCCTGAGATGGATTTTAACTGATAGAATGATGGACAGGTTAATGTTGGGCATGATTAAATAGTTTTTGAAATTTAAAATTCAACGAACGAATTATGAGCAAATTGAAAGTTATTATAACAGGCGCAACCGGGATGATTGGTGAAGGAGTACTTCACGAAAGCCTGCTTCACCCCGAAATAGAAAAGGTCTTAGTTATTTCCCGCAAATCCTGTGGTTATTCGCATCCCAAATTGACTGAAATAATTCATCCTTATTTTCATGATTTTTCATCCATTAGCGATCGTTTAATAGGCTACAATGCCTGTTACTTCTGCATTGGAGTTACTTCCTTAGGTAAAAATGAAGCTGATTACGCCAGATTAACTCACACCTTAACACTAAATTTAGCCACTATACTCGCATCGCACAATCCCGGTATGACTTTCTGTTTCATTTCGGGAGTTGGCACCGACAGCAGCGAAAAAGGCCGAACGATGTGGGCGCGTGTTAAGGGCAAAACCGAAAACGATTTAATGAAATTGCCATTCAAAAAAGTATATAATTTTCGTCCGGGTGGTATAGAGCCATTTTTACCCATGAAACCTAGCCAAACATATTATAAAACCTACAAATATGCTGGCTGGCTATTTTCAATAATGAAAGTGGTTGCTCCTGGCATGGTGATAAAATTGAAAGATCTGGCCGCAGCCATGATTAATGTATCATTAACCGGATATTCAAAAAACATTCTGGAGATGAAAGACATGAAGATATTAGCAAAAGAGAATGTTATAAAATGAAGAAAATGATATACATAATACTCACTGTCCTGATTTTGATATCAGCAATTACCTTGATAATCCTGAATCAAACCAATTTTGGAAAATCTTCAACGGGCGATCGTTTGGAACGAATCCAGAAATCATCCAACTACAAAGATGGAAGTTTTCAGAACCAGAGTTTTACTCCGGTCATGCCCGAAAATGTAAGTATGTTTAAAGTGCTGAAAGATGGGCTGTTCAATCGCAGTAAACGCAATGTCCCGAAAGATTCTTTGCCATCGCAAAAGACTGATTTGAAAAATTTAGATCCGGCAAAAGATATTCTGGTTTGGTTTGGTCATTCATCCTATTTTATGCAAATCGATGGTAAAAAGATATTAGTCGATCCGGTTTTCTCCGGAAATGCTTCGCCTTTTTCTTTCATGGTAAAAAGCTTTAAAGGCAGCGATGTTTATACTCCGGATGATTTTCCTGAAATCGATTGTCTGGTGATTACCCACGACCATTGGGATCATCTGGATTATAAAACAGTACTGAAATTGAAACCCAAAGTGGATAAAATAATTACCGGATTGGGAGTTGGTTCGCATTTGGAATACTGGGGATTCGATCCTAAAAAGATCATTGAACTCGATTGGAATGAACAGGTTTTTCCCGATTCAGGATTTATAGTTACTGCTACTCCCGGCAGACATTTTACAGGAAGGGGCTTTAAGCGGAATCAGTCCATTTGGTGCTCGTTTGTATTGCAGACTCCAACCAAAAAGATATTTATTGGCGGCGATTCCGGATACGATACTCATTTCGCAAAAATTGGTGCAGAGCATGGACCCTTTGACATGGCTTTACTTGAGTGCGGCCAGTACAATGAATACTGGAAATACATTCATATGATGCCGGAACAAACTGTTCAGGCGGCAATCGACTTGAAAGCGAAAACCCTTATGCCGGTTCACTGGGCAAAATTTGCTTTGGCCTATCATGCCTGGGACGAATCAATTGGACGGGTCACCAAAGAAGCCAGCAGACTGAATGTTCCGATTATTCACCCTATGATTGGCGAAATGGTAGATCTGGACGATTTTGGCGTTCAGGCTGAATGGTGGAAAGGAATAAACTAATACATTTGAAAAAAAATCCAAAACTAATCTATGTTGAAATTATCCGATATCAAAATTCGTCCAATTCTACAATCAGATAATCCTGCATTGGCAGTAATTGTGAGAAATACTCTGTCAGAGTTCGGAGCAGCAAATCCTGGAACAGTATTTTTTGATTCGACAACTGATACGTTATTTGAGTTATTTCAAACATCAAAATCGGCCTATTTTGTGGCTGAAGCCGATGGCAAAATACTGGGTGGCGGTGGAATATTTCCAACTGAAAATTTACCGGAAGGTACTTGCGAACTGGTAAAAATGTATTTACTTCCTGAAGCGCGGGGGATTGGCCTGGGTTCTGCTTTAATCAGTAAATGTCTTGAAACCTCCGGCGATTTTGGATTTGAGCAGGTTTATCTGGAAACCTTGGATGAATTGCATCTGGCCTTGAAAATCTATGCCAAATTTGGCTTTGAATACTTGAAAGCTCCTTTGGGTCAAACCAAACATTTCGGCTGTGGTTTGTGGATGCTGAAAAAACTTTGATTTCATAAACCTTTTTTCTACTGCAAACGGAAGCTATTATTTAGTGTATGATCAATGAGATGACAATTACACCGAATATGATCCAAATTACGTCCACTTTGCGTATCAGCAATACAAAAGCTGCCAGCGCCAAAACAATGTTGGTTGGACTCCAATCAATCCCTATGGTGAAACGGTAGGTGATTACAGCAAGGAGTCCGGTAAATGAGCAAAGAATGCCATTGATTACTTTATTGAATTGCGGGTATGACTTCAACTTGTCGAAATAAGGAATGATTCCCATCAGGATCAGAAACGAAGGAGTAAAAACGGTGATGGTGGCCACAATACTTCCGACTATCCCAAAGTGCATGTAGCCGAAAAATGTAGCGGCAATAATGATAGATCCCGGGGTCACTTGGCCAAGAATCACACCATCCATAAATGTTTTCTGATCGAACCATCCGAATATTTCAACCAATTCGTTATACATAGTAGGTATGGAGGCCAGCCCACCACCAAATGCAAAAAGGTCGATCCGAAACATGATGGTGGCCAGCGTGAAATATTGTTTATCGAAAAGGTATAACATTCCGGAAGTGATCGCTACCAACACAATCATGATCAGAAAGAATTTTAAGGTTTTCGTGGCAACACGCTTTATGGGCTGTTCCAGTTTTTTGTTTGTAATGAAAAGTCCGGCAAGGGCCGCAATGACCAATACAATGGATGGATGCAATTTGGTGGAGAACAAACCTGCTGCAATGATGGCAATAATCCAGTCGTTCGCATTGGTGAAGTTCTTTTTACCAAACAGATATGCTGCATTGGCTACAATAGCCACAATAATTACCCTTAATCCACTCAGTACCGTTTCTACGCCGGAAATATTTTGCGAATGTTTATACAACACTGAAAGTACAAACATGGCGAGAAACGATGGTAATCCAAATCCGACAAAACTAACAATGGCTCCTGGTATTCCTTTGATTTTTAATCCAATGTATGCAGCCAGTTGCATGACAATTGCCCCAGGTATAAGTTGACAAAGTGCGAGGCCTGAATCGAATGTATTCCCATCCAGCCATTTTATCTTTTCAACAATTTGCTTCCGAAGGTGAGCTGTTATCGCAAGTCCCCCAAAAGCAGTTAGCCCTATCCTGAAAAAAGTGATAAATAATTTCCGATAAGATGGAATTGCTTCTTTCTGCATGAAAACGGTTATGACTTAGCAAAACTAAAATTACAATATTCTTTTAAACAATCGCGTAAACAATTACAGTCAGTGATATTGAAGAAATAACTAACCACAGCATCGCACCTTGAAAAAGTGGCTTAAATCCGACCGACGACAATAGTTCTTTTGTGAGCCCGGTTCCAACAAGGAATAAGGTGATTTTAAGACCAATTTTTGATAACATTACGATGTATGCTGTACCTGAATGCAAAACCGGAATAAATGTATTAACGAGCATGGCCAATACAAACAGCAAAATGAAATAAGGAATTTTTACTTTTCCGGATTCGTTTTTAAAGAGGAACATGGAGAGAAAAGAAAAAGGAATGATCCATAAAGCTCTCTCCAGTTTTATGGTAGTAGCTGTTTGCAAAGCTTCAGCGCCATATTGTTGGGCAGCACCAACAACTGAACTGGTATCGTGAATGGCTATCGCGGCCCAAACTCCAAACTGGTGCTGAGAGAGATGAAAATAATGTCCAATCCACGGAAATAAAATCAGAGCAATTGAATTCAGGATAAATACTGTTCCCAATGCCGTTGAAATTTGTTTTTCGTTCGATCTTATTAATGATGAAACTGCGGCAATGGCGCTTCCGCCGCAAATTGCAGTTCCGGTTGAAATCATGTACGAGGTTTTTTTCTCTACTTTCAGAAATTTACCAAGATATAAACCAATGCTCAAGGTAATTGTAATCGAGAAAATGGTGAGCCAGAGGCCTTGTTTCCCAACTTCAACTGCCTGCCAGGCATTCATTCCAAAACCCAATCCAACGACTGATGCCTGAAGCAACCAATGTGTGAGTTTTTTACTGCTGACGGGGAACGGGTGTTTTACCGTTTGCGCCAAAAGTACTCCAAGTAAAAGAGCAAGTGGAGTGCCAACAAAAGGCAGGGCGCAGACTAAGATAGCAATCAGGTAAATTATTTTTTGCTTGTTCATTTTATGCTGATTTGATTGATGCAAACCTATGCTTTGTCGGGCGAGCAGTCAAATCATAAAAAATGATTGGCTATAACTATAAGTTATAATGTTTCTGAATAAAGTTCAAAAAAAGTTTTGCAAGTCCGGTCGGTTCCGGACCTTTGGGTGCTATGAAATAGAACTGACGGTGGAATTTCAGATCTGAAGTCTGGATGATTCTGAAGATTGAATTGGATAAATCCTGCTCAATCGCGAATTTTGAAACAATGCCAACTCCATTACCTGTTTTTATGAACGACTTGATGGCTTCGGTACTACCCAGAAACATAAGTACATTTAATTGTTTCGGATTTATTTTCTGAAGGTGAAGATTCTTCTCAATAATTTCCAATGTTCCGGAGCCTCTTTCCCGCAATACGAGAGGTAATTTCAGGAATTCTTCGTTAGAAACTTTTTCAGGAATTCTTTTATTTTGTACCGCTGCAAAAACCAGCAATTCATCGTTTATAAAAGTAGAATACCTGATGTCGGTGTTTGTTGGTTTGCCTTCAACAATTCCAATGTCAATTGTATTGGATAAAAGTCGTTGCTCTATATTCTCGGTATTTCCATTTGCAAGTGACAGTTTTATTTCGGGGTATCTTTCGTGAAATTTAGCCAGAAGGGGCGGAATTACGTATTGAGAAATAGTGGTGCTTGCCCCGATACGAAGATTCCCTTCCAGGTTTCCATTGAGCTGACTGATTTCGAACTTAGCTTCATTGTGCAGGGTTAAAATGTGATCAGTGTACGAAAGTAAGAGGATTCCGGCAGGAGTAAGGATTATTTTGTTTCCGGACCGGTCGAAGAGTTTGACCTCAAATTCAGTCTCAAGTTCTTTAATGTGTTTGGTAATGGCAGGTTGTGTAATAAATAATTCGGTTGCCGCTTTGGTGAAGCTCAAATTGCGGGCAACGCTCTGGAATACTCTTAACCTGAAATCAAGCATGATGATTTTTTTTATAGGATTCCTATCTTATGTTTTTGTTATGGTTTCGAAATTATCCGTTTTTGCTTATTTCGGCTAACCGTTCGCTGTCCAGAATTTCAATATGCTTTTCGTCCAGCTTAACCAGTCCGTCTTTTTCGAAGCTTTTCAGGACTTTAACTGTACTTTCGCTTGTTAGTCCTGCAAATTCTGCAATTTCCTTTCTCGAAAGCATGGCAATAATATCTTCACCATCAAAGTTTTCAGGATTCAGATACAACAACACATCAGCAATCCTACCATTCATTTGTTTATAGATCAGATTGCGAATCGAATCGTAAAGACTTCCGTTTTGTTCGGTATAGCGACGTATAATGGTATAAGCAAACATTCCATTTTGTTGTGATACATTGACCAGGGCTTCTTTTTCAATCAGGAAAACCTGTGTGTCGGTTATGGAAACCGCAGAATAATTAAAGGTGCTTTTCCCGAATACCGACGAAAGACCAACAAATTCGCCCGGTTTAATGATCCGAAGATTGTGGTTGTATTTGCCGTTTCCTTCGACATATTGTTTTGCATAGCCGGTAAGGATAAATAGTACATAAGACGCAAAAGCACCTTGTTTGGTTAAATTCTCACCTTTCCTGAATAAAACCTGAGTCTTGCTGGTCCTTACCAGTTCAATTTCATCGTTACTAAGCATCTTAAAGCAGGGTGACTGTATGTCGCAGATAAATCCTGAATCGGTCTCTGAAAGTGTCTTCATCTCCATTTTTTAATTAATCCGAAGCAAATGTAGAACTAAATCAACAAAAAAGTTAAGCTATTTCAATCGAAAGCCGGAAATGCAAGTAGTTGGATAATTAGAATAGAGAATTTAACCAATGTAACTTTGCTCCATCACAAGTATAAAAATCAGTTGCTATGCTGTACACCAATTTGAAACATATCGAGACCGCAGACGAACATGCCAGAATATTAAACGAAAACGAAAACGTTATGGTAATCTGTGGAACAATGGGAACTTCAAGTATTCAGGTTTATCGGATTGCTGAAGAGTTGGAAAGTGAATATACAAATGTGAAATTCTTCGATATGGAATTTGACAATCCTGAATCTAATGCAATCAGAACACTTCCAGAGCTGAGCGGTTTTGTAAGTATTCCTTTCTCAATTTATTACAAAAAAGGAATTGTAGTAAAAGTTACATCAGGTATTCAGACTAGAGTTCAGGTAGCCGCCAATTTGGAAAATGAATTTGCAACTGCCGTAAACGCATAAGCTTACAATCGAAATAGAAATTTATAAACAAAAGAATATGCAAACAACACTAATTGTAATCGGAATTCTAATCGTTTCATTCATTATTTTTCGGTACTATGCCATGGCGAAAATCAAAAATACGCCATTGGTTGCCGACCATGTTAAGGTGTTAACTCTGACCGACACAAATTTTCAGCAAAAAACAAAAGGTAAAGTAGTTTTGGTCGATTTTTGGGCCAGCTGGTGTGCTCCCTGCCGTATGATGGCGCCTGTTTTAAACGATGTGGCTTCGGAATTGAATGGGAACTCGCAGGTGGGTAAAGTTGATATTCAGCAATTTCAGAATCTGGCAAACCAATTTAAAGTCAGAAGCATTCCAACTATGATCCTGTTTAAAAACGGAAAAGAAATTAACCGCTTTGTCGGAATCAAATCAAAGGAATTTTTATTGAAAGAGATTGTAAAAGTTGGATAGCCTGAAGAAATTATTAATAGTAATTCAGTTGTCATTATTTGTCATTCAGTTGTTCGGTGCGAAGTAAAGGGCATCACAAATAACGCAATGCTAATGACAACCAATGACACGAAGTGAATGACTATGAAATGACAAAATAATATGATACTAGATTTTTTAAACGGATACAAAAAAATACAGAATATGGAAAAGATAATCATTATAGGAGGAGTTGCTGCAGGAGCTACTGCAGCCGCAAAAGCGCGTCGCATTTCTCCGTCTGCTAAAATCACAATGCTTGAAGGCGGACCAGATATTTCGTTTGCCAACTGCGGATTGCCGTATTACATCGGTGGCGATATTAAAAGCAGATCGAAACTGATTCTTCAGAGTCCTGAAAGTTTCAAGGAACAATACGATGTTGATGTATATGTACATACCATTGTCTCTTCAATCGACAGGGTTGCTCACAAAGTAATAACGACGAACAGGCTCAATGGAGAACACAAAACGTTTGAATACACCAAATTAATTATGGCACAGGGAGGTCGGCCAATTGCTCCAACCTTGCCAGGTGCTGATTCGGACCATGTTTTTACACTTTGGACACTGGAAGACATGGATAAAATTTCGAATTACCTGGAAACTAAAAATCCTAAAAACGCGGTTGTTGTTGGTGGTGGATTTATTGGTCTCGAAATGGTGGAAGCTTTAGCAAAAAGGGGCTTGAAAGTGAACGTGGTGGAAATGATGCCGCATGTAATGGCGATTATGGAAGCTGAAACTGCTGGTTTTATCGAGAATGAATTGCTTTCATACGGAGTTGGAATTCACACCAATGCTGGCGTTACCGAAATCGGGACACGTTCGGTAAAACTCGATAATGGGAAAGTGCTTGATGCCGATATGGTTTTGCTTTCAATTGGAGTTCGTCCAACGCTGCAACTGGCTATAGACGCTGGTCTCGTCATTGGTGAAGCCGGAGGATTGCTGGTCAATTCACAATTGCAAACTTCTGATCCTGATATATACGCCGCCGGCGATATGGTTGAAATTGAACATCGTGTTAACGGTAAAAAAGTACGCATTCCTTTGGCTGGTCCAGCAAATCGTCAGGGACGAATTGCTGCAGAAAACGCTTTGGGTGGAAATCACAGCTACAAAGGTGCAATCGGAACTTCGGTGGTTCGTGTTTTCGAAGCAGTGGCCGGAACAACCGGATTGTCCCTGAAACAGGCTCGTGCTGCCGGAATTGATGCCGAGGCTGTTGTGGTTCACAAAGAACATCATACCTCGTATTATCCCGGTGCTGAAACTGTTACTGCAATGTTGATTTACGACCGGAATAACGGAATTATTCTGGGTGGTCAAACAGTTGGTTATAAAGGAGCAGATAAACGGTTGGATATTATTGCGACTGCAACGGCTGCAAAATTAACTCTTAGCGATCTGGCTGATATTGACTTCGCTTATTCTCCACCGATAGGAACAGCCAACGACGCCATTAATATGGCTGCCTATACCGCCGAAAACCGGATTTCAGGATTCAGTCCATCGGTTACTGTTTCGGAACTGGACGCATTTATAGAAGATAAAAATCCTGTTTTTGTTGATGTTCGCGATGTTTTTGCATTCGAAAAAAGTCATATCAAAGGAGCGATTCATTTGCCACTGGAAATTTTGGCAGAACAAATTAATACTATTCCTGAAGATCGTCCGGTAATTGTTTACGACGAAACAGGTAAAAAAGGACATCAGGCGCTTCGTACCTTATTGGGCGCCGGGTTTACTGATGTAACCAATATTTCAGGAGGACATACCTCCTTGCAAAGACAGGCACGAACTCTGGGCTTTAAGCACATCGAAGTAAATCTTTTGCCGCTTGAGTCGAAATCGCTGTTAGAAGAAACATCAAAAGCTGAAGAAAAAACAGTTGAGAAAGCCAAAGATGAAAATTCGCTATTGGTTGTTGATGTGCGTACTCCTGAAGAATTTGACGACGGTGCTTTTCCTGATGCCATCAATATTCCGCTGGACGAATTAATGGAACGTTTAGATGAATTGGGAAGTAATGTCTCTCGTGAAATTGTGGTGTATTGTGCTTCAGGCGCCCGATCTTCCTATGCTCAGCGGATGTTAATGCAGGTTGGTTATGGCAATGTGAAAAATGGCGGCGGACTTGCATCAATGATGTCGCGCCGAAATACAAAACCTGCTTCTGAAGGTTCTTTAACTGCGCCTGTTGTCGTTGATGTTCGTACTCCTGAAGAATTTCATTCCGGTGCATATCCCGGTGCTATCAATATTCCTTTGGATGAATTGCAAACGCGAATCAACGAATTAGGAAGCAAGTCGAGAGAAATAACGCTTTACTGTGCTTCCGGAGCACGATCTGCTTATGGACAACGGGGCTTAATGCAAATGGGCTTTACAAACGTAAAAAACGGTGGTGGTATCATGCAAATGATGAGGAAATAATAAAATAACAAAAAATTATATGATTGAAGCAATTAAAAAAATTCTGGGTATAAAAACCACCAATTATGTCCAGTTAATGGAAGATGGCGGTGTGATTATAGATGTTCGTACTGTCGGAGAATTTTCTTCAGGACACATCAACGGTTCGATAAATATTCCATTGGATAAACTCGTTCACAAGATTTCGAGGTTGAAATCCAAGAGTAAACCCATTATTACCTGCTGTGCTTCGGGATCGAGAAGTGCATCAGCAAAAAGTATTCTGCAATCAAAAGGCTTTACGAATGTCTACAATGGTGGTGCCTGGCATCGGTTAAACATGAAAATAAATAATTAAAGATTGAACCAATGGAATCTAAATTCGAATTTGAGCAAATAGAACAAAAAGGATCGTTTAAATCATGGAAGTTCTGGAAGCCCTTTCTTGCTGTCTTCATTGGCGGGGTGGCAGGTTTTCTTTATTATCACTTTGTAGGTTGTACTTCCGGTCAGTGTGCCATTACCAGCAATCCGTATATGAGTACAATTGGAGGAGGTTTTCTTGGATTATTTATAGTGAATAGTCCCTGCAGCAGAGGCCGGTGCTGATTATTTGCAAATAGTTATTGAAATAAATATTTGAATATATGAAACGAGTATTAATTCTGGGTGGAGGTTTTGCAGGTATACAGACGGCCATCGAACTGCAGAAAAGCGGAAAGTTTAAAGTTACACTGGTTTCTGACCGTGATTATTTATACCTCTATCCGATTTCAATTTGGGTTCCGGTTAGGTCAGTCGAATTCAATGATGTGAAAGTTCCGCTGGCCGACATCCGGAAAAAATATCCGTTTGAAGTAATCGTTGATCGGGTCACAGAAATTCATGCAATAAAACATGAGGTAATTTGTGAAAATCAGGTGCTAAGTTACGATTATCTGGTAGTGGCTTTTGGTGCCGATAAAATGAAGCACAAGGGGATTGAAAATACCTTGTCAATATGCGGAAAACCTGAAGTGTCATTGGCAATTCGCGATGGAATTGATTCGCTTATTGCTAAAGGAAGCGGAAAAATTGCGGTTGGTTTTGGTGGAAATCCAAAAGATAAATCGGCTGTTCGTGGTGGCCCAGCATTTGAATTGATTTTTAATATTCACAATGTCCTGAAAAAGAAGAAAATCAGACAAAATTTCGAACTGACTTTTTTCGCTCCAATGGCAGAACCAGATGCTAAAATGGGCCCAAATGCATTGCCCATGCTGGACAAAATGTTTGATCGGTATCAGATAGGAAAAAGACTTGGAAAGAAAATAATCGAATTCTTACCCGGATCGGTTGGATTTGAAGATGGTTCAAAACTGGATTCCGACTTGATTTTATTTATTCCTGCATCGGCTGGTCATCATGTTTTACAAGCCAGCGATTTGCCCTTGACTGAAGCCGGATTTATCCAGATTGACACTTATTGTCAGGTTCGCGGGCATGAACATGTGTATGCAATTGGCGATATTTCAGCCATGGAAGGTCCCGAATGGATTGCCAAACAAGGACATGTAGCTGAACTGATGGGACGAAATGCGGCACACAATATTATTGCTACTGAAGAAGGATCAATACAGAAAAAACATTACCACGAATCACCGAATATACTTTGTGTGATGGATACCGGAGATGGTGCTGCTTTTGTTTTCAGGAACATGAAAAAATCATTTATTATTCCACTGCCTTTTCTGGGGCACTATATGAAGCGTGGCTGGGGCACCTATTCTAAAATAACCAAAATTGGAATAATCAGACATTTCTCAGGATTTATCTTCTCGAATTAATCATAGCTGAATGCGAAAAATATTAAAAGTACTGGTCGACAGCCGGATGGTTATTCTGTCAGTTATGGGAGTTGCACTTTATATCGCCATTTCGAAATATGATATTTCGCTATGGTATATCTTACTGGCTGGTGCGATTACCGGAGTTGTTTTTGGTAAAGTATTTTGCCGCTGGGTTTGCCCGATGGGATTAATCATGGAAATATTGATGAGTATGAGTGGTAGTGGAAAAGTACGTCAAATGTACCAATACCACAAAATTGGTTGCCCGATTGCATGGATTTCCGGTTTTCTGAATAAGTACTCTTTTTTCAGGATAAAACTAAATGAAGATACCTGCAAGAATTGCGGTATATGCGACAAAAAGTGTTATATCGTCGAGATGGAACCGGCAAAATACAGCCTTTATAAACCAATGAAAGAAAAACCAGGTGATAGTTACACTTGCTCCAAATGTTTGCAATGTGTGGCATCCTGCCCGAATGGAAGTTTAACCTATAAAGTCACCTGATGAATATCAGGGATATTCAGATTTTAAAGTTTTAAAAAGTTATTCAATGAAAGCAAATTTTAATTCAATCATTAACGATTCAAAACCGGTCATTGTCGACTTTCATGCATTGTGGTGTGGTCCTTGCAAAGCTCAAAGTCCTATTCTGAAAGAGCTTGCTTCAGAACTTGGCGATCGTGTTCGGGTGATTAAAATTGATGTGGATCAAAATCAACAAATAGCCGGACAATATCAAATCCAGAGTGTTCCTACCCTGATTGTATTTCAAAACGGCAAAATTCGTTGGAGGCATTCCGGAGTGGTAAGTAAAAGTCAGCTGCTTAGTATCCTGAATCAAAATAGTTAGAACAATCATTCTCAAAGATTAGATTCTTAACTACATAGGCACATAATTCATATTGAAAACTTTCTATAGTGCGCTATGTGGTTCAATAAATATTTGGTTAGACTCTGATGTCCATCCGCGCGAAAGGCACTGCATCCATCCCAATAAATTCGCCTTTCAGGTATTTAAAATGACCAGTCATCGCAATCATCGCAGCATTATCGGTAGTAAATGCGAATTTGGGAATGTGCATTTTCCAGTGTTTTTTTGCAGCTGTTTCCATTAGTGCACTTCGTAATCCTGAGTTTGCTGAAACACCTCCGGCAACAGAAATTTCTTTCACCCCGGTTTCCTTGGCTGCTTTTATCAATTTATCGAGCAAGATATCAATAATTGTTTTTTGCAACGAAGCGCACAAATCTGCTTTGCGCTCTTCAATAAAGTTTTCATTTTCCTTGAGCTGATCGCGTAGAAAATAAAGAAAACTTGTTTTCAGGCCACTAAAACTGTAATCGAAATTCTGAATACGTGGTTTTGAGAATTTGAATGCATCCGGATTCCCTTCTTTGGCCAGCTTATCTACAAAAGGTCCGCCAGGGTAGGGTAGGCCCATTACTTTGGCACACTTGTCGAATGCCTCGCCTGCGGCATCATCAATGGTTTGACCAATTACTTCCATGTCCAGATAATCTTTTACTAAAATTATCTGTGAATTTCCTCCTGAAACCAGTAAACAAAGAAATGGGAATTTAGGTGGATCGTACGGTGTATCAATTTCCTGAATAAAATGAGCCAGAACATGTGCCTGAAGGTGATTTATTTCAATCATCGGGGCCCCGGTTGCCAGCGAAAATCCTTTGGCAAAAGATGTCCCGACTAATAAAGAGCCCAGAAGTCCCGGTCCACGGGTAAATGCAATGGCTGTAATGTCTTCACTTTTCACACCGGCCTGTCGGAGAGCCTGGTCAACTACGGGCACAATATTTTGCTGATGAGCACGACTCGCAAGTTCAGGAACTACCCCGCCAAAAGCCTCATGTACCTTTTGTCCGGCAATAATATTCGACAGTAGAAAGCCGTTTTTTAGTACCGATGCAGATGTGTCATCACACGATGATTCGATACCTAATATCAGAATGTCTTTTTCTTTATTCATTGAGATCAATAAAAAGCCTGTTCTTTCGTTAAATTCATAAACAGACTGGGTTTTATCCGTGTATTTGTATTATTTTGTATTAAAATTTGGAGCGACAAAATTATCAAAAAATCACTTAAAATAGGTTTTTCAATTCTGGGCACAGTAGTAGTCTTGCTATTTTCTTTCTGGCTGATCATTCAGCGTCCGGAAGTACAGACCTATCTTACCCAAAAATTTGCTTCTTACCTGTCTGATAAATACGGTGCAACTATTACAGTTAAAGGTGTTTCAATATCTTTTTTCAATAAGCTTGTCCTCGAAGATGTTCTTATTGAAGATCAAAAACATGATTCGCTTCTGTTTGTTCAGGAACTGGTGGCGAGTGTTGATTCGATCAGCCTGAAAAAGCACTATTTCGGGATTAATCTGTTTAAGCTAAATAAAACTTTTATCAATATTGATACGGATTCAGCAGGAACGCCAAACTATCAATTCATTTTCGATCATTTAAAGTCAACAGATAGTATTAAAACTGACAGTGTGAATTTCGGACTTAGGCTGAAGAGTTTTGAATTTAATGATGCCCGGCTGAGGTATGCATACCGTGATAGTTCGGGTAATCATATCCTAAATCTGAACGATATTTCCATTGGTGTTGCTGATCTTGAGATACTTGAAAAGAGTATTTCTTTTCAGGTTAATAAACTACAGCTTAACGACAGAAAAGAATTCCGTATTGAAGATTTTTCAGCAAAAGTTTTTGCAACAGAAGATTCCGTTAGTTTGGAGAATATTTACGCCCGAACATCAAATTCAGAAATAACAGACGCGACTTTGCTAATTGATAAGAGTAAAATTGGAGCTGAGCTGGATTTTGAAAAGTTGAAAGTTAATCTGGATTTAAAAAAATCGAAAGTTAGTCTGAAGGATATTGGACAAATCGTTCCTGAGATGAAGGGAATGGAAGAGAATATTGAAGTTTCCGGTATTATTTCGGGTAGACTTGCCAATATAAAAGGTAAAAATATTGAATTAAGTATGGGTGAAAATACTCGCCTGGCATTCGATTTAAACCTAACCGGATTACCTGATATTGCGAATACCTATATGCACATTGATCTAAAACAATCGTTTGCCGATCTTACAGAACTGAGTAAAGTTAAACTTCCCGATCATTTTCCGCTGCAACAGATTAAGATTCCATCATCATTACTTCAGGCCGGAATCATCGAATACAATGGGAATTTCACTGGATTCCTGAGCGATTTTGTTGCTTACGGGACTTTCCGCTCGAAATGGGGAGTCTTAACCACTGACTTGTCGTTTGTACCTTCGGATGGGGAGAAATTAAAAGTCAGTGGCCGGTTAAAAACCGTTAACTTCCAGTTGGGACAATTATTTCAATCTGAAGTACTGGACAAGATTACTTTTAACGGCGATATCAAAGGATTGTTGGATCAGCATAATCGCAATTTTAAAGGTACTGTATCTGGCAAAATAGATAGTGTATTTGTGAATAATTACACTTACCGGAATCTGCAGTTAAATGGAGATATTATCAATAAAAGATTTAATGGAAGCTTGTTGGCAGACGATCCAAACCTAAAATTTCGTTTCGATGGTGAATTTGATCTGAATGTTCCAATTCCGGTTTTTAATTTTAAAATGTCAGTTGAAAAGGCCGATTTAAGGGTGATGAATCTGGTCACTACTTTTAAGGAATCGAGGATTTCTTTTGATATGAATGCCAATTTCAGCGGAAATAATATCGATAATTTGGCCGGGGTTATTCATTTTAAGGAAGGCGTTTATCAGAATGAAAACGGCATGGTTTCGTTTAATAATTTCGGTTTAAAAACATTCAACGAAAATGAACCGGTTTTACAGGTACGATCCGATTTTTTGGATGCAGATATTCGGGGCCAATATCAACTTCACAATCTGTATTATTCATTAAAACAAATAGTTAATCGTTATTTGCCATCTTCAGGTATAGATGAAACAGGTCCAAAAACCCTTAATAATTTTGATTTTAAGTTTACATTGAAGGATATTAATCGTTTTACCCAGGTTTTAATTCCGGATTTGAAGATGAATCCTGCTGAAATTATTGGCAGTATTAATTCTGATAAAAATACACTGACAGTAAATGCCGCATTTCCGGAAATACAATATCAAACTTCAATTTTTCATAATTTTACTATTAATATCGACGGCGATTCTAAATTGAGGATGCGCAATAAGGTGTCAGAAGTTTCAGTAGGAGGCCAGTTTAAAGTTTATAATCTTTCTCTTATTTCTGAAGCTGCCTCTGATATACTTGATTCGAAGTTGGCATGGAATAACTTTGATGCTGTTTCTTACAGCGGTTCGTTAAGTACAAGTACTGAATTTTTTAAGGGTAAGAATTATCCGCATGTCGAAGTTACAGTTAATCCATCACGTATATTTTTGGCCGATAGTCTTTGGCAAATTAACACCGCATTAATCACCGTTGATTCAACTCTTATTAATGTAAATAAACTTCGGCTTTCGAACGAAAATCAATCAGTAATGGTTGATGGATCGATCAATAAATTTCAAAACAATAAACTTAATCTCTTTTTTAATCAAATTGATTTAAGCTCATTAAACCGCTTAATTGGCGACGATCTTGACCTAAAGGGTGAGTTAAACGGAAGCCTTTCATTTTTTGACATCTATCAACAGGCATTGTTTCTTTCTGACATAAAAATTGACGGATTAAGTCTACTTGGGCAATCACTTGGCAATGCGAATATACAAAGTCGCTGGGATAAGGAAGCAGAAGAGATTGATGTGGAATTGCTTGTTCAATCTGATAAAGAAAATTCTTTGCTGGCATATGGTATTTATAATCCGGGGAAAGACAGCTTATCCATTAATGCCAATTTCAACCACTTTTCAATTTTAATTTTGCAGCCCTTAATGGGGAGCAGTTTCGCTAATGTACATGGTGAAGCAACCGGTAAAGTGCATGTTTACGGATCACCGGATTACATTCAGCATGATGGCGCTTTATACGCCTCAAATGCAGGGTTGATGCTCTCCGAATTGCAGGTAAATTACAACCTGAGTGATTCAATTAAATTCCAGGGCGATAAGATAATTTTCCCTGACATTAGAATTGTTGATGATTATAATAATTCCGGAGTGTTTTCCGGCTCTATAAAGCATCGGAGTTTTTCAAACATGACCTATGATTTGACCATTAAATCAAATCGGATTATGGCTTTTAATACCAATTCTCTGATTAATGAGAAATTTTACGGAAAAATGTTTGGCAGTGGTCTTGTGCATATAACAGGCAAGGGTGCTTCCGTTTATATCGATGGAGTAGCAAGGACTGAAAAAGGTACTGAAATGAATATTTCTCTTGAATATGAAGGAGATGCTCAGGAGTATGATTTTTTAAGTTTTGTATCTCATGGCTATCAACCAAAAATCAAGGTGGATCAAACGCCTGTTAATAAGTCGTTTTTGCAGATGAGGTTTAATATTGAAATTACTCCTGAGGCCAAGGCTCAACTGATTTATAACTCTAAAATTGGCGATGTTATCCGATCTCAGGGGTCTGGTAATATGCAGGTCGAAATCGATAATGATAATAATATTTCATTGTTTGGTGAATATACCGTTGATCAGGGAGATTATTTATTTACGCTTCAGAATGTCATCAATAAAAAGTTCGAAATCCAGCAAGGAGGAACAATTGAATGGAATGGTGATCCGTATGATGCAAATCTGGATCTGAACGCCATATACCGGTTAAAAGCCCCGTTAAGCGACCTGTTTGCCAATAACACTGCTGAGAATATAGATTACAGTCAGCGTATCCCGGTTTTGTGTAAGATTAACCTTTCAAAAAGTCTGAATAAACCAGAAATCAGATTTGATATTGAGTTGCCAACAGTAGAAGACAGGATTAAAGATCAGGTACTGCAATACATCAGTTCTGAAGAGGACATGAACAGGCAAATTCTTTCGCTTTTGGTACTTGGCAAGTTTTATACCCAGGAATCCGGTGTAAATAATAATTTTGCCGGATCAACAGCATCCACAGCAAGCGAATTGCTGTCGAACCAGTTTAGTAACTGGCTTTCACAAATTAGTAACGATTTTGATATCGGGTTTAATTACCGCCCTGGAAATACAATAACGAATGATGAAATAGAATTTGCATTGAGTACCCAGATGTTTAACGATCGGGTTTCAATTAATGGAAATATTGGCAATAATTCCTCACAACGGTCGAATGCCAACAATAATGGAATTGTTGGTGATGCTGATGTTAATGTAAAATTAACGAATAACGGAAAGCTACAACTGAAAGCATACAACCATGCAAACAATAACCTGATATACGAAACATCTCCTTATACTCAGGGAGTTGGTATTACATTCCGTGAAGATTTTAATACTTTTGATGAGCTTTGGCAAAAAGTAAAAAATATTTTTCGCCGGAAGACTTCGGGAAAACCGAAGGACGTTAATAAAAGGTAAATACTGGATTCAGTTTTCCAAGATCTTCTTCACTGGTGGCCTATTATCTGTCTAAATTCATATATTTACAATTGTTGATTGTTTAACTAACTTAACTTTTGGAATATGTTTATATTAATGGTTGTCATTTTTGTTCTGGGCTATGTAGCTATAGCTTTTGAACATCCTCTTAAAGTTGATAAAGCTGCTTCAGCGCTGATTCTTGGTACTTTGTGCTGGGTTGCTTACATCTTTGGAGCCGAAAATATTCTTAGCCTTGGATATAGTCATTCATGGAAAGAGTTTCAAACATTGTATCCAACCCTACATGGAATAGAGGCAGTTCGGGAATTCGTCGTTGATTTTGAAATTATCCATCACCTGGGCGAAATCTCCGAAATACTGTTTTTCCTTTTGGCTGCAATGACTATTGTTGAAGTGGTTGACCAGCATCAGGGATTTAAGGTTATTACCGATAAAATAAACACTACCAATAAAATAAAGCTTCTTTGGTTACTTAGTATTCTTACCTTCTTTATGTCAGCTTTATTGGATAATCTTACCACTACCATCGTGATGGTTGCTCTTTTGCGTAAGCTGATCGATGATAAGAAAACCCGGTGGTTTTTTGCAAGTATGGTTGTTTTAGCAGCCAATGCAGGTGGGGCATGGTCGCCTATTGGTGATGTAACCACGATCATGCTTTGGATTGGAAATCAGATCACGGCACTCAGGATTATTGAAGGTGTAATTATTCCAAGTTTAGTTTGTATGGTTGTACCTCTTGTTATTTTATCATTTTCGATGAAGGGTAATGTGACCAGACCAAAATTAAATAGGGATGATAAAGATTTTACGACTGGATCGGAACGCAGTTTAATGCTGGTTCTGGGTATTTCAGGGTTACTGTTTGTTCCCGTATTTAAAACTTTAACTCACTTACCACCCTACATGGGTATGTTACTTTCGCTTGGGGTAATTTGGGTTGTTTCTGAAGTGATGCATAGAAATAAGCCGCAGGAAATTAAAAATCGCCTTAAGATTACTGCAGTTTTGCGTAAGGTTGATACGCCCACTGTTTTATTCTTTCTGGGTATTCTTACTGCTGTTGCTGCTTTACAGTCTGCAGGCCAATTATCTTTGCTTTCACTGTTTTTGGATGAAAAACTTGGTAGTGTGAATTTAATTGCCCTCGCAATTGGAGTCCTTTCTTCTATTGTGGATAATGTTCCGCTCGTTGCCGGAGCCATGGGTATGTATCCTATTTCAGAACCAGGAACAACCGGCTATCTGGCAAATTTTGTTCAGGATGGTGTTTTTTGGGAGTTTCTGGCATACACTGCCGGAACCGGAGGCAGCATGTTAATAATTGGTTCGGCTGCCGGTGTGGCCGCAATGGGACTCGAAAAGATTGATTTTATCTGGTATCTGAAAAATATTTCGTGGCTTGCATTAGTAGGTTACCTTGCAGGTGCAGCAGTATATATGTTTGAATTTACTGCGTAGAAATTGGTATTTAAATTAATTGTATTTTTGCGGGGCATACTATTTGTATAGTGTGTCCCGTTTTTAATTTGTTTGACTTAAAACAAAATGTATATGTTGAATTTTATCTTATTACAAGCAAGTCAGAATTTAACCGAAAGCACAAAGGCTGTCGGTAAGGCCGTCCAGCCAGACGGAGTGGTAACTGGTTTTTTTGATATGGCCATGAAAGGTGGTCCGTTGATGATTCCAATTGTGTTTTTATCCATTGTGGCAGCTTTTATTTTTTTCGACCGGTATTTTGCAATCCGCAAAGCAGGGAAAATGGATTCCAAGTTGATGGATCGGGTCCGAAAATATATTCTGGATGGGAAAGTGGATTCTGCCCTGGCTCTTTGCAGTAGTGAAAATACACCAACTGCCCGTATGATAGAGAAAGGTATTTCGCGTATTGGCCGCCCGATGGCCGACGTTACTACTGCTATCGAGAATGTGGGTAATCTGGAAGTTTACAAGCTGGAGAAAGGACTTCCTGTTTTGGCCAGTGTTGCCGGAGGGGCTCCAATGATTGGATTCCTTGGTACAGTGACCGGAATGATCGGAGCGTTCTACGATATGGCAAATGCCGGAAATAACATCAACATTACCTTATTGTCCTCGGGTATTTATCAGGCAATGGTAACAACGGTAGCAGGACTTATTGTTGGTATTGTGGCTTATTTCGCCTACAATATTCTGGTTACCAATGTTGAAAAAGTAGTATTTAATATGGAAGCTGCTACGAGCGATTTTATGGACATGTTAAACGAACCAGCTAAATAACTTATATCATGGCTTTAAAACATCGAAATAAGGTGAACGTTAGTTTTAGTATGGCTTCGATGACTGATATAGTTTTCCTATTGCTGCTATTTTTCATGATTACATCAACCATGGTTGCTCCCAATGCTCTTAAGTTATTGTTGCCTCAAAGCAACAATCAAACTGCAGCAAAGGCAATAACAACTGTCTCGATAACCGCTGATCTTAAATACTACATTAATGAAGAAGGTGATCTTAAGCGGGTCGCTTTTTCTGAGATTGAGCCTTATCTTCAAACAATGATGAAGCAAAACGAAGAAACATATATTGCACTTCATGCTGACAAATCAGTTCCAATCGAGTATGTTGTTAATATTATGAATATTGCAAAACGCAATGAGATAAAAATGATACTTGCAACGGCTCCGGAAGAATAATGAATTATATTTCAGAACATAAAAGAGGCTTTATTGGTACCATTATTACACATGCGGTAATTTTGGTGCTTTTGCTGTTTTTCGGTTTTTTCACTCCGCTACCTTTACCTGGAGAAGAAGGTATACTGGTTAATTTTGGAGATTCAGAAACCGGGATTGGGACAGAAGAACCGGCACCATCGGAGTCGGCACCAATAAAGGATCAGGAAGAAAAAAAGATGGAAGTAAAAACTCCACCGCCGCCACCTCAAAAGAAAGTGGCTGCTCCTGCAGTGAAAGAAGCAGTGATGACACAGGACTTTGAAAAGACCATTGCAATGGAGGCTGCCAAAAAGAAAAAAGAGGTGGAAAAGGCCAAAGATTTAGAGAAGGAAAAAATACTCAAAGCAAAAAGACAACAGGAAGAGCTTATTAAACAGCAACAGGCAGAAGCAGAACGACTCCGGAATGCTGAAATAGCCCGTCAAAAGAAGGAAGAAGAACAACGGTTGGCACAGGCTGCAGCCGAACAGCGAAAAGCAGGAGAGATCAATAACCGCGCTAAAAATGCATTTGGAGGATCAGGAAAAGGGACTGCCGATTCAAAAAGTACAGGACAGGGCGTAACTTATGGTGCCGGAAATCAGGGAAGTCCTTTAGGTACAGCTAATGCTGAAAGATATGGTTCTGGCGGTGGAGTTGGAAACGGTGTGTCATATAACCTCGATGGACGAAGTGCTCAATCTCTTCCCAAGCCCTATTATCCTGGAAATGAAGAAGGTGTTGTTGTGGTTCAGGTTACTGTTAATAAAGCTGGTCAGGTTACAAAAGCTGAAGCTGGAGTGAAAGGTTCCAATACGGCCGATCCTGAATTAATTTCAGCTGCAAAAAAAGCTGCACTCCAGGCTAAATTTAATGTTGATGAAAATGCTCCCGCTTTTCAGTCCGGAACCATTACTTACCGCTTTGTACTAGATTAAATCAGGATGTAATTTCCGGTTTCTGGTTTTAGTGAAGATCTGTTAATAAGTTCAGAGACCTTCACTAAAATTAAAGTTTTAAGATTTCACCCGTTTTATACTGAATAGTTTAAGGATGAAGCGTGGTAATGGTTTGTTTTTCGGACGGTTTTGCAAATTAATGTATAACCCAAGCTTCTTCAAAACAGGAACCCGATGGGTTTCAACAAATTCGATTAAGGTTCCTTCTGGAGCCTGGATGTAAGCAAAACTGCCTGCTGTTTCACCCATGTCAAAGGTTTCACCCTTAATGGCACTATCTACTGTAAACGGGAATCCTTTTGCTTTTACCTCAGCCCGTAAGTCATCTATTCCATGCATGTCGAAGCAAAGATGAATAAAACCAGGATCACCCCATATTCTTCCTTTGAAAACATCAACAGGTTCGCGATCAAGTACCTGAATAAGTTCTATTTCTGAAGGGCCAAAAAGCGGACTAAACGGACCATTTCTTTTTTCGCTGTGCCGAAGTAATATTCTGCGGTATTTATTTATTGAACCGGGAACTCCATTCCAGTCATTAAAAACATCAGTTTTGTCGTAAATAACCTGATCGTATTTTAAAATATCGGTGTATACCTTTAAGCTGGCCTCCATGTCTGTTACGCCAATGACAGTTCCGAAAATACCGCCATTTTTTGCTTTTGTCGGCATAAATAAGTTCGGGTTCTGCACAAATTCCCAGATATTATCGAAGGTATCTTTAATATAGAAATGCGGATTTCCAGCAGGATCGTTGACAACTTCGGTGAGCAGATTTAATCCTTTTTTCAGAAAGTCGCTGTAAGCTTTTTTCGCATTGGCAGTTTTGAGTTTTCCTACGGTAATACCAAGATCGCCCAATTGAATTGCGAAATGGGATTTTACCGGTTTTTTACCTGTGTGCTGCCATATTTCAAAACCGCCTCCGCCTTGCATATTAAGTGCAAGAACTGCATGTCGCTCCCTGGTTTCTCCTTCGGTATGAACAAGCATAAGTTCAGCTACAGCTTTTTCGTCGAACACTAAAATATCCATTCCGAAATTTTGACGGAACCATTTAAACGCTTCCTGTAAATTTTCAACTCCAACGCCTAATTGCTGAATTCCGTTAATTTGTTTTGTCATATTTGTTTTTATTGGGGTCGATTTTACATCGGTTTTATACGAGTTGCCATGAAGTAATAAAGTGGAGGTAAAAATCGACGGATGTGTAGCATTAGCATCTCGTTGCCACCCACCCAAATTTCCTTTTTTTCACGTTTTAATCCTGAAAGAATAAGCCGGGCAGCTTTTTCTGCTGTAATACCGCTGGCTTGTCCTGCATCCAGTTCGCCATGTTCCTCGCCTTCTTTGTTAAGGGCAAATTTAGATATGTTAGTTTGAACCCTTCCGGGGATCAAAAGACTGACTTTGATATGATGTTTTGAGTTTTCAGACAACAAACTTTCGAAAAACCCATGCAAGGCATGTTTTGAAGAAGAGTATGCTGAGCGGTAAGGAAATCCAAATTTTCCGACAAGGCTCGACGTTGCTGCAAGCTGACCACCCCCATTTTCAATCATATGTGGTAATATCGCCTTAGTTAAAGCTACGACTCCAAAAAAATTCACTTCCATAATTTTACGGTCGTTCTCAATTGGAGTCTCAATAACCAGCGAACGCTGACTAATTCCTGCAAACTGATATAATCCGGAAATCTTCTCCCCATCTGCAATTACTTTTTTTGCAGTTTCGAAAATCGAATTGGTATCGAGCATATCAAGCAGTTCGATTCGAACAGTGCTGCCGCATGCAATAATTTTAGCAGCTGTTTGCTCTAATCCGATCTTGTCGCGACCGGAAATGATAAGCCGAACGCGATGTGTTGCTAATTTTAATGATAAAGAACGACCCATTCCTGATGCTGCTCCAGTAATCCAAAAAGTTTTCCCGGTAAAATCCATTTGATTCAGTATATGAGCGGACGAAATTATAAAAATAACTGATGGTAAGTAATATTTGAAGATAGTAATGTGACATTCAGACCAATAAAAAAACGCAGGCAATCCGGTTTTATCCCATATTACCTGCGTTTTGCTTATACATCCTAAGATGTCAGGACAGACTATCCCAATTTATATCCTTCGCGATATTCGTAATGAAGCTTTTTTGTTGCTTCGCCATCCACATCATCAATAAAAGTTTCAGTGGCAGGATCCCATTTGATTGTCCGTTTCAAATCACAGGCAATGTTTCCAAGTGTACAAACGGTACAACTGCTGTGTCCGATTTCAACCGGTACAATAGGGTCTTTGCGTTCACGCACAGATTCAATAAAATTGATCTGGTGTGGAATTTTGGTTTCATATGGTCCGTCATCACCTTCTGCTTTCGCAGGTGGAAGGAATTTATCATCAGAAGCTTTAAAATGGCCTCTGGATACTTCAATCCAGCCATCTTTTCCGGTAAATTTTACTCCCTTTGTGTTTCCTTCATCAAATGGTTCTGAGGTCATAACGACTCCATTGGCATAGACAAATTTCATATATTGAGATCCATCATCGATTGGCGAAATTTCGACCGGTCCATTTTTGTCCATCCCAAGACCCCATTGGGCAATGTCGAACATATGAGCACCCCAATCGGTTGTGAAGCCACCGCCCATTTCCTTATACCAGCGCCATCCACCCCAGAATTGTTCATTCTGTTCAGGATCAATTGTGATTGGTGGATCAAGTTGGGCATTGTAGTGAATTGGAGTAGGTAAAGAACCCAGCCATAAATCCCAGTTCAGGTCAGCAGGTATTTGTTCTTCAGGAAGATCGTATGGTTTAGGAGGTGCACCAACGTATGCATTGACTTTTTCAATTTGTCCAAGAGCACCGGTTTGTACCAGATTAACAGCATGCTGGAAATTTGGATCAGATCGTTGCTGGCTTCCTATGGCAAGAATGCGATTGGTTTCGCGTACGACCTTGCGTAATTCCTGACCTTCTTTAATTGTGAAGGTCATAGGTTTTTCAAGGTATACGTCCTTGCCGGCTTTACATGCAGCTATGGCGATTCTGGCGTGAGAATGATCCGGAACAGCAATCACAACAGCGTTGATGTCGGGACGAGCTAATAAATCTTCAAACTTTTCGTAAGTCTGAATGTCAACAGGGTTAGTTGCAGTTTGATAAAAGGCTTTTACCTTTTTTTCAAATCGCTGACGTTTAACTCCATAAACATCGCATCCGGCCACTACTTTTACTCCGGGAATTTGCAGAAACCCGTTAAGTAAAAACATAGACTGTTGCCCCATGCCTATAAATCCCAGTTTTAAGTCGGTATCAACGACTTTTTGTTTACAGGCTGCCAGTGATGAAAACATTGCTACACCAGCCATGCCAATAGCTGCCGTTCCAAGGAACTGACGTCTTGAAACTCCTTTTTTTTGTTGGTTTTCCATTTGAATAATTTATGAATATTGGTTTTGTGTCTGTGGTTTTGTTTTGCGTAAAAATACCTTTTTGTAATTGTTACACAAAAAAAAGATTATTAAACTTTTACCCTGATTGTACTTTTTATGGTCTTGAAAAACATCTTTACAGTTTTGAAAATCGGTTTTTCTTGTTATTTATTTAGGTCTGCATTGTATATTTAAATCAAACCAGATATTGTTTCGTCTAAATAAAAATGATTAAGATGCTGTTGTTTAGTTATGTATGGAAATTATTTTCGGTTTTGAAACTATAGTGATATTCGCTTTGTTACAATGCAATTAAAAATTAATGTTTTTCTTGGTTTTTGGGTTAGAAACGAACATTTTTTTTGATTTTTGTCAGGTATAGAAATGGGATCATTATGAATAAATATATTAATCTGCTGCAATCGCTTATTGCGACACCTTCTTTAAGCCGAAATGAACAGGATGCTGCTCATGTAATCCGTGAATTTTTCAACAATTCAGATGTTGAATACCTGTCGAAAATGAATAATACCTGGGTGCGAAATAAGCATTGGAAAGAAGAATTGCCGGTAATATTACTTAATTCACACATCGATACAGTGAAACCTTCAAGTGGGTATACCCGCGATCCATTTTCTCCGGATATTGAAAATGGGGTTTTGTATGGACTGGGCAGTAATGATGCAGGTGGGGCATTAGTGACTCTTTTGGCAGTATTCATGCATTTTTATCCAATGAATGATTTGCCCTTTAATCTGATTTATGCAGCTACAGCAGAGGAAGAAATTTCAGGAACGAATGGGCTTGAAAGTATATTGAATGAGATTGGCCAATTAGATCTTGCGATTGTTGGTGAACCGACTAAAATGCAAATGGCGATTGCCGAAAAAGGATTGATGGTTTTAGATTGTACTGCTCATGGGAGATCGGGACATGCAGCCCGGGAGGAAGGAGAAAATGCAATTTATAAGGCGCTTACAGACATTGAAAAGATCTTAAAATACAACTTTGAAAAGCGTTCTGAAATTCTTGGATCAGTTAAAATGTCGGTTACAGTTATTAATGGCGGTTCTCAGCACAATGTAGTTCCAGACCTTTGCTCGTTTGTTGTTGATGTACGTACAAATGAGTATTATTCAAACCAGAAGGCTTTCGAGATAATTGAAAATCTGATTGATTCAGAAGTTAAGCCAAGGTCGTTCAGGTTAAATTCTTCCGGAATACCAATTGACCATCCGATCGTTAAACGTGGAGTTAGTCTTGGTATAAATTATTACGGATCACCTACAACTTCAGATCAGGCTGTGATTCCTTTCCCATCAATAAAAATAGGCCCTGGCGACAGTGCCAGATCGCATACAGCCAATGAATATATTTTAATTTCTGAATTGGAAGAAGGATTTAGAATCTATGTTGATTTGCTAACAGATCTGAATATCAGATAAATAAAAAAGAGACCCGTCCCCCCCGACAGGTCTCTCTAAAACGGTCTCAGCAAAAACTAAAACCAGAAAATTTATTTTGATTCGAAATATAAGTTCGAGTATAGTGGTTTTGTGCGAATAGTTCGAAATAAGAGATTAATCGCTTTCGGCATAGGCCATTTCATTGTGTTGTGAAATGTCCAAACCTGCAATTTCTTCTTTCTGGTTGGCACGAATTCCCCAAAATTTCTCTACTATTTTGAAGATAATATACGTCATAAGGCCAGAGAAAACCATGGTTGCTACAGTTGCAATTAACTGAATCCAAAGTTGTTTAGAATTTCCATAAAACAGTCCGCTATATGATGCCTGGATTGCTGGAGTTGCAAATAATCCGGTTGCGATTGCACCCAGTATTCCACCAATACCATGAACCCCGAATGCATCGAGAGAGTCGTCATATCCGTATTTGTGTTTTACTACTGAAACCATAAAGAAACAGACTAATGAGACTAAAATGCCAATTGCAACAGCTCCGAGGATTCCGACAAATCCTGCAGCAGGCGTTATGGCAACCAGACCAGCAACTGCTCCTGTACAAATTCCTATAATCGTTGGTTTTTTGTTAATTATCCAATCAAGTAAAACCCAGGTAAATGCAGCAGTTGCTGTTGCTACATGAGTTGAAAGAAATGCACTGATAGCAAGACCGTCAGCTGCCAATCCGCTTCCGGCATTAAATCCGAACCAGCCAAACCAAAGCAATGCAGTACCTATAACTACCAGAGGTATATTATGCGGTGCAGTTGGATGGTTGTTGTAATTTCTGCGGCTTCCGACCATTAATGTCATAACAAGAGCTGCAATACCTGCATTAATATGAACTACAGTACCACCTGCGAAATCGAGAGCACCCAATTTATATAACCAACCATCGGCTGACCAAACCCAGTGAGCCACAGGATTATAAACAAAAACGGCCCATAAAACCGAAAAAATCAGAAATCCACGAAATTTAATTCTTTCAGCGTAAGCACCAATGATAAGAGCTGGTGTAATTACAGCAAACATCCCCTGAAAAAGTACAAATAACAGATGTGGAATACGTGCAGTTTCCTGGGATATGTAGTATGGACTAACATCATTTACGCCAATTCCATTAAGAAACGCCCAGTCGAAGCCCCCAATAAAAGGAGCCAATACTCCGGTTGAGGAGCTGAATGCCAGACTGTATCCAAAAAACACCCATTCCAGGGTAATAACAGATGTTAAAATAAAACACTGCATAAGAATATTGAGTACGTTTTTCTGACGAACCAATCCACCATAAAACAAGGCTAGCCCGGGAATTGTCATAAGCATAACCAATGCAGTGGCAACCATCATCCATGCAGTATTTCCTGAATCAATATATGGAACAGGAGCTGAAGTCGTTGCTTCCTGCGCAAAAAGAATTGACGGGGAAAATAAGCTTAGCAATGCTGTCCCCAGAAATTTTATTTTTATTTTCATGAAATTTTGTTCTTAATTAAGTTGTGTTTTGGGGATTATTTGTTGTAAAGTGATTCGTCTCCTCTATCCTTAGTTCTGATGCGGATCGATTGAGCAATATCGCTCACGAAAATTCTTCCATCTCCGCTTTCACCTGTATAGGCCGACTCGAGAATAGCATTAATTGATTTTTCGACATTGATTTCACGAACAACAAATGAAATGCAAATACGGGCTATTGAATTAACGTCGTACGAAACTCCACGGAATATTAGACCTTGTCTGGCTGTTCCCTGACCTTTTACGTCCCACCACGACAAAAAATCGATATCAGCTTCATGCAATGCAGCACGCACTTCTTCAAACTTGGTTTTTCTAACAATGGCTTCAATTTTCTTCATAATTATAAAATTTTGAGTTTTTAAAACAAGAATGGGTAGTTCCTGAAGAAATAATTGAAAATTTTGATTTTAATTATTTCGGTTCAAAAATATAAAAAAAATGAAATGGTGTATGTAGAAACATGATATTTGAAGATATAAAAGCAAAAAAAATAAAAACAACCCTATAAAAATTGGTTGTTTTTATTTAAATGTATAAAATATTTTGTCTGCTGTTGTTTTGTTATCTTGGTTCGTTGAGGGTTGAAAATAAAAAAGAGACCTGTCCCCCAACAGGCCTCTTAGTAATAAGCAACAAATTAATTGTTGAAGAAAATATCAATTGTAAGCACTTTCGCCATGTTCGTAAATATCCAAACCTTCTTCTTCAATCCGTTTTGGAACTCTTAGTCCTACAGTCATTTTTAATGCTTTAAAAAGTATGAATCCGGTTGCAAGAGCCCAGGCTGCAACAACAACAACTCCAATGATCTGAGTCCAAAGTAATGATGCCCCATGTCCGTAGAATAAACCACCGCTTTCAGAGAATAATCCAACAAGGATAGTTCCCAAAGCACCGTTTACTCCATGTACCGAAACTGCACCTACCGGATCATCTATATGAAGAACATTATCAAAGAATGTTACCGAATAAACTAGTACCACACCGGCTATAAGTCCAATAAGCACTGCGCCTGTGTCAGATACTGCATCACAACCGGCAGTAATTGCAACTAAGCCGGCTAGTGCACCATTTAATGCAAAACTTAAACTTGGTTTTCCCCAACGCAACCAACTGATAATTACGCCAGCGAATGCACCCGCAGCTGCAGCTAAGTTGGTTGTTACAAAAATGTGAGAAATGGCATTGGCATTATCGACACCTGAAGCGGCTAACTGAGATCCTGGATTAAATCCGAACCATCCGAGCCATAGAATAAAAACACCTAATGCACCAAGGGTCATGCTATGTCCCGGAATAGCATTTACTTTTTTCCCGGCATATTTACCAATACGTGGCCCAAGAGCTATAGCCCCCGTTAATGCAACCATACCTCCAACCATGTGAACGACTGTTGAGCCGGCAAAATCGTGGAAAGGAGTTGCCAATTGTGATAGCCATCCGCCACCCCAGATCCAGTGACCTGAAACCGGATATATTACAGCTGAAATAACAAGTGAAAAGATTAGATACGATTTGAATTCAGTTCTTTCGGCCATTGCTCCTGAAACAATTGTAGCAGCAGTAGCAGCAAATACGGTTTGGAAAATAAGGAATGCTTCTCCAGGGATTCCGCCTTCCCATCCATTTCTGAAAAAGAAATCAGGAGTGCCAATGAATCCACTGATATCACCTCCAAACATTAATCCAAATCCAAGTGCCCAGAATATAATTGAGCCAATACCAAAATCCATCAGGTTTTTATAGAGAATATTCACCGTATTTTTTGAGCGTGTAAATCCTGCTTCAACGAGCGCAAAACCAGCCTGCATAAAAAATACCAGTGCAGCTGTTATTAAAACCCATACGGTATCAATTGAGCGAGCCATATCGGCTGCTGATTGTGCTAAAGTAGTGAGTGTAATTTCGTCCATGATCGTAATTTTAAATTTTAGTTATTAAACCTCTTTCCCTTTAATGAATAATGACTCGTCTCCAAATTCCCCGGTGCGGATTCGGTAAGATTCGTCAATTTTAGAAACGAATACTTTGCCATCGCCAATTTCACCGGTCCTTGCAGCTTTCATAATTGCCAGAACGGTTTTTTCGACATTCTTGTCGCGTACGATAATGGAGAGAATAGTGCGTTCGATGGTACTTGTATCATAAACAACACCTCTGTAGACCCGGCCTTCTCTGGTTTGACCAATGCCACGTACATCCCAGAAAGAGAAGAATTCAATACCTGCTTCGTTGAGAGCATCTTTTACCTCTTCGAATTTAGTTTTGCGTATAATAGCTTCAATCTTTTTCATATTGAGTATTTTATAGTGTTACTGATTTTTGGTTTTATAAGCTAATTCCTACAACAATATTGAATTGCTCGGTTGATGGGTTCAGAATTACAGAACCGAAAACAGGAAGCGAAAAACTGTCAGATATTTTAATTTCCTTGCTTGTTTTAATTCCGATATTACAAAGATTAAAACTTGCATCTTTGGTGTACTGGCCATCACCTGCGCCTGCAAAAAGCGTCACTGGTCCTGCAGCAAAACCTGCTTCGAAATAAACATCTTCAGCATTTGTCATGTAGGCTCCTGCCAATGAGAAGTTTCCAAGTCCCAGGCTAACCATTGGTTCGAAATAGTGAGAATCTCCGTCGAAATACATAGAACCTGCACCTGGAAAGTAGTAATCGGTTACTGTAAAGGTTAAAGAACTTTTTTCGCCAAGCTCTACTCCGTAACTTGCATAAAGATCTGCTTCAGCAGCTTCGTTGGTCGAGAAACAATAAGATCCCCAGGCTCCGACAGTAAACCCACCGGCGCTGTACTTTACACCTGGCTGTAACGCAGGGCCTGATCCAAATTTGGCGCCACGCCATACATACCCACTTACTAAATCTGTATTTGTGCTCCAGGAGCTTTCTTCCTGAGCACTTACATTCAATGAGAAAATTGCAAGAATTGCAAAAACAATGAGGGTAATTTCCTTTTTCATGATACTTAATTTTAGGGTTAAACTTTTATTTATTTATAACTTTTTTCTTTTCTGTAATTAGGGGCCTGTTTCTTTAAAAAGTATACTTTTTCTGAGTTGACCCCCATTTGTTTTATATCACTGGTCAAATGTAGATATTATTTTGAATTGTCAAATAGTAAAAATCGGGGGTTTGCGTGAATTAAAGATAAATTAACAAACAAAATGGATAAAAAATAGGGGTAATGCTCGTAAAAACATTAAAAATCATCAAAAATCATCAAAAAAATAGGGGTTTTGTAGAAAAATATAAAAAATAGCATTTAGTTATTTTGAATCTAACTATTTGAATATCAAATAGTCGTGCTTAAGTGTTGTATTCGCAAAATGATTGTTAAATCATTTCTATTGTGGAAAAATGATATTTTAACAGCAATAAAAGAATCAAATAGATATTTTGGTTTATGATTTGGTTTTTTCTTTATTTTTAGGATACATATTAAAAAAATGAGCATTTTATCTTAAAAATGGATCTCTCTTTTAATACTAATTCATGAAAATTGAGGAAAAGCAGGAAGATATGCTCAGTCTAATTATAGTTATGCTCCGCTTTTTAATTAATAATTTAAAAATGGTTGCTCTTTAAAATTGTTAAGGATTCTATTTTATTGTCTCTTTCCGGATTGTATTCTACTCCCGTTTTATTCGGATAAGGAGTCCTGATTTAAACTAAATCCTCATTAATTGGTCAATAATGTCTTGTATATTCAGGCAAGGAAGTGATATGCCTTATTTTTTTTTCTTTTAATTGTCTGGTTTGCAAAGCCTGAAAAGATCAGTTTTTTTATATTTGCAGACTTTTATACCTTATATAATGTAATCGGAATGACATTTTTCTTTAATCAGCTTATCCGTTTCTTAAAGTATTTCCTTTTTTGGATGATTTTTTTCCTTGTGGCAAAAGTCTTTTTTTTGATATCTAATTTTGATCAAAGTAAATTACTGTCAGGCAGCGATGTTTTTGGGATATTCCGGTACGGTTTTAAAATGGATATGTCGACTTCCTGTTATTTGATTTTGATTCCTGGTTTACTTGTTGCATTTCGAATTGTTTTGCCAGATTGGTTTTTAAACCGTTTTATCCGGATTTATACCATTGTATTCTTAATCATTACCTCAGCTCTGGTTGTATTGGATTTGGGGCTTTATCCACATTGGGGTACCAGGGTTAATGTTACTGCATTTAATTACATCGATGATCCGGTGGCAATGGGAGCTTCTGTTTCTTTAAGCAATCTTGCTCTGGCCTTAATTATAATGGGCTTTCTAATCGTTGGATTTACTTTCCTGTATAAGAAGTTCTTCCCTAAAGGTATTGTTCCGGAAGGAAAAGCACGGTGGTACTTTATTCCACTGCAGGTTTTTTTTGTAGCTACGCTTATTCTTCCAATTCGCGGCGGGTTGGATACCTCACCCTTAAATTTAAGTTCTGTCGCCTTTAGTCCAAAGTTGTATGTCAATCAGGCGGCAACCAATTTTTTATGGAACTTTGGCAAGTCGGTTGAAAAAAGGAACAGGCTTTCCAATCCATGTGAGTATATGCCGAAGGAAGAAAGTCTGCGGATTTTTAACGAATATGCGAAAAATGATTCAGTAATCTCGAGACCACAATTATTGAGACTCGATTCGGTAAAACAACCTAATGTGATTTTGATTATTCTGGAGAGCTTCTCCAATAAAGTAATTGCAGAATTGGGCGGAATGCATGGTATTGCTCCTAATTTGGATTCACTATGCATTAAAAGTACCGTTTTCACCAATTTTTACTCAACGGGAAATCGTTCCGATCGTGGAATATCAGCTATAATGGGCGGATATCCATCACTGCTTAGTACTTCCATTATGGTTTATCCTGAAAAATCGCGAAGTCTGACTTTACTTCCGGAGTATTTTAACCGGCATAATTACAATACATCCTTTTATTATGGAGGAGACATTAACTTTTATAACCTGAAGACTTTTGTTTTGCAATCCGATTGTAATAAAATGATTACCAAAGCAGATTTTCCTTCGGCCTTGGGACGAATGTCGAAATGGGGTGTACCAGATGGCTATGTCTTTGAAAGGGCATTGGAAGACTTAAAGACAGAAAAGGAACCTTTCATGAAAACGATTTATACGATCAGTAGCCATCCACCTTATGATGTACCGTTTTCGAAGATAAAAGGAAACTCGGTTGAAGAAAAGTACCTGAATTCGGTTGCTTATTCGGATAGTTGCCTGGGTAAGTTTATACGTGAATTCCGTCAATCGCCACTATGGACGAATACCTTATTAATAGTAACTGCCGATCATGGCACTTTACCTCCTGGTCCAACAGATATTACTGATCCCAAATCTTACCGTATTCCGCTAATCTGGTCGGGTGGTGTAGTTGATTCATTTAAGCGAATTGAAACCATAACCATGCAGGCTGATTTTGGAACTTCACTTGTTCATCAATTGGGGTGGAAAGCTGATTCTTCGAGATTCTCGAAAGATTTCTTTACTTCCAATCCTCATGCCTTTTATGCACTTGACTTGGGTTGGGGGTATGTTGTTCCGGAGGGATTTTATTATTTCGATCAGGGTATCCGTAATTTTGTTTCAAATCCGGCAAATGATGGGAAAATAGTTGATTTAAGCTATCCGAAAGCATTTATGCAAGTGCTGCACGACGATTTTATCAGTCGGTAATAAACCGAGATTGCATTTGTAAAGAGAATGAATTTTAATAATGGCAGCAAAAAATACAGAAATGTCGGAGAAAAAAGAACGAAAAATATTTTTAATCATTAACCGGCATGCCGGTCATAAACATGGAGCTAAGGCCCTTGATGTTGTGATTCCATATTTAAAAAAGAAGGAATTTTTAGTGGAATATTCCTTTACGAACTATCCGAAACATGCAATTGAATTGGCAGAAAAAGCAGCTGCTGATGGTTACGATTTGGTTGTTGCAGTTGGTGGCGACGGAACCGTTAATGAAGTTGCTCAAGGGTTATATGGGACCGGGACCAAAATGGGTATTGTACCTATGGGGTCTGGGAATGGTTTGGCCCGTGAACTTGGCATTTCGATGGATATGCATAAAAGTGCCCGTGCTCTGATTAAAGGAAAGAGTTTGCATGTTGACGTTTGTAAACTCAACGATCAACGTTTTTTGTGTACCAGCGGAATTGGCTTTGATGCGATGATTGCTGATAAAATGAGTAAAGCTGCTTCCCGGGGATTTCTGAAATATGTACAGTTGGTTATTCAGGAGAGTATTTTCTTTAAGCCACTCGATGTAAGAATGAAGATTGACGGTGTTTTAATTGAAGAATCCGTCTTCCTGATTACTTTTGCCAATGCCTCACAGTTCGGAAATAATGCTTTTATTGCCCCTGCCGCAAGTATGACGGACGGATTAATTGATGTGGTGGTTGTAAGAAAATTTGCAAAAATATGGATGCCGGTATTTGCAGTGGCACTCTTTTCAAAGCTTATCCCCAAATTGCCATTTGTTGATTGTTACAAGGCCAAACAGATCGAACTGGAACTTGCTGATACACCTTATTTTCATTTTGACGGAGAGCCCGGGCAGTTGTTAGTGCCGGCAAAAATCACAATTGATGAAGAGAAAATCCGGGTGCGGTGCCGGAAAGATAAGTCGTAATTTTCCTGAATGCTTTAGCCTCGTACATATTAGAATAAATGATTGTCCATTTATTTCCCTGTTCGGTCTTTTTTTTTTGCGGTCAATTTTGTTATTCATTGTCATTCTGCTGTCATCTCAAAGCAACTTAATGACCACCAATAGACAATCGAATGACATTGGGTAAATTAACGGATATCCGCATTAAAATATTATCAGCAGAGAAACTCTTAATTTTGATTGTAGGAATCGTTCGGTTCCAGTATGGAATAAAAATTTGAGATAAACTCCCAATTGTACAGTTTTGCGTTTTTCTCGAGCAGCCGGAATCCGATGGATGATAAATCCTGAATGTTTTCGTAATACTTTACCATTAACTCTTTCGCTTTTTGGTGGACTGCATTCACAAACGCCTTATTGTGTTTGCCTTCGGTTAGTTTAAAAACAAGCCTGCTCATTACAGACAATTCTTCATCCAATCTGTACTGCGGATAATTAAGGTCTTTATCGATAACTGACTCGGTTGAACTTAAGATTTCCAATGCATACGACTGAAGTAAATCAGTTATCAATGGATTCTCTCCGCTAGCCGGGTAAAATTCATTAATCAAACCATGCATAACATCTGAGAACTCTATTTTGAAGAAGCTATAAAACTCATCGGTTTTTTTTAACTCTTCCAATATAAACTTCATTTTACTTTCCTTGTCAAATGATTCCATGGCAGATGTTTAAAATATTTTACACTTAATATAACATCTGTGGTGCAAAAAAGATTATTCCGGATGATTAAAAAAAAAACATTGATCTGTATTCAATATTTCAGGTGAATTTTTGAAAATTAATTAAATAGTGCTGCTTTATAATTCCCTTTTTGCCGCCACTAGTTCCTGATTTTTAATACTCCATTCCTTGCATGCAACATAGACAATTTCAGCATAAGATGGAATCTGTTCAAAATCAGTCATTAACCGGTCTTCGATTAAGTCGTGAAGGTCGCTTGCTTTTTGACCTGCCTTAAATTTCAGTTTATTAACTAAAATTTCGAGTTCGCTAATTTCTTCGGGTTTCATAGCTTATTTATCGATTTTGAAAATTAAATAAACCATTTGTTCAAAAACGCTGCCATCTTTTTAAATGTTTGATAATAAGGGTATGTGCGTTTTGTAGTCTACGTTTGTGTAGCGAATTTGGAGATGTTATTACAGGAATGTAAGATATGAGTCTGTTCTGAAAATTGAATTAATTCTGTGTTTTTTCAGCAGTTAAGTTTCTTTGGGGTCTTTGTGATTGCAATTTATGGCGGGTGCTTTATTTGTCTAATAATTTATTGAAAGCATTTGTAAAATCAACTAATCGTATGGTTGTTTCATGATTTGCCAGATTTGCCGCAAGATCAAACTTTCCTTTAATCCCATTAATTAGCATTGTTGTTTCCTCTGAGAATTTTCCTCCGACGGTTTTCATAACTAATTTTAGTTCTTCGTGTCCCTTTTCTCCTGAAGCAGATGCTGTAATTAATCCTAGCGGTTTTTGTGAGAAAATTGTTGTTGAAACGCACCATTCAATTGCATTTTTTAAACTTCCGGGTAAACTGAATACATATTCCGGAGTACAAATAATTACTCCGTCAGACGTTGCAATTAGTTGCCTGAATTCAATGATTTGAATTGGGGGATTTTCATTATCAAGATCCGGATTGAAATGGGGCAGATTGCTTATTCCTTCAAAAATTGTCAGGTCGAAAAATTCAGCTGTCAACTCTTCTATTTTTTTTATCAGTTTCAGGTTCGAAGAGTTGGTCCTGGTACTTCCAATAATTGCGAGTATTTTTTTCTTTTTCGTCATTGCTATATTTTTATTTCTCCCGTCCGGTATAAGTTTATCGCATTTTGCAAAATGGTTTCAATAGTCTTTATAGGTATATCCTTGTTTGGGTCAAACAACATTATTTTCATTCTCGAACGCTTTTCAATTATCAAATCCGGATGGTCAAAATGTTTTCCTTCAACAATTCCGATGTAAGGTTGCTTACGTTTTTTGTGAACCCACAAATAGCAAAACATTTTTCCCTTGTAACAGAAAAAAGGCATTCCATATTTCCATGCGCTTGAAACATCTTTGTCCTGTGCAAGAATAATTTCTCTTAAGGCAAGTAAACAGGCTTTTACAGGTTCGTTCTGCTGAAGGTAAAAATTATCTGTTGCTTTCATTGTTATTTAACCGGTTGAAAATCAGGTTTTAGCTTTAAGGAATGAGCAGTTTTTGCCGACTACATCTTAATTAACTATCCTGTTCATTATTTCCTTAATATTCACTTGATAAATACGGCTCTTTCCATTTGGGTATTTGTTCATTTCCTTTAATAGTTCAGACGCGTTTTGTCTTTTATCAAACAGGGATTTAACATCACTTCGTTTACTTGTGAAGTATAAAATTCCTGATTTCACATTAACAAAAGGACAATAATCCATTTGTCCGGAATTTATTTCCTTCCCCATGTTTTCTGCAACAGACCATTCGCCATTCTGCTTCTTATAGCTTATATATAAGTCTCCGCTACCCATTCCGCCATCTCTGTTGTAACAGGTGTAAAGTAAGAATGATTCATCCGGAGCAATAAAGGCATTGAATTCATATCCACTTGTATTGATGGAATCATTCAGCGAAACCGGTGAGGTGTATTTCCCATTTTCCCATTTGCTTTTGAAAATATCATCTTTCCCTTTGGATCCAGCTCCATCACGGGTGAAAAACAAATTGTTGAATGCTGAAACAGAGGGATAAAATTCATCTTCCGGGGTATTTATTGGGGATCCGATATTCTTTGGGAGTGACCATGCTTGGCTAACATCCCGTCTTTCTACAAACCAGATATCGTAGTCCTTTGGTTTCTTTGAAATGCTGTCGGTTGGTCGGTTTGAAACGAAATACAATCGAAGCTGATCTGGAGATAAAAATGGCTCAAGATCCTTGTGCATTCCTGAAAATGAAGCTACTTCAGGGTCTGACCATTTTCCGTCTTTCCGCTTGCAGGTGACTATTGTGGAGATCTCACCCAAATAACTTTGGATCGTAAAATAAATTTCATCTTCCTGCAGTGAAACAGTCAGGTCCCTGACATTGGGAAACTGCGAAATAATATCTGATAGAAAGGGTTGCACTATTGGCGTTTTGTCTTGACCAAAAGACAATTGCGTAATTAGAAACACAAAAACAATTGTTAACTTATGTCGAATTAGTTTTTCCATGTTTTTCAAATCAAATTTGTGCGACATCAATGTTTTTATCCATGATTTTAAATGGCATTAAAACTCAATTTCAGAATGCCATTTTTACCTGATTTGTCCACTGTTCAATATTTTCGGAACCTGGCCTTTTTGCATTGTCGAAAAAAAAATGTTGTTTTATTTTCAATCCGCAATAGGCATAAATGCCATTGTCTGAGGTAAGAGAAAGAGCTTTGTTCATTCCAATTGCCGCGTATTCAGCATTTGATCTTCCCTGAGTATTAATAATTACTGTTTGCTTGTCGGTCAGCAAGCCCTTTTGAGCACCCTGTTCGTAACAATACGCAAAACCATAACTCATTACCCGGTCTATATACCCTTTCATCATAGCGGGCATACCTGTCCACCAAATTGGATAAATAAATGTGATGTGGTCCGACCATGTAATAAATTCCTGTTCCGTTCTTATGTCGGGGCTTATATTTCCTGTTTTTTGTCCTTGTAAATCTTCAAGCGAGAGAACAGGATTGAACTTGAGTTGGTATAAATCCCGTACTTCTATTTCGTGATTTCCCTCTTGAAGACGTTCAATAACCGACTGCTTGAAGTGATTGTTTAAGCTGGCTTCATTCGGATGTGCATAAATAATCAGATGTTTCATTTCATTGCTTTTATAAAATTTGTTGATCCTCAACGGGTCTGAAATACTGATTGCATTTTTTGTTTTGTCGCTGTCTATTTTCGTTTAAATCCCATTATTTCGGCAATATAATCAGCGTTCTGTCTGGAGGTAAGCAATTCAAGCAGAAGTAAAGCAACGTCTATCGCGGTCGATGGATTCCATGAGGTAATTATGTTGCTGTCAGTTACAATTGGTTCATTTATAACGTTAACGCCAAACCCCCTTAAGGTTTCCAGCCTGATTGGATTTTTATTGTATGTTGTGCCTTTTTTGTTTAAAAGGACTCCGCTCTTTCCTAAAGCTAATGAAGCAACACATATCGATGCGATAATTTTATTTTGATTTTTGAAAGCCCGGATAAGATCAAGAAATCTCTCATCATAGGCCTCGTTATAAAAATGATACTCTTCAAATCCACCGGGAATCGCCAGTGCATCATAGGCGTTAACATCGATTTCTTCGATCAGGTAATCGACAACAAATCGTTGGTTGAATGAACTTTTAATTTCCTTATTAAAGCCGCAGGAGAATAATTCAGTTGATCCATCACCGTCAATCAGATTCCATCCAATAACATCGATAAAAACACTTGCTTCAAATGTTTCAAATCCATTGGCCAGTAATAATAAAACTTTTTTCATATACTCTAAAACTTTTTATATGTTCATCAAATCAAATAATTAACAAATGTACATCTTCCTGAAGAAGATGTATTTTCCCAAAGCATTTTAAACTTTCAAACAAACATATTGGTCTTTAGGGTTTCCGCCAACTTGTTAGCCTGTAAAGTAAAACCGTTCGACCACCTAAAATGTTTGGATATTAACGGGTAATGAGGTGTTTTGTAGTTCCAGCTTCATTAGAGGAATGCCTGATGTTTATCCAGGTTAATTTGTTCACGCAGGTTTTCAGGAAATAACTGACCATTATTTAAAACTTAAAGTCAAAATTACATTAAAAAACAGGGGGTAATTGAATAAAATTGCGGTGATTCTATGTCAACCCTTATTTTGAATTATCTTTGGGTTTCAAAAATATACTTTACATGAAACTCTGGGATAAAGGCACCTCGGTAAATTCACTGATCGAAAACTTCACGGTTGGCAAAGATCGTGAGCTTGATTTATATCTGGCTAAATTCGACGTTTTAGGATCAATTGCTCATGCTAAAATGTTGCAATCCATTAATTTGCTGACGGCAGATGAGCTTGTCGAACTTCAGGACGAACTGGTTGCAATTTATCGCATTATTGAGCTTGGAGAATTTGTTATTGAGGATGGGGTAGAAGATGTTCATTCGCAGGTAGAGCTGATGCTGACCCGGAAACTTGGTGATACAGGTAAGAAAATACATAGCGGACGATCACGCAACGATCAGGTTTTACTTGATCTGAAGCTTTTTACACGTTCTGAAATTCAGAAACTGGTTATAGCCATAAGCGAATTGTTTAAAACCCTGATGGCAAAAGCTGAAGCCAACAAACAATATTTGATGCCGGGATACACGCATTTGCAGGTTGCAATGCCATCATCATTTGGTCTGTGGTTTAGCGCCTATGCTGAAAGCCTGGTCGACGATCTGGTCATACTTCAGGCAGCTTATCAAATAACAAATCAAAATCCGTTGGGTTCGGCTGCAGGTTATGGATCATCGTTCCCACTCAACAGGCAGATGACAACTGATTTGCTGGGGTTCGAATCAATGAATTACAACGTCGTTTATGCGCAGATGGGGCGCGGAAAGACAGAAAAAACAGTTGCTTTTGCCATGTCGTCGGTAGCTGCCACCATCTCGAAATTTGCCTATGATGTTTGTTTATTTATGAGTCAGAATTTTGGTTTTGTTTCTCTTCCGGATGAACTAACCACCGGATCGAGCATCATGCCTCATAAAAAGAATCCCGATGTTTTTGAACTTGTACGTTCACATTGCAATAAAATTCAGGCTATTCCATATCAGATTAGTCTGATGATAAATAATCTGCCAAGCGGATATTTCCGCGATCTTCAGATACTGAAAGAAGTGTTTCTTCCGGCATTTCAGGAATTACACGATTGCATCAGTATCGCTGGATTTGCCATCGATAAGATGACAGTAAATACCAATATTCTTGCTGATGAACGATACAGGTATGTTTTCAGTGTTGAAGATGTCAACAAATTGGTTCAGCAAGGTGTTCCATTTCGTGATGCCTACAAGCAGATAGGAGGCGAAATTAATGCCGGTAACTATATGCCAACAAAGGAAGTGAATCATACACACGAAGGAAGTCTTGGAAATTTGTGTCTCGAACAGATATCGGATAAGATGGACAAGGTCATTCAGTCGTATGAATTTCATCGTTTTGAGGAGGCTTACAATAAATTACTCGGGCAGGATTAAGTCTGTTAATTTATCGTTATTTTTTAGTTCAGCACTGTTTATGTATATTTAGCTTATTAAGGTATTTAAGGTATTGTATATGTGAATGTTGAATTTTGGGTTTGTCTGTTATTTTCAGAAATTGAGAATTCAAAACATTTTCGTGATCTGCCTGTAATTTGAAGTTTCTGTAAAAATCACTACTTTCGCTTTCAGATTGTAAGAAAAATGATTGTTTTACTTATAATCTTTCGATTTTTAAGGATTGATTTGTGTAAAATGAATAATAATCGGGAGATTTGAGCGCTTTTTGCATTAAAAGAATAAAAATTTTAAGAGATGATAAATTTAGGATTACCAAAAGCACAAGGGTTGTATGATCCTGCCAATGAGCACGATAATTGCGGTATCGGCTTCGTGGCTCATATAAAAGGCCAGAAATCACACGACATCATTGAGAGAGGATTGGAGGTTCTGGAGAATATGGATCACCGCGGTGCAACCAGTGCCGATAATAAAACTGGTGATGGTGCAGGTATTTTAATGCAGATACCTGATCAATTTATCCGGGAAGTATTGAAAGTGAATATTCCTGCTGAAGGAAAGTATGGAACTGGTTTGATTTTTTTGCCACAGGACCGAAAGGAAGCCGCGGTATGTCAGGATATTTTAACTAAATATATCAATCAGGAAGGTCTGGATTTGATTCAGTACATTGATGTGGCTGTTGACAGTTCTGCCCCGGGAGAAATTGCCAAACTGACAGAACCTTATGTCCGTCAGGTATTTGTTAAAGCTGATATGGAGCAGGAATTACTGGAGAAGAAACTATATCTTGCGCGTAAACAGGCCGAAAATGAAATTCGCGATTCGAAACTTAAATTCCGTAAAGCGTTTTATGTTCCCAGTTTTTCATCCAAAGTAATTATTTACAAAGGGATGCTTACGCCTGAACAGCTCAGAGATTATTTTAAAGATCTTTCTAATCCGAAATTTACCAGTGCTATTGCATTGGTTCATTCCCGCTTTAGTACAAATACGTTTCCTACCTGGGATTTGGCTCAGCCATTCCGTATGGTAGCACACAACGGCGAGATAAATACTGTAAAAGGTAACCGCATGTGGATGCAGGCCCGTGAATCACTGTTCAAATCAGAGATTTTTGGTGATGATCTGCCTAAACTTTTCCCGGTTATCGAACCCAATAAGTCCGATTCTGCATCATTTGATAATACACTCGAATTCCTGAATATGACCGGACGTTCTGTTCCTCATGCACTTTGTATGATGATTCCGGAATCATTTAATTCGAAAAACCCCATACCAGATAGCCTAAAGGCATTCTACGAATATCATTCAACCATTATGGAGCCATGGGACGGACCAGCTTCGATGGTATTTTCTGATGGCCGTTATATTGGAGGTACGCTCGATCGCAACGGTCTTCGCCCTTCCAGATACATCATTACCAAAAATGATCTGATTGTGATGGGCTCCGAAGTTGGAGTTCAGACTTTTGCTCCGGAAGAAATAAAAGAAAAAGGTCGTTTACGTCCGGGAAAAATTTTATTGGTCGATACCAAATTAGGAATTATTATTCCTGACAAAGAAGTAAAAGCTCAGTTGAGTTCACGGGCGCCTTATGCCAACTGGCTGAAAGATAATCGTCTGGTGATGGACGATATTGAAGTAAAACAACGTGTTTCTTCATCATTGGGTGATCAGTTCCAGACTTATTCGAAAGTTTTTGGCTATTCGAAAGAAGACATGGAAATGATTATCAAACCAATGGCTGTTTCTGGTGTTGAACCTACCAGCTCAATGGGAAATGATACTCCTCTTGCTTGTTTTTCTGAAAAACCACAACGGTTCTTCAATTATTTCCGCCAGGTATTTGCCCAGGTAACAAATCCGCCTATCGATTCAATTCGCGAAGGGCTGGTCATGTCATTAACCAATTACATTGGATCACTGCATACCAATATTCTGGACGAATCTCCTGAACATGCGAAACTGATTAAGTTCGACGATCCGATCATTACCAATACTGATCTTGGAAAAATAAAAGACCTGAAGCACGTGCAATTTTCGCACAGTACCATCCCGATGATATTTCCGGTAAAAGATGGCGTGGAAGGATTTGTAAAAGCTTTTGATAATTTACTCAGCCTGGCTGATAAGGCAGTTGAAGACAAGAAGAATTTCATTATTCTGTCCGATCGCTCGATTTCGGAAGAATATGCTCCAATACCTTCATTGCTTGCTGTGGCAGCCGTTCATCATCATCTGATTCAGACTCAGAAAAGGATGCAGATCGGGATTATTTGTGAAACAGCAGAAGCCCGTGAAGTGTCACATTTTGCTTTGCTATTTGGTTATGGTGCCAGTTCGGTAAATCCTTACCTTGCTTTTGCTGCACTCGACGATTTGGTTAAAAGTGGCGAAATAAAACTGGATTATGCCGAAGCCCGTCATAATTACATCAAATCAATTGATAAAGGCCTGTTGAAAGTACTTTCGAAAATGGGAATTTCAACACTGCGTAGTTATCAGGGTTGCCAGCTTTTCGAAGCTTTGGGTATCAGTCAGGATATTATCGACAAGTATTTTACCGGAACTGCCTCTAAATTTGGTGGAATCGGATTAGAAGAAATTTGTCAGGAAACAACGATGTTTCACAAAGAAGCATACAGCAAAAAGAAACATCAGATAAATAACAACTTCGAAAGTGCCGGGACTTACCATTACCGTAAGTATGGCGAACATCATGCATGGAATCCTGAAACTGTCGGCTTGTTGCAGTGGGCTACCCGCACCAACGACTACAGCGTTTTCAAAGAATTCAGCAAAAAAGTAGATGAAGAAAATGCATTGCCAACCTTCATTCGTGGTTGTCTGAAATACAAACGCAATCCGATCGACATTTCATTGGTCGAACCGGTTGAAAATATAATGAAACGATTTGTTACCGGTGCCATGTCATACGGATCAATCAGCAAGGAAGCCCACGAAGCTTTGGCTGTTGCGCTGAATACCATTGGTGGCCGAAGCAATACAGGTGAAGGCGGCGAAGATGCCGAACGTTTCAAAACCAATAAACGAAGTTCAATTAAACAGGTTGCTTCGGGTCGTTTTGGTGTAACCAACAATTACCTGGTAAATGCCGACGAACTGCAGATTAAAATTGCTCAGGGAGCAAAACCTGGTGAAGGTGGTCAGTTACCCGGATTCAAGGTTAATCAGATCATTGCTAAACTCCGGAATTCAACTCCCGGAATTACACTGATTTCGCCACCGCCTCACCACGATATTTATTCCATCGAGGATTTGGCTCAGTTGATTTACGACCTGAAAGTAACCAATCCGAAAGCTAAAGTTTCGGTTAAGCTGGTTGCTGAAAATGGCGTAGGAACCATTGCTGCAGGTGTTGCCAAAGCATTCTCTGACTTGATTATTATTGCAGGTTGTGAAGGTGGAACAGGTGCAAGTCCTGCCAGTTCAATCAAATTTGCAGGATTACCAGTTGAATTGGGAATTGCTGAAACGCAACAGACGCTGGTGATGAATAATCTCCGTGGACGTGTGAAATTACAGGTCGACGGACAGTTGAAAACAGGTCGTGATGTGGTTATTCTCGGAATGCTGGGTGGCGAAGAATTTGGTTTTGCAACCTCTGCACTGATTACACTGGGATGCATCATGATGAGAAAATGTCACCTGAATACCTGTCCTGCAGGTATTGCAACTCAGGATGAAACTTTGAGAAAACGCTTTATCGGCCGTTCCGAATATGTAATTAATTTCTTCCGGTTTATTGCTGAAGAAGTTCGCGAACATCTGGCTGAAATTGGATATGCAACATTCGACGAAATTGTTGGCCGTGCTGATTTACTGGAACAGAACAGAGATGTTCAGAACTGGAAAATGAGAAAAATGGATTTCTCGAAAATCCTTTACATGCCGGCAGAAGCAAAAAAATACGATATCCGGAATACATTTCCAAACATCAAATCGATCGAAGAACACCTGGATCATACCTTGATTCGTGAGGCAAACAAAGCGATTAAAAGCAAGGAAAAAGTTTGGCTGTCGCACCCAATCTGTAATGTTGACCGTACGATAGGAGCCATGTTGTCGGGCGAAATATCTAAACGATACGGTGAAGAAGGTCTTCCAAATAATACGATCAATGCCAATTTCTCAGGAACTGCCGGTCAAAGTTTTGGCGCATTCCTGGTAAAGGGCGTCAGTTTCAGGTTGGAAGGTGATAGTAACGATTACATTGGAAAAGGATTATCAGGAGGTCGTATCATTGTAGTTCCGCCTACAGGTTCAACTTTTACTCCTGAAGAAAATATCATCATTGGAAATACTTCATTCTATGGTGCAACATCAGGAGAAGCTTACATCCGTGGTGTAGCCGGCGAACGATTCGCTGTTCGTAATTCAGGAGCCAAAACGGTTATTGAAGGTAGTGGCGACCACTGCTGTGAATACATGACCGGAGGACGCGTAGTTGTTCTGGGAACCACCGGACGTAATTTTGCTGCCGGTATGAGCGGTGGAATCGCCTATGTCCTTGATCAGTCTGGAAACTTTGATTATTTCTGTAATAAAGGTCTGGTTGAACTGGGACCTGTTGAAGACAAAGCTGATATCATTGAACTACAGGATATGATTAACAAGCACCTGTTGTACACTCAGAGTACAAAGGCAGCTACGATTCTTACCAACTGGGATGAATATCTTCCACAATTTGTTAAGGTAATACCTTTCGAATACAAGAAGGTTCTGGAAGAATTGAAGTTACGCGAACTGGAGAAAAAACTTCAGTTGACGGAAGACGATCCTGCACGTCACGAATAGTAAAAGGTATATTAAAAAGGAATTATAAAAACAATATGAAAATCCTAAATTTCTTCTGAAGTCATTAAATAGTCGCTAATTTGAAATACAACAAATGACTGTAAATGACAAACATTGACTGTAGATAGTCAGAATGAGAGGAAAATAGGATAGATAAAATTTAATAAAAATACCATGGGAAATCCAAAAGGGTTCATGACAATAGGACGACAGGATGCTGGTTATCGTCCACTGAACGACAGAATATACGATTATGGAGAAGTTGAACAAACACTCGATGACAAAGACCGTGTAGATCAGGCAGCACGATGCATGGATTGTGGTATTCCTTTCTGTCACTGGGGATGTCCTGTAGGAAGTAAAATTCCTGAATGGCAGGACATGATTTACAAAAAAGACTGGAAGGCAGCTTATGAAGTGCTGCATTCAACAAATAGTTTTCCGGAGTTTACCGGTCGTGTTTGTCCTGCACCTTGCGAAAAGGCCTGTGTGCTGGCAATCCATGATGAGGCAGTTACCATTCGCGAAAACGAAGCTTCAACGGTTGAGCATGCCTTTAATTTAGGCTTTGTTAAACCACGTATTCCTGAAGTTCGCACAGGTAAAAAGGTTGCAGTTGTTGGTTCCGGTCCTGCCGGATTATCAGCAGCCGATTTACTGAATCAGGCCGGACATGAAGTGACCGTATTCGAAAAGAACAGTGGAATTGGCGGATTACTCCGTTTCGGTATTCCTGATTTTAAGCTCAGCAAAACAGTAATCGATCGCCGTCTGGGTATTTTTCTGGAAGAAGGTATTATTTTCAAGCCAAATGTTAAGGTTGGAGCAGATATTAGCCATGATGAATTATTAACCAAATTTGATGCTGTAGTTCTGGCCAATGGTGCTGAACAGGCCCGCGACTTACCTGTTGAAGGCCGTGAGCTGAAGGGTGTCCATTTTGCAATGGAATTCCTGATGCAGTCGAATAAGCGTATTGCAGGCGAAATTTTTCCTGACGACATAAATATCATTGCCAAAGATAAACGAGTTCTGGTAATTGGAGGTGGCGACACGGGTTCTGATTGTGTGGGTACTTCAATTCGCCAAAAGGCAAGAAGAGTAATGCAGATCGAAATTCTTCCAAAACCGTCAACTGAGCGCGCTGCAAATAATCCATGGCCTTACTGGCCAAATACATTGCGTACTTCGAGCTCTCACATGGAAGGCTGTGAGCGCCGCTGGAGCCTTTCAACCAAAAGAATTATCGGTGAAAATGGAGTTGTTAAGCAAGTTGAGCTGGTTACTGTTGATTGGGACAAAGACGAAGCCGGACGTTGGGTTATGACAGAAAGAGCTGACTCTGCAGAGATTATTGATGTTGATCTGGTTTTGTTATCGATGGGTTTCACTCAACCGGTGCATAACGGATTACTTGATGAACTCGGAATTGACTATGATGGACGGGGAAACGTAAAAGTTAATGCCAAAAAGCAAACCTCGAACGAAAAAATATTTGCCTGTGGCGACATTGAAGCAGGGGCTACATTGGTGGTTCGTGCTATCGAAGCCGGTAAAATTGCTGCAGCAAATGTCGACGAATTTCTTTCTCCTGAAGAATAAGAAACTAACCGCATTCTATATTTCAAAGGCCGGTCTCATTTTATTGAGGCTGGCCTTCTTTTTTTTTCTCTCTGTGGAAATCTGTGGTCACAGAATCTTTAAAACTATGTGTTCTATGTGCCTGCGTGGTTAAATATTATTCCGGCCAGCGATCCTGCATCTGGCGGTTAACCATCCAGCCCGGATATTCAGGACTTAAAGCACTAACATCGTTCAATTGCTTCATTTCTTCCGGACTAATCTGTAAATCAACTGCCGCAATGTTGTCGTTCAGCTGTTGCAGCGTTTTTGCGCCAATAATGGTGCTCGTAACTGCCGGTTGTTTGATGACCCAGTTTAACGCGACTGTGGCAACCGAAACACCGTGATTAGCGGCTATTGTTTCCATCACATCAATAATGTCGTACGCTTTTTCCTTGTTGATGGGAGGGAAGTCGAATGCGTCGCGGCGGCTGTTGCCTGCAATTTCCTGGTTGCGGGTATATTTTCCGGAAAGAAAACCACCGGCCAGAGGGCTCCAGGGCATAATGCCAATTTCTTCGCTCAATGCCATCGGCACAATTTCGCGTTCGATGTCGCGGCTGGCAACACTGTAATAGTTTTGCGAAGCCACAAATTTAGTCCAGCCCATTTTTTCGGCATAGCTGTTTGCTTTCATAACCTTCCATGCCGGATGGTTACTGATGCCGATGTACCGTACTTTACCCGAGCGCACCACATCTTCCAGTCCGCGCATGGTTTCTTCGAGCGGCGTAATCGGGTCGACTCCGTGAATGTAAAGCAGATCGATGTGCGACAGGTTCATTCGTTGCAGGCTGTCGTTTACCGAATCCATAATGTGAAGTCGTGACAGGCCAACCTGGTTGGCTCCTTTGCCCATACGTATCCTTACTTTTGTGGCAATAATTACTTCTGCGCGTGGAACTCCGAGTTTTTTCAACGCTTCGCCAAGCATGGTTTCCGATAATCCTTCGGAATAGGCATTTGCTGTGTCGATGAAATTAATTCCACCATCCAGCGATGTTTTTACAATTTGATTTACTTCGTCCTGTGGCAACTGTCCAATGGCTGTCCAGAACCCTTTTCCACCGAACGTCATGGTTCCGAGACAAAGTTCCGAGACCAGAATTCCTGTGTTTCCTAATTTGTTGTATTTCATGATTTTCAAATTATAGGGTTATAATTCTGTGTGGGTTAAAACAATTGGGCAGGATGAAAGGTTCGGAATCAGATTGATTTCAAAAATAAATTTCACGGAATATTAATATCTAACCAAAGCAGATTCTTAGGACACCTGGTGTCGTGTTAATCAACCAATACCGGGAAGTCATTCCGAACTTGTTTCGGAATCTGTTGATCATGGATGGGATGCTGAAATAAATTCAGCATGACGTTCGATATATATAGATTAACATATCACTGGTTTTAATCTGATCCGGTATTTTTGGATGCAACTGTTTTTGTCTTTCCATTTTGTCCTTTTTGCCTGCGGTAGTTTCATCATTCAACAAAGAACCATTGTATTTGCAGGGCTGGATCTATGAAAGAAACGGGTCTATATAGATTCCATCAGTTCATCGGTCATCTCGAGGTTGTGGTACACAGCCTGAATATCATCGTCTTCTTCGAAGATATCAATGAGCCGCATGACTTTTTGGGCAGTCTCCAGATCGAGTGTCGTGGTATCATTTGGGATGCGCTGCAACTGTGCACTTTCCGGTTCGATGTTCAGCGCTTCCAGTTTTTTCATCATCGGGCCGAAATCTTCCATCGCTGTGGTAATGGTAAAATAACCCTCTTCGAGCTGCATTTCTTCAGCGCCGGCTTCAATCATTTCCAATTCAAATTCATCAGGATCAAGTGTGCCTTGGGGAATGGTGAAAATACCCTTTCGGTCGAATATAAAACTCAGGGAGCCATTGGTTCCAAGGCTGCCGTTGTGTTTATTGAAATAGCTCCTGACATTCGAAATGGTGCGTTGCTGATTATCGGTAGTGGATTCAAGAAAAATAGCAACACCGCCATAGGCGTAACCTTCGAACGTACACTCGGTAAAAGAGGCCGAATCTTTATCTGATCCCTTACTGACGGCACGCTGAATATTGTCCTTGGGCATACTTACGCCTTTGGCGTTCGAAATGGCAAGGCGGAGTCGCGGATTGCCTTCAGGATCGGGGCCGCCTTCTTTTACGGCAACTGTAATTTCCTTGACCAGTTTAGAGAACATCTTGGATCGTTTCGAATCCAGTACTCCTTTTTTGTGTTTAATGGTCGACCATTTACTGTGTCCCGACATATCAATTGTTTTAATGATTGTTTTTAGATAGATAACAAAACGAATTCTGCTGATAGCAAAGTTAATGCTTTGGCCGTAATAACCCCTTTTTACAAAGATTATATCCCGGAAAGGCAAATCGGTTCCGGTGCCAGAATGTTTTTTCTAATGATATCTTATTCACAGGACTCTCTTTTACTACGTCCTGTGCTAATACATTTCGGGGCTTTGCCCCTTTTAGTCCTGAAAGGACGACCTTTAACAGCAAAGGGTGTAACCCTTTGAAAATGGGAACCCAATGGTTTTTAAACGATGTGTATATGTGGTTTTTAATATTCAAATGCAAAACGATTGCTGTGCCGGAAATCTGCAATAATATACATCTTATTCACAGGACTGCGTTTCCCTCCGTCCTGTGCTGAAACGTTTCGGGGCTTTGCCCCTTGAGTCCTGAAAGGACGACCTGTAACAGCAAAGGGTGAAACCCTTTGAAAAAATGGGAACCAATGTTTTTAAATGATGCGTATAGGTGTTTTTTTTGTTATTCAAATGCAAAACGATTGCGGCACCGGAAAATCTGCAATAACGTATATCTTATTCACAGGACTCCGTTTCCCTCCGTCCTGTGCTGAAACGTTTCGGGGCTTTGCCCCTTGAGTCCTGAAAGGACGACCTGAAAAAGCAAAGGGTGTAACCCTTTGAAAAATGGGAATCTAATAGTTTTTAAACGATGTGTATGTGGTTTTTGAATATTCTAATGCAAAACGATTGCTGTGCCGGAAATCTGCAATAACGTATATCTTATTCACAGGACTCCGTTTTCCTCCCTCCTGTGCTAATACATTTCGGGGCTTTGCCCCTTTTAGTCCTGAAAGGACGACCTGTAACAGCAAAGGGAAACCCTTTGAAAAAAGGAACCAATATTTTTTAATGATGCGTATAGGTGGTTTTTTAATATTCAAATGCAAAACGATTGCGGCACCGGAAAATCTGCCATAACATACATCTTATTCACAGGACTGCGTTTCCCTCCGTCCTGTGCTAATACGTTTCGGGGCTTTGCCCCTTATAGTCCTGAAAGGACGACCTGAAAAGCAAAGGGTGTAACCCTTTGAAAAATGGGAATCCAATAGTTTTTAAACGATGTGTATGTGGTTTTTGAATATTCTAATGCAAAACGATTGCGGCGCCGGAAAATCTGCAATAACGTATATCTTATTCACAGGACTGCGTTTCCCTCCGTCCTGTGCTGAAACGTTTCGGGGCTTTGCCTCTTTTAGTCCTGAAAGGACGACCTGAAAAAGCAAAGGGTGTAACCCTTTGAAAAATGGGAATCCAGAATTTTCACAGTTTCAGTTTTTTTAGTCAAGTAGTGATCTCATCTGGGTAATGTAAATTTGGTTTAGTTGCATTTATCGTTCGGACTAAGATATCCTTTGCCGTCTGCTTTAGCTGATGGACAAAATGGGAGAATGAATCCTGTGGCTTTTTAACGACAAAAGTTAGGGCTAAAGCCTAAATCTCTCATATTTCTTTTAACCGTTGACTGAAGTCAACGGCAAAGAATAGCCTAAATAGGTATGAGTATTCCAAAGGAAATTTTAAACCCGTTGATTTCGATAGGATTAAAACTAAAAATGCACAAAATAAAACGGCTGAACTCCGGATTTTACTCCTTTATTCAACCGCTATTTATAATGATGCTGTGTCAAAAGTTGTTACTCCTGTCATCCTGAACTTGTTTCAGGATCTCATCATATTGCAAATCTGACCCCGAAATAAATTCGGGGTGACGAGCGTTGCATTCATTTTGATTTTTGACACAGCCTCTTTTTTAAGCTAAGGCATAAACCTTAAATTTCAATTTTGGCACCCATCACTTTCAGGAATTCGCGGATAAAACTGGGGTGTGCCGGCCATGCCGGTGAGCTTACCAGGTTACCATCGACATAAGCAGCATTTACCGGAATATTTTGGAATTCGCCACCTGCTAGGGTTACCTCAGGTCCAACGGCCGGATAAGCGGTAAGCTTGCGGCCACGTACCACATCGGCTGCGGTTAAAATCTGGATGCCATGACAAATGGCTGCAACCGGCAGGTTTTTCGAAAAGAAATACTGCACAAATTCAATCACTTTTTTGTTGAGCCGCAAATATTCAGGAGCACGGCCACCTGCAATAACCAAGCCGCTGTAATCGCTTACTTTTACATCGTCGAAACTGTAGTTTAGTGCAAAGTTGTGTCCGGGTTTTTCGGAATAAGTCTGATCACCTTCAAAATCGTGAATCGCGGTTTTAATGGTGTCTCCCTTCTTTTTGTCAGGACAAACAGCATGAACTTCGTATCCTACCATTTCGAGCATTTGAAACGGTACCATGGTTTCGTAATCTTCAGTAAAATCACCGGTTAAGAACAAAATTTTTTTCATGTTTTTAAATTTTATATGTGTTAATAATGTTGATGTTTGTCTGTTTATTTCTCTATTTACTACTTCATAGCAGTCATATATGGTCATTCATAGTCATTTATCGTTTCATGGCAACTTAATGACCATTGAATGACTTTTAAATGACCTTAGATACACTCAAGGATTTTCATAATTTTTGTTTCTTCAGCTCTTCCCATTTTTCAAGAATATGCTCTTCTCCCTTAAAATAATCAACTTTCGAATTTTTCCCGAAAATCTCTATGGATGGTAAGATGTTAACCTTGCCTGAATCAGGATATTCACAAATATCTACTGTAAACAATGTTCTGACGTCAAGGTAAGTGCAGGGTTCTGTACTGTGGTTATAAAACTGGTGTGCCCCGGTTTCACCCATTTCAAAAAACGCGATATCGCCTTCATTCATTATTTCCAATCCATTGGGCGTTCTCACGGTCATTGTTCCGGAGATTACCATCATCATTTCTTCAGCATGACGATGAAAATGATAAGGAAATGAAAATTGTTCCGGATTTAATAACCGGAGATCAAAGAATAAGTTTTTTGAGCCAACAAGCGCCGATAATCTGGGAGAAGCAGTGAACAACCGGTAATTTTCGATTTTACCTGAATCTTCCTTAAATTCAATTTGATCTTTTCGAATGAGTGTAGCCATCGTTTTATCAATTTATATTTCTAAAGTTACAAAGCTTTTTAATCGGAAAATTACTGAAATACAATTTTTAACTTTTATTTTTGTTTCAGACAAATTAGTGTTTTATTAAGATTGAAATATTTATTGTCATGCTGAATTTATTTCAGCATCTCAAGAGAAACAACAGATTCCGAATCAGGTTCGGAATGACCTGCCGTCATTAGATGCTTAATGAAACACTTGTCTATTCAGGCATTCACTTTAAGATACGGTTAAACAGTAGATGCAATTCGGTTATAGATTATCACACTTTAGTGAATTTAATTAATTAAAAAATAAGTTGTTATTGAATTGTGATCCATGAACATCATTGCTCTAGTTTTGTATTAAGTAATGAAATATCCAGTTTTCAAAATAAACGTTAAATACAAATCCAATGAAAAAGAGTATACTGGCCTTCCTGATATCCGGAATAATCGTTATTGCGGCGGAAGCGCAGAATCCGGAGGAGAACGATGTTTTTACGACAACCAGAACATCGGAACCTTTTCTGTTTTCAGTGACCACATTAACACCCGAAGATTTGACATGGAGTCTTGATTATTCGGGTAGTTACGGCGAACGTGTTGCCGGTCCTTTTGGATACGACGGAATAGCTCAGCAATTTGGGTTAAAAGGCTATCTTGGTAATCGGTTTACATTGTACGCGAATGCTTCATTTGGTTTTCCCGGAGAAGACAATGGAGCCAACAGCGCGCAGCAAGCCGAGATTATTCGTGATTTTATCGGAGGAAAAAAAATGCATGGTTTGCGTTTTGGTCTTGGGGTGGGAGTGCGCAGAGATTACAGCAATGTGAAATCGCTTTTAAGTCGGGTTACCGCCTCTTTTGACGCTCCACGATGGAAGGCTGGTGGAAATATACTCTTTGAAAAAGCTTTTGCCGACAATCGGGACGATATTGACGTAATCACAAGTCTGGGTTTTCATTACCGTTTAATTGGTAAACTTTATGGCGGTGTTGAAGCTGTTGGGGAAGACCTGGAAGGTTTTTGGGATGAAGAAGAAGCCGAAGGCGGTGCAAAGTTACTGATTGGTCCTTCCTTAAATATGGCACCAAAAAATTCAAGACTTTCATTTTCAGTTTCCGGCGGTCCGGTATTTTATGCTACCCGCAACCAGATGACAAATCCTGAAGCAATCCGCGATCTTCCATCACAATCGGGGCTGACAGTCAGAGCCCGTGTTGTATTTAATTTATCAGGCTCATAAAGCAAAAGGCAGATAAATAAGACCATTTTTGAAAATGGAATTTTCAATAAGCATTTAATAAGTGAAAGAATGAAGACTAAGATTTTTTATTGTTTGTTGGGTTTAGTGTTGAGTTTATCGGCTTGTCGCTCCTACATAAGTAAACAAACTACCGGAGTGGACGAAAAAATGCGTCATTATGCAGCCTATGACGATAGTACTTTATCCCGAAATTTATTGCCGGTGATGATGCCATACAACCGTATTATTGACCCTGCCGGTAAAGTGATCGTTTACGGCGACCCTGATTTTGAAAATCACAGTCTGGATATAAAATTGATTCCTGAATCCGCGATGTTTGCTGTTGAGGATCGTTACGGAATTGCTGTACTGGACAGCCGGTCCGATAAAATTATTGCACGTTGGACCTATAATGATGAGGTTCAGTATAAAGGATTAATGAGCACTTTTTCCGGAATTCAGGTTCTTAAAACCGGGACTGAAGTTCATATTTTCTGGAGTGCCGCTACCGGAAACAAACATCAATCGAAAGTTTTTCAGGCGAGTTGGAATGGTGAAAAAATAAGCATAGTAAATACATTTGATTTTGCTCCTGAAGGAGATTCTCCTCTGGCTTTACCAAACGAACTGGCCATTAATGTGGAAAACGGGAAACCGTATTTGTATGTCGTGCTGAATGGCAATAATAAACTGGTAAAAATTGATATCGAAACAAAACAGAATGTATGGTCGGTTGATACAGGTGTCGCTCCCTACGGAATAATTATTAATAAAAACAGGGCCTTTGTTACCAACTGGGCGGGTTCTACTCCTGATGAAAACACACAGAAAGAAACTGCAGGAGTACCTTACGGAAAGGCTTTTATTGACCCTGTGACCGGAGCAACTAACTCCGGATCGGTGATTGTTTTCGCGCTTAATGATGGAAAAATTATTCGTAATATTCCGGTTGGCCTTCATCCGAATGATTTGATTAGCAGCAACGATGACCGGTATATTTTTGTCAGCAACAGCAACAGCGACAATGTTTCGGTAATTGATGCAGATTCATTTGAAACGCTGGAAACAATTGATGTAAAAATTATAAAGGGAGAAATTGGTTTTATTGGCGATTCTCCAAATGCATTGGCGATTAGTCCTGATAACGCCCGTTTGTATGTTGCCAACGGAATGGATAATGCGGTGGCAGTTATAAAACTGGATCTGCAGAACAGGAATAGTCAGGTTGAAGGGTTTATTCCAACCGAAGCATATCCCGGAGGACTGGCGATTCATGATAATACGTTATTTGTAACTAATCTGGAGGGCGAAGGCGCCCGGGTAAACAGCCGCGAAATGAAAAATGCGGATGAAATCACCAAAAAAGTCAGCGAAGGAGCATATAACTCTCACCGCCAAAAGGCAACCATTTCTGTCATTCCTCTGCCCAATAGCAATCAGTTGACAAAATATACTGAAAAGGTAAAGACCCAGATGCTTCATTTCAGAACCGATCTGGCCCGCTTGTCTCCCCGGAAAAATCAACCCGCCAGGCCTGTTCCGGAGCGCATCGGAGAACCTTCGGTATTTAAGCATGTGATCTATATTATTAAGGAAAACCGTACATATGATCAGGTTTTGGGTGATATGCCGGAAGGTAACGGACAAAAAGATTTGTGCATTTTTGGCGATCAGGTAACGCCGAATCAACATCAGCTTGCACGTAAATTTTTGTTGCTCGATAACTATTATGCATCTGGGAAGTGTTCGGCAGAAGGGCATCAGTGGACAGACGCGGCGATGGTTACCGATTATGTGGAGAAGAATGTGCGTGCCTGGTTCAGAAGTTATCCGCATGTTCAGAATGATGCATTGGTTTACAGTCAAAAAGGATTTATATGGAACAATGCAGCAGATCATGGAAAAACGGTACGTATTTATGGGGAAGCCAGTATGCCTGAAATGGATCCGAATCTTACCTGGACTGCTATTTACGAGAATTATAAGGCTGGGAAACCCCTGGTTTTTCACAATACAACAACCATATCTAGGGTAGCGCCTATGCTGTCTCAAAACTATCCCGGTTCTGATGAGTTAAAAATTACTGATCAGCTTCGTGCGAGTGCCTTTATTGAAGAATTAAAAGCATACGAACAAATGTCCGGAGATCAATTTCCGGAGTTATCAGTTATGGCATTATCGACAGATCACACCACGGGATCGAGACCCGGAATGCCAACACCACGGGCGATGGTTGCCGACAATGATCTGGCATTGGGTCGAATTATCGAAGCAGTCAGTAAAAGCCGGTTCTGGGCGAATACAGTTATTTTTGTTACTGAAGACGATTCTCAGGCCGGATGGGATCATGTATCATCATACCGGACAACGGGCTTTGTCGTAAGTCCATATAGTCAAACGGGAAAAACAATATCTACAAATTATAATCAGACTTGCATTGTACGCTCTATTGAGCAAATACTGGGAATTCCTCCAATGAACATTATGGACGCCACGGCATTACCGATGTTTGACTGTTTTGAGAATGAGGCGATACATTCTCCGTTTTCAGCAGTAGAGAATAGAATACCTTTAGACGAGATGAATCCGGAACTGAGCTCTTTAACAGGAATGGCTTTAACTTTTGCCAAACAGTCATTACGTCCTGAGTATACGCATATTGATGCGGGTAATGATGATGTTTTAAACCGTATTATCTGGTTCAGTGCAAAAGGGGAACAATCCTATCCGGCGGCATTGGCCGGCCCTGCAGACGACGATGATTAAAAATTTGATTTTAAGGATCACTTCATATAGTTGTGGAGCAATATTTAAAAATCCGTTTTCTGTCCTTAGGCCGGACTGGCCCTTACTTTTCCATTCGATGAAAAGTAAGCAAAAATCTTGTCAAAACGAACCCTCCGCCGGGCGTTTTGACGGCCCTCGCACTTGCTCTTATCATTTGTTGCTTAAAATTTGAAGAATGTTGTTTCAGTTCAATTCATTGAGTGAATTTATGCAGTCTTGGTGTTGTTCGGCCTAAGAAGAAAAAGCGTTAAAAAAACAGAAGAAGTGAGCGTTAAGAAAATTTCCCTGTTTGACGACCAGAGGGAGGAGTTTGGAAATTTTGAGCGAAACGTATTCTGTTTTTAGCTTTTTATTCTTCAGCGACGGCATTTTTTGTTTGCTTTTTTTTGCTGTAGAAAAAAAGTAAAAGCCTGTCCGGCTTGAGGACAGTATCTTTGATTTCGGCTAAATAATTGTATTCTGAATCGTTACTTGAAAACCTTGCCAATACCTTCCCCAAAACATTCTCAACTGATCAGATTTTAATTCAGAAAACCTGAATAAATAAAAGTGGTTGAACGAAGATTTTAAATCATTCATTCAACCACTTTTTTAGTTTAGGAAATTTAGAATTTCCAGCATTTTTATAAGAAATCACGATTGAATATCGTGTCACCAGCCATTTGAAGATTTTAATTAGTGGCGGGTACTACTTCATAACCTCTGCCTTCAATGGCTTTGGTAATTTGTGCCAGATCGGTTTTTGACGGATCGTACCGTACAAAGGCAGTTGAATCGAGGTGGTTGACCCTGATGCTGTCAATACCGGCCAATTCGTTTACTCCTTTGGCAACAGATTGTTCACATTCAGTACAGGTCATTCCTTCCACTCTCAGTGTGGTTTCAACAGTTGCTGATGCCACTTCGGTTTTAGCCGTATCCGTTTTTTTCTGAGGCGATTGACAAGCAAAAAGAGCCATGCTCATCACCAGAATTAAAAGTGCATTTTTCATGATAGTTAGATTGAATGAATAAATGATTGAATTTTGGTTATTGAAGAAACAATTGGGTAAATGTTTTGTTTAAAGTCACTCTTCTTCATGTATTTACCTGTTTAATGCATCGATGGATAAAGGCTATCCAGAATCAGAACAATCATCATCATCAGATACAAAAAATTCAGTTTAAAGAAGGCCGGTCTCACTTTAAGGTCATTTTTCATAAGAATGCTTCCTGAAAGTGAAAACATGACATAAAAAATATAAAAAAGGAGGAAAAACAGCACAACACTTCCTTTCAGAACAGTTAATGCAATTACAATTGCGGTGGCTATAGTAGCCAGGATCCATGTATAGCTTAAACGTTTAATCTGGTTGTCATTAAAAACGGAGGTGAGGCTTGGGTAGCCGGCCAGCTGATATTCTTTGCCAAACATCAGTAATAAGAGCCAGAAATGAGGAATCTGTCCGATAAAAAAGAACATGGCAACCCAAAAAATCTGTCCGTCGTGCCAGCTTCCGCCACCTGCAAACCAACCGATGTAAGGAGGTAACGCACCTACCAGTGAGCCTGGAACAACTGCAAATGCGGTTACTTTTTTTAGCGGTGTATAAATGACATTGTATGAAATCAAAGTAAGAAAGCTGGTCAGAAATACAAGAATTGGAAAATTGGCAATCAGAATAAAAGCACCATAGGCAAAAAAGGAGATGGCAACAATCCATGCACCCATTAAACTTATTTTTCCTGAAGGTATCGGGCGGTTTTTCGTCCGGGGCATCAGGGCATCCGTTTTGTATTCCTGAATGTGGTTTATCGCTCCTGAACTGCAGGACATCAGAAATACTCCAAACATTAATATCAGGGCTTCCATGCCGAATTGTCCCGTATGTAAGGCATATCCGGTAAAGGCTGATAAAGCAATGGGAATTGATATCCGGGCTTTGCCAAGCTCTAAAACTATTTTTATCCAGTATCTCAGATCGTCTTTTTTCATTTAATTTTAATCAGTTACTTCAGTGTTTTCAGGTATTCAGTAATTTGTGTCACATCATCTTCCGAAAGCTGACCTGTGTAGGGCTGCATCAGGCCTTTGTTAAAACCTTTTACCACATCAGCGTTTGGATCATAAATGGAACGTTTGATGTATTCATCGTCAACCGTTATTTCCCGTTCATTTCCTCCGGTAATTACAGTGGCTGTGTGACCGTATACCCCTTTAAATGAAGGTCCGACCAGTTTCGACCCATCAATTGAATGACAGGCAAAACATCCGATGTTTTTCATGATTCGTTTTCCGTTAGCGACAGGAGAGTCAACTGCAGCAACATCTACATGTTTTGTGGTGTCCACATACCACGCATTAAATTTATCTTCAGACATAGATTTTACATAAGTGTACATATACGAGTGATTTAAACCACAGTATTCGGAGCAAAACAATTCGAATAGTCCTTCCTTCTCGGCGATAAACCAGGCCATTTTTTCCCTGCCTGGAACAACATCTTCCTTTATCCTGAAAGCAGGTATGTAAAAACCATGAATTACATCCAGTGAGATCAAAGCCAGTTTAACCGGTTTATTCATCGGAACAATTAAAGTATCGGTTTTTTTTCCGTTTTCATATTCAAACGTGTAGTTCCACATCCGTCCGGTAACTTTGATGTTAAAACTATCCTTCGGTGCAGTTCTCATAGGAGCCCATCCGGCCCATCCGTAGTAAAACATAACCAATACCAGAATGGTAGGAATTACGGTCCAGATAATTTCAAGCTGTGTACTTCCCTTTATTTGAGTTGCATGCGGATTCTTTTTGTTGTTGTATTTGTATATGAAATACAACATGGTAAGAGTCAACCCAACCAGAAATACTAAGGAAATGCCCATAATTACGATAAAGGCTTTGTCTACGCCTGTTACGAAATTTGAAGCATTAGTGGTAGATGATAGGATATACATAGCTTTTATCTGTAATAGTAATCTAAAAATGTAATGAATATAACCGCAAGGAATATCAGGGCTACAAAGCCAACCATGAAACGTAAAAAGGGCTGGTCGAATTTAAGGTGCATAAACCAGGTTAAAACCAATACTGATTTAATCGTCGAAAATATCATGGCTCCTAATACAGAGTACTCTCCAAGGTCAATTTCAGTGATGCCAATCGACATGAATGTAAGCGTGATTAGTGATATCAGAATATAGAAGTAAACCTTGTAGGGTACGATATGATGTTTTTCTTTTTCCATTTTTATCGTGGTTTCTTAATGTATTAAATAGAATAACGGGAACAGGAAAATCCAGATTAGATCGACAAGGTGCCAGTACAAACCGGCATTTTCGAGTAATGATGGACGATCGGCATTTACAGTTCCTTTTTGAACTTTGTTTAGTGCCACAATTATTATTATCATTCCGATGATTATGTGCAGCGCATGTAATCCTGTCATAACGAAATAGAGTCCAAAAAACAGGATTTCGCCCTTACTCATGTCATTAAGCAAATGCTCCGATCCGGGCCATATACCATGATCAAATTTCACACCCCATTCAAAATATTTATTGATCAGGAATATAAGTGCAAGGATGATTGTAACTTCAAGCAAAAACACGGTAAGTCCTTTGTTCTTTTTCTGAAGAGAAGAGGTCGACATGGCAATAGTCATACTACTCACCAATAAAATGACCGTATTTATTGCTCCAATTGTCAAATTCAGTTCTTCTCCGCCTAATCGAAAGGCTTCCGGATTCAGAAACCGGTAAATGGAATAAACAATGAACAAGCCTCCAAAAAGGAGTAGTTCTGTGAATATAAAAAGCCACATTCCCAATTTGGATGCTTCCTGATCGTAATGCGGATCTGAATGTTGTGTTACATGTTCCATAAAGTAGTATAACCAATTTATTAATATTCGTAAGGTCCGTCTTTTTCGCCGTATACTGGTATTTCTTCAAAGTTTTCAACCGGAGGAGGTGATGCTACGGTCCATTCCAGTGTTTTTCCATTCCATGGATTTATTGGGGCAATTGGACCATTCTTAGCCGACCTGAATAGATTTATGATAATGATCAGCAAGCCAAAAGTCATAACCCATGAACCAAGTGTGGACAGTATGTTTGCGGCATGAAATTCGGGTAGATAATCGTAATAACGACGAGGCATTCCCATCATTCCAAGATAAAACATCGGAGAATATAAAGTCAAAAAACCTACAGTAAAAAATGCCCAGCCAACTTTAGCCCAGACTTTATCGTACATCCGGCCGAACATTTTAGGGAACCAATAGTGAATGGCGCCAAAAAAGGCAAACCCAACTCCACCAAAAACAATAAAGTGAAAGTGTGCCACAACGAATGCAGTATCATGCACATATACGTTGGTAGCCAGAGCTCCCAGAACGAGTCCTGAAAAACCACCAATCATAAAAACGAAAATAAACGTAACGGCCCATAAAAAAGGAATATCCGGATTAATGGAACCTTTGTGCATGGTGGAAATCCAGTTAAATACCTTAATGGCACTTGGTATGGCTACGATAAAAGTTAAAATCGAGAATGTATATTGGGCCGTGCCGCTCATTCCTGAAGTAAACATGTGGTGACCCCAAACAAAATAGCCAACAAAAGCAATGGCAAGGGTTGATGCTATAATTGCCTTGTATCCGAAGATATGTTTTTGAGAGAATGTAGGAATGATTTCAGAAATAGCACCCATGGCCGGAAGAATCATTACATATACGGCCGGATGCGAATAAATCCAGAACAAATGCTGGTATAAAATTGGGTCGCCACCTAATGCGGGGTCGAATACACCAATGTTGAAAATTCGTTCCAGGGCGACCAGCACGAGGGTGATTCCAACCACAGGGGTCGCCAGCAATTGTATCCATGCTGTTCCGTATAACGACCAGGGAAACAATGGCATTTTAAACCAGCCCATGCCGGGAGCGCGCATCCGGTGAATGGTTACGATAAAGTTTAATCCAGTCAGAATGGAAGAGAATCCCAAAACAAATGCCCCAAATATCGCCGGAAGTAAGTTGGTTCCCGATTTAAAGCTGTAAGGTGCGTAAAATGTCCATCCGGTGTCTGGTGTTCCATTACCAAAAAGCACAGAAGAAATGACCAGTACTGCACCCAAAACATAAAAATACCACGAGAGTAGGTTTATTTTCGGAAATGCCACGTCTTTTGCACCGATCATCAGGGGCAGCATGAAATTACCAAATACAGCCGGAAGTCCAGGTATAACAATCATGAAGATCATGATTACTCCATGAACGGTAAAGACCGCATTGTATGTCTGAGGATCCATTATGGTTTTCCCCGGAGCAATTAATTCAAGTTTCATGGCTAGTCCCAACATAACACCAACGAAGAACATCGTCATCATAGAGTACAGGTACAGTAGAGCGATGCGCTTGTGGTCGGTCGAGAAAATCCAACTAAATATTCCCTTGTATTTCCCCTTATAATCGAGGTAACTTACATCGTGTGGAATTTGAACTGCTGTTTGCATAAATCAAATATGTTTGTTTATTTTTCTTTTGGGTTTGAAAATCAGTACCAGAAAAAATAACATGGCAACAAAAAGAATTAAGGTGCCTGAAATTTTAGTTACATTTAAAACGTATGCTTTACCCACCGGATCGTAAGAAAAACAATACTGCATAATTTTATTGATGGTAGGTGCCGACATTCCTTTTGATGCTTCTATAACCGCCATTTTAAAATCGAATGGCAGAAAATATATTCCGGTCAGATATCGTGTGATTTTACCTTTTGGACTTACAACAACAACTGCAGCAGCATGTGCATAGTCCTGTCCGGTTTTTTTGTATTTAAATCCAATTGCATTAGTCCCCTTAATAATGCTGGCACTATCTGAAACAAAAAATTTCCAGCCTTTACTTATGGCTTCCTTTTTAGTTACAAGGTTAAGATAATTGTTCTTCTTTTTGATTCCAAGATCGATAGTTTCCCGCGGGTCGAAACTGATGGTAAATACCTGATAATCCACTCCGGCAACCAGGTCTGATTCGTCCATTACTTTGGAAAGTCCTTCCATTAAAGGACTGCAAATGCCAGGACAGCGGAAATAAACATAATTAATAATGGTCGGTTTATCGATTAAATCGGTAAGTAAAACGCGTTGATTGTTTTCATCAATCAGGTAAATGTCAGTTGGTAAAAAATCATCCAAATGCTCAACAATTCCAATTTCCGGATCGTTTGTTTTATCGTCATATACTTTTTGACCAAAAAGATTTATTCCGGCGAAAAGAATAAAAAAGGCCAGCAAATGAAGTGCTTTCCCTTTTGAGGATTTAAAAACAAAATTTGTTAGTTGAGGAATAAAAACCTGTTTATGGACATTGTAATTCATATTAGAACGTTGTTTTGGTTCATCTCGATTCTTGGTTTTCAGTAATACTTTTCTAATTGTATCCACACTATGCTTTTCAATCGGTATTCTTTCGCGCTGGATTTATCAATCGAATTCTGTATTTATCCTTCTGCTTTAATCCAATTCTATTGTTTTGTTTTGTCCTAAGAAACCCAAAACCGGATTGAATGTTTAATAAAAAGCGAATAAACCGGTCTTTTTTTTTCTTTTTTTTAGCGTATATTCTAAATCTGATTTCTTAATTGATTATCTGAATGATATAATTTGCAATATTTCAGTGAGTTAATATTTTGCGACCAAAAAGTTTGATTTTTACTGAAATTTAATTCAAATGTCTCACCATTTTTTAATTGGTTTCAATTTAATACATTTTTTGTTAAATTCATCTTCTTCCATTTTGATAATTCAACCACTTATTTATTTACAGCAATCTCCTTTTTCAATCATAACTTTGGGCTCCAGTTTTTGAGTGGTGGGGCTTATGTAAGGTATTCCCAACGACATTCCTCTCAGAATAAAAAGAACCCCAAGTACAAAGACAAAATAGGGTACCACTTTCTGCATCTTTGATCTGAGCCTTTGCCCGATCGCATCGCTTGCCAGAGTCGCAACAAGTAATAACGGAATAGTCCCGATTCCAAAAAGCATCATAAACAAAGCGCCAGTATACACTGCTCCTGTGTTTATAGCGCCGGCAATTGCAACATAAACCAGTCCGCAGGGTAACAGGCCATTCAACAGGCCAATCATCAAAAGAGAAGAATACGACCGGTCGGTGAAAAGCTTCTTTATCCGGATGATTAATCTGGAGGCGAAGCCAGTGAACAAGCTGCTGATCGAGATCTTTTCCCTGAAAAAGTAAGGATACAGGATGCTGACAATCATTGTTACACCGAGTAAAATTGATGTCCATTGCTGAAAACCAGCCAGTTTAATTCCACGACCAAGCATCCCAAATAAAATACCAAGAAGACCGTAAGTAATTACCCTTCCGGAGTTGTATAAAAAAGCTCCTGCAATTTTTGAGACCAGGTTGTGTTTCTTTAATGGTAATGCAACTACAATTGGGCCGCACATGCCAATGCAGTGAAAACTGCCTATTAATCCGATGGTTAGTGGTGTAATGATATCCATAAGTTTCAAATTTCAAGTTCAACGATTCAAACTTTCGTATTTTACCGCACAACCGATATTTCTTCTTCCTGATAATAATCTACCTTGTTAGCTGACCAGTCTATTTTGATCTGATATCTGCCGCTTTTCAGCTTTCCCAGATCAATAATTTGTGTTCTTCCTGAATCCGGTTTAACCTTTAGTGTCATATCTCTTTTTTCCTGAACCGGACTGTAAAAATGAATCTCACCTTTATATTCCTGATTTCCGCTCAAGTCCGGAAATGTTACTTCTAAAATATCAGCCGATTGCTTAAAAACAATTTTATCGGCTAAAGCTTCTGTGTTTTTTACTTTCTCGATATGTTGCTGGTAATTTACGGATTTTTGATAATAATCGTTGTCAACCAGGTCATAATCCTGACGTACCGCAATCGATACTAAATAAGTCATTCCCGATACCATAATCACTAATGCCAGAACAATTCCCGTTCCCCAGTTAAATTTTATTTTCATATCTGTTTAGTTCCAAATTTCAGGTTTCAAATTCCAGAGTTACAGTCACAAATATATTCGGTAGTTATTAAATTTTAATCTTTTCGCTGAATGCCAATTAATTATGACTTGTTTCTGCTTGCCAAGATTAATCACTTTTTTTGTCCAGTGAATTTGGCCCGACAAAAGTTGACGAGATCTTGTCAATCAGTTTTCTGTTTTCAAAAACTCCAATTTCCAAATGACTGTTTGATGATTTAACTTCTTCTTTTTTAAGGACAATGAGCAAATTTCTTTGCGCAACCTCGCCTTTCTCTGCTTTTAATGAATCGCCCATCAAAATGATTTCTCCTTTAGGAGATAATAGTTTTATTTCGATACTCACCTCCGAATTGGTTTTATTCACCATTTGAAGATCATAAAGATTACTGTAATGATCCGGACCATATTCCTGAAACATTGTTCCCTGCGAACGGATTATGGTAGTTTCCACATCGCCACGAACGGTAAATAAGTATGTAATTACAATTAGTAAAGCAGCTAAAACAGAAGAGTATGCAATTATACGGGCATTAAACCTGATTTTCTTTCCTTCCGAGATTGATTTTTCAGAAGCAAACCGAATTAATCCCAAAGGTTTCTTTATTCTTTTCATTACCGAATTGCAGGCGTCGATACATGCCGTGCAATTGATGCATTCGAGCTGAGTTCCATTCCTGATGTCGATTCCGGTAGGGCAAACAGCCACGCAACTGTGACAATTGATGCAGTCGCCCTGTTGACCCAGATTTTCTCTTTTGTGTTCGGCATTTCTGCGTGGTTCACCGCGTTTATAATCGTATGCTACCAATATGGTATTCACATCGAGCATAACTCCCTGTAAGCGGCCATATGGACAAACCATGGTGCATACCTGTTCGCGAAACCATGCAAACACAAAATAATGAACTCCGGTAAATGCCAAAACACCCATTAGTGATCCTGAATTCTGAATTGGCCAGTTATCCACAATTTTTCCCAGTTTTTCTGTTCCGGTAACATACGAAACAAAGGTTAGTATGGTAAGAAACGAAATCACAATATAAATTCCGTGTTTCAGAATTCGTTTTAGGGCTTTTATCGCGTCCATTTCCTGTTCTGCAAGTTCTCGTTGCTTTTCAGAATTTCCATCAATCAGGTACTCAATTGGACGGTATAAAAATTCCAGAAAAACGGTCTGCGGGCATACCCATCCGCAAAAAATTCTTCCGTAGATAACCGTAAACAAAACGATGAAAACGATGAGGGTAATAACGGACAGAACGAGTAAATGAAAATCCTGCGGATAAAAAGTATTACCAAACAATACAAATTTACGCTCCAGAAAATTTAAAAAGATCATTGGTTCTCCTCTGAATTTCAGGAAAGGCGCCATGTAGAAGAATAATAGCAACGACCATGCAATAATTCGCCTGATATTATACAGTTTCCCTTTTGGCATTTTAGGGAATAGCCAGACTCTTTTACCCTCTTTACTGAAAGTAGTTGGACGGTCTCTGAATGTTGATTCCTGATAATTTTCAGGGATTTGCATGGTTTTTAATTTCAGTTAGTTTATCAAATGACAATTTCAACAGGCTTTTTACACGTTACCTGAGCCTGTTTTCTTATTCAGGTACTACTTTTACTCCCTGAGGTGCTTTCGGATTTGGCGGATTAGTTCCCTGCATGCTAAGTATATATGCAATTACATGGTTGATTTGCTTGTCATTCAACTGACTTTTGTACGAAATCATTCCTTTATCAAGCACTCCTTCCGTAATTACTTTTTTCAGATCTTCAGGCTTTGAACCGTGTATCCAATATTGATCGGTAAAGTTTGGTCCAACCAGCCCTTCACCAAATTTTCCGTGACAAACTAAGCATATTTTGTCGAAAGTGACTTTCCCGTCAGCTAGTATCTGCTCTTGTGTCAATGGCGGTTGTGTTGCTGTTTGTGCAGCTTCTTCCTTTACAGCCACTTCTGTTTTAGCTCTGGCAGCAGCCATTTCTTTGGAATATTCTTTTTTCTGAACAATGCTGGCATCTTTAAATACAAACAGCAACATCATGTAAGAAAACGAAATAACAATTGTAATGTAAAAAATATACTTCAACCAGGGTGGCATTGGGTTGTCGAGCTCCTTAATGCCATCAAATTCGTGGCCGCCAAAATATTTAATTTTGGTTACATCATCAACTTCCTCATGAATTTCATTGGGTTTGCTTAGTTGATCATCATCATTTGTATGCATAGTCTGGTATTTTGTGTTTTTAATATTCAGTACTTTTTTATTTTGAAAATTAGTTCTGGTTAGCGTTTGTCCCTATCCAGGCCCTTTGCCTTAAGCGCCATGTTCTTCCCTGGTGTCAGAGACAGAATCTTCCAATGGCATGTTGCTTATTTTGGCAACTTCTTCTTTGTTCATCCGAAATGCCTGGATAGAAACAAAAATGAAAAAGGTAAAAAAGATTACAAAACCAATTAAGGCGTAAATCTCAACGTGAAATATATTGCGAAATGCATCTGTTAACATGTTTTATTTTTTTATTGGTTTGTTTGATATATCAACACCAAGTCGCTGAATATAAGCAATAAGTGCAATAATCTCTCTGTTGCTGTCGGTTTGAATTCCGTTTGCAGCCAGATCTTTTGCAATGCTGTCGGCCTGAGCTTTTAAATCTGCAATGGCTTGCTGTTCGTAATTGTCGGGGTAGGGAACTCCCAAAATTTTCAATGCCCTGATTTTCCCCGGTGTCGACTGTATATCGATTTCCTTTTTGGCCAGCCATGGATATTTAGGCATTATGGATTCTGCATTCATCTTTTGCGGATCGATAAAGTGATTGTAATGCCATGAATTTGGTTTGTATATTTTCCCTGTTTTCACACCTTCACGTGCCAAATCCGGTCCTGTTCGTTTCGATCCGAATTGGAAAGGGTGATCATAAACCGACTCGCCCGCTTTGGAATATTCACCATATCGTTCAGTCTCAGAGCGGAATGGCCTGACCATTTGCGAATGACAGTTGTAGCAACCTTCGCTTACGTATATATCTCTTCCCTGCATTTCAAGCGGAGTATACGGTTTTACGCTTGTGATTGTCGGAATATTTGATTTGATGAGATAGGTTGGGATAACTTCCACGATTCCCCCAATCAAAATGGCAATTGTTGCAAAAATCAGAAAGCGAATCGGTTTCCGTTCCAAAAAACGATGCCATGTTTCTGATTGTGTTTTAACTTCCGACTCAGTATGCAGTGCGGGAGCTTGTGCTTCTTCTTCGGCAACAAACGATCCTGCCTTTATTGTTTTTATAATGTTGAAAACAAGAATCAGAAAGCCTACCAAATATAATCCGCCGCCAAATGCCCTGATGGCATACATCGGAATAAGCTGAGTTACTGTTTCCAGAAAATTCGGATACATTAAAAAGCCATCGGGAGTAAATTGTTTCCACATTAAGGCCTGAGTTATACCACCAATATATAGCGGAACCGCATAAAAAACGATCGCCAATGTGGCAATCCAGAAATGGACATTTGCCAGTTTAGTTGAATATAGTTTTGTATTGTAGAGTCTCGGAATTAACCAGTAAATCATCCCAAAAGTGAGCATTCCGTTCCATCCAAGTGCGCCAATGTGCACGTGTCCAATGGTCCAGTCGGTAAAGTGACTGATTGCGTTAACCGTTTTGAATGACAATAATGGTCCTTCGAAAGTTGACATTCCATAAGCCGTGATTCCGACGACAAACATTTTCAAAATCGGGTCGCGGCGAACTTTATCCCATGCACCGCGCAAAGTAAGTAGCCCATTGATCATACCACCCCAGCTGGGAGCAATCAGCATAACCGAAAAGGTGGTGCCTAAAGCCTGAAGCCAGTCGGGTAGCGAACTGTATAATAAATGATGCGGGCCGGCCCAGATGTAAAGGAAAATGAGCGACCAGAAATGAACGATTGAAAGTTTATAGGAATAAATCGGCCGTCCGGAGACTTTTGGAACAAAGTAATACATCAGGCCAAGGAATGGAGTGGTCAGGAAAAAAGCTACCGCATTGTGCCCGTACCACCATTGTACCAGCGCATCCTGAATTCCGGCATAAAGCGTATAACTTTTCAGAAAACTGACCGGTATGGCAAGAGAATTAAATATATGCAAAACGGCAACAGTAACCCAGGTGGCAATATAAAACCAGATGGAAACATATATATGACTTGTGCGTCGCTGCAAAATGGTAGCGAACATGTTCCATCCAAAAACTACCCAAACAAGGGTAATCGCAATATCAATCGGCCATTCAAGTTCTGCATATTCCTTGCCGGTAGTAAAACCAGCCAAAAGAGTAACTGCGGCTGAAACAATAATTAGCTGCCAGCCCCAGAAATGGATTTTGCCGAGCAATTCGCTGTACATTCTCGTTTTCAGCAAGCGCTGCAACGAATAATAAACTGCCGTAAAAATCGCGTTCCCCACAAAGGCAAAAATTACTGCATTGGTATGAACTGGCCGGGTCCTGCCGAATGTGGTGAATTCCAGTCCGAAATTCATGGAAGGAATAAAAATCTGAAGGGCAATCAAAAGACCCACACAAAGTCCGACTACACCCCAAACGATAGTCGCAATCGCAAAGTTTCGGGTCATGCGGTTGTCGTAAGAAAACTTCTGTAATTCCATAAAATAGTATTTAGTTTTATTTTAGTCTTAATGTTAGTTATTTGCAGCGTTTGTCTTTCTTCTTTCGGGATTCGCTGGCTTTACTTTATGCCCAGACTGATCACTGCGATTTGTTTTTTCTGCCTTTATCTTTTCCGTTTTCTTTTCCCCATTTCCGGTGTCTTCATCTTTTTTAAGCGGTGGATCGTCAAACAACATTCGAACCGAAGGGGTATAAGTGTCTTCGTACTGCCCATTTTTGACCGACCAGACAAAGGCTACTAAAAAAGCTCCTGCCATGATGATTGCTACAAAAACTAAAACGAAAACGACAGACATATTTTTGTTTCTTTAAATTTTGAACATTTTTGCTGATAAACTTACTGAAAAACTGGCAAATGCCACTACTGAAACTGAACTTATTGGCATCAGAATAGCAGCGATAATAGGAGTAAGGTTTCCCTGAACTGCAAATGATAAACCCACTATATTATACAGAAATGAAATCAGGAAACCTGCGTTTACAATTTTCATACTCCGGTGTGTGAAGCTGATAAATTTATCCAGACTTGCAAATTGTTTCGATTGAAGAATGGCATCGCAGGCTGGCGAGAAGTTGAATACATTATCGGCAATTACGATTCCCACATTGCTTTCGTTCAATGCACCGGCATCATTAAGGCCATCCCCAATCATAAGTACTTTTTTACCTCTTTTTTGTAAGGTTTTTATGTAATTCAGTTTATCCGTTGGTGTCTGGTTAAAATGCAGGTTTTTTTCTGTACAGAAATAAGTAATCAGATTTTTTTTCTCTGCATCATTATCGCCTGTTAAAAGATGAAGTTCGTACGTCTTTTCCAGCTTTTGAATTAACTCCCGCAAGCCATGTCGGTATTCGTTTTCGAGCTGAAAATAACCAACAACTGAGTCCTTAATGTAAATCCATACTTCAGTTTTCAGGTTCGCATCTTCTTTCTGATCCCCGGAGACGAAAAATCTCGACCCGATATTTATTTTCACTCCTTTAACCTTTCCTGAGATGCCGAGTGAAGGAATCTCCTGATAATTGCTTACTTCAAGCAATTCATCATCTTTAATGGAGTTATAAATGGTTTTACTAAGCGGATGTGACGAATGAAATGCCAATGATTTTATCATTCGTAGTTGTTCCGGACTGAGCTCGTTCCCGATAAACCGGATATCGGATAGTTGCGCGTTGGTAATGGTTCCGGTTTTGTCGAAAACTACCGTGTCAACTTTGTATAAATGTTCGATTACAGCTGTATTTTTCAGGTAAAAGCCTTTTCGTCCGTATTGCCTCATTGTACTTCCAAAAGTAAACGGAACAGTTAGTGCCAATGCGCATGGGCAGGCAATTATTAATACTGAAGTGAATGCGAAGATTGCAATTTCAGGTCGGTTGAAATACCAGAAAATGCCTGATCCGATGGCAATTAACACAACAATAACAGTAAAGTACTGACTCACCCGATTTATGATTGTTTTCAGTGAGTTATTGTCGGTAAAGGGATTTTCTGTTTGGTTCCAGAGTTGCGTAAGGTAGCTTTGTTCAACTTCTTTTTCTATGTTTAGTTCAATCGCGCTACCAATCAGTCGTCCACCGGCAAATACAAAATCGCCGGCTTCTTTGGCTACCGGCATCGACTCGCCGGTTACAAAACTATAATCAATATTGGCTGTTTTGCTTTTCAGGATCGAATCGGCCGGAACAATTTCCTGATTACGAACCAGAATACGATCGCCAGCTTTCAATTCGTTCAACGAAATGGTTTGTTTACCCGAATCGGTGAGCTTTGTTACGGCCAGCGGAAAATAAGTTTTATAATCGCGCTCGAAGGAAAGAGCCTGGTAAGTTTTACCCTGATACCATCGGCCAACTAGCATGAAAAATACCAATCCGGTAAGTGAATCGATGTACCCAATACCTTTTCCTGAAATGATTTCGATCAGGCTTTGAGTAAAAAGTGTAATCAATCCCAAAGCAATTGGCAGATCTATGCTGATCATTGATCTCTTCAGGCTTTTCCATGCAGTCATAAAATAGTCGCTGGCACTATATGTTAAAACAGGAATGGCAAGCAGAACGCTCAGCCAGCCAAACATTGACTTTATGTCGGATTCCAGAAATTCGTGCCCGGGCAGGTATTGTGGAAAATGGTAAATCATGGCATTCATAAAGCTGAATCCCGCAATTCCAATTTTCATAAAAAGCTTTTTATCCGATTTCTCTGACGAAGGTTTGTCGATGCTGTGCTGGCTGATTTCTGGAATGTAGTGTATGCTTACAAGCAACTCGACCAACTGCCGAAGCGAAATTTCATTTTCCCTGAATGTAATGTTGATTTCTTTCTTTGGAAAATTGACTACCGATTGAATGATGCCCTGATTTAGGCTGTGAAGGTTTTCTAGTAACCAGATACACGAGGCGCAATGTATTTCAGGAATGAAAAAACTGACTTTGGAGACACCACCTGCAGAAAAATTCAGGATTTTTGTTTTGAAATTTTCAAGATCCAGAAATGCATAAGTGTCGTCAGCAGGTCGGTTCTGATCTTCAATCCGAATGCCCGACATTTTTTCAATCTGATAATATTGTTTAAGCTGGCTGGTATTTAAAATTTGGTAAACGGTTGAACAGCCTGAACAGCAGAACGGATTACCCTCGAACATTACCGGGGATTTTCCACACGAATTTCCGCAATGAATACATTTCAGTTCTTCACTCATCAAATCAGGGCTGTTAGTTGAATCAATGTAAGACAAGGATTAAAATCTGTATTTGTTCAATGAATTTGATAAAAATAACGAAGATAACATGTTTGTGAAAATAGTTATAAATTCAAATAACTCTAATTCAGCGACCTTAGGTGTAATCTATGAGGCATAAATTTAATCTATAAGATTTTTTGACTGATAAGTTCTAAAATCATGAAATTCAATTTAACTTTAGATGTCAACTAATCATACCCTTTATCAGGCAAGTTATGTACTTCTTTAAACGAATATACCGGTTTTATCTTGATGGATTTACAAATCTCCCCAGATGGGGAAAGCAGGTTTGGCTGGTCATTCTGATTAAACTATTCATCATGTTCGTGGTTCTGAAAATCTTCTTTTTCCCAAATTTCCTAAAGACAAACTTTAAAAATGATGTGGAAAGAAGTGACCATGTACTCGAAAATTTAACCAATATCAACAAATAAAATTAAATCTATGATTGAAGGACTCGATTCTGCTTTAGTCGATTGGTCGAGGGCACAATTTGCTCTTACGGCCATGTATCACTGGATTTTTGTGCCTCTAACCCTGGGCCTGGGAATCATTATTGCCATAATGGAAACCCTTTATGTGAAAACCGGTAATCCGGAATGGAAAAGAATTACCAAGTTCTGGATGACTCTGTTTGGGATAAACTTTGCCATTGGTGTGGCAACCGGAATTATCCTCGAATTTGAATTCGGTACAAACTGGTCGAATTATTCCTGGTTTGTGGGCGATATTTTTGGTGCACCGCTGGCTATCGAAGGAATTCTGGCATTTTTTCTGGAATCTACTTTTATTGCCGTCATGTTTTTTGGATGGAACAAGGTGAGTAAAAGGTTTCATCTCATGGCTACCTGGTTAACCGCAATTGGTGCCAATTTATCTGCATTATGGATTTTAGTTGCCAATGGATGGATGCAAAAGCCGGTAGGCATGGTTTTTAATCCTGAAACTGCACGAATGGAAATGACCAACTTTTGGGATATTCTGTTTTCACCTATGGCAATTGATAAATTTCTGCATACTACTTCGTCCAGTTTTGTTCTGGCCTCTATTTTTGTAATTGGAGTATCTGCCTGGTACATCCTGAAAGGCAGAGACATTGTTTTTGCCCGTAAAAGTATTGTGGTAGCAGCCATTTTTGGTTTTATGGCTTCGATGTATACCGTAATGACCGGGGATAGTTCTGCACGCGATATAGCTCACCACCAACCCATGAAGTTTGCCGCTTTCGAAGGTTTATACAATGGAAGTGAAGGTGCCGGTCTGGTGGCACTGGGTTTTATTTCGCAAAACTCAACGGACCCACACAACGAAAACCTGAAAGATTTTGCGGTGAAAATTGAGATCCCAAACATTCTGTCGTACATGGCCTTTCTAAATTGGGATGCCTTTGTGCCGGGAGTAAATGATCTGATCAGGGGAAATGAAAAATATGGAGTAATGTCGGCAGCCGAAAAAATAACAAGGGGTAAGTTCGCGATCGAAAAGCTCACAGCATATAAGGTGGCAAAAAAAGAGAAACAAACTATTTTGGCCGATTCTTTGAAAACTGAAATTATGAGTGCTGGTTTTCAGACTAATTATTTTAAATATTTTGGCTACGGTTACATAAGTGATCCACAAACGTTGGTGCCGAGTATTCCTCTTTCTTTCTATAGTTTCCACATTATGGTTGTGCTTGGCATGTATTTTATTTTGTTTTTCCTTATGGCCTTGCTTTATACGCTGAAAGGCAAAATTCACAAGCATCGCTTATTTCTTCGGCTTGCCATGTGGACTATTCCTCTGGCTTATCTCGCCAGTCAGGCCGGTTGGGTGCTTGCTGAAGCCGGTCGCCAGCCTTGGGTGATTCAGGATTTGATGCCTACCATGGCAGCAGTTACTAAGATAAGTGTTGGTGCTGTACAGGTTACATTCTGGCTATTTGCAATTATTTTCACAACGCTGTTGATTGCCGAAGTGAAAATAATGATGAGACAAATTAAAATCGGACCTAATTCAGAAGGAGGAACAAAATAATGTTTGAAACTTTATCACTAATAACGTTGCAGCAATACTGGTGGCTGATAGTGTCGCTTCTGGGTGCCCTGTTTGTTTTTCTGACTTTTGTTCAGGGTGGAGGAACTTTGTTATTCACAATCGCTAAAACCGAAAGTGAAAAAACACTTCTGGTAAATACGCTTGGCCGGAAATGGGAGTTTACTTTTACTACTCTGGTTACCTTTGGAGGAGCATTTTTTGCTTCTTTCCCATTGTTCTATGCCACTTCTTTTGGTGGTGCTTACTGGGTTTGGTTTGCTATCCTGTTTTCATTTGTTATTCAGGCTGTTTCATACGAATTCCGAAAAAAACCAGCAAACTTCCTGGGTTCCAAAACTTACGAGATTTTCCTTTTTATTAATGGATTACTCGGACCACTTTTAGTAGGAGTCGCTGTTGGAACCTTTTTTAACGGAGCTATGTTTTCCCTCGATGATATGAACAGGGTTACCTGGGGTACCGATTTCAGAGGATTGGAAGCAGTACTTACTTTTCACAATGTCGCACTTGGGCTTGCAGTTCTTTTTCTTGCAAGGGTACTGGGTTTGTTGTATTTTATGAATTCAATCGAAGATGAAACGATTTTTGCCCGGTCGAAGAAACATTTGCTGTACAATACCATTCCATTTTTGGTATTCTTCCTGTATTTTGTGATTGCACTCCTTTTTAAAGATGGGTTTTCTTATCAGCCTGAAACCGGAGAAATTACAATTGAATCATACAAATACCTGCATAATCTGCTTGCGATGCCAGTCAATACTTTGATGTTCCTGATCGGAGTGGTCGGAGTGTTATGGGGAATAATCTTCACCCTGTTGAAAGGCGGAACGAAAGGTATCTGGTTTGCCGGATCCGGGACAGTGCTTACCGTTTGGGCTTTGTTTATTCTGGCTGGATTTAATCATACAAGTTTTTATCCTTCAGTATTCGATTTGCAGTCGTCGTTAACGATCGAAAATGCGTCGTCAAGCAAATTTACTTTGGTGGCAATGAGCTATGTTTCGTTAATTGTGCCATTTGTGGTGGGATATATTTGGTATGTATGGAAAGCCATGAATAACAAAAAGATAAGCAAAGAGGAACTCGAACAGGAACATCACGCTTATTAAGTCAACATTTTAAAATCATCTATAAATATATCATATATGTACTGGACTTCAATATTTTGGCTATTAAGTTGGCCTGCACTGGTTATTATTAGTTATCATCTGGTGAAATTTACGGTTAGGAAATACGAACCTATTTTGGAAAAGCCTTTAAAAAAGGCAAATCCTGAAAAGTAATTCATGGCATTTGCAAAAGATGAATTATTAATTGGTGAATTATTTTGGGGGTAAAATGAAAACTGATTAAACTAATTGGTAATCAATTAGTCCAAGCAAAGAATTTTAAATTTACAATTATGAAAAAATTATTTGTGGTTGTTTTATTGGCTGTCTTTTCATTGGGTTCAATTGCTCAGCAGCGTGATCCTGCAGAAAGACTAAAAATGGAGCTTGAAGGACTTACCTCCGAATTGGGTTTAACAAAGGACCAATTGACAAAAGTTACTCCAATAGTAACTGAAGCTCAGAAGAAACAGTCAGAAGCCTGGACTAAGATGCGCGAGAGTGGCAATATGGATCGTGATAAAATGCGCGAAGAAAGAACCAAAATGCAGGCAGAAACTGATACACAATTAAAAGCTGTTCTTACTCCTGAACAGGGGGTAAAACTAGATGCTTACCGCAAAAAGCAGGCAGAAGAGCGCGCCAAACGAATGCAGGTGCGGGGGCAGTAAAAAATTTTAATTTGTATTTCTCTATAATTATTAAAACCTCCAAAGAGTATAACGCTTTGGAGGTTTTGTTTTAAAGAGCTTTTATATTTTATTTACAACTAATTTGTAGGTTGGATCTTCAAGCACATTTACATCAATTATTTCTTCTGCATTTTTCAACAACTTGACGCAATCCAGACTCAAATGCTTTAAATGAATTTTCTTGCCTACTTTTTGATAGCGTTCCGTTATTTTATTGAGTGCTTCGATAGCTGACATATCTACTACGCGGCTTTCAGCGAAATCGATAATAACATTATCCGGATCATTCAGTACATCAAACTTTTCATTGAAAGCGGTAACCGAACCAAAAAATAATGGCCCGTATATTTCGTAATGTTTTACCCCATTTTCGTCCGTATGTTTTCGTGCCCTTATTCGTTTTGCATTATCCCAGGCAAAAACCAATGCCGCAATTATAACTCCAATTACAACTGCAAGTGCCAGATTGTGAAGGATTGCCGTAACCAATGTAACGGTAACCATAACGAAAATATCCGATTTTGGCATTTTATTGAATGTTTTCAGGCTCGCCCATTCAAAAGTTCCTATAGCCACCATAATCATTAGACCTGTTAAGGCAGCCATAGGCAGTTTTTCAATCAGCCCGGAACCAAACATGATAAATACCAATAACATGACTGAAGCTACAATTCCAGATAATCGGGCTCTGGCACCAGCAGAAATGTTTATCAGGCTCTGGCCAATCATAGCACAACCACCCATTCCGGAGAAAACACCTGAAAGAATATTTGCAGCGCCCTGTGCAACTGCCTCTTTATTGCCTCTTCCACGGGTTTCTGTTATTTCATCAATGATATTCAGGGTAAGTAAGCTTTCGATTAAACCAACTCCAGCCATAACTGCCGCATAAGGAAATATGATACTTAAGGTTGCCAGATCGAAGGGAATATTCGGAATGTGAAATGGCGGAAATCCTCCTTGTATGGAAGCCATGTCGCCTACTGTTTTTGTGTCGATTCCAAAGATCGTCACCATTCCAAATACGAATAAAATGGCCGCAAGCGAAGCTGGGATTGCTTTGGTTAATTTTGGTAATCCCCATATAATTAGCATGGTAATTAATACCAGTCCCAATAAAATAAAGAGAGGCATTCCTGAAAGCCAATTGCCCGAAACTTCTTTAAATTGCTCTAACTGCGACATGAAGATAATAATTGCAAGTCCGTTGACAAAACCGAAAATGACAGGATGAGGAACTAAGCGCATTAATTTTCCTAATCGCAAAACACCCGCTAAGATCTGGATTACACCTGCTAAAACCACTGTTGCAAATACATATTCAACGCCATGCGATTTCGCAAGGACTACAATAATAACTGCTACGGCTCCTGTTGCTCCTGAAATCATTCCAGGCCGGCCACCTAGCACTGAAGTTACCAGTCCCATCATGAAGGCTGCATACAGGCCTGTTAACGGCGAAAGACCAGCAATGAAGGCGAATGCTACTGCTTCAGGAATTAAGGCCATTGCAACAGTTAAACCTGATAAGATTTCAGTTTTATAGTCAACTTTCTGTGATAGATCAAACAGATTAAAATATTTTTTCATCCAAAGATTTTAAAAGATTAACTATTCACGGAATGAATATTCCGAAAACAGATGAATTTATAAGTGTAATGGGAGTTTGCTACTTCAAAGTAGATTAACTTTTCCGGTCAATGAGTGGTGTTTAGTTTCTTCATTAAGGGGCGCAAAAATAGATGTTTCAATCATTATTTGTCCATTTTTGTTCCTCAAAAAGCTAAAGTTGTCTATTTAGTCATATCTAATTATGACGAATAGAATAAATATTTTACAGAATAGTATACTGCAGATTTCCTTTGCTGCGTCTGATCTTTAGTTCCAGCTTGTCCAGTCAATTTTGGCTTCGAGCTCATTTTCGAGCTTATCATTCAGTTCAGGGAAGAAGTCAATTCCTGTTTGTTGTTCAATCTGATCAACAGAAACAACAAAGTGTTCTATACTTTCTGAAGATGATGCATTGGGAAGAATTAATCCGATCATTTTTTCGTGTCCATCAAAAATTACTTTGTAATAATAGCCGGGGACTGTGACTTCATTTTCTCCAATCTTACCGAGATCGTTTTTGAATATCGGACCGGTAACTACATATATTTTCGAATAGGTGGAAGCCCATGTTCTGACTTTTTTTTCGAGAGTACTCCAGATTCCGCGATTGAACCCGGGAAGCTGTGGAGACATGTTCGAAAGGAAAAAAGTTTCTGACATGGATATTTTGTTTTGAGGCATGTCGGCTGCCGGACAAAGATGTCCGCGGTCGTATCCTGATCCTTTATAATCATTCAACGAAGCAGATCCGGTAGTTACAGCAGGATCTGCTCTGAAATCATCGGTGCGGGACTGATCTCCTTTGTTTTCAGCAGAAAGCTCATAAAACACCCACAAGGCCTGTTCGTTTTCTTCGGAATAGGCAAGGGTGAAATAGGTATGTTTGATTATCTGTCCGCTGGAGGCCGGTTCAAAGCTGAGATTTTCTATTGGAGCAATTTCGTTGTTCTTACTGCACGAAAAACTAAATACAATCAAAATAAAAAACAAAAGGTTTTTCATGGCATTGAGATTAATAATTTTGATTTTCAATCTATCACAACTTATCTTACCCGTAAAAATAAAATTCAATCTCTTATGGCATTTGAAGGGGAAAAACAGGGAATTGGAATTCGTTTTACAATGATCTTATTGCTTTATTTTATTCCGGTTATAAAGCTTATTCCGGAGAGCAGAACGTACCAGATAATGATGAGCGGCAACGCATAAATCTGCAGAAATATCAACATTAAAAGTGTAATTCCCAGGAAGAAATAGCGAAGTGAATTTTCTTTTAAATTCAGATTTTTGAATTTAAGATTGAACATCGGCAATTCAGAAACCATCAGGAATGAACAGATAAATACCGATGTCAGTATGGTGTATTTATTTAGGATGATGGGAACGATATTTTGTTTGGTCCCTAACTCAAGAATTAATGCTAAGGAAGCAAAAAAGATGGCATTTGCCGGAATTGGCATTCCGAGAAATACTTCGCTCTGGCGATCGTCGGTATTAAACTTTGCAAGTCGGAAAGCTCCGGCAACCGGAATTAACAAACTGGTAAAAAGTACTATCCATTGACTCCAATGCGCGTCTATTTCCTGAATAGGCTGGTTTCTTCCAAACAAAGTCAGTTCGAGCATGGTAAATACAATTGCCGCTGGTGCTAACCCGAATGAAACCATATCAGCCAATGAATCGAGTTCTTTTCCTATTGATGAGTATGCTTTTAATAAACGTGCCGAAAAACCATCAAAAAAATCGAAAACAGCAGCGGCAAAAATAAAAACAGATGCCCAGCCAAGTTGTCCATCGACTGCAAAAAAGACAGATAAACTGCCGCACACCAGATTCATTGCAGTAATGGCATTTGGAACCCAAAAAAATATTTTGCTTATACGACTCATAAATCCAATTGGCCAATGATAGTTTGAGAACCCTTTACCTTTTGTCTTAACGTAACATTTAGCTTAGTGCCAAGAGGTAAATAGAGATCAACACGTGAGCCAAAACGGATGAAGCCGAGTTCTGTAGTTTGATCAACCTTGTCTCCAACCGTAACATAGTTAATTATTCGACGGGCCATTGCGCCTGCAATCTGTTTCATCACAATCTCACGTCCGTCTTTTAATTTAACGGCAGTTGTGGTTCTTTCGTTTTCTTCGGCTGATTTATCTTTAAAAGCGGCATAAAACTCACCATCCTTGTGTTTCATGTAGGTTACCTGTCCTTGAACTGGTATCCAGTTAATGTGAACATTGGTTGGCGACATAAATATTGATACCTGAAGGCATTTTGTTTTCAGGTATTCATTTTCAATAACGTCTTTAATCTCACAGATAGTGCCGTCGGCAGGAGATAAAATTAAATTTTCGTTTTGATTAACTGTTCGTTGAGGATATCTGAAGAATTGAACGATCAGGAAATACACTAATGTTGCAACAGCCAATGAACCAATTTTTAGGGCTTGGTCTGTAATAAAAAACCAGGAAATTAAAATGAGTGCCGCAAGAATAGCGGTTGCAAAATTAATTGTTCTGATGCCGGCTTTATGAACTTTCATCTTTAAGTCTAATATTTTTGCCTCAAAAATAGCAAATAATTGAGCTTTTTATGAAGAATGGGAATTATAAAGTAAACTAAATTTATTTCTGATATTTGTTTTGTTTGCAGATATTCAAAATCAGCATGTTAATTCTGTTATTTTGAATACGAAATAAATGAAGTTATTGCAATTCTTTTGAAGTGGAATAATTACTGGACAAATAATTTCATGTAGACAACAATAACTGGTGCAGCAAAAAACAGGGAATCAAAACGATCAAGAATACCCCCATGTCCGGGTAAAATATTTCCGCTGTCTTTGATCCCGAAATACCGCTTAAACATCGATTCAGTTAAATCGCCAAACGTTGAAGAAACAACCGTTAGAATGCTGATGAAAATCCAATGTACAAGTGCTATTTCAGGAATAATGCCTGAAATAAGCCAGGCAGCAATAATGGCAATAATAGTTCCGCCGATTGCACCTTCCCATGATTTTTTTGGCGAAATTCGCTCGAAAAGACGGTGCTTACCTATTGAAACCCCGACAAGATAAGCTCCTGAATCATAAATCCAGATGAGGGCAAATATGGCCAGCAGAATAGTAGGAGTGTATGAATTACTGTGAAGTATTTCAGGAAAAACTAAAAAATTCACAAGCGATAATGGAAATGCCAGATAGATAATGCTGAAAAAAGTTACTGCAATATTTTCTACAGGTTTTGCTTTTTTACGGTAAAGCTCAGCACCCATGATCATCAGAAAAAATGGTAATATGCCAAAAATGTACCTGACTTCAATGATTCCTTTAGCAATACCAAATACAGAAAGAAATATAATTATTGAAATCGCATAACTCAACCATTTGTTTGGTTTGACCTCAGATTTTTTATATAAACTTATAAATTCAGTTAGGCCCCCTGTTAAAATGAGTAAAAACAAAAGAACATAACTGTATTGACTGGCTAAAATGGCGGTTAGGGTCACCAAAACTAAAACGATTCCGGTAATTGTCCGCGTAATTAATTTCTTCAAAGGATTAAATCATTTAAAAGTTCAGCTGCTTTTTCTTCAAAATCTTTATGAACCCATACTTCCAAATCGCCTATTGATGGAAATGTTGAGTCATGTTCGTTGAGTATCACGCAACTAATTTCTTCATTTTCAAGTATTTCTTTGGCTATTTCGGCCTGAAAACCATGTTCGGTATGAAATACACAAACCCAATCTTTTTCCATAATTTCAAGTTTTAAAGTGGTTCCTTGCATACAATAACAACCAGCGACTTCGGGCCATGCATACCCATTACCAATGTTTTTTCAATGTCGGCAGTGCGGCTGGGGCCTGTAATGTTGCTGATTAACGAAGGTAGTTTATTTTTGTATTTTACCTGCAACTTTTCAAGCGCCTGATCTAAATAATCTGTTATTTGAGATTGGGTGGCCACGACAATATGCGTTTCAGGAAACACATTGAGGCGTCGTCCGGAAATTTGAGCAGAACTAATTAATACGGAACCTAAATGAGCAATCAGATACTCGCAACCAGTCAGACCAATATTAATTTCATTAAAATTAGTTTCATCTGAATCTACGTCAACGCTGTCTTTAAATAAGTCTTTGAAAAGCGGATCCACACAGAAAAGTTTGTTTTGGCTTTTTAACTCGCAGATTTGTTTTACCTGAATGGCAATTTCTGATTTTGTATCACACAAAATAACCTGTCCGCCAATGATTTCAAGATTGGTTTTAAATTCCAAAAACAGAGATTCGTTAAGCGGATGGTAAATGTCAGAGGTGAAATCGGGGATATTCACCCCAATTTCACCTCTTTTTTCCTGTGCGGCCTTTAACCGCGCCAAAATGTTATTTCTTGCCGAGTCCATTATTCAGGTACGGAATCTGTGTTCTTTTCCGAATTTTCAAGTAATCCGGCAGCTAATTCTTTTTTTACTTCAGCAACCATTAATGGTTTTCCCCATTTTCGTTTTCCGAATATTTTTTCAAGATCTTCACTGAAGATGACTTCTTTTTCAAGTAATAATTCAGCCAGTTTTGCATGTCCTTCCTTGTTGCCATTCAGTACTTCGAGTGCTCTTATGTATTGAGTTTCGATTAAAAGTTTCGATTCAGAATCAATCAGCTCTGCAGTTTTTTCGCTGTAGGGTTTGCTGAATGAGTATTCGCTTTGGCCGGTAGAATCGTAATAACTAACATTACCAACCTTTTCGCTCATACCGAAAATACTTACCATGGCATACGACTGTTTGGTCACTTTCTCCAGATCGTTCTGGGCGCCTGATGAAATACTTTGAAAAGCAATCTGCTCGGCAGCTCTACCTCCAAGTGCTGAACACATTTCGTCGAGCAACTGGTCTTTGGTTGTTATCGAACGCTCTTCTGGCAGATACCATGCGGCACCCAATGCTTTTCCACGGGGAACGATTGTTACTTTTATCAGTGGATGTGCATGCTCCAACAACCAGCTTATAGTGGCATGTCCGGCTTCGTGATAAGCAATTCTTCGCTTTTCGTCAACCGAAATAATTTTATTTTTCTTTTCCAGACCCCCAATAATACGATCAACTGCATCCAGAAAATCTTCTTTGTCAACAATATCTTTGTTTTTACGGGCTGCAATCAGTGCCGATTCGTTACAAACATTGGCAATATCTGCTCCTGAAAATCCAGGTGTTTGTTTTGCAAGGAAAGCCGGGTCAACTTCAGCAGAAAGTTTTATTGGTTTCAGATGAACCATAAATATTTCCTGACGCTCATTTAGATCAGGCAATTCAACATGAATCTGACGGTCAAAACGTCCGGCGCGCATTAAGGCCCGGTCGAGAATATCTGCCCGGTTAGTAGCTGCCAGTATAATTACTCCGGAGTTGGTATCGAAACCATCCATTTCAGTTAAAAGCTGATTCAGCGTATTTTCCCGTTCATCGTTCGAACCCATATTTGGATTTTTTCCTCGGGCACGACCGATTGCATCAATCTCATCGATGAATACAATACAAGGTGCTTTTTCTTTGGCTTGTTTAAATAAGTCACGAACACGTGAAGCACCTACACCAACAAACATCTCAACAAAATCGGAACCCGACATGGAGAAGAATGGAACATTGGCTTCGCCTGCAACAGCTTTGGCCAATAAGGTTTTACCTGTTCCAGGAGGACCAACTAAAAGAGCGCCTTTCGGGATTTTTCCACCTAATTTGGTGAATTTGGTAGGGCTTTTCAAGAAGTCTACAATTTCTTCAACTTCCTGTTTTGCTTCAGCGAGTCCTGCCACATCCTTAAAGGTGTTTGAAACTCTGGAATCTTTATCAAAGACTTTGGCCTGAGATTTACCAACATTAAAGATATTTCCTGCGCCACCACCGCCAGAACCTTTGCTCATTCGTTTGAAAATCCACCACCAGATTAAAATGATAATGGCAAACGGTAGAATCCAGTTTAGTAATTCGCCTAAATAATTGTGAACTGTTTTATATTCAATACTTATTTTTTCGTTATCAGGATAATTTGCCTGCACTTCTTTTAAATTGGACGAAAAAACATCAGCAGGGCCAGTTTCAAAGAAAAAGTGAGGACCCGCTTTGGCAGGTGCCGAAAATCCATTGTTTAGTTTCGAAGCATATTTGTCGTAGCTGCTTTCTTTCAGATAAACCTGTGCCTCTTTTTCGTTAACAACCACGATTTTTTTAATATCGTGATTTGGAAGCATAGTGGTCTTTACTTCGTTCCAGTTGGTTTCAACCGGACCAGCGCCCAATGTGAACCACTGAACGGCAAGAAAGGCAAGGATAATTACCCCATAAATCCAGTAAGGGTTAATTTTTGGGACTTTATTGCCCGGTTTCAGGTTACCAAAATTCGGTTTTTCCTTATTACTATTATTGTTTCCCATTTTTATTTTTAGTTTTCTTCTTTTATTAATTCAATATGTGCATCAGCCCAAAGGTTCTCCAGATCATAAAATTTTCTGGAATCTTTTTGAAAAACATGTACCATAATATCGGCATAATCCAGTAAAATCCAAATTGAGTTACTGTACCCGTCTTTATGCCAGGCTTTTTCGTTTATTAACTCTTCCACGGTATCTTCAACCGAGTGGGCAATTGCATCAACCTGAGTGTTCGAGTTTCCATGACAAATGATGAAATATTTACATTCGGTATGATTGATTTTAGTTAAATCGATTTTAATTACGTCTATGCCTTTTTTTCTTTGAATTCCTTCAACAATGGCATTGATCAATTGTTCAGTTTCAGTTTCTTTAATGCTTTTGTTCATAAATTTATATTAGAACTACAAAGATAAATTTTTTAATTTATTAGATGTGATTAAACTTGTATGATGAATTTACTGCCAAAAATAGAAATGCAAAATTAACTTAGCAGAATGGATCAAATCATTGGAAGTTCTATCGTTCGATTACAGAAAACTAATTCTACCAACAACTATGCCAACAGCCATATTGGGGCTAATGAGTTGCCAGAGGGTACTGTCTTTTTGGCATACGAGCAGACTGCCGGACGTGGGCAGTTGAAAAATATATGGGAAAGTAATCCAGGTGAAAATCTTACTTTTTCATTGGTTCTGTATCCAGAATTTCTTGAAATTCGCAGGCAGTTCATGCTTTCGAAAGCCATTACTCTTGGTATATATAAGGCTATGAATAAGTATGTTGATGCATTAAAAATTAAATGGCCCAATGATATTTATGCAGGAGAACAGAAGCTTGGAGGGATTCTTATTGAAAACTCCATTATGCATGGATTATTGAAAAGTGCGGTTGCTGGTATTGGATTTAATGTAAATCAAACCGTATTTCGAAGCAGTGCGCCAAATCCGGTTTCTCTGCGAATACTGACAAATCAGCACTACGATTGCGAATTGATTCTGGCTGAAATTTTATCAGGAATTAATTGGTATTATCATTTGTTAAAGACAGGCAAGGAGGAGCAAATTGATCTGGAGTTTTTGTCGGTACTTTACCGGATGAACGAAAAACACTTTTTCAGATCTGAAGAAAAGGTTTTCGAAGGTGAAATTATTGGTGTTAATGAAATCGGACAATTATTGATAAAAACATCGGATGGAAAAATTCTTGATTTTCATTTCAAGGAAGTTGAGTTTTTGTATTCCGGCAATGAATAACTGAAGTACTTTCAGATTCCCATTTTCAGAATGAATTTATACCAGGTGCATATTAACGAAGTATGCATTTTCAATCCTTAAATGACAAATAAGCAATCGTTATTCCATGCTTGTTACTGTGTCAACTTTAAACCTATTTGTAAGGCAATGCAGCAAGCATATCTGCTAATCGGTTAATTCCGTCCTCAAGTTTTTTATTTACCAACATTTTTATCATCATGCTCATGTCAGCGTCAAGAGTAAGACGAAGTTTGGTTTCGTATGCAGTTACAGGAAGTAATTGAATCCAAAAAACAATATTTACCGGCATACCACCACTGCTGCTTATTTTGACTGTTTTCGAGGGTTCCCGTTCAATAATTTTGATTTCAGCTAATCCCATTCCGCTAATTTGGAACCGACAAGAATCAGCATCGGATTCAAAATTCGAAATTTGTATCTGAGGCATCTGCTCAGTCAGTTTCTCCAATAAACCTTCGTTCACGTATTTCGCTAAGTTTTCGAAATTCGACAGGTAGTTATAAATAATTTCCTGATTATTGAAGACTGTTTTTACATCGCTTACATATTTGCTGACACCCATAATATCGTTTATTATGAAATAAAAATTCCCCTTTTCCGCATAAAAAAGGGGAATCTATGTTGTTTACAGATAAATTTATTTGCCCCAGCTTTCAGGCTGCTCACGCCATTTATTGAGTTTTTCAACTTCATCAGGTTTTACATCTCCCGATTCAATAGCTAAATCAATCAATACCTGATAGCGACTTAATGCAGTAAGTTCCAGACCGGCATCGGCGAAATTTTTACGTGCATGTGGAAAATTGTAAGTAAAAATCGCCAGCATGCCTAATACATTTCCACCAAAATTGGTGATAGCATCGGCAGCTTTCAAACTGCTTACTCCGGTTGAAATAAGATCTTCAATAACTACAACTTTCTGACCTGCTTTCATGTCACCTTCAATCAGATTTTCTAATCCGTGATCTTTTGGTTTGGCACGAACATAAATAAATGGCAAGCCTAATTCCTGTGCAACCAGCATGCCATGTGCAATTGCTCCCGTAGCAACTCCCGCGATAACTTCGGCCTCCGGATATTTTTCACGGATAATTTTGCAAAATTGCTGTGCAATAAAAGTTCTTTCTTCAGGGTATGAAAGAATTTTACGGTTATCGCAATAGATAGGTGCTTTCCAACCAGACGCCCATGTGAATGGATTATTGGGCTGTACTTTTATAGTGTTGATGTGAAGCAGTTTCTTTGTAACTTCGAGCTGAATTTTTTCAATCATGATTATTTTCTTTTACTAATATCGTTGACAAATGTACAAAGTTTTTTTTAATGACTCGACTATCAGTATAGGCATAGAAACAAAAAAATCACTTAAAAATAACATTGTTCAGCTTGAGAAAATAGATAGTTATGATATTGTAAATCAGATTGTTTCTCATATCGAGTCGGGTGGCAAATTAACAGATGCATTAATTGTGAATCATGACGTTAAGTTACTTTGGGATTATTTTAGGAGATGTTTTATCGAGATTCCGGCTGCCGGTGGATTTGTTCGAAATTCTGAGGGTTTATTTCTATTTATCAAACGTCTTGGTCTTTGGGATTTGCCAAAAGGGAAAATAGAAAAAAATGAATCATGGGAATTGGCTGCGATGCGTGAGGTTGAGGAGGAGTGTGGAATATCCGGATTAAATATTGTCCGTCAACTTGACCCAACTTTCCATATTTACCGTTCTCCGTTCATCCCGGCGCCTAAGAATTTTGTTTTAAAAGAAACCAAATGGTTTTTGATGACTTATTCCGGAAACGAAACATTGGTTCCGCAAGTTGATGAGGATATTGAAGATGTTCAATGGATTACAAAATCAGAGTTTAGTAAGGTTTTGGATAATACTTACGAGAGTCTTCGCGATTTCATTCAAAAGACAATTCCGCTTATTTGATTTTCTGCTCGTTTTTCTGTTGCAATTCCTTGAAGTAGTCGCTTTTAAAGATTTGTCCCAATTGGCGGTCAAGTCCGTCGATAGGATTTGGTGCAGGGGAGAGCAATAGCCTTCCGTCCTTACCAATCAGGAAAGAGGTTGGTATTGTTTTTACTCTATAAATATCCTTAACATCATTTGCTGTAGTGGTGAATATTCCTGCCCATTCGCCTTCGTTCTTAAATGACGGATTTTCCTTAATTACATTAATTATGGTCAGTTTGTCTTTGTAGTGCGCTGCAATTTTTTTTAGTGCCTCGAGGTGTTGTTTGCAAATCGGGTTCTTCGGATCGGTAAAGTGCAGGTAAATATATGTGTTGGCGAAATCAGAAAATTTCACTTTTTGTCCGTTCAGGTTTTTTAGGTTTATAGTTGGAGGAACTGTTCCGCTGGCTAAATAAGTGAGTTTCGACCGTATTAATTTCGCCGTCATCTGTTCGTATGAACTCCATGCTTCGTTTTTTACCTGATCGAGCATTTTCAGGATAGATGCCCTTGCAAATTGTTTGCTGTAATAAGCGTCATTCATCGATTTTAAGAGCACAAAATGAGAAAGCTCCCGGTTAAAATGAAGCTTTGTCTGAAAATAGTCATCAAGCTGCTGAAGCTTTCCGGTATTGATCATGGTTTTTAATTCGGAAGTGCCGGATGAGTTTGTAATAACCTCAAAATAATTTAGAAAAACCTGGTTAAATAAGGTCGAATAGGCTGCCAGATGATAAATCGGCTTAATATTGCTGAAATAAGTCTCCATAAATCCGGCTGTTTTTCCCTGGTGCAGCGCAAAATCCAAATTTGCTTTTCGGAATAATTTATGCGATTCAAAAAATATTGATTTATTTGTTGGGAATTCCTTTTCCAGTTTTTGTTTTATCGTGTCGACCAGATTAGCTGCCTGATAGACAAATATCTGATCAAAGTATTTGTTTTCGAGGTTTGCATAAGCTTGTTCGAATTGCTGAATGTTAACGTTTAGCTCATCTTTCTCCGGATTTGAAATTCCAAACCATACTGGTTCCGGCTTAAAAAAAGGATTGCGTTTTTGCGATTCGGTTAATTTCTGTTTTGGTGGAAATACAATGTTGTATGATTTTCCTGGTTCAAGGTAAATCATACCATGATAACCATCGAAATCGGAAAAACAAAGATTGGTTTCAGGCAGATCAATCTCCAGATTAAATTCGCCAACGGAATTAAAGCTGATAGTGCCCAGTTTTATTTTTTCCTCAGAAATGAAATTATGCAGAGTAAACAGGTCAATTGAGTTTTTAGCATATTCAGGAGCTTTCCCAGAAATTTTAACGTGTGCGGCCCATGTTTTTCCTGAAATTGCCAGGCATAAAAATAGTAATACTGAAAATAAATTTTTATTCTTCACAAATGTAATTCGGGATTGATGTATTTCGGATAAATACGATTGATAAAATAACGAAAGAATCAGAAATTAATTATTTATCAGGCTTAAGTTCTGACATGTTTAATGCTGAAGGTAAAAACATACTGGCATCTCCTCCATGTAGAATTATATCGCGGACAATTGTTGAATTAATAGGCGTATGTTCTGGCATCGTAAGAAGAAATACCGATTCTATTTGAGGGAGCATTTTTTTATTTATCTGAGCAATCGCCCTCTCGTATTCAAAATCTGCTGATGTTCTCAAACCTCTAAGGATATAACGGGCATCTACTTTTCTGCAAAAGTCAACGGTTAAACCTTCATGACATTCAACTTCAATTTTCGGTTCATTCTTGAAAACCTCATTGATCCACTTTTCTCTTTTTTCTATGGGGAAAAAAGATTGCTTATTCGAATTATAGCCAATCATGATAATAATTTTATCGAATAAGGGAATTGCACGTTTTACAATGCTTTCGTGTCCAATGGTAAAAGGATCAAACGACCCAGGAAAGATAGCAACTCGTTCCATGGTTTTGTATTTACTTATTTTATGAATGGTAAATATAGTGCATATTCAAAAACACCAAACAAAACAGCAGGTTTAATTCCCTTCGGTTTTTTGTTTTGGACTTAAAACAAAGATTAGAGCCAGCGCGATGATGGCAATTATTGCACTAATTAAAAGCTGGTTTGGCCTGCTGTTTAGATAGAAGGAAGTTTCTTTGATTACATCCCAGTATTGAATACTAACCAATACCAACCCGTTATTTATTGCGTGACCAAGAATACATAAATAGATATTGCGCGTTCGAATCATTAATATTCCTAACAACAGGCCAAGAATAAAGGTAGCGGGAAGTTGCCAAGGATTGAGATGAAAAAGGGCAAACATCAGCGCTGAAACAAATACAGCTGTGAATTCCGAATAGTTTCGCATTAATCCATGCATAATCACACCTCTGAAGATCAGCTCTTCAATGATTGGCGCGATGATAACTACTTTTAAAAATGCGCCATAAATCCCGTAATCGTTTTCGAATATTTTATTGAATAGTTCCCAGAACCAGGGCGGTGGTGGTAATACTTTATCAAGCGCATTATTTACTTCTCCAATCAGATTCTGAGCAGCCCAAAGGAAGAAAAGAACCGGCAATATAATGACAACATTGAATGATTTTGACGGAAAAAGTTCGTTTAGTTTTACATTGGCTTTTAGGTAAGCGTAATAAAATATAAAAGCAGCAGAGCCAACCCCTAACGCAATCTTTTTTAAAGGATTATACAGATAATCAGTTCCGTTGTAATAATCGAGCAAGGCAAGCGGAAAGTCGACAATGGTTTGAATAAATGTATAAAGAACCACCAGATGAATGGCTCCCATAATGGTTGGATAATATTTCGTCCGTGCTTCGTTCACTTTTTCTACGTTTTGAAAAAGTAAAATTAACTTTGTTTTTGAAATAACAGACTTTGAACAACTATTTTTGGATTTTTTAAATTCAGGATATTTCTACTGACTGAGATATAAGTTTTCACTACATTGTTGAATATTAAGATAGAAGAAAATGGATATTTGAAATTCTTTTCGTTTTTCGTTAAAAGTTATAGAATGTCTTTATTTCTTTTATGTTGTTGTTAATATTTTGAATTTGAATAATTTAAATGCTTGAATTGCGATTTTGATTAAATAGTGAAGGTTTGTAGAAAAAACTTCTCTAACTATTTGATAATTTAAATAAAATGTACTTATTTTGCGGACTGTTTGAAAAATGTGAGATTCTGATTAAAAAAATAAGACAATGTCAAGAGTTTGTCAAGTAACTGGTAAAAAAGTAATGGTGGGAAATAATGTTTCTCACTCAAAGCGCAGAACAAAACGGAAATTTCTTCCTAACCTGTTCAAAAAGAAGTTCTATTTTCCTGAGGAAGATCGTTGGATTTCGTTAACTGTTTCAGCTAACGGCATTCGTACAATCAACAAAAACGGATTGAACGCTGCATTGAAGAGTGCAAAGGAAAAAGGTTTTATAACAACGATTTAAAGCTTTAAGAAATGGCTAAAAAAGGTAATAGAATTCAGGTAATCATGGAATGTACCGAACAAAAGACAAGTGGAGTTCCCGGAACTTCAAGGTACATTACTACCAAAAACAGGAAGAATACTCCTGAACGTTTGGAGAAGAAGAAATACAATTCGAACTTAAAGCGAGTTACTGTACACCGCGAAATTAAATAACAAATAGTATGGCAAAGAAAGTAGTTGCATCATTACAAAAAGGTGCCGGTAAAGGTTTCTCAAAAGTAGTAAAAATGGTAAAATCCGAGAAAACCGGTGCATATACATTTCAGGAAGAAATTATTCCTAATGAAAATGTTAAAGATCATTTTAAGAAATAAACTAAGTTTTATCTATAGAAAAAAGCTTTCATCATCGGTGAAGGCTTTTTTTATTTGATTTTTGCTTTTGCGCTTTTCCGGAGGCAGCGAATTCTAATGTATCAGGGCCGAATATTTATTTTCCGGAAGTTTTGATTTTTATTCAGTTCGGTTGAATAGCAATTGGAGTAAGACAGACTGCTCTATGATGTTTCTGTACTGCAGTTTATAAAATCTTTTAGTTATGGGTATTTTCGGGAGTTTTACGAGTAAGAAAAAAGAAAGTCTGGATCAGGGGCTTTCGAAAACAAAAGAAAGTGTATTTGCGAAAATTGGTCGTGCTATTATTGGTAAATCAAAGGTCGACGACGAGGTGTTGGATAATCTGGAAGAAATTCTTATTTCTTCTGATGTTGGTGTTGATACAACCCTGAAAATAATCGAACGTATAGAAAAACGTGTTGCGGAAGATAAATACGTGGGAACTTCCGAGTTAAATTCCATGTTAAAAGAAGAAATCACCAATTTACTTGAAGAAAATAACAGTAACGATGTTGCTGATTTTGATCTGCCCAAAAGCGACGAACCCTATGTTATTATGGTTGTTGGCGTAAATGGTGTTGGAAAAACAACCACAATAGGAAAGTTAGCCTATCAATTTAAGCAGGAAGGTAAAAAAGTTGTGTTGGGTGCTGCCGATACTTTTAGAGCTGCAGCAATAGATCAGCTTCAAATATGGGCCGATCGTGTTCAGGTACCTCTTGTAAAACAGGGAATGGGTGCCGATCCTGCTTCTGTTGCCTTTGATACATTGTCTTCAGCCAAAGCTCAGGGTGCTGATGTGGTGATCATTGATACTGCCGGAAGGTTGCACAATAAAATTAACCTGATGAATGAGTTGAGCAAAATAAAACTGGTAATGAAAAAGGTAATCCCAAATGCTCCTCACGAAGTATTGCTTGTTCTTGATGGTTCAACCGGGCAAAATGCATTTGAACAAGCAAAACAGTTTACCCTGGCAACAGAGGTTACTGCTCTGGCTTTAACCAAACTTGATGGTACCGCAAAAGGTGGTGTTGTTATAGGTATTTCAGATCAGTTTAAAATTCCTGTTAAGTATATCGGAATAGGAGAGAAGATGGACGATTTGCAGATTTTCAGGAGAAAAGAATTTGTTGAATCGCTATTTAGTTAAGAAAAGTTTGAACAAACCACATAGGCACATAGTTCACATAGTAGAAAATCATGCTATGTGGTCTATGTGCCTATGTGGTTTTATAAATTAGAAGATGAAGAAGCAAAAAATAAATGTGGTGACTCTGGGATGTTCCAAAAACCTTGTCGATTCTGAGGTTTTACTAAGTCAACTTTCGATGGATGGTTTTGATGTGGTACATGATTCAAACGATACAGATTCTGATATTGTGGTAATCAATACTTGCGGTTTTATACACGATGCTAAAGAGGAATCAGTAAATACAATTATGCAGTTTGTTGCAGCCAAAGGTCGCGGTGATATTGAGAAATTGTATGTGATGGGTTGCTTGTCTGAACGATATAAACTTGATCTGGAAAAGGAAGTTCCTGAAGTTGATCGTTTCTTTGGAAAATTCGATATGAAAGCCGTGGTCAGTGAACTGAATGCAACTTATCGTCCGGAGTTTATTTACGAACGAAAAATCACTACTCCTTCTCATTTTGCATATCTTAAAATATCGGAAGGCTGTAATCGTGTTTGTGCGTTCTGTGCCATTCCGGGAATGACTGGTAAACATCGCTCCAAATCGATGGACGATTTGGTGAAAGAAGCCAAATATCTGGCTAAAAACGGAGTAAAGGAAATTTTACTGATTGCCCAGGACTTGTCTTATTACGGTATTGATTTGTACGGAAAAGGAATGCTGGCTGAGCTAATTCAAAAGATTGCTGAAGTTGAAGGAATAGTATGGATCCGACTTCATTATTTGTATCCAACCAAATTTCCGATGGATATTTTACCCTTGTTTAAATCGATTCCGAAACTTTGCAAATACATTGATATCCCGCTTCAACACAGTGCCAATAATGTTCTGAAACACATGCTGCGCCATGTCACTACTGAAGAAACGGAGACATTACTTGAAAAGATTAAAGCTGAAGTTCCCGGAATTGCTATACGGACAACTATGCTTGTTGGTCATCCGGGCGAAACAGAAGACGATTTTGAGCAATTAAAAAGTTTTATAAGTAAGCATAAGTTTGACCGTTTGGGCGCTTTTACTTATTCGCACGAAGAAGGAACCTATGGTTACCAAAAATATAACGACGATATTCCGGAGGAGGTAAAACAAGCTCGTCAGGAAGAATTGATGAATATTCAGCAAATTATTTCCTCTCAGTTAAATGCAGCTAAAGTAGGACAAACTTTAAATGTGATTGTTGATCGTGAAGATGATGAATTTTTTGTAGGTCGTACCGAATTTGATTCTCCGGAGGTAGATGGTGAAGTGTTGATTAGTAAAGAAATTCCTCTAAAAAAGGGACAATTTGTACATGTTGAGATTACCGGTTCCGAAGAGTTTGATTTGTACGGAAAAGTGATTTCAGCTTATTCACCTGTAAGATAATCAACAGATTTGTTTATTCTTCGCCGGGAAAAGCATTAAGAAGAGTCTCTGGAATTTGTATTTTAAACCAATTTTAGAGACTCTTTTAATCGATCTGTTTATTATTCGTTACCGAAACCAACTCTAGCTTTTCTTCAGCAAACTGGTAGCAGGCAGTCTCAACATCTTGCCATGCTCCTGAAAATAGCTTGCATCCAATTGGATGTGCTCCTGCTTCCGGAAATGCAATTTTTTGCTTCAAATTTTCCGGAGTTCCTAATTCATCAAACATTTTTAGCATGGCATCAACTTTAACAACCTGATCCTGATGTTCTGCATCCTTGTAATAATATCCCAAAAAAACAGGCTTGTTCACTTTGGCAAAGGTTTCTTCAGTCATAGTTGATTCGACGAGTTGCTCGAGATAAACAATTGCCTCGAGACGGTATTTGCAGTTCCAGTATTGGCAATCAGTAGAAGCAAAGTCAGTGTTTGTAATCCGGTAATTTCCCTTAAAGACCTTTCGAGCAATTTGCAAACCCCAGGGTTTGCTTAGCAGAAATGCGGCTGGGTCGTTTATGGCGATATTGGGAGAAAGCAAGATCAAACCTTCCATTAATTCAGGAAAATCCGCTGCCAGTTTAAGCATCAGTGTTCCACCGGTTGAAGTACCCATAAGGATAACTTTATCTCCTAATACCTTTGCGGCAACAAGAGCTTCTTTTGCCGATTCATATAAGCGGTCTGGTGTCATATCAATTAACGCTTCAGTAGTGTCAATACCATGCGAGGCGAGTAAAGGGATATAGAGATTCATACCATACCGGCGGGCAAAATCAATATGAACAGGATTTCCTTCATACCAGGAAGCTGAAAATCCATGAAGATAAACCAAACAATAAGGAGTTTTATTTTTCAGACTGTCATTGGCCCAAAATACCCGGCTTTCGTTGTCTTTCTTGATTTTTAATTTTGAATTTTTATCATTGAGATAGGATTGAAAATCATTGATCTGAATGGTCGGTAAATCACGGTTAAATACCGGTTGCGGAAATTCTGGTCCGGAAAGGTATGAAATTAAAAGTACAACTATTATAGACGCAGTAAGGAGCAGAAATTTTTTCATAGCCAATTAGTTTTACCGGAATACATAAAAATATTGTTTCTGCTAAACTACATAAAAACAAAAAGGTTTTCAAACTGATTATTCAAACTGCATGATTTGTTGTTTCGTTAAAATAAAAGCCCTTAACTAATAGTCAGGCTTGTTCCGTTGACAGTTACATTATACGAAGTCAGGGGTTTTGAGGCAGGTCCCTGTAAAACAGAACCGCCAGTGCTAAATGCTGCTCCATGGCAAGGACAGGCTAGTTTATTCGCTGAACTGTTATACCCAACAGTACATCCCTGGTGAGTACAAATTTTCGACAAAGCAGTATAGTTTGTTTGACTTGTTCGGATAATTATAATATTACCACTGTACGCATACCCACCCACCGATTTTAAAGTACTAAATGAATTAGAATTCAGGTCAATTGAGATCGGACCTGAATTGTTTGTTAATACTGAAGCTGGATCGCTTGCTTTAGCACATGAAGTTATTACTGCTGGTGCTAAAAATAACAGACTTCCACCAACAAATGCTTTGCTGAAAAATTCTTTTCTATCCATGTTTGAATTTGTAAAATATTAATAAATATTATTTGTTTAGTTAATAACAATCAAAAGTGTGTTTCGCTTTTTTGTGACAAGTTAAAAAAATGCAATTTTCTTAATGGAATATTAAACATCTTTGACCTTTGTTGGTTGAAATGTGGAACCCGGATATGTCCGGAACTAAACTTTAAAAATTAGTAATTGTTACTTTAAATGGTTACTTTAAATCACTGAAAAACCAATCGTCAACTATGGATAAATTTTCGCAAGTAGGAAATCAGGAAATTGCGGCCATTGAAGAAATATATTCTTCGTATCTGATTGATCCTGAATCGGTAGATTCAAGCTGGAAAAACTTTTTTGCCGGATTTGAGTTTGCCAGGAAGAATTTTGCTGATAGCAAATTGTTGCAGCACGATGAGAAGATAGACAAAGAATTTGCGATTCTGAACCTTATTCATGGATATCGTCAGCGTGGACATTTATTTACAAAAACAAATCCTGTCCGGGCTCGTCGTTCTTATTCGCCAACTTTAGATATCGAAAATTTCGGCCTTCAGAAATCGGATTTAGATACTGTCTTTCAGGCCGGAAATAATATAGGTATAGGTCCGGCCACTTTACGGGCAATAGTGGAACATATGGAAGCCACTTATTGCCAGTCAATTGGGGTGGAATATGTTTTTATGCGCGATCCGGATTTAATTGAATGGATGAAAGCTAAAATGGAATCGGCAAGGAACTCAGAAATATTTACTCCTGAACAACAACTTCATATTTACTATCATTTGAAACTTGCTGTTGGATTTGAAAATTTCATTCATAAAAAATTTGTTGGGCAGAAACGATTTTCACTTGAAGGAGGAGAATCTCTTATTCCTGCATTGGATGCTGTTATTGAACATGGCGCCGAATTGGGGATTAGTGAATTTGTGATTGGAATGGCGCATCGTGGTAGACTTAATGTTTTAACCAATATTCTTGAAAAACCATACGAACACATTTTTAAGGAGTATGTGGGAACTGAGTATGACCAAGGGCTTTATCTGGGCGATGTTAAATATCACCTGGGTTATGAGAATAAAGTAAAAACAGACATGGATAAAGAAGTTCAATTGAACCTAATGCCTAACCCGTCGCACCTCGAAACAGTTGCTCCTTTAGTTCAGGGAATGGTACGTTCGCGAATTGATTTGAGATATGATGGCGACGAGAATAAAGTTGCCCCGATTGTAATCCATGGTGACGCGGCAATTGCTACTCAGGGAGTTGTTTACGAAGTCATTCAGATGTCTCAGTTGGCTGGATATAAAACAGGTGGCACCATCCATTTGGTGATAAATAATCAGGTTGGTTTTACAACCAATTATCTGGATGCACGCTCCAGTACATATTGTACTGATGTGGCTAAAGTTACCCGTTCTCCTGTTTTTCATGTGAATGGCGATGATGTCGAAGCTATTATTTTTACGGTAAAACTCGCATTGGAATTCAGACAGAAATTCCATACTGACGTATTTATCGATATTTTGTGCTACCGCAAATACGGACATAATGAAGGAGATGAGCCGCGTTTCACTCAGCCATTATTGTATAAAGCCATCGAGAGACATCCAAATCCGCGTGATATTTATGCTGAAAAACTGGCATCGATGAATGTGCTAACTCTTGATGAAACTTCAAAGTTAAATCATGAATTTGACCAGTTTCTTGAGGCAAAATATCAGGAATCGGAAAAAATTGAAAAAGTAAAAGTTCGTCGCTTCCTCAATGGTGAATATCACGATTTTGAGAATCCGACAAAAACAGATTTATTCCAAAAGGTAAAAACCGGCGTGCGAAAAAGTGACCTGGTACGTATTGCTGAAAAGATAAATACACTTCCATCGAATAAAAAATTCTTCAAGAAAATTGATCGGATTGTTGAAGACCGTCGTATGATGGTGCTGGATAACCGGCTGGATTGGGCCATGGCAGAACTGTTGGCTTACGGTACCTTACTTGAAGAAGGATTTCCGGTAAGGTTAAGTGGTCAGGATTCAGAGCGGGGAACATTTGCTCATCGTCATGCTTCGTTTGTGGTTGAAGATACGGATGAAAAGTATTATCCTCTAAAGAATATCAGTGAAAAGCAGGCCGCTTTTCATGTTTATAATTCGCTTTTGTCTGAATATGGGGTACTTGGATTCGAATATGGATATGCACTTTCAAATCCACATGGTTTAACGATATGGGAGGCGCAGTTTGGCGATTTTGCCAATGTTGCTCAGGTTATTTTTGATCAGTACATCTCTTCAGCATTTGAAAAATGGGGTATGATGAACGGCCTGGTTCTTTATCTTCCGCATGGATATGAAGGACAGGGACCTGAACATTCGAGTGCGCGTATAGAAAGGTTTTTGAATCTTTCAGTTGATAATAACATTCAGGTTGTAGTTCCGACAACTCCTGCAAATATGTTTCATTTGCTTCGTCGCCACATGCACTGGAAAGTACGTATTCCGCTGATCATTTTTACGCCTAAAAGTCTTTTGCGTCATCCAATGGTAACTTCATCGGTTGATGAACTGTCTGAAGGTTATTTCCATGAGATTATTGAAGATGCCGTTCCTAAGACTTCAGCGATTGAGAAATTGGTATTTACCTATGGAAAATTATATTATGATCTGCATAAACGGCAGGCTGAAAACGGTATTCAAAATGTGGCCATTGTGAGGGTCGAACAGTTATTCCCTTTCCCGGCTGATCAAATAAAATCAATAATTGCCAAATACCCGAATCTTGATAAAATAATGTGGGTACAGGACGAACCGGCCAATATGGGGGCATGGCAAAATATACAACGCTTTTTACCTGATGTACCATTTACTTTGGTCTCGCGCTCAGCAAGTGCTAGTCCTGCCGGTGGATTGATGTATCAGCACAATACCCGGTTGAAAAAGATTCTTGATACTGTTTTTCAGGAAAAAGTATTGGCCTGATAGCAGGAGAAAGGCTTTGTAAAAGTTTTCAGTAGAAAATTGAATTTGAAAATTATTAAATAAATAAAAACCAATCATGTTAGTTGAAATAAAAGTACCTACACCTGGAGAATCAATTACAGAGGTTGAACTTGGCAAGTGGCTGGTTAGTGATGGCGATTTGGTTGATAAAGATCAGGAAGTAGCAGAGATCGAATCGGATAAAGCGACTTTGACTTTATCGGCTGCAGAAAACGGAAAAATTAAGATACTTATTTCTGAAGGTGAAAGGGCTGCAGTTGGTGCTGTTGCATGTACCATTGATACCAGTTTCGACTCAGGGAAAAAATCCGATAAGTCGGTTGAAGTGACTGAGCCTAAAATGGTAACTACAGATAAAAAAGTTTCGGATAAAGTTATTGAAAAGGGAGATGTTGTTGCGGTTCCGGAAAAAACGGAGGCCTCAAATATTAAAATAACATCGGTTGCGCGAAAACTGATGGAAGAATATCACTTATCAATGGAAGAGGTATTAAGTGGGTTACATAGAATATCGAAGGGTGATATAGAGGCTGTTGTTGCTTTGCCAAAACAGGATTTCGAAATTGTTGCTCCTGATAAAAAGGCTTTTTCAAGGGAAACAAAACTGGAAAAGATGACTTCACTTCGCCGGAAGTTGAGCGAACGACTGGTTTCGGTTAAGAACGAAACAGCGATGCTGACAACTTTTAACGAGATTGATATGAGCCGAATTATGGAAATGCGTACCAAGCTTCAGAGCAGGTTTGTTGAAAAATATGGTTTAAAATTGGGGTTTATGTCGTTGTTTTCGAAAGCAGTAGCAGAAGCCATGCAGTTTCATCCAACTATCAACTCACAAATAAACGGTGAACAAATTATTACACCTGAATTTGTTGATATCGGCATTGCCGTTCAAACGCCTAAAGGGTTAATGGTGCCGATTATTCGTAACACTGAAAGTAAAACAATTGCTGAAATTGAAATAGAACTAAAAATGCTGGCCGAAAAGGCCCGAACGAAAAAAATAAGTGTCGAAGAACTGACAGGGGGAACATTTACAATCACCAATGGCGGAACTTTTGGATCGTTGCTGTCGACACCAATTATTAATCCACCGCAGTCTGCCATTTTGGGCATGCACAACATCGTCGAGCGTCCAATTGCTTTAAACGGACAAGTTGTGATACGTCCGATGATGTATGTGGCTCTTTCATACGATCATCGTATTATCGACGGAAAAGATTCGGTAGGTTTTCTTGTTAAGCTCAAAGAGCTGATTGAAAATCCGGAGAGATTGCTTACCGGTGGTCGTAATCCTGAAGAAGTCTTGCTTGGTTTATAAAACTGGATTCTCAGATAAAATTAAAGCTCTTTTCTTTTCAGGAAGGAGCTTTTGTTTTTTAGTACTGTTCTGCTTAAAACTTTGTATTTTTACCATAGAACCTAAAACTTCGATTCATGAAACTTCTGCTTTTATCCGTTTTGATTCTGCCAATTTTGATGTCGTGTACTCAAAATAAAATTTCTGAAACAAATCATTATTCAGAATACCATTTTTCAAAGGTCGATAAAACGTCTTTTGAAAAGACAGAAATGGTTTATATTCCTATTTACAGTGATATTTACTATATGGATACACATCGTACTTTTCCGTTAACGGCCACATTGAGTATCCGGAATGTGTCTTTTAAGGATAGTATTTATGTTTTCTCTATCGATTATTACAATTCTGCAGGCGAAAAAGTACGGAGGTACAATGAATCCACTTTACTCATAAAACCCATGGAGTCGGTTGAGTTTGTTGTTGAAGAGAAAGATGATACAGGTGGAGTCGGAGCAAATTTTGTTGTAGACTGGGGTGCAAAGCCTGAAGCACAGCCACCATATTTCCATGGCGTAATGATTGGTACATTTGGGCAGCAGGGAATCTCATTTACTACTGAAGGAATTGTTATAAGGCAATAAAAAGCCACCCGCATGTGAGGACGAGTGGCTTATATCTGTTTGAAAATGTTTGAATCTGTGTTTATAAACGGGTTTTAAATTACTCTGAAACTACTTCGAAGCCTAATTCAATAATTACTTCTTTGTGTAATTTGATTTTTGCAGTATAGCTTCCAATTTCTTTAACACTGTCATCAGAAATCATGATCTGTTTGCGATCGATTTCGAATCCTTTACTATTAATAGCTTCAGCAAGCATGATTGTATTAATCGAACCGAAGATTTTTCCGGTTGTGCTTGTTTTTGCACCAATAGTAAGTTGAACAGTTTTAAGTTTTTCAGCAACAGCTAAAGCAAGATCTTTCAATTTTGCTTCTTTGTGAGCTCTTTGTTTAGTGTTCTCAGCCATAACTTTTTTAGCTGATTCGGTGGCAATTACAGCCATCTTTTGAGGAATCAAATAGTTGCGTCCATAACCGTTTTTCACAGCTACAACATCATCTTTCGACCCTAAACGTGCAACATCTTGCAATAATATAAGTTCCATTTTACTTCAGCTTTAAAATTATTTCATCATATCAGTAACATATGGCAGTAACGCGATATGACGGGCTCTTTTAACTGCTTTGGCCACTTTGCGTTGGTACTTCAAAGAGGTTCCGGTAATACGGCGAGGTAAAATTTTTCCTTGCTCGTTTAAGAATTTCTTCAAAAATTCAGCGTCTTTGTAGTCGATGAACTTGATTTTGTTCTTTTTAAAGCGGCAATACTTTTTCTTTTTGATTTCAACCGTAGGTGGGGTTAAATATCTGATCTCACTTGAATTTGCTGCCATAATTTAGTTCTCCTTTTCAGATTTTACTTTTGATTTGTTTCTTCTTTTTTCGCTGTAAGCATTTGCAAATTTATCCTTGCTGAAAGTAAGGAAGCGAATAATGCGCTCGTCGCGTCTGAATTGAGTTTCTAACGTTTTTGCAAACGTAGGTTCTGCTGCAAATTCGAAGAGTTGATAAAACCCTGTCGATTTTTTTTGAATGGGATAAGCTAATTTGCGCAATCCCCAGTCCTCTTCATTGACAATCTCTCCACCGTTTTCGGTGATGATGTCCCTGAATTTTTTTACCGTTTCCTTTACCTGAGTATCAGATAAAACGGGAGTAACGATGAAAACGGTTTCATACTGGTTTTTCATAAAACATCTAAATTAATTAAACATGTATACATTAAACCTAAAAATAGGTGGCGCAAAATTATAAATAATTTGCTATTATTCAAACAGGTTGGTAAAAAGATTGCTGATAATCTAATCAAACTCTAACTGCTTAGTCCGCAACTCTTAAACTGTATGCCTTTGACATTATTAAAAGCCTCTTAAAAAATAAGCAAGGGCTACACCCAAATAATTGCCAAATGCATAACCTAAAATGCCGGAAGTTATGCCGGTAATTATGATTTCCTTATTTTTCAAGGCAGATGCAACTACTGGTATAAATGGTGGTGAAAATGTTAAAGCCGTTATTGTAATAATGGTTGTGTCTGAATCGACACGAAATATCCAGGATAGAAAAACATGAACAATGATAGAACCAAATACAACAAGGGTAACATAAAGGAATAAATGCAGAAAATCGATCTGAAACATGCTGCTTAAATCGGCCATGGAGGAAACGACCAGAGAAAAAACGATAATCAGGTACATGCCCAATTGAAACGTTTTTTCTATGCTGCTGATTTTTTTGAAGGTTCCAAGTATTAATCCGAGTGTTGTAATTGAAAGAATCACGATTACAGTTTGCGACGATTTTGGCGCCAGCAGGCTTATTCCAAATGAAAATCCTAAAATCAATACAGATAGACCAAGAGCTTTTGCCAGCTGAATACTCCCATGCCTGGTAAGCATCCCCAAATAATTATCAATCCCTTCACTTTCCTGAACAACTTTTTTGATGTTGATGTGCTCATGACTTTCACGAAAATGGGGGAGGATTAAATTAAAAAACTTTTGGGCGCCAGTAAGTAAAAACAATAAGCAGAATGAGCCTAATACCAAATCATAGGTATGAGTCAATACAAATGTGTTAGGACTAACATCAAGTGCTGTTCCGATTGCAGCCAGATTGGGTGTACCGCCAGTGTATACTCCACATAACATTCCAGCCACTTTCCATGATTCGTGAATTTGGTCCTTAAAAAGAAAATATCCGGTAACAACAACAATAATAAGTGATACAACTCCCAGTATGAGCGAGAGTAGAGCTTCTTTTGCAAGCTTGAGCCATCTTTTAATATCGAGCGAAAAAAGTAATAAAGGAAGTGCTATTAAAATCGCAATTGACATGATCATATCCTGTACAGACCTGATTTGATTTAAAGTCATATCACTTTCTGTAATCTTACCGGCAGCCAGATAGCCGAGCAAATCTGCATGGGGGATCGAAGCGTTTCCTGAAAGAATCGATTTAAATGAATCACTCGCTTTGGGGAACAAGCCGATATTTCCGGCCAGTAATCCAATGATATATGCCATTACTACCGCACCAATTTTATTGAAGGTCCTTGAGATGTGAGTTAAATAGATCAGTATAACAGGAGTCAGAAAATAGAACAGGACCAGAATTGGAATTATTATCATTTTGCTCATGATTTTTATATGGAGTTCAAATATAAAAAAACAAATAACAGTGAACTCCAATCATTATACATTGGTGCAAAAACAAGTAAGCCGGCAGTATATGTTTATTGCCTGGATTATCGTATTTAAGATAAAAGAATCTTAATCTACATTGTTGATGATTAGTTGTTTAGTTGAATATTTTGATCATCGAAAACAGCATTTTGATAGATGAATATGATGCTATGAACATTGGTCATTTTAGCATAAGAGTATTGGGAGTAAATTTTCATACTATTGTTGTGAAAAGTTTCTAATTTCAATTTTAGAAATTTTGATTTTTTAAAATTGAGATGCTGATTTTCAATATGGAGGACATAGGTTTTGTGGTTTTTTAAAATTCTAATTTTTATAAACATTGTTTATAAAATTCTAATTTATGAAATTATAAATTTTCTGTGATAATGACATGTAACATTAGCAAATACAAATTCACAATAAGCGATTGTATGAATATTTTTAACAAGATTAAGATTGTAGCTGTTTTATTTATGTTGTTATTGAGCTGTTTGAATGTTAATGCACAGTTCTATAAACTACATTATATCGCTCCGGCTAAGTGGAATTATTTTACGAATGCAAATGAGATTGTTATTGCAACAGAATCTTTAGTAACTGTTAATATTGCTTTGCAAAAAAGTGATGGAACGTTATTGGCAAACTTAACTGCAATTAAAGGAACTCCAGCTATTTTTCGACCATCAAATTCTGACCCGCGAACTACCAATCAATATGCTGTAAATACTATTTATTCAAGTGCAGGTTTAATCGTATACGCAGATCAACCAGTTTCTGTTAATTTAAGGAGTGTGGCTTCGGATCAATTAGGTGGTGATGTAACAGCTTATGATACCAAAATTAAAGGAAACGCCTCTTTAACAAGTTTTGGTGATGCCGGAATAGGTTTCAGTTTTAGATTGGGATATTATCGCGGAGGAGGTACAGACATTACTAATCAGTTTTACTCTGTGATGGCTATTGAAAATGGGACTGTTGTAAATTTAAATGGAACAACCTTAACAACATTAAATGCTGGTCAATGCTGGATCTTTACTGCCGGTTTCGGCGATGTCTTAACAACATCTAAGGGTGCTGTGGCTAATTCAGGAGCAATGCTTGATTCGCCCAGCGGCTGTGGAGATGGAGTTTTTGATCAAATTCCTCCAGAATCTGTTCTTGGTAATACCTATTATGTTGTAAGGGGGTCAGGAAATACTACTGCAGAACAATCAACTGTTGTTGGGACAGTTTTTCCAACAACAATAACTGTTGAAAATTTTTCAACTACAGGTTCTTCTTTGGGTACGACAACTTATACATTGACTTCAGGAACAAAGTATAAAACTATTTCAAACGGAGATAATGTAAATGTTTATTCTGCGACAAGAATTAGTGCGAGCAAAGAAGTCGTTGTTTATTCTGGCTCAGCTCAAGGATGTGAGGTCGATATGTCGGTGCTTGTACCGGTTAGTGGTTGTTCTGGTTCGAAATACGTTGAAACTTCTCGGTTTTTAGACTATAGTGGAGGAGTTTTACCCTATTTCGGTTATGTAATCTTACCTGACGCATCTGCTAAAGTTTATATGAATGGAAGTGATTTGGAATTAATTTCTGGAGTAGGCGCTCGTCGTCAACTGGGCTCGACGGGTTATTATTTAATTGATTTTGATAATTCTCAAATTGGTAATCCTGCTGTACTATCAATATCCAGCTCTGTTTACTTGACGGTTTCTATCGTGCAGCAAGGTGGTGGTTTTTCGATGTCTGGATTTTTCTCCAGTTACTCAGAACGGTCGGATTCTCCAATTTCTGCAATTAGTGGAGGTTCAAGTTGCGGAAATCAAAGTATTACGCTGACAGCTCCTCCCAGCGCCAACGGAACTTATCAATGGTACTTTAATGGTGTCGCTATTTCTGGTGCCACAAATAGTACTTATACCGCTTCTACTGTCTCGCCCGGACTGGGAGCTGGTTCATATACCGTAGGGGTCCAATTATCTTGTGGAACTATAATGCAATCATTGCCTACCTCACTTGCATTTCTTTGTACTGATTTATCAGTAACCAAGACTTCGAGCAGTGCTACCCCGAATGTAGGTAGCAATGTGACTTTTACAATAAGTGCGAAGAATATTGGAGCAAACGCTGCAACTGGGGTGAAAGTGACTGATATCCTGCCATCCGGATATTCTTATGTAAGTAGTATTCCAAGTACCGGATTTTATGATGGTGGAACGGGAGTTTGGACAATTGACAATCTTGCTAATCCAGCAACTGCAACATTACAAATTACAGCAACGGTAAAAGCTAGTGGAAACTACAGTAATACAGCATCAATAATTTGCAAAGAGTTTGACACGAATGCAAGCAATAATACATCTACTGTTACACCTGTTCCGGTGCCGTATGACTTTGGTGATGCACCAGATAGTTATGGAACATTGTTGTCAAGCAATGGTGCCAGAAGTAATTTAAATGCAAATTTACGGATAGGAGCATCGTTAGATGGAGAAGTTGACGGACAACCTAATGCAGGCGCTTCCGGCGATGGCAGTGATGAAGACGGAGTTGCTTCAATTCCATCAATTGTTAGAAATGCTACAACATATTCATTAATAGTTTCAGTTTATAATAATACAGGTTCAACTAAAATCTTGCAAGGGTGGATTGATTTTAATCGGAATGGATTATTTGATAACGGAGAATATGCAACGGTTTCGGTTGCGACAAATGCAAGTCAGCAAAATGTTGCCTTAAACTGGAGTGGTCTTGTCGGGGGATTGGCTGGTACCAGCTACATACGCCTCCGCTTAAATGATAATGCTACAAAACTTGCTACTGACAATATTGGAGCTAAGGGTACTGGAGAGGTCGAAGACTATACATTATGTATTTTGCCTGCTCCTCCTACTAGTGGTGGTAATATAACCGAATGTTCATCGAGCCCTATTCAAACACTTGTAGCAACAGCCACAGTAGGTACTGGAGAAGCATTGGTTTGGTACAGCGCTTCAACCGGAGGTTCTGTTGTTGCTGCACCGAATTTAAACAGTGTAGGTACTGTAACTTATTATGCTCAGGCAAATGCCAACGTTGGTTCTTGCTCAAGTTCGACAAGAACACCTGTTGTCTTAACAATTAATGCAACTCCCATAATGAGCAGTTCATCAGCTAAAACCATTTGTAGCGAGGATGGAGTAGGGTTGACATTGACGAGTGCGGTCGCATCCACTTACGCGTGGGTTGCAACAGCTAATGCGAATGTAACAGGAGAGAGCACCACTGTAAAAAGTGGAAGTCCATTGAATGATAACCTGGTTAACACAACAAATGTTCCACGGGATGTTGTTTATACTGTTACCCCAACTTCTACTAGTGGAACTTGTCTGGGAATATCACAGACGTTAACAATCACAGTAAGTCCTAAACCTTCAATAAACAATAATATAGTAACAATTTGTTCCGGCAGTTCATTTAATTTTACTCCAGTTAATGGCACTGATGGAATAGTACCAGCAGGAACAACTTATACATGGACGGTTCCTTCCGGATCAGGTTTTACTGGAGGATCCGGGAGTAGTGGTACTCCCACTTCAATTTCCGGCACTTTGGTAAATACATCTACTTCACCAGTAACTGCCACTTATGTTGTTACACCAAAGACAGGAACTTGCACGGGCAGTACATTTAATTTTGTAGTGACGGTTAATCCAATACCTACGATTACTCCCATTAATGCCTGTATAGGTGGTGGAAATGTTACCTTCACCCAGTCAGGTGGTATTACTGGTGGCACTTGGTCTGTAAGTGGTGGTGGTATAATAAATGCGACATCAGGGGTATTTACCCCAAGTGCTACCGGGTGTTATACTGTGACATATACGACACCTTCACCATTTTGTACAGATATAAAGTCATTTGTCGTTTTTCCTTCGGCCCCAAGTATAGTTGCACCCATAAATACCTGTACTTCGGCATTTACATTGCCAACGGTCGCTTCAATTGCTGGATTTAATGTTGAATATAGTATTGATAACGGAACTTATGCCGCTTCGCCAACTATTCCTACAGTTCCCGGATGTCATTCTATAAAAGCAAGATATGTTTTGGGTTCTGCCTGTGGAACAAATGTAGTAGGAACAGTTCCTCCTACTGCATGTGAAGAAAGTAATACTGTAAATGTAATAATCTTTCCAGCGGCGCCTGATGCACCAATAGTTAATTCCGGTTTTCATTCAATTACAGTCACACCCCCTGCTTCAGTTTCCGGTTTTAATATTCAATATAGTTTTGATGATGGAAATACCTGGGGTACCAATACTCCACCCACTGCAGATAACTGTTCGGGCTACAAAATAAAAACTCGATATGTAACTTCAGCTTTTTGTGGCTCTATTTCATCAGGAACTGCCAGTGCAGATTTAGGATGTAAAGAGTCGCTGGCTACGGTGAGAATAGTAGACACGACTGATCCAACGATTACTGCACCGGCAAACGTGAGTGTAAGCTCTGATTCAGGATCATGCGATGCCACAAGCGTAACATTAGGCATTCCGGTAACAGCAGATAATTGTGTAGTTGCAAGTGTCACCAATAATTCAAGTGAACCATTTGCTCTGGGAACAACAAC
>JBGSUC010000029.1:0-29199 GCA_041736275.1 Prolixibacteraceae bacterium
GAGGTGGCCATAATTAAAGTAATTAACTGGTAATTAATACTTTAAAGATACAAATCTCTGCGGTTTTAATCTAATAAATAATCAGTTATTTTGCTGTAAATCAGATAAATAACTAAGTTTTGAACGAAGTATTGTTATTAATATCATGCCCTTATTTTTTCGTTAAATATAGCCATAGCAGCTCTTTAATGGATGGTAATTGGATTTTATACATGTAATAAAGTTTATATTTGTAATAAGCCAGTTTAATGATGTTAAATCAACTTCGATTTTATTAACCAATTGAAATACAAAAATTTAATCCATTTAAAATGAAAATAAAAAAAGTTATAGCTATTGTTGCGCACGATAATCGAAAAAAAGATATGATTGAGTGGGTTACATGGAATTGGAAAGAACTAACACCTCATGGCCTGATTTGTACCGGAACAACGGGAAGTCTGGTTCAGGCAAAAATGGAAGAAAAATGTCGCGAAAATGATGTTATTCCTCCTGATGTAATCAGATTAAAATCCGGTCCTCTCGGAGGTGATCAGCAATTAGGAGCCTTAATTTCTGAAGGTAAAGTTGATCTGCTGATATTCTTCTGGGATCCTATGCAGCCACAACCTCATGATGTTGATGTTAAAGCACTGCTTCGCATCTCCACTTTGTACAATATTCCAACAGCAATCAACCGTTCGACCGCCGATTTTATAATCTCATCTAAATTGTTTCATCACGAATATGAACCAATATTAAAAGATTATAGCAATTATATTAAACGTGATGTCGATTTCAACCAATAAATTTACTTTTTCTTAACCAAATAGTAAATTATGACTGTTGTGTTTATTTGTTTGTCTTTTTAGATTTGGTAAGACAAACAATGCAGCCATGAAAGAAGACAGATTAAGAAAAATGATCAAAGCAATGTATCTTCTTCGCGAAGTTTTAAGACTGAAACATGACGAAGACAGAGCGTTTAAATTTAAACCGAAATCTAAGGTTCTGACTGAAGTCGATGATATCATCGACCGCAGTCTTGAAGATTTTTATTCACTAAGGATTAACTGAGTGAATTATGTGATTAACAGATTGACATTCTGTTAATTTACATTAATGAACGATTATTTTCCTACGAAATAAATAGGTAAATAATCGTTTTTTCTTTTAGTGGCTAGGTTTTTTATATTCTTTTTCACTGTTATTCTTTAATAATTCATTTAAACATTTTGATGAAACTAAACTATAAATTGTTATTTGTGTGTTTGTTCTTTTTGTCATATCAAGATGGATATGCTCAGAAAAAAACGAAGAAAAGGGTTGTTACTGAGATTGTTTCAAGCTCGGAAAAAGAATACAATTCATTGGAAGAGGCTCTTCTAAACAAAAAAAAGGTATTTATATTAAATCTTGAAAATCAAAAATTAAGAGAAATACCTGAAGATATTGGCAAACTTCAGAATTTGCAGATTCTTAAATTGGGTTATAATCAGCTGGAAACATTACCCGAAGCCTTGTTTAAACTCGCAAATCTCCAGAAATTATATCTAAATCACAACAATTTAACTTCCATACCTGATGAAATTGGACTTTTGACAAATTTGAATGAGCTAAAACTTCAGGAAAATAAACTCCAATCTATTTCTTCTGAAGTTGGAAAGCTAGTTTTACTCGAGAGTTTGCTTTGTGGCGAAAATCAATTAGTTCAGTTACCTGCCTCAATTGGGTTATGTAAGAAACTGCAAATACTTGATGTATTTAATAATCAGATTGAATCTTTGCCTGTTTCGATAGGGAACATGATTGAATTAAGAGTACTTGATTTAAACTGGAACAAACTGGACACTATTCCGGATGAAATTTGTCAATTAGGAAATTTGGAGATTCTGCGATTAGAGAAAAATAGAATTCCGTTTTTACCGAAGGATATTGGAAATCTTAATCGATTGAAAGAGTTGTTATTGTCAGATAATAATTTGAAGGAATTACCTGAAAGTATTGGGAAAATATTGGGTTTAAAAGAGTTGTCGATTTCGAAAAACAAACTCATAAGTTTGCCTGGGTCAATAGGTGAATTAAACAACATTAAGATATTAGACGTTTCGCAAAATCAGCTTGAAAAAGTTCCTGTTACAATTTGCAAAATGCAAAAACTGGAAGAAATCTATTTAAATAACAATAAACTAAATGATCTGGAAGGAGAGACTTTCAACAATCCTTCATTACGGATTCTCAACCTCAGTATAAATAAATTAAGTAAGTTTAATTGCGCGATTGACAAATGTAAATCAATGAAAAGTATTGATTTTGAATTAAATGAGTTAAGTGAGTTTCCTGCCGGTGTTACATATGTAACTAGTTTGTTGCAATTAAATTTCAACAGAAACAGACTTACAGATATACCAAAGTCAATTTTAAATTTAGTGCATATTAAAGAATTGTATTTTAGCCAGAATGACATCATTACTTTGCCTTTGAATATGTATCAACTCAGCGAGCTTGAAGTTCTCGATTTAAGTCAAAACAAACTTCAGATCATCCCATTAAACTACGATAAGGCAAAGAGCTTAAAAGAATTAGATTTACTGGGTAATTCCTTTTACAAATGGCATATCAAACAAATAAAGGATAAGTTGTCTGAAAAGTACTTAAGGATTGAATAAATTTATTCTGAATTGTTTTTGTCTGTTGTTTGTTCAACTTTTGTTAGAATACGCTATTTGACCAATTGTACAGATAGAACTAATTGAAGCCAAGGATTTCGCGTTAATTATGATTATATCCAAATTATAAAAACAATATCGTTTGTCTTAGAATTAATATTATGTTATTTTAATGTAACTAAAAAGAAGGAGCCAAAACTCCTTCTTTTTTTTATTTCAGTTTGTCTATTGAATACTTTTCATCTTTTCAATAATCTCGGCATGCTTATCCAACATTTTTAAACGATAGTACAATGTCTTTAATGATTCCATAGTAAACTTATCGGTTGGATTAATTTCGTGTGCTTTTTCCATGTATGGAATTGCCTTCTTAAATTCGATATCAGCTTTTTCTTTTTCTTCTTCGTATTTCTCTGGTTGGTTGCTTGGAACCGCATTAGCCACATCGACCTGTTTTACTCCTTTATTGTAGTACAAAGCTCCAAGGTTATAATAAGCATCAAAATAATCATCTTTGTATTCAATTGCTTTTAAATAACTAGCTGTAGCTTCATCTGTTTTTTGTAGTTTATCATACAGTGTTCCGCGGGCAAAATAATAGGAAGAATTTTTGGGATCCTGAGAAATGGCTATATCCAAATATCTCATTGCATCATCTACTTTATTGGCATTCAGGTAGATATTAATAATCTCCACTAAAAGAGCACCATTATCTGAATATTCTTTTAACCCATCCTGCAATACTTGTAAAGCACTTACGGTATCCTCTTTCTGGAAATAACTACTCGCAATCAACGAATAAGTTTTTGCTCCATTGTATTTGTATTTAGCAGCTTCTTTGTAGTATTCAATTGCTTTATCATATTTTGCGGCATTATACGCTGCTAAACCTGCATTAAATATAATAACTGTATCAACAGAGTTCGAATCTTCAGCTTTATAAACCGGAGTCTGCTCTATCCCAATGATTTCTTCAAAAGAAAGTAAGGCTTTTTCATAATTTTCTTCATTAAAAGCAGCTACTGCCTGATTGGTTAGATCTCCGATCAAAAGAGTGAGTTTAATTTTTACACTCTTAGAGAAACGATCTTTGTCATCAAGTTGTAAAGCTTTTAAATAAGAATCATAGGCAACAGTTAATGGATCACTACTCAACTTTTTGTAATTTTCATCTTTTGTTTGAAATATAGCCTGGTAGATTTCTCCACGAACTTCCCAGGTTCTGGGCCAGGTAATCGACCCTTCAGATTTTGGGTTATTGGCATCAATAGTCTCTTCTATTGATTCAACCGCTTTATCGAGCTTACCAGATTCTTTATAACTTAAAGCACTGGTTACTTTGCCTTTCTGAGCGAATACGCATGTTACGGCAAAAAGTAAAACAAATAAAATTGTCGTTCTCTTCATTGTAATTAAAAGTTTGTTATTATGCTATAATTTAATTAATAATTTTATTATTCTTCAGTTTTAATACTCGTGTCTTCCGGCAGTTCATTGATATCATCAGGTGAATCGATCGTATCGTCTGAAACTAAAGTTACTTCTTCGGGATCCTCAGAACTGGGAACAATTGTAATAGATGCTATTTGATCACTTTCTTTCAAATTAATCAAACGTACACCCTGCGCTGTTCTTCCAAGAATTCGAAGCGATGATATAGACATCCGTATTGTTAATCCTGATTGTGTAATAATCATCAGGTCAGTTGTGTCATCAACACTTTTGATAGAAATAACCTGTCCGGTCTTTTCAGTTACATTAATAGTTTTAACACCTTTTCCTCCTCTGTTGGTTAATCGGTAGTCGCCAATTTTAGAACGTTTTCCATAACCATTTTCTGATACAACCAAGATGTCTTCATTTTCGTTCTCAACACAAACCATGCCAACGACCTCATCTTTATCATGCCCAAGGGTTATCCCACGTACGCCGGAAGCCGTTCTACCGATTGGCCGAATACTGCTGTCCTGAAAACGAACAGCTTTACCTGACCGAACAGCCATCATTATATGATGAGTGCCATTAGTCATTCTGGCTTCGAATAGTTGGTCGTCTTCCCTGATGGTAATTGCGTTTACACCATTTTGGCGAGGACGTGAATAAGCCTCAAGTGAGGTCTTTTTAATTACACCTTTTTTTGTACAAAGAATAATAAAGTTGTTATTGATGTATTCAGGATCAGTAAGATTTTTGACATTAATATATGCCAGAATTTTATCATCCTGTTCAATATTAATTACATTCTGAATAGCACGACCTTTCGATGTTTTCGTTCCCTCAGGGATTTCATACACTTTTAGCCAGAAACATTTACCTTTTTCTGAAAATAGCAGTAAAGTATTGTGCATCGATGCATTAAACATATGTTCCAGAAAATCGGCATCTCTGGTTGTACTACCCTTTGATCCAACTCCTCCCCTTCCCTGAGTTTTAAAGTCGGTAAGCGGAGTCCGTTTTAAATAACCCATATGAGAAATGGTAATTACCATTTCTTCATCTGCATAAAAGTCTTCAGGATTAAACTCTTCTGCATTCGGAACAATTTCAGTTCTGCGACCATCGCCATACTTATCCTTAATTTCGATAAGCTCATTTCTAATTATCTCCATTCGTAAATCGATGTCAGCCAATATACTTTTCAGATATTCAATCTGTTTCAGTATTTCCTCATATTCCGCATGTAACTTGTCCTGCTCGAGTCCGGTTAGCTGACGTAAACGCATTTCGACAATTGCTCTGGATTGAATTTCAGATAAACTAAATCGTTCCATCAATTGCAGTCTTGCTTCATCCGGATTTTTGGAAGCACGAATAATTGCAATAACTTCTTCAATGTTATCACTGGCAATTATAAGACCTTCAAGAATATGGGCACGTTTTTCAGCCTGATCCAATTCAAATTGTGTTCTTCTGATAACTACATCGTGACGGTGCTCAACAAAATAATGAATTAATTCTTTCAAATTAAGCATTTTAGGTCTGCCATTCACCAATGCAATGTTATTTACACTGAAGCTGTTCTGTAGCTGAGTATATTTGAAAAGTTTGTTTAGAACGACATTTGAAATCTCATCACGTTTAATGTCAAAAACGATCCGCATTCCGTCGCGGTCAGATTCATCGTTAACATTCGAAATTCCTTCAATCTTCTTTTCATTGATTAATTCGGCAGTCTTCATAATAAGCTCTGCCTTATTCACCATGTATGGTATTTCGGTAATGATTATTTTTTCACGTCCGTTAGGTGTGGTTTCAATATGTGCTTTACCTCGAACAACGATTCGGCCTCTTCCTGTTTCAAATGCATCCTGAACTCCACGGTATCCGTATATTATACCACCGGTTGGAAAATCAGGTGCTTTGATTATCGGAATCAGGTCTTGTATATCGATTTCCGGATCATTAATATAGGCAATAATTGCATCAATCGTATCAGATAAATTGTGAGGTGGCATATTTGTAGCCATACCAACTGCAATACCAGAAGCTCCATTAACCAATAAATTTGGGATTCGCGTTGGCAATACGGTAGGTTCTTTTAGTGATTCATCAAAATTTGGCTGAAAATCAACCGTATTTTTATCTAAATCAGCAAGAGTTTCTTCTGCAATTTTTGATAATCGAGCTTCGGTGTAACGCATAGCAGCAGGGCTATCACCATCAACCGACCCGAAGTTTCCCTGACCATCGACCAATGGATATCGCAGTGACCAATGTTGTGCCATCCTAACCATAGTGAAGTATACAGATGAATCACCATGTGGATGAAATTTCCCCAAAACCTCCCCTACAATTCTCGCAGATTTTTTATATGGTTTATTGGCTCCGGTTCCCAATTCACTCATTCCAAACAATACACGACGATGTACCGGCTTTAAACCATCTCTTACATCCGGAAGTGCTCTTGAAACAATGACAGACATCGAATAATCGATGTAAGCTGATTTCATTTGCTCTTCAATATTAATCTTGATAATTTTTTCGCCTTCAGACATTTACTCTTTTTTAATAAATTATGCTTAAAAAAATTGACTGACAAAAATACAAAAATACTTCTTGAATCAAGCGATTTTCCAGCTTTTCATTAGTAAATAACGAATAAGATTTTAACAATGTAATGTTCAAAAAATCAGGAAATTAAACTACAGGCTTGATAATTAATGTGTATTTTTGATATAATTAGTTTACATTGAATAGAAGACCGCCAACTTTTAGGAATACTTTTTGTTATTTTGAATACGTAATTAATAATGTGACGAAGCATATGGATTCACAATTTTCACCACGAATTAAAGATGTTCTTTCATACAGTCGGGAGGAAGCCATTCGATTAGGTAATGAGAGCATTGGTTTAGAACATATTTTCCTTGGAATCCTAAGAGATGGAGAAGGCATTGCCATTGAAATTCTTACGAATCTGAGTGTCAATCTGGCAGAAATAAAACAGGCAATTGAAGAAAAACTAAGAACTGGCAAAGATGTTGATTCTCAGGCTTCTGTACAATTGCTAAAGTCTGCTGAAAAAGCATTAAAACTTGTTTATCTTGAGGCACGTGCTTTTAATAGTCCAACAATAAATACAGGTCATCTTCTTCTTGCTCTAATAAAAGATAAAGAAAGTTTGATCAGTAATATTCTGGGCGATTACCATATCAATTATTACATTCTGAAATCCAGACTTGAAGATTATAAAAGTCCGGAAGCAAAATCAGAATTTGATGATGACGATGATGCCGAAGATGATAGTTTTTCCAAGTCAGCAGGAGGAGGAGCTTCTGCTTCCTCAGCAAGAAAACCTGCAAATCCGAAATCGGAAACACCTGTTCTTGATAATTTTGGTGTTGATATCACCAAAGCAGCTGAAGAAAACAACCTGGATCCGATTGTCGGCCGGGAGCGCGAGATTGAACGACTAGCTCAGATATTATCCAGAAGAAAGAAAAACAATCCAATACTGATTGGTGAACCAGGCGTCGGGAAATCAGCTATAGCCGAAGGACTTGCCTTGAGAATTGTTCAGAAGAAAGTGTCAAGAATATTGTTTGATAAACGAGTTGTAAGTCTGGACATTGCGTCTATTGTTGCAGGGACCAAATATCGCGGGCAATTTGAGGAACGGATGAAAGCTATTTTGAATGAATTATCAAAAGTTAGCAACGTAATTCTATTCATCGACGAAATTCATACAATTGTTGGTGCCGGAGGAGCAACCGGTTCTCTTGATGCAGCAAATATGCTTAAGCCAGCATTGGCCAGAGGAGAAATACAATGTATCGGAGCGACTACCCTTGACGAATATCGCCAGCAGATAGAAAAAGATGGTGCTTTGGAAAGACGGTTTCAGAAAATTATGGTTGAACCAACATCAGTTGATGAAACAGTTGAAATTCTTAATAATATTAAGCAACGATACGAAGATCATCACAATGTAATATATACTCCGGAAGCCATTGATGCTTGCGTGAAGCTGACAGCTCGGTATATTCCGGATCGGTTTTTACCAGATAAAGCCATTGATGCGCTTGACGAATCGGGTTCGCGCGTACATATCTCGAACATTAATGTTCCTGATCGAATCGTGAAGCTTGAGGAGAAGATTGAAAAAACAAAAGATGATAAAATTAAAGCAGTTAAGAGTCAAAACTTTGAACTTGCTGCCAATCATCGTGATAAAGAAAAAAGTCTGCTTCAATTGCTTGATCAGGAAAAGGAAGAATGGGAAAAGGAACTAATCAGTCACCGGGAAACAGTAACTGAAGAAAAAGTTGCTGAAGTGGTTGCCATGATGTCTGGAATTCCGGTTCAACGCATCGCCCAGGCTGAAGGGAAACGTCTGATGGACATGGGTAAGCAAATCAAGGGAAGTGTAGTTGGTCAGGATGAAGCAATTGTTAAAATTGTAAAAGCGATCCAACGAAACAGAGCTGGTTTAAAAGACCCTAATAAACCTATTGGATCATTTGTATTCTTAGGCCCGACCGGAGTTGGAAAAACACAGCTTGCCAAAATTTTAGCAAAATATTTATTTGACAGCATTGATTCTCTTATCCGGGTTGATATGAGTGAATACATGGAAAAATTTTCTGTTTCCAGACTTGTTGGAGCTCCTCCCGGATATGTCGGATATGAAGAAGGCGGACAGCTTACGGAAAAAGTTCGCAGGAAACCTTATTGTGTTGTTTTACTTGACGAAATTGAAAAGGCTCATCCTGATGTATTTCATTTACTCCTACAGGTTTTAGATGAAGGTAGGTTAACCGATAGTTTAGGAAGAAGCATTGATTTCAGGAATACAATTATAATCATGACTTCGAATATTGGATCTCGTCAATTGTCTGAATTTGGACGTGGAGTTGGGTTTAATACTCAAAGTGTTAATGAAGAAGATCATTCTAAATTCATTGTAGAAAAGGCACTTAAGAAAGCTTTTGCTCCTGAATTTTTGAATCGAATTGATGATGTTATCATGTTCAATTCATTAACAAAAGAGCATATTCATGAAATTATAGACATCGAACTAAAAGGTTTATACGAGCGGGTTAATACGCTTAATTACAAATTGAAAATATCTGCTGCAGCTAAGGATTATATTGCAGATAAGGGATTTGATGTTCAATTTGGAGCACGGCCTTTAAAAAGAGCGATTCAAAAGTATCTTGAAGACGAAATGGCAGAAGTTATTATCAGGGCTTCGGTTGTTCAGGGAGATACAATATCTGTCGGCTTCGATAAGAAAACGGAAAAAATAAAAATCAGGATTTTATCTTCCGTAGTAAAAAAATAGAATTAAAGAAAACCAGGCTATGTCTGGTTTTCTGCTTTATTGAGGTATTTTAACGCTAAAATTGAAATGTCATCAGACTGATGATCCTCTCCTTCATATATCAGGATGCTTTTCATTAAACGCGTCACCATCTCCTTTGAAGTTAAATCATTCAGATTTTGAATATTATTTTCCAATTTTTCAGTTCCGTAATGCTTATTACTTGAGTCTCGTGAATTAATTACTCCGTCGGTATATAGTATCAATGTATCATTATCATGAAGTTCAACCGAGCTACTTTTATAAGTCTTTTCCTTATATATTCCCAGAGGTAATCCATGACTTTTTGATAAAGTTTGAAAGGTGCCATCGGCATGAAGAATATAAGGGTAATTGTGGGCGGCATTGCAATAATCCATTAATCCTGATCTAACATCCAGAATCCCAAGAAAAAGTGTAACAAAATACTGATTTGAGTTTCTCTCGCTTAACTTTCTATTTACAAGGTTTACAATTTCTTTGGACGATAATATTTTGGCGTTTGTCTTTATCAGAGTGCTTGCTATAGCCATAAAAAGTGCTGCTGGAATTCCTTTTCCGGAAACATCACCAATTGCAACCAGCAGATGATTTTTATCAATAAAAAAATAGTCGTATAAATCTCCTCCGACAGTTTCTGCAGGTTTTAACAAAGCAAACAAATCAATTTTTTTTTGCTCCGGAAATGCCGGATAACCGCTTGGTACAATATTTAATTGGATTTCCTGTGCCGACTTTAAATCTTTTTCAAACTTGATTTTATCACTTGCTGTTTTTGACTGGTTTTTTATTAGAAGGCCATATTTTTCCTGCCAGTTTTCCAGACTTTCGGCAAGCATATTTATTTCATTTTTTGATTTTATTTCCTTTCCGGGAGTCGAACTAAAACGTTGTATTGCATGGGTAATTCGCACTAAAGGATCCAATAACTTTCTAAAAACATAAATATTTACCAAAAACAAAACTAAAATTCCGATTACCGCAAATAGAATAATTTTATAATATATCGCATCAATCTCTCCAAAAAGTTCTTTTTGTGGAATAACAATAATGACGTTCCATGATGAATTCTCAAGAGGAGCATAATAATACCATGATACTTGATTATTTAAATATTCAGAGATACCCAAAATCGCACCCCTTCTTCCCTGTTTGATTTTTGATTCAATCTCGGGAATATTATCATTAAGAATTGGAGACGGTTTTGTAAACAGGTTTCGAGTTAGAATCCACTCGATATTCGGATGTGTGATAAAATTTCCTTCATGATCAACAATAAAAGCATAACCACTATTACCTATTTCTGTTTCTGAAAGCATTTGCTGCATCATTCTAAGCGAAACTTCACAAGAAACAATACCGGCAACATTCTTTGTTTCAGGATAATATATTGGCATTTTATAGGATACCAACAAATGGGTTTTATCGTATTTACAGAAAAATGGTTTGGACCAAATGCCATGACTTAACTTTGTACGACCCGAAGTTAGTTCCAATATAAATTTTTCAGCAGCTAAACTGTCCGGATTACAAATATGTTGACCTAACTTATCCGATGAAAATTTCAGAAAGTTTTGGTATTTGGAATTGATAAGTTCAATATGAATACTTTCAATTATTTTATTCGATTTCAGAACTTGTTGCAGGAAAAAATCAAGATCATTGTTTCTGAAAAAATAAAGAGCCTGAGCAGATACATTTTTTGCAATTTCTTCGGTTCCTACAGTAATTCTGGAAATCTTGGAAACAACCATGTTACTTTGATTTACCGCACCTTCCTGTATCTTATTTACCAATATTTTTTTTCCGAAGTAATAATTAGAATATACAATTGAGGCAATAATAATAATTGCAATTGTTGTTATATGCGAATTCAAACGAAAAGTAATTCCCTTTTGGCTCATTTAATTCAGGTTTATTGGCTTAACTAATATAGCAAAAAGATTGAAGACTAGTTAATAACAAAATTGTAAAAAATGTTAATGACTCAAATTTGAAGAGTAAAAAATCAACTATTAAGCACAAAAAAGCCGGAGCAAATGCATCCGGCTTTTTTGTGCTTAATATGATAATATTAGGTATTCATTGCACCACACACATTAATAACCTGACCACTTACATAAGAAGACAAATCGGATGCAAGGAAAAGAGCAACCTTCGCAACTTCTTCTGTTGTTCCGCCACGTTTCATTGGAATGTTCGCTTCCCATTGTTTGCGCGCATCTTCAGGAATTTTAGCAGTCATCTCGGTAATAATAAACCCCGGAGCAATCGCATTCGAACGGATACCGCGTGAACCAAGCTCTTTAGCTATTGATTTTGTAAAACCAATAATTCCAGCTTTCGATGCGGAATAGTTTGACTGCCCGGCATTTCCACTTACACCAACAACTGAACTCATATTCACGATAGAACCTGATTTTTGTTTTAGCATAATTTTCTGAACAGCTTTTGTGAAATTAAAAACAGATTTAAGATTCACACTAATTACTGCATCCCATTGGTCCTCAGTCATTCGCATAAGTAGAGTATCTTTTGTGATACCTGCATTGTTTACCAATGCATCAACTGCACCAAAATCAGCTACAATTTCATTCACTACCCGATCGGTATCTTCAAAGTTTGCTGCATTAGATGCATATCCTTTAGCTTTTACACCCAAAGAAGTCAATTCAGCTTCAGTGTTTTTCATGTTCTCATCTTCAAAAAGATCAGTGAAGGCAATATTGCAACCCTCTTCAGCAAATTTGATGGCAATCGCTTTACCAATGCCTCTCGATGCGCCAGTAATTATGGCCGTTTTTCCTTCAAGAAGTTTCATATTATAGTATTTAATTTATGAATTTTCGAATTACGGGCAAAAGTAATAAAATATGCGGAACTGATTGTTTTATGCACATTTTATCAACTTTTTGAAACTTCTTTAACTGAATATTATAGAATATTAAAATGGTATTTTCAAAATCTCAAAAAAACAATCAATCATATCCAAATGATTAATTTGTACCTACTGGACTACTTTTGGACAAAACAGTTGCGTAATAATAATAATGCGTATAATTTTGGGACTTGATTAAACATTACCTATAGAATCGCCGATGAATGATTTTCAGGACATTAAAGTATATGTCTATTATTACAAAAATGGTTCAGTTTTAAAACCCGATTCTATTTATCAGCCACTCATGGCCGGGAATGCTCTTGCAACCGGAAATGTATCTATTACGGGTGATGATACCGGTGATAATATATCGGCGAAGAATCCATTTTACAGCGAATTAACAGGCATTTACTGGGTCTGGAAGAATACAGAACAGGAGATTACCGGCAGCTGTCATTATCGCCGTTTTTTCACTGCCCTACCTGAGCCATTTTTATATCGTTTGAAGCGCTTATTCTATTTTCCTGCCGGAATATATAAAAAACGCGTAGGACTTATTTATACTAAAAACATTAAACTTTTCGGAAATAGGATACTTAATAAACAGGAAATAAAAGGGTTACTTAATAAGTATGATGCCATTTTACCGCAAGCCCGAGAATTGAAATATTCTGTAGAAACGCATTACAGCCGGTATCATGATATTAACGATTTGAATTTACTGGAATCTATTCTTAAAGAAAAACATCCGGAATACTTAAATGCATTTCATATCGTGCTGAAGGGAAAACGACTTTATGCCAACAACATGTTTATCATGAAAGATGAACATTTTCAGGAATTTATGAGTTGGTGGTTCGATGTACTTTTCGAATTTGAAAGAAGGATTGATTTGAATAATTATACGGATTATCAAAAGAGAATTCTTGGTTTTATTGCAGAACGACTGCTGAATGTCTGGTTTGCCAAAAGGCAACTTAATTGTGTGGAATTGCCGGTAATTTATTTCAAAAAGTTCAAATTGGAATAATGTGATCAGGACTATTGGTCAATCATCCGACTATATCAAATCAAATATCGTATTTTTGCTGAATTCTAATTCGATTTTATGCTTGACCAAATTACTATTTGCGCTATAGCTACCTCGCCTGGAATGGGTGCAATCGCAACTATTCGGTTATCGGGTGAAAAAGCACTCGAAATTGCTGATATTGTTTTTCAATCGCCAAAATCAGAGAAAAGATTGTTTAGTGAAAAAGCCAATACTCTCCATTTCGGAAGTATTTCAGAAGGAAATGAACTGATTGATGAAGTTGTGGTTGCTTTATTTCGTGCACCGCATTCCTTTACAGGTGAAGATGTGGTTGAAATTACCTGCCATGGTTCAGTATACATCCAACAACGAATATTGCAATTGTTGATTTCCAAAGGAGCTCGCATGGCTCTTCCCGGTGAATTTACGCAAAGAGCGTTTCTAAATGGCAAAATGGATCTTTCTCAGGCTGAAGCTGTTGCCGATTTGATTGCATCGACTAATCGTGCTGCTCAAAAAGTGGCTATTAATCAAATGCGTGGAGGGTTTTCATCTGAATTATCGAAATTGCGTGGCGAGTTGCTGCATTTTATCGCAATGATTGAGCTGGAACTTGATTTCGGCGAAGAAGATGTTGAATTTGCTGATCGGGAACAACTTAAACGACTGGTTTCAAAAATTGAAGTCATACTCCGGAATCTGAAAAATTCGTTTCAACTCGGAAATGTGATTAAGAATGGTATTCCGGTTGCCATTATTGGCGAAACCAATGTGGGCAAGTCTACCCTACTTAATGCATTATTGAATGAAGAAAAAGCAATTGTTTCGGATATACACGGAACAACGCGAGATGTAATTGAAGATGTTGTAAATATACATGGAACTGCTTTCCGATTTTTCGATACAGCAGGAATCCGCGAAACAACCGATGAAATTGAAACACTCGGTATCGAGCGTAGTTACAGCAAACTTGATCTGGCTACAGTGGTTATTCTGGTGGTTGATACACAAAATGATTTTAATACCGTTTATGGACGAATCGCCAAAATAAGAAATCGAATTGTGGACCAGCATCTGATTATTGTCGCCAATAAAAGTGACATTGGCATGCCGGAAACAATTGCCGATCTAAAAAAAATGCAGTTGCCGAATAACGAAAAACTGGTATTCATTGCCGCCAAACAAAAAACCAATCTGGACCAATTAATATTGGAAATGCAACATGCCGTTTCGCTTGACTCTATCGGCGAAGACGCTGTGATAGTGACGAACGTGCGTCACTTCGAAGCACTGTCAAGAGCGCTTGAATCTATTGAAAGAGTGCAGGTTGGATTAAACAATCTGATCTCAGGAGACTTTCTTGCTCAAGACATCCGCGAATGCCTTTTATACCTTGGTGAAATTACCGGAGAGATCTCAAATGATGAGATTCTGGGACATATTTTCAAAAATTTCTGCATCGGGAAATAATTATGATTATTAATTGAAAAACGGGTTAATTAATTATTTTTGAAGGCGGTATTCTGGATTGTCGCCTTCATTTTAACACCTAATTATGGAAAGATTACAATCTTTCCTATCCCAATTTGCCTTTCATTTAACACGTTTAATTTCATCATACAATTAAATTTGAATTTGGATAAGTCCTAAACTTCGCACTTTTCCATCAGATCCAGATGCCTTAATGTTTTTTATCGTAAGAATATCACCTACTTTCAATTTTTCAATATCCGACAATTGTTTGGCATTTAAGTGTGAACCGGTTGCATCTACCGATCCAAATATCGTTAACATGGTAAAAGAAATGATATTAAAGTTTGCCCTTACTAATTCGTCTAGTCCATAGCTGGCAATCAGCGAAACTCCTTTTCCTTTAAGCATTTGTTTGGAAAGCGGAGCATCCTGGACCAATCTGGTTATTCCTCTTCCATCAGTATATCGAAGATACGATTTCGGATCGGGCAAGTATTTTATACGGTAGAACTTTTCTCCAATCACCTTGTCCTTCCCATCAATCCTGGCATATACTGAGATATTCATATCCCCGTACTGGGTGGCTCGAATAATATATTTTTCATCAATTTTTTGCACGGTACCGCCAGCCACTCGTATATAAACGTTTTCGGCAGCTATACCAGGAACGGAGATACTGAATTTATTATCGATTCCAAGAAACATAACGTTCATCTCTTCATTAGAAATAGTTGCCGTTGTTTCTCCAACGATATAATCACTTTGAAATGGATAACTTTGAATTGCCCCATTGGTTCCAACCAGTTTAATTTGACCGGAATATGTAAACGCTCCTGTTTTTTCGCAACCCACTTCATAAAGACTATTTCGAACCGGAGAGCCATTCACAAAATATTCAGGTAACTTGGTAGAGTCGACAGCCGAAAGTACGATTTGAGCTCGGTATCGTGTGCCGCGAACCACATAACGGGTATTAGGGATTACCAAAGCATTTATTTTATTTACTTGATAATCCATGGCATCAGTTTGACTTTTAAAATGTTGAACCAGTCCAGCTTCTGCTTCACGAATATCACTCTGATATTTAGTAAGAATGGTAACAACAGCAGAGACAGGCATCATTTCGAACATAGCCAATTCCCAGGACTTTCCGTCCTTCGCATCATCAGTATCAAAAACGGATTGATACATTTTTTGCTTTGTCGGATTATTCCCTGAGAAATCGATCAGAAAATTACGGTAATCATCAATTTGTTGTTTTAAGATTTTTCCATTGCCTCTTGCGATAGCATACTCACCAGGCTTATCCATATCATCCTTGGCTATTATCTGCCTTACATAGGCACTGTCATTGGCATCTTCATTGTCAGTCATTCTAACAATCTCAACTTTAAAACTCTCAATATAGTTATAAATGGAATCTGATTTTTGCTTCACAAGGTTGGCCTTATCCATCCACTTCCGCACTTTGTCAGGATTTTCATCAAACAAATTCCGAAAGTCAGAATACAACAACTTATTACGAGCCTCGGATGATTCGATGGATGTATGTAAACTATTATCCACCATTGTAAAACCCTCTAAGATACTGCTTGACACATTCAGTGCTAACATAGATGTCAGCACTAAATACATCATATTTATCATTTTTTGCCTGGGCGTTTCTGGACAATTTCTTCCTCCACTCATTGGAATTATCTTTATAGATTAAACGGTAATTCTTTAATCATTAACTCGAGGTATTCAGTATATTCCGATTTACCTTGTTCAAATCGACAACTCGCTTTATAAAAATATATTTCTTATGCTAAAGCTTTCAGTTCATTCAACCGATCCTGTTTAATGCAGTTAGTTTGTCGTATTGGGAACAATCTCATTTCCAGTTGAGGTTACCTTTACTTTTGACCGGTCAACTACGGTGACAAATCCTTTTATACCATACTGTACTATGGCAGAATTAGCCTCGTTCTTACTGATATATTTACCAGTTGCATACTTAAAATAACCATCCTTTTCAAAATAAAACACATCCGTTAAGTTGAACTTTTTCTTAAAAAAATCAGGATCAATGTACGTTTTTGAAGCCGCAAGCTGAATCGTGTATATTATTCCTTTTTCATTGGTAGCAATTGCTTTTTCAATTGGAACGGATGCTGTCTTGACTGGAATAATTTCTTTTTCTACTGGAGTTTCCTTTACTTCCAACGGGTCAACAGATGTGACAAATCCTGTTATACCAAACTGAACCATACCCACATTAGCCTCATCCTTATTGATGTATTTTCCGGTAGCATACTTGAAATAACCATCCTTCTCGAAATACCATACATCTGTTAAGTTGAACTTTTTCCTGTAAAAAGTAGGATCGATATACGTTTTTGAAGCTGCAAGCTGAATCGTGTATAGCATTTCCTTTTCGCTGGGAGCAATTGTTCTATTAATTGGACCAGATGCCGCCTTGACTGGAACAATTTCTATTTCGTTGGACGTCTCTTTTACTTTTAGCTGGCCAACAACAGTAACAAATCCCTTTATACCATGCTGAACCATGGCATCATTAGCCTCGTTCTTACTAATGTATTTTCCGGTCACATACTTAAAATAACCATCCTTTTCAAAATACCACACATCCGTCAAATTGAACTTTTTCTTATAAAAGTCAGGATCGATATACGTTTTTGAAGCTGCCAGCTGAACCGTGTAATTCGTTTCATTATTCATGTAAACAGTTTTCTTTTCCACGGGAACAATTTCTTCTTCGGGAACAATTTCTTTTTCAACTGGTATCAGATCATTTCCGGTCGGAGATCGATTTACTTTTGACGGCACAGTAACCGTTATAAACCCGGGCAAGCCAAGTTGAACCATATCAGCCATAGCCTCTTCCTCATTGATATATTTTCCGGTAACATAATTATAAACCCCATCCTGCCAGAAATACCATGCCCTGTCAGTTAAGTTGAACTTCTCCTCAAAATAGGCCGGATTGACAAAAGTTCTCGATTCTGAAAGCTGAATTGTGTATATCAGTCCCTTAGTGTTGAGAAGAGTTCGTTTTTTGATCGGAATAAATGTTTTTTCGACGGGGACAATTTTTCTTTTATATGGTACAAATGTGTTTCCGTAACCAGCAAGTATTCTTTCTTCCGGGGTAAGTTCCTGTTCGAATGGATCCGATATTTCTTTATCTGGCTTTTTCTTTATGGTATTATCCGTTAGCACAAAATCGATACCATCTACGATATCCCCTTCTTTCAGTGTTTTGATCGTAAATTCTATTTGTGGTGGATCTGCTGTAAAGTTCAGATTGTTCAATTGCCCCGTGTCAACGCGGGCAAGGTATTCACCCGGCTCAAATCCCAGGTAATAAATGTATCCATCGGATTCAGAAAGTGTTTTCGCAACTATTTCAGTACTGTTTTTTTTGTAAAAATTCACCAGAATCCGTCCAATTCCTTCCTGTAAGCTGTCGGTTTTCATATAAGCCATACCACTAATTTCACCTATAGAAACAACAGGGATATTAATGCGTTTGAACTGGTTGGGATCAATTAACACCTGATACACTTTCTTTTTAAACCGCCAGGCAATATTTCCCAAATCATTATCGTCAAATTCAACCTTATAGCTGGTAAACGAGTTAAGATCAGGAATTCGCACGATTGAATCCTTCATGCTGTAAATTGCGTGGCCCCCGGATACTCTGACCGAGTTTAATTTCACAAGGTGTTCACTCTTATCGAAAACGCCGTTATTATTCAGGTCAAGAAAAGGGAAAATAGATATGCCACCTTTACCAACAGAGAAATTACTTCTGGCTTGAATGTTATGATTTCCACTCCCAAATGCCAGACTTCCCCGGGCGCTCTCCGAGGTGTAAATATTGCCGTTGTTTTGAGAAGCAGATACATTTGTTCGGGCAAAAGGCAAATCATATTTGAGTCTTAAACTGATCAGATTGGCACTATTCTTAATGTTTCTTCTGTACGAAATTGAAATGTTTCCTTTTGGAATACTCTTTTCAACAGAAGCATTATAGTTGATCAGTGTATTTTCGACCGCATTGACCTGAGCGGATGAGCGAATTTGAAATCCTTTTTTCAGCCTGTAAGATAAGGCTAAATCGGAAATCACATTGGGATTTTCTTGATCAATCCAGTTAAATTGCGTTGATGAATTCGCACTGAATTGTTTATAATATGCAGAGAGCATAACATTGCCCAGGTTGTAGTCATACGATTTATAAACAAGTTGGGTATAATCAAGTTTGGCAAATCCACTAAACATTTTAATCCTGAACGGTAATGATAGCTTTACTTTTCGTTCTTCAGGAGCATTAAAAAGTGTAACCAGTTGTCCGGGTACATATTTCGTATAATCAAATTCAAGTAAGGTATTATTCCCGAAATAATAATTCAGCAGGCCTCTGGTTTTCACTCCATGAGCATATTCTACATTGAGAATCAATTTGCTAAATGGTTGTATGGTAATCTTCGTGTAAGGAATAAAAGGGACATTCGGGATAGACGACAAATACTCCAATCCACCACCCAGTGTGATAAACCGATTGACACCATAGTTAAATTCTCCTTTACCGAAGCGGCTTGAACTGCTATCCTGCACGATACCTCCAGATAAACTATAATCAAAATCTTTGGCAGGGATGATGGTATAAGGCACATTCATGGTGCGTTCTTCGGTACGTTCTTCACCCATAGTACCATAAAATTTCAATCTCAAGGTGGTGTAGCCGTATATAATCGGAACTTTAAATACATACAATCCTGATGCATCAGCCTTTGCATAATCGACCAATATGTCATTGACATAAAGCTCTACACTCCAATTGGGTTCTGTATGGTCCTGAATGGTATAATACCCTCTTGCCTTTCGCACAGTTGTGGGTGAATTTCGAATGACGGCACCGACAACCGGAGCTTTCAGGTAGGATATCGATTGACTGGAGATCTTTCCCAGTTGAGCCTGCTTAATAAACTTTTTATCGTTATCCACCCAACGCCAAAGGTATCGCAACTGACGTTCATCAAATTTGTACTGGCTGGAATAATTTACAGATACGTCTGCCTCACCGAAAAGAAATTCGGTGCCAATTCCTAAGCCAAACTGATTAACCGTTAGTCCAGTCCCGGCTTGAGAAGAGGATGCCTGCCAGTCCAGCGTTCCAAGCTTTAATAAATGATAATTTCTTTTCACGATGGTATCGGCTAATACTTCACCATTTAACTTCGCGATATTTTTGCGCATTTTCTCAATGCGCATCTGTTTAAATATCGGCAATTCAAAATCCGACTTTACAATAATCGTAAGGGCTCTGAAATTAAAAGTCAAAGTGATTCCAAATGCCTGAGCAAATAAGGATGATTCAAGGTAAAGTGCTCCTGTTTCTTTGAACAGTCCGGTTTTCGTGGGAATTATTTTGTCGCCAACTTTGATTTGTCGTGTATCGTAGTTGATGGAATAAATCTTGTTCCCATTACCTATAAGTCCGTTCAAAATATCTCTGTTGTCTCCGATAACACAAGGAATACTGAGCGATTTGAATAAATTTTCAATATTTACATAGAGCAGTCCATCATTCCCATAGACAGCGTCTACATAAAAATTGCTGTACCCTTCAGCAATCACATGTACAGGAAACATATCGAAGGCAAACGAGGAGGCTTCTTCTCCCTCAGCAAGAGTGACCGGTGCTGCCTTTACGTCTAAAAATAACGCGCACAAAAGCAATATGGTGAAAAAGCAAGAAAGCAAAGCGGAACACCTGACATACGCAGTTAGCATACAGCATTTAACTTTGCTGATGAAAATGCGCTTTCCCATCGACTACTCCATATTAATTGTTACATCGAAACTCCCAGTATATGTGCCTGCTATAGCTGCGTCCGGTATATGAAGCGTACCGCCCATATAAACGGGCGTAACAAAGTTACAATCGCTTATTGTTGTAAATACCGTTCCACTAATTCCTTTTTCGGTAGGGCCAAGATCGAGTGTAAGTTCCCCTCCATTGCTTCCGGTAAGGATCGTTGTGGCACTGAAAGTGAGGCTGACATTCCCTCCCGGACAATACTCAATGTCAAAAATGGCAGGTTGAGCAACCGGTGACAACGATAAAAGTATAAGATTACCGGTTGATGTTCGGCTTCCATCAGTTCCTACAGTAACTGTTCCGCCTGAACCGGTGAGGCAAATCGTTCCAAAATGAAGTGTCTGCGTATTTGTAATGCTTATCTGGGCAAACGAAAAGTGGACACAAAAAAATAAGATTGATGTTAAAAAACACAATTTCAAAACACACATAGGTTTGTTCTGTACCATCATTATCTTATCCTTTTTATTGTCTTCCTAGCGCGGTTGAAGAGTAATGTTTCCGATTAAATATCCAGCTCTCCTTCGGCATAAACGACAGGTTTTTTAGTTTCCCCCTTGCTAATGTATTGCACTTTCAATTTTCCTTTTCCCAATGGGGTTCCGGAAGTATTATTTAATTTCACCTGCATATATCGTTTGTTAATGTTTGTATAAACACCAACACCTGCTGCTTTGCAGATCGTATAAGGCTTGCCTTTATCCGGGACAAATTCAACCATAATATCACCGTATAATGAGATGTTGCCTGTCCGGTGGATGGTGAATGCCAGGTTTTGTATGGCGTTTGGTTGGGTATTCAGTTTGAAATCGCTCAGTGCTGCGCTTACACTGACTGCCCCCGTTCGAATGATAATCGGAATACTCATGCCAAAAACAGGAATTAGCTGAACGCTTAACGACTTCTCAGCCTGACCTGAATCGTCCATGCCTAGCGGCCTGTAGTTTTTTTCTGACCTGAAGAAGAGATGTGAACGATATTCGCCTGCGACCATGTCTGGTTTACGCCTGTATTGCAATGCAACAACCTGGGCTTCTCCGGGAGCCAAAGTTACCTGGCGTGGAAATATCCGAAGATAAGGATCCGCAAACATTTGCCCCGAATCGGCATCCAAAATATTTACAAAACTTCCATTTTCATTCATTCGCTTTTGAACAAACGAGATGGAATAGATGGCGGTATCTTTTCCCATGTTTGCTAAATTGAGTTCTTCCTTTTGTTTATTGCCCTCAAACACCACGCGAATGGGCGTGATCAGCAAATCGCCCTGGGCAAAAGCCGGGAAGCTGTAAGCCGAGAATGCAATGAACATGACTAAAAAAAATCTCTTTATCATACCTTCTTTTCTTGATTATACCAAAAACGGGGAAAACTGTTCTTTAAAAAAATAAAGGGGAATACCCGTATTCCGGACATTCCCCTTTCTCAGCAAGCTGAAATCAATTATAATCAACAGATACAGGGAATGTTCCTGAATAAACTCCACCAATTTGAGCGGCCGCAATAGTTAAGGTACCACCAACGGTGAAATTATCAGCACCGGCAGCAGAAAGTGTACTTGTTGCTCCTACGCCTGAAACTTCAGTACCTCCGTTAAAAAGAACCGTCAAAGCAGTAATGTCCATAGTTTCTGTAGCTCCCACTGTTTCTGTTACAGTAATTGTTGTAGGTAGTGTAAGCGCATAAGTTTCATTGTAAGTTCCGGTTACATTATAAGCAGCATTGGTCGATGTTGGGGATACGGCAGTGGTTGAAACACCACCTGTAAAACTACGTCCATTAGCTGTGGAAAGTATTACAGTACCACCCAATGCGTCAGTTAAAGTAATTGTACCGAAATGCAACGGGGCATTTTCAGTAAGTGTCATTGGAACAATCAATTGTGCTCCTGCTGCCGTTGCTGCAACTGTTGCTACTGTACCCTCAGCCATCACTACGTTTGAAAAACCTGCCATCAGAACGATAGCTGCAAAAATTGTAAATGTTTTTTTCATGTTGTATGTTTTAAATATAAAGAATAATTATGCATACAAAAATGCAGCACCGGAGAAGATCAAACAATAAGCGCAATGCTGAAACATGCTTCATCATTGCGGATTCCGAAGATGATTTTCGCTGAATTGCAGGACATAAAACCTGACGTTAACGAATCAATGACTGACAGGCAACTTCAGAAATGCTGATTTATCCGATTTCCTGTAAATCCTCTATTCTTAATCTTTGGGAGTATTTGGAACAGAAACAAACCGTTGTTATTATTCATAAATGAGGCTGTTTCAAAAGCAAACCTCTCGCAGATTTTATCACCCCTAATTTATTTCGGGGTCTGGCATACAGTGTATTGTAATCCTGGGGAAAGCCTTCTGCGTGAGCTAAGTTTAATTGTAATCTACAGATACAGGAAGTGTTCCTGAATAAATTCCACCAATTTGTGCTGTGACTACAGTTAATGTGCCACCGACCTTGAAATGATCAGTACCCGAAGCCGAGAGTAAACTAGTCGCTGAAGTGCCCGATTCTTCCGTTCCACCATCAAAAAGAACTGTCAGGTCACTAATTGTCATGATCACTGTATTTCCTACAGTTTCGGTGACTGTAATAGTCAAAGGCAATGTGAGAGCATAAGCTGAATTTTTAGTTCCGGTAACATTGTAAGTTGCATTTGTCGATGTTGTTGATACCTCGGAAGTTGTTACACCACCGGTAAAAGAACGTGTATTAACCGTAGAAAGCACAACAGTCCCGGCAGTTCCGTCCAACAAAGCTATAGTACCAAAATGCAACGGCGCACTCTCTGTAAGTGTCATCGGAACAACAAGTCGTACTCCTGCATTAGTTGTTAAACTTGCTGCTGTCTGAGCTGTAATTGTGTTTGTAAAACCTGTTATCATAAAGATAGCAGCGAAAACCATTACTATTTTTTTCAATCAGTAAATTTAAATTGTGATGTTCATCGAAAAATTAAATGTACGATATTTAATTGGGACTACTCTAAACCTACAATACCTTTTTTGATGGCATACTTTATTAAATCAGCAGTCGATTTGAGCTTTAGTTTTTCGAGAATATGTTGTTTGTGCGTGCCTACCGTTTTTACGCTAATAAAAAGAAAATCAGAAATTTCGCGTGTAGATTTCCCCTCAGAGATATGTTTCAGAATTTCTGATTCTCTTTCTGAAAGATACTCATCATTGTCGGGAGTATCTTCTTCCTTGTTCAGATAATCCTGAATAAGTACTTCGGTGATTTTGTCGCTTAAGTACTTTTTCCCCTGATAAACTGTGTTTATGGCTTCGATCAGTTGATCGTACGTACAATCTTTAAACAAGTAGCCAAATGCACCTGCCTCCAATGCTTCTTTAATGTAGTTTTTATCGGCATGCATCGAAAGGACGAGGACCTTTGTACCCGGCAGTTCCTTGCTTAAAATGCGGGTTGCCTCAACACCACCAATTACAGGCAGGCTTAAATCCATAATCACAATATCGGGTTTTAACTTCTTTGCCTTTTCAATTGCTTCCTGTCCGTTTTCGGCCTGGGCAACAATTTCTATTTGCGGTGAAGCTGCAAGCAGATTTGCAATTCCTTCCCTGAAAAGTTGATGATCATCTGTAATTAATATTCGTATGGTCATTTTTGTCAATTTTAGATTGGTACAGTAATCGTAATTCTGGCACCTTTGGATGGCTCCGTATCAATCTCCATAGAGCCTTGAAGAGCATCGAGCCGTTCGTTAATGCTAAACAAGCCAAATCCGCCAAATTTTGAAATTGCAGAACCTTGATTCAAATCAAATCCTTTTCCATTATCAATTACCCTGACTACAATATTTTGAGAGTTATTCAAAATTTCTACAGTGATCAAATCGGCACAGGCGTGTTTAATTGTATTATTCAGCAATTCGCAAATCATGCGAAAGATTAATGTTTTTACATTTGTTTCTAGTTTAATTAAAAATTCTTTAAAGTGGAAAACTGCAATGATACCATTTTTCTTTTCAATTTGCTCCAGTTTCCATTTGATTGCGGCGATCAGGCCAAATTCATACAATATTGGAGGACTTAAATCATAAACCAACGTTCTGGATTCGTTAACGGCATTGCGCAAGAGTTCCTCTGACTCTTCAAGTGTTTTTTTTACTGCAGGTGTCAGTTCACCCCGGGCAATGGAAGATAGTTTGATTGCAGTGATTGAAATTGTTTGTCCAAGTCCGTCGTGTAGGTACTCAGCTATTTTTCTTCTTTCTTTTTCTTCAGCAATTGTAAGTTCATAGTAAAGGTTCTTTAGCTTTTTCTGATATTCATTTATTTTTTCCAATTGCTCCTTGTTGGCTTCTTCTGCTATTCTTCGTCTGGTTACATCGTGGTTTACACCAATATATCCGGTAAATTTATCTTTCTCATCAAAGATTGGAAACCCATTGATTGTCAGCCATATTTTACTTTTATTTTTATGAGAACACAAAACTTCGTTTCCTGTGAAATTTTCGCGTTGTGCAAAAGCACGTGTCAAAAATTCTTTAGATTCGGTATTTTCCAAATACGAGAAGAAATCGAAAATAGATTTTTCTCCGACAATTTCTTCAGGAGAATATCCTAAGATCTGCATAATGCCTGTGCTGAGGTAGATAAACTTTCCATTTTTATCAATTTCCCAGAAATATTCGAGGGCATATTCCGATACTTTCAGGTAGCGATGCTCGATGCTGTCAAATTCAGCCGTTTGCTTTTTGATCAGGATTTCGAGGGTTTCGTTTCGATTCCTTAAATTATCTTCTGTAAATTTGATGCGCAACATTACATTGACCTGTGAGTTTAGTTCGGCCCGATCAATCGGTTTGGAAATAAAAGCATCGGCACCTGCATTCAAACCCTTAATGCGGTAGCTTATTTCACCCATGGCAGAAACCAATAAAATAGGGATATGCCTGGTTGATTCATTGTTTTTCAATATATTGCATACCTGAAATCCATCCATTTCTGGCATCAAAATATCCAGCAAAATAGTATCAGGCAATTCTCTTTTCGCAATTTCTATCCCTTCTCTGCCCGATTGCGACGAAAAAACCTGATAATCAGGAAAATCAATATTCAGAATAAGTGATATTAGTTTCAGATTAAGCAGGTTATCATCAATTACGAGAATCTTTTTCATGTGCTTCATTTTTGCGATTGAGACAATCATTTTTCTTTGTTACATGTTGGCAGAGTAAAATAAAATATTGAGCCTTTGTCCAATTCAGACACCAACCAGATTTCTCCACCCATTAACTGTACCAGATTTTTGGAAATAGATAATCCAATGCCATTTCCACCATATTTACGCGTTTTTGAATCGTCAACCTGTCTAAATCGCTCAAATACTGTATCATAATAGGCCTCAGGAATACCAATACCAGTATCTTTGACATAAAATTCAATCATATTATCCTTTTTTTGATATCCAATTTCAATTCTTCCTCTGGATGTAAACTTAATGGCATTGGAAATCAGATTTTTGAATATTTGATTGAGCCTGACCACATCAGCAAAAATTATTGTTTCTTCATTATTTTCAGGAAGAGTTAATTTAAGTTGGAGCTTTTTTTCAGCAGCATGCAAATTAAATTGATCCACAAGGCTCAAGGTAAATTCCTGAATATTAACCGGAATTTCACGGAGTGTAATTTCACCTGTATCTAATTTCGATATGTCCATAATATCGCTTATAACTAATAAAAGATCATTTCCGCAGGTAATGATAAGTTGAATAAATTCATTTTTCTGTTCCTCTTCAAAATCGGAATCGACAAGTAACTCAGAAAACCCGATGATACTATTTAAAGGAGTTCGGACTTCGTGTGACATATTGGCAAGAAAAGATGATTTTAACCGGTCGCTTTCTTCCGCACGTTCTTTGGCCATAATCAGTTCAGCAGCAAGTTTTTCTTTCTCCTTATTTTGGAAGACAAGCTCCTTGTTTGCTCTAATTAATTCTGCTGCCCGTTTTTCTTTTTCATCATTTTGAAAGAGACGTTCTATATTCATAACGAATAACCCTTCAGTTGCCTGTTTGCGCTCAGTGATATCTTGAACAAAGGCAATAATTCCATTTACTTCGCCATCGTCTCCGAACACTGGTATCTTATCGCTATGTACCCATCGTATTTCTCCTTTTGAATTATTAATCTGTTCGACTATCCCCAATATAGGTTGTTGATTATTAAATACTTCAAGATCATTTGCGAAATAATTTTGTGCAAATGAAGGAAATAATTCTTCAGCCGAATGCCCTTCTATTTGATCATTCGTCATTCCAATATCTGTGCATGCTTTATGGTTTACACGAATGAAGTTATTCTTAGTATCCTTAAACCAAATCTGAGCTGGGACAAGATTAAAGATCATCTCAAACTCCTCTTTTTGTTTTTTTAATTCTTCGGCTGCAAGTTTACGTTCGGTGATATCCAAAATTAGTGCAACGAGTACCTGTTGATCTTCAAATTCTACTAGTTCAAGACGAACCTCAACCGGATAGATACTTCCATTAGCACGTCGTTGAACCGAATTAAAGAAAAGCCGCTCTTTCTCGTGACAAAGTAATGGAGCAATGGCGCTACGGAAGGATTCTTCCGTAAATTCCGGCTTCAAATCCATTGGTGTCATACCCCTTATGGCTTCGGATGTATAACCCAGATTACGCAAAGCCCCAAGGTTGGGGTAATCAATGACCAAACTTATCGGGTCGAATATGTAAATTTCTTTTAAACTGGAATTCAATATGTGCAGAAGTTGCACCCGCTTCGTTTCTTCCTGCTTCAGTTTGGTGAGATCTACCACGTTTACCAGACATTCATGTCCATTTTCGGCTACTATTCCAGTAAGATGAGCATTCATTTGCAAACTGTCATTGATTGAAATGTTCACATCGCAGGTTTGCTGAATCTTACTCTCAAATACTTTTTTGAGAAAATGATTGAAGATTGGTTTGGTGTCGTTTGATACAAAAAAGCCAAACAAGCTGTTTTTTAAACGGGGGCGTTCTTTGCCAAGCATCTGGGCTCCACAGAGGTTTAGTTCAATAATTTCACCTTCTTCCGTAAGTGTAAAATGACCCGATGGTGCAAAATCATATAATTCTGAATATTTTTTGATAGCAAGTTCTGTTTCCTTCTTTTCACGGATAAGTTCTTCATTCTGTAGTTCCAACTCGATTTGGGTTACCTCAAGTTCGTGTATCCGTTTTTTAATTTCGCATTCTGAAAGTTTTGATCTTGGGCTTGCCGGCTTATTTTTCAACAATTCTTTTGCTTTAAGGCGAAGGATTACAGCTTCTGATTTCTTGTTTTTATCCATCGGGAATATATTTTTAATAAATTGTATGTATCAGCGTTGTTACAGGTCAATCATTTCATGAGATAACCTGTAACAAGATTATTCTATTGGCTGCAATTCTTTAAACAAAAAAAGGCAGAATGTTCACCTTTACCCAATTTATGGCTTTAAATGATTATTATATCGTTCGGCAGGAACTCTCACCCTATAAGTTTTCTCTTTAACCTTTCTTTACAATTTCTTTTTGTGCCGATACACTAAAATATTCACCAGTGGCTTGATGAATTCACGATAAAATATTCTAAAATAACATAAGATGCTATTAGTTAACACATTGAAATCTCATTTGAATTTGATTGTTTGCTATAAATTCACTGTATTCCAACAAATCCATAGATTACTTTACGCAACTATGTTTATTTAATAGGCATTGAAATTTTGACTTGTGCAAGATATACTATTGTAATATCTAAGGTGTTGTATAATTATTTGGAAGAGTTATATAATTCACACATGTTTTTTGATTTTTTGTCATTATAAATCCAACAGATACGATTGAACAGATTTACAAACAAAATGAATCAAGAAAATTTTTCATTGAAAAGAAGATGAATGAAAATGATGAAGCACCGATCCAAGGGGCTCAACTGAGAGGTCAACTTGAAGGATTAGATCAGACTCCTCTACTATAACAAAAAGAGCCAATAATTCTCAATAAGAATTTATGACAGGAGGAATCAATCTTAAATTATTTAGTCCAAATAAAAAGAATAGAATTTTTGTATCTTATTGTGTACCAAAATGCTGTCTTTTAATTGACTTTAAGGTATTTGTATCTTCTGTTTCGCGAAATAATTATGATTATTATTGATGTAAAAATCGCAATATTCAATTATTGGATTAAAAGGGTATGTTTATAGCTTCATGCACGCATGGATTAGCCTAATCCCCAAAACCGTTCGGCTGTATATGTGTGAAAGATGTAATTCCTATCTGCAATTGTGTAACACTTTAAGATATCACTACTGTCTCGCTAAAAGAGGCTGAGTGACAATTGTTTAGAATCCAGTTCTTTGACATTTTTGTAATCATTATTTGCAAGTAGTTCTTTTACAGGAGTTTTGTCCAGTAACGAGATGCCCAGAATCTGTAATATTTC
>JBGSUC010000030.1:0-179586 GCA_041736275.1 Prolixibacteraceae bacterium
GAGGTGGCCATAATTAAAGTAATTAACTGGTAATTAATACTTTAAAGATACAAATCTCTGCGGTTTTAATCTAATAAATAATCAGTTATTTTGCTGTAAATCAGATAAATAACTAAGTTTTGAACGAAGTATTGTTATTAACTGAATCCTAAATGATAAACAAAAATCTTTTACTTACAAATGCATTGGTATGCCTTACAATTGCAGGCATGTCGCAAATAAAGCCGAAGGAACAGACATATAACATTTTGTGGCTGAGTTGTGAGGATATCGATCCAATTCTGGGATGCTATGGCGCAACAGATATTAAAACCCCCAATTTAGACCGATTAGCAAAAGAGGGAATCCGTTATACTCATGCATATTCAACCGTTGGTGTTTGCGCGCCAAGCAGATCTTCTATTATTACAGGAATGTATCCGGTGAGTATAGGAACCCAAAATATGAGAACCTCCAGAAATGTGATGTATCAGGGAGTCGATGGTGAAAAATATCCCGATCATCAGGCTGTTACCGGAAAGGGTGGACAAAATATTCCGGCTTATTCTGCGGTACCCGATGCACAGGTGAAATGCTTTACCGAATATCTGCGCAATGCAGGATATTATTGTACTAATAATGCAAAATGCGATTACCAGTTTTATCCACCATTTACTGCATGGGACGAAAATAACAATAAAGCGGATTATAGCCACAGGTTTGACGGAATGCCTTTTTTTGCAGTGTATAACCACGAAGTAACTCATGAATCTAAAATATGGATGAATGCAGATCACCCTATGTTGGTTGATACGAGTTCGATTCCTATCCCAGGCTATTATCCAAATATTTCGGTAGTGAGAAAAGATGTCGGACGTAAATATTCCAATATTGAAGAATTGGATGCTCAAATTGGAGATTGGCTGAACAGACTGGAAAAGGAGGGATTGTTGGATAAAACCATCATCTTTTTCTGGAGCGATCATGGTGGTCCTCTGCTTCGTCAAAAAAGGGCAGTCGGGAACACAGGACTTCATGTTCCTTTAATTGTGCGTTTCCCAGATAAACGAATGGCCGGTACTGTGATTGATGATGTCGTATCATTAATGGATTTAGGGCCAACTGTAATGTCGCTGGCAGGTATTAAACCTCCGGAATATATGCAGGGCAAAGCTTTTCTTGGAGATTATATGGCTCAGGAGAAAAGAGAAGTAGTATATGGCAGTGCCGATCGCTTTGATGAAGTTTATGATTTTTCGCGTTCTGTAATTGATGGGAAGTTCTCCTATATCCGAAATTTTGATCCGGGCCTGCCATTAATTTATCGAAATCAATACCGCGAGCAAATTGATATGACCCGTAAATTAATTGAAATGCATAAAAATGGTGAGTTGGAAGGTGGTGCAGCTTATATTTTCAGGGATAACCGTGATGTTGAGGAACTCTATGATTTGGAGAATGATCCTGATGAAATTAATAATCTTGCTTATCGTCCTGAGTATCGGGAACAACTTCTGAAAATGCGAAAACAACTTGCTGCATGGCAATTGAAGGTGAATGACAAAGGATTGATTGATGAATATAACCTTGTACAAATGTTTTGGCCCGGACTTATACAACCAACTACCGATAAAGTGGTCATTAATTTGGAAAAAGAGATTATCAATTTGTCCTGTTCAACCGAGGGTGCTTCAATTGGATATCAGCTTGATGACCAGATTGGTTCAGAACGATGGATGCTTTACAATGATCCACTTAAACTAAAAAAGGGTCAGAAAATTATTGTCCGATCAAAGCGAATAGGGTATAAAATTAGTGACCCTGTAGAATTTCAAAAGTAATCTGTTTCTATTTCAATTAGATGAACTGAAAAGTAATTTTATAATAAGTTACAATCCGGCAAAATTGAAACAACACATAACCTGAAAGAAAGATGAATAATTTTTACCTTTAGCTGACCAATTACCTAATAATACTAAACTATGCTCCAACCAGTTCATTTCGTTGCCCTGGCATGTTGCCAAACCTCCCTTTTTGCGAAAACAATAGAAAAAACAGCAGAACATCCGAATATATAACCTGAAAACGTATGAATTATTTATTTCTCGCTACAGCTTGCCTGGCAAGCATTTCAACTTTCGCCAATTCCAAAAAACAATCTGCTGCCATAAAACCCAATATCATATTTATTCTCACTGATGACCAACGTTGGGATGCATTGGGGTATGCTGGAAATCAAATCATTCAAACTCCAGAGATGGATAAGTTGGCCAGTGAAGGTGTGTACTTTAGGAATGCTTTTGTAACAACACCAATCTGTGCAGCAAGCCGGGCTTCCATTTTAACCGGAATGTATGAGCGAACCCATGGATATACCTTTCAGCAAGGGCCTTTAAAGGAAGCTTATATGCAAATAAGTTATCCGGTAATTCTGAAACAGCAGGGCTACTATACCGGCTTTTTCGGAAAGCTTGGGGTTACTTATAAAGATGCTGAATCTCTTTTTAATGAGGCTGATATCTATGATCGGGAGGATAGTTACCCGAACAGGAAAGGCTATTTTTATAAAACAATTGGTATTGATACGGTTCATCTGACCAGATATACCGGCTATCAGGCACAGCAATTTATTAGAAATACTTCCACTAACCAACCATTTTGCCTGTCGCTGAGTTTTAGCGCGCCGCATGCCCATGATAAAGCTCCGGAACAGTATTTCTGGCGGGAAAAATCGAATAACCGTTACGTTAATGAAACAATTCCACCGCCTTTGCTGGGGGAGGAAAAATACTTTAATTCATTACCAAAAGAAGTTCGGGAAGGTTTTAATCGCTTACGCTGGACATGGCGCTTTGATACTCCGGGAAAATACCAGCATAGCGTTAAAGGATATTATCGAATGATCAGCGAGATTGACGATGAAATTGGCGAACTGCGAAAATTGCTTCAGGAAAAAGGGATTGCCGATAATACGGTCATTATTTTTATGGGTGATAATGGTTACTATCTGGGCGAGCGCCAGTTGGCAGGCAAATGGCTCATGCACGATAATTCGTTGCGGGTACCTTTGATCATTTATGATCCGCGAACCCAAAAGCATCAGGATGTCAGTGACATGGTTTTAAATATTGATGTTCCTAAAACAATACTTGATCTTGCAGGTATTAAACTGCCTGAAGTATATCAGGGAGTTAGCCTGCTTTCCTATGTTGAAGGCAAAAAGCCAGAAAAAATTCGAGACACAATTTTGGTTGAACATCTGTGGAAGTTACCCCAAATACCATCCAGTGAAGGGATAAGAACCTCAAAATGGAAGTATTTCAGGTATCGTTTTATTCAAGCGCCTGAAGAACTATATGATCTGGAAAATGACCCGATGGAAATCAATAATCTGGCTAAAAACCCGAAATACGTGAAAGTGCTTGTCGAACTGCGCAACAAATGTGATGATCAAATTATAAAATATACCAAAAAGAAATTGGTTTCTGATTCTATACCTGTCGACGAAATTGATATGTCGTTTTGAAATTATCAATATGAAACAAATGAAGAATATAACATTAGCTTCCTTTTGCATGATCGGCGGAGCCTTTTCTGGATCAGTTTGTGCACAACAACAACAAAAACCCAACATTGTATTTATTTTGGCCGATGATATGGGGTGGGGTGATGTTAATATCAATGGAAACCAATTGATTGATACTCCTGTGTTAAACCGGCTGGCCAAACAAAGCATGAGTTTTGACCGATACTATGTTTGTCCGTTGTGTGCTCCAACCCGTTCCGGAATTCTTACGGGTCGCTATTTTTTGAGAACAGGTGTCTCATCGGTCGCACAGGGCTACGAAAATATGAACGCCCGTGAAACAACAATTGCTGAAGTATTAAAACAGAACGGTTATTCAACAGGTTGTTTTGGCAAATGGCACAACGGTGCCTATTTTCAGCAGCATCCCAACCGGAAGGGATTCGACGAATTTACCGGGTTTATGGTTGGGCATCTGGGGTATTATTATGATGCTGTTTATCAGCACAACGATCAGGATATAAAATCGAAAGGCTACTCAACCGATTATTTTACACAACAGGCGCTGGGATTTATTCAGGAAAATAAGGATAAACCTTTCTTCTGTTATGTTCCATACAATGTGCCCCATTCTCCATTTCAGGTTCCTGAAAAGTATTTTAATAAATACAAAAAGAAAGGACTAGAAGATGAACTGGCCTGTATTTATGGCATGGTTGAAAATATGGATGAAAACATTGGTCTGATTTTGGAAAAACTCGATCAATTAAAAATCAAGGACAATACAATCGTTGTTTTTTTATCGGATAATGGTCCGAATACATACCGCTACAATGGTGGGATGAAAGGGAAAAAAGGATCGGTTGACGAAGGAGGACTGCGTGTTCCGTTCTATATTTCGTGGCCGGGAAAAATTAAGCCGGGAATGACTGAACAACTGGCGCAGGACATTGATGTGTTGCCCACTTTGCTAGAATTATGCCAGATAAACTACAAGCCAGAGCTTCCAATCGATGGGAAGGACTTAACACCGATAATCCTGAAACAGTCAAAACCTGAAGACCGGTATATTTTTTCCAGGCAAGGATTATATCCTCTGAATAAATGTGCAGGTTCAGTCAGGAATGACAGATACCGGTTGGTTGCCTTGCTTAATGACACCTTGTTGTTCGATCTTCTGAATGATCCTTCTCAAAAGCAGAATGTGTCAGCAAATCATCCCGTTATCCGGAAAGAGTTGGTTACTGTTTACCTGAAATGGGAAAAGGAACTTGTTAGCCAGTATCAGCCGCAAACTACCATTTTTGCTGGATTCACCGACGAAAAAAGTATAACCTTACCCGTTCAGGATGCTATTTTATCCGGAAAAGTAAGGTATTCAAGCATTCATCCCAATCAGTCGCATACCGAAAACTGGGTTCAAAACGGCGATTCAATTTACTGGGAACTCAACATGGTAAACACAGGAAACTACCGCATAGACATAAAGTATGGCTGCCCGGTTTCGGAAATTGGCAGCAAGTTTCAGGTTCGGATGAATTCTGTTACTCTGCCATTTTGGATGAGTAAACCTTTCAACTCTGAAATTTTACCTGATCGCGATTATGTGCCCCGTTCCGAATCTGTTGAGCGCACCTGGTCGTGGGTGCAAATTGCAACGGGGCGGGTAGATTCTGGAAAACTTATTATGGGCATAAAACTTATTGAAAAGCAAAATCAAAATGCCGGATTGATAAAAGCCATCAGGATGGTAAAACTTTAAACTTAAACCTACTTATTTAATAGTAATGAAACAGATCTTTATCTTAACCTTTCTCCTTTTGCTGACCGTTCAGGTTTCTTTTGGGAGAATCAGGCCCGAAAAACTCACCTGTGAATACCTGGTAAATCCTTCGGTTGTTGATGTATTACAACCCCGGTTGGCATGGATCAATATTGCTGAGGTAGGTGAACGTGGACAAATACAAACTGCCTGGCAAATTCGCGTGGCAACTTCAGTAAAGAAGCTTAATGAACCTGATTTGTGGGACAGCCAGCAAGTAAAAAGTGATCAGTCTGATAGGGTCAAATATGCAGGAAAACAACTTGCATCGCGAACTGATTGCTGGTGGCAGGTTCGTGTTTGGGATAAAAATGGAAATGTATCAGACTGGAGCGAACCTAATTACTGGCGCATGGGTATTCTGAATGCTTCGGAATGGAAAGCCAAATGGATAGGCGCTCCATGGCAGGGCGAGGAAGCGCTGCCAAAACCCAAGAACCCAAATGCAGCCTTACCTGAAAAGTTACCACCTCCGGCTCCTATGTTCCGGAAAGAATTCAGGATAAATAAAAAAGTAGAAAAAGCAGTGGCATTTGTTACCGGATTGGGCTATTTCGAACTTTATCTGAACGGTAAGAAAGTAGGTGATGATGTATTGGTTCCAAACCAAACCAACTACGGAAAACGTCCTGGACTAATCAACGAGGGTATTCCGCTTGAGGACAATTTCAGGGAATACAAAGTAATGTATCTGGCTTACAACATAACCGATCAATTAAAAAAAGGCAACAACGCTTTGGGAAGTGTTCTTGGAAACGGGTTCTACAATCCGGCCAAATTTTGGACTGCAGCCTATGGTACTCCAAGGTTTCTTACCCAGATTTACATTACTTATATCGATGGGAGTGAAGAGGTAATAGTGAGTGATGAGAGCTGGAAAGCCGCTGAAAGCCCAATACTGATGGACATGGTTTATTACGGTGAGCACTACGATGCGCGGAAGGAGCAGCCCGGTTGGAATCAGGCTGATTTTGACGATTCGGACTGGAAGCCTGTTGTGCTCCGAAAAGCCCCGGAAGGAAAGCTGGTAGCACACACTTCAAATCCGGATCGTGTCATGGAAAAGATCAGTCCTGTTAAAATTGAAAAACTGCCCAACGGGAATTATCATGTCGATTTTGGAGTTGAAGTGTCAGGCTGGGTTAGATTGAATGATGTAAAAGGGCCTGCCGGACACAAAATTGAAATCAAGTATCTGTGCAATACTTATTCCGGCGACAATTCATATATTTTTAAAGGCAAAGGTGCTGAATCGTATGCAGCGCGTTTTAACTGGTTTGTTTTTAGTGGTGTCGAAATCAGTAATTGGCCGGGCGAACTTCAGCCCGGTCAGATAACAGCAGAAGTGGTTCATACCTCAATCGATGAGTCTGCCATATTTGAAACATCCAATCCGCTTTTTAACAACATCAATAAAATATGGAGAAGAAGCCAGACTGATAACATGCATGGTGGCATTGCCAGTGATTGTCCGCACCGTGAACGTTCGGCTTATACGGGAGACGGTCAGGTTGCCTGTGTAACAGTGATGCATAATTACGATGCCCGTAATTTTTACCACAAATGGATTCAGGATATACTTGGTGCACAGAATGTAAAAACCGGTTATGTCCCCAATGGGGCTCCATGGCAGCCAGGTTGCGGCGGTGGAGTAGCCTGGGGTGCAGCAATTTGTATTATGCCCTGGGAATTTTATATGCAGTATGGTGCAATGGATATGCTTGACGATAATTTTGAGGGGATGAAGGAATACATCCGTTATATGCAAAGCTGGGTGGACCAGGGTGGAATCATGTTTTCACAACGTGTTGGTAAAGATGGAAAGGTTCTCAAATGGTTTAACCTGGGTGAATGGGTTACCCCCGGTAATTTACCACCTGATGATATGGTTCATACCTTTTATTTCTGGCGTTGCACCGATATCGCAGCCAAAACCGCTAAAAAGCTCAACCGGCAGGCAGAAGCAAACGAGTATGCAACATTGGCAGAAAAGACCAGACAAGCCTTTTATAAACGGTTTTACGATAAAAAAAGCGGCACGTACGGGAATTCAGGAGCGAATATTTTTGCATTGAAAATGGGTGTTCCTGAAAATCAATACAACAAGGTGATTGTGGCTTTAAAAGAAGATATTAAATCAAATGACGGGCATCTGGATACGGGCATTTTTGGAACTCAGTTCTTTTTCGAAGTGTTGTCGGAGAATGGCATGCACGATTTGGCTTTCGAAGCAATTAACAAAAAAGATGAACCGGGCTATGGTCACTGGTTGGAACTAGGCTCAACAACCACCCGCGAAAATTGGAATGAGGAAGGTTCGCACAATCACCCGATGTTTGGTGGAGGTCTGGTTTGGTTTTACCGAAAACTCGCCGGAATGAATGCAGATACTGAAGCACCTGGTTACCGGCACATCATCTTTCGTCCTCAACCTGCCGGTGATTTGACTTATGTGCACTATTCCAATCAAACAACTTTGGGTGATGCCGGAATCTTCTGGAAGAATGAAAATGAGGAATTCTCAATGGAGGTAACAGTACCTGTTGGCAGTGAAGCTACAGTTTATGTACCTGTAAGGAATGGAAACCAAATCACGGAGAGTGGAACCCAAATTCCCCAATCTGAAAATGTTATGTTTTTGCGTGAAGAATCTGGATATCAGTTATTTTCTGTAAAAAGTGGAGTGTACAAATTCTTATCGAGATAATTTATAATGATTGAAACGAAATAATCTGAGGTGATTGCCAATGCGATATTATTGCCAACTTGTGTCAGGCAGATAAAGCTACCACAATGTTGGCAATACTATATCCAGCCAGAAATATGACCAGAGATAACCTGTCAAAAATTTTGGCTAACCTAAGTTGATTATTATTTTCAGCGATTTTCATGACAATAATTGAACAAAGTACACTCATGAAAATAGTTACCATACCCAATATATTTACCAAATCACTTAAAGTAAGGATACCAATCCCGGGTAATTCAGTCGTGGTAACATAGCTGCTGGCGACAGCAGCAAAAAATGCTCCGATTCCCAAACCGATTCTTCCATCACCTTGCGGATTCATGAAAAAAACAAGAAAGGCAATTGCAACAGAAGCAAACAGAGATTGGAACATTTTAAAATAAAGGCCCCAATCTTTTCTGGAAATGTCGATAGCATAAATAATCTGATCATAGGAAATCATTGTTTTTGCCATTTGGCGGGGATCTCCACGGTTCGTTTTATACGGATGTGGTTTTGTACCCAGATAGGTATTTACTATTTTATAATCAGGAAGTATTACCCGTGAACTAATATCTGAGACCTCTGTGTCGGGAACATACTGCATTTCCTGCCATGTGGAAACTTTATTCTCGATATTTATAGTCAACTGATGATCATCGCGTGGAAAACGCGTTACATTGAAAAATTTAGTGATTTTTGCGACCACCCGATACAGTTCATAATATTCACCTTCATAGCTTGTTGAGTCAACCTTATCACTGGATATAATCTCTCCGTCCATGATCTGAAAGGTATCTCCCGGATGTATGTTTTTATCTTTCCAACGAAACCAAATGTAGAAATCAACAGTCCAGTTGGTATTTAATGTTGATAAGTCAACAATATGATCCACATACATCCCGGAAGTAACATTTTCTGCTGGTGTGAGTAGATTCTTTTTCAGGCTGTCAAGCAGAACAGAGGTTTTCCCGGATTCCCGTGAGTTTGGATCCAATTGATTAACGTAGCTCTTATGGGATTCTACTTTGTCGGCATTAACTTTTAGTGCTGCAAAGGTTGTAGCAATGACATAAAAGGATACCAGAATAAAGGCCCAACCAACAATTAATATTTTTTCTTTCCTGTTGAAATTAGTCATGATTTGAACCTTGTTAATAAAAAGTGATTATGGTTACTAAAAATGTTAGTCCCAGTAATATGGGCCAATATAGCAATGAATAGATATTGCTTTTATACTGATAAAACCAGGTGTCGGTTTGTAATATCCATCCTATTGCATTTAGGGCAACATAGAGAATCAACCCATACGTTATAAAGAAAAAATATTCCAGATAGAAAATCTCCTGGGCCGATATTTTGCCACGAATATCAATATGGCTGAATACAATCACAAAGAACATAGCTATACATATATTGAATACCTTGGCAGTGTCGATTTTATCCATCAGAAAAAGCATAAAAAAGAGCATAACAGAAACGATGATGAGCGGAGTAAGGTTTGATATAAAAGCGTCGATAAAATTTCGCTGAATAGCAATGTCAAAGAATAAAACCGGAAAATCATCTTTCCCAACTGTTCTGTTTACCCCAAAATTTGTATTCAAATCAGCATGCCGAAGTTCAAAATAGGAACTTATCATGTTCCACCCTGAGATAAAAGCAGTTTTATCGAGTCCCGGTAGCTGCGAAGCACTATGAACCTTGTATGCATCGAGGTCAGGGGTGAGCACAATGTTGTGATCGAGTTCCTTGTGGATGATTTGCAACTCAATGAGCTCCTCTTCCAAAGGGTATGTTTTATGTGTCAGTTTCTGGCGAATTTCGGCCTCAAAGTGGAACTGAATAGTTTCAACGCCATTCTGGATAGAGCTGCTTAATTTTTGGATTGACAAATTTGTTGCTTTTGATATCCGAAATTCTTTATCAAGATCTTTTGGAAAATCAGCGCCATATTTTTGCCATACATACCCTGATAAAAACACATCACTTGGCCCTGCAAACTTAACTGCATCAATAAATATTCCTGTTGGTACAAACATTGGCGCCTCAAAATGAAATTTGTCAGAACGATCCTTGTATTCCTTAACCGCATTTTGCAATGTAGCCTTATCAGATATTCTGATACCTTTAATTTTATCCGCAGGATTATAAGTTAGCGCAATGCCCCATATGCTGCCAATTCCGATTAATATCATTAAAGATCCGAAGAAAATAAGTATCCATCGTTTTGAGTTATTGCCCGAATTGACAGAGTAAATGCATCCAAGTAAAAACAAAAGAAAGGAAAGTATACTGACAGCGATCCAAATCAAATGATGTCGGAAGGTATCTACATCAACGGGAATATCATTCTTAAGGAAGGTGTTTTGAAGTGACCAGCCGGTTAAAGGAACCGGTTCAAAAACAAGCCAGGCTTCCTGATGGGTTGTGGTACTTAAATGGTCAATAAAACCACTTTCGCCTTTGGCAGCCTTTTCTGCCATTACCAGCCTGTCCCTGTCATTTTTTTCAATGGCAACTTCTGTAATCGTTTTTTGTAAAACAACGTATTCCGTATTCGGATGGTAAAGATACAGGCCCTTTGAAGAAACCAATGCGCCAAATCCACTTGCCCCCAGATCAATATTTTCGATAATATTTTTAATATAGTCCATCGAAATATCCAGGGTAACCACGCCCAAAGGCTTTTTTATGTCGGGATTGGGATTTTTTTCGTAAAAGACAGATGAATAAGTGATCATATAGGTTTTACCTGCAGGATCCCAATAAGGCTCACCCCAGCAACTCCCTTGTTTCATTGGGCGAACGAACCAGTCGTAATCCTGTTTGGTGTAATCGTAACTGTCTTCAATCTGTGAAAGTTCAAGTCTACCCATATCTCCGAATACTCTGTGATAATATGGCGCATAAAGACGCCTTGTATCATCATATCCATAAGGACGATATGAGACCGATGAACCATAATAATTTGGATTTTCTGCTACCAGGGATTTGATCTGTAGCAATATTTCTGATTTGTCAATATTGCCAGACGAAAGGTTATGGGCAATAGAATCAACCTTTCCCATAGCCTGCCTGAATATGGACTCGATATCCTTAGTTGCATTTATAGTCAGGTTTTGAAGTTCTGTTTTTGTTTTTGCAAATGTTTCCCGTTGAAATTGAATATGATGCCAGATAAATCCTGCGGATGCAATAAAGCTTAAAACTGTTAAAGTAAGCAGGACTAAAAATTTGATATTTTTTTTCTTGCGATTTTGATCAGATTGAGAAAGATTACTCATATGGTATATCTATAATTTATGTTGCATTGAATGTGATTGTTTCTTTTTACCTGCAAAGCTGTATGCGATGAATACTTTAATTTTTTCAGGAAAACTAACATTATTTAAATTTGTGGAAACCGTCTCGAACCTTACCCTGCTCTAACACAGAAATTTTCGGGATCCCGTCTTTGTGCCGGCCATTTATTTGATAGGTGTATAACTCGTCATCGTTGGGATGCACATATGTTGGGCTTGAATGGCCTTTCATCTTGCTCGATCTATGTTCTCTTGCTTTATCTCCATTTGCTACTTCCACCAAATGATCCTTGGCTACATTTGATATTTGGTGATTATTTGTATTTTGAACATAAGCTGATTGTGTGCCCATTTGAGTTTTTGCTAATTCATATCCTGCCGGAGGGTCAACTACCTTTGCCTTTCCATCTCCTAATCCATCATCATAATACTCATATTTACCTTTACCATCTCTAGCTGGTTGAGCAAGTGTTGTTTCATGATCATCTGGAGTCCAGTTTGAACCATTCCATGTCCAACCCATCCGTTGAATGGTAGTATCTATTAATCTCTGAATTGTATTTTGCTGGCTTGCCTGATGACTATTATTCGCCATTTCTTGCACCTTCTTCTGTAAAACAACTTCCGGACGGTTATCGATAAATTGAAAAGTAGACTCACTTCCGTTCAGTTTTTGAGTAACCCTGTTCGCCACCGAATGGGTTTTATTTTCCTGTGTTTTGTCAGTATGATTATTCATATTTTAACTTTTCAGGTTTTGGTATAACTATTTGGGTTGAATTGACTGTGTCTTAAGTCAATTCATTTGTTTTCTATAGACTTCTCCTAAGATAGTTGGTATTATTACGTCATTTAGGTGTCATATTATGCCTGTATTGTATAATTAATGTCTCTGGTAAAAATCATAATACTTACAATGTGGCAGAATAAGGTACCTCTTCCCCGGGAAGGAAGTGTTCTTTTAATTTAATAACCATTTCACAATATTTTGAAAATACTTGGTCCAGCTCACCATTTTTGATGTGCTCAATGCAATTACGAAGTACAACATAGATATATTCGTAAATTATTTCTTTTTCATTGCTCTTCTCAATTACCTCAATTATTTTTGGAGAATATTTATAATATAAATCAAACAGAGTTGTCCCATTTAGTTTTTTTAATAAATAATTGTCCCGAAATTGTCTCAATAATGTCAATTCTTCACAATCATCTGGAAGTCCTTTGGTTTGGATACAGGCAGTAGTTAAATAACAACAACCTTTTTTAGATGGAGTTATTTTTGTTTTATAAAGTTTCATAGCTTTTCCCCTAAAGGCTGCAGGAGGATGTGCATGATCAACTATTGGACCTAGCATAGTTTGAAATGCTTGTATTTCAGAATTGGTGGGTAATTTGCCGCTTGAATCAAAGTTTAGTTGAATCCCTTTTAAATCAGCTCTGACTTCTTCTTTCCAACTTTCCTTGTCTCCATCAGGATGTAAAAGAAGTTCAGCGTCAAAGTCCAATTCATTAATGACTTCCTCTGCATCAGGAAAACTTTGACTTTCACTTTGTGCTCCTGCTTTTCTAATGTAATGTGACATTTCATGACTTAAAGCCATCTTAAAAACGCCATTCCTTATATCATTGGTTACACTAGCAATACTTGGAAGCATTATCATACCCTCAATGGCACCGTAGTCGTCATCAAACATGAATTCAAGCCCTTGATTTACCCGATCCTTAACAGAATTTCCAGTTGAGTCACGGTAATCAAATTGATTGATTAACTCAAGGATGATTTCGGTGGTTGCTTCCTTTATTTCTCCTTGCGTTAAAGGTGTCGATCCTTTAGTCGCTTTTGCTTTGACTGATTCAAATTTAGCGGCAAGTTGAGATGTTTCTGAATTGCCTGCATTATTAATCAAGCCGGTTGTATTAGCTCGTTTACTTTCGAGTTGTTTTACATGATTACTTTTCTCTATAAGTTCTATGATTTTTCTTTGTGTAATGGACTCAGGGCGGTTATCTGCAATCTGAAAAGCAGAATTACCTCTGCTCTGTTTTTGCATAGCGTTATTCTCTAAAGTTTGACTTATATTCTTACGAGATTTGTCGGCTGAAACTTTCATCGTTAAAAGGTCTAAATTTTCAATTTATCGGGAGGTCGCCTTCGCGCCCATTAAATCCGCTTCTTTTTCCAGGCTGGTATCATCATTCACGTTCACATTTCCTTTCATCTGCATGGTTGGTTTTACCCTTCCTTCTTTTTGCTGAACCACATGCCAGGCTTCGTGCGGCAAATGTTTTTCCTGACCTGAAGCAACATGGATATCGGTTCCCTGAGCATATGCATGGGCATTTAACTGAGCCGGCTGAGCTGAGTTGTAATGTACTTTTACGTCATCTAATGATTGACCGGAAAGGTTTTCAACTCCCGATTTAAGGTCGTCTGGTAAACCTGTGTTATTTTCTTTCTTTTGTATGGTTTCAAATTTTCCCTGGAGCAATTCCTCTTCTTCCAATCCTTGTTTTTGAATGGTATTGAATTTCCCCTGAAGAGGCTCTTCTTCCTCAATCATCATTTGTACAGGTTCAAATTTCCCCTGGAGTAATTCTTCATCTTCAAGTCCTGCCATTTGTATTGCATTTCCGGAGTAGTTGTCGGCGATGGATTTCAGTTGACCAGCTTGTGTCGATTCGAGACTGTTGTTGACGATCTCATTCAGTTTTCTCTGCGCTGCGGATTCCGGACGGTTGTCGGCAAATTGGAACGATGGTTCTGCACTATTTTGTTTCGAAGAATCGTTCCTGACTGCGGATTGACTTTTATTTTCCTGGGTCTTGTCTGTGTGAGTATTCATCGTCTTTCTTTTTTAGTTTATTACTGGTGAAATTTACCTGGCGCCACGTTTTATCTTTGACACTCTATATTGGAGCCATGTTATAAGCCCCTGTATCTATAATAGTTATGAGTGCAAAACCACCCAAATGCGATTCCGAAAATTAGAAAATATATCATAAGAAGTGAATTTGCCCCGTCCTCACTACCTGCTCCAAAACTGCTGAAGGAAGGATTAATATATAACCAAAAGAGTATAAAAATAATCGCGAATAAAATCAGTAATACAGGCAGATATCGAAAGATATTTCTGATCGTTTTACTTCCAATCAGATATCTTTCAAGCTTAATAGAAACTAAATATAACAGGCCGGCAAAAACCAAAAATACCCCGCTGCTCCAGATGAAAAAATTAGCATAAATTGTCCATCTGCTGTATAAGGAATAACAATAGGATTTACTCTTTTGATAAGCTTCATTATTCCTTGTTGAATCTTTTTCAAAAGGAATTGTTTCCTTCCAAATAATTTGCCTTACGATATAATCATCAATTGTATCATTAACAGACCCAATTGAACGATTTTTACTGTCGAATCTTCTGTATCCTGTTATTGTATCCGGTGAATCATATTTTAAGCGAACCGCCCCTGCCCATTGCAAATCCTGAATAAAGGTTTTTCTTTTAAACCCTTCGTCTTTAGTAAATGCATTACTTAAAATCTTCCAGAACCTTGCCATACCGCGAGGAGTAGACTTGTCGTTTTCTACATTAACTGAATCAATTTGCATAAGTGATGCTCCAAGTGCATCCCATAATTCCGGATAATTATGGTCGTTTCCAAGTCCTCTTATCGATATTCCGCCTAACTTATTTTCCAAAGCCCAATTGTATTTCAGGTATAAACTTCTGGCATCTTCAAACCATATTTGTTCCAGTAAACTTGAATCGGATCCGAAAACATTTAAATAAGGGGCTGCCTGGTCCGGATCGAAACCTTCTGCTATGCTTTGGTCTTCAGTTTGTTTATTGAAATAATAATCCTGAATGTCGGCGTATTTTAAGGGTCTCGTTTGCTGTGTTTGCAGTCTTCCTGAAAAATTGGAGACATCCCAGACTGTTCCGGAATAGGAGACTGTCAGAATTAATTTGGAGGATGGGATAACAGTATTGCGGTAATATGAGAAGGTTGATTCGATGCTTCGGTTGCTGATTTTTTCACTTTTATACAGGGGACTTGCTGCCTGGGAATATACGGGATTTTTAGGTATCAGGTTATCGGTTAAGACAAAGAAATAATCAACTAAAGGTTCTAATTCTGTAAAATCATAGGAAGCTATTTTGTCATTGTTCTCAAGGTTTATAATAGCAGGTAATGAGATATTTAATTGAACAGTCGGGTTGGTACGTTTTAAGTTTTGACGAAGTTCGGCGATAAAACTGACAAAAGGTCCAGGTTTCATCACACAATCAAAATAAATGTTTATTCCTTTAAGCTTGTTTTTTTTGATTAAAGAGTCCAGCCTTAATATGAGGGTATCCCTTGCGGTGCTGCTTCTTAGGAAATTCTCGACTGAATCAGCATGATTGTTATAAACAGTGAGGTGAACGTCGCAACCATAACTTTGCGCAACTCCAATAATACCTCCCGGTTTCTCAAACTCAATAATATCTTTGGGATTTTTACATTTGCCATTAGCAGACAATTTGTAATTGTCCAGATTAATGGTTGATAAATACTGATATTTGTATTTGAAATAATTATTGTCGATACCTGGGCGGTACCAGCCAATTACTTCTTTTTTCGGGCTTAAACTTTTCCTGAAATAAAACAGGGTATCATTTCGTGTGAAAGTATCTTTTGGCGCGAGTTTGGATGCAGTAGAATATTTAATATCCCTTATATCTTTAATTTCTGCATCAATTTGTGACAGCACTTCACGCTTATCCTGGCTGGTTTTTACCTCATTTTCCTGAATGAAAGCGCTCATTCTTGTTTTTATTGATTCGATAACCGATTGGTTCGCCTTGTCCTGTATATTGAATGATTCAAGAACTTCTTTTATCTTCTTTTCATTAGCCTGACTGGCAGATTCATTGGTCTTAATGTCACCATCCAATCGCTCGTTATTCGAATTGTTGGCTGAAACAATTTCATCCAATTGCTTCATGATTTGCTTTACAGTAGTCGGGTCTATTTTCAATTGCCCTTCCTGAATCAATTCCAGCATAAACGTATAAATGCCTTCCTTTTCTTTAGCTAATTTATTCGAATTAAATTTTATAGGCTGAACGATTTTCTTTAGCAGTCCTTTTGCCTTTTTCTTATATTCGAGTGTGGAATCTAATTTTAAAGTCGATGGATTTATTCCAGCGGCTGGATCTGGCTTTCCACCCGAAGGAAATATTCTGGGTTGAGCTAATACTGCGTTTTGAAATAGAGAAGCAACAAAGATCAGGATGATTATCAACCCGATTCCGGAAGATGATTTAGCTTTATTTATCAATTTATTCACAGTTTTTAGTTTTAAATCCATTCTACATAAATTGGTATTTTCATCCACGAAAGTTTAACCAGCGAAATATTCCAGGGAATTGACTGAAGCAGTATATCATAGCCCTTTTGTTCAACCGTGAGGGTTATTTTATCTGTCTGAAATTTCAATATCCCTTCCCTTTGCAAAAAGGTTTCCTGTAACCCTTCAGGTGATGTATTCTTCATTTTGTCCCAATTATTAATCAGTCCGTTTAACAGGCTTTGTGCACTGTCCATTTCTTCATCGGTCAGGCTGGTCAATGGCACAAGGTGTTCTTCGGGCTGTAATCCTGCCAATAATTTATTCAGGACCAGTTGGTGTTCCGGAAAATTAATGTCGTTGTAAACAAGGTATTGTAAAATGTACACTGCCCTGTTCTTACTTTCGGTATCAACAAAGTCGCCGTTTTCAACCAATAAAAGAATCTCGAATAAGCGAGTCAGAAAGGGCCAGAAAAGGATCAGACCTGAATTGTAAACTTTTACTTCTTCGCCGTCATTCTCTGAGATAAAAATGTTTTCATTATCAGTCATCGCTATGTTTTTAGCTTCAATATTTATAAGTGGAATCAATGCTTCAGGAAAAACAGCATTGATTTTTGCATTGGGCGAGTGAATGAGCTGATAAACTGTTGCTAAATTCTCACTCCAATTGATGTTCGAATGGTTTTGCTTTAAATATTTCAGGAAATCGTCAGGAAAATGGTGATTTAATTTAGTTGGTGTTTGTCCGTAATAATCCAGTGAAAACTGATAAATCGCCTTGCGCCATTGCGCCGGATTCATATTCCGGAAAAAGAAGTAAGGTGAAAGCGACAGGTATTCGGTTATCTGGCCTGAAATTTCAGGATATCCATTTAGCCACTTATTGAATCCTTTTTCATCGTCTGAATTATAAATTTCTTTCAACAGCATCGATTTTTCATCGAAACCCTCGTTGGTCCCTGATTTTAATTGGGTATCTTTTTTATTCTTTTGAAGAATGTTTTTCCAGATTGATTTTAGTTCTGTATGTCCGGTAAAAAGCTGGTTGAATTCAGTCATTATGGACTTCGGAATTTTCGGAATCAACAATTCCAGAATAGATTCTTCTTTTTCCACCCGAAGCAAGGACTTCTCAAAAATTACCGGGTACAGCCGGCTGCTATTGGATAATCCGGACATCAATTCAGAAAAAGAAATATTGTTGGCCCACCAGGGAAATGACCCATTTAGAGCAAAAGATCTAAGGATGGACAAATAATGATCGGTCTCTTTCGATGGATTTTCATTTTCACTCCCGAAAGTATTCGCAATCAGTATTTTCGTATTCTGCCAAAATCCAGCCAACTCCACAAGTTCTTTTGATTTGGACAATTTCATTTGTTCCAAAATCGGATAAAACTTTTCCTCCTCGTTGATAGCTTTTAGTTTCAGAAGTAAATGGTTCAAAAAACTTCCGGCAAATGAGATCGATGTGGTCTTGTTTCCTTCAGAAAAGATCTGAAAGCCAAAACTCAGTACCAGCGATTTCCAGAAATTACCATCAATTTTTGCAGACTTCACCTCGGGTGGATGGGAGAGAAGCTGGTTTAAATAATTTATTGTCGTTTTATTTCCAAAATTGAAATCTGAGGGGAACTGAATATCTTTTGTATTTGAAATTAATTTTTCAAACAGAGCAACATCATTCATTGAAAGAATCATAAATGCCTTTAAATTCTCAGGCTCCAAATGGGCAAGACTTTTAAAAATTCTGTCTAAATCAAATTCTTTTTCCATCACTTTCCTGAGAACAACATCCGATTCCTTTTGAAATTTGTCCAGTTCATGTTTGAGTTCAGGTCTGGACAATATCGCCTTCTCCATGCTATTCCATAAATTCTGATCGAATCGAGATTTAAACAAGGCGTAAACCTGCGGAAGAACTGTCGGATTTTTTTGAAGATAATCCAGAAAGAATGTTTGATCGACCTGAAAATAAAACGAAATGCTTTTGACCAGCTTTTTAACTTCCTCTTCGGAAGATTTAATTCCAAATTCGTATAAATGAAGTTGTTTGAAATCTTTTTCAAGCATTTTTTCAAGCTCCGATCCGTAACTTTCGTTCTTCAACAGCGAACCAATTTCCGGGATGTCTGAATCTTGGGTCGATTCATTATACAGTCCTTCAATTGCTGAAAGTAAAAATACTTCCGGCAAACTTCCTCCTTTGCTTTTTATCAGTGATGAAATGAATACTTCAATCCTGAATCGCGAATTGTTAAGGCTATTATTCCCTGAAGAAAAATGATGTCTGTTGGAGTCCATTAATCCTGATAAAATATCAAATTCCCTTTTAAAATAATGATAGAAGTATGCCTCCAGTTCCTCTGTTGGCATATTGTCTGTTAACATGTTTAACCTTTTGATTAAATTATCCGGATGTTCTGACCGATGAAATTGTTTTGTCAGAAAATCGTCTTTAAGGAGAATTAATTCCCATAAAATCGTTTGGACATCACTCAGGCTTAAATCGTAGTAGGCATCTGATAACTGACCCGAATGGAGATAGTTTCCAATTATTTTTCTTTTCGAAATGATAAAATATTCTTCAGCGTTGGAAACAATCGGTTGAATCTCATTTTTAGATGAGTTTGTATCGCGGTTATTGAAAAGCGATTTTTGAATGTCAGAAATTTCAGGATACAAAGCTTCATCATTAATTAAGTCATGAAACTTTTTCAGATCGATATTTTTTTGTGTTTGAATAAAATTCAGGAAGGAAGTTGAATTTATGATCTTCACATCATCAAGCCCGGCAGAATAAATCAGAAACACAACCAATTCTTCAGGGCTAAATGACCGGATCGTTTGCAAGTTCAGGTAATCAGCAGTATTCAGGACTACTTCATTGAGATGAACTGACTTTATATTGGATTGGTTAACTGTGTTGGAAAATGCAGATATCAGTTCAAAAAGTGCATCTGCATCTTTGTTTGAGAGTAGCTCCAAAATCATCCTGATACCTGATTTGTTGAGCTTTTCAATGAACAGCTTTCTTCTTTCTGTATTCCTGATGGCCTGAACAATTGCTGACTTCAATAATTCGGGTTTAATCGTTTTATCCTGAATGCTTCCAGAGTTCAGTATTTCCAAAAGATGATCAATTTTCAGGTTTAGATCGACCACCTCAGGCAACATCGGAGTTTGCTTTTCAGCAAGTTTGGATAAACTTTCATTAATTAAGTTTAGTACCGGGTCGTGACGCTTCTTAAAAGCCTCAACAAATATTTGTATATCGGTATTAAAAATGCGTATAAGCTGCGATAAAATATATTCTGAAAATTTTGCCTTATTGAAATCGGAACCTGTATTATTCAGTAAATAATTGAGACTTGAATAATTGATTGTACGAACGAATTCGTCTCCACTCAATTGATTCAGATTTGCATCCTTTCTTGTCCTGATCAGAATTTGTCTGAAATCGGTAATCCATTTTCCATAAACGGGCTCAAGAGTCAGTAAGGTCAAATCAAAGGCTTCGGCACTCAAACTGTATGCTATTCTTTTGAGGATATCATCATACCGGTGGTAATTCTTTAAGATTTCAATGAATTCTTTCTTATAGTTATCGATGGCATTTGTTACCAGTTCATCAATCGAAACAGATTGGTCCATTCCGAAAAGGAAATAACCTCTTTGAAAATAAATATCAATTGATTCTAAAAGAAAAATGCCGGATTTTTGCGCCACTAAAGCAGTTTCTCCTGATAATGCGCTCTTTCCAATACTTGTTTTATTTTTTAGTGCATCTTCCAGCGAGGTTCTTATTCTTCCGGCAAGATTATTCACCAGATCTTTTTCGTTGATTCTTCCAATGTTAATTTCCAATTTGGATAATTCGATGGTTAGTCCTTCAGGAATATGATTGGAAATGGCTTTCTCCAGTTCGGACAAAATATGCGATTTGAAAATAGTTTCGATCAAAATATTACACCTTGCCGCAGATGCAGCAGTTCCATATTCAAAATTGAATGAGGCGTTGTGAATCATATTTTGAGCGGTGTTTCCCATTTCTTATTTTTGTTTGAGCTTCGCAATTGTATTATAAACATCCAGCGCAGCTTCATGAATTTTTTCTGAGGGTTTTCCTGTATTTTTGGATTCTAATCTGAGATTCCGCCAATGGAGGTATTTTGTTTCAAATTTTTTCATTTTAAGGGCATCAACCCATATTATTTCATTGCTAATGTGCGATGGTAACCTTTCATAAATCAGATCAGTAACATAGTCTTTAACGCGCTCTATCTGAAATCTTGCAGGCCAGTCGGGCAAAATAACAGTGATATTCAGGTTGAAAAAGTCTTCATCAATAACTTCTTCGTTCGAAAGTTTTCGTTGAAAAACCAGGCGTCTTTGTCCGTAATTATCTATACTTCCTTTTGCTCGGATATTCTCCATTTCCTTGAAACGCAACCGGCCGTTTTCATCTTCCGGGTTATTAAATAATTGGATGATACTTCTGGTATTATTAAAGACTTTATTAAACTGATCATTCAGGGTTTGGGTATTCTGGTTATAGTCTGAAATAAGTTTGTGCACTTCTTTTTCATAAGTACATGATAACTTATTCAGGCTATCAACAATGGCATTGCGGTCTTCTTTATTTTGTGCGGAAACAGGAATGCTGTCCTCGTATCTGATTTCCCATTTCCCATCTTCGAAAGAACAGACATGTTTATTCAGGATGTCGATAATCGTTTGTAAGTCTTGCTCTTTGATTTTATAAGTTTCGGGCATTCTTACTTCATATTTCATTTTCCATTTTCCATCCTCAAACAAATAACCCTGTCTATTCAGGATATCATTCATTATTTTCAGATCTTTTCCCTTAACCTGATACGAAGCAAGTATCTTGTTCTCGTGCCTCAAAAACCATTTGTTGTTATTAAAACCATAGGATTTTTTGTCAAATGCAATACAAATCCGTGAAGTATGTTTTTTTGTGTTTTCAAATACTTCTTCAAGTACTTCATTAAGTATTACTTCTTCATTTTTTGTTATTTTATGAGGAGGCTTCATGCTTTTCCGCCTGATTGTCCATTCTCCATTTGAATAAGCGTAGGAGTCATTACCCAGTTCACTGTTAAGCTTGTGCAATTTCTGATTCTCGTTTTTGAAAGTATAGATTTTATAATCGTTATCCTGAATTGTCCACTCGCCATCGATAAAGGAATAATTGTCTTTTGACAATTCTATTTTACGGAATATCCTGTCTCTGGCATCACCTTTTTTATCGTACCATGATTCTTCTTCTTCCGTTTGAAAAAGAGGTTCGCCCTGTTCATCCAGAAATTTGAAGCCTTCTTTAGCTCCCATTAAAATGTCGTTGAGCAATACATGGTCGACCACGTAAATTCCTTCAGATTGATTATTTTGACCGATGAAAAAGCTCCTGATCTGGTGTATTTCCTGAATGGCTCTTTCTTCGGTATCACACGAAAACAATTTAACCCATTTGTCTTCTTCTTTCTGGAACAAAACCTGAACAGCCTTCCCGGATGATTGATTTTCAGTTAGTTTGTAGTTTTTGTAATTAAGCGTTTCTTTGTATAATACTTTCAGGTCTAAATTTGGAAACGTGACACCAGGGAGGTTGGTCCGGTTCGATTTAGGGTAAAAATTGCTTATCTCTTGTGGTATCAATGATCTGTATTCATTGCCTAATTCTCTGGTAGTCATCGCTGATTTCGGTTCGTCACCAGGATTCATGAATTCTTTTATCCCGATAAAATCCGGAACTAAACGATCTTGTCCATTTTCGGAGATTCCTGTTTTTGCACGTATTATTTCTTCAAGACCCGAAGGTGTCCACGTGTAAACTAATTTTTCAGCTTCCGGATCAACAGGAAGAAAGGATTCTCCCCTTGCTCTGAAATAGGAGAGATGCTCCAACTTTTGTAAGAAATTTGATTTATGTTGTAGTAGAGTCCGGTTGAATTCATCTTCATTTGAAATCATATTTAAACGAAGTGCCACTCTCCACGGAATATCGTTGAAGTCTTCTCCAAATCTGGCCAGTAAGTGGTTGTAAATTCTATTTTTGCGATTGAAAAAAATACCCTTAGGCTCTGGGTACGACTCAAAGTCTGAAGCATCTACTGACGCCAGTTTCTCGATTTGAGGGACAGATTGCATCCATTGAGTAAAGTATGTGTTCTCCAGTCCGCTATTAAATTTGATATTGAAAAACTCATTCAGATTTCCGAGTTGCGACAAATGGTTGGCTAAATGCTGTTCGAACAACATTAGGTATGCCTTCAACTGATGTGCTTGTGCATGCCTTTCTTTAGGTTCGTTTTTTGATAGTCCTACTTCTCCAATTCCATAAATAAGCGGAAAATGCCTTTGCAAAGAATAGTACTCTTTGGGTTTTCTGTAAGTGCCTTTTAATTTGTTATTTAATAATTCCTTTAATGAACTTTCAATTGGATAAGCCCGGTGTTTCTTTGACCAGGCTTCTGAAAACAACCTATTTATTCTTTGTTTGTCGAGCACTGATAGTTCTTTGCCATCAACGAATACAGTCATGTTTTCATAGATACGCTCAAATCTGTTATCGGTCAGATTCGTTGATTGATCAACCTGAAGTAAATGAAAGAATTTTCCATTTTCAACATTAATTTCCATGCGGCTTTCTCCGTTAATAAAGAATGGTTTTACCACACATCTATTTATGCCATCAATCTTCGAAAGTATCTTTTGAAGTTCGTCAACATGAATCGATTTTAGCCTTTTCTTATGGATATCATCTTTACTTTGCTGTTTTGAAGGTGTTGATTTTAACCTGAATTTCAGCCGATCATCTTTAATAAAACCTCTTTTCAATGCTGGTCCTGAAAATATTTCTTCCACACTGTAGTCCGCTTCTTTCATTTCGTTAAAGCTGCTGAATCTTACCGGAGTATAAACATATTCGAGCAGTTGAAGGAAAAGCCGGGCGATGGTTATTTCCAGATCTGCATCTTCATTAACGTATGCCTTGAATCCGATGTTTATATCCTGTGGATCAAGCAAAACCGCGTCTTCATAGCATTCTCCAATGTTTCGGTTTTCGCTCAGGAAGCTGTTGACCTTGCGTAAAAATTCTGTTCTTTCTTCCTTGTTAGCTATCGACTTTAAGAAAGTTAATTTTGGTAATATCTCAATCTGGTTTATACCTCTTAATGCTTCTTCATAGCCTATGTTTTCTTTAATTGTGATCCATACATTCTGAATATCCTCAAATCGGTCGATGATCATTTTTCTTGTATCGTCAATAGTTACCGGGTGAGAACTTAGGCTGGATGGAGGGGGTAAAAAAGCGTTTTTTATGATGTCAAGCTGATCTTCATTTTCTTCCATTAAAAGGTCTTCAACAGATAAAGAAGTGCGGTATGCAACATCGGTTATTGAATAGCACAATTGTTCCAGAATGGTAACACCAGGATCGTGTGAATTATAATCAGTCCAAACATCGCCGCTCAATTCCTGAATATATTCCAACCCCTTTTTACGAAGTTCTGTGAAATTCAAACTTACGCTTTCAATTTCTTTACCCGAAAAACTTGTCGATTCTTCCATCAGTTTTTGTATCGGTTATTGGTTTTTAAAATCTGAGTTCCACAATTCAGAAACTCTAAAATGCAGTTTTACATCTTCGCCGTAATTACTCTTGGTACGTACCTGTAAATTATATTTGTCTGGTTGGTTAACGGTCTCAACGAAATCCCGGGAACCAAACACCGATTTCCACCATTTCGAAATTCTGCCAGTAGTTTTGTTATCCTTTTCAAATTGTTCAGAAATCCTGTATTTACCCGATTCCCAGCGAATATCAATTTTGTTCCACCATTTGCCCTGATAAGCAGCCGTTTTTGTGATTTTTGGTCTTGAATTTCTATTGGTGCAAACGGCAATGGCATGCATGAGCGAATACCTGCCTTCGTTTTTGTTCCCTTCAGCATAGCACATTATTTCAAAGGCATTACAACCCTCCAATCCTTTCGCGGTGTCAAAAATATTGTGCCAATCACCATTTGCCTCCACAAAACCTTCTCTGAAAGTGCCCATTCTTCCTGTAGAAGCGATTAAACCGGTTACCTCAAGTTGATGTCTTGGCGAATTGGTGCCCAAACCAATTTTTCCACCATCCTTCTGGATAAAAAGAGCCGGCTGTTCAACGCTTTCAACAAAAGAATTATCATCTTTTTTTTTCTGGACAATTTGATTTATTGAAATCCCTTTGTCTGGTTTCCTTGTGGCATACATTACCCAGGTTGCTTTTTGATCATCCCTATCCTCAAAAAAGCTTAACAGTTTTTCTTTCCCGTTTTCTGACGGGTAAATCATTAACCCTTCTTCGCTAATATCAAGCTTATCGTCGGCTATATTAAAAGTGGAATCGATAAGTTTTTCAAAAGCGCTTTCTCCCGGGAGGTTGCCTTTTTTGAAAAAATCTTTGAGCTTTTTTCTATCCGTAATGTTTGCTGAATTTCTCATCACTTTATGTTAGTTATATTTTCCATTTTCATCACTAATTACAAAGTCCGATTCAATCGATAAATCGCCAACACCTGATATTCCCGGAGGCAATGGTATTTCATCCTGAATGACTTCAATATGGTGCTGTGGTGCTGACGTTAAAATGGCATAAGCTGAAATAGTGTGAAGCTCATTAATATCCTCTATTATTGCTGTATCAATTATTCTGTATTCTCCCTGTACTTCAACCAGCTGCAAGACTGAAAACTGAGTTACAAATTCCACATACGGCCGGTTCTCTATGAAATTCAAAATTTCATTTTTTGAAATCTCTTCATCAAATCCCTTTTCAATGAACGAGTTTTCAATATCAGGAGATAAATAGCTGACTAATTCATTGTTTAGAACATTACGTAGGGAACCTCTTTTTTGATAATCGTTAAACTTTACAGAGCACCTTACCTTTAATTGTTCATATACCGGATTCGAAACTTCAACTTTTACATATGGAGATACCATTTGTGATACGTATTCTTTCACCTCCTTTAAAGTGTGATAGTCGACTCTGTTATTTCGCTTCCACATGCCATCATCGATATTGTTTTTTGGAATCAGCACAATTTGCAACGAGCTTCCTTTGACCAATTCCCTGGGGTGACTGTTTCTTCCATAAACTCTGGCCTTCTCAATGTTTTTAAATTTGTCAAGAACAATCCTTTCTACATCCCAATTGGAAACCGCCCTGTTTTTGTGCCTCAATTGTTCACTGACACGGTTGTAAAATGATTCTTCATTTTCAAGCAAATTGTTTGTTTCAAGAGCAAATGGGCCTGTGATTCTTCCAATTCCCTTAACTCCCGAAAAACTGATTTTCTCAATTTTTTGATCTGGCCTTAATTTTTTAGGTAATTCAGTAACCGTTTGATCTGAAATCAGTGAAATAGCTTGAGTGAATATATTTTTTATTCTGGAATTCAGGTTTTCTTTTCCATCGTATTCGGCCCTTAGCCAGAATTTCCCGGGAGTAAGACGAGTGTTGTCAAATTGAATGGAATAAGGTATTTCAATTTTAACAACTCCTGATTTTATTAAACCGGCAGTTGTATCTTCAAGCAGAAATCCATCAAGAGGAATCCACTCATTATTCGAAAGATATTCCCACCGGATTTCAGGTACATTAATCGCTGTATGGATATATACAGCATGAATTAACTCAAAACCAATGCTGATTATATCGCCTGGCTCAATCTGCTTTAGCCCGATAAATAGATTTCCTTTGTGCTCAATTTGTGGCAACAAATAACTTTGAGTCTTTATCGGTCCCGGAAAAACCTGAACATATCCGAAAGGATAAAGATGAATCAATTTGATATCGCTTCCCTTTTCATCCTGCTTCCGTAACATCACCTCTCTTGCCTCATTGGTGTAATCTACCGTTAGGCTCTCAATTACAGGAGTATAAGGTTGATTTGGTAATGCTTTTTGCCGTCGTTTGAATCGGCTGTTATGCAGTGCTGCCTCAGCGTAAATATTAGTAAATGCCTGATGACCAAAAGCAATTTCAGGACTTATTAATACCATGAAAATCGAGTCGGTAGTTTGTTCCGGATTCTTTTTCGACAGGTTGATCTGATTTTTATAATCCAGATCCTCAATGATGTTTGGTAATTTTATTTCATTTTTCAGAATACCATTTTCAGTTTCAAATAATTTGAATTCATGCTGAAGCTGTTTGCCTGAATTGTTTGCTGAATTTTTGTTTTGTGTCAGAATGGCTGAAAAAGAGTTGTTCCCGATCCCGTTCGGATAGGATTTGTAATATTCGTCAAATCCGGTTTTTATTTGCGGCAATGCGGCCCAGTTGATTGTGAATTTGAGACTGGTTAAATTATTTTGGAGAATTAACGGATTTTGAATCTGAAGATAACTTCCAACAATGGGTAACGGCCCGAAGGGCATAAACGGAATGGAATTATCCAGATTTCCGGCTGAGTTCGTTAACGTTAAGCTTCTAACTTCCCATACATTTGCCTTTATGATCACGTATTCCACAATAATATCCCTAAGGGCCTGATAAGGATGGTACTGAGTCTCGTTGTTCAGAAGTATTTTGATGCATGGCCATTCCAGATTATATGATGCCTCATGAATTTTACCATCAAACGAAACGAGTGTGTCCCGATTTCCATTTAATTTTATATTGAACAATAAAGTCGTTTCAGAATCACTTATTTGAGGGGGCGAGGTTTCAATTTTGTGCCAACCGTCCTGACCGGTAATGTATATTACAAAAGCCTCACTAAAAAATTTTGTAACTACTCTTCTTTTTATCCTTTCTTCGTCCAGTGAACTTTTACTGCTTTTTGATTTATTAGTCTCCTCCTTTATTTCCTGCTTTACCAATCCCTTGAGATTGTTTATTATGCCCTTATAAGAAGCTGGGGAGATTTTGAATGTCAGAATAATCTCCTGCACACCTTTCTCCAGTATTAGGGCCGGAGAGCTTATTAGCAAGCCAATATTGCTTAATCTTATTCTGTTTTCTTCTAAATCATTGTGGATTTGCTCTTCACCCAATGTTGCCGGGAAATCGCTGTAATCGTGCACGTCAGTAATTTGGGTAATCTTTCCGTCCCTTTGGATATCTGCTTCGTAAAGAACGTTGTACGAATAATCATCTTCTTCAAACCCATTTCCAAAAGGGTAGTTGTTACTTTTATAGAGCGTAATAATATCGGATATTTCAGCCTTATTTATATGAGTTTCTGAAGTGGTTCTGAAGTTGTATTTTTGATTTCCTTCGAAAATGAATTCGCATTTTTCACCTTCATTAATTACTAATTCTTCAGTTCCCTGCTGTACCTGTAATCCTATAATGGCAGAGCCTGGTTCAAGTTTTCTTTTCTGTTGCTGAAGTATTTTCAGGTAATAATAATCAAGGTGTTTTTTTGTTATGGAATTAATGTCGCTTTGTACGTTTTTGAACAATTTAAAGAATGAAAGCAGCAAGCCAATGTGTGGAGAATGATTATTGTCTTTCAATATCTCCAGTTCGAAATTTTTGGAAGCTTTTTCACGGATAAAAACAATTGTGCCAAAAATAGTATCGTAAGTTTCACGTAAAACCTCCATTTTTTGCTGTTTTTCAGCCAAGAATTGTTCTACAGTTTCAGAATAATTTTTAAGATTTTCAATTTCCAAAAACAGGAATCCACGATAGTTTGACCGTGTTAATAATTCATACCAATTTGAAATGAGTTCAGTAATCTTTTGGATTGAATTTATAATGATTTTACGCTCATCATCAGATGTCGGCCAGGCTGCCAGATCGTCATCGTTTAGCTGGTATTTTTTTATATCAGTAGTGGCAATCATCGAGAGAATAAATGCAGGATCGTTCAATAAAAATGATTTCCATTTGCTAATCACTGTATCCTGAGGGCCATAAAAATCTATATTTTTTGAATAATCGAGAGTTAATTGCACTAAATCCAACATAGATCTTTCGTCTATCGAAATATAATTTTCCCGGAGCGCTATATTCTTTCTTGTTTCCTGACTGGATCCTTTATTCATTTGGTCAAATAAATGTTGGTATTACTAAAGATTTGTTCCTTCTTTAAAATAAAAAGGGTAAACCATGTTACTTCTCGTATTGGTTATAATCACCGTATAAGTAATGTGAATGTGTATCAACCCATAAACTGGTGTATCGTCTTTAATATCAATTTTTTCGAGTTTAATCCTTGGTTCATTGAATAGAATGGCATCGTAGATTGCATCTTTAAGCATGCTTATTTGGGTCGGATCGTTTGATTCGAATACAAATTTTCGAATACCACATCCAAATGTCGGGAACATAACCCGCTCGCCGGGAATAGTTCCCAATATGATCTGAAGGCTTTGTTTAATGTCTTTCTCATCTTCAACGATTTCTGTGGTTCCCATTTCAAAATTGAATTCAGGAGGGAAAGCCCAGCCTTTGCCTAAAAATGAGTCGCTTTTTTCTTTCATTTATTATCCTCCTATCATTACAGTTGGGCAACCCAGTATGATGTTGCCTCCATGTGCAGTAGTATCGCCCATTCTGGCCGCAGGTTTGCCACCAATCATTACTGTAGCCGAACCCTTCACAATTGAATCGGGCGGACCAACACAAACCACATTATCGCCAACCACAGCAGCAGGCATTTTACCAATCAAAACAGTTGGCACACCTGGACCAACAATTGGTCCTCCCACATGTGGAATTGGCGGTAAACCCGGTGTTACCATCGGGCAAACATGCATATCTGTTAATCGAGCGGCTAATCCCATCGTTCAAAGTTTATAGTTGTCCTTTTATTTACCAATTTACTCCTTCTTTGCAGTCAACGTTTGTCATTCATAGTCATTCGATTGTCATTTATCGTATGGCAACTTAATGACCACCTATGACTATTTAATGACCATAAAATGACTCCCCGCAATGTCATTATCATAAACTATTCTTTGTCAGTTAATCATTACCATTGCGCCCTTTACGGTTGTTTGTCCGGAAGCAGAAATTTCTGCAGAGGCATTTCCTTTTGCCGTAAAACCTGCTTGCGCCGAAAGTTGAATATTCGCTCCCTCGGCCTTTAAATCCGATGTTGCTTTCAGGTTAATGCCTCCTGTAGCTGTAATGTCTACATTGCCATCGGCTTTTATCTTAATGTCTTTTGGGCTCTTCATTGTAATTCCTGAATCATCCATCAAAACTGAATTTCCGGTAATGTCTTTCATCTCTATCTTTTTGTCCTTGTCATCCATTGTCAGCGAATTTCCACCGGGTGTTTCAATAACCAGTATTTTATCTTCATCGTCAAATCGAATTTTTATGCCGGATTTGGTATGAATTGATTTGAATTGATTTTTTTCATCAGGAGTTTCCTTGGGTTTATTTTTAGCATTGTACAGAGCGCCTGTGATTACCGCATTACGAGGGTCGTTGTTGATAAATGTTACCAATACTTCGTCGTTGACTTCAGGAAAGAAAAAGAAACCGGCATCTGCCGAAGCATACGGAAATGCCAGTCTTGCCCAGAGTCCATCTTCCTGTCCGGTTCCTGAAAAAACCGGTAGAGTAACCAAAATACGGTAATTCCCGTCGGGATCCTCATTTATTTTTTTAACTATTGCTATTTGCGTACCATTGGTGCCCGGAATGATACCCGAAGCTGGTGTATCTTCGATATCGGGTAGTGAAGAATGCCAGCGGGGAGCTTTTCCGACATACAGCGAAGTAATCCATCCGCCATCCTGAACGGTATGGATAACTTTAGAAATGTATACAGAGCCGTTAAACCGGGTACTAAAACCACTGAGTTCTACAATGTCGCCTGCAGTAATTTTAGTTGTTCCAGGAACGGAAATCTTGCCCTGAATTTTACTTAATACGGCTTTGTTCGCCAGCGATTCACCCCAGATTTTTAATTCGTCGTTTGATAGTAAGGCCGACGAATAGTGATTGGAATCACCATTATCCAAAACTTCTGATAATTTTTTTGCTGAAATATTTCCCTGATTTAAGCTGTCGTTCAGGCTGACTGAATTCACAATTCCCTTTTGCTCTTTGTTGTCCCATGCGGTTAATTTGTAATTACCGTCGATGTTTTCGCTATCGAGCATCAGGTCAATATCGATCACGTATTGTGCGGCATTGATCTCAAAATTGGGGGTAGCGCCGAAGTTGTTCTTTTTAACAATCAGCTTGTTTTTGTCGGTCACGACGGTCATGTTGTTCATTTCAGCACGAACCACTATAAAATCCCAATCGCTGCAATTGTATTGCATCAAAGAGGGTAATTCAATGGTTGTAGCATCAATCTCAGATGCTAGTCCGGCATATTTACCAACAATACTTTTTATCGCATCGGAGTCTTTTTGCTTCTGAAAAATCGCATTGAAACGACCTTTCGTCATTTTAACGGCCTTGTCTTTGCAAGTAACCAATAGCTGAGACTTACCGTTTTTCGTCATCAAAGCCTGCGAAATAATGATCCCTTTAAATGTTGTTTCTCTTTCATTATCGTATCCTAAAGAAATTTCAATCTCATTCCCCGGAATAAAATCGTTTCCCTCACTGTTAAAAGGAGGGTCGTTTACCGAACCGATAATTCCACCATCTTCAATCAGAATAGTAGCCGACGATATTTTGTTCACCTCCATGTATGTGGAGATTTCAACAACTTCAACGATATCTTTAATTTTGGCACCTTTGATTTTGATGTCAAAACTTATTATTCCATCTTTCTGCTTGATTACTTCAGCCATATTTTTAAATTACTGGTGGAAAAGTGATTATATCACCTGGTTTTATCGCCCTAAAATTTGTTATTTCATTATGCTGTGCAACTTTCATGTAATAACTGCTATCTCCATATATCCGATAGCACATTAACGGCAGATTGTCTCCATCCAAAACTGTTCGTACATGGGTAAGGTCCGATGAGTTTTTCTTTTCCTCCAGTGCCTTCTTTTTGGCACTTACCGAGGCAATTAATACTGCTGTTGCTTCGGCTCTTAATGGCGAACCATCCATGTCGAGCATGGTGTAGTTTACATTCCATGATTTTAACCTGCCCTGAAACAATGATTGGGTACCCCAATAAACACGAAGGAAATTGGGTTCATGAATATCGCCGTTGTATTTATAAACCAGATCTTTTACATCTTTAATCTGATCATCAACTTTTTTTTTCGTGATGATTCCTGTTCCATCGAAAAATAATACGATCTCGAATAAGCCTGATCCTCCGCCTTTATACTTTGCAGTTTGTGCACTCGATCCGTTGGTGGTATCTGAGGTTGAATATTGCTGTTCATTTTTCTGCTTGTAATTTTCAGGATTTACAAGCACATCATATTCGCCCAGTTTACTCGAAAAATCAGGATCTTTGAACGCAACAATTTTCATTTTTGTTAATTCTCCCATAGCCGGTTACCTGATTGTTTTAGTTTCCAGTTTTTGCAATACTTTTTCAATGCAATCACGCTCAATATCCCTTCTAATCTCTTCCAGATATTGAAGCAATTCTTCCTTTCCCAATGCGGACTCATTGATTTGTGCAGAATCATTTGTTACGATTCCTCTTATGATTAACTCTTTTACGATCAATGTCATAGATTAATCTTTTCTAAAAAGTCGGTATTTTAAGGTGAGCGACTCAATGGCTAACTGGTTGCTGGTGCTGTTTAAAGTAGATAACTCCCACGATATGGGGAATGCTTTAACGATGGTCCACGAAGCAAGTATGACACCAAGTGGTCCCAGTAAAGCCACTTTGATATCCTTCGGATCAAACTTGAAATCTTCAATGGCATCACGACACCATCGATCCAATTTCGAATTATACAATATGCACCGTTTTAATACCAGATTCTCATACTTTGGAGGAGTAGGGAGGTGGTGAACAAAATTATTATCACCACCTTCCTTTTTCTCAATGGTACCAACAGTTACTTTCAAACCCGATACTTCCTGAAAACTACTGTCCATAGAATCCATTCCGGAAAATTTCACTGAAAAATAGAAAGCGGTAGGCGGTGCATACAAAGGCGTGAAAAAACTATTTGTTCCCATAATTCCTATCCGTTAGCTATGGTTAAACCTTCGTGCATGATCTCTATGCTTTCAACTGCAACCTCATTCGCATTCGACTTCAGATCAGTTGAACTGATTTTGGTCGGCCAGGCATTTAGCAGTGTCCAGGTCATTGTCGGATTACCTGCTTCATCCAGAAGTTTAATAACCACATTCTGACGTTCGATGGTATTCATCTTTATTTTGTTATACCAATCCCAGAACGTGTTGTCATTGGCAAATACACCTTTTTTCATGGTAACATTGCTGTTTTTAATTATTCCGGGCATATTAATTTCTGAAAATACCGGACTGTTACCATGCCGGTACGGAATTGGCTGCGCTTCAATGTTTAACCCACTTACTTCCTGAAAAGGAATATTGGTCGTACTGCCCCAATCTACCATAAAATAAAACTTTGGTAACGGCCAGTTTTTGTCTTGTGCTTCTCCTGCCATGATGTTATAGTTTTTAGAGATTTATAAATTTTGATGAATTATGATTTCTGCATTTGTTGTTCGAAGGTCACTACGATGAACTCTGCAGGTCTGACAATGGCGAGTTTAACCGATACCAGCATTTTACCTTCCAGAATATCTAATCCGGTCATCGTGGCGCCAAGTCCTACATTTACTTCAAAAGCATCATCAGGCGAAGCTCCGGCCAGCGCACCCTGTTTCCATTTTTCAGTCAGGTAATTCACGATCATACTTTTTACTGATACCCAGGTGTTTGCATCATTAGGTTCAAATACATAGGAACGTAAAGCCATTTTAATGGATTGCTCCAACATGATCATGGTACGCCTTACATTGATGTATTTCCAGTCGAGGCTATTACCATCCAATGTCCGTCCACCCCAAACCAGTGTTCCTATTCCGGGGAATGTCCGGATGGCATTGATCGATTTTCCAGAAGTGGCATCAACATTTAAATTTTCCTGCTCGTCATGGGTAATATTTGCAGTTGGCTTAAGTACACTATTTAAACTGACATTGGCCGGTGATTTCCAAACTCCCCTATTATTATCGACCATGGTGTAAATGCCTGCCATAGCAGCAGCTGGTGGAAGAATATTTGCAAACGTTCTGATTTCTTCCAGAAGTTGTGAATAAGTCGGACTTGTTGCAATTAATCCCTGATGGTAATTCCGGTTTTTATTCTTTTTATAATCGGGCAACAGACTTTTAACCTGTGTAAGCTTATTGGTATCCAATAAATCGTTTAAGGCAGAGTAGTACTTATATAGATTATCCAGATAAGTTTCATATTCAGCTTTATTTTTTGCATTATCAGCATATGCTTGTCTTGCCTTGTCATATTCAACAAAAGCTTTTCGTTTTTCTTCATATTCCTCGAATTTTTTTGTAGCCTCATTAAACTTGGCTTTATCCTGATCAGTTGCAGTTGCGGCTAAGGCAGTGGGGGCTGTAACTACCGGTTTTGGCTCCGTTACTACTTCTTTTGGTTGTACTGCAACCTTTGGCTTTTTAACTTCAGGCGGCTCGGTTGGAAGCTTAAATTGTGGATTTATTTTCAGCGCTTTTTCTAGATCAATATCCAGGGCCTTCTTAAAATCATCTGCTTTATCTTTTTTCAGATTCATTAAAAAACCGGCATCGTCAGTTGGAAATTCCTTCACTAATCCGATTGCATCGGTTTCTTTTTTAGGTAATAAGGTAATCAGTGGGGTGTTGATGTTTTCAAAAGTTATTTCACCTTTGGGTATAATATTGGTGTTTAACCAAGGGTAATATGCTGCTGCATAATTCAGGTTTTCTGAGCCAATACTTTCTCTGAAATTGGTAATGATATCCACGTTAGGATCAGAGTAATCCACAACACGGATTTCATCGCCACGATAAACATCAAGAATGGCAACCCGGCTTTGCATTTTTGCACAATGTGCCAGTACTTTTTTATATAGGTCATAACATTCATCAGCCGACAATTTAACTGCATCGGGAACTACTACCATAGTTGGTTCCTGTTCTTTTAGCAGTGGGTTTAAACCAGCCTCAAGTACTTCTTTCTTAATTTCAACTTGTTCTGCTTTGTATTTTCCAATAGATACAATGTAACAAGCACCTCCACCATTACTGAAAAATAGCTGAAGTCCCCGATATAGCATGTACATTAAGTCGCCCTGTTGGTAGTTAATGGCTATCTCGGTTTGTTCGATTGTTATTTTGTGTTTATCTATTTTTCCCGAAACTGGTGGGTCAAGTGTAAATTTCGGAAAAAAAGCTCCGCCAAAAAGATTGTGATACTCCGCAATAGAAGTAATCCTTACGGGTTGGTTTTCCAAATCTTTGCCATTTCTCGAAGCTTTTTCGGTATAACCGATAAAAGCAGGAATGGCTGTTGCTACCTCGACTACTGAGCCGGGGAATGCGTTTACTTCTTCTATGTAAACGCCTGGTGTCATTAACCTTTGTGCCATAGTTTTTAAGTTAATTGTTTATATATAAATATGAGAATATACATTTTCAGGAGATTTGGATGGGTCGGTAAACAACTGTTTTGATGAGGCTTTTGGTAAACTTTTCAGAACGGGGATTCCCGGTGCCTTTTTGGGGTCGGACTGATCAACCAATTGAAAGTTATCGTCTGAAAACTCAAAAAGCGGAATTTTTATTTTTGATTCGAATACAAGTGCATTTAAATTTTGATTAACCGGGAGAACTTGCGGAGGAAGGAAAATTTGTTTTTTGTCTTTGTTAATGATTCCCAGGTTGCTCTTTTTCAGAATATGCTTGTCGGTAAAGAAGTACTTCCAGGTAGTTTTCCGGTTATCAAAGCAAATCGAATAGCCAACTCTTCCCGATGCTTTGTATGTTTTGAAAAGCTCAGTTGTATAAAGCTCAACGATACCAATTTGTTTTTTCCAGATGGCATTTGGTTGATAATAGACACGCTGGATTTCCTCACTGGCTGAAAAGATCCTTACCAGTCCCTGTTCAATTCCTGAAATGTTAAATGACCCGGAATTGTTTGAAGTCTGCCTAACTGATTCGGAAGGAATTTCATTTCCTTTAGCATCGGTAAATCGATAATTGATTTCTGGGTTATAATCAGGAATACTAATATTTCCATTACAAATCAGGACAATTTCGTTTTTTGAGGCATATTTGTCTTTATGAAGTGAAAAACTTTCGTTTTCCGCATCTGCAGTGATCGATAAATTATTAAAATAGATTAGGTTATCGCGAAGACTATAGGGAGGTAATTCAGTATAATTTATATATAAAGGGTCTTTGCTGTCTAAATATATTTGAAGTGGATGAATATCATTTAACGAATTCAGCAATTCAGGATTTGAAGCCAGAAGATTAAATCCTCCGGCGAATGGTTTGATGATCAGTTCAAGATTATTAATTATTTTTTTTGAACCTTCAGCAAAGGAAATATTTACCGACTTAAACAGTCCATCACTAAAATACCGATGTTTAATCCAAAAAGTTAATATGTGACTATAGGTCTGATTCATTAATATAAATTAGAGTTGACTATTATGTTCGGTTATTGATGGAATTATCCGATCCAAAGGCACATCATCAAACGTCAGTAATCCGACCTTATAAAGAACTGATGGCATGAGTTTGCTTCCAATGGCCGACCAAAGGTGACTCAACTGTGCATAGTCCAGTTGAATCAATTCGAAACTTAAACTTTTTGTGTTGGGATTTGAGCTTCCCAATTGGTCGATGGTTATCTTCCTGTTGATCTGGAAAAAACGAATTAAGGAGGAAAGATAACTTAGGCCTTCAGCATATACATTGCTATCGAAATTGGAACAAAAAAGCAAATTCATATTTAAATGGAGAGTGGGGCTTTTGTGTCCAAATAAACCCTCACTTTGATTTGTATATCTGCTGCTGTTGTTTTTTAAGGCAGACTCCTCTTCCATGCTAATAAGAAAAAGGACGACTTTCCCTTCGACATTCTGAGCACTCGAACCATCGGGTTTTACAATATTCGAAAGAACAACTTTGTTTTCCGAAATTGTAAATTCATTTTTGAAATGTTCATTCAAAATATCCCGAATATAGGTTAATGCAATATCTATCATATTTAATTACAATACTTCATAGAAAGTGAGTAAAATTTGTCTGGACGATAAGTCATATTCTTCTTATATTAATTTAATTGATATCAGAGGAGGCTTGTTTCCTATTAAGCCTCTAAATCTAATCAAATAAAGCATAAAAAGATCTTAATATCTTAAAACAACAATAATAGTTTAGGAAAACGTCAGTATTTCAAATAGTCTGGGCCTGACAAAAGGTTTTCCTTATATGATAAAATATTAAATTTATATGATTCGTGCCAAGAAGGGGTAAAAGTGTAGAAGTCATTAGATTGCCAAATATTTATAGCTAATTGCCTGTAAATAAATAAACCCATAATTTCACTTTATAATTGTCATAATTTAAATTGTCAAAAGACAACTTTGCTTCGAAATATCAATTTTCAAAAAGTTGTTTCTCCGCTACCTTTAAAGTTAAATCTTAAATTTATCCGGCACAATAGCACGAACGTGTCATATTTCTGCTTTTTTGATAAATTTCATCTGGATTATTATTGCCTGGGAATTGAGATTCTTTAAGATCGTATCTCATCTTTAAGGATATGATAGAAGTATTGGTAATAACTTAGTCTATTGGAGATTAATTAAGTTAAAACTCAAAGAATACTTTTACCTTCTTTTATTTTTTCCATTTTCAGTCCTGCCTGGATGTCCTTAATCCGGATAATCCGGTCGTTTCGTCCCAAACACTTTAGGATGCTATAATGTAGTACATTAATAATCGATGCGGCACTTAATTCATGATGTTCAGCCAGGAATTCCACATCTACATCCTTATCGAATTCAAATTCATTAGTTTTTGACTTTTCCCATAAGATTAACCTGAGGTGAGCATCAGGGATTTCAAAATCCAGCACAAGCTGGAACCTTCTGAAAAATGCTTCGTCAATGTTCTTTTTGAAATTAGAACACAATATAACTAAGCCGTCAAAATCTTCCATTCTTTGCAGTAAAAATGACACTTCCTGATTCGCATACCGATCGTGTGAATCAGAAGTGTTGCTTCTTTTTCCAAAAAGTGCATCGGCTTCATCAAAAAAAAGTATCCAATTTTTACTTTCAGCCATGTCAAATACACGGGATAGATTCTTTTCAGTTTCACCAATATATTTTGAAACTACCATTGAAAGATCTACCCGGTATACATCCATTTGACAGTATTTTCCCAACAGACTGGCCGTTAACGTTTTTCCGGTTCCGGGCGGACCAGTAAATAATACCTTGAAGCCGGGCTTAATTTTTTTTCCGAATTGATAGTCATTCTTTAAGTTTTTACCATATTGTACGTAATCCTTAATTTCTTCAAGACCCTGCTGTAAATGATCTGCCACAATCAGATCATCCCATTCCTGATTGGTATAGATTCTTTTTGCCGGAAAATTTTGGCTGAAATCCGGTTTAAATTCCTGCCCTGTTGTAAATAAAGACAGATATTCAGGAGAAATGGACAGTAGTCCATTAAGAAGTGGCTCATTCAATGAAGATTTTTCCAGAGAAAGAATGCCTTCACTCTGAAAAAAATGTTCTTTGCTAAATAACCGTAACAACTCAAATCTTTTTTCAAGATTGGCTCCGGCAAGCAGAAAAATGGCTGTTTCCCCGGTGGGGAGATATCCTTTGTTATTGTTATACCTGATACCCCCAAATTCGGTGAAGGGAATATCATAAAGTACGTTTTTCATATGTAATAAATCCAGCAAAGATGGTTTTACATGCGGTATCAATGCCAGAATTAAAACGAGCCGTTCTTCCATGCTCATAGAATGCTTTTTAATCAGGTTGGAATATGGTGATTCCAGATTTTCAATTGACGGCAATTGTAAATTCAGTATTTCTTCCTCTGGTAACGATTGTTCAAATGTAATTTTACCCCTCAGCATGATTAATCGTTGAAACCAATCCAATTCCTGTTCAATGATTTTAGCGTTTGCTGAATTTATGCTCATGTTTAGATATTTTTAATTGTGTCTTTTGATATAAACATTCAACTATCAGAATGTTCAATCAGAAATAGGTTTTGTTGAATTTGAAGTTATTTAAATGATGATTAACTCCAACTCATATTACAACTGAAGATTTCAAAATCCAGCCAAAGCAAAGATCAATTTTTCGTAAAGCAACTTTCGTGCAACAGGAATAAACGGAAAGAGGCCGGACTCTTTTGAGACAGCCTCTTCTTTGTGAAAGGGATTACTGTAGGGAACAGCAGGTATATAGAGGGGGATAATCAATTGAAAATATTTTTCCGGTAATGGTTGTCGTAATATAGGGAGATTAAAATATGACTATAATTTAAAGATATATCCGAGCGAAATCCGGAAAAATGAATTGTCAGGATAAGTTAAGTCTTTGTTTTGTGTTCGGGGCATATTGTAAATCCAGGCAGCCTCGAAATCAAAATTTTTATAGTTAATACTTATGGGTAATTCAAATTGTATATTCAACAAACCAAATACATCTTTGTAATAACTGGAATATTCGGTATTGGTTACCGGATCAATAATTACTTCATTTAATTGATATTCAACAGACTCAGATCCAAAGTAGAAGGACAGTTCAGGTTCAAACCTGATTCTATCATAAGTTCCCAGTTTAATCAGATTAATATAACTGTATAAATCCCAGGTTATTTGAGTCCCGATTTCTTTCCCTAGTAAAAGCGACACACTGCCCCTGGTTCCGGTATTTTTGGTTTTTAAAGTGATGCCTGTATTTATGCCACTATTATATAGCGGTTTAAAATTTGGATCGTTATTATTGAAAAGAAAATAGTCGTATGAAAAACGATACCTGAAAAAATTCAGTTTTTTTAATCCATGACCATAACCTAGAGTTAGTACTGTTGTTCGGTATCCCGGATCCAACTGACTATACCATGCACCTGATACTCCCGCATAAATTCCTTTTGAATGTAAATAGTAAAGTTGTCCTGAAAGGTTATATTGTTGATCTCCGATTTCGCGACCTGCAAAAAATGTCTTCGAATTGTAATTGGTGCGAAAATAAATGAATTGGTAATTTTTTTTTAGTTTGGGCGATGTACTTGTTTCCAAATCATCAAATACAATAACATCTATAAGTGAATCAATTCTGGCCTCCCGTAATTTATCTGTAATTTCATTTTTTTGTGCATTCAGGTTAGCAATAAAAAAAACAGTAAGAATCAGAAATATGATCAGCCTTTTCAATGTTGTATGATTTAGTTGTTTATTTATCAGATCTTTATTTTCTATCCAGAAATGATCTCTTTTTTTATCTTTTCTTACTTATTCCAGAACTAACATTGTTTTTAAGAACTTGTATGGAATGAAATTAAAGTATTGGGACAGTACAAGACCGCCCCAGTACTTTTTCTAATATTAATTTTTCCCTTTACCATTTGCTCCTTGACGAGCTTGTTCCTGAATCTGCTCTTCAACTTGCTCCTGTGCTTGTACCTGAACTTGTTCTTGTGCTTGTTCCATAACTTGCTCCTGGACTTGTTCTTGTGCCTGAGTTTGAGTTTGTTCCATCACCTGTTCCTGAGTTTGATTCTGAGCTTGCTCTTTAGCTTGGTTTTGAACTTGTTCTTGCGCTTGCGTCTGAGTTTGTTCCATTACCTGAGCCTGAACCTGTTCCTGGGCTGATTCTGAAACTTGTGCTTGTGTCTGATTCTGAACTTGCATTTGCGCCTGAGCTTGTTCCGGAACCTGCATCTGAGATTGACTATTTGTTTGAGCTTGAGTTTTTACCTGTTGTTTATTTTGTTGTCTGTTTTGTTGTTTAATTTGATCACCGGTTCCAACAGGATTTTCATTTTGTTGAGTACGTTTTCTGATTTGCTTCATTTGACTTTCAGTGAGAGTCTCTTTTAGAAGCATTTTTTGTTCGTTTTGAATTTGTTGATAGGCTTCCAGCAATTCTTGCTGTTGAACTGAATATGTTGCCTTAAGTGCAGCGCTTTTTTCAGCACGGGTCATTTCCATGTTTTCCAGAATTGCCAATTGGGTTTCAGTGAAAGACGAACGGAATGCATTACGGAATTCTTTACCGCTACTGCTATTCTGTTCCAGCAAAGCTTTTTGTTCACTTGTTAGGTCCGTAATCTGGCATGATCCATCTTTTAATTTCAGTCTGATTCGATCCTGATCCTTAACCTGATCTTTAGTTTGATCAGCGGTTAAGCTTGCATCCTTAAGAACAGTGGTTGTTTCATCCTGGCATGATCCATCTTTTAATTGATCTTTATCCTGATCTTTCAATTGATCTTTGATTTGATCCTGATCCTTGATTTGATCTGCAGTCAAACTGACTTCAGTAACAACAGTAGCATCCTGACATGATCCATCTTTTAATTTCAGTTGATCTTTAATCTGATCCTGATCCTTGATTTGATCAGCAGTCAAGCTAACTTCTGTAACCACAGTAGCATCCTGGCATGATCCATCTTTTAGTTTCAGTTGATCTTTGATTTGATCCTGATCCTTGATTTGGTCAGCAGTCAAGCTAACTTCTGTAACCACAGTAGCATCCTGGCATGATCCATCTTTTAGTTTCAGTTGATCTTTAATTTGATCCTGATCCTTGATTTGATCAGCAGTCAAACTGACTTCAGTCAGATTAGTAGTAACCAAACATGATCCGTCCTGTAATTTTAGCTGATCTTTATCCTGATCTTTCAGTTGATCTTTTGTTTGGTCTTGTTGAAGAATTGCCTCTTCTGATTGTGCCCATACCATTGTTGCAGATAGTACAAACAACAGTATCAATGATGTAATTGCTTTAATAATTGTTTTCATAATTGTAATTTTTACTTAAATGAATTATTAGACAACTACTAACCGAATACTTAGCATTTTACCCTACCCGAAATCTGCTTTTTTTTATCGAATTTCACAAAAATATTTCAGCGTGGTTTTTATTAAGTAATTCAAAAAGAAAAGTTTATAAAAACAGTTGGTGTAAACGGAATTGCTTTTGCGTGCAAATCAAGCGTTGTTTCCTGATCTTCGGGTAATCGAATGAAATTTGCGTATTTTAAATTGTAATTATTTAAAACATTCAAAATAGAGACGCCACCTTCCAGTTTGAATTTTTTGGTGTTTAAAGAATATGTTGCTGAAACATCCAGTCTGTTATAATTTTGCTCCGTACTACCGGCCTCTAATTGCCGTGGATCAGGAAATCCGGTGCCAAAAATATAATTGGCTGAGAAATGAAATGGATTGAAATTAAGCAGTAAAGCTGTTTTTAATTCATGTCTTTGGTCATGTAAGGCTCTGATGTACTCTGGTGAAGAGAAGTAATCGAATTTCTCAAGCGTTTCACTCAGGGTGTAACTGATCCAGAATGAATGGCTTTTATAGTCTTGTTTCAGAAAAAAATCCAATCCCTTTGTTTTGCTGTCACCACGATATAAATTATTAATACTGTAATCTGCTACGTATCGTGTTAATCCACTGGTTCTCTTATCAAAACCTTCAATGCTAAAGCTGAAATTTTCTCTTTGGTAAGTAATTCCTAGAATCGAATGTTTTGATTTTAACACTGGAATCGATCTTTCATCGCATATTGACCATAGAAAATGGTAATTACCTATCTCGTCGATGAGCGAACTGCGTGAAATAAACTGGTTGTGCATACCCCATGCAGCATTTAACTTGAAGCTGTTACCAAGTTTAAAGCTGGATGAAACCCGTGGTTGGAAATAGAGATTCTCTAAGTTTATGGAATAATTGGTCCGAATTCCTACCTTGAACTCTATATTGGGGCCAGGAGTAAATGATTCCTGAATGTATCCGTTAATCCGTGATCCATCAAATTTTTGATTAACCTTTTCAACCTGAAATGAATCCTCCTTAAAATACACCTCGTCAAAAATCATTGAAGTACCAATATCCAGTTGATGTTTTTCTCCAATCGAAAAATGATGATTTAAGGAAGCATTAGCCTCCGAAACCTGGTTCGTACTTTGTTTATCCTGATTAGTTACGGTTAAAAAATCACCCGGTCCACCACTGCCTGTACCACCTCCTCCCGGACCTCCACTTCCATTTCCACCACTTCCATCGCCTCCTGTTCCTCCACCGGTTTCGCTTCCACTACCAGGTTGCCTGAAGCCTTCATTTCTTAAATTCCGTAATTCTTTATTTAAAGAAGAATATGCCATCGAAATTTTTGTACGATTGCCGTTTCTCCAGATTTTCTGAAAGAAAGCAGATGCTCCGTATTGTTTGTTGTGTTCATGATCTTCATAGGCAATCCTTGATTTTTCATTTTCATTGTTTTGGTTGTATGAAAAACGGTCTTCAGCCATTAATGTACTGATACTGTATGAATCGCCATTTTTGTTTGTACCTGAATATTTGAGATTCAGATCCCTAAAATTATAATCCGGATAAATTAAACGTTCTGTTGTATTTGTGCCTTTGCCGGCTCTTCCGGTTTGGAAGGAGAGCTGCTGAGTATCATACAATTCGTAATACGTTTGCCTAAAGGCGACAGCCAAAGCAGATTGACTCGCCACCGGAATGCTAAACATTCCGTTTAAAGTCATATTATTAATGCTTAAATTCAACTTTAATGCATTATAATCACCATCAGATCCTGTGATGTTTACCAGTCCACCAACACGACCACCATGTTCTGCATCATAAGCCCCTTTAAGTACTTGTATATCTTTTGCCATAAATGGATTTACTGCACTGATGTTATCGTTAAAGTTCTTCATCCCAAACAAGGTAAATCCATCAAACAAAATCTGGGTTTGTCCTTCATAACTTCCCCATATAACCAAATCGTTTGATTGTTCACCGGCTGCAAGGATTCCGGGTTGAAGTCGTAACAGATTAAAAACCGAATTATCGGCATCTCCCGGAAGAAATTTCGCAATCTGGTGATTTAAACGTATTTCTCCCGGATTATTCCCTACTTGCAGCGATCTTACTACCTGCAATCCTTTAACTTCAATTTCCTCAATTTTATAGTTCGTTGGCAATAATCTGAATTGCCTGTTATAACCTTCATTTACCAAAGTATCTAATAGAAAATAACCTAAATAGGAAGCCTTTAAATAGAAAATGCTGTCGGTATTGCTTTGAAACGAAAAATTGCCTTTTTGGTCAGTTACCTGATTTGTATTGTTAATTATTAAATGCGTGAATGGCAATGTTTCCTGGCTGTATTGGTCAATAAACCGCCCACTTAGAAAATGAGTTTTTTGAACCGGAACTACCTGTTTTTTATAAAATAAGAATACATTGTCAACATGATCATACGTAATTGGAAGGTCTCTCAGGATATAATCGAATGCCTTGTGTGGTGAGGGGAATTTTCGGTTAGCAGATATTTTAAACTTAGCAAGGTAATCATCGTCGAAAGATAACTGGATGTGATATTGCTCGCGCAGGCCAATAAGCAAACGATTGAGAGCCTGCTCCCGACATGCAATCTCAACTTCCTGTGCCCTGATGGATAAAGTTGAAATAATGATGCAGACAAGTAATAAAACAATTTTCAATTTTAATTATCTGTTTTGCCAAGTCGAAATTCGTTGGCCTTTATTTTTACGTATTTGATTCCAAAAGGTCGGCAAACAAAATCAAGAACCTGTTCAATATCCTGATTTCGGTTAAAATTTCCGGTGTATTTATAATCAAATTCAGTTTGCACTGAAATCGTGACATTAAACTGCCTTTCTATTTCCTTCAATACATCAATTAATGGAACAGAAGTAAAAATGAATTTATTATCAATCCAGGCAGTAGCATTGGAAAGGTTGATGTTTTTGTCAATATCGAATTCACCATTGTTATTTAGATCAGCCTTTTGGTTTTGTTCTAATATTACGCTGTGTTTTTGGCTAATGTCTTCCACTTTTACTTTTCCTGAAAGACATGAAACTCGATAAACTGCATCGCGCGAGAAAATTGTAAATTGTGTCCCCAATACCTGTACCATACCTTTTTCTGATGTGACTTTAAACTTGCTTCCCTTTTGCACCTGAAAATATGCTTCTCCGGTAAAGGTTATGCTGCGATTAAATTGCCACCAGTAAGGATGGTAATTTACAACAGATCCGGCATTCATATGAATTGTCGATTTGTCGGGTAAATTTACAATCAGATGTTCTCCTTGAAGCGATTGAACCGTCTCAGTATAAAATCGCATCAGACCAACTATGCCGATTAATAATGCAAATACTGCGGCCGCAGCCAACATAAATGCATGATTCGTAGATAAATTTATTTCTTTAGCCTTAGGAGTTACTTCCAGTTTTTTAGCTAATTCAGACCACACTTCTTCTTTTGATTTGGCATAAGGAACCTCGAGAAACTTATTCATGTTTTCAAAATCGTTACCTCTTTCAGGCTCCTGGTTAATATGAGATTTCAAATTTTTCATTTCGTAATTAAATTTAATTTGAAAAAATCCAGAGCATGTTTCATCCTTTTTTCCACGGCTTTGATGCTGATTCCCAGTCGTTCAGATATTTCGTGGTACTTAAGACCATCTTTCCTACTCATTAAAAATACAATTCGCTGTTGTTCCGTTAAGTTTGATAAAGCATCTTCATACATTTGTTGCAACTCTTTGTACTGTAATTCTTCCTCCGGCGAAATTCCATCAAGTTTAAATGATAATGATTTTGTATAGTTTATTTCCAGCTGTTTTCTACGATAAAGACTCACAAATTCGTCATTTGCCATTTTGTAAAGCAACCCTACATTTTCCTTCTTCCTGTATTCAATTTGTTTTTCCCATAGTCGCATAAATACATCCTGAACAATATCTGTTGACAGATCTGCATCACCCGACCGATAGTAAATGTAATTTCGAATTGCATCAAAATTCTGGTCAAATAATAATTTAAATTCCTGTGATGTCAAAGGTCAATTCTATTGAGATTGATTTTTAGTTTTTATTCTATTGTCTCTAAAAGTTAAGGAATAATCTTCTTACTTCAATCATAATCCGATTTAAAAGTGATTTGCCCTACCTCTTTACTCATTTTTATTTTTGCTCCGGAAAATTTGAGACCAAAAATCATTAAAAAAGCCATCAACAAATTTCATGTCGATGGCTTTTTTAGGTGCAGTAGTTTGATGATAAGATCGATGGAATAATATCAGTAGGATTTGTTTAAACGTAATGAAATCAAAATCCATTTAATTTCATGGTAACTGCTGGTATTAGCAATAAAGCACCCAGTGAAATCAGAATAATCATCAAAGGACCGATCCATTTAATCCATTTTTCATAAGGAATGCGTGCAATACCTAAAACGCCAATTAATACTCCGGAAGTAGGAGTGAGCATGTTGGTAAAACCATCGCCAAACTGAAATGCCAAAACTGTTGCCTGCCGGGAAATGCCAACCAAATCAGAAAACTGCGACATAATTGGCATTGTCAGTGCTGCTTTGGCTGAACCTGAAGGAATAATCATATTAATTCCGTTCTGAATCGCAAACATGATTTCGACAGAGGCAATTTTGCCAAATCCATTCATTGATTCAGACATATAATACAAAATGGTGTCGATAATCTGTCCATTTTGCAAAATAACGATGATGCCTCCTGCAAGACCTACAACCATTGCTGCGGATAAAATATCTTTCGCTCCGTCAATGAATAATTTCGTCAGCTCGTTAGCAGTTCTTCCCATGCTCAATCCGGATAAAATACCCATTGCCAGAAATAATGCTGCGATTTCCATTACATACCATTCATAGCCCATCACGCCAATTATCAGGAATACGATGGTGAAAGTCAGCAGATTCAGTATAAAATAATGGACAGTTTTCCGGAGTGCAAAAAAACCGGAAATCAGGAACAATGCGGTACTAACCGGAATAATAGGAATCTCGAGTTTACTGTTACCTATTTTTAGTTCTGAAACCGGAAAATAAACAGCATATACAATTAATGCAATTCCAACCAAAACATATACAATCCATGCATTTCGTGGAGTGTAATGTGCAATTTCTTCCTGATTTTCTGCATTGCGGTTGCGCCAGAAAGCATCTTCTTCGTATACAATTGATTTTGTGGGATTACGTTTGATTTTTTTTGCATACCAAAGCACATAACCGAACCCGGCCATATTAATAATAAGCCATGAAAACAGCCGGTATTCAATTCCGGAGAAAAGAGGGAGATTTGATAATCCCTGTGCTATACCAATCGTAAATGGATTTAAAATAGCTCCGGCAAAACCCAATGCGGCAGCCACAAAGCATAAGCTGACACCAACAATAGAATCATAGCCCATAGATATGGCAAGTGGTACAAAAATAATAGTAAAGGCAATGGTCTCTTCGCTCATTCCGAAGACTGCACCAAACACACTGAACAAAAGCATAATGAGCGTGATGATGATGTTTTCAACTCCCAGATAGCTGACGAGTTTCCATTTTTCAAGTTTTTTTGTCGATTTCAGAAACGAATAAATACCCACATCAATGGCTTTACTATCGTTCATAATCCAGAATGCTCCGCCAATCATCAGTATAAATACAATAATCTCAGAGGTGTTTCGAAAACCGTCGAAAAAAGCAGAAAAAACCTGCCATGTTTGGGGCTGCTGTTCGGTGAAATGGAATGAGTCGGCTAAAATAATCTCGCGGCTAACGCCATTTACGGTAACGGTTTCCCGGTCGAAACTACCGCCGGGAAGAACCCAGGTTAATACTGCAGAGAAAATAATAATGTAAAAAACTATCACATAAGTGTGCGGAACTCGTTTGATCATCGTAACTTGGTATTAAAAACTGCCCGAAATTAAAAACAAAAATGGCGGTATCTATGACCAATTGCATAAAAAACTTCGATTGAGTTTCCTTAATTGTGGACGGAAAGAATAATTGAAGGAAAAAGGTGAACGTTGCTGTGACGGCGAAGGGGAAAGAGGATGGTAAAGACAGTTGCAGTTGCAGCATCAGGAAAACATGGATTTTAAAATACATTGTTATGCGAATGATTCTCGAAAATATTAAGGAACTTGTTCAGGTCGACCCCAACAACCGATTGTGGGTTGCCGGAAAGTCAATGGCCGAAATTAAAACGATTAAAAATGCCTTTTTACTTATTAAGGGAGAACAGATAATCGATTTTGGCCCGATGGAAAAACTTAGTGAGTCTGATTTCGAAGCGAATGATCTGATCATGGAAATAGATTGTTCCGGACGAATGGTTTTTCCAAGCTATTGCGACTCACATTCTCATTTGGTTTTTGCCGATACCCGGGAAAAGGAGTTTGTGGATCGGATTAAAGGCCTCACATACGAAGAAATTGCAATGAATGGCGGTGGAATACTGAACTCTGCTCTAAAGTTACAGACCACCTCGGAAGATGATTTGTTTGCTCAGGCCATGATCCGGCTCGAAGAAATTGCCGGAACCGGAACCGGAGCTGTTGAAATAAAAAGTGGATACGGACTAACAACTGAATCTGAATTGAAAATGCTTCGGGTCATTCGCCGGATGAAACAACATTCGCCATTAATGATCAAATCGACTTTTCTTGCACATGCATTTCCGTTGGAATACAAGAATAAACGTGAAGAATACCTGAGTTTGCTGATCAATGAGATGATCCCATTGATTGCTTCGGATGAATTGGCTGATTATGTTGATGTTTTTTGTGACCGGGGATTTTTCACTATGGAAGAAACCGAACGAATCCTGATGGCCGGAATCAAACATGGGATGCAGGGAAAAGTACATGCAAATGAACTGGCCAATTCAGGTGGTGTTCAGGTAGGCGTTAAATACAATGCACTTTCAGTCGATCATTTGGAATACATAAGTGATGAAGAAATTTCGGTCTTACTGGATAGTGAAACAATGGCAACTGTTTTGCCTGGTGCTGCATTCTTTCTGAATATGAAACTTTCACCGGTTCGCAAAATGATTGATTCCGGATTGCCGATAGCTATGGCTTCCGACTACAATCCGGGTTCGTCGCCTTCAGGTAATATGAATTTTATCCAATCGCTCGGTTGTCTGAAATACGGCATGACTCCGGAAGAAACAATACATGCCACTACCATCAATTCAGCTTATGCGATGGGGATTAGCGAAAGTTACGGTAGTATTGCCAAAGGTAAAGTGGCAAACCTGTTTATTACCAAGGAAATTTCTTCGTACGCTGTTATTCCATATTCATTTGGTTCTAACCTGATTGAAACGATTATCCTGAACGGAAAAATTCAGGGAATGGCAGATTTCGATGTTTAAAAGTTCCGGCTTCCAGATGAATCGACCCTGATGGCCTTGCTAAAATTACTTTAATGAAAGTTCTTCTAATCTGATACCTATAATCTTTACGAATGAAACAACTGATCGAATGTGTGCCGAATTTCTCGGAAGGAAGGGATGAAAAAATAATTAAACAAATTACAGATGCGATTGAAAGCGTCGATGGAATAAAATTGCTGAATGTCGATCCGGGCAAAGATACTAACCGTACAGTGGTAACTTTTGTCGGAGAACCAGAGCAGGTTCTCGAAGCCGCATTCCGTGGTGCAAAAATGGCAGCGCAACTCATCGATATGAGCAAGCATAAAGGCGAACATCCGCGTTTTGGCGCAACCGATGTTTGTCCTCTGGTTCCAATTGCCAACATAACCATGGACGAAACCGTTTCCTATGCCCGAAAACTGGCTAAACGAATAGGAGAGGAGTTGGGTATTTCAGTTTATTGTTACGAATTTGCTGCTGCTACAGAAGTGCGCCAAAGTCTGGCCACTTGTCGTGCCGGCGAATATGAAGGACTCAAAGAAAAGCTGGCAAAAGCCGAATGGAAACCTGATTTTGGTCCTGATGTGCTAAATGAAAAATCGGGAGCAACGGCTGTTGGTGCACGTAATTTCCTGATAGCTTACAATGTGAATCTAAATACCACTTCGGTGCGTCGTGCCAATTCCATTGCTTTTGATGTGCGCGAAGCAGGGCGAGTTGTTCGCGAAGGTGATGCGGTGACAGGTAAAATTGTGAATGATGAAAACGGCGAACCAAAGCGAATTCCCGGAACCTTGAAAAAAGTCCGTGCCATTGGCTGGTTCATTCAACAATATGGAGTTGCTCAGATCTCTATGAATTTGACCGACATCACCGTTACTTCGATGCATCAGGCTTTCGATGAGGTGGTGGAACGTGCCCGTGATCGTGGAATACGGGTTACCGGATCGGAATTGATTGGGGTTATTCCGTTGCAGGCTATGCTCGAAGCCGGAAAATATTTCCTCCTGAAACAGGAACGTTCGGTAGGCATTCCTGATGCTGAAATTATAAAAATAGCAGTTAAATCGCTTGGCCTGGATGAATTAGCTCCTTTTGACCCGAAAAAACGAATTATTGAATACCTGATTGAAGATCAGCAAAATAAGTTGGTTGATATGAGTTTGGCCGGATTTTCGAACGAAACCTTATCCGAATCAGCAGCTCCGGGTGGAGGATCGGTTTCTGCTTATGTTGGGGCACTTGGAGCCGCTTTAGGTTCGATGGTTGCCAATCTTTCTGCTCACAAACGCGGTTGGGACGACCGTTGGGAAGAGTTCTCCGGTTGGGCAGAAAAGGGTAAACAAGCACACGATCGTTTACTGAAGCTGGTAGATGAAGATACGGCATCTTTTAATGCAATTATGGATGCATTCGGTTTACCTAAAAATACTGATCAGGAAAAAAAGAATCGTTCGGCGGCTATACAGGCAGCTACCAAACATGCTATCGAAGTGCCATTCGAGGTGATGCAAACCGCTTTTCAATCGCTCGAAGTGATTCAGGCCATGGCCGAAATTGGCAATCCAAATTCATTGTCAGATTCCGGAGTTGGTGCTTTATGTGCACGAACAGCGGTTTACGGAGCATATCTCAATGTTCGGATTAACGCCGGAAGTCTTGCCGACAAGACGTTTGCTGATGATATCCAGAAAGAAGCGGCTCAACTTCTTCAGAAAACATTAGCGAAAGAAGCTGAAATTCTGAAATTGGTGGAATCGAAAATTTAAACCAAATTTACTGATCCGGGAACTTAAATTTTCCGGATCAATTTTTTAAGTTTTGATTTATGAAGCTCTTCCAGAAACTAAAACCAACCAGACTTTTAAAGCGAAATCAAATTCCTGTTGATGAGTTGGAACTGACGCACTGTGAAAATTGTGATCATGAATTTAGAGGTCATTTTTGTCCGAATTGCGGACAGGAGGTGGCTGAATTTAACAGACCTATGGGATTTGTTTTATACGATTTTGCCGGCAACTTTTTTGCTTTTGATTCCCGTTTTTTTCATACTTTCTGGTATCTGATCAGCAAACCGGGTTTCCTGACTTCCGAATTTTTTGCCGGGCGTCGTGTTCGTTATTCACCACCATTCCGGATTTTTGTTTTCCTAAGTTTCATTTTATTTCTTTTATTGCAATTCTATTCTGAAAGCTGGCTTGATTACAAAGCTGAGATAAAAGTTAATACGAAATCGGAGCAATCGCGTAATGAATTTAATTTGGATGCAAATTTTGATACTGAATTGAAGCAGGATTCCCTGAATAATTCCTTACAAGTCGCTTTGCACGAGCTACAGGATTCTTCTGCCAGGGTAGACAATGATCTGAAAATTGATTTTAGTGATTTCAAATCGGGAAATATCCGGGAAAGTCTGAATAAACTTGGTACACGAATGGAAGATGAACTTAAAACAGAAACAGATCCGGCTAAACAAAAAAAGCTAAGTTCCTACATTGTTATGTGTCGTGCTCCGGAAATGGCTATTTCAGTTTTACTGAAATATTTATCGTGGACTTTCTTTATTCTGCTGCCATTATTTGCCTTTATACTGAAGATTTTTTACATCCGTAGAAACCAATATTATATTCGGCATCTGATCTTTTCCATCCATTTACATTCGTATTTATTTCTTCTGTTGATTGTTTTAATTTCATTGAAACTCCTGTTTCTTTCCGGAATATTTTGGATAGGAAGTATATTAATCCTTAGCTTCCCGGGTTATTTTGTTCTGGCAGTCCGGAAGTTTTATGGTCAGAATTTCGGTAAAATTTTTCTGAAGTTTATAGGAATTAGTGTGATATACAATATTGCATTGTGGGCTTCAGTATTGTTTGTATTTATCAAATCGATAGGCGCAGCTTAACCGAATTAAACTCAATTCAATTTTATATGATTGCAGAAACTCCTCAACCGCCTTATTATGCTGTCATTTTCACTTCAATCCGAACAGAAGTTGACCGTGGTTATTCAGAAATGGCAAATCGTATGACTGAATTGGCGCAGCTTCAGGATGGATTTTTGGGCGTTGAATCGGCGCGTGAAGAAACAGGTATAACAGTTTCGTACTGGCGCGATCTGGAATCAATCCGAAAATGGCGCGACAATGCAGAACATACTTTTGCCCGCGAAAAAGGACGGTCAGTTTGGTATAAATCCTTCAAAACCCGCATTGCTAAAGTAGAACGCGATTACGGATTTGATCTTGAATAAACGATTTTTACTATCATTTTATATTGTGAATGGAGTCATGTTTCAGGTTTAGGTCGGCTTTTAAGTTTTAAATCTTAGCTTTGCGGCAAAATCTATAAATACTGAAAATGAGTGTAGAAAAGGAATTGCAGGCACGCAGTGGAGAGAAATGTGAATTTTGTGGAGCAACCGACGGGTTGAATGTTTATGAAGTACCACCCACTAAAAATGGAAAAGCTGATAACTGTGTGTTGGTTTGCGAAACTTGCCTGAATCAGATTGAAAATCAGGAAACGATAGATGCCAATCATTGGCGCTGTTTGAATGATAGTATGTGGAGCACTGTACCTGCCGTTCAGGTAATGGCCTGGCGATTGCTGCAACGGTTAAGTAACGAAGGCTGGTCGCACGACTTGCTCGATATGCTCTATCTGGATGAAGATATGCTGGCATGGGCAAAGGCAACCGGCGATGGAATATCGCTGGATGATGCAGTAAAACACATCGACAGCAATGGAGTTGTACTTTTGAGTGGCGACACGGTGGTGCTAACAAAAGACCTTGATGTAAAAGGTGCCGGATTTACTGCTAAACGCGGAACTGCTGTTCGTGGAATTACTTTGGTAGCCGATAATGCTGAATTAATCGAAGGTCGGGTAAATGGGCAGGTCATCTATATTTTAACCAAATTTGTCAAGAAATCGAACTAGTGTTGTGTTAAGCTCCTAATGATGGGAAAGTCATTCCGGACTTGTTTCGGAATCTCTTATTTGTGGACGAGATGCTGAAATAAATTCAGCATGACAATCGATATATTAAGCTTAACACCACACCTGATTATTTATTAAAATATTGTCAGTATTAATTCAGGGTTTCGCATTTAGTGAAGCCCTGAATTGATTTAAAGTCTTTCCTTAATGGTATTCCAGTTGTGCGTAATTACAAAACTTTCAGGTAAAAACACAGCCAGTTTTTTCAGGAATGAATAGGGTAATGCGAATGATAATAAATCGTTTGGCATTCGTGTGCGGGCAGAAATATCGAAAAGTCCTATCACCGCTTTTTGTTCGTTTTTCCGTGCCATTTTTAAAGGTAATGTTACCAATGCCATACAAGCTGAAGCAAAAGGGGCCAGCACGCGGTCATTACTTCCCGGAGCATCGTAATGAGATAGAAATACCAGTGCACTCAGTTGGTCGGCATTTACAAAAAACAAAACCGATTCGGGTTCTTCTTCATCTGAAAAGTCTTCGAGGGGTTTAATGACCAGGTATTGTTTAGAGGGTTTTACCGGATGTATGTTGTCAATCAATGTTTTGGCCAGACCCGGATTTTGGATGAATCGCTCACAAGGTCTCCAGAAATCATCTTTGTTCGAGAGAAAGAATTCAATGCCTTCGAAAATGGTATCCTGAAAACCAAGGTAAAAAGCTGAACATGGCCATCCTGTTGATTCCTCTGCAAATACCAGAGGAACGCCTTTTGATGCTTTCAGTATTAGAGGTACAATGCAGCCATTTCCTTTTTTCTTTAACTCAAGCGAGTTTTGGGGTCTTTCATCGCTAAAGTATACACCACAGGGTTTGTATTTTTCGAGTTTCAGGGCTTCGCTAAAGGCTACTGCAATTTCATTTGCTTTCATAGAAGAGGTTTCATGTTCAAAATCAAAAGTGACATTTTTTTTTGTTATTTGTGCTTGATATTTATCAAATGCAAGTGATCTTCTTTAATTTTGTCTGCTGAACAAAAGATTAAATAAGCCATGAAAGCACTTTTAATTATCGACATGCAGAAAGTTTCCTTCGTTGCAAAAACTCCCCGTTTTGAAGCAGAAAAAGTGATTGAAAGAATTAATAAATTATCTGAAGTATTCAGGAAACATGGACTTCCGGTTGTTTTTATCCAACATGATGGGGTAAGGGAAAATTACTGCAGGTCAGGAACCGAAGAATGGGAAATTCTGGATGAATTGGTTCGAATGCCTGAAGATGAAGTAATTGCGAAACAGGTGAACGATTCGTTTTATCAAACCCGACTGCATCAATTTTTACAGGAAAGCTGTATCGACGAATTGGTCATAACCGGTTGTGCTACCGATTTTTGTGTGGATGCGACAGTGAAATCAGCCTTAACGCACGATTACAGCCTGACTGTTATTGCCGATGCGCATACAACGGCTGATCGCCCACATTTATCAGCGTCCCAAATTATCAATCATTACAATTGGATATGGCCGGAATTAACGCCTACAGAAGGAAAAGTAAGGGTAGTGAAAATGGAAGAATATTTTTGTTAAACCGATGCTTCTGTTCGTTGGATTAGCAAAATTTATTCAAACAAAAGTGTTAAATTGAAGACAAAAAGCAGCTATGGACTTCGCCAATGGACAAATTTATCATGTCTTTAATCGTGGAAATAATTCACAGACAGTATTTTTCAATCGGGAGAATTACCTTTTTTTTCTTGATAAGATACGGAAAAGTATATTGCCCCACGCCGATATTCTGGCCTGGTGCCTGATGCCGAATCATTTTCATCTGATGATTTCTGTGGTGAATGAACGCATTGAAGTTGCTGATCCATTTGTAAATGCGCCCGATCCGATGACTAGGGCTCATCGGATCGGTTTAGAAGTAGCAGATACTACTCATCCGATGAACTCCAGTCATCGGATGAGTCGACAACCATCTCTAAAAGTCCGAACGTTAAACGATTCAATAGCTATTATACTGCGTTCTTATACGCGCGCAATCAATAAGCAGCGCAAAATGCATGGATCGTTGTTTCAGCAGCACACCAAAGCCCTTTGCCTCACCGAACCTCAAGGCCTTTCACCAGCCTATTTCAATACTCATTTTGGGATGGTAGGAAACCTCAATCTGCCCGAAACCAATTACCTGAATGTTTGCTTCGATTATATCCACCAGAATCCGGTAAATGCCAATTTGGTTGATAAACCCGAAGACTGGGAATTTTCGTCTTATTGTGATTATTTCTGCGGAAGAAAGGGCAAACTTATTAATCGGGAATTGGCCAAAGAATTGGGGCTTACTTCCTTAATATAGTGAGCAGGTGACTTTAAGTCACCTGCTCACTATATCGCTCATTTATCAAAATTATTCGCTAAATTTAGTTCGCTAAAAATCACTAACTATTACGAAATGAACGACCTGTATTTAATTGGAAATGGTTTTGACTTGGCTCATGGCTTAAAGACTTCTTATAGTGATTTTTTGTTGTGGTATTTGAATGGGTTTCTAAAACGATTTTGGCAAAAAGATCATTACGAGGATGAATTAATGAAAATAGATAGAAGGGGTGTTAAATACCACTTCCCAGAAAAATTTGATACTATTTCAAGTATTCTACAATTCCTAAAGGATTATAAATATGAGAGAAAAGCTCATCATGATTTCTTTGAAAAGATTATCCTAAATTATCATGATTGCAAATGGGTTGATATTGAATATGAGTACTATATGGCTTTAGTGGATATTTACAAAAGATTTGAAAAAACAGGGTTGTTGAGAGATAAAAATACAGACAAAGAGTTGGATATATTAAATAAGTGCTTTGATTCAATAAAGGAAAAATTGAAAGAATATTTAACTGAAGTTGCAGGAGTACTAACTAAGGAGCCTCTAAATAATATCAAGAATATTCTTTGGGATATTTCGGATGAAAATCAAAAGTTAGTGTTGTATTTTAACTATACATCAACGATAAAAGCTTATTTCTCAATTCATCTATTGAAAAATGATGACTTGATTTATATTCATGGGAAATTAGACGATCCCAAAAATCCAATTATTTTCGGATATGGAGATGAAATAGATCCTTATTATGAAAAGATTGAGAATTTGAATAATAATGAGTTTTTAAAGAACATTAAATCATTTGGTTATTTTAAAACAACAAATTATCAGGATACTATTCGTTTTATCGAATCAGGTGATTTTACTGTTAAAATATTAGGTCATTCTTGTGGTTTGTCAGATCGAATACTTTTGAATACCATATTCGAACATCCCAATTGCAAGGCGATAAAAATCTATTACTACCAGAAAAGTGAAACTGAGAATGACTATTTCGAAAAAACGCAGGAAATATCCAGACATTTTAAGGCTTCAGGAAAAGGAAATATGAGGACTAAGATTATACCTTTCCCAGAATCTGTTCCGTTGATGCCTTTTGATGAAAATAACTGATCCGATGAACTCCAGTCATCGGATCAAAAGCAAAAAGCCGCTCCCATTTCAGGAAAGCGGCTTTTGTTTTGTAGAGTGAGCGGGTGACTCCAAGTCACCCGCTCACTAAAACAGTATCAATTTATACCACGTAAGTTCTTGAAGTCGTGTCGCCACCTCTTCCGGTCCAGTTGGTGTGGAAAAATTCGCCGCGAGGTTTGTCAACACGTTCGTAAGTATGTGCACCAAAATAGTCGCGTTGAGCCTGCAGCAGGTTCGCTGGCAAACGTTCGCTGCGTAAACCGTCGAAGTAACAAAGTGCCGAAGTCAAAGCAGGAACAGGTACTCCATTGTTTAAAGCTGTAGAACAAACACGACGCCATCCGGCCTGTGCTTTTTCAACCACTTCTTTGAAATAAGGCGCAAACAGCAGGTTTTGTAAGTCAGGGTTAACATCGAATGCTTTTTTGATATCAGCTAAAAATACCGAACGGATAATACAACCACCGCGCCACATCAAAGCAATACCGCCGTAATTAAGGTTCCATCCGTATTCTTTGGCAGCTTCCATCATCAGGTTATAACCTTGAGCGTACGAAATGATTTTTGCTCCGAATAAAGCATCTTTCAGGTCTGAAATCATCTGTGCTTTGTCGATGTTTTTATCAACAGCAGGTCCGCTAAGTAATTTAGAAGCTTCAACGCGCATGTCTTTTTGAGCCGATAAACAACGTGCAAATACCGATTCTCCGATCAAAGTTAATGGAATTCCAAGGTCGAGAGCAGAAACCGCAGTCCATTTTCCGGTACCTTTTTGACCTGCAGTGTCGAGAATTTTTTCAACCATAGCTTCGCCATCTTCATCCTTGAATCCAAGAATGTCGCGTGTAATTTCAATCAGGTACGAATCGAGATCGCCTTCATTGTATGTTTTGAAAACATCATGCATTTCGTCAGTGCTCATACCAAGCATTTCTTTCATTACCTGATAAGCTTCGCAAATAATCTGCATATCGCCATATTCGATACCATTATGAACCATTTTTACGAAATGACCGGCACCACCTTCGCCAACCCAGTCGCAACAAGGAGTGCCATCTTCAACTTTGGCAGCCACAGCCTGAAAAATCTCTTTCACAGCAGGCCATGCAGCAGGCGATCCGCCGGGCATCATAGATGGTCCGAGTAATGCACCTTCTTCACCTCCGGAAACGCCGGTTCCTATGTACAGTAATCCTTTGCTTTCAACATATTTGGCACGACGAATCGTGTCAGGAAAATGCGAGTTTCCGCCATCGATAATGATGTCGCCTTCTTCCAGATGAGGAATAATCAGATCGATAAAATCATCCACAGGTTTTCCGGCTTTTACCAGCATCATCACCTTACGTGGTTTTTCCAGAGAATCACATAATTCTTTAATTGAATGTGCACCGATAAAATTTTTTCCGGCACCACGACCAGCTATAAACTCGTCAACGCGAGCCACCGTACGGTTAAAAACACCTACAGTAAAGCCTTTGCTTTCCATGTTCAATACCAGGTTTTCGCCCATTACGGCCAACCCGATTAATCCAATGTCTGCTAATTTTTTCATTACTTATTGTTTTTGAATGTTTGTATTTCGTTTTACCACAGAACTAACCGGGAAGAACCGAGTTAAACAAGTGGTTCTAAATAATATTTGTTATATAGCCTTTTTATTCCTTTTGTAAGTTGTGCAACATTAAAATTTATTAATAAACCAATTCTACAATTAGATAGTTTCAAATAGGTTAAAACCTGTGCTGTATGAACATCATTCAATACTTCAACCGATTTTATTTCAATAACAATTTGCTTCTCAACCAGTAAATCAATTCGGTAGCCACATTCCAGTTTTACTTCTTCATAAATCAATGGAAGAGGTTTTTCTCTTTCAACAAATAGACCCGCTTTTCTTAGTTCAAAGAGTAAACACTCCTGATATGCTGATTCAAGAAGTCCGGGTCCAAGTGCCCGATGAATCTTAATCGCACAGCCAATAATTTGTTCGGTTAATTTGTTGTCTTCCATAAGTTCACTTTTTGGAACCACAGAGTTCGCTGAGTTTAACAGAGAAAACGGAGGGATTTCAACTCTCTTATACCTCTGTTTTCTCTGTGGTTAAACGTTAAATCCTATTTTTCTCAAAATGTCCAAAGTTTCCTCTTCCACATTCTCCGGAACAATCGTAAACGCCGGAAACTCACGTCTTACCGGATAATCACCACGTAGTTGTTCGAATTTTTCAGTGTTCTTCCTGAAGGTCTGATCATCGTTTCGGATGTCATAGGTAGCCAAAATCGCTTTCGAAATGATTTCCTGTTGAGTCAATCCGGAGCCATCAAGTTCTATAGTTGGATTTGCCGGAGCTTCAACTCCCGTCGGCTTCCAGTTGTCTAATCCAAGTCCAAAGAATTGACTTATTGCCTGAACGCTCATTTGTGTTCCGGTTGCTTTGCCATCCTTGGAATAACCTGCTATGTGTGGAGTGGCAATTTCTGTCATACCCAATAGTTCCAGATCAAGGTCTGGCTCGTTTTCCCAACAATCACATACAAATCCTGAAATTTGACTGCTTTTTAGTGCCGCTTTTACGTCAAGGGTGTCAACCACTTCGCCACGACAAGAATTTATCAGGATTGGTTTTTTCTTTAATCCAGAAAAGAACATTTCATTTCCAAGATGGAACGTGGCATCTTCTCCTTTCAAATTCAATGGAACATGAAGGGTTATGATGTCGGCTTCATTCATAATCTCTTTCAGGCTGACAAAATCCTCAGAACCTTCAGCTCGTTCACGTGGCGGATCATTCAGCAGAACTTTCATGCCAAACAGATTACAAATTCGTGCAACTTTGCTTCCTACATTTCCAACACCAACCACTCCTATGCATAAATCCTTCAACTTAAGGTTTTTCCTTTCGGCTAACACCATGATTGTTGAAGCAATGTATTGCTCTACCGATTTGCTGTTACAGCCCGGAGCATTGGTCCATTTAATGCCTGCAACATCGCAATAATCGGTGTCGATGTGGTCGAAACCAATCGTTGCAGTAGCGATGAATTTTACTGATGAACCAGACAATAGTTTTTCATTGCAAATAGTCCGGGTGCGTGTGACGATCGCATCTGCATCTCTAGCCTCTTCCGGAGTAGTTTTAGAACCGGGTAGATAAATCACCTTGGCAACTCCTTCAAATGCGCCGTGTATGTAAGGAATTTTATCGTCAATAATAATCTTCATAAATGTATTAGTTGAACCACAAAGTTCACGAAGGAAAGCTCAAAGAGAAAAAATGGTATTATTTTTCTTTGTGGCATCTTAGTGTTCTAAGTGGTTAATCATTATAAACTTCGGCAACTGCCTTTTATTCGTTTGCTGCCGTCTTGTTTGGTTGCGTAATAATTTTTTACCATTTCCTCCAGAACTGCACTTGTTCGGGCAGCAGATTTTCCGGTACTCACACACTCGCTTTCTCCTCTTAATGTTTTTACAACCTGAGATATAAGATTGTGCTGTATGTTCTCAGGATTTTGGAAACTGAAACTGACTGTTCCTTCCGGAGTTGTTAGTATTACATCGCCATGCTGAAAACTGGATAAGCTGATTTTGCCCTTTGTTCCGTTAATTTCAATAATATCTTCTTCGTTTCCTTTAGCGACTACAAAACACCAGCTTCCGGAACCAATCACACCATTTCCAAACAGAAAGCTTCCTGTAACAGTATCTTCAACCTTGTAAAATTCAGCCTGATTTACAGCTATACCATGAACCTTGATGACCGGACCAAACAGAAAATCGAGGTAATCGAACTGATGGGAACCCAGGTCATAAAAATAGCCAGCACCGGCAATTTCCGGATTTACATGCCAGAATTGAGTTTCAGGTTTTAAATCGCGATCGGGAACAGATTTATGCAGACGAATATTTACGGTCATCGGTTTCCCAATGATTCCGTCATCGATCAGTTCCTTTACTTTCAGAAAAGCAGGCAACGACCTTCGGTAATAAGCCACAAACAGAGGCATTCCTGTTTCTTCGGAAACGCGAATCATCTCCTGACACTCCTGATAATTACGAGCCATGGGTTTTTCCACATAAACTGGTTTTCCAGCCCGCATGGCTGCAATGGCATATTGGGCGTGAGTGTCGGGTGGTGTTGCAACATAAACAGCATTAATATCCGGATCGTTGATCAGCAGATCAGCGTCTGAATATGATTTTGGTACGCTATGCCTGTTAGCATAATCTGCAGCTTTTTCTGCATTTCGGCGCATAACCGCAACAATTTTCGAATGTTCCACTTTGTTGAAAGCCGGTCCGCTTTTTAGTTCGGTTACATTACCACAACCAATTATTCCCCAGTTTACTTCGTTCAATGTCATAACAGTATGTTTAACCACAAAGAACACGAAGACCAAAGTAAAGTTTTGCAAAAAGAGTGACTATAACCTGCATCTCGAAACATTTAACTTTTTTCAATCTTTGGGCTTTTATTTCGCTTTTTTGTGGATTGCAGTTTTAATATTTAAATCGGTCTTTAAAAGCCCATAGTCCCAATGCCGGATTCGAAATGTAAAATATTTCTTCGCCGTCAGCCATGGTGTTGTATCCGTCCTTTAATTTCTCATGATCGTATTTGGCTGTTACTTCATCGATATCGGCATATTTGAACCCTACACTTTCAATTTCGGCCTGAGTTAGGTTTTCTGCTCCTTTTCCGGGACAATAAGTAATGCTGAAACGACCTTCAGAAGAGCCATGAATCAGATGCGCAGCAGCACTCAGGTTGTTGCGCAGTTCTTCATTATCATCGCAGGCTTTCAGTGTAGCCGGAGTTCCGAAGTAGCCGTATTTACGGATTAAACGGTCAATCTCTTTGTCTTCGCCAAATTCTTTCAGTGCAGGAGCCAGAACAATCAGTTCGCCTTCATCGTCAATGGCCATGCGGGTACGGTAAATCGATTTATTGCCCAGCCATGTGCTTTTGAATTCTGTTGGATCGAGGTAAACTACCACTTTTTTGAGTGGTTTATCGAGCATTTCGAAGTTAACCTGTAAAGCCAGTTTAGCTGCTTTGTCGAACACTTCAAAATCATCGCCAATAAACAATCCACGGGTTTTTATTTTACCATCGGTTTTGTCCAGCCCAACCACTGTTTGTATGTAAACGATTGGCATATGCTGGGTGAAATTATCCGAAGCATAATTGAAGATTCTGCGAACAGGCGTATCCGCATGACCCATCATTCGCTCCATCCCGTATGCTGCGCCCACAAAATGACTCTTGTTGATACCTTCAACCCCACCAGTTCCGACGAAAATATTTTTGTTGTAGTTGGCCATTCCAACTACTTCGTGCGGAACTACCTGTCCGATAGAAAGAATCAGATCGAAATTACCTTCAATTAACAACTTGTTTACCTGAGCGGGCCAGGGAAATTCAACTGCACCACCAGAAACTTCCTTAACAAATTCTGCCGGAACCGTACCTACAGTCACCACATCGTTGCGCCAATCGTGTTCGCGAATAAGCGATGCAGGCAAAGCACCAAACATGTGAGAGATCTGATGGTCGGTCATTGGAGAATGAGTTCCCAAAGCCGGAAGTACATCGGTTAATGCATCACCGTAGAAATTCCAGGTCATCTCGGTCAGTTCACCGGCACGACTGGGTAAACGGGTGTAATCCGGTGGAATAGCCAATACTTTTTTCTTGGGTCCCAATTTCATAAATGCATTGTAAAGACCAACTCTGAGGTCTTCGGCAACTAATTCGTGTTCTGTTGAACCTATTTCGTAATATAACATAGATTTACTATTTTTAAAATTTACTATTTACTATTTATTTCCAGAATTGATCTTCTTCTTCATTGTAGTAATTGATCTTACAATTATTTTAAATAATTCCAGATTTTCATTTACTAAGTCATTTAATAATTCAGCTTTTACAATTCCAGATTCAATAATTAGTTCTAACCAATACAAGGTTTCATCAAGTTCCACCTCAACCATTTTTAATTTATTTAGAAAATCCTTGTCTGATTTACCTAAACAAGCTGCCCGATAATTAGCCCCAGGTGATGTCCCTGAACGAATGATTTGATTGCCAAGAGTTTTGCCAGTAATATTATTTGGTAAACTTTCTGAAAGCTTAATTATCCGTAATGCAAAAATCTTTAATCTTTTCTTTAAATCATCTGAATTCATTTTCTACAAATTGTAAATAGTAAATGAATAAATAGTAATTGAACTTAGCGTTTTACGCGTGCGTTTCCGCCCCAGATGCTCCAAACCATATCTTCGTCGGCAGGTTGAGCATAATCAGTGAGGAAAGTAGTTGCCAGTGCCCCTGTCGCCCAGCCAAATTGAGGCCATTTTTCAGGTTCCCATCCTTTAAGGATACCATATAGTAAACCACCTACAAAACCATCGCCTCCACCAATACGATCGAGAACAGTGATTTTGCGTGGTTCAATAATCTGCCATTCGTTGCCTTCGAGCATGATAGCACCCCAAAGGTGTTCGTTTGCGCTAATTACCTGGCGTAAGGTTGTTGCAAATACCGAAGCGTTCGGAAAAGCTTCTTTTACACGGTTAATCATTCCTTTGAATCCTTCAATTTCAGCTTCAATTCCTTTTCCTCCGGCTTCCGGACCTTCAATGCCCAAACAAAGTTGAAAATCTTCTTCATTACCAATCAAAATATCGGCTACCGAAGCAATTTTAGTGAAACTTTCGCGCAATTCCTTGTCGCGTCCTTTCCAGAACGAAGCACGGTAGTTGAGATCGAAAGCAATGCGGGTTCCGTATTTTTTTGCTGCACGTGCAATTTCGAGACAAAATGTAGTTGTTTCGGGAGATAAAGCCCCGATTAATCCTGAAAGGTGAACAATCTGAACACCTTCATTCCCGAAAATGCGTTCCAGATCAAAATCTTTTACGTTAAGCGTACGACCAACTTCACCGGCACGGTCGTTTAGAACGCGTGGACCGCGACTTCCAAAACCACTATCGGCAATGTTGAACTGGTGCCGGTAACCCCATGGATCGCCTTGTGCCACTTCCGGACCTTCATAGTCCATGTGACGGCTTTTCAGATTGCTTTTAATGAATTGGGCAATCGGGCTGTCTTTCACAAAGGTTGTTAAAACTTTCACCGGAAGACCAAGGTATGAAGAAATGCTTGCTACGTTCGTTTCTGCACTACTTGCATACATTTCATACAAGTTACTGCTATGTACCGGCTGTCCATTTGCCGGAGTAATCCGCACGCCCATGCTGGTAGGCACCAACAGAGAATATTTACAGTCTTTTTTTAATTCGAAAGCCATGCTATATTGATTTTATAAATTTGACAATAGATTAAAGATTAGTTTCAAGTTCCTGGTTCCAAATTCTATGTTTGCCAACTTTGAACTTGAAATTCGATTATACTCCTCCAAAAGCGCTGTAACCTCCGTCCACAGGAATTACGATTCCGGTTACAAATGATGATATATCAGAAAGCAGGAATAGAGTAGTTCCCTGTAAATCTTCTGGTTCTCCGAATTTTCCCATCGGTGTGTTGTTTACAATTTTCTGTCCCCGGGCAGAGAAATTTCCCGTTTCCTTATCGAGTACCAAAAAGCGATTTTGGTCGGTAATGAAAAAGCCCGGTGCAATTGCATTGACCCGAATTCCAACTTTAGCCAAATGAACGGAAAGCCATTCGGTGAAATTGTTTATCGATGCTTTTGCTGCTGAATAAGCTGGTATTTTAGTTAACGGTTTGTACGAGTTCATGGAAGAAACGTTCAGTACCACGCCTTTTTTGTTTTTCAGCATGTCTGTAGTAAACACCATCGATGGAAGTAATGTTCCTTTGAAATTTAGTGCAAATACCTTATCAAAACCATCCATTTCCAATCCATAGAAAGTGTCTTCCAAACGATCCAGGCTGGTTTCGTCCATTTGCTCCACTTTAGTTGTGGCAGTTGGGTGGTTTCCGCCTGCACCATTGATCAAAATATCGATTGGTCCTAATTTTTCGTTTATTTCAGCTTTTGCCTTCTGTAACGATTCTTTATCGAGAACATTGGCTTCTACTCCAATCACTTGAGCGTCAAATTCTTTTGATATTTCGGCGGCTACACGGTCGGCTACAACTTTATTAATATCGGCAATTGCAATTTTTACCCCAACAGAGGCCATTGCTTTAACCATTGCTGCGCCGATAACGCCGGCACCTCCTGTTATTACACATACTTTACCATTAAGGTCATTAAAACTGATTGCGTTCATTTTATATTAGTTTAGTTATTTATAATAATCGAGATTTTCTTTGGTTATAATATCTATTGAAGTATAGTTTTCATTCTTCACTTCCTTCTTCAATATCAGATGTTCAAAAAGAGAGATAATGGCATTATATCCCTGTTCTTCTGGTCGTTGACAGATTAAAAAATCAACTATTCCCTTTTTTAGGAAATCAATATTTTCGCGTATAAGGTCATGTCCGATTACACGGATGTCCACTTTACCAATCTGTTCAAGCAACCTTCCGAGGTAATAAACCTGCGAGTTGGTGACAAATATTCCTTTTATTTCTGGTTGTGTTAGAATTACCTGCCGTATTTTTTCCTGCGAATCGGTGTTCATCGGATCAGCAATTTCCAATGTAATTAACTTCCTGTTGCTTTCGCCGTATTTATTCCTGAAATATTCATAAAACCCTTTTTCGCGCTGAACAAGGTGATTCATATTATCCAATTGTTTGGCAAAATGAAGAATCAGTACTGACGAGTTTTCATGAATAGAAAAATCGAGCAGTTTGGCAGCCAGCATTCCTGATTGAAATGAATCCTGACCGATGTAGCTTAGTTTTTCACATTCTTTTATATTCGAATCAATAAATACATATGGAATTTCGCGTTTTCGTAATTCTGAAATAAATTCTTTCGATTCGCGCGAAAAGAAGGGAGCGAGCACAACTCCTTCCGGATTATTTTTTAAAATAAGTTCAGCTTCGTTTTTAAATGTTTGCGTGTCTGATTGTTTAAAAAGATGAATTGAAATGTTGACTCCATACTGGTGAATTTCGTGAAATGCTTTTTGAACTCCAACCATTGGTTTGTTCCAGTAAGCTTCAGGAGAAATGGGTTCGGGTACAAGCAATGCAAACGAAAATGTTTTTTTTGAAGCCAAAGTACTTGCCAGCAAATTCGGCTGGTATTCCATTTCATCAATAATCTGAAGAATTTTATCGCGGGTTGCTTTTGATACTTCTCCACGCTTGTGAATTACACGATCAACAGTTCCGATTGAAACGTTTGCCTTAAGTGCAATATCTTTAATTCGGGTACGGTTAATTGCTTTGATAATGCTTCAGTTTTAATGGTAAAATAATACAGTAGGAACAAATCTAGATATTTTTTTCGTGATGTCGTGTACGAACACGGAAAAACTATTTTATAACATTTTTCTGTATTTTAGGTTCAGTGCCGTTGCAGATTAAATATATTGTCCATACTTTCGTGTTCGTACACGGAAATTGTTCTGTGTTATTTATTATTCAGTAAATTAATAGGATAGGTTTTTTGCAAAATTTGTAATTTCATAATCAGCACAGAATACAAACGTATAAACACTATAAAATGAAATTAGGAAAATATAGTTTAGGAATTGGCGACCGGTTTTCTCATCAGGGTGTTGCCCAGTTGCGAGGAATTGTAAAAGCCAATAAGTCAGGTTTAGATATTAGTCCGGTCTGGAACAAATCTAATCGCGAGCATATGTATGTGCATTCTCATCCGGAAGATGTTCGGAAGGAAGCTGATGCCGCTGTTGCCGCACTTGGTTTTTCCTCCAATTATTTTGTTGATGCCGACCATATTAATATGGGAACCGTAGCTCCATTTGTTGAAACTGCCGACTTTTTCACTTTAGATGTGGCTTCTTTTATTGGAAAAGAAAGTTCGAAATCTGAAGTGGATGCCTTTGTAGCTTCATGTAGTAAATATGTTGGTAAGCTTACCATTCCCGGAATTGATCATTCGATTGATGTATCTGAAGATTTACTGGTGCAGATAGCAGGTAAGTTTTTGGCAGCCACACAACAGGCTTCAGAAATTTATAATTTTCTGAAAGAGAAAAAAGGAGAAGGCAATTTTATAACTGAAGTGTCGATGGATGAAGTTGAAACTCCGCAAACGCCGGTCGATTTGTTTTTTATTCTGAAAATGTTGGCCAATAAGGGAGTTCCTGCGCAAACGATTGCCCCTAAATTTACGGGTCGTTTTAATAAAGGCGTTGATTACACTGGAAATGTTGATCAGTTCACACTTGAGTTTGAAGAAGATGTACTGGTGATTGATTATGCAGTGAAGGAATTTGGACTTCCTGAAGAATTGAAGTTAAGTGTGCATTCCGGAAGTGATAAGTTCACGATTTATCCGATCATGGCCGGAATCATAAAAAAACACGATAAAGGGATACATGTAAAAACAGCCGGAACAACCTGGCTCGAAGAAGTAATTGGACTTTCGTTAGCAGGTGGTGAGGCATTGGAAGTTGCCAAATCGATATATACCATAGCACTTGGCCGGAAGGATGAATTATGCGCGCCATATGCTGATGTAATAGATATTGACGATTCGAAACTACCTTCGGCTGATGAAGTTGCTGGCTGGACAAGTGAAAAATATGCAAGTACTCTCCGTCATATTCCTGGTCATCCGGATTACAACCCGAATTTCCGTCAGTTGATTCATGTAGGTTATAAAATCGCTTCAGAAATGGGCACAAAATATACCGATCTGCTGAAAGAACATGCTGAAATCGTTGGCTCGTGTGTTGAGGAGAATATTTACGATCGCCATTTAAAACGTTTATTCAACCTTTAATTTTTCAAATTGACTATTTAACTATTAACGATTGATATGTATCTGCTTTTTGCAGTTGCCGATTGTGAATAGTAAATTAATAAATTGTAAATCAGAATAATATGAAACCATTCATGGATGAAAATTTTCTGTTGCATACAGAAACTGCGCAGAAATTATACCATCAGCATGCGGCTAAAATGCCGATTTTTGATTACCACTGTCATATCAATCCCAAAGATATCTCAGATGACCGGATGTTCAAATCAATTACAGAAATCTGGCTGGCAGGCGACCATTACAAATGGCGTGGCATGCGCACCAATGGGGTAGATGAAAGATTCTGTACTGGAGATGGCTCTGATTGGGAAAAATTTGAAAAATGGGCAGAAACAGTGCCTCAAACGTTGCGTAATCCTTTATACCACTGGACTCATCTGGAACTGAAAAAATTCTTCGGAATAAATGAGGTTTTAAGTCCGAAAAACGCCCGTAAAATATTTGATGCCTGCAATGAAAAACTGCAGACTCCTGAATACAGTTGCCGGAATATTATCAGGATGGCAAATGTTCATACGATTTGTACCACCGACGATCCAATTGACAATCTGCAATATCACCAACAAATTAAAGCATCTGGTTTTGAAGTAGCCGTGTTGCCTGCCTGGAGGCCAGACAAAGCCATGATGGTGGAAGATCCAGCCACTTATATTGCCTACATACAACAATTGGCCTCTGTAGCAGAAATAGAAATTACAACGTTTGCCGATTTGATGACTGCACTGGATAAACGCCACCAGTATTTCCACGAAAACGGCTGTCGCTTGTCTGATCACGGCTTGGATACGGCTTTTGCCGAAGATTATACAGCAAAAGAAATCCGTGCTATTTTCACAAAAGTGCGTGCCGGAAATAAACTAAATCCTGATGAAATATTACAATTTAAGTCGTGTATGCTATACGAATTTGGAGTAATGGATCATTCTCGTGGATGGACTCAGCAATTACATATTGGAGCATTGCGCAATAACAATACACGTTTATTCAATAAATTAGGTCCTGATACAGGTTTCGATTCCATTGGAGACAGACCAGTGGCTGAACCTCTCTCAAAATTGCTGAATAAACTTGACACCGAGGATAAATTGAGTAAAACTGTTTTGTACAATCTGAATCCTTCCGATAATGAATTGTATGCAACTATGATTGGAAACTTTCAGGATGGAAGTGTACCTGGCAAAATGCAATGGGGCTCCGGATGGTGGTTTCTGGATCAGAAAGATGGTATGGAAAAACAGATTAACGCATTATCAAATCTCGGATTGCTCAGTCGTTTTGTGGGCATGTTAACCGATTCCAGAAGTTTTCTTTCATATACCCGTCACGAATATTTCCGCAGAACCCTGTGTAATATTTTAGGTAACGATGTGGAGAATGGCGAAATTCCAAATGACATGGAATTATTAGGAAATATGGTGGAAAACATTTGTTTCAATAATGCAAAAAACTACTTTAATTTTTAATATTTATTCATTTTTCCCGCCTTTTGGTACGAATGTAACTTGGCAAATAGAGTAAAATATGTAGTTTTGCAATCGATTGCATTAGATTCAAAAAAATCAAAAAAATTAGAATAAAATGAAAGTAGTAACATTTGGTGAGATCATGTTGCGTTTGGCCACTCCTGGCTATTTGCGGTTTAATCAGACTGATAGTTTAACAGCCACATTTGGTGGAGGAGAAGCAAACGTTGCCGTTTCGCTTGCCAATTACGGTATTCCGGTTGATTTTGTAACCCGCTTACCTAAAAACGATATCGCTATGGCTTGCGTAAGTGATTTGCGCAAATATGGAGTGGGAGTCGATCAAATTGTGTACGGTGGTGATCGGATTGGTATTTATTTTCTTGAAACAGGTGCAGTTAGCCGTGGTAGTAAAGTAGTTTACGACCGTGCAAATTCTGCCGTTTCTGAAATTAAATCAGGAATGATTGACTGGGATAAAGTATTTGAAGGTGTTAACTGGTTTCACTGGACAGGAATTACACCAGCCATTTCGCAGGGAGCTGCCGATGTTTGTATGGAAGCTATTCAGAAAGCGAACGAAAAAGGAATTACAGTTTCGTGCGATTTGAACTACCGTAAAAACTTATGGAACTATGGAAAGAAAGCCGGTGAAGTTATGCCAGCTTTGGTTGCCGGAACCGATATAATTCTTGGAAATGAGGAAGATGCTGAAAAAGTATTGGGAATCAAACCGGAAGGATTGGATGTAACCAGCGGACATGTGGAGGCTGCTGCTTATAAATCTGTTTCAAAACAGATTATGGCAAAATATCCCCGATGTAAAAAAGTAATTACTACTTTACGTGGATCGATTAATGCCAATCACAACAGTTGGTCGGGAGTGCTTTGGGACGGGAAAACCTTGTTTGAAGCTCCAACGTATCAGATTACCGATATTGTTGATCGTGTTGGTGGCGGTGATTCGTTTATGGGAGGTCTTGTTTATGGTTTGCTTACTTATACTGAAGATGACCAAAAAGCTTTAAATTTTGCTGTAGCAGCCTCGTGTTTGAAACATACAATTTATGGCGATTACAACCAGGTAACTGTCGACGAAGTTGAAAAACTCATGGGCGGCGATGCTTCGGGTCGTGTAGCCAGATAATTTTGAATGCTTAATTATAAATAATGAATTCTTATTTTCAGTAACAAATATAATATCATAATGTATTTGGAACCTGAAACGTGGAACTTGAAACTAAATTTATGGCAAGGTTTACAAGAATAGAAGTAGCATTAAAAATGAAGGAAACAGGGATTGTTCCGGTTTTCTATCACAAGGATACAGAAATTTGCAAGTCTGTTTTAAAAGCTTGCTATGAGGGCGGAATACGTGTTTTTGAATTTACCAATCGAGGTGATTTCGCGCACGAAGTATTTGCTGAATTAAATAAGTGGGCTGCAAAAGAATGTCCTGAAATGATACTGGGAGTTGGATCAATTGTAGAAGGTCCAACAACAGCCTTATACATTCAGTTGGGTGCCAGCTTTATTGTTTCTCCGCTAATTGAGGAAGAAATGGCAAAGATCTGTAATAAACGGAAAATAGCCTGGAGTCCGGGTTGTGGTTCGTTAACGGAGATTGGCCGAGCCCATGAATTGGGTTGCGAAGTGGTGAAAATTTTTCCCGGATCGTCCGTCGGAGGTCCTGAATTTGTAAAAGGAGTATTAGGGCCGATGCCTTACGCGAGTATCATGCCAACCGGAGGAGTTTCACCTGATGAAGCAAATCTGAAAGGATGGTTTAATGCTGGTGTTCATTGTGTAGGGATGGGATCGCAATTATTTCCGAAGGAAGTACTTGAAAGTAAAGATTGGGCATTTATAACCAGTAAATGCAGCGAAGCTCTTGAAATTGTATTGAGAATCAGAAATAAATAATAACTAATCTTAAACTTATGAATAAACAACAAACCACAGTAGGGAAGTATCGGTTTCGAATTCTGGCCTTGCTGTTTTTTGCCACATCAATCAACTACTTCGATCGGAGTATTATTGGGGTAATGGCACCCACTCTGCAGACACTTTTTGGATGGTCTAATCAGGACTATTCATGGATCATGGTATCTTTTAAAGTTGCATATGCCTTGGGTTTATTGTCGATGGGTGGATTAATCGATCGTATTGGCACCAAAAAAGGGTACATGATTTCGATCGGATTGTGGAGTATTTTTGGTATGCTTCATGCCGTTGTTCGTCCAGCCTTCAGTTTGATCGGTTTTATCATGGCCCGGTTTGGACTCGGTTTTGGTGAGTCTGGTAACTTTCCTGCAGCTATTAAAGCAGTTGCAGAATGGTTTCCAAAAAAAGAAAGAGCTTTTGCAACCGGTATTTTCAATGCAGCTACCAGTGTAGGTGCAATTGCCGCTCCATTTGTTGTCGGAGCTATTGTACATCTGGACGGTAAAAACTGGCAATATCCTTTTCTGATAACCGGTGTATTAAGTGCTATATGGGTTTTATTATGGGTTAAAACATATAAGAGACCCGAGGATCATCCAAAAGTTTCTAAAGAAGAACTCGAATATATTGTAAGTGATTCAGAAATTGAAAACATTGAAAAACTTCCGTGGAAGAGTGTTTTACCTAAAAAAGAAACCTGGGCATTCTCTTTGGCAAAAATTACTGATGCTGTTTGGTGGTTTTATTTGTTCTGGGGAGCTAAATTTTTAGCAACTAAATTTGGTGTTAACTTGACTGATATTGCACTTCCATTCTTTGTGATCTACATTATGGCAGATGGTGGTAGTATTTTGGGTGGTTATCTTTCGGGAGCATTCATTAATACAGGATGGTCTGTTAACAAAGCCCGAAAAATCACCTTATTAATTTGTGCGTTAATTATCCTTCCTGTAAGTTTTGTTGCAATTACTGATAGCAAATGGTTAGCTATTTTTCTGATTGGAATGGGAACTGCCGGTCATCAGGCCTGGTCGGCCAATTTATTTACTTTGGTGTCCGATGTATTTCCTAAAAAAGCGACTGCTTCGGTGGTTGGTATTGGCGGAATGATTGGTGCTTTGGCAGGTATGCTAGGTGATATTATGCTGGGATCGGTATTGGATACAGCCGGAAATAGTGGTTATTTCTGGGCTTTCCTGATTGCTGGTTCATTGTATTTGGTGGTATTAGGTTTGGTACATTTAATTATGCCTAATATGACACCATTGGATGAAAACCTAAATTACGTGGTTGCTAAATAGATACTCAATTTTAATTAAGTTTTGAGTAATTAGATAAAATTAAAGAAGCAGGTTTCGGCCTGCTTCTTTAATTTACTTTCTTTTTGCCAGTTCTTTAACTTTTGCCCACACGCCTTCGTCAACCGGAATCCCCAATTCCATATTCTCGTGGCGTGTTTTCAATGACTGTTCGCCGGGATAATAAATCTGACCATTTTCAATGGAGGGTTCAGATGATTTTAACTGTTGAACGGTTTCTTCTATAGCATTTTCAATAAATTCCCGGCTATTCATTTTTCGCGGATTTATGGCAATAAATACCTGACAACAGCCACCACAACTTCCCATATTGTTTTTGTCGATACCAGAAGTTGTAAGTCCTCCGGCGAGCAACGCAGAAATTAAATCGAGCAAAATAGCGAAGCCAGAACCTTTCCAATAACCCATTGGTAAAATCCGCCTTGTTTCTTCAATTGATCCCGGATCATCAGTGAGATTTCCTTCCTGATCAAAACCTCCCGGATAAGGTAGTTTTTGGTCTTTCAAACGAGTAACCTGAAGCTTCCCATAAGAATATTGAGACATGGCCATATCGAGCACTACATGACCTTTTTCTCTTGGAACTGCCATGATGAAGGGATTGTTCCCGATACCTTCAGATTTAGCACCCCATGTTGGCATACACGATTCGGTATTGGTCCAGCAGATCCCAATAAAGCCCTTTTCCGCAGCCTGCCATCCGTATGCTCCGCCACGCATCCAGTGTGTTGTATTATTTAAACTTACCATGCCGAAACCATTTTTTTCAGCGATCTCGGTAGCCCGGTTCATGGCAAAAATAGCATTCAATATCCCTGGGCCCATATTCCCATTGTAAGTTTCCATGGCTCCAAGGCTGGTATCCAGAGTTGGTTCTGCATGAACATCAACCCAGTTCTTACCGATATAGTCAACAAATCGTTCAACGCGGTTTAGTCCATGCGAATAAACTCCATCACGACTCGATTCAGTATGAATTCGGGCACAAATTTCGGCTTTATCTTCAGGCATTCCGGCAATTATAAACGCCGATTTTATGGTGGACTTCATTTCTTCAAATCTGATTCTGGTCATTTGGGTTCTCGTTTAGTTTGATTTTTTTTATATAATCTGATTTTACAGAAATCACATTAGTCTGAGAACATCGATGCATTATTGAAGTGACAATCTCTTGATATTTTAATCGTTAATTAAGAATACCACAGAAATAGGTTTTCATTACTAATGTTTGTTAATGCTTTCCTAAGTCATTTAAAAAGAATTGGAATAATCCAGAAATACGCATTTGTCATATCCATTTAGAATACTTGAATCAACAAATTCGACTCTGATATTTATGTATTGCTTAATTTGGCTTAAATTAGGTTTGGTCACAATGAAAAAAGGCTGCACTTTCGTGTCAGCCTTTTTTCATTTATACTTTGGATTATTTATTTACATCCTTTATCTGCATCCGGAATTCCGGCTTTATTGATAAACCAGCTTAGAGGTTGTGATGATGGTCTTTCGATTGGAAGTCCGTATACACGGTCGAAAACAAGCGAAGCCAGCACACCCATTGAACGAGAGACCCCGAACAATACAGTATAGAAACTGGATTCGGTAATCCCATAGTGGTTCAGTAATGAACCACTAATGGCATCAACGTTTGGATAAGGATTTTTAATTTTCCCGGTAGCTTCCAGAATAGGTGGGGCAACCCGATAGATCGCATTCACTGTATTAATTAATTTATCGTTTACAATGTATTTCTCAGCAAATTGCTGTTGCACTGTAAATCGGGGATCAGGAATACGCAGAACAGCGTGGCCGTATCCCGGAACAACACGTCCTTGTTTTAAAGTTTGCTCAATGTATGCAGCAATCTCCTGATCTGTTGGTTCATCATTGCCTATTTGTTCAATCATTTCCTCGATCCAACTCATTACTTCCTGATTGGCAAATCCATGTAGCGGACCTGCTAATCCAACCATTCCGGCTGCAAATGAGTAGTAAGCGTTACTTAATGCAGAACCTACCAAATGGGTTGCGTGAGCCGATACATTTCCACCTTCGTGGTCAGCATGAACAACCATATACAAACGCAGCAGACGTTTTACTTCCAATGAATCATGCCCCATCATATGAGCCAGGTTGCCTGCCCAGTCGAGGTTCGGATTCGGCTCAATGTGGTGTCCGTTGTGATACATACGGCGATAAATGTAGGCTGCAATACGCGGTAAACGTGCAATAAGCGTCATTACATCTTCGTACATGAAATCCCAGTAGAACTTCTTGTTTACACCAGCTCTGTATGCTTTCTGAAACACAGAATCGTATGCCATCGATAAAATAGCTGTGCTAAACTGTGTCATCGGCCGACTATTTTTTGGCAATGCATCGATTACATCGAATACGTGTTGAGGAACGTGTGACCGGGTAGCCCAATCTTTCGAGATATTAATAACATCCTCCTTGTCCGGAATTTCACCTATCATCATCAGGTAAAACAATCCTTCAGGAAGTGGTTCTCCATCAGGATCTAATTTTGGAAGTTTTTGCTGTAATTCCGGAAGAGAATAGCCTCTGAAACGAATACCTTCGTTGGCATCAAGTTTGGAAGTTTCAGTAAGTAAGGCCGGTATTCCTTTCATGCCAGAGAGAACCTGGTCGATTGTAACCTGACCGAGTACTACATCGCCATGATCTTTCCTTAACTTTTGAAATTCAGCCATACACTTGCTGGCTTTTTCATAGAACCTGTTTTTAATGTATTCCATAATATATTTTAGTTTTAGTTTTGATTCAGATAGATTTCTAAATTTAATGAATATTTCGGATTATTTCGTCGGCAAACTCAGAAGTGGTCAATAATGTGGCTCCTTCCATCATACTAAACAAATCAGAAGTCACTTTTCTTTTGAAAAAGGTATGTTCCATTGCATCGTAAATATGTTCCGCCGCCTCATTCCAGCCCAGGTATTCGAGTAACATGGCTCCTGAAAGAATGAGCGATCCTGGATTTGCTTTTCCGGTTCCGGCAATGTTTGGAGCAGTTCCGTGCGTTGCCTCAAATATCGCATAACCACTGTTGTAGTTAATGTTAGCGCCCGGCGAAATACCAATACCGCCTACCATGGCGGCCAATTGATCCGAAATGTAATCTCCGTTTAAATTGAGGGTTGCAATAACAGAATGATCAAAAGGGTGCAATAAACTTTCCTGAAGAAAGGCATCGGTAATTACATCTTTGATAATTACTTTGCCCATTGCAGTTGCCTTTTTTAAAGCTAATTTAGCCTCATCCGATCCTTTTCCCTGTTCAATCTGCTTATACTGCCGCCAGGTAAATGTCTGATACGGAAAATCGTTTTCTGCCATATCGTAACCCCATTTTTTGAAAGCTCCTTCAGTGAATTTCATGATGTTCCCTTTATGCACGATAGTAACAGAGGGTAATTCACGATGGATGGCATATTGAATAGCAGCTTTTATTAGTCGCTCTGAACCTTCTTTCGAAACCGGTTTAACGCCAAACGAACTACTCTCAGGGAAACGAATTTTGTCTACACCCATTTCATCAATCAAAAAATCACGAAACTTAATGGCTTGCTCTGTACCTGTCATAAATTCAATCCCAGCATAAATATCTTCGGTGTTTTCCCTGAAAATATGCATGTCAACCAATTCAGGATAACGGATAGGCGAGGGGACTCCTTTGAACCATCGGATTGGACGCAGACAAACGTACAAATCGAGTGTTTGACGCAATGCAACATTTAATGAGCGAATACCATCGCCAACGGGGGTTTCGAGCGGCCCTTTTATCCCAACCAGGTATTTCTTAAATGCTTCCAATGTTTCGTCGGGCATATAGGTTCCGGTAAGTTCAAAAGCTTTTTTACCAGCCAAAAATTCTTTCCAGATTAGCTTTTTTGAATCGCCGTATGCAGCTTTTACCGCCGCATTAATCACATTTTGACTTGGTACTGTAATGTCTGCACCAATCCCGTCTCCTTCAATGAAAGGAATAATAGGTTGGTCAGGAACAGTTAACTGACCATTTTTGAATTCGATATTTTGACTCATTTTTTTTGATTGAATAACTGAATGACAGTATGGTTGGATGACGGGACTTAAGCTGGCAAAGCCAATTTAATTACTTTAACTTCTTCTGAAGATTATCATCTAATGCATCCAGAAATCCTTCTGTGGTTAAATAATTTTCAGTTTTTAGTTCGTTGCCGTATATAATCAAGGCCAAATCCTTGGTCATTTTACCCTCTTCAACCGTTTCAATGCAAACCTGCTCTAGGGCTTCTGAAAAATCAATAAGTTTCTGATTTTCATCTAGTTTTCCTCTGAAAGCCAGCCCACGTGTCCATGCATAAATGGAAGCAATCGGATTGGTCGAAGTCGGTTTACCTTGTTCGTGCATACGGAAATGACGAGTCACAGTTCCGTGAGCAGCTTCGGCTTCCATTGTTTTCCCATCAGGGGTTATCAATACTGAAGTCATCAGACCAAGAGAGCCAAATCCTTGTGCAACTGTATCAGACTGTACATCGCCGTCGTAGTTTTTACAGGCCCACACAAATCCGCCTTCCCATTTCATACAGGCAGCGACCATATCATCGATAAGGCGATGTTCATAAGTGATTCCTGCTTCTGCAAAAGCTACTTTAAATTCAGAATCGAAAATATCCTGAAAAATATCTTTAAACCTGCCGTCGTATTTCTTTAGAATTGTATTTTTTGTTGAAAGGTATAAAGGCCATTTTTTTACTAAAGCCTGATTCATACAGGCACGTGCAAAACCGGTAATTGATTCGTCAGTATTGTACATGGCCATAGCCACGCCATCGCCTGCAAAATCATAAACTTCAAAAGAACTGGTTTCACTGCCATCTTCAGGAGTAAACGTAATGGTTAGTTTGCCTTTTCCTTTGGTTACAAAGTCGGTAGCCTTATACTGATCGCCAAATGCGTGACGCCCAATACAAATTGGCATTTTCCATCCCGGAACCAGTCGTGGAATGTTACTGATAATGATCGGTTCACGGAAAACAGTTCCATCCAGAATGTTCCGGATAGTTCCATTAGGTGATTTCCACATTTTTTTTAATCCGAATTCCTCTACCCTGGCTTCATCAGGGGTGATGGTGGCACATTTAATGCCTACACCATATTTTTTAATTGCATTTGCAGCGTCAATAGTTACCTGGTCATTGGTTAAGTCGCGATTTTCCATCCCAAGATCGTAGTATTTAATGTCTACATCCAAATATGGGAAAATCAGTTTTTCTTTAATAAATGACCAGATTACCCGGGTCATTTCATCTCCATCCAACTCAACTACCGGGTTTAAAACTTTGATTTTTTCTTTCATCTTAAGGGTAATTTATTTTTGGTTTTGTTTGCGAATTAAATCGAGGGCCGAACCGGCTTTAAACCAGTCGATTTGTTGTTCATTATAGGTGTGATTCAGCTTGATCGAATCTTTAGTTCGGTCAGTGTGAACGATTTCAAGAGTCAATTGCTTTCCAGGTGCAAATTCCTTCAGATCAATAAAATTAAAGGTGTCATCTTCCTGAATTAAATCGTAATCGGCCTCATTGTCAAAGGTAAGCCCCAGCATTCCCTGTTTTTTAAGGTTGGTTTCGTGAATACGGGCAAACGATTTTACAATAACTGCCTTTACACCTAAATGACGTGGTTCCATGGCAGCATGTTCGCGCGATGAACCTTCGCCGTAATTCTGGTCGCCCACAACTACCGTTGCAATGCCAGCAGATTTATAAGCCCTCTGAACAGCAGGTACTTCGCCATATTCACCGGTCAGTTGGTTTTTTACCTTATTGGTTTCGTCGTTAAATGCATTGATAGCTCCGATCAACATGTTGTTAGAAATGTTATCAAGGTGGCCTCGGAAACGTAACCATGGGCCGGCCATCGAAATGTGGTCGGTGGTGCATTTACCTTTGGCTTTTATCAGTAGTTTGGCTCCAAGCAGATTTTGGCCATTCCATGCATCAAATGCAGGAAGTAGCTGTATGCGGGATGATTCCGGATCAACTTTTATTACAACGGTTGAACCATTATCGGCAGGAGCCTGATAACCGGCATCCTTCACTTCAAATCCTTTGGATGGGAGTTCTTGTCCTGAAGGAATTTCCAGTTTTACTTTTTCTCCGTTTTCGTTGATCAGAAAATCTGTTAATGGATTAAAAGTCAAATCGCCGGCAATAGCCATCGCCGTTACAATTTCAGGAGAAGCTACAAACGCATGGGTATTTGGATTGCCATCTGCTCGTTTCGAAAAGTTACGGTTGAATGAGTGAATGATGGTATTTTTTTCTCCTTTTTCTGCTCCCGGGCGAGCCCATTGGCCGATACAGGGACCACAGGCGTTGGCAAATACGCTCGCTCCGATTTTGTTGAACGTATCAATAAATCCATCACGTTCGATTGTGAAACGCACCAGCTCTGATCCGGGAGTGATAGTGAATTCAGATTTTGATTTCAATTTTTTATCTACTGCCTGCTGTGCCAGCGATGCTGCACGGGAAATGTCTTCGTATGATGAGTTGGTACATGATCCGATTAAACCCACTTCTATTTTTGTTGGCCATCCGTTTTCTTTGGCTACTTCAGCCATTTTCGAAATTGGAGTTGCACGGTCAGGAGTAAATGGTCCGTTGATATACGGTTCCAATTCATCCAGATTAATCTCGATAACCTGATCAAAATATTTTTCAGGATTGGCATACACTTCAGGATCGGCAGTTAAATCCGCTTTCACCTGGTTGGCCAGTTTCGCCACATCGGCGCGGCCGGTTGCACGCAGATAACGTTCCATCGATTCGTCGTAACCAAAGGTTGATGTTGTCGCGCCAACTTCAGCGCCCATGTTACAGATCGTGCCTTTGCCTGTGCATGAAATCGATTGTGCACCTTCTCCGAAATATTCAATTATTGCGCCTGTTCCGCCTTTTACTGTGAGAATTCCGGCGACTTTCAGGATAATATCTTTAGGGGCAGTCCAACCGGACAGTTTTCCGGTAAGTTTAACACCAATGAGTTTCGGAAATTTAAGTTCCCATGCCATTCCTGCCATTACATCCACTGCATCGGCACCTCCAACTCCAATTGCCACCATGCCCAAACCTCCGGCATTTACGGTATGCGAGTCGGTTCCAATCATCATTCCTCCTGGGAAAGCATAGTTTTCCAGTACTACCTGGTGGATGATTCCTGCACCGGGCTTCCAGAAACCGATTCCGTATTTGTTGGAAACCGATTCAAGAAAATCATACACTTCCTTGTTGATTTTGATGGCGTCGTTCAAGTCGGCCAACCCGTTTTTACTTGCCTGAATCAGGTGGTCGCAATGCACCGTAGATGGCACTGCTGTTGTATTTTTTCCTGAATTCATAAACTGCAGCAAAGCCATTTGCGCAGTTGCATCCTGCATGGCTACCCGATCGGGAGCAAAGTCAACATAGTCGGCACCACGCTTAAAATCTTTCAGCGGCTGTTCGGCATACAAATGGGAATAAAGAATTTTTTCTGACAGTGTTAAAGGTCTGCCTAAATGCTTCTTGGTAACTTCAATCTTAGCACTTAATTCCTTGTAGTTTTTTCTAATTAATTCCAGATCAAACATATTTTTGGTTTTTTGATAAATTTTCTATTCGGTTCCTTTTAAAAACAAAATACTTAACAACACCAATTCTTTTTTGTTCTTTGAAAACTTTCGAATATATTAAAAAAAATCTGATAATATATGTAGATATCTATATATTATATCGACAAATTTTGTGTGTTTCACCGAAGTCGTTGTGTCCCATTGATAAACAAAAAAGCTGCCCGGAAACCGGACAGCTTTAAAATATAATCAGGACTTATCTTTTTTACATTTCCAGTTGAATGATCGTATCAACCTGTTTTTTCTTTGCATTCGGAATATTTATAATTACACCGAATTCAGTTTCCTTGAATTTGACAGGTGATTGATCGTCATAGAACTTAGCCGATTTCAATTTCTTCGGAAATTTTCCGACAAACAGGTTTTCCTCTTTACAATTAAGCACATGAATCCAAATTTTTCCGTCTTTTTGTGTTGAAGCGCCCCATGTTGAAGGATTAATAGGACCTTTTCGGGTTCCGTATATGGTTTCTCCGTATTTTTCCAGCCATTTGCCCATCACAGCAAGTGTATCAACATTTTCCGGTTGAATTTTCCCATTTGGCATTGGGCCGGTATTCAGCAGAAAGTTAGCACCATAACCCGATGCTTTTATTAATGTCTGAAGTAACTGAGTTGTTGATTTATAATTGTTATCGACCAGGTTAAATCCCCATGAACCGTTCATGGTTTCACACATTTCGAGCGGCAGGTCAGACATGGCACCAGTGTGGTTGAATCCCATGGAGTTTTCGCCGGGAAGGTCGCGTTCATACATCTGGAAATCTTCGCCTGGGAACGGAAATTTGTGGTGATTGCTTCCAATTAATGCCCCAGGTTGCAGTTTATGAATTAAAGCGTAAGTTTCGTCTAAACGCCATGGAGCATCCCATTTGTCCCACATTCCGTCGAACCAGATTCCCCCAACTTCACCATAATTGGTTAACAGCTCGGTAAGTTGGGCATTCATATAATCGATGTATTTATTCCAGTCACCTTTTTCTGGTCTTCCGGTAAAACCTTGTCCGGTATTTCCTCTCGGGAAATAGTCCGGGTGGTGCCAGTCGAGCTGCGAATAATAGAAAAATAGCTTGATTCCCTGTTTGTCACATTCTTCTTTTAACTGTTTAATAATGTCTTTCCCGTATGGTGTACATTTCACCACATTGTAATCGCTCACTTTCGAGTCGTACATGGCAAAACCTTCGTGGTGCTTGCTGGTAATGGTAATGTATTTCATTCCCGCTTTTTTGACCATGGCAACCCATTCTGCCGGGTTAAATGAAACAGGGTTAAAAAAGTTTGGAAGTTTTTCGTACTGGGCAATCGGAATTTTTTTCTGGTTCATAACCCATTCGGCAATTCCCTGATCGCCACCACCAGCCAGCTGGCAATACATTCCCCAATGAATAAACAACCCGAATTTAGCATCTTGAAACCATTCGCGGTTCTGTAAATTCTTTTCTGTTGGTTGATATCCAGGTTGTGCCATTAGATTGGCTGACAGGAAAATGGATAGAATAATTCCTGTAATGATTTTTTTTGAATTCATAATTTTCAGTTTAGGTTTTTACTGTGCTGTATTGTGCTGACAAATATAAAAAAATGGTAATAAGAAATGGAAGGTTTTGTTTTTTTTATACAAAACGAAAACCTTGCAAGAGAGCATACTCCAACAAGGTTTTGTAGTTTATATAATTCAGGTTTGTTTATCCTATAGTTGATACCATAACCGCTTTAATGGTGTGAAGTCTGTTTTCTGCCTGATCGAAAACAATGGATGCCGCGCTTTCAAAAACTTCTTCGGTAACTTCCAATCCGTCCAACCCAAATTTTTGAAATATTTCTTCGCCCATTTTGGTTTCACGGTTGTGAAATGCAGGTAAACAATGCAGAAATTTCACATCCGGATTTCCGGTTAATTTCATGGCATTCTGATTTACCTGGTAGGGAAGAAGTAGTTTAATCCGGTCGGCCCAAACGTAATCTGGTTCGCCCATCGAAACCCAAACATCGGTATAAAGAAAATCACAGTCTTTTACTGCTTCGGCCAAGTCGTCAGTAATCAGTAGTTTTGCTCCGGTTTCGGCTGCAATTTCGCGGCAGATTTGTTGTAATTCTTCGGTTGGCTGGCAACTGACTGGTGCTGCAGCACGAAAATTCATTCCCAGTTTGGCCGCTCCCACCATCAGCGAATTTCCCATGTTGTTTCGGGCATCGCCCAAATAGCAGAATTTAATTTCAGATAAAGGTTTCGATGAATGTTCTTTCATGGTAAGCATATCTGCTAAAATCTGGGTAGGATGAAATTCAGTTGTCAAACCGTTCCAAACGGGTACGCCGGCATATTTAGCCAGTTCTTCAACAATATCCTGTCCATATCCCCGGTATTCAATGCCGTCATACATTCGGCCCAAAACCCGGGCTGTATCTTTTATCGATTCTTTATTCCCTATCTGCGATCCTGTTGGCCCCAAATAGGTAGCATGTGCCCCCTGATCGAATGCTGCAACCTCGAACGCACATCGGGTACGCGTTGAGGCTTTTTCAAATATCAACGCGACATTTTTTCCGCTAAGCATTTGTTCTTCCAACCCATTGGCTTTAGCCTTTTTAAGCTTTGTTGCCAGATCAATTAAATAAAGTATTTCTTCAGATTTATAATCGAGTAATTTTAAAAAATTCCGGTGTTTTAAATTTATTTCCATAATTATGTTGTATTGTAAGTTATTGATATTTTTCTTTTATACTTGGTCGTTCGTTGTTGTTTCCAGTCAATAAAAAGGAAGAAACAATTGGCAATATATTGACTTCAATCATTTTGTCCAATATCCCGTCTTCTTTAATCATATTCCAGAGTGATTTTAGAACCATACGATTTGTCTTCTAGTTTTTTAGCCTCAGTAATTACGCTCATTTCTCCTCCATTCTTAATAAAGTACAAACAAGCCTTAATTTTCGGAGCCATTGTTCCTTCCGAAAAAGTTCCGGCTTCAAGGTATTTTACTGTATCGGTATAGTTTAGAAATTCCAGTTTTTCCTGTGTTGGTTTTCCAAAATCTTTATATATAAATGATACATCAGTGAGGATATAAAATTTATTTGCCTGAATTTTTGAGGCGAGTAGTGCTGAGGCCAGATCTTTATCAATTACTGCATCCAATGTGCGTAAATCGTTGTTATCGTCATAGTAGACCGGAATTCCACCACCACCGGCAGCAATTACAATATTTCCGGCACGAACTAAATCTTCAATAATTTCGCGGTTAATAATGTCGATTGGTTGGGGAGACGAAACCATTCGTCGCCAACCACCATTTGCCTTTAATGAAGGTTTAAATATCCAGCCTTTTTCATCCTGAAGTCTTTTTGCTTCCAGTTCTGTGTATATTTTTCCGATTCCTTTAGTCGGATTTGTAAATGCCGGATCATCAGGATTTACCAATGTCATCGAAACCAAAGTTATCACATTCTTCTTTATTCCATGTTTTTGGAGTACATTTCTAATCATCCGTTCAATCATGTAGCCTATGCCACCCTGTGAATCGGCTACGCAAACATCCAGCGGCATTGGTGCAATATTGTATACTTGATGACCAGCATCATTTCGCATCAAAATGTTTCCTACCTGGGGCCCGTTACCGTGAGTGATAACCAATTCGAATCCTTCGTTTAGCAGAAATATCAGATTTTCAAGAGTGTCTGTTGTATTTGCTTCCTGTTGTTCTATAGTTCCGACTTCATCTTCGCGTAAAAGTGCATTCCCTCCAAGTGCTACTACTGCAATTTTTGTCATATAGGCGTATCTGATTTGTGTTTTGATAATGGATGAAAGAAACTTATCGTCATTATTCCGGAAAGCAAAAAATATTGACGTATTGAACTCATTACCGATATTTATTTAATTCTAACTAATGTTCAATGGTTTCTGCTGCGTCCAAAAGAAAAATGAAAAATCTGTTCCGAACAAACTTAAAAAAAGGAACGAATTATAATCATGATCAACGATGGTTGTGAAGGTAGAAATCGATGCTATAAAACAGTCGCTAAATCATTGTGAAAAGGTTAATATTGAAATAATTTATTGTTGCAATATCTGGAAATAATGTAATGTTTGACATGAAAGATAAAATATATGATAGTTAAAATCGTTAACTTTGCGCACGAATTATCTAGCGAATGGCAAAGACAGTAAACAAACCAGTAAAGAAACCGGAAAAGGCACCCAAGCCTTCTAAAACATGGGGTATAGTGCGTTTTTTTAAAAGTAATCAATTCAAATTTATCCTCGGGCTCTTTTTGATGATCCTTAGTGGATATCTGACTGTTGCCTTCATTTCTTACATCTTTTCAGGAGCGGCAGATCAGAGCAAACTGGATTTACCTATTAGGGATTTTCTCGATCCTTCGGTTCAGGTTCAGAATATTGCAGGTAAAGGAGGTGCTTATTTGAGTGAGCAATTCATTAATCTTGGATTTGGGTTCCCTTCCTTCTTTTTTATTGTCATCTTTTTTGTGGCAGCCCTTAATTTATTTGGATATAAAGTAATTAGGTTTTTAAAAACGTTCGTGTTTTCATCAGTTTGGATGATTTGGACTTCCATTGCGCTTGGATTAATTTTAACAGATAATGTAAGTGATCATTTTTTATATATAGGAGGCATGTATGGATTCATTCTTTCCAGTTTGCTTTCCTCTTTTTTAGGTACAATTGGGGCCTCTTTAATTTTGATATTTACGTTGTTCGTTTTACTGATTGCAACCTTTAGCCAGTTTTTGCCCTGGCTTACTGCCGTAATTGCAAAAAGAGTAAACACGGATAAAACTGCAGAACAATTAGCAGAACGCGTATTGCCAGAGACCGATGAGTCCGTAGTACAACTTCCGCAAGATCCTTCTATTTCAAAGATCATCACTGAAGACAATCAGATTAAAGCCATTTTTGATCCTGATTCACCGGATGATGATTTCGAAATTGAAAATACCGTTTCGAAAAAGGATGTTGAATTGAGCATTGAGGATATGCTTTTTGCCGATGAACCTGAGCCGGTGAAAGAAAAGCAAAAATCTAAAGTTAAAGATCCTGAACTACAAATAAATGAGAAAGTTATTGATGAATTTACTGGTGAAAATGTAATTCCTGTAATGGAAGATTATGATCCAACACTTGATTTATCATCATACAAATATCCTACAATTGATCTGCTTGACGATCATGCTTCAGGAAATGCTGAAGTAAGTAATGAAGAATTAATTTCGAATAAGAATAAAATTGTTGAGACCCTGCGGCAATACAAAATTGAGATTACTAAAATCAGGGCAACCATTGGTCCAACCATTACTTTATACGAAATTGTTCCGGCCCCAGGTATTCGGATTGCTAAAATCAAAAATCTTGAAGATGATATTGCCCTGAGTTTGTCGGCGTTAGGTATCCGGATTATTGCACCTATCCCGGGGCGGGGAACCATTGGTATTGAGGTTCCGAACCAGAGACCTGAAATTGTATCAATGCGCTCCATTATAGCTTCCAAGAAATTTCAGGAATCATCATACGAACTTCCTATTGCTTTTGGGAAAACAATCTCGAATGAAACATTCATGGTCGATTTGGCCAAGATGCCTCATATTTTGGTGGCAGGCGCAACTGGTCAGGGAAAATCAGTTGGGTTAAATGCCATCATCACCTCTTTATTATATAAAAAGCATCCATCTCAATTGAAGTTTGTTCTTATCGATCCTAAAAAGGTAGAGCTAAATCTTTATTCTTCTCTTGAAAAACACTTTCTGGCCAAGATGCCTGATGAAGAAGATGCTATTATAACAGACATTCAGAAAGTGAAAAACACACTGAATTCTGTAAATATTGAAATGGATTCAAGATACGATTTACTTAAAAAAGCTCATGTCAGAAATATAATTGAATACAATACCAAATTTATTGGTCGTCGGTTAAATCCCGAAAAGGGACACCGTTATTTGCCATATATTGTGGTAATCGTTGACGAATTTGCAGATTTGATTATGACTGCCGGGAAAGAAGTTGAATTACCAATTGCACGTATTGCTCAGCTTGCCCGTGCTGTAGGTATTCATATGATTATTGCTACCCAACGTCCGTCGATCAATATTATTACGGGTGTAATTAAAGCAAACTTTCCAACGCGTATTGCCTTTAAAGTTGCCTCCATGATCGATTCCCGGACGATTCTGGATACGCCGGGTGCTAATCAACTTATCGGGAAAGGCGATATGTTGGTTTCGAGTGGCAGCACAATGACGCGAGTACAGTGTGCATTTGTTGATACTCCTGAAGTTGAACGGATTTGCGAATTTGTTGCAGAACAGCGCGGATATCCTACTGCATTCCTCTTGCCTGATTATGTTGGTGATAATGAAGGTGGATCATCTGCCGATGTTGATTTAAGAAACCGCGATGAAATGTTTGACGATGCAGCCAGATTGATTGTAAGTAATCAGGTTGGCTCAACCTCCATGATTCAGCGAAAATTCTCAATCGGCTATAATAGGGCAGGGCGAATTATGGATCAGCTCGAAGCTGCAGGAATTGTTGGACCAAGCGAAGGAAGTAAAGCAAGACAGGTGCTTCTTCAGGATGAATATTCTTTGGAACAATTATTGAAAGGAATGTAAGATTATATACAATAATTAGATAGAACATGAAACAATTAATTTTAATCGCCTCTTTTTTGCTTATTTCAGTATACGGGTTTTCTCAGCAGGATTCAAAAGCAAAAGAAATACTGGAAAAAGTAACAAAAACGACTCAGTCACATGCATCAATTGAGGGTAAGTTTTCGTTCTCCATGAATAATACGGCCCAAAATATTCAGGAAAAGTATGTTGGAAATATTATCCTGAAAGGTAAAAAATACAAGTTGAATATTCCTCAGATGGGACTTGATGTAACTTGTGATGGTAAAACGATCTGGACATATATGGTCAATTCCAACGAAGTCAGTATTTCTAATCTGGATGAAAATACAGAAGATTTAATGGATCCATCAAAGATTTTTACCATATACGAACGTGGGTTTAATTACAAATTCGCCGGTGAATCTGTTGATGGAGGAGTAGCGGTTTATAATATAGATCTGATACCACAAAAACCTACCGGTGATGTTCAGAAAATACTGCTCATGATTGATAAGCAAAAAATGATGATTCGTGGTGCTAATATTACAGGGAAGGATGGTAACAGATACAATTTATCTGTCAGTCAATTTAAAACAGATGGGGCATATAAGGATTCGGATTTTGTATTTGACCCCAAGAAATACCTGGGAATAGAAGTAATTGATATGAGATAACAAAAAAGGGTGCCGTTCGGCACCCTTTTTTGTTACTGCTTTTTTTTCTTTCTTACTCTTTTGAAATAAGCTTATAAACGTTGGATATTTCCATAAACGTTGATCCGCCTCCAATACCGAAGCTACCTCCAACATAAATTATCATATCTTCCGATTCTATTGTCTTTTCGTTCAATAATGATTTAAGCGCAGACCTTACCATTTTGAATTTATCTTTTTTAGGTTCAAGATGACTTGGGAATACACCATATGAAAGTGAAAGTTCACGCATTATTCTCTTTTCATAACAAATAGCATAAACAGGATTCTCCCCACGGAATGCAGCCAGATATCTTGCAGTACGGCCAGAAAGCGTATTGGTTATTATCGCTGATGTTTTTAATTCCGTTGATGCCATTATCGCTGATTCTGCAAGGAAAGCTGTAGTCTCATTTTTTAATGGAGGAATGGTAATGTCGTTGCGTTTGTCTTTGCTTGCTTCAATTTCTAAAGCAATACGCGACATGCATTCAACTGCCTCAATCGGATATTTACCATATGCCGTTTCACCGCTCAACATAATAGCATCTGTTCTGGAGAAAATTGCATTGGCTACGTCGCTTACTTCTGCCCGTGTTGGACGAGGATTGTCGATCATTGTATGCAACATCTGTGTGGCGACAATCACAGGTTTCTTTTGTTGAACACACTTCTTAATTAGGGTTCGCTGAATTCCAGGGATTTTTTCTGCAGGAATTTCAATTCCCAGATCACCTCTGGCTACCATAATTCCATAAGCACATTCCAAAATTTCATCAATGTTGTTTACACCATCCAGATTTTCAATCTTAGCAATAATTTTCACCCTACTGTTAAACTGATCTAATATGTTTTGTACGGCTAAAACGTCCTTTTTGTTCCGAACAAACGAATGAGCAATAAAATCAACATCATTCTTGGCTGCAAACTCAATAAACTCAACATCTTTTTCACTTATTGATGGCAGATCTACACTAACTCCCGGGGTGTTAATGCTTTTTTTGTTCTTGATTTGACCGCTGTTACCAACACGACAAACCAAACAATCTTCGTTTTGCTCAATTACCTCCAGAGCAAGATCCCCGTCGTCTATAAGTATCTGATTACCAACAGGAACTTCTCGGTGAATGAATTCATAACTTACAAAAAAAGTTTCCTGATCCGATTGACCCTCACCGCCTTTAACCCGTATAATGTCTCCCTCTTTAACATTAATAGGTTCATTAATTCCTTTCGTGCGAATCTCCGGACCCTTAGTGTCAATTAGGATTCCTATGTTTTCGGAAACGCTTCTGACGTTCTTTATCATTGTCAGCGCACTTTCCGTCGAAATATGAGCTGTATTTAATCGAACTACATTCATTCCGGCATCAAACAGTTGTCGGATAAAATCAACCTCACATCGTTTATCAGAAATAGTAGCTACTATTTTGGTGTGTTTCATAAATTACTATAATTTTACTTTAATGGCAGCAAAATTAGGCAATTTTTTAATCTTCTGATCAAGAAGTCTTCAAGATGAGTTAAATGGTCATTAAGATTTAATGTATTTTATAAGAGCCTCAATTCCAAGACGGTAAGAGTCGAGTCCGAATCCCATAATACTTCCGATACAAACCGGACCTATCAGTGACTCATGTCTGAAACTTTCTCTGGTTAAAATATTTGAAATATGAACTTCGACGACAGGAGCCTTAACCCCTGAAATCGCATCTCGTATCGCTACGGAAGTGTGCGTGTAAGCACCTGCGTTTATTATTATTCCATCGTATTCAAATCCTTTTTCATGAATTTTATTGATCAATTCTCCTTCAATATTTGATTGATAATATTCCATAAATATGTCTGGAAAATTAGGTTTAAGAGTTTGAAAATAAGTATCAAAGGACGAGTTTCCGTAGATGCTTTTTTCGCGAATGCCCAACAGATTCAAATTAGGGCCATTTATTAACAAAATTTTCATGTTTTGATAGATTATTATAAAAAAATAGTAACTTAACGGTTTGTAAACTCGTAGATTAAAAATTATGTAATCTTGGTGGATGATCGTAATTTTAATTAAAACTTACATATCAAGCGGTTTACAGAACCAAAATTATCATTATTTGTTATAGAATTTTAAATCTAAAGTATTTAATTATGAAATGGGAAGATAGCAAAAAAGGATTTGAGTCTTTCTTACGTTTGGAGAAAGGTTTGTCAGCAAACTCTATCGCTGCTTATATCAATGATATAAATAAGCTGATGGTATTTGCAAATGAAGAACTTAATAAACTTGCTCCGGAAAAAGTAAAACTTAATCACCTGAAAAAATTCGTTGAGTGGATCAACGATAAAGGTGTTTCGCCTCGAACCCAGGCTCGGACAATCTCCGGAATTAAGTCTTTTTATAAGTATTTACTTATGGAAGGGAAAGTTAATAGTGATCCAACAACACTATTGGAATCTCCGAAAATTGGAAGAAAGCTGCCTGATGTTCTCACTATAGAAGAAATCGATCTGATGATTGATACTGTAGAATTGAACAAACCTGAAGGCCAGCGGAACAAAGCAATGCTCGAAACTTTATATAGTTGCGGTTTGCGCGTTTCGGAACTGGTAAATTTAAAGATTTCAAATTTGTCCTTTGATCAGGGATACATTAAAGTTGAAGGAAAAGCTAATAAGGAAAGATTGGTTCCGGTTAGTGAAAAGGCAATTGAAGAGATCAATAAATATATGGATGTTTACAGGAAAACTTTGAAAATATCCAAAGAAAGTGAAGATGTATTATTTCTTAACAGAAGAGGTAAAAAACTGAGTAGGGTGATGATTTTTACAATCATTAAAAACCTTGCATTGAAAGCTGGATTTGAGAAAAAAATCAGTCCTCATACTTTCCGTCATTCTTTTGCTACTCATCTGATAAACGGTGGTGCAGATTTACGTGCGGTGCAGGAAATGTTAGGTCACGAATCCATTCTGACTACCGAAATTTACACTCATCTTGACAGAGATTATTTGAAGGCTACTTTAAATCAATTTCATCCAAGATCATAATTGCTATCTCATTTATACTTCAAAAAGAATGTTTGGAAATTAATAATTTCTTAACATTCTTTTTTTTTGTTATATTCTTATTGTTTGTTGTTTTTCAGTGCTTTAAGCCGGAATATCTCATACAGTATTCAGGTAAATCCAAAATGACCTTAATTTAATATTACCCATTCTTCCATGGGCTGAAAAAAAACTATTTTTGGTGTCGAGAAAATTTTGTTTTGTTGAAACTATTAAAATTTAAACACTTAGTATGAAAAACACTGATCTATTAAAGTACGGAATCGACACCAATGTAGAAATTTTGCATAACCCATCTTACGAGGAATTATTTCAGGCCGAAATCGATCCTGCGAATGAAGGTTATGAAAAAGGTATATTAACAAATACCGGAGCCATATCTGTTGATACGGGTATTTTTACAGGGCGTTCTCCTAAAGACAAATTTATCGTATTAGACGACACAACCAAAGATACTATGTGGTGGGATGGTACAATCAACCGCCCAACTTCGCCTGAAGTATTTGACGCATGTAAAGACTTGGTAGCAAAACAACTTTCAGGAGCAAAAAAACTATATGTAGTTGATACTTATTGTGGTACGAACGAAGATACTCGTATGAAAGTTCGTTTTATTATGGAAGTTGCATGGCAGGCTCACTTTGTTACCAATATGTTTATTCGTCCTTCGCATTACGAATTGGCAAACTATGGCGAACCTGATTTCGTAACATTGAACGGTTCAAAAATTACTAATCCAAACTGGAAAGAACAAGGATTACATTCAGAAAACTTTACCTTATTCGATTTAACCCGCAAAATGCAGGTGATTGGTGGAACATGGTATGGTGGTGAAATGAAGAAAGGTATTTTTGCTTTAATGAACTATTACTTGCCATTGCGCGGTATTGCTTCAATGCATTGTTCTGCCAACGTTGGTTCTGAAGGTGATGTTGCTATTTTCTTTGGTTTGTCAGGAACAGGTAAAACTACCCTTTCTGCTGATCCGAAACGTTACCTGATTGGTGATGACGAACATGGGTGGGACAATCATGGTGTTTTCAACTTCGAAGGTGGTTGTTATGCAAAAGTTATTGACTTGAGCAAAGAAAACGAACCTGATATCTGGAGAGCGATTCGTCGTGATGCTTTGTTGGAAAATGTAACAGTTAAAGAAGACGGAACTCCGGATTTTTCAAAAGAAGCATCTAAAACTGAAAATACCCGCGTTTCTTATCCAATTTATTATATCAATAAAATTGTTTCGCCTTCACGTGCAGGACATGCCTCGAAAATCATTTATCTTTCTGCAGATGCTTATGGAGTATTGCCTCCGGTTTCTATTTTGGATGATAAATCAGCACAATATCACTTCCTTTGCGGTTACACTTCAAAACTAGCCGGAACTGAACGTGGTATCACTACCCCTCAAATGTCATTCTCTCCTGCATTTGGAGAAGCTTTCCTGACCCTGCATCCAACTATGTATGCTAAAACTTTGGTAGGTAAAATGCAGGAACATGGAGCTAAAGCTTATTTGGTTAATACTGGCTGGAACGGTACAGGCAAACGTATGTCATTGAAAGATACACGTGCTATTATTGATGCTATTATCGATGGCTCTATCCTGGAAGCTGAAACAAAACAAATTCCAGTATTGAATTTGACTGTTCCTGTAGCTTTGAAAAATGTATCTGAAGGTATCCTTGATCCTCGTGATACATATCCAACAGAAGCTGACTGGACTACAAAAGCAAAAGTATTAGCTGAAAAATACATTGCAAACTTTGAACAATACTGTGATAACGAAGCTGCTATCGCTTTGAAAGTTGCAGGACCGCAATTGTAATTAGTAGTTTTTATTTACGATATGGAGACTCTGTTGGCAACAACAGAGTCTTTTTTATTTAAGGATTTCTTCCAGACAGTTCTCTATTTTAGGATATTTAAAACGGAATCCATAATCCTTAAGTTTTTCGGGACTTGCTTGCGGAGATTGAAGAATAAGAGAAGCTGCTTCACCATATATCAGCTTTAGTACGGTTGCAGGAACTGCAAAAATGGCAGGGCGATCAAGTTTTTTTGATAAAGCAATGGTGAACTCGTTGTTATTGATATTTTGTGGAGCAACCAGATTAAAAGTTCCACTGACTTCTCTGTTTTGATTTGCCCAGAAAAACGCATTGATCACATCTTCGATATGGACGAAAGGGAATGGTTGGTTTCCTGAACCAATACGGCCGCCTAATCCAAACTTAAAAACAGGTAATATCTTCCGGATAGTATTAGATTCTTTTCCTATTACTATACCAATTCTGAAAATTATCTTTCGAACTAGATGATTCAAATCGTCAGAGGCACTTTCCCATTGTTTGACAGTTGTACCAACAAAGTCGTCCGAAAAATCTGTGCTTTTTTCAGAATGCAAGGAATCAGGTTTGTAGATTCCAACAGCAGATGCTGAAATAAATGTTTTCGGTCTTTCTTCAACAGGTATCTGATTGATTACTTTGATTATATTCCGGGTGGATTCTACCCTGCTCTTTAATATTTCAGTTTTATTTTTGTTGGTCCATTTTTGAAGTATTGGAGCACCAGCCAAATGAATAACTGCATCTGTTCCTGAAAGGATACGGGTAAGTGCGACTGAATCGTAAAGATCATTTCTTTGAATCTTTATTATTTTGTGATTGACAGACTCCAGTTTATGGATCAAATTTACAGCAATGTAACCGTTTGAACCCGAAATAGCTATATTCATATTTTACCTTACGTTTTAAATATCTTAAATGATAGAAATACAATCAAGTTAAATTTAAGTTTAACTTTTCAGAATAAAAACACTATTCATTCTATTTTAATGTAATTTTGCGCCACCCTAACTTACCAGCTATGTAAATGCACCTCAGATAATGGGATGTTGTTAATTGTCAGGTTTTTAATGCAATAAATTCCTGTTTGTATAAAATATTTTCAGAATTATTCAGTTAAGTTTGTTGTCATTCAATTTAAGTTAAATCCATCGAAATCAAAGGATGAAAAAGAAAACACCTATATCTTCAGTAAATAAAAAATCATCCGCACGAAAAAAAGGCAAATCAAAAAAGAGTTTTGGACGAAAAATTTTCTTGTTTATCCTTAAATCCGGAGTAGCTTTATTGTTGTTGGCATCATTGTTTTTTTTAGTTGTATATGCCGGTTTTACTGGTCCTGTTCCCTCTACTGATGAACTGCAGAAAATAAAAAACCCTATAGCTACTGAAGTATTTGCAAATAATGGTCAATTATTGGGACGATATTATGTTGAGAACAGAAGCAATGTGAGTTTTGAACAAATCTCGCCCAATGTTATAAATGCCTTAATTGCAACTGAAGATTCACGTTTTTACCATCATCGTGGAATTGATGAAATTGCCTTAATGCGCGTTTTCTTTAAATCTGTATTATTGCAGGATCATAGTTCTGGCGGAGGGAGTACTCTAAGTCAGCAAATTGCTAAAAATTTATATCCCCGGAAAACTTTTGGTCCGTTAACGATGCCGATTAATAAGTTACGGGAATCAATAATTGCTTACCGGCTTGAAAATCTTTATACCAAGGATGAAATTCTGACTCTTTATTTAAATACTGTTCCATTTGCTGAAAATACATTTGGAATCGGAGTTGCATCTGAACGTTTTTTTAGCAAACCACCGGCAAAGCTTAATGTTCCTGAAGCTGCAACCCTTATCGGAATGCTAAAGGCCAACAATAGTTATAATCCGCGGAAAAATCCTGAGCGTTCACTCGAAAGACGCAATGTGGTAATTGATCAGATGCAAAAATACAGTTATTTGTCGGTGGGTGAAGCAAAATTATATAAGGCAGAACCGCTTGATTTGAGTTATAACCTGATCACTTATAACGAAGGTCCGGCACCTTATCTGATGGAGAAACTCCGGCCATTTCTTCAGAAATGGTGCGATGAACATATGAAGGCGGATCAAACAATATATAATCTGTATACCGATGGTTTAAAAGTTCAAACGACAATAGATTTTGATATGCAGATGGCTGCTGAAAATGCGGTTTCTGATCAAATGAATAAACTTCAGACTTTATTTGATCAACATTGGGGAAAAACAAAACCTTGGGGAAATGATCAATCTGTTGTAACACGTGCAATGAAACGTTCAGATCGATACCGTGAATTAAAGAAAAGTGGCGTCCCTGATGATCAGATCAAAAAAATATTTAACAATCCAATATCAGTTTCTCTTTTTACCTGGAACGGTAAAAAACAGGAAGAAATGACACCATTGGATTCTATTAAGTATTATTTGAAAATACTTAATACCGGTTTTATGGCTATGGATCCGTATACCGGAGAATTGAAAGCCTACATCGGAGGAAATGATTTCCGATATTTTAAATATGATCACATCACTTCTACAAGGCAGGTTGGTTCAACATTTAAACCTATTGTATACCTCGCAGCACTGGAGTCCGGGATTTCCCCTGATACCTATTTTGCGAATGAAAAGAAGGTTTATGAAGACTATAATAACTGGTCGCCCGAGAACTCGCATGATGATTATACCGGTTATTATTCAATGGAAGGTGCGTTATCAAAGTCTATAAATACAATTGCTGTTGAGGCCTTGATGCAAACAGGAATATCTAATGTTGTTGATTTGGCCAGGCGTATGGGAATTAAATCCGATTTGCCAGAATATCCATCACTCGCTTTAGGTACCGCTTCTGTTTCTCTGGAAGAAATGATTTGTGTTTACTCCGAAATTGTGAATGGCGGCAGAAAAGTGAATCCGTACTATCTTAAAGCGATAGAATCCAATTCGGGCAAGGTACTCGAAGAGTTTATGAACGTTCAGCCTGATGAGCAGGTTGCTTCTCCTGAAAATTGCAGAATAATAACTCAAATGTTGAAATCAGTTGTCAATGGCGGAACAGGGAGTGCAATTCGTTCTGTTTGGGGAATTGATTCGGAGTTTGCCGGTAAAACAGGGACAACTCAGGATCAGGCTGATGGTTGGTTTATTGGGATGACTCCAAGGTTGGTTGCCGGGGCCTGGGTTGGGGGAGAAGATCCATCCGTACATTTCAGAACTTTAGGAGGAGGTGCAGGAGGACATACGGCATTGCCAATTGTTGGTCAGTTTTTTAGTCAGATTTTGCATCAGAGCAAATTTCAAAATTTGAAATATACTTCCTTCGAATCGCCTTCAGAAGAATCGCTGGCTATGATGGATATTCCTCCATACCGTGAAATTATTGAAGTTGGCCTGAAAGGTTTTTTCAGGGATTTATTCGGTAGAAAGGAAAGTGATCAGCGTTCGCAAATGGAACTGAAGGACAGAGATCAACAGGATAAAACTCAAAATGACGAGAGAAAGACAGATGCCGAGCAGGCAAAAAAACCATTCTGGCAAAGTATGAAAGATATTTTCAAGAAGAAAAGTAAATAATGAACAGGAAGAGGATGATTAGAAGAATTGAGATTTTAGTATCGAAAATCTCAGAAAAAAATCTGATATACATATTAAGTTTATTGGTTGGATTGGTTAGCGGTACGGCAGCTTTCATGTTGAAAAATTTTATTCATTATGTCAGTCATTTTTTGACAAGGCATTTCAAGGACTCAGACGAAAGTTTCTTTTATCTGGCATATCCGATGATCGGAATTCTAATTAGTGTATTGATTGTTAAGTATTTAATTAAAGATGACATTAGTCACGGAGTATCTAAAATATTATCAGCTCTTTCACGAAAAGGAAGTCATATAAAGGCTCACAACATGTTCTCATCGATGATTACCAGCGGTTTTACCATTGGTTTTGGTGGATCGGTTGGGGCCGAAGCGCCAATTGTTTACACAGGTGCATCCATTGGTTCTAATATTGCCAAGTTATTCAAACTGAATCAAAATCAGGTACGCCTGCTAATAGGCTGTGGTGCAACCGGTGCAATTGCGGGAATTTTTAAGGCGCCTATTGCAGGAATCATGTTTACACTGGAAGTTTTGATGCTTGATCTGACCATGGCATCATTAATTCCACTTTTAATTTCAGGAATTACTGCGGCAACTCTTGCTCATTTTTTTATGGGTAATACGGTTCTTTTCCATTTTTCAATTCAGAACCAATTCGACTATGATAATCTATTTTATTATATTTTACTGGGAATACTAAGCGGTTTTATTTCTTTATATTTCACCCGAACAGGAATGTATGTTGAAAGCCGGATTAAACGAATCAGCAATAGTTTTACCAAACTATTGGTTGGTGGTATTTCACTTGGATCAATGGTTTTTATCTTTCCGTCACTTTGGGGTGAGGGGTATGAATCAATTAACAAAATTTTTAATGGTTTAGGTCCTGATCTGCTTAATAATTCCGTTTTCTTTGGTTTGAAAACAGAACCTCAGTATTTACTGATTATCCTGTTTTTGATTCTTATATTTAAGGTTGTAGCAATGGCAATTACAACATCTAGTGGTGGTGTCGGTGGTATTTTTGCCCCAACCTTGTTCATGGGGGCAATTGGCGGTTACATTGTTTCTCTTGGGTTGAATACTTTTTTCGGTTTGAATTTGTCTCACGCCAATTTTGCATTGGTTGGAATGGGGTCGTTAATGGCCGGAGTTATGCATGCCCCTCTGCTTGGAATTTTTCTTATTGCTGAAATTACCGGTGGTTATCAATTATTGGTTCCTTTAATTATTTCTGCCACAGTTGCATATGTTACTATTACCCGTTTCGAGCCACATTCCATTTATACCAAAAGGCTGGCCGAATTAGGCGATTTAGTCACACATCATAAAGATAAGGCAGCAATGCATTATATGGATGTAAAAGAATTGATAGAAACTGATTTCCAGATTATATCTCCTGATCTTAACTTGGGGCAAATGACTTACTACATTGCGCGTTCAAAGCGGGATTTATTTCCGGTAGTAGATGAAAACGGAATAATGAAAGGGATGATTAAAATGAATGATATTCGGAATCTGATGTTTGAAAAAGATCTTTATGAAAAGATAAGTGTCCGTGATTTGATGTATATGCCTGAGTTTTTTATCTCTCCGAATGATCCGATGGAAGTCATTGTAGAAAAATTTCAATCTTGCAAAAGATATAATCTTGCAGTAATTGATAATGGGAAATACATTGGTTTTATATCACGGGCCAAGGTGTTTTCAACCTATCGCGACACTATGGTTGATTTATCTCACGATTAAAGAAAATGAAAAAATTCATCATGAGTTTAGGTCAGTCTTTCTTCCTTCCACAGGTTTTATACTGATACCGTTTTAGCTTGAAAGTTCATGATTCCTTTAGACGGACTTGTATCTTAAATGCGGTTGCCGGATTTGTTGTGAAAATCTGGTAGATATCCCTTTGTGTTAATCCGCTTTTTTCGAGAGCTGGAATCAATAGTCTCTCTATTTTGGTAAACCCCCGAAACGTGCCGCCATCAGGCTCTTCTGGATTGTACCAGCCTGCATCATGCGAAAACAAAACCTTATTAAGAAGTCCTTCTTTTTTCATCAAAAGTGCAAATTCGATGTATCTTTCTAAACGTTCAGGAGTGAAATTATCAAAACCAATCCACACGCCCATTTTTGCTGCTTCGATGTGTTTTGAAAAATCCTGTTCGTTGTGAGCATGAGTCCAGATAAGTGCAGAAGGATCGATACCATATTTTCCCAAAATCTCGAGTTGCTGAAATGCCGGAATGGCCAGCCCAGTATGTGACATAATAACCAGGCCGGTGGCTTTATGCGTTATGCAGGCGGCTTCTATAACTTTTCGGTTGATTTCCTCCAGAGGTTTCCGCTCTACAGCAATTTTTATAAACCCCGGATAAACATCAGTTCCCTCGATCCCGCTTTTTGATTCGGCAATCCAGCGCTTTGCCAGTTGTTCAGCATTTTCTGTATAACCGTGTTTAGGAATGAATTTACCACCCATAGCACTGTAATATCCGGTATTGGTTATAATTTGGATTCCCGATTTTTTAGCTAGTATCTTTAGTAATTCAGGGTCGCGTCCTAAATAGGCTGGTGTGCAATCTATCAGTGTTTTATATCCTAATTTTTTAATTTCGAGCAAGTATGGAAGTACCTTCTCAACCACTTTAGCTTTGTCCCAGCGATGGTATTCAATACTGTCAGCACCAACGAAATCGACCAGTAAATGTTCGTGGGTCAACGTTTTACCAATTGAATTAGCAGGAATCTCACCATTGACAGTTATAATTCTTGCCTCTTTTGTATTGCAGGAAATGATCAGGGAAAGGTTCAGAAATAAAAAAAAGCCAAGTAGTTTGTTAATTGTTTTCATTGGATTGGGTTCAAAAAAATCTTTCTAATTTACAAATAAATGCATTGAAAAAATAGCCTGTTAGATTAGGAACATTACAAAACTATCACGATGTAATTCTATAATGTATCAGATATACTCCTGAAAATAGAAGTGCAAAGAATGCATTCATGACTGAAAATGAATTGGGTCCAATCCATATTACAGGTAAAATTGCTATAACCAATTGTGCAGTGATATAAAAATATAATCCTGATCGTTTTAAACGGTACAGGTTTATTGCTCCAACCAAAGAGATGCAGAATGCTACCATTAGCAAGGCAAAATAAAGTGGACTAAGTTTTTCTGTTGCAGTAATATTTGTTACTGAGATGATTTTTTCAGTAATGCTTCTGAAAAAAAGACTTGTTATGAACATGCCTATAAATCCGAGACTGCTGCCAATAATACTGAAGATACAGGCCCCTTCATACCAAATCGTTTTCTTTTCCATTTTATCGAATGTTTAAATGTTCAAAAATACCTCAATTTTTGAATAACTTCATTTTATAGGCAGCTTGTTTTTATTGTACCTTTACACCTTCAAATTTAACCAATATTTTTTCGCAATGAAAAGAGATACCAAAGTGTTTGAGATCATTGAAAAGGAACGTCAACGTCAGCTGAGTGGAATAGAATTGATTGCATCTGAGAACTTTGTAAGTGATCAGGTTTTGGAGGCAATGGGATCAGTTATGACTAATAAATATGCCGAAGGATATCCGGGTCATCGTTATTACGGTGGTTGTCAGTTTGTTGATATGACCGAGCAATTGGCTATCGACCGTATCAAAGAAATATTTGGCGCTGTATACGCCAATGTTCAGCCACATTCAGGAGCTCAGGCTAATGCTGCGGTTCTGGCCGTAATTTTAAAACCGGGTGATACCTTTTTAGGTTTGGATCTGGCTCATGGAGGTCACCTTTCGCACGGTTCACCTGTAAATTCATCAGGAGTTTTATATAACCCAATTGCTTACCATGTAATCGAAGAAACCGGAATGGTAGACTACGACGAAATGGAAGCTCTGGCCTTGGAGCACAAACCGAAACTTATCATTGGTGGAGCTTCAGCTTATTCACGCGAATGGGATTATGCCCGTATGCGCGCGATTGCTGATAAAATTGGTGCATTGCTGATGATCGATATGGCACATCCTGCCGGTTTGATCGCTGCCGGATTATTGGATAACCCGGTTAAGTATGCACACGTTGTAACTTCAACAACTCATAAAACCTTACGTGGCCCAAGAGGTGGAATCATTCTTATGGGTGAGGATTTTGAGAATCCATTTGGTTTCAAAACTCCGAAAGGCGTTACCAAAATGATGTCACAGGTTTTCGATTTCAGTGTTTTCCCCGGACAGCAGGGTGGACCGCTTGAACATGTAATTGCTTCGAAAGCAGTTTCTTTTGCTGAAGCCCTTGATCCTTCCTATAAAGTGTATCAGACTCAGGTTAAAAAGAATGCTACAGTTATGGCTGATGCATTTATGGCTAAAGGTTATAAGGTGATTTCAGGAGGAACAGACAATCATTCGATGTTGATCGACCTACGCACCAAATTTCCTGATATCTCCGGGAAACAGGCTGAAAATGCACTGGTTCGTGCTGATATTACCATTAATAAAAACATGGTTCCGTTCGATAGCCGTTCTCCGTTTACTACTTCAGGTCTTCGTGTTGGTACTCCTGCTATCACAACCAGAGGTGTAAAAGAAGATATGATGCAGATTATCGTTGATTTGATTGACGAAGTAATCAGTAATATCGACAACGAAGAAGTAATCCTTTCGGTTCGTAAAAGAGTGAATACGATGATGAAAGATCTTCCGCTATTTGCCTGGTAGCATTTCAAAACAATATAGAGATTTAAAAATCCGGAAGCATCGATAGTCGATAGCTTCCGGATTTTTTTTGTTTTGAGAATCAGGTGTGTTTAGTTTTCTTCTTTTGGAATTCTTCTGCTATTGAATTTTATATTAGCACTTTATTTCCCGTGAATATTTATATTTAACGACATAACTATAGATTATCTGAATAAATTTCCTGACTTTCAACTTCCTTATTTTGTATCTTGTTGAATAATCTTATAATTGATTTTATTCATGTGACCTTAAACCTTTACTAACTGGTTGAATTTATGAAGAAATATATCTTGTCAATTGATCAAAGCACGACTGCTACAAAAGCGGTTTTGTTTGATCAGGAGGTTAATTTGATCATCCAAAAAAACATCGATCATAAACAATATTTTCCAAAACCAGGATGGGTCGAACATGATCCTGATGAAATCTACCGGAAAACGAAGCAGGCCATCCGTAAAGTGATTGAAAAGAGCGGGGTATCAAACGCAGATATTGTGGCAGTAGCTATCACCAATCAGCGCGAAACAACTGTAGTCTGGGACCGAAAAACTGGTCTCCCGGTTTTTAATGCCATCGTTTGGCAAGACAGGCGTACAGCAGATTATTGTTCTGAATTAAAAGCCGCAGGTTTTGAAAAAATAATTACTGATAAAACAGGTTTGCTGATTGATGCCTATTTCTCGGCATCTAAAATAAAGTGGATTCTTGACAATGTGGAAGGAGCAAAAGAAAAGGCATTAAAAGGAGAACTTGCTTTTGGAACGACGGATACCTGGCTCATCTGGAATTTAACAAATGGTAAATCGCACATTACCGATGTTTCAAATGCGAGTAGGACCATGTTGTTCAATATTCATACATTGAAATGGGATGAGGAATTACTGAATGTTTTTGACATTCCGGCATCCATGCTTCCGGGAGTGGTTGCGTCAAGCAACGTAAACGGAGTGGTTACTGATATCGAAGAAATAAATGGTGTACCAATTGCAGGTATTGCCGGTGACCAACAGGCAGCACTGTTTGGTCAGATGTGTACGCAGGAAGGTATGGCTAAATGCACTTATGGAACGGGTTGCTTTTTGGTGATGAATACCGGTTCCAAAGCAATAGTTTCGAATAATAAATTATTAACCACAATTGGTTGGCAGATTGGTACTGAGGTCACTTATGCACTCGAAGGAAGTGTTTTTATGGGTGGTGCTGTAATACAGTGGCTTCGTGATGGTCTTGAGTTTTTTAAGGAAGCTCCAGAGAGTGAAGCTTTGGCAGAACAGGTTGAAGACAGCGGAGGCGTTGTATTTGTTCCGTCATTGACAGGACTTGGTGCACCTCACTGGGACCCTTATGCGCGCGGATCTATTTTTGGAATCACACGTGGTACAACCAAATCGCACCTGACAAGGGCAGCTCTTGAGAGTATTTGTTTTCAGGTGAATGATGTGATTGAAACCATGAAGCGGGATTCCGGCGAATCAATTGCTGAATTGCGGGTTGATGGTGGAGCAGCGGCCAATAATTTAATGCTTCAGTTCCAGTCCGATATCTCTGAAATTAATTTGGTAAGGTCGACTAATGTTGAAACCACTGCTCTTGGTGCCGCATTTTTTGCGGGCATTGCAGTTGGTTTGTGGAAACTTGATGAACTTCAGTCTAAATGGAAAATTGACAGGGTTTTTGAAGCAACTGTTAATAAGCAGGACATTGAAAAATTGAAAATCCGTTGGCATAAAGCTGTTGAACGGACCAAGAACTGGATGGATTAACATCGATTGAAAAAAGCAAAAACATGAAACGGTCAGAATCATTAAAGGCAATTCAGTATTCTCCTGATAAAATCTGGGATATTGTTGTAATTGGGGGCGGTGCCACAGGTTTAGGTGCCGGAGTTGATGCTGCATCAAGAGGTTTTGAAACTTTGGTTCTCGAAAAATACGATTTTTCAAAGGGGACTTCCTCCCGAAGCACAAAATTGGTTCATGGAGGAGTACGTTATCTTGCAAATGGTGATGTTGGGTTAGTGCTTGAGGCGCTTAACGAACGGGGTTTGCTTTTGCAGAATGCTCCTCATCTGGTAAAAAACCTGAAGTTTATTATTCCCAATTACGAATGGTGGGACGGGCCATTTTATACCATAGGTTTGAAAGTTTATGATATGATGGCCGGGAAGCTGGGGCTTGGGCCATCCATCCATATTTCGAAAGAAGAAACGATGGAAGCCATTCCAAACCTGGTTGAAAAAGATTTGAAAGGTGGTGTCATTTATCACGATGGTCAGTTTGACGATTCGAGACTTGCAATTAGTCTGGCGCAAACAATCACCGATAATGGTGGTTATGTCCTGAATAATTTCGGAGTAACCGGCTTAATAAAAAATGAGGAAGGGATAATTTCCGGAGTGGAATGTTTTGATTCCGAAAATAACCAGTCCTATTCAATAAAAGCGAAAGTAGTAGTCAATGCTACCGGAATATTTGTTGATGCGATAAACAGGATGGATGAACCTGAGCATCAAAAAACAGTGGTGCCAAGTCAGGGAATTCACATTATTCTTGATCAGTCTTTTCTGCAGAGTAATTCAGCCATAATGATTCCAAAAACTACTGATGGCAGGGTATTATTTGCTGTTCCATGGCACGGGAAAGTGGTAGTGGGAACTACTGACACACCCATTGAGAATGCGGAAATTGAACCGAGAGCGCTGGATGAAGAAATTAAATTTATCCTGAATACTGCTGGACAATACCTGACCAAAAAACCAAAGCGGAGAGACGTTTTAAGCATTTTTGCAGGGTTAAGACCACTTGCTGCACCTGTGGATCAGAACAAGGAAACCAAAGAGATTTCGCGCAGCCATAAACTTAATATTTCGCAATCGGGCTTGATCACTATGATAGGAGGGAAGTGGACTACTTACCGTAAAATGGGTGAGGATATTGTTGATAAGGCAATCATGCTTGGAGGTCTTAATTCAATGGAATGTGTCACTAAAAATATGCCCATCCATGGCTATGTGAAAAACAGCAATAATTCTGGTCATTTATATGTCTATGGCTCCGATGTTCCTAAAATAAAGGCACTTATCAGTCAGAATCCGCAACTGGGAGAGAAACTGCACGAGAACCTGCCCTACCTGAAAGCTGAGGTTGTTTGGGCCGTGCGTGAAGAGATGGCCCGAAGTGTGGAGGATGTGCTTTCCAGAAGAACTAGAGCACTTTTATTGGATGCCCGGGCAAGTATCGAAATTGCTCCTATAGTTGCGGCAATAATGGCAGAGGAACTGGGATTCAGAAGAAAATGGGAAAAAGAGCAAGTGCTGATCTATACCGAATATGCCAAAGGCTATATTTTATCCTGAAAATCAAATCCGTTTAGTAAGAATCAAAATCATTCATCATTTATACGTCAATTCATGAATCCAATTGTTGCTGAATACCTGGGTACATTTATACTGATTCTTATGGGAAGCGGAGTTTGCGCCAATACATCGCTGAATGGTACTTTTGCAAAAGGAGCAGACTGGCTGTTGATTTCATTCGGATGGGGACTGGGTGTTTTTCTTGGCGTTATCATTGCCGGGCCATCAAGCGGAGCTCATCTGAATCCTGCAGTAACCATTGGATTGGCCGTTGCCGGCAAATTTGCATGGGCCGACGCCCCATTGTATATACTTGCACAGTTGCTTGGAGCGATGTCAGGAGCATTTTTAACATGGCTGCTTTATGCCGACCATTATAATTTAACGGAAGATCCCGGAACTATAAAAGGAACTTTTTGTACCTCACCTGCTATTAAAAATACACCTAGGAATGTGCTCAGTGAAGTCGTTGGAACTTTTGTACTGATACTTGTTGTTTTATTAATTGCCGGGCCCGAACTTAAACTGGGCGGAATAGTTGAAGTTAAATTCGGATTAGGTTCGGTTGGAGCGCTTCCCGTTGCATTACTGGTTGTTGCAATTGGTATGAGTCTGGGTGGCTTAACGGGTTATGCGATTAATCCTGCCCGCGACCTGGGCCCGCGAATTATTCATTCTCTTGTACCGATAAAATCAAAAGGCACAAGCGATTGGACATATGCATGGATTCCGGTTTTTGGACCAATAGCCGGAGCTGTAATTGCTGCATTGCTCTATATGACGGTGATTTGACAAGTTGTTTCCTGGTTATAATAGAATCAGCTTACCAGTTTAGGCTATGCCCAACCGTCCATTCAATAAAATCGGAAATATAAAACTGAGTAGCGCGTAAATTAATTCCAGCAAAGGTATTTTTCATGAAATGGTATTTTACGCCTACGCGCTGATAGAACGAAGAAGACATATTGGTTGTTTTCTTCCTGTAAATGTAATATCCGGACTGAATGACCAGAGATAACTTGTTGATAACTAATTCGTAGGAAGGAAAAATACTTAAAGAAAGCTGGCGAACGAATGGAATATCAAGTTCATCGAGTTTGCCTCCATCTATAATTACCTGCGAATTTTGAGAACCATTATATCCAACTGTGAAGCCAAATCCAATTTTCGATTTGTAATCGACTTGCCGGTTAAAAGTATTGCTGATGCCAAAAACGGGAAGATCAATGCCTTTCATCGCGGTAACCACATCAACATCAGTTCCAAGGTAAATCAAATTTTGAATTCCCCCATATGCTGAAATGATCCATTCGTATTGATCGGAATAGTCTGGCTTTACCTTTGTTTGATAGTAAATTGGATCATCAAACAAATCATACGACACGCTGATTTTTGCCGCGCCGGTATTTAGACCTTTGTTCGGTAATTTTAAACGTCCATTCGAAAAATGGGTAAATCCATAGCCCAAACTTAGGTTCATTCTCTTGCCTAAAGGGTATTTTAGATTTATTCCGGCATCGATATAAACGCTTTTATCTGCACTAATTGCAATATTTTCCGGATTCGCCAGTGGATCGTAATGATTCCAGTTAAATGTAAGTCCCAGTCCTAATTCGTAATTCAGGATTAGTTTGTTAACTTTAAAAAACGGAGCATTAAAAAAACCATAAGCCGCTATCGGTTTGCCAAGTTTTTTTGTATTCGTAAACAGAGCTGAATAAATACCCAACCCATATTCCGGATAGCCAAAAAGTTGTTGCCATAATTTATCGCCGGTAGTTTGTTTAGCCAAACGCAATGAATAACTAAAATAATGAGGGATGCCATCCAGATCGGTATTTTGTACCCGGACAAAATCATTGGTTGGTTTTATATTCCCCATATCGAGGCGGAATTCGGTTTTCAGTCTGTTTCTTAAAATCAGGGAATCCAGTCGATTCATCCGGGCTTTTACCGGATTGGAAAAAAGCGATACCGAAAAAACCAGAAACAAAACCAAAACAGGGATTTTCCTCATTGAATTGCAGCTGGATTAGAAATTACAGGCCAACGAAAACGATTTATATCCTATGGCCGGAAAAAACGATATTTTATTGCTTCCGGAAGAAAATTGCAGTTTTTTGAAAGGCTTGATGTAATAAACCAGGTTACCCGCTAAAATACCAATACCTGCACCGGTTAATACATCCGGAAGCCAGTGTGCGCGGTTTGTTAAACGCATACAACCAGTGGCTGTGGCTACAACATAACCGCTGTATGCGAGCCATGGATCGGTATCAATAAATTCGTGATATAAAACGGTTGCCCCGGCAAATGCCAGGGTGGTGTGTCCCGATGGAAAAGAAGTGTCTGCTCCTGTCGGGCGTTCAACTTTCGTTGTTTTTTTCAGGCCCAGAACTACTACTCCTGAAACAAACTGGGTGATTAGCAAATATTTTGTTTGGTCGAACACCGTGTTTTTATGTTTAAATCCCAAAGCATCATAAAGATACATTTGAGCCATTGGAGCATATTGGGTGTAATTATCGAGGGTAATACTTGTTTTAGGCAGAGCATCTTCTATACTGTTTTTTATGGTGCCGATATTCAGTAGCGAACCCACTGTAATCAAACTTAACGGAACAATCTGATGCTTCAGAAAGGATTTTCGTTTGTTTGTTTTGATTTGAATACTATCTGATTGAGCAAATGTAGTCTGAAAGGAGAAAACGAAGATTAAGGAAAAAATGATACTTTTCATTTTTGATAAATAAAAATTAGGAAATCAATTTATGGAATAAAGTGCTAAAAATATAAAAATCGAATTTAGAACTGAGATTTTATCTGTTTTAATTCGCAATACAAAACGGCTTTCCCGGCAGAAGCCATGATTATAAATCCCTACGGAAAGAATACGACTCATCTAAATTGGTAAACCTTCGATAATATATTCATTTCTGATTTTATTTTTCTTAGTCTTCCTTGTCCACTTTTTCTTCCTTTTTAACAGTTAGTTTTCCGTCTTTACTTGCCAAAACTTCAAACTCTTTGCCTTTCAGTTTAATCTCGATTTCGTAGCCTTTGAAATCAGGCATTTCTATCCATGAGCTTTCGCCCAGTTTAGCACCTGCAAATTCTTTTTCGATGGCATTTTTTACTGCTGTAGGAATCTCATTTTCTTCAATTTCCGTTTCTGTTTCAAGCCATTTGCCTGAAAGATCGAACGAAGCAGAGGTTTCTTTTCCTGAAAGCATAAACTCGGCTTCCCATTCGTTGGCTTCTTCCATATCCCATTTTACTTTTTCGGCACCTTTAAATTTTTGTGCAAAAGCGTTAGTTACTGCGGTTGGCGGAGTTTTTTGTACGCTGGCAAATAAACTAACTAAAAAAAGACTGAGTAATAGAATTGTTGATTTCATCTGGATTGATTTAAAAATTAATAATCCAAACCTATAACTCAATTCTAAAGGAAATTTGAAGTGCAATGAATTGACGTTTAAAATTCCTGATTTGGAAATTTCTGATCATCTGAGGTTCTTAATTGTTTATTGATATTCTCCTGAAAACCTGAATGAAACGATGAAAATATAACTGGTTAATATAGTCGAAAGTTTAGTAGATGGTATATATTTGGTGATTTTATTCGTCCCTGCATGGGATTTTGAAGTCGACGATTGGCTGCATTCCTGCATGGCCATATTAAGAGGTGTGGAGAATGGATTTTCGGAAATAAGAACGGCAAGACAGGGAAGATTGACAATAAGTGATTTTTATGGAAGGGTTACTTCTGAATCCAGCTGTTCAAATGGTCAGAAAGCAATACTAATAGGAGAAACTTCATTTCAAAATCGAAATACGATTTACACCCTTTTTGGTGACTGGTTTGGAATAATGAATTTAATTGCAGCCATAGGTTTTATTATCGCAGCAATAAGAAGTAAAATGAAATAAATTCCACCGGCACGCATTTCAAATTGACGGAGTGAATATTTAAGGAATTGAAGTTCTGTTTATTTTTCCGGCCCCAAAATCTAAAAAAAACTATGCGGTTTGTGATTTTCGATCTTCGTTAATAAATGACAATTCAGATTTAAATTTTAAAAGACGAAGAGGTTTTATTTTTTTGCTAATTTGAACACCATCATCGTTAAAATTAGCTTTAACAATTATCAATCTTTTAGACCATTTGTACCTTTTATACCCATAGAACATTAAACGATATTGACATTTATCGCCCAATAATTCTATGAAGGAATTAAAATCTCTATCCTTTAATTTGGTCTTTAACCGCAGCAAAAAAACAATCGTAATCGCTTTGTAAAGAACCAGTATAAATATAAATACCGATATCACGAAAATCTTGTTCATGGAATAAAGTTAATAAATGAAAATAGATTTTATATTATCCTTTTTATCAATCTGATTTTATTTAACATTTAACACGATCTTATATGTTTTATAAGTGTTTGCATGTCTTGTTATTAAAGCATTATGGGTTTATACAGGTATTAATACCTGTATGTCTTTATTGTTAATTGTTCCTGATTTTGCTTTTTAAAATTAAATATCAATCAGAAAACGCTGTTTGGTAATTATTGTTTTAGCTGATAGTGATAAGTTTCAATTTTATCTTATACTTAACCGCATGCTATTCGCAAGCCAATTTGATGGGAAATTAATAAATTTGAACGTATCATCAGCCAGCTTTCGTCTATGACCTCATAGCGAGTTCAGTTGGGGCAAAACGACTAAGTATCGGTAAAAATCTCTGTCAGCCTTTAGCGTAACTTAATACTCTAACGAAAAAGAATATGAAATATTTTTTTGTTATTTGGGCAATAGCATTTATCTGCTTCAATTCGGTTGGTCAACCGATGGCTTTTAAGTATAAGAAATTACCAGCTAGAAGTGGATTTAAAATGGATGGTTATTGGATTTGGGGTGGTTCAATGATTAAGGTAAATTCAGTTTATCATCTTTTCGCTTCGCGCTGGCCAAAAGTTGGAGCTTTTCCTGAAGGATACAGAAATAACTCTGAAATTGTAAGAGCCATCTCAAAATCGCCTTTGGGACCTTTTAAATTTCAGGAAGTTGTAATCGGTGAACGGGATAGTTCATGCTGGGATGCAAACATGGCACATAACCCTACGATTCAGAAGATTGGAGATAAATACGTTCTTTTTTATATCGGAAGTGATTTTACCACGTTTCATGAATCATCGGATATGTTGCTTCGAAGAATCGGATATGCTGAATCGCAATCGATCTGTGGGCCATGGACACGTTCCGATAAACCTCTGATTGAAATGGAGTCGAATAATCCGTCCGTCATTATTGAAGATTCAACGGTGAAAATGGTATTTCGAGACAAACAATTACGGGTATTTTTAGCTGAGGCTGATAATTACAATGGGCCTTTTGTGATTAAAAATGAAAATGTATGGCCGGATTGTAACCTGGAAGATTTTTGCTTTTTTAAAGCCCGGAATGAGTACCACATTGTTTGCGAAGATAATGTTGGTGGTGTCAGCGGATACGAAAGATGGGGAATTCATTTATTTTCAGAAGACGGAATTAATGATTGGAAGAAGTATGATCCTGTCGTTGTGTACAATCACGATATTTTATTTAAGAATGACTCGATTTTGCATTGTGTGAGGAGAGAAAGGCCTCAGTTGTTGATTAAACACCGGAAAATTACTCATCTATTAAACGGTGTTTATGATGGGACTGATTCCTGGTGTCAGCCAGTTAAGTTGACAAACCCCATCCGGATAAAGTAAATGAAGAGACTCAACGGTTTTTCAATATTGTTTTTTTTTATTTTTCTATCATTTTTAGAAATGTGGGTAAAGCGATTAGCAATACCGGAAGGGCAAAAATTAGTCCGCCAATTACCGCAATAGCCAGAGATTGGTGCATTTGTGCTCCGGAACCAATTCCAATCGCAAGGGGTAACAGAGCCATGATGGCGCTTAGTGCAGTCATCAGTTTCGGGCGCAATCGAACGGAGATGGAATAAACTATGGAGTCGATTACCGATTGGCCTTTTTCGCGCACCTCGTTGTATTGCAAATAGGTAAAAATTGAAGCTTCACCAACCATTCCGATGATCATGATAATACCCACATAACTGCCAACATTCAAAGGAACATTCAGGAAGTAAAGCAGCAAACCGCTGCCGGCAGGTGCCAGAAGTACTAAAAAGATGAGTAGAAGTGCTACTTTAATTTTTCGGAACAGAAACAGGATAACCGCAAAAACAAGCAGACTTGCCAATATTAAGATAAGCATCAGTTCCTTAAACGCTTGTTGCTGATCTTTATAGGCGCCACCATATTCAATGTGCAATCCTGTTGGAAGATTGATTTTTTCCTGAATGGCTTTTTGGATGTCAGCGAGAGTACTACCTAAATCACGATTGTTCAGCCTTGCCGTTACATAGTCCACATTTTTCAAGTTTTCACGGTTAATTTCTGCTATTCCTTTCGATAAACTCACATCAGCAAACCGACTTAAGGGCAATAGCTTCCCGTCATTTAAAAATATTTTGGTTTGCTTCATCTGGTCCACACTGAGGTTTCCCCGGTCAGGATAAATCATGCGTACATCACAGATTTGGAGCGGTTCCTGAACACTACCTGCAACGATCCCACCAATCCTGGTTTGCAGCTGATACTGGAAAATATCGGGTGTCAGCTGAAACTGGCTCAGTTTGGCAAAATCAGGATTGACAAACACAGAAGGTCCTGCAATCACAATGCCATCGAATACATCGGCTGTTCCGGGAACATTTTCAACCACTGTAGCTACCTTTTTTGCGTAATCATGAATTTGTGCAATATCATTCCCGAATAGTTTGATTTCTATGGGTTGAACCGAACTCATTAAATCACCCAGCATATCACCAATCACTTGTCCGAAATCGACGATTAGGACCGGAATCTTCGCCTCAATTTGTTTCCTGATTTCATCGATCACTTCTTCCGTATTTTTATTCCGCTGGTCTTTTAGCCTGATTAGATAATCACCACGGCTTGGCTCGGTGATGAAAAATCCCATTTGAGTACCTGTTCTTCGAGAATAAGACTGTACTTCGGGTATTTTATCGATGATCTGGTCAACTTTCGTGAGCATTACTTCCGTTTCCTCCAGTGATGTTCCGGGAGGACTGTCGAAATCGAGCACAATGGCTCCTTCGTCCATTTCAGGCAAAAATCCGGAGGGTAAAATTGGAAAGATTATAAATATACTGGCGAGCATGGCAGCAACCATGAGGATAGCAAAAACTGGTTTTTTCAGAAAAAAAAGCACCCAGTTTTGTTGGTGAACTTCTGCAGGTTTTAGTTTTTTCTCTTTCATATTCCCGAAAAACAGCAGGTAAATAACCGGAAGTATCAGCCAGGTGACAAAAAATGAAGCAGTCAGCGTGATGATCATTGTTTGTGTCATAATGTTGAAATATGCTCCGGCAACTCCTGTCATCAGGCTAAAAGGAAGAAAAATGACAATGGTGCTGAGCGATGACCCAATCATGGCTGGCAGAAGATATTTAATGGCTTTTGGAACTACCGAATGGTAGTTTTCCTCCGGATGTTCTTCGTGTGTCCGGTGGATTTGTTCAACCACCACCACCGCATCGTCAATCACCAGACCGATTGCTGCAGCAATGGCTCCCAGTGTCATGATGTTGAAATTATAGCCCAGACTCAGTAAAACAATCACGGCAAGCAGCAAGGAAACCGGCACTGTAATGAAGATGGCCAGACTGCTTTTGAATGAACGTAGAAACAGCATTGTTGCCAGAATGGCCAGTAAAAGTCCAACCCAAAGTACATCACGGATACTGTGGATTGCATTGTCGACGAAATCGGCCTGGTTGTAATACGGAACCATTTTAACTCCTTTGGGCAGCAACTTTTCGTTGAGTTCTTTGATACGAATTTGCAATTGTGTATCCACATCCGAAAGGTTCGATTCGGGTTGTTTCATAATGGCAATCAGCGGAACATCTTTCCCGTTTGCCTTTATTTTTACATATTCTACCTGTCCGTCAATCTGCACTTTAGCAATGTCTTTCACCCTGATGGTGGAGGAATTGCTGCTTTTTATCACCGTGTTTTCAAGTTGCTCTATATTACGGACTGAGGCATCAGTCAGAGTAAGGTAAAGCCGGTTGTTATCGTTCATGTATCCGTTTGATTTAATCGAGTTGGTTTGCGCGAGTACATCTCCCAGCTGGTTTGGAGTGATGCCCAAACTACTCATTTTTACTGCATTCAGAATAAGCTGGTATTCCTTGTTCCGGCCACCCATAACAGCGACTTCCCGCACTCCTGAAATTTGTTCCAGAAATGGTTTTACAGTATATTGAGCCAGTATTTTCAGTTCAACCGGGCTTAGCTTGCCTTCGAGAGAATACCCGGAAACAGCTAATATGGATGGATTCATCTTTTCTATGGTCACTTTTAATCCCGGAGGGAGGTCAGGACTGCTTTCGCTGATGCGTGCCTCAATTTGCTGACGGACCAGGTTTATGTCAGCATTCCAGTTGAAAAAAGCTGAGATTTCGCAGGTTCCACGCGAAGTGGTGCTCTGAATGATTTTCAGATTTTCGCTTTTTTTGATTGCTGCTTCCAGTGGACGGGTGACGCTTACCAACATGATATCGATAGGCTGTTCTCCATTATCAGCTATAATTTTCACCTTAGGGAAGGTGACATTGGGCAGCAATTCCACCTTCATTTGTGTGTAGGCATAAATACCTGCAGCAACCAGTATAAGGAGCACAATCCCAAATGGATGTTTAAATCTATGGTGAAAGCTTTCTTTGATCAGCATATTCTATTTTCTATTAATAACCTGAACCCTGGAACTATCCGGTAAACCATATCCGCCTTCCGAAATTACAAAATCGTAGCTGGTTAAGCCTGAACCTATCACCTGAATCATACTGTCTTGTTTGATGCCTTTTTCTACCTGAACCTTGATGCAAGTCGAATCATCGATTAGTTTCATTACCCAGAAACTGGTTTGTTCCTCGTTCCCTAAAACTGCGTTTTCTTTTACAAATAAGGCATTCTGCATTTGTCCGGCCATGAATTGAACGGTCAGATTGATATTTTCGGCCAGAGAAACGGATTTTTCGGGTTCGATGAGGTATGCCTGAGTTTGATCCTGAGTTTCAGCTGATGCTAATTTTCCGGAAACCTTTCCTTTTATTGTTGTTCTATCGGGCAAAATGATGGTGCAATCCCTGGTTTTCTCAATTATTCCGAGACGCTCAACAGGTATGTAAGCAATAATTCGCATTGAATTGGCCCGGATACAAGTGGCCAAAATATCGCCTGATTGAACAAAATCGCCTACCTGAACATTCAATTGACTGATTTGACCACTGATGTGCCCAAAAACGGTGTCTGAAAATCCGGTTAGTATTTGATCGCTGAATTTTGATTTTTTGAGAGCCGCGGCTTCCTGTGGCTGAACAGTGAATAATGGCTGATTTGCAGTAATATTTCCGGTGACAGAACAATTAACGCGCGTAACAATGCCTGTGACCTGTGACCGGATATCGTTGGATTGCATGTAACGTGTCACCGCCTGATAGCTAACCAAACTCGTAGCTGTTCTAACAACCGGTGAACTGATTTTCACATCGGTTTTTACCGAAACTTCATCTTCCTGAGCTGTTTGTCTGGATGCGCATCCACACAAACAAAATGAGAAAGCTGAAAAAACGATTAGTTGAATAATTAATCTGATGAGCCTAACCTGAATATTGAAACCTGAACCTTGAAACTTAGTTATTCCAGTAATTATATTCATTGATGAGTTTATTTAGCATTATTTCTTTGGTGCTGACGTCCAGATTTATATTGCTGAATTTTTGAAGGAAAGCAATTAAATCTATCACGCTGATTTGTGCCCGTTGTACTTCATCCTGATAAAGCGTCAGTAATTCTTTGTATTCCTTTTGAATTTCTTTTTGTTTAACCATTTCTGTTCTTGTCCTTTCAATATTTTGCCTGAGAGCGTCAGCATGAGTTTTTATCTCATTGTTTTTAAGTCCTTTTTGAATTGAAGCTTCAGTAATTCGCAGAAATTGTTGCTCTTCATTGATTTTTCTCTGATGTCCGTCGAACAAAGTGTAGCTGAGTTGTATTCCGGCGCTTCCTCCAACATGTCGTTGCATCATTGGTATTGATGTGGAGTTTAAACCTGAATTGGCGTATGCGTTGAGTTGCGGTTGATATTGATCGTTAAAAACTTTCTGCTGTGTTGTGGACGCCAGACTATCGAAAGCAAATGAATAAATAAACATGGAAGGGGAGGATAGTGGCTCTGATTGAACAACCGTAAGACTTTTCAATTCGGAAATTTCGCGGTTTTTTATTCCACAGGCTGCTTTTAATTGCATGATTGCCAGTTCTAAATCACTGATGGAAGTTCGAAGATTGATTGAATCCGATTTCAGTTCCAATTCCATCAGTTTATAATCCGAAATACGGTAAAGTCCTTTGCTGGTCAGACTTTTAATAATTTGGAATTCATTGTTGAGCAAAGCTGTGTTTTTTCGATAGTTTTCAACTGCAACCTGTTGCGCCAACACGTCGAAATAAGCACTTCCTATGGTTCTGTTCACCTCAATTTCAATCAATTTTAACCTTGTTTTTAATTTTTCAACTTCTACCTGATTTTGCTCCTGAAGATGGCCAACCTGTTTGCCTTTCAGTAATGGGAGCTGAAGGTTAAAAAGCAACGAATACAATCCACCATTAGTGATGCCGATGTCGTAACCGATGGCTTTGTCTGCCGGTGCAATATCGATGAGTTTGCCATTGTTGTTTAGATATGGCGAAACCAAAACTTCGGAACTTACAAATGCTTTTGGTGATTGAAGTATGGCTGAAATCATCTGATCATCATACTGATAGGAATGAATCTGGGTTTGAATTGAAACAGCTTCAGGATTGTTAATTATTGCACTGTCGAGAAAAGACTGCAGCGTTTCCTGAGCAGAGGACCAGAGAGGTAAACTTAAAATGAGCATAAAAACCAGACCTTGGCAAACCCGAATACTATTGGAGTGTTTCAAATTGTGCATATTAGTGGTTCTTTTCGATATTCAAAAATACGGTTTAAGCGTTGAAAATCAGGGAGTATTCACTCTGTTTTTGTTAGGTTTGAAATAATACCTGAAATCCATGTAGGGGTTTAATGTAGGTATAGGAAACTTTCCAACCCTGCACTTCGCAGATTTTGGCGACAATGGCCAAACCAAGCCCCACTGATTTTCCGGATTGATTTTCTTTATAAAACCGAAGGAATAATTTTTCAGGATAAGCAATTTCTGCTTGACCGGTATTCCAGATTTCCAACGAATTTTTACTTTGTATTATCCTGATTAATCCGTTGGGGATGTTATGATTGATACTGTTTGAAAGTAGATTGTTAATGAGTATTTCAGCCAAAACGACATTGCTCTCCATCTCCAAATCATCGGTGAACAGCAGTTCTGTTTTTATCTCTTTTAATTCAAATAGTTCCTGAAATTCGGATAATTTTTCTTCAATTATTGTTTTCAGATTAATCGTCTCAACAGACAGAAACTGATTATTTTCGATTTTTGTCAGCAGCAAAAGTTCCTTGTTCAATTTCGAAAGCCGTTGTACCGAAAGATGAGCCGACTGAATGGACTTGAGCTGATTTTCGTTTAGTTCGTGATCGTTTAGCAGACTTTCGAGTTTTGCCAATACAATGGCCAGGGGTGTTTGTATTTCGTGTGAAGCATCTTCCGAAAATTGCCTGAGGTTTTGATAATCTGAATTGATCTGATTGGTCAGCTTGGTAACTACTTCATTTAAATTATCGAATTCTGTTATTCCGGTTTGCTGAAGAATTAATGGAGAATGTTCCTGCAACGAAAATTCTTCTATTTCCTTCAGATTTTTGTAAAAAGGAGTCCAGATTGATTTGGCAACCTTCCTGTTAATCAGAATTAAGCTGGCTGTCAGAAATAAAATAGCCATCAAGGTTATTCCTGCCAGTGTTTGCACCAGGTCTTCCGATTCAATTTTCGACTCGCGAACAACTATTTTGTAATTCGTTTTATTGATCTTTTTAACGACTGTAAATTGGCGGAATACTTCCATTTCATTCTCGTTCCCATTCAATATGAGTGTATCAGAAATGGTTTTCATTTCCGGAGAATTTCCAATTTCGGTGACAACAACGAAAGGTTGCAGGTAGTCGACTTTACCATTAGCTGAAAGTTTTTCTTCAATTCGGACAGAAATGTCAGCCAGTTTTTCATCCAGTTGTTTGTCAACAACCTTCGAAATCACTACATAAATCAGAATTCCTGAGATCACCATCACAGAAAGTGAATACAATATGTAACGGGTGTTTAATTTCGTGAGCAGCTTCATAATTCCACGAATTTATAACCCATGCCGTACACTGTTTTAATGTAATCCTTACCACCGTTCGAAAGTATTTTCTTTCTTAGGTTGTTAATGTGTGTGTATATGAAATCGAAATTATCTGCAAGATCAATGTTGTCGCCCCATAAATGTTCTGCGATAGATTCTTTGGTGAGTAGGCGGTTTTTATTGACCAGAAAAAACAAAAGCAAATCATATTCTTTTTTTGTCAGCACCAGTGGAGTGTTTTCTATACTTACCGTTTTGTTTTCTGTGTTAACCTCAATTTCATTGAATTGAATCAAATCTGATCCGTCGAAATGCCGTCTTCGCAATACCGCTTTAATTCTTGAGTTCAGCTCAGAAAGCTGGAAAGGTTTAGTCATGTAATCGTCGGCTCCAAGATCGAGTCCGGAAATTTTATCGTCGAGCGAATTTTTTGCTGAGATGATAATAACTCCTGAACGGATATTCATTTTTTTGATCGTTTTAATCAGGTTGAGACCATTCCCGTCAGGCAAAGAAATATCCAACAGAATAATATCGTATTCGTAGATGGAAATCTTTTCGAGAGCTGTATTGAAATGATCAGCCTGTTCGCAGAAGAAACCAGCTTCTGAAAGATAATTGCTGATTACCTGGAGTAATTCGGTCTCGTCTTCAATGATTAAAATTTTCATTCTTTGAATTAAAGACTTAAATCTAAAGAAAATCTAAAGTTGTTTATTGAATTCGTGCCAGATCTATTGTATTGGTTGGTCCGGAGCAGGAGTGTCTTTGATGTATTTATCAACACTAGGTGCTTTCCATTTCTGAAATCCAACCGGAATACTCTCCGTTTTCCGGATTGCTTCCATACTGCGTTGTTTGTCATAAATCAGCGCAAATGTCATAATAAGACTGCTCGCGATAATAATGAAGAGTAATATTCCTGAATTAAAACCTTCAACCTCTACTTCTTTTGGAATAGCATAGAAAAGTAAAACAGTAATCAGTCCTCTTGGAGCAATAAATACCTGCGGAATAATATCAGCACCCAGAAAAACGCGTAAGAGTAAAAACCTGATTCCATAGATTGAAAAAATAATATAGATAGAAACCAGGGCGACATTCAGATCGAGCAATGAGCCTAGAGTGATTGTCATTCCAAAAGTTACAAAAAAGAAAGTACGGACTACAAAAGCAGATTCACGTGTTACAACATGAAGACCATCATACATTTCCTTCGCTTTTTTGACGTTGAGCCATCGTTTCAGGAATCCTCTGAAAAAGAGAGGCATATTGGCGATCAATAATCCAAAAATGAGGATGATAATTAATGACGAAAGGTGCATTTTTTTGCCTAGCGCATACAATAATAGCAGAATAGAGATTAGCAAAAACAGTTTTATATCTGATCTTATTCTTTGAAATACAAACAGCAATCCGTAACCGGCAATTAAAGATATGAATATAGTTAATCCCAGGTTTCCGAAGAAAACCGTCAACGTTCCGGAATGTCCGCCATCTTCAACCTGACTGGTCAGGAAATAAAACAACATGATCCCGAGGATATCAGAAAATGTGCTTTCGTAGATGTGAAATTCTTTTTTTGAAGCAATTACCCCTGAAACACTTGGAATGATAATGGCAGATGAAAGTATTGAGAGGGGAGTTGCGTATATCCAGGCGGTAATTCGATCCATTCCCGGAATAAAATACTGCATAATCTCGGCTGCTGCCCAGGTAGATAAACCGAGTCCGATCAAGGCTATCATCATGGCTTTGAAGATGTGAACCAGTTTGTTTTGTTTCAACTCCAATTCAAGCGCAGCTTCAAGTACGATCATGATTAGTCCTACAATACCAAGTATTTCCAGCGCAGGGAAAAAATTATAAGTGTTCGGCAGAAAATTCTTCATGACCAGATTAAGTCCTATTCCCAGCAAAATAAGCATCAGAACTGAAGGTATATTCGTCTTATGCGAAAGTTCACTAAATATGAATGATAATATGATAATTGCCGAAGCTTCAATGATCAGGTTATATGAGTTTAATATTTCCATGGATTGCTAATTTAAGATTTTCTTATAACACAATGATAACCAGTTTCTAAAAAGAACAGAATAACTTCTTCAGTTGCAACTTTTTCGTGCAGCAGCATTTTTAGTTCAATTTCACCAGGGGTTTGGCTATTGCCGGAAATTTTCGGCTTATACTTCCAGTTAATAAATGGCAGAGTTACAAGTATTTCATTTAACTTCCTGATTATATCCTTTGTTTTTATATCTGTTGATTTTGACGTTAGTAGTAAATGACAATATTCGCCAAGTTCTTCTCCGGCTGAAAGAGTGTAACCTTCAGAAATTATCCGGTAATGGTTTAAATATAAAACACCTTCCGGTGTACTGATGTGCATTCCCATCTTGCCCATTTTAACTACACTTCCACTGAATTTTCCGGTGCTGATCTTTTTATCATTCATGATTGTGCTCGTGTAGAGTATAATCCGGCCACTCAGGTAGTCCCGTATTTGCAGAAATGTGATAGCGCTGAACAAGAGAACTCCTAAACCATATACGATTGGATTGATTGAGATAAACAGTCCCAAAATGCAGATGAAAATTATGGGTTCGAGAATTACCAACCCTTTTTTTGCAAAATCTGAAACAGGAATTCTAATGCGGCCAAAAATCATGAAATTATAGAGATACCTTACACTAAAACGGGCGACTTGAAGTAAAATAACTAACAAGAGCGAAACACTAATGAAGGTAAACCAACTAATCTGATTATTTATTAATTCATCCATTGGTCTAGTAATTTAAATAATGTCTGGTATCCAACATCATGCCCAATTCATTCACTACTCTTTCGTTAATTTCAAGCCATCCGTCAAGATGTCTTTCAATCACCCTTATCGAGACCATTCTCTGCAATATGGGTTGATATCTTTCCGTAAAAGCCGGACCAAAAAGCTTTCGCAGGCGGTATTCGTTGGTTCTTTTCTGTAACATTATGGAAGTTAGTAATACCGCCAGATCCGGCCGGTAGAACTCTGGCAGACTAAATTTGGGAATAGAGTTAAACATTACCGTGTCATCATCAATTTTTCTGGTAAAGTACGACCACATATTCAAAGCATCACCAATATTTCCATTACTATACTGAGCGATTTCTTTGGAAATACGCTTAAACTCGGCGGTTCCAATTTTTTCCTCTTTTTTATTCAGAAGTGTACGATGGGTAGCAAGGTGTCTGATAAGTATAGCTTTTTCAATCTCTTTTGCCGAAAGTTTTCCAAGGTGTACATGAGCCTGAAAAATCCTCTCCAATTCCATCACTTGTTTAATCTGATGATAGGTTGACAGATTCATTGAAACCAGAAAAAAGAAATGTGAAGAGTTGTGATCGATAAAGCTGGTCAGGTCTTTTATATTTTTATAAAGCGGTCTGCCGGGTTCCCACCACAATTCGATATCATCAATCCAAACCAGGTTTTTCAAATCCGGATTGTTTTTTGCAATAAAGTTAAGCGATTCGGAAATATTGTAAGTTGCTTCCATTTTCCTTCCACCCAGTGATAATGTAACTCCAGGACTTAACCGAATAGTATTATCCGGAAAATTTCTGCTGGCTACTAGTTCACCAGTTAAGGTTTTCCCTGAATATCGCTGACCGGTAATGATGGCTGATCCATGAAATCCTTCTTTCCAGTTTTTTATCAAAAGTGAAAGATGAGCCAGTTCTTCTTCGCGGCCAATAGCGAACAAATCACCAAAATATCCTTTTGTTGTAAAAAAGCTTGTGTAATGGCTATTTGAATCATCTCTTTTGCGAAGCTGCAGGAAACGAACCATTTTTTCGGATCGTGAAAGGGTGAATTCATGAACCATTTTTTTTCGGTAACTGTGAAGCCTTATTATTTGGCTTTTCAACCATGACTGCGATACTTTCAGTAGTTTGCTCTTTTCAAGATTTAGCCTGTTTGTGATGGCTGTACCTGATGAAAAAGGAAGAAAAAAGCGTTCAGTGTCGTATACCAGAGACAGCTTTAAATCAATTGCAATTCGATGTGAGAGCAAATTGGAAAATTCGGCTAATTGACTAATTGCTTCTATATTATTTTCTGCTAATACCTTAAGAGGTTGTAAAAATATATGTTGATCGAATGCTTGTTGTTTTTTATCTGAGACATCCGAATTGCTGAGCAATGCCATATTTCGAATGTTCTGAAGAGCCATTTTCAGGCCATTTTTACTTAATTCAGTAATTTCCCAGACTTCAAATAAAAGTGGTAATATTTCCCTGTTAAGCCAGAGTGAAATTCTCTTCAGAAAATTAATTTTATCCTGCATCAGGAGCCCTTGCTGAATTTGAATAGTAAATTCAGTTTCTCCGGCAATTTGTGTCAGTTCCTGCTCCAACTGATTATTGAAGATGTCTATATGGTAGGTTAGAGTTACTTGTGTTTCAATGAGTTGTATCTTGTGTGCAATCCGTGTCAAACTTTTATCTGATGGTGTTTGCGCTTCCGTTTGGATATAATCGGTTGCCTGGTCTATAAAACTATCTACTTCAGAAAGTTCTTCGTGACAGAATTTTACTGCATCAAGAATTTTTGATTTTATTACCTGAAACCCTTGTGCAGACTTATAAATTACAAGATGTTTTTCATGTAAAATCCGGCATTGACGAACAATTTCCATGATCTGATTTTGGTAGCTCAACCATGGGTTTTTCTGCAAGAGCCATTTCCTTAGTTGTTTTTTATAGTGTTTGGGATTTTTATTCGCTTTTAGAATATGGTTTTGTAAACTATCCAGTAAATCCTTTCCAGATTCCAGAAATACAATTTTGGTATCTGTAATTAACTTTTGCTGCAGATTAACATTCCCGGTACTATCCAGTCCAAAAAGCTGAGCCTTTTGAATTTGAAAGATACTGTCTCTCCAAAGAATCATGAAAAATTTAAATGATTCTGAACATTGGTAGATTAAAATATAATCAGGTAATATCTGGTCTAAAAAATTATGGTCGTTATGTGTTTGGTGGGTAGAAACTTTATTGTCAGCTTTTTGTCCTAGTTCGATAAACAATTTCCCTAAGTCATCAGCCTGTTTAATCAATATCTCCAGAAGTTGTTCAAGTTGTTCACTTTGGTTCACCCGGGTAAGAATCGACTGAAACTGATTTGAAAAATTGTCAATATGTGTTTCTATATCCTGTGGCATAATGATTTAATTCGTGCAAAACGATTGTATTAACAAAGTTAATTTTGTTACGCAGATTTCCATCGTTCGAATCCTAAAAAAGCTACACGATTTTATCATAACTTAGATTAATCTGGTGATTTTGTCTGATTACAAACAGAAGGGTAACGTTTGGCTTTGATAGTTGTGCTTAATGATAAGAAGTAAAACAGAAAAACCGGCATTTGCCGGTTTTTCTGTTTTACTTCTTATACTGATGTTTTAAAATCTGATCTCTTGTGGGGCTTTTAAATTTATCCCTTTTTGGAATTTTATTTTTTGAAAAAGATAACGCGACAAAAATCAGAACTGAAAAAGCGAAGAAAATAATTCCCAGATATCGTATTGGATTTGATACAACAAAATAGAGTGACATTCCCAAAAGTAAAAGGAATATTCCTAAAAAAATCTGAAAGTTTTGAATGGTTTGCTTTTTCATACTTATAATCTTCTTTAAGCTATCAGTTTTTCATACGGACGATTGTCTTCGAAAGTTTCTTTTCTAAAATCTATAACGGAATATTTCCATGTTTACGCGGTAAATTCGATTTCCGCTTATTATGGGTCATCTTCAAGGCTTCAATGATTTTAAACCTCGTATCCTGTGGTAGAATAATTTCATCGATATAACCTAGAGCTGCGGCGCGATATGGATTAGCAAATTTCTCACGGTAATCAAGAACAGCATCTGCCTTTTCATCGTCCGATAATTTTCCACGGTATAAAATATTGATGGCACCTTCGGGACCCATCACAGCAATTTCGGCGGTTGGATATGCCATATTTACATCTCCGCCAATGTGTTTGCTCGACATTACATCATAAGCTCCACCATAAGCTTTTCTTGTAATCAAGGTAATTTTTGGAACAGTTGCTTCGGCAAAAGCATATAAAAGTTTTGCCCCGTGCTTTATTATTCCTCCAAATTCCTGAGCTGTTCCGGGTAAAAATCCAGGTACATCAACCAGTGTGACCAGTGGAATATTAAATGCATCGCAGAAGCGAACAAAACGGGCAGCTTTTCCTGAAGAATTAATGTCAAGCACACCGGCAAGATGTGCAGGCTGGTTGGCCACAATTCCAATTGATCTTCCTCCCATTCGGGCAAAACCGATCACTATATTTGCGGCGTAATGTGGCTGAACTTCGAGGAAATGTTCGTCGTCAATAATTTTATGAATGATGTCTTTGATGTCATAAGGCTTATTTGGATCAACCGGAACCACTTGATTCAATGACACATCAGAACGATTTTCAGGATCGGTACAGATTTTCACAGGCGGTTCATCCATGTTGTTCGATGGAATGAAGCTCATCAGTTCTCTGACCATCATCAATGTTTGTTCTTCATCACCGCCGGTAAAATGAGCCACTCCGCTTTTTGAAGCGTGAGTAATAGCGCCACCAAGCTCTTCCTTGGTTACATCTTCGTGAGTTACTGTTTTAATAACTTCAGGACCAGTGACAAACATGTGGCTGGTTTTTTCGACCATGAAAATAAAATCGGTGAGTGCCGGCGAGTATACAGCTCCTCCCGCACAGGGGCCCAGAATGGCACTTATTTGAGGTATAACTCCTGACGAAAGAACATTGTTGTAAAAAATATCAGCATAACCGGCCAGACTCTCAACTCCTTCCTGAATACGTGCACCACCAGAATCATTGAGCCCAATAAGCGGAGCTCCCATTTTAATAGCCAGATCCTGAATTTTAAGAATCTTGTCGGCATTTGTACGACTTAAAGTTCCTCCAAAAACAGTGAAGTCCTGAGCAAAAACATAGACCAGACGTCCTTCTATTTTACCATACCCTGACACTAACCCATCGCCTGGAAATTTTTGTTTGTCGATCCCAAAATCAGTTGCCCTGTGAGTAACCATTTTGTCAATTTCAGTAAAAGTTCCGGGATCAAGAAGAAGCGTGATTCGTTCTCTCGCAGTTTTTTTGCCTGAACTGTGTTGTTTTTCGACGCGTTCATTTCCACCACCAGCTTCTGCCTGTTGATTAAGCAATTCAAACTGGTCAAATTTGGCTTTTAAGTCCATATATTCTTAATTTATTCAATTTCTATTAATACCTGATTTGCATCTACCGTGCTACCTTCGCTAACATGAATTTTAAAGACTTTTCCGTCTTTTGGCGATTTATATTCGCTTTCCATCTTCATGGCAGATATGGTTATGAGTGTATCACCTTTCTTCACTTCATCGCCAACACCAACCGGAATTTTCACCACCTTTCCGGGCATTGGAGATATTATGTTGTTTTCTGAAGCCAGCGGCGAAGCTCCTGAACGGTTTCTTCTATATCTGGATTCAGCATCAATGACTTCAACGTCATAGGAGTCATAGAGTGTATACGCTGTATAATGTTTGGCTTTTGTTTGTGGAACCAGTTCGATGTTGAATGAACGGCCACCTGCCAAAATTGAAAAAATACCTTCATCATTATGCATTAAATCAACCTGATAAATATTATCATCGACCTTGATCTCTAGCATATTCTCAAACTGTTTTAGTATTTCTACCGAAGCGATCCTTTTATCGAGTTTAATTTCTATTGACATAGTTTCGGGGGATTATAAACGTTCAAAATTCTTTTGATAGGTATATTTTTTCCAACGGTTCTGCGCGGTGTACATTTGTTTTGAAGTCTGGGCAATATTAAGACTGTCGAGATATTCGATATACGCTGCAATGATTATCATATCTTCACAATCATCAGGGCATTTTGTTTCAGCATGCAGGATAGCTTTGTTTTTTTCAATAAAGTTTGTATCATAATTTCCACTTTTGAAATCTTCAGTATCCATAATACGTTCCAGAAATTTAATGGATGTTTTCACTCCGGTAATTTTATACTCGTAGAGAGCTCTTTTCATTCGGGCAATCGCTTCATCTCTGTTTTCAGCCCAAACAATGAGTTTCGAAATCATCGAATCGTAATGGATCGGAATTTCATATCCTTCGTAAACATAACCATCGGTCCTGACTCCCAATCCTAATGGCTGAGTTATGTTGTAGATTTTACCAGGGTTTGGCATAAAATTGTTGTCCGAATCCTCAGCATAAATCCGGCATTCGATTGCATGCCCCGATTGTTTGAGTTTTTCCTGAGTAATTGTAAGAGGATGACCTTCTGCAATCAGAATTTGTTGTTTAACAAGATCGATTCCGGTCACACGTTCGGTAATGGGATGTTCAACCTGTAGCCGGGTATTCATTTCCAAAAAATAGAAATTCAGATGATTATCGACCAAAAATTCAATTGTACCGGCTCCCTCATAATTCACAGCTTTTGCTGCTTCAACAGCGTATTTACCCATCTTTTCACGAAGCTCAGCCGTCATTAAAGGAGAAGGTGTTTCTTCAATCATTTTCTGGTGACGGCGCTGAACAGAACACTCGCGTTCGAACAAATGAATGGCATTTCCGTGTTGATCGCCTAAAACCTGAAATTCGATGTGGTGAGGTGATGAGATGTATTTTTCGATGTACACCGAATCATTTCCAAACGATGATTTTGCTTCAGATCTGGCCGAACGAACCAGGGAAACAATGTCTTTTTCTTCCGTAATTAATCGCATTCCTTTTCCTCCACCTCCGGCAGCTGCTTTTACCATTACAGGCAGTCCAATCTTGCTGATGGTATCCAATGCATCTTTTTCAGTTGTTAAACTCTCTGTTGTCCCCGGAACAACGGGAACACCAGCGGCAATCATGGTTAATCGTGCCTGAATCTTATTTCCCATCTGTTCAATAACTTCAGGAGAAGGACCTATGAATTTTATTCCGTTTTCAGCACATTTACGCGCAAAAATGGAATTTTCCGATAAAAATCCGTACCCGGGATGAATAGCATCTGCCTTCGTTTTCTTCGCGACATCAATTATTTTGTCGGCATTTAGGTAACTCTCGGCGGAAGCTGAAGCACCGATATGATAAGCTTCGTCGGCATATCGGACATGCATTGATGTCCGGTCGGCATCAGAAAATACGGCAACAGTTGAAATACCCATCTCACGGCATGTCCGCATGATCCGGATAGCTATTTCACCTCGGTTCGCAACTAGTATTTTGTTGATTTTTCGCATAAAAATGAAGTTATTTCTAAATATAAATTTTAGAGCTTAATGGATTACCCAAGCCAATTAACCACGTAAAGTAGGAATTGTTTGCTAATATGATTCCAATTTTGATAAAAAATTATCAGTTAACATATTTGAGATGGATGTTTTTGGATTATATTTGCTCGCGTTTTAATTTTTTTGGTATGAATTTTCGCCCCACACTTTTCTTCTTTTTCTTGTTTGTTGGTGTTAGCTCTTCTTTTGCTCAGGTTTCTGAAAAATATACTCTTTCTTCTGATTCTGCGGTTAACAGGCTTGCGGGAACAAAGCGTGTTTATTATGCCACAAGAATTGACAAGCGACCAAAAATTGATGGAAAACTTAACGATGCCTGCTGGGACAATGGTATTTGGTCGGGTGGGTTTATGCAACAGGTTCCTGAGCAGGGGAAAAGTCCTTCACAGGAAACTGAAATTAAAATTTTGTACGACGACAACAATCTCTATGTCGGATTCAAATGCTACGATAAAGGACCCGGAGAAATCAGACCAATATTAAGCAGGAGGGATGAAATGGCAGGCGATATTGCCGGCATCGCTATCGACTCGTATCATGATAAGCAAACAGCTTATGAGTTTAATGTGGCTGCTTCAGGACAAAAGGTTGATTTAGTTCATTTGGGCGCCTATAACTGGGATTTCAACTGGAATGCCGTTTGGGATGGAAAAGCAAAGGTCGCCGATTCAATATGGACATCTGAAATAGAAATTCCTTTTAGCCAGATTCGTTTTTCCCCTGGGAAAGAACAGGTTTGGGGGATTCATATCTGGCGGTGGATTGATCGTTTAAACGAAGAAAATCAGTGGAAATTAATTCCAATTGATGCACCGGCAATGGTCTATTTGTTTGGAGAACTGAGAGGTATTAAAGGAATAAATCCGAAAACAAATTACGAATTTTTGCCCTACCTTAATGCACGTTTAAGTCCGAATACTGATTTGGAAAACAAAACCACTTATGGTGTTGGTCTGGACGGGAAAATAGGCCTGAATTCTGGTTTTACATTCGATTACGCTTTTAATCCGGACTTTGGTCAGGTAGAAGCAGATCCTGCAGTCTTGAATCTGACTTCGTACGAAGTGTTCAACGAAGAAAAGCGTCCGTTTTTTCTGGAAGGAAATACAGTTTTGGATTTTAGCTTAGGCGGCGATATGCTTTTTTACAGTCGCCGAATTGGCCACGCCCCCAGTTTTTATCCGGATTTTGACGACAATCAGACCATTTCTATTTCGGACAATACCCCAATTTTAAGTGCATTAAAGCTGACTGGTAAAACAAAGGATGGTTTGTCTGTTGGTGTTGTACAGAGCATTACTGCCAAAGAAAATGCGACCATTTATGGCGATAATTCTAAATCGAAGATTGCGGTTGAACCGTTTACCAGTTTTATGGTTGGGCGTATTAAGCAGGATTTTAATAATGGAAATACAGTACTTGGAGGTATGGTTACCTCAACCCTTAGGAATATAAACGATGATCAACTGAATTTTCTATCTAAATCAGCACTTTCAGGAGGAATAGATTTTCAGCATAACTGGAAAAAACGGAAATACTTTGTCGACTTTAAAGGTGTTTTTAGTGATGTATCGGGTGATAAGGAGGCTATTTCGAATTTGCAGTTATCTCCTGTTCATTATTATCAGCGAACTGATGCTAATTATTTGGATTATGATTCTGAACGGACGAATCTGTCGGGTTGGGGCGGTTTGCTTAAGGGCGGAAAACGAAGCGGTAGATTTAGGGTAACTGGTTCATTAAACTGGCGGTCGCCCGGTGTCGATTTTAATGATATAGGCTATTTGTATCAGGCTGATATTGTTGAAGAAATGGTTAATGTTACTTATAAAGTTAGCAAACCCAAAGGAATTGTAAGGAGTTATTATATTGAGGCCGAACAGGAACATGATTGGAGTTATGGTCTTGAAAATACGCTCGATCGGTTAAAATTACATGGTTTCTTACAGTTTAATAATCTGTGGAATGTACACCTAAACCTGAAAAGATATTATAATATTTTTGATACACGCGAACTCCGGGGTGGACCCAGCTTATACAAGGATAGTTATAATGATGCCGAATTATTTATTCAAACGAATTCAGTAAAACATTTCTGGGCGGGATTTGGACCACGGCTGAAATTTTTCTCTGATAAAATATCAAAAACAACTTATTTTACCGCTTTTTGGAAATGGCAGCTTAACGATCGTTTAAGTATAACCTCTCGTACTGTTTTTGATCATTCGATTGATCATCATCAATACGTAACCCGGATAACCGACCCTGTTGCCCCAGCCAGGTATGTGGTTGGAACCATCGATCGTAATACGATTTCATCAACGCTTCGCTTTGAGTACTTTGTATCTCCTGAGATTTCATTTCAGTATTACGGAAATCCTTATGCTTCAACAGGTGTTTACGATAATTTCAGAGAGGTGGCCGATGCGTCGAATAAATCACTGGATAAACGGTACACCAGCTTGGATTATTTTCCTGTGAGCAGTTCAAAATATCAAATGCAACGCAATGGGATAGATGAATATCCAATCAGGATGCCGGATTTTAACTACCAGGAATTTAGTTCGAATCTGGTGGGCCGTTGGGAGTTCAACCCTGGGTCAACCTTATATTTGGTTTGGACAAACACCCGGTATGCTTATTCCGATAAACTGGATCAATCTATCTGGAAAAGTTTTGGCAGTATTTGGGATAACAAAGCACAAAATGTATTCATGATTAAATTCAGCTACTGGTTTTCTTTATAATTCTTTTCTTTGTCCTGAATTTTTGATCTTTAATTTGTGACTTTATCTGATTATTTGCCTGTTTACAGGAAAAATCTGTCGCTGGCAATTCCAGTTATTTTTTCTCAAATCGGTCAGGTTACCGTAAATCTGGCTGATAATATGATGGTTGGACATGTTGGGACGACCGAACTGGCCGCAGCATCTTTTGCTATAAATGTGTTTCATGTGGGAATGCTTTTTGGCTTGGGAATAACCATGGGGCTAACTCCACTGGTTGGGCATTCGTTCAGCAACAAAAGGCAAACCAATAGCGGGAGTTGGCTGAGAAATGGCACCATGGTCATTTTTATTAGTTCATTATTATTGTGTGCATTAATGTCGACTGTTGTTTTATTCATGAATCGAATGGGACAAAGCGAAGATGTGGTGCGAATGGCTATACCTTATTATCTGATTCAGGTTTCTTCACTTGTTCCATTAATGTTGTTTTTTTCATTCAAGCAGTTTTTCGAAGGGATCGGAAACACAAAAATTGCCATGGGAATTACAATTGGAACCAATATTCTGAATATTGGACTGAATTACATTCTGATATACGGGAAATTGGGATTCCCGGTATTTGGTCTTAATGGCGCCGGCTATGCAACGCTTATTTCAAGAATTATAATGCCTGTGATTTTTGTTTTAGTTATTTTAAAGAGTAAATCTTTTCGTATTTATTTGACCCAAGCGATTCATTCAGGGTTCGAAAAAATAAAAATCAGGAGAATGATTTCCATCGGATTTCCAATTGGACTTCAAATGGTAATTGAAGTTTTATCATTCAGTTTGGGAGCAATTATGCTTGGTTGGATTTCTAAAGAATCTCTGGCTGGTCATCAGGTTGCTATTAGTATGGCATCTATGACTTATATGATTTCTTTCGGTCTGTCTGCCGGAACAACAATTCGGGTGAGCCATGCATTTGGAGAACGTGATCGAAACGAACTCAAACATGCAGTGTTCGCCTCTTTGCATATGGTTATTGCTTTTATGTCGTTAATGGGAATTTTGTTTATTCTTCTTCGTAACCAGTTGCCACTTTTGTTTACTAACGATCCTGCAGTAATCGAAGTAGCTTCCGCTTTGTTAATTGTAGGAGCATTTTTCCAGATATCAGACGGAATACAGGTTATTTTACTGGGCGCTTTGAGAGGAATGGCTGATGTGCGAATCCCAATGGTTATTGCTTTTTTCTGTTACATTGTAGTGAGTTTACCCATCAGTTATCTTCTCGCTTTTGTTTTCAATTTCGGATATTCAGGAGTTTGGATTGGTTTTGTTTTTGGGCTTTCAACCGCTGCCGTCTTATTTGGATTGAGGCTTAAAAATCAAGTGCGAAAATTTAAATAAGTCCGATATCAGATCATTTTACTATAAAAAAGGCAACCCGTGAATGAGTTGCCTTTTCTAATTTCTGGCTTTTTTAATGTTATTCCTAAATCGATTCCATCGGAATAAGTCAGACAAGGAATTCAGAACTAATTATTAAGTCTTCCTGCTGCGATCCATGCTTTGATGAGTGTTATCTCAGCAGCGGTTACACCCATTTTTGGGTACATGCTCGGATTGTCAATCTGAGAATTACTCAATTTAGAAACAGTGGAATAATTTGTAATACTTATGCCTGCAGTTGGACTGTTAGCTCCATGACAAGGCATACATTTGCTTTGCAGTACTGGTAATATCTGGCTTGCAAAGGATACCACATTGGCAGCTGCAGCCGTAGTGAAACTCCAGTTGTAGTTACTTGCTATGGCATTTCCTGCAACATCTTTTGCTCCAGTTGTAATGGTCGCTGTGTAAACTTTATTATTGGCCAGACTTGCAGAAGGGGTGAATGTAGCCGTTGATCCTGAATACGTAACTGTTCCGGCTACGGCGGTAGTCCCATCCTTTAAGGTAAATGTAGATGAAGTGATAGTAGATGAATTCATCGCTTCGCTGAAAGTTACCGTAGCTTTGCTATTTACTGCTATTCCTGTTGCGTTGTTTGCAGGAGCAATAGAAAGCACTGTTGGTGGAGTTGTATCGACAATGGGAGCTACTGTAGTAAAACTCCAGGTATAGTTACTTGCAAGAGCATTTCCTGCAGCATCTTTAGCTCCTGTTGTTATAGTTCCGGTATAAACAGTGTTTGCCAATAGGTTACCTGAAGGAGTGAAAGTAGCTGTTGTTCCTGAATAGCCTACCGTTCCGCTTACAGATGTACTCCCTTGTTTCAGTGTAAAAGTAGCTGATGTGATGGTTGCAGAATTCATTGCTTCACTGAAAGTAACAGTAGCTTTGCTGTTTAAAGCAATTCCGGTAGCATTACTTAATGGAATAACTGAAAGAACAGTTGGTGGTGTAACATCAACTACCGAAGTGGTGGTTGTAAAACTCCAGGTATAGTTGCTCGCAAGAGCATTTCCTGCAGCATCTTTAGCTCCTGTTGTAATTGTACCGGTATAAATTTTGTTTGGCGCAAGGTTCGCTGAAGGCGCGAAAGTGGCTGTATTTCCTGAATAGCTTACTGTTCCGGCTATAGCATTGGTTCCTTCTTTCATGGTAAATGTTGCTGAAGTGATTGTAGCTGAATTCATTGCTTCACTAAAAGTAACAGTAGCTTTGCTGTTCAAAGCGATTCCTGTAGTATTATTTACTGGAATAACAGAGAGAACAGTTGGAGCGATAACATCAGCCTCACCTGATCCTGTTGTGAAACTCCATGTATAGGTGTTTGCAGACTGTTTATGATCATCATCGTCATCATCTTTTTCATCGTCATCATCACCGTTGTTTTTTGCAGCAAAAACAACTTGGCAAGTATATAATGTATTGGCAGTTAGAGGATTTGTTGGAGTAAATGTTGCAGTTTTTCCTGAATAATCTAATGTGCCGGCAACAGGAGTCGTACCTTGCATCAAGTTAATGGTAACTGTTTTAGTTATTGAGGATGTCATCTCCTGATTAAAAGTGATTGCAGGTTTAACATCAATGGCTATTTCAATTGCACTTTTTAGAGGAAATACAGAAACTACTGATAATGCATTGTTATGACGGTGTTTCCCAGTTGTAAACGACCAGGAATGTTCGTCTTTGTTATTATCAGAACTTCCTTCCTTCCTGGATTTAATTGTTGCGGTATACTTAGTCTCAGGTTTGAGATCAGAGGATGGTATGAAGTTGATGGTTGTACCTAAGGTTGATACTGTTCCCGGGACAGGAATTGTTCCCTCTTTTAAGATTAAGGTAGAAGCAGAAACATCCGTTGGACTGGTTGTACTTACAAAGGTAACAGCTATCACCGGATTAATATCCACAGTATCCGCCAGATTCGCAGGATAAGTTTCAGCAATAGCTGCATCCATTGGGATTCCTTCGGATGATTGATCTTTTACTACTTCTTTTGTACATCCTGAAATAAAAACAGCTAATAATATAAAATTAATAGCGATACCTGGAATTCCAAAATAATGCTTGTCTTTTTGCATTTTTGGATTCCTTCTTTCTGTCAAAAATTTCTCTCTCATGTTTAATTTCTAAATTTGTGAATAACTATCTATTTGATTTAATAATAAATACATGTTGAATTGGAAATTACAAAGTGCATTCGAATTTGATGCGTATTGCATGTTCTGTGAAAATTGTATTCGTTTTCTTTGTAGAAGTTATTCCATATCAACTCATAGATATTTTGACAATTATTTCACTCTGATATACGTCCTATTTATTGTCTCGTAAACTGTTAAATACCTCGTATATCAATTTTATTCCGGAGATTTAAAAATTCTTGTTTGGTTTTGAAATGCAAACAAAAGGCCAAACAAAAAAGCAATTTTGTCTGGATGCGATAAAAGTTTGTAAATGATGGGGGTATGTAGTTGAAAATAAAGAATATTTAAACTTTGGCCTTTATGTGGAAGTGTGGAATCTATGGATTGTCTGTAGAGAAAATCTACTGTAATTGTTGAAAATTGAATATTGAGGCTTTTAATCGGGAGTTACATTGGATTGTAAAATATCTAATACAGAAAAGTTTGAAGAGGCGACGATGGCCAAAGATGTCTGAAATAATGGTGGAGAGTAAGGCATTGGTTTGATAAATCGTATATAAATTTAAAAGCCGAATATTCAAACGAAAATCCGGCTTTTAAATTTTAACCTGTTTTTTATTTTTTCGATGCGGTGAGCGTTTTTGGTCCCTCAGGAGAATCAACTGTTCCGTTAAGCTTTTCGTTTTCAATGGTTAGTTTTACATGAATCGGGTTTCCATCAACTGATGTTACAAATGTTACAGTGTCTTTTCCAACAACCAATTCACTTACGGCCAATTCGCCAGCTTCGAGTTTAATAACGCAGATCGTTTGTCCATCTTTTTCAGAAAAGATCAAACTCCCTTTTTCATATCCATAAGGTGCATCACTTACTTCATAAATCCATTCTCCAAGTAAAGCCTTATTTTTCTCGTCAGCCTGAAGTTTTGAGCCTGAGAACGCAGTAAATGCTAATAATAGAGTGAATGTCCAGATAAGTTTTTTCATCAGTAAATTAATTTGTGGTTATGGTTTTAAAGATAAAAAAAGGTATTGGATTTTAGCTATGTTGATTTGTATTTTGTTGATGAGTGAAAAACGACTAAAACAGGATGCAACTACTGCAACAGAAACATCTTATTTGATTTAAAATGTATAAACAGAACATGAATATCTAATTTAATTTTCATTCAAAAAGCTTACCTTCGAACCTCAATTTTACTGTTTTAAAATGGATCAAAAAATTATTCAACTCATAGCTCAACAGATTGGTATTCAGTATTCACAAGTAGTAAATACAATTCAATTACTGGATGAAGGCGGAACCGTACCGTTTATTTCGAGATACAGGAAAGAACGCACCGGAAGTCTGGATGAAGTTCAGATTGAGTCGGTTAAAGAGGCAAAGGAAAAGATGGAAGAATTGTTGAAGCGCAAGGAATCCATTTTGAAAACTATCCTGGAGCAGGAATTATTAACTCCTGAATTAAAAAAGCGAATTGAAGATTGTTTTGATGCTACTGAGCTGGAAGATATTTATTTACCCTACAAACCTAAAAGAAGAACCCGCGCATCTATTGCCCGGGAAAAAGGATTGGAGCCTCTGGCAAAAATGATTATGAGACAAAATGAATCAAATATTGAACATAAAGCGCAATCATTTGTAAATGATAAAGTTGATTCTGTTGACGAGGCATTGGCCGGAGCTCGCGATATAATAGCTGAGTGGATCAATGAAAATGAAAAGGCCAGGGGAATAATTCGGCGTGAGTTTGAGCGGGATGCCTATATTATTAGTAAGTTGATTAAAGGAAAGGAAGAAGAAGGAGCCAAATTTTCAGATTATTTTGATTGGAATGAACCGTTAAAAAAATGTCCCTCTCACCGCTTAATGGCTATGCGTCGTGGCGAAAATGAAGGATTTTTGCGTGTTTCGGTAACTCCTGATAGTGAAGAACCAATTCATCGGTTGAAGCGGTTTTTCATTAATAGCAATAATTCGTGTACCGATCAAATGGAACTCGCGGTAGCCGATGCATACAAACGTTTGCTTGAACCCTCAATTGAAACAGAATTTGCCAATTTATCGAAGGAAAAGGCTGGTGAAGAAGCAATCCGTGTTTTTGCGGATAATTTACGACAACTGCTACTGGCAGCGCCCCTTGGGGAAAAACGCGTTCTTGCATTAGATCCGGGATTTCGCTCCGGTTGTAAATTGGTTTGTTTGGATGCTCAGGGAAATCTATTGCACAACGAAACAATTTATCCTCACAAACCGCAGGAAGAAATTAAATTAGCCGCGAAAAAGATATCATCGTTGGTTAGTTCTTATCAGATAGAGGCTGTTGCAATTGGAAACGGTACTGCAAGTCGAGAGACAGAGCAGTTTATTAAAAAGTTGCACTTTGACAGGGAGTTACAAGTCTTTGTTGTTTCTGAAGATGGAGCATCAATTTATTCGGCATCAAAGATTGCACGCGATGAATTTCCTCAATACGATGTTACAGTTAGAGGTGCTATCTCTATAGGAAGGCGATTATTGGATCCGTTGGCCGAACTGGTGAAAATCGATGCGAAATCAATTGGAGTGGGGCAGTATCAGCATGATGTTGATCAGAAAAAGTTAAAGAATAGTCTGGATAAAGTCGTCGAATCGAGTGTAAATCTGGTAGGAGTGAATGTCAACACAGCTTCGCAACATTTGCTGACCTATATTTCAGGTTTGGGACCGCAGCTGGCACAAAATATTGTCGATTTCAGAAAAGAAAATGGTCCGTTTAATTCAAGGGCCGAAATACAAAAAGTTCCGCGTATGGGTGCTAAGGCGTTTGAGCAAGCCGCAGGATTTTTAAGAATTACAGATTCCAAAAATCCATTGGATAATTCAGCCGTTCATCCTGAATCGTATTTTGTAGTTCAAAAAATGGCAAAGGACCTGAAATGCAGTATTCAGGAGTTAATTTCGAATGAAGAACTTCAGAAACTTATTATCTGGTCGGATTATGTGACAGACAAAATTGGACTTCCAACGCTTGAGGATATTAAAAAGGAATTAGCAAAACCCGGACGCGACCCGAGAAGTGCGATTAAAGTTTTCGAGTTTGCACCGAATATTTATAAAGTGGAGGATTTACAGGTCGGGATGGAACTTCCGGGAATTGTTACCAACATTACTAAATTCGGAGCTTTTGTCGATGTTGGTGTTAAGCAGGATGGCTTAGTTCACGTGTCTCAAATGGCAGACCGATACATAAGTGACCCATCGGAGATAGTAAAATTGCACCAGCATGTACAGGTCAAGGTAATTGAACTCGATTTACTAAGAAAACGAATTCAATTAAGCTTGAAACAAGTACAACAAAACTAGATTGCCTGTTCTTCAGGAGCAATGATCCAGATAATGAGATAGGCAAGTACTGCAGCGCCTCCGGCAAATGCAATCAGCACAAACAGGATTCTAACTATCGTTGGATCAATATCAAAATAGTTTGCCAATCCGCCACAAACGCCGGCAATCTTTTTTTTCCTTGATCTGGTAAGTCGTTTTTGTGCACTCATTTTAGTCGTCCTCCCCGTCCTCAAAATAATTGTCCTGATTATCCAGTTCAGCTTCAAGAAACTCTTCTGCTTCCTGCAAAAGTTGTGCGATAAGGTCTTTATCTTTTGGCTTTGGGTCTATCCAGTAAACGGTTTGATTTACTGAAAAATCTTCAATGTCGCTTCCTACGATAAAACGTGGATCTTCACTGTGTACAACATAAAGCATGTCAGGCATTTCCTGAGAATTGTCGGCAAGCAAAAATTTTGGCAGCATAACTTGTGTTTTTGGTGTTTGAATAACAAATTTAGCTAAAAATGGGAACTAAATACATGAATGTTGATCAATTTTAAAGCTTCCATGCTTAAAGATAATATGCGTTAGCCTATTTATCAAAACAGTAATACGGATTTATTCTTAAAATTACTGATGTGTTAGAGTATATCATGTATTTTGCCTGGTTGTTTTTATGTATATGACCTGAGTTAGTTCTTTTAAGAAGCTGACTCTCCCCTGAATTACAGTTAGATGTGAATTTTAAATTTAACGTCATTCGTAAGTATAAATTGCAGAAAATCCCTGACTTATTGTAACTGTAATTGTTTTTGTAACTCCTTTATCACCTGTAGCAATTACTTTTTCGGATGTTAAAATTGTATTAACATCGCTTGTAATGCATTTAAATCCTGATGAATTCGAAAATAAACTCCAGCACCCTGATTCAGATATACCGATTGTTGAACCGGCTTCCAGTTTACTGATTTCACTGTAACCAATTCATAGTTCATGGATACATTTTCACCAGGATTTATATACCCCGGAAGATCTGACCATTTTATTCTGTCGTCCAACTGTACTTCTTTCTGGTTAATATGATAATACTTTTTATCAGTACTAATAAATAAATAATAGAGGCAAACTACTACTATTAAAGCCTGAATTATTAGAAGTTACCGGCTTCAATTATGATAGGTCAGAACTTGTGAAAATATTTCAGGTTTAAAAGTTATTGTTATTTTTAACACTTGAATGATCAATTTTAAAACAGGAATATGCAGCGATTGAATGAGTTTTTGACCTTGATTGATAGTTATGTTGGTAGTTCTCAGTGGTTTGTTTATTTCCTGCTTGGAACGGGATTGTTCTTTACCATTTATCTCAAATTTCCTCAATTCAGATATTTAAGGCATTCAATCCGTATTGTCCGTGGAAAATTTGATCGCGAAAGTGATGTTGGTGATACTTCTCACTTTCAGGCGCTGGCTACAGCTCTATCCGGAACTGTTGGAACAGGTAATATTGCCGGTGTGGCTCTGGCCATTCATTTAGGCGGACCGGCCGCTTTGTTCTGGATGCTCATGACAGCTGTAATCGGTATGACAACCAAGTTTGTTGAAGTTACCCTGTCGCATAAATACCGGGAAATAGCAGAAGATGGTAGTGTTTCTGGTGGACCAATGTATTACATGAAAAACCGCTTAAATATGAAGTGGCTTGCTGTAATTTTTGCAGTTGCAACAGTCTTGTCATCATTTGGAACGGGTAACTTACCACAAATTAACAGTATTGCTACTTCAGCCTTTTCCACTTTCGGTATTAATCCGGTAATAACAGGAGCGGTTTTAGCAGTAATACTAGGTTTTGTAATTATTGGTGGAATCAAACGCATTGCAAAAATTACTGAAAAGCTTGTGCCCATTATGGCAATCATCTATTTAATCGGTGCCATTGGGGTTATTGGATACAATTATGCGAATATTATTCCTTCACTCATTGCCATAGTAAGGGATGTTTTTACCGGAACAGCAGCTGTTGGTGGATTTCTGGGTGCAGGATTTTCCTTCGCCTTTAACCGTGGGGTGAACCGTGGTTTGTTCTCGAACGAAGCCGGGCAGGGCTCGGCACCGATTGCACATGCTGCCGCCCGGGCTCATGAACCGGTATCAGAAGGATTGGTTGCCTTACTCGAGCCATTTATTGATACTATAATTATCTGTATGCTTACCGGAATGGTTATTTTGTCTTCGGGCGTCTGGTCGCAAAAGTTTGATAATCAGTTTCAGTATACCGATCTTCAAATTATGAATGGTTCGTTTACCGACCAAAATCCGGAAGGAATAAAAACCTTGAATGAACATATTTCCGGAGAGAAAGCAGGAGACCTGTTTACGGGTAATTTGTCTGTTGTTGATGGCCAGATATCAAATCCGGTAACAGTGATCCATTCGCGTTCGGTTGCTGAAAATGTGCTCGTTCAGCAAAATGGGAAAAATCTGACTGGCGGAGTTCAGGTTCAAAACGGAAAAATTACAAATACCGAAAATCTGCTATTTACCGGGAAGTCGCTTATTGACAGTGCATCACTTACCACAGAGGCTTTTTCTAACGGTTGGTTTGGCGATTACGGCAGATACATTGTATCAATAGGTATTTTGTTGTTTGCCTTTTCAACTGCAATTTCATGGTCGTATTATGGTGGAAGGGCAATTATCTTTTTGTTTGGAGTGAAAGCCGATATGTATTTCCGAATTGTCTATGTCATTGGATTTTTCTTTGCTGCGTTTACCGATACTACTATTATCTGGACGTTATCGGGAATTACTATTGCACTAATGACGATTCCCAATTTGTTTGGTATTCTGATGCTTCACAAGGAAATGAAATCTGAAGTCAGTCTCTTCTGGAAAGAATGGGCTACTCGTTTCCCCGGCGAAAAGATTCCAAAAGACTAATTAATTTTCAAATCCGGAAATTCATATTTCAAGTTATTCTTTGAACTTGGGCTTAGAAACATGGAATCAAAAAATTCCTTCGTACTTTTGCGCTCATAATAATTTGGTATGGCTCTGGTATATCCTGAAAATTTTGAATCGAAGATAGGATTTGATAAAATCCGTGAATTATTGCAAGGAAGATGTTTAAGCACGCTCGGAAAAGAATTGGTTGACGAAATTTGTTTTACCAGTGATTTTGATCAGCTAACCGAAGATCTTTCGCTGGTCAGTGAATTTGTTTCCATTATTCAGGAAATGGAAAACTTTCCGACAAGTTATTATTTCGACCTTCGTGAGGCGCTTGCAAGAATCAGACTCGAAGGACGTTTTCTGGAAATTCAGGAATTATTCGACCTAAAACGCTCACTTGAAACCATCACAGGAATAGTTCGTTTTCTGAAGCAGACAAAAGAAGAGCAACTTCCTTGCTTAAAACGTTTACTTTCTTCAGTTCAGGTTTATCCGTACATCATGGATCGGATTGACGCGATCCTGAATAAATACGGAAAAATAAAAGATAATGCTTCTCCCGAATTGTCGCGCATAAGAAAGGAATTGCTGAGTAAACAATCCGGGGTTTCGAAACGATTACAGTCTATCCTGAAGAAAGCTCAGGACGATGGATTGGTTGATGATGATACCTCGGTTGCCATGCGTGATGGTCGTGCTGTGATTCCGGTTTCTTCTGCATTTAAACGTAAACTGAATGGTATTGTACACGATGAATCATCAACCGGAAAAACATCGTACATAGAACCGGCCGAAGTTGTTGAGTTAAACAACCAGATACGTGAACTGGAATATGCTGAAATGCGCGAAATTGTTCGCATTCTAACTATTTTCTCCAACGATATTCGTCCGTATTTGCCTGATTTGTTACTGGCTTATGCATTCCTTGGTAAAATCGATTTTATCCGGGCCAAAGCTATTTATGCTATTGATGTAAATGGTATAAAACCATATTTGGAAGATAAGTGTCAGTTGGAGTGGGAGGGTGCAGTGCATCCACTTTTGATGCTGGCTTTACGCCGGGAAAACCGCAAAGTTGTTCCGCTAAATATTACGCTAACAGCCGATAAACATATTTTACTGATTTCGGGTCCGAATGCCGGAGGAAAGTCCGTTTGCCTGAAAACAGTTGGTTTGTTGCAATATATGCTTCAATGCGGTTTGCTGATTCCGGTTCGGCAAAGCAGTGCAACCGGGATCTTCGAAAAATTGTTTATCGATATTGGTGATGAGCAATCCATTGAAAACGATCTGAGTACATACAGTTCGCATTTGATGAACATGAAATTTTTCCTGAAGAATTCGAATGATAAAACATTGGTTTTAATTGACGAATTTGGTACAGGAACAGAACCGATGCTTGGTGGTGCAATTGCCGAATCGATTTTGGCGCAATTGGATGAGATGAAAACGTTTGGTGTGATTACCACCCATTACACGAACCTGAAGCATTTTGCATCATCCTCCGAAGGAATTGAAAATGCTGCCATGATGTATGATTCTGGCAAAATGGAACCTTTGTTTCAGTTGGATATTGGCAAGCCAGGAAGTTCATTTGCTTTCGAAATCGCCCGAAAAATAGGACTTCCGGAAAATATACTTCTGGCTGCTACTGAAAAAATTGGAGTAGACCATATTAATTTTGACAAACACCTGCGCGATATTGTTCGCGACAAAAGATACTGGGAAACCAAAAGGCAAAAAATCAGGAAAGTTGAGAAATCGTTGGACGAACTGGCTGAAAAATACGAAACCGATTTGGGTTCACTGGATAAACAACGGAAAGAAATATTACTTAAAGCCAGGCAGGAAGCGGAACAGATATTGTCGGAAGCCAATAAACGGATCGAAAATACGATTCGTGAAATTCGTGAAAGTCAGGCTGATAAAGAAAAAACAAAACTGATAAGGGCAAAACTTACCAATTTTAAGCAGGAAGTTGAAGATTCGGCCACTAATCAGGATGATCAGATTAGTCAAAAGATTCTGAAATTAAAAGAAAAAGAATCAAACCGGAATCAGAAAAGAGCTGAAAAAAAACCGGTTCCTGCCAAAGAAAAAGCGGTAGAGCCAGATGTGTGGAAAGCCGGTGATAAAGTTGTGATGGATGGAAATCAGAATATTGGTGAAATTCTGGAATTAAACGAAAAGAATGTGGTGGTAGCCTTTGGGCATATCCGCACATCGGTTGGTCGCGAAAAGTTACAGAAAATAACCAATAACGAGGCAAAGAAAATTCAGCGCACTTACAATCAAACCATGCCAAACATTAACAAGGGCATGAGCGAAAAACGACTGAATTTCAAAACTGAAGTTGATGTTCGCGGACAACGAACTGAAGAAGCAATTCAAATCATTCAGACATTTATTGATGATGCCATTATGCTCGATTTTAGTGAATTACGCATTTTGCATGGAAAAGGAAATGGTATTCTGAAAGAAATGATCAGAAATTACCTGAAGTCGGAACCAGCGGTTAAATCATGTCGCGATGAACATGTTCAGTTTGGTGGTGCCGGAATTACAGTGGTCGAGATTGGCTAAATTTATTTGAAGAAACAGTTTTAAAATTAGATATAGATGATAAACGAAAAACTAGATATTCAGCTCATTGAGGTTCTCAAAGAAAAAGGATTTACCGAATCAACAGAACTGGAGCATATTTGTATTCCGAAGATAAAAAGCGGTCGGGATTTGATGTGCATAGCCGGTAAAGATGCAGGTAAAACAACAACGATAATAGTTAGTATTTTGCATACTCTTAAAGCATCTCTTGATGACAATCCGCGGGCTATTATTATTGTTCCAAACAAGGAGCGTGCGGTGGAAATGAAAGCTGAATTTGATCGTTTGGGTGAATACACCGATTTGCGTGTGAATACAGCCTGCGATGACGAAAAAATAAATGATCAGAAAGATAAAATATATATGGGTTCTGATGTGGTTATTGGTACAGCCAAACGACTGAATCAGATTTATTCTCTGTATGCTCTTAATTTGGGTGTCGTGAAAATTTTCGCAATCGATGATGCTGAATTAGTTATCAGAAGTATTAATTATACCCAGATCGATCGTCTTTCTGAAAGTTTGCCAAAAGCGCAGCGACTTATTTTTGCAAGCCAGCTTACCGAGTGGATTGAGCGTTTTGCTTCGGTATTTATGAATGTTCAGGAAGTAATTGAAATTGAAGAAAAGGAAGATGAATCCGGAACCGATGAATAAAACCTGATTCTAATTGTGTTTGTTTCAAAATCTAATTTTATTCTGAGTCATGCCTAGTATCACGTTTCTGATTTTCTTCAGTATAGTACTGTTAATCTATTCATCTGTAAATTATTACCTCTTTGTTCGTGGTCTTCAGTCATTTTCGATGAGTCAGCCGATGAAAAGGTGGTACATACCAATTTTCTGGACAATTGCATCCATGTTCATTATTGGTTCTGTACTTGAACGCACTGCAACTTCGGCCTTTAGCGAATCAATATACAGGATTGGAGCTTTCTGGCTTGCTTTTATGCTTTATCTGACAATAGCGCTTGTATTGGTTGACTTCATTCGGATAGTTAATTATTTTTTCAATTTTTTGCCATCTTTTTCTCCGGTTTTGAAATTCCGTTTAGGATTAATTGTTCTTTCGCTGGCTTCGCTGGTTGTTTTTGGTGGTTATATCAACGCTTTGCGGATCAATGTAAAACAGATTCCTTTATCTATTCATAAAAAGGTAACAGGTTCTCCAGAAGTAAAAATTTTAATGGCTTCCGATCTTCATTTAGGAGCATTAATTGGCGAAAGACGTGAAAAACATTTACTGGACATTATTCAGCAGCAAAAGCCTGATCTGGTTTTACTTTGTGGGGATTTGGTTGATGGAGAAATAGCTCCCGTTCTTCGGAAAAATCTGGGTAGGCATATTCAGGAAATTGATACTCCACTTGGCGTTTATGCAATTCTAGGAAACCACGAATACATTGGTGGAATTGATAAAACTTTACCATACCTGAAAAGTATCAATATTCGGGTGTTGATTGATGAGATTGTAACTTTACCGAATGGTATTCAGCTTGTCGGACGAAATGACCGATCGGCAAAAAGGTTAAATGGAGGTTTAAAATCTATAGATGAATTACTCTCCGAAATCGATAATTCCAAACCAGTAATTGTAATGAATCATCAACCTTTTAATTTGGATGAAGTTGCAAAATCAAATGTTGATATTCATTTGTCAGGGCACACACATAATGGTCAGCTATGGCCTTTCAATTATATGACAGAGGCAATTTTCGAATTAAGCTGGGGACTAATAAAAAATGGAAATACTAATTTCTATGTATCCTCTGGTTATGGAAGTTGGGGGCCGCCTGTCAGAACCGGAAATCGTCCGGAAGTTGTTGTGTTTAACCTGAAATTTCTCTCACAGTAGGGCCAGGATGTCCTGTCCACATATCCATGTAAAAGAGGTCAGGACATGTCTTGACCTTACTATCTTTGAAATTTAAGGAATAGGTATTCGTTATTTCAAAGATAGCCTTCCATCCATATCTTCACGATCATCTTCAGGCTGCAACGGAAATTTAACTGGTTTCCCATCTCTTTGAGATCGGTAAATAGCTGTAAACAATTCAACAGTTTTACGGCCTTCCTCTGCAGTAACCATTGGTTGTCTGTCCTTCAGTATTGCATCTGCGAAATCGACCAGTTGCAATTTAAAATACCAGGTCATCGAGTCAACCGAAAAGAATTCGTCACTGTCTTCCTTATTCCATTCTTCAATTAAATGTTCTTCCCCGGGTATTGTCCACAAATCGAGCTTGGGAGGTTCTGCAATCGTAGTTTTTCCGGCAATAAACATGGCCCCGCCTTCAGGCTGTGCGCCCACAGTTGCTCCGTTACTTCCGTGTATATGAACTTTACCATATATTCCCGGCTTTTGCGAATTGCTGACCAGAATATTTCCAAGTCCGCCATTTTTGAACCGGATAAGAGCTACCGCGGTGTCTTCCACCTCGATATAAGGGTGGTTGATGTTGCTCCAGTAACCAAAAACTTCATCGATATCGCCCATCAGCCATTGCAACAGATCGAGTGGGTGGGGAGATTGATTTACCAATACTCCGCCTCCTTCCTGTTTCCAAGTGCCACGCCAGGCATCACCCTCGAAATAAGAACGGTCGCGCCACCCAAGCATTTGGACGGTTCCAAGCATCGGAATGCCGATTTTACCTTCGTCAATGGCCTGTTTCATGCGAACAATTGGCTGGTACCATCGTCGCTGACTTATTACCCCGGTTTTCTTTCCTGTTCGGCGAGAGGCTTCTATAATGAGGTCACAATCCTGCAGGGTTGATGCAAGAGGTTTTTCAATCAAAACATGAGCTCCTGCTTCCATGGCTTCAACAGCAGGATAGGCATGGTATGGATGTGTAGTGCAAATAACAGCCATTTGAATATTTTCGGCTTTTATCATTTCCGAAATTGTTGAATAGGATTTAACGCCGTATTCATCCACAAATTTTTGTGCCGATTCCGGAGTTCGGCTCCATACCGCTTTAAAACTTAATTCCGGTATTTGCAAAATGGCTTTGGCGTGTAAATGTGCAATCTTTGCACAACCGATAATGGCAACGTTTATAGTCATGATTGATTGTCGATTAGTTTATTGTTATAATTTCGATTTATTTTTGGAAACTGCGACTGATTTCTGATCACTGTTTCTTAAGGGTTCAATATCACTTTCATTAATCCGGCTTCTTTGTTGTATAGCCGATGAAACCAATCGTTTCCTTCTTCAAGCGGAGCAACAGTGCTGATTAGTGCGTCAACTTTAATTTTCCCGGAAGCAATTAATTCAAGGCAAAGCGGATATTCACCTGCAGAGGCACAGGATCCCTGTACTTTTAGTTGTCTGGTGACTACTTTTTGAAGTGGAAACTTAACTTCCGGAGCGAGGTTGCCAATTAGAGTAATTGTTCCGCCTTTGCGTGCACAATCAACAGCCAGATTAACGGTTGTCTCAATTCCTACAGCTTCAAAAACAATGTCAGCACCACGCTGACTTGTTTCATTCAGTACTTTTTTTATCAATTCCGGATCGGATGATTTTATTGTCAGATCGGCTCCAAGGCTGAGAGCCATTTTAAGTTTTTCGTCAATCTGATCGATGGCAATTACTTTTCCACATCCGGCGGCTTTTAAAGCCTGAATGCAAAGTAGTCCAATCATTCCGCAGCCAATCACTACTGCGGTATCATTTTTCTGAATATTGCTTATGGCTGCTGCGTGCACTGCAATTGATACAGCTTCGATCATCGCAGCCTGCTCAAAACTAATATTTTCAGGAATAGAATAAAGAATGTGTGCAGGAACAGCCACATATTCGGCAAAAGCTCCGTTTTGTCTGTATTCATCGCACGAAACACCTAATACACGGCGGTTATCGCATAAATTAATATCGCCTCGTTTGCAGTAAAAACATTCGCCGCACGAGATTGTCGAGTCAAAAGTAACCCTATCACCAACTTTCCATGTAGTAACTTCCGAAGCAATTCTGCATATAATTCCTGAAGCCTCATGCCCCATGATGACCGGAGGCTGACGGCGACCTGTGCTGCCGTCCATTCCGTGTACATCGCTTCCACAAATTCCGCAGGCTTCTACTTTTATCAATACCCAGCCGGGTATTAATTCCGGAATTTTAGTTTCCCGTAGGATAAATTCATTGTATTTTTCCAGAACAAGTGATTTCATATTTGTTTTATTATCGATAATTAGTTTTAAATACGCAGGTTGCAATTAGCTCCTTACAACCGGTTGTCCTTTAAATTCTTTAGTCTTCAAATCCTTCCCGAAAGGTAAAAAAATCAATAATGCGTTTACTATAAATCCTGAAATCAGAACAAATTGCCCTGTTTCCATGTGGTTAAAAGTCATCATAAGCTTACCTGTTAAAGCAAGTATTCCTCCTGAAAGCATTGCTAATATACTAAATCGTTTATTAAAAGGAAGGTTAAAAAGTGCGGCTGCCATCGGTATAATAAATGCTCCGGAATAAAAAGAAAGTGCCAGAAGCAGAGATGACACAATGGAAGTTATTTTTAATGAGATAATCATGCTCAAAACTCCGACTCCAACAAGAAAAAGTTTGGTCTGATTAAATGATTTTTGATTGTTGATGTCTTTGTTGAAAAGTTCGCTCAGAATCATTGAGGCAGTGAGCAGAGTGGTTGATGCAGTTGAAAGTACCGCTGAAATTAAGGCAGCGATCAGAATTCCGGAAGCCCATTCGGGTAAAATAATATTTGCCAGATTGATAAGTGCCGAGCTGTTTTTTGCTCCTGAATGAAATGTTGCAGCATAACTCCCGACATAAGAAAGTACAAATGCAAAAGGAATAAGAATCACTGCTACCACTAGCACACTTCGAAAAGCCGTTTTCGAATCTTTGGCACAAAATACCCGTGAATATATATCAGGGCCAACCACAAACGTGCTCGAAAAAGTCAAAATCAAAATGAATAAATCGAAAGGCGAAAAATGGCTGTTAAACGGAAAACTATGTGTAAAATCAGTTAGTATAGGTTGCTGGTGTGCAGGGATAAGAAATGCGGTCAATACAACACCGGACAGAATGAAAAAAGCCTGAAATAAGTCAGTTTTCATGATCGAAATTTGTCCGCCGATGTAAGTGTAAATGATAAAAATGGTACCGGTCAATAATACTCCGGAAGAATATGTCAGATTAAAAAAACTGACCAGAATTTGAGCCCCGGCAATAATTTGAGCCGCAACAATTCCCAGCCATGCAATAGGAATGATCAACGAAGTGACTTTTCTTGCTGGCTCACCATAATACTGGCCAATCAGTCCGGGTAAAGTGAATTTTCCTTGCGCAGAAACTTTTTTAACGATGGGCAAAAGTCCGAATAGACCTAAACTGGCAGCCAGTATATACCAAGCCGAAGCCCACGACTGGCTTTCCGCCAATCCAATAGTTCCCAAAATAGCCGAACCACCAAGTATTGTTGCCAGTAAACTCCCTGAAACCTGCCAGACTCCTGTTCTTTTTCCAGCAAGAAAATAGTCAAAAGGGGTCTTTATTTTAAGGAAAGAATAGATTCCGATCAGGAACAAAACAAATACATAAGTGATCAGGATAATTGTCTTCATTGTAAAAAATAGCTCTAATGCATGGCATGTAAAGTTGAGAATTTTTAATTGGATAAAAATATTTTTTAGTCAGCTAAAAATCTTTCTGTCTGAAGGTGAAGATTTAATTGATCGATGTTGCTGTGTTGCGAATAGTTAGGGAAGAACTTGCGAGTATTGTGTTCTAGAACATTGTATCAACAACCGTTTAAATTTTTAAATTTGTTTCCGTTATCGCACACGGAAACATATAAACCAATTTATAAACCGAAAAATACATGAGAAAAATTCAGATTATTCTTGCGCTAGTTTTGTTGGCTACTGTGGGTTCAGCTGGCAATAAGGAGGAATGGCAATCGCTTTTTAACGGAAAAGATCTTAGTGGCTGGCACCAATTGAACGGTCAGGCCAAATACACCGTATCGAATGGTGAAATCATCGGAACAACTGTTTCGGACACACCCAATTCTTTTTTAGCTACCGATAAAGATTACGGTGATTTTATTCTTGAACTCGATTTACTTGTTGATAATGATATGAATTCGGGAATTCAATTCAGAAGCATCAGCAAAACAGACGTGATGAATGGGCGTGTACATGGTTATCAATGTGAAGTTGATCCTTCTCCCCGTGCCTGGAGCGCTGGAATTTACGATGAAGCGCGTCGCGGCTGGTTATATACCAACGAATTGAATCTGGCAGCTAAATCTGCTTTCAAATTGGGCGATTGGAATCATTATCGCATTGAATGTGTCGGAAACAGCATTCGGACCTGGTTGAACGGTATTCCTGTGGCTTATTTAATCGACGATATGACACCGAGTGGATTGATTGCCCTTCAGGTTCATGCGATAGGCAAAGATGATAAGCCCGGGAAACAGATCAAATGGAAAAATATCAGGATTAAAACTACCGGAATCAAAGCTACTGAAACGCCGGACGTTTATGTAGTGAATTTATTACCCAATAATTTAAGCAAAGCAGAAAAAGAACAGGGCTGGAGTTTGCTTTTCGATGGTAAAACAACTTCAGGCTGGAAAGGTGTTGGAATGGATCAGTTTCCTGCCGAAGGATGGAAGGTAGTTGATGGAACCTTGATGGCAGTTGCAAATAGACCGGACAATCCGGTAAAGGGTGTTGATATTGTATCCGATGAAAAATATTCTGCTTTCGAATTTCAGTTTGAATTTAATTTTGCAGAAGGTGCAAATAGCGGTGTGAAATATTTTACCGGAAATGGTGGCCCATCAATTGGTTTGGAATATCAGGTGCTTGACGATAAAAGGCATCCGGATGCAAAAATGGGCGTTGTTGGAAACCGCACCATGGGTTCGTTATATGATTTGATTCCTGCCGATAAACAGGAGCGCTTTACAAAACCAGCAAACGAATGGAATATAGGTCGAATCGTAGTTTATCCGGATAATCGCGTGGAACATTATTTGAATGGAGTAAAAGTTGTTGAATATGTACGTGGCTCGAACATTTATAAAGCGCTTGTAGCACGCAGTAAATATGCTGAATATAAAGATTTTGGTATGGTAAAGGAAGCTCCGATTCTTTTGCAATACCACAACGATCAGGTAAAATTCAGAAGTCTGAAAATTAGAAAACTATAAAACCTAAACAAAAAAATAATGAGTACAAATCGTCGTGAATTTATTCGAAATGTAGCCGTTGGCGCTGCAGGAATTACAATTGGCGGAGTTGCTTCCGGTTTTAATGCAAAAAGTTATTCGCGGATTGTTGGCGCAAACGATCGTCTGAATGTTGCTCTTATGGGCTGTGGACGTAGGGTTGGCGCTTATTATGCTGCTCTTCAGGATAAAAATAACAATGTTGACGTGGCTTACATCTGCGATGTTATGAAGAAACAGCGTGAAAAAGTTGGCAAAGATTTATCTGGAAAAGTTTCAGGAAAAGCAACTTTGGTAAATGATATCCATGAAGTATGGAATGATCAGAGTGTTGATGCGATTTTCAACGCGACTCCCGACCACTGGCATGCTCCGGGTACCTGGATGGCTATGAATGCCGGCAAACATGTTTACATTGAAAAACCTTGCAGCCACAATCCGCGTGAAGGTGAATTGCTTGTTGCGTTTACAAAAAAGTATGGCAAGGTCGTGCAGATGGGAAATCAGCAAAGATCGGCCAAGGAATCGCAGGAAATTATTGGTGAAATACATAAAGGAGTAATAGGCGATGTTTATAAAGCAGTAGCATTTTATTCGAATAACAGAGGTGAAGTTCCGGTTGCTAAAAAAGCTCCGGTTCCTGAAGGTCTGGATTGGGAACTTTGGCAAGGGCCGGCTCCTCATATGGAATATAACGACAATACCTGGGATTACAATTGGCATTGGTACGGCTGGAACTGGGGAACTGCCGAGGCAGGAAATAATGCAACACATGAGCTGGATATTGCGCGCTGGGCACTTCAGGTAAAATATCCCGAATATGTGGATGTGGAAGCCGCCAAACGTCATTTTATGAATGATGGCTGGGAAATGTACGACACGATGAATGCAAGTTTCCGTTTTCCGGGAAATAAAATTATTGAATGGGATGGTAAAAGTCGTAATGGTTACAATACCTATGGAGCAGACAGAGGTACCATTATTTATGGAAGTGAAGGCACCGTATTTGTAAACCGTGATGGTTACACACTATACGATCGTATGGGCAAAAAAATTAAAGACAGTAAATCATCCGGAAATGAAGCCGGAACTGCACTTGGCGGAGGTGGCGATATGACCGATGGTCACGTGGCTAACTTTTTCAATGTAATCAGGGGAAAAGAAAACAAGCTGAACTCTCCGATTGAAGAAGGTGCAATAAGCCAGATGTTGGTTCATTACTCAAATATTGCTTATCGTATAAATAAAACGTTTAAGGTTAATCCGGTTGACGGACATATTTTGGATAAAGACGGAATGAAACTTTGGGATCGCGAATATCAAAAAGGTTGGGAACCCAAATTGTAAATCCAAAAAAAGTTAAAAGCAATGCACTAAAAAATTTTGAATAGTGAAATTCTATAAAGACTCCCTGAATTTATTCAGGGAGTCTTTGCTTAAGTACATTAGTTTTTTTCTTTTTAGTCAAAGGTTAAACGCTATTTTTAACCGTTTTATAAATGGTTTTGGTTATTTTCGTATCACCAAAACTAAAACTAACGAAATGCTAAAACTGATATCTGCTGTTTTCCTGATTTTCCTGTCTTTTATAGGTTTTGCACAAATTAATATGGTTGTCAAACCTGGCGGTTTCCTTTTCATGGAAGGAAAAGACAGCATCTTTTTTTATCAGCGAAGCGAGAAGAATAAAGATGGAATGTATAGCCGCTGTAATTATATTCATCCGCTTTATGGTTTGGATGGGACAATTATAACTGAAGATTTTCCTGAAGACCATTTTCACCATCGTGGAATTTTTTGGGCCTGGCATCAGATACTTATTGATGGGAAGCAGGTTGCAGATGGATGGGAACTAAAAAATTTCGATCAAAAGGTTACAGATATCGAGTTCCGTCTTCAAAAAGGCAATGGACTTTTAACTACAATCACAGACTGGAAGTTGCCAAACTGGGGAAAAGGTTCTGAACCATATCTTCAGGAGAAAACTAAAATAATATTACATCCAAGGACCGGAAATTACCGTAGAATTGATTTTGAAATTCAACTGAAAGCGCTTACCGACAGGGTTAGCATTGGAGGATCTGACGATGAAAAAGGTTACGGTGGATTTTCCGCTCGTCTGAAACTGCCGGAAGATGTAGTATTTTCAGGAGATAACGGTTTGGTAGAGCCAGAGAATACAGCCATTGAAGCCGGAAAATATATAAATATAAATGGCTCTTTCCTGAGTGAAATGAAAAAGGGAGGCCTTGTGATACTTAGTAGTCCTGATAATCCTGAGCCATCAACAAAATGGATTTTAAGGAAAGCTGCCAGTATGCAAAATGCTGTTTATCCGGGACGTCAACCGGTCGCTATTCCCTTCGATAAGCCATTGGTACTGAAATATTCCTTATTGGTTTATCAGGGAGATATAAGTACACGGCAGATTGAAAAAGCAATAAAATAGTAATCCTGCCAAGAGTATTGGCGATTAGAATACCTGCTTTTTGAAGCCGACCCGGATTTATTTGATTTAATTAATCATCAATAACAATTATAAGGATGACAGTAATAAAATTCACTGAAGGTACTCCTGAAGTTGTTCGGGAAGGATTGGAACGACGTATAATTTATACCCCGAATTTAATGACAGTAATTGTAGATTTTTCGAATGGTCCTTGGGCTGAAGCTGAGCCGTTTCATTCTCATCCGCATGAACAAGCTACCTATATTGCAGAAGGTGAGGTAATTTTTTATTGTGAAGGAGAACCGGAACAACATCTTCAGAAAGGCGATATGTTTGCTGTTACTTCAGATAAAAAGCATACTGTTCGCTTGTTAACACCTACTGCCCGTTTGATCGACAGTTTTAATCCAATACGTCAGGAGTTTATAAAATAGGAAGAATCTTTTTTGATGAGTTTATTTGTTCTGAACTCATTAAATGTTATTATTATGGCCCTTTTAATCAGGAAACCGGTACAGATCTGGTCTCCTGTTTTTTTTTGACTATGAGGCTAGATAATAAAGATTATCGATGGTTGTTTTTTTTTTTCTATCCTGAATTGGCGAACTAAACAGTTAACCCTTTGTTCTCAATTACTAAAGTACCATAAATGAATAAAGATAAATTTTTTTGGCTTAAGGTCATTTTCTCAGGAGTGGGAGGCGTTGGCGGATTTCTTTACTGGAAATTTGTTGGTTGTACAACCGGAACCTGCCCGATACAATCTGTTTGGTATTTTTCAACTCTTTGGGGAATGGCTATGGGGTATTTGATTGGAGATTTGATAGGTAGTTTTATGAGAAAGAAAGAGCTAAAGAATGAGTAGACGATTTTACCATATAGTTAATTCCACGAAACCTGTTCTTGTTGATTTCTATGCCGACTGGTGTGTGCCATGTCGTTTAATGCCGTCTATCTTGAAAGAAGTAAAAGAACAATTCAAAGAAAATATTCGCATTTTAAAAGTTAATGTAGATCAATACCCTGATATAGCCACATCGTGCAAAATTCAAAACATTCCGACCATTGTTTTGTTTCAGGATGGGAAAATACAATGGAGTGGCATGGGCGTGCAGCAAGTTGACGACATTTCGATTGCCCTCAAGGATTTTCTTTAAGCGCATGTTTTGCAAATATTTATCGTTGCTTTTTACTCATGTGTCTTTGAATTTACGACTAATAACTTATTCAAATGTCCGAAAATCAATTAATATTGGGGGATAAGCTACCTCACTTTATTCTGAATAACGAGAATCATCAGCCGATAGATATCTCAGCAATTACCGGACAATTTCTGATCATCTATTTTTATCCTAAAGACGATACTCCCGGTTGTGTTAAGGAAGCTTGTAGTTTTCGCGATTCATTTCAGGATCTGGTTGATGCCGGCGCAGTTGTTTATGGTGTTAGTGATGATAATCCTGATTCTCATTTTCAATTTAAGCAAAAGTATAAACTGCCGTTTTCATTACTTTCCGATAACTGCGGCGAACTTCGGAAGCTTCTTGGCGTGCCAACTGATTTATTCGGCTTATTACCCGGGCGTGTCACCTATGTTTTTAATCCTGAAGGTCGGTTAATTAAGGTATTCAAATCTCAGTTGTCGCCACAAAAACATGTAAAGGAAGCGTTGAAAATCATTCATTCAAATTGTTAATATCCCTGATCTTATTTTGTGATTCTGATTGGTTCATAACTATTGACTATTTACTTTTCCATCAACCAATTGGTCATTCCAGGGCGTAGAATTATTCTGCGGTGTTTGTTGTCTGTTCTAACTTCGATCTTTTCTTCTTCAGTGAACGGTGTTCTGAAATAGACGTTATATGCAGCCGGGTAGGGTACAAGCAATTTCTGTTTTGCTCCCGGCGGAAGTGCAATTCCCATGATATCACAATATCCGCTTTCTTTCCATAAAATATCTGTCACCATATTAACATACAATGAATCAGTAGATTCATTTACTATCTTTATTTTTTTGAATGCTCGTTCACTCTTGCTCATTTCGTATTCCGAATCCAAGGCTTCTGAAATAACCAAACTGAATACATTAAGTAAAACTACCCCAATGTTGGTTCCCGACCGATGTTTTCTCATGTCAATTTGGCGGCCAATGCTTTTAGAGTCAGTAAGATATCTTGTATTGGTACAGCCACCCAAACAAATGATGGCTGCCAACACAAGTATTATTGGTGTTTTTAATTTCATTAAATTTGAGAATAATCTGTTGGTGTCAGGAATTTTTTGTGAACCTTGCTTACCGTGTCAGCATACATTGGTTTGCCCGACATCTCTTTCCATTCAGGGCTGTCACTAAATTTTTTCCAGTTGGCTTCTCTTTCGTCCATATCTTTAAACCAAAGCATGTACATTAATGCAGGCATAAATTTTCCAGCCATTATTTTGCTGAAAAAGACCTGATGCAAACCAACTTTTTCGAAAAGAGGTAATTCATCGTTGTTGAACATGGCGATTTTACGCCGGGCTGCGTCTTCATTGTAACTTTCGTAAGTTCGTAACTCGAATAAGCCTCTGTTTTTTTCCGGAATTTTAAGTTTTGGTAATCCATCAAACGCTTCCATCAAGAAGGTTTCGTAACGCTCAAAGACTGGTTTTGTGGCTGGTATTTCAAAATAAGATTTGGCGGCTGTCAGATACTCATTATTTGTTGTGAGTTCTTTCTGAAGCTTAAAATACACCTCTGCGGATGGGTAAACAAACAAGGTATAAACTTTTGGAGGATCCTCCTTATCTAACTCTTCAAATGCACCCAATTTAATATTCAGCTTGCTGAATAAAGGTAATAATGCTTCTGTCAGATAAGATTTTAATGTGTTTTTTGCTCCACCGCCTGTAAGTTGGTAGATTCTGAATTCATAGAATTCTTTTTCGGCTGACGGTAAGTTGTTTGCAGCCATTACACCGCCGGTAGCAGTCAGCGCAGCAATTGTGGCTGTACTTTTTAAAAAGTTTCGTCGTTTCATCGTTGGTTTAAATTAATTTTTATAAAAATAATAAATTCAAGACATAAAAAAACTCCGAAGTAATTTTACTTCGGAGTCTAAATTAGTTAGTCCTGACCTGTTTTAAGAAATTCAGGATAAATTTCTCTAATCGATCCAGACCTATATGGATTGGTTTTTCCCTTATTCAGCTTTTGAATAATCCATTGCAGCCATTCTTTTGTAGCTGTTGAGTCTCCATTTTGCATTTTCTTCAGAAGCTTTGAAAAGCTCATCAGCAACTTCAGGGAATGCTTTTTTGAGTGATGTATAACGTGCTTCACCATTCAGGAAGGCTTGGAATTTTGTCCAGTCAGGAGCATTTGAGTCCAGAACCATTGGATTTTTTCCTTCTTCTTCGAGTGTTGGGTTGAAACGGAACAAACTCCAGTATCCACATTCAACAGCTATTTTTTCCTCGTTCTGAGTACGACCCATGGATTGTTTCAGTCCGTGGCTGATACAAGGAGAATAAGCGATGATCAGTGAAGGTCCCGGATAAGCTTCAGCTTCCCGGATAGCTTTCAGGTATTGAGCCTGATTTGCACCCATAGCCACCTGAGCAACATATACATAACCGTATGACATGGCCATTACGCCAAGGTCTTTTTTCCTGATACGTTTTCCTGAGGCAGCGAATTTAGCTACTGCACCAACCGGGGTCGATTTTGAGGCCTGTCCACCTGTATTAGAATATACTTCGGTATCCATAACCAGAACGTTAACGTCTTTCCCTGAAGCCAGTACATGATCTAAACCTCCGTAACCGATGTCGTATGCCCATCCGTCACCACCAAAGATCCATTGTGACTTTTTAACAAGGTATTGTTTGAGTCCAATGATTTCTTTCGCATAAACGGCAGTACTGTCGGCCAATACTTCGCGCACTTTTGCTGAAACTTCTTCGGTCGTTTCACCATTGAGTTTATTTTCAATCCATGCAGTGAATGCTTCTTTTTCAGCATTGGTTGCACCACCAGCAATAGCATCTTTCATAATCATTTCGATGCGGTCGCGTTGTGCGGCAACACCTTCTGCCATACCAAATCCGTATTCAGCGTTGTCCTCAAACAATGAGTTAGCCCACGCAATACCTTTATCGCTTTCTTTGTGTTTGCAATAAGGAGTTGAAGGAGCAGAACCACCATAAATAGAAGAACATCCTGTTGCGTTTGAAACCATCATCCGTTCGCCAAATAATTGCGAAATAAGTTTGATGTATGGAGTTTCACCACAACCTGCACAAGCTCCGGAGAACTCGAATAATGGCTGAGCAAACTGTGAATTTTTAACCGACTTGTTTTTTTCAACTACTTTTTCCTTATATGAAACCTTGCTGTCGAAATGTGTCCAGCGAAGAATTTCTTCTTCCTGAGTTCCAAGTGGTTTCATTTCAAGAGCTTTTGTTTTCGATGGACAAACATCGGCACAGTTACCACAACCTGTACAGTCGAGTACGCTAACCTGAATACGGAAATTCAAATTCGGGAACTGTTTGTTTGGAACAGCCTGAATTGATTTTGTTCCATCAGGCAATTTTGCCATTTCGTCTTCATTAATAAGGAATGGACGAATAGCAGCGTGAGGACAAACATAAGCACACTGGTTACACTGGATACAGTTTTCTGCCTGCCATTCAGGAACGTTAACGGCAACACCGCGTTTTTCGTAAGCAGCAGTTCCTGACTGGAATGTACCATCTTCTGAACCTAAAAATGTACTAACTGGCAAGTCATCGCCTTTTTGTGAATTGATTACATCTACAATATTGGTGATGTAAGCTGGACGCACACTATTGTCAACTTCAGTTTTAATTTCAATTTTTTTCCATTCTGCAGGTACTTCAATTTTTACAACATTATTACCACCAGCTTCTACTCCAGCATAGTTCATGTTGATTACCTTTTCACCCATTTTACCATACGATTTCACGATGGCCTTTTTCATTTCGTAAACAGCTGTTTCGAATGGAATTACTTCAGTGATTTTGAAGAATGCTGATTGCATGATCGTATTGGTACGATTACCCAAACCAATTTCTTCACCCAGTTTTGTTCCGTTGATGGTGTAAAACTTGATTTCATTTTCTGCCATATATTTTTTCATGGCATCTGGTAATCTGTCTTTTGTTTCTTCTACATCCCAAATTGAATTCAACAGGAACGATCCTCCTTTTTTCAATCCTTTCAATACATCATACAGATGAAGGTATGCAGGAACGTGGCAGGCCACAAAGTCAGGAGTATTTACCAAATATGGCGAGCGGATTGGCTGATTACCAAAACGAAGATGTGAAGAAGTGAATCCACCTGATTTTTTTGAATCGTAGGCGAAATAAGCCTGACAATATTTGTCGGTCGCTTCACCAATGATTTTGATTGAGTTTTTGTTCGCCCCAACAGTACCGTCAGATCCTAAACCGTAGAATTTAGCTTCGTAAGTTCCGGGAGGAGCAACGTTTACTTCTGGTTTTAATGGAAGCGATTTGAAGGTCACATCATCAACGATACCAATAGTGAACTGATTTTTAGGTTCCTTCAGTTCGAGGTTTTCGTAAACCGAAAGTATCTGAGCAGGAGTAGTATCTTTTGAACCTAAACCGAAACGTCCGCCAACAATTAGTGGAGCATTTTCTTTTCCGTTGAAAAGTTCACAAATATCCAGGTAAAGTGGTTCTCCGTTTGCTCCCGGTTCTTTGCTGCGATCTAGTACTGAAATGCGTTTTACCGATTTTGGCAATACATTGAAGAAATATTTTGCAGAGAACGGACGGTATAAATGAACAACAAGCAAACCAACTTTTTTACCCTGAAGTGCTAAATAATCGACAGTTTCGCGGATAGTTTCGGTAACCGAACCCATTGCAATTACTATATTTTCAGCATCTTCAGCACCATAATAGGTGAATGGATGGTATTCACGACCAGTTAGTTTGGTGATTTCCTGCATGTAACCTTCAACAATATCTGGAACGGCATTGTAAAAACTGTTTGAAGCTTCTCTTGCCTGGAAGAAAATGTCAGGATTTTGCGCAGTACCACGTGTTACAGGGTGTTCCGGATTAATTGCTTTATCTCTGAATTCCTGAATCAGGTTCATGTCAATCAACGGAAGCATTTCTTCTTTGCTAATTACTTCGATTTTTTGAATTTCGTGTGAAGTACGGAATCCGTCAAAGAATGCCATGAATGGAACACGTGATTTTAAAGTTGCGAGATGAGATACACCTGCAAGGTCCATTTCTTCCTGAACTGAACCAGCTGCAAGCATAGCGAATCCGGTTTGACGGGCAGCATAAACGTCGCTGTGGTCTCCAAAAATCGACAAAGCATGACTTGCAAGAGCACGGGCACTGATATGGAATACGCAAGGAAGTAATTCACCTGCAATTTTGTACATATTTGGGATCATCAGCAACAAACCCTGAGATGCGGTATATGTTGTAGTTAATGCACCCGATTGTAAAGCACCGTGAACTGCACCGGCAGCTCCACCTTCACTCTGCATTTCTGCCAGGCGCACAGGACGACCAAAAATATTGGTTTTTCCGCTAGCTGCCCATTCGTCAACATATTCAGCCATAGTTGATGATGGCGTAATTGGGTAGATACAAGCTACCTCACTAAACATGTAACTGATATGCGCTGCTGCATAGTTACCGTCACATGTAATGAACTTTTTTTTGTTTGCCATTTTAAAAATTATTAGTTCGAATTATTTTTTTAGTTTTCAATATTTTCAATTAGTACAAAAATCCAAATAACCAAAGTGGAATAACATTTCCATTACCTACTTCAATCATATCGGCAGCTGCAAAATAACCATCTTCCGCAGGAGCAGCATATTTGCCGCCTACATTAAAATGGTACTGGTCGTTAACTTTAAAATCTGCTTTCCCTGAACTTTTTACCTGATTTTTATAGCCCACCTGGTTGTAAAAGAAAGTTTGCCTTAAATTTTTGTTGTTAATATTACCCTCGTCTATAGCATACATCAGATTGGTATTGTGCAGATAAACCATATCAGGCTTTTTTATTTCGTCTTCATTACCATTCGAAAAAAGCATATTTATAATACGTGAATTCTTCATATAACGAAGGTAATTCATGATTGTAGCTCTTGATGTTTGTACGTCAGCACTGATTTTACTCACATTTGGGGAAAAAGGAGCCTGGCTGGCGATAATCTGCAATAACTTTCTAAGCTTTGGAAGGTATTGTAAATCAATTTGGTTGAGATATGTAACATCAATTTCAAGTGCCAGATTGATGTGTTTTAATAGTGTTTCGTTGTAAAAACCTTTGTCGTCGAGAAAATAAGGATAAAATCCATCTTTTAAGTAGGCATTAAAGTACGCAAGTGGTTTTACTTCCTGAATAATTTCCTGAGCGATGAGGATATGGTTGGTCAATATTTCCTGAAGTGAGTACCTTCTGAAATTCAGACTTGCCTGATGATTTATGTATTCGCGGAAAGAAAGCCCTTCAAGGTGATAGATTACAGCAATATCATGTAATTCATTGTTTCCTTCCAGAACCCGAAGTACTGGTGAAGCGGAAAAGATGATTTGTAGTTCAGGAAAATTTTCGAAGCATGCTTTTAATTCTGATGCCCATTCCGGATATTTATGAATCTGATCCAGAATAAGTGTTTTTCCTCCGGTTTTATAAAATTCGTCGGCAAATGAAATAATTTTTCTTTTGGTAAAATAAAAATTATTCAGATTCACATATAAGCAGGTTTTGTCGTTTGAGAAATGCTCTTTAATAATGTCAATCAGAAAAGTAGTTTTTCCAACACCACGAAACCCTTTAATCCCAATAATCCGGTGATCCCAGTTAATTTCATCCATAAGCTCTCTTCGGATGTTTTTCCTGGTTTGTTCCAGTAGTGTATTATGAATATTTACCAAATTTTGCATTTGCAGAATTTTATGCAACAAATTTAGTTTTTCATTTCGGTAAATTGTAATCTGGAGATGTCAAATTTGATCTTAAAATGTAATTTAGATTTGTTAAAAATAACAATTGATTGTAATGTGCGATTTAAAATTATAGTAAATGATTGCATATTTATTGATTTTGCTGAATGATTAAGTACTACAATTGTTATTTGTAGAAATTGTTAAATTGTTGAAGTGTCAATTTTTATACTTTTGCCGGTAAATCCTTACCCTATGGTCAGACAGAAACCTGAATTATTAGCACCCGTCGGAAATGTAGAATCTTTTTATGCAGCAATAAATGCTGGAGCCGATGCTGTCTTTTTGGGTCTTCAGGAATTTAATGCTCGCGGACGTGCCAGTAATTTTACCCGACCGATGCTTCAGCTCGTCATGCAAAAGGCGCACGAAAAAAAAGTGAAAGTTTATATTACCCTGAATGTCCTGATTAAAAATCGAGAAATTGATCAACTGATTGATGTTCTTACTTTCCTTGATTCAATAAAAGTAAATGGAGTGATAATTCAGGATTGGGGAACTTTTTACCTGGCTCACAAATATTTTCCCAAACTTGCGCTTCATGCCAGTACTCAAATGGGAAATCACAATTCTGTCGGCGTAAATTTTGGTGCTTCAAAAGGTATCGTCCGCACTGTACTTGCCCGTGAGTTAACTATGCCCGAACTCGAAACTATTTCTAAAAGCAGCAAAGCCGAACTTGAAGTTTTTATTCATGGAGCATTGTGTTATTCATTTTCAGGAATGTGTTTGTTTAGCAGCTATTCCGGAGGACAGGGTGCAAACCGTGGAATTTGTAAGCAAAGCTGTCGAAGAATTTATCAGGACCGGGGAGAAGAACATGCACTTTTTAGCCTGAAAGATAATCAGCAAATTGCGAATCTTCAGAAATTAATGGAATTGGGAATTCATTCTCTCAAGGTCGAAGGGCGGATGAAATCTGCCGATTATGTATTTCAGGTTTGTAAAGCTTATCGATTGGCTATTGATAATCCTTTGAATATGCAAATTGCAGCTCAAATGCTCGAGTTGGATATGGGACGCGAAAAAACCGGCTATTTTCTGGGAGGAAACGTAGATGATGGAATTACTGACGATCCAACTATTGGAATTCACGTTGGTAAAATTACAGAAGTTGGAAGTAAATCAATTTCATTTCATAGTTCGGTTAAACTTGAAGAAGGTTATCGTATTCGTATCAGAAAAGAGAAAGATGATGAGCAAATCTATTTAAAAATTGAAAATTTCAGCCAAAAAGGTACTGTCTACCAGGTTTCGTCTGATATAAGCGGAAAAGTAAAAAAAGGTGATGATGTGATACTTGTCCGCATAAAAACACAAAGCTTTTCGTCAAGGCTTGGTAATATAAATACATTGCCTGAACTTAAAAGACAGCAGGTGAAAAAGCACGAGATTAGAAAAAGCCTTGTTCCTGTTCAGGGTAAACTTCAAAAACCTATGTTGCTTGTAAGGATAGGAAGTCCGGAATGGTTGCCAAAACTGCGGTTCGATGATTATGATACGGTGATTCTCTCATATAAACGATCTGATTGGGAAAAATTCGATGTTAATTCGAGCTTATTGCTGCAGAATAGACAAAAGATATGCGTTGAATTTCCGAAATTTATTTCAGAAAAGAACCTTGATTTCTACCGGAATTTGGCTGCAAGGCTATTTGCTTCCGGATATACTCATTTTTCAATCAGTCATTTATCGCAAAAGAATCTTCTGCCCCAAGGCGCAAAAATAAGTTGCAACGAAAATGTATATGTACTTAATGATGCGGCAGCCACAATGGTATTGTCTGAAAAAATAACAGACTTTATTTATCCGCTCGAAAATGATCTGGACAATTTGTTGTCAATGAGTAATAAACAGGGAATAGTTCCACTTTATTTTTATCCTGAATTGTTTTATTCCAGAATGCCTGTGAAAATAAATCAGGAAAGCAGCTTGTTTGCAGACGAAGCTAATAAGAAGTACCGAATGGCAGTAAAGGATGGGATTACGATTGTTTACCCATCTGTTCCGGTGGCTTTATTTCAATACAGGACTCAGTTGAAAAAAAATGGGTTTAACCGGTTTTTGATCGATTATTCAGGAGAAATTATTACAACAAATGTGGTAAAACGTATCCTGAAGAAATACCTGAATTCAGAGTCTGTTTTGCCTTCCACCAACTTCAATTTCAAATTAGGTTTAAAATAAAAAAGAGAGCTTTAAGCTCTCTTTTTCTATATAATATTCAATTAATCAGTTTATTGGTCATTCATTGAAATCAGAAATTCTTCAATTGAATCTGTTCTCATGATTCTGGTTTTTATAAATTCCATAGCCTCAATAGAGTTCATATCTCCAAGGAAATTACGCAGAATGTAAGTTTTGTCGAGCATATTTTTGTTCATCAACAAATCTTCGCGTCTTGTACTTGAAGAAGTTATGTCGACAGCAGGGAAAATACGTTTGTTTGATAATTTCCGGTCGAGCTGTAACTCCATATTACCTGTTCCTTTGAATTCTTCGAAGATTACTTCGTCCATTTTCGAGCCAGTATCGATAAGTGCAGTAGCAATTATCGTAAGTGATCCACCTTCTTCGATGTTACGTGCTGCCCCGAAGAAACGTTTTGGTTTGTGAAGTGCATTTGCATCGACACCACCAGATAAAACTTTTCCTGAAGCAGGAGCAACAGTATTGTATGCACGGGCTAAACGTGTAATTGAGTCAAGCAGGATCACAACGTCGTGTCCGCATTCTACAAGTCGCTTTGCTTTTTCAAGAACCATCCCGGCAACTCGTACGTGACGTTCAGCCGGTTCATCAAAAGTTGATGAGATAACTTCTGCCTTTACGTGGCGTGCCATATCTGTTACTTCCTCCGGACGTTCATCGATAAGTAAAACCATCATGTAAACTTCAGGATTGTTGGCAGCGATAGCATTGGCAATCTCTTTAAGCAACACCGTCTTACCAGTTTTTGGCTGAGCAACAATCAGTCCGCGCTGTCCTTTTCCTATCGGTGCAAAAAGATCAACAATTCGGGTTGAAAGATTGTCGTGACCATTTCCGGTTAAATTAAATTTTTCATTCGGAAATAGAGGAGTCAAATGTTCGAATGGTACACGGTCTCTGATGTAATCCGGAGTTCTTCCGTTAATTTCGATTACCTTAATCAGGGGAAAATATTTTTCACCTTCCTTAGGAGGGCGAATTGTTCCGGTAACAGTATCACCGGTTTTTAGTCCAAACAATTTTATTTGCGACTGAGACACATAAATATCATCAGGAGAGTTGAGGTAATTAAAATCAGATGAGCGAAGGAAACCGTAACCATCTGCCATAATTTCCAAAGCACCTGTATTGCTTATAATGCCATCAAATTCGTATGGTTTTTCCTGATTTTGTTGTTGCTTTTGTCTTGGACCCTGATTTTCCCATTTTGGGTTATTTTCGAAATTTTTCTTTTTCCCTTGATTTTCAGTACGTTTTTCCGAAGACTCATCAGATTTGACTTCCTCAGAAACCTGAGAATCAGCTTTTATTTCATTATTCTGAATTTCACTTGCTCCAACAACTTCAATAGGTTCGGTTTCCGGTAAAAATGAATCACTTTCAGTCGGATCTTCAGGAAGTATAATTTCCTGTCTCACTTTTTGGTTTGGATTCTGAGTTTTTATTTCAATCTGCTTTGGAGCCGGATTTTGCCTTTGGTTTGGATTTATATTTTGTTTTTGATTTGGATTATGATTAGAAGAACCAGCTTTAATGTGTTCGGTACGTGGTCTCTTTTTTATCTGATACTCCCTTTTGCCTTCTTTTCTTGGTTCATTATCTGCAGACACGACCGGATTTGCTGTTTCAGTGCTTTCTGTTTTGGCCTCTTCTGTATTTTCAGTTGGTTTATCGTCTTTTTTTCGGCTAAATAATTTGAAAACGGAATTCTCCTCGCGTTTCGGAGAAATATCCCTTGGTGATTTCATTTTTTTATCCTCAGTATTTTTTTCTGAAGCTTTAATCGCCTGAGTATCAAGAATTTTATAGATTAGATCTTGTTTTTTGAAAGATTCAACTTTTTTAATATCAAGTTCCTTTGCAATTTCTTTTAAGTCAGGAAGTAGTTTTCTGCTTAATTCAATAATATCATACATAATTTAAGATTGATTTTTTATATCCAAAAAGTTCACGTGATTAAAAAAAGAAAAGTGGAATTGATAATTTGGATAATCGGTAACTTGTTCGAAATTTTTTGCAAGTATAGTTAAATCCTAAATGATCGCAAAACAAAAGGGGGAAAATCATGTGAAAATAGATAAAGTTTGATTGTATTTCATTTTTTTTATGTCAGAAGTAGATGGTTAAAGCAACAAAACGTGTCTTTCATTGGTTTAATAAAACAATTCATATAAAAAAACGTACAGTTGATAGAAATTTAAGATATAAATGATTTGTAAGAATTTGATAATGCTTACTTTCGACATAGAATATCATTCTTTCTACTTTGATTAGGATGCTTTTAATTTTCAGACAATGAGACAACTTAAAATTGCAAAACAAGTTACCAACCGGGAGACATTATCGCTGGATAAATACCTGCACGAAATAGGCAAGGTTGAATTAGTTACTGCAGAAGAAGAAGTTGAATTGGCAAAAAAAATTAAGAAGGGAGATAAAGATGCTCTTGAAAAATTAATTAAAGCCAATTTAAGGTTTGTAGTATCTGTTGCGAAACAATATCAAAATCAGGGTTTAAGTTTACCTGATTTAATTAATGAAGGAAATTTGGGTTTAATAAAAGCAGCTCAGCGATATGACGAAACCAGGGGATTTAAATTTATCTCTTACGGAGTTTGGTGGATTCGGCAAGCAATTCTGCAGGCTCTGGCTGAACAGGCTCGTATAGTTAGGTTGCCGTTAAATAAAATTGGATCGATTACGCGAATTAATAAAACATTTAGCCGTCTTGAGCAGGAATTTCAGAGAGAGCCTACTGCTGATGAAGTTGCAATTCTACTTGAAACTTCGTCAGATATTGTTGAAGATGCATTGAAAGTTTCATCACATCATATTTCTATGGATGCGCCAATTCATGATGAAGAGGGTAATAATTTATATGATGTATTGTTAAATGAAGATTCACTTAGTCCAGACAAAGGATTAATGAATGTCTCGCTTTGCAAGGAGATTGAAAGAACTTTATCGACTTTGGGTGAGCGTGAAGCTGATGTTATTCGTTATTATTTTGGATTAAGCGGTCACCGCCAACATACACTCGAAGAAATTGGCGACGAATTTGGACTTACCAGAGAACGCGTAAGACAGATAAAAGAAAAAACCATTAAGAAAATGCGAAATCATTACCGTAATAAATTGTTGAAATCATATCTTTAAATAAATCAAAAGCTGCTTTCTGCAGCTTTTTTTATTATTGTATAATTATTCGACAGGATAAAATCTTACTTTTGAAATAAAAACAGCATTATATGAAACTTGTATCACCATCTATACTTGCAGCTAATTTTAATAATTTGGGCAATGACATTGAAATGATTAATCGGAGCGAGGCTGACTACATTCACTGTGATGTTATGGATGGTGTTTTCGTACCAAATATTTCATTTGGCATTCCAATTATCGAAAGTGTTCATAAAATAAGTCAAAAGCCATTAGACGTTCATCTGATGATTGTAAATCCGGAAAAATACATTCAGGATTTTTATCGTGCCGGTGCTTCTTTAATTACGGTACATTATGAAGTCTGCACTCATTTAAACCGAACAATTCAGCAAATTAAAGAGCTAGGGATTAAGGCAAGTGTTTGCTTAAATCCGCATACCCCTGTAATGCTTCTCGAAGATATTATTGAAGAATTGGATATGGTTTTGCTCATGTCTGTGAACCCAGGATTCGGCGGACAAAAGTTTATCGAAAATACTTACAGTAAGGCTTTGGCATTAAAAGAAATGATACTTAAGCATAACTCAAATGCATTAATTGAAGTTGATGGTGGTGTTAATCTTGAAGTTGGAGAAAAGCTTTTTGAGTCTGGGGTAGATATACTGGTAGCCGGAAGTTTTGTCTTTAACTCAAATAGTCCGATTGAAACAATTGCCGCATTGAAACAATTATAACTGGATTCTGAATTGATTATAGTTAGTTGGTTTTTTCTTTTTAAGCTCATGCAATTCTTTCATTTCGCAACCTGAGGAACATCCGGCACAGGATGAACCATTTGCTGTCTTTTTCCCCGTTAAATTGAAAAATCGGAGGATATTCAACACCAGAGTGCCAAAAGCAAGAAAAATGATCAGATATGCTATTGCGTCTTGTATCATTGTATTTTGTTACATCAGGATATAAGTTGAAACACGAAATACCAGGAATGAAATTACCCAGGCAGCAGATGTTGTATAGACAACCGTGAAAACAGCCCATTTTAATTTTCCCGACTCGCTTTTTATAGTAGCTATAACACCAATACATGGGAAATAGATTAAAACAAATGCCAAAAAAGCTAATGCAACAGGACCAGAAATTACATTTTTACCTGTTTTATCTCCGGAAATGTATTTTTCCTGTTTCAGTTTATCACTCAAGCCAATAGCCGAATGATCATGATCTACCTGGTATAAAACACCCATGGTACTCACAATTATTTCTTTAGCCGGAAGTCCGGCAAGTAAGCTAATGCTCATTTTCCAATCGAAACCCAGAGGAGACATTACAGGTTGTATAAATTGACCAATTTGACCAAGATAACTGTTTTGAAGCCTTTCGCTTTGGTTAATTTCTGAAGGAATTTGAGATACAATCATATTTTCAGTGTTTCTTCCTTTTTCTAGTTGAGCTGAAATGTTGCCGTTTTCAGAGGTGTGTTCTCTTGGAAAATATCCCAAAGCCCAGATTATCACTACTCCGATAAGAATTACACCACCAATTTTGTTGAGATATTGCTGAGCCTTGTCCCACATGTGAATGGTGATGTTTTTGATGGTTGGAAGCCGGTATGGTGGCAGCTCGAGAACGAATGGGGTTTCTTTATTTCTGAATATCGTCCGGTTGAGAAGTTGCGCCGTTGCAAAGGCAATAAGAATTCCTGAAAAATAAATTGCACTTAGCACTAACCCCGGATTTTCCGGAAAAAATGCGGTAATAAAAAGCACATAAACCGGAAGTCTGGCACTGCACGACATGAATGGAATTATGAGCATTGTCAGTAACCTGTCGCTTGGGCTTCGCAGTGTACGGGTCGCCATAATAGCAGGAACATTACAACCAAACCCCATAACCATCGGGATAAATGATCTTCCATGTAGTCCGAATCGATGCATCATTTTGTCCATGATGAATGCTGCCCTGGCCATATATCCGGAGTCTTCCATAAACGAAAGAAAAAAGAATAGTATCAAAATGTTTGGCAAAAAGACCAATACACTGCCAGTTCCGTCTATTATACCGTGGATTAGCAGGTCTTTAAGCATTCCTTCAGGGAGAATATTTGAAACAGTCTGACTTATGAAAGATACCAGATTTTCAATCCAATGCATCGGAATAGCACCAATTTTAAATGTTGCATAAAATGCCAGCGAAATTGAAAGTAAAAAGATTGGAAATCCTAGAAAGGTGTTCGTTAGTATCTTGTCAATCTTTTCTGATGGCTTTATTGCTTCCTTTTTCCGTTGCTTATAAGTTTCTTCTAACGCGCCCGATATGAATCCATACTTTGAATCAGTTATAACGGTCTCGCTATCTTCGTTGTAAATTTTTTCAATTCTGTTTATTTCGTTCTTAGCGGCTTTTTCAATCTCCTGAATGTTAGGATACGATGCAAGAGATTCGGTAGTTTGCTTATCTCGTTCAAGCAGTTTGATGGCTAAAAACCGTGATGAAATACGATCAGTAATTGGCTTCTCTAACTTTATTTTGGCGCGTAAAACCTGAATGGATTTTTCGAGCTCAAATCCGTAATTTATATGGATGTGTCGTACAATTGGGTCTAAATCTTCGTAGACTTCGATTGTTTTTTTTATAAGTTCGGTAATGCCTTTCCCCTTAGAGCTTACCGTTGGAATAATAGGAATCCCTATTAGCTTACCTAATCTGGTATAATCAAATTTCACATCGTTTTTCAGCAACTCATCATACATATTTAAAGCAATAATTACCTTGATATCCATGTCAATCAATTGAGTTGTCAGGAAAAGATTTCGTTCAAGGTTTGATGAGTCGATAACGTTGATAACAATGTCAGGTGTAACTTCCATGATAAATTTACGAACGTAAATTTCTTCAGGAGAATAGGCTGTTAATGAGTAAGTTCCTGGTAAATCGAAAATATTGAAATGGTATCCTTCGCTTGTGAAAGTTGCTTTTTTTGCATTAACAGTTACACCACTATAATTACCAACGTGTTCCTTGGAGCCTGAAATAAAATTAAACAAAGTGGTTTTCCCGCAGTTTGGGTTGCCAACCAATGCAATGTTTATGGTACGCTCTTTTTCTTTAACCGATACTTTCAAATTTTCGTAATCAATGACACCTTCAAATGCCTGATTTGTAATTGTATGAGCATCCAGTTGACTGACAACTTCGATTAAATCAGCCTCAGTTCTGCGTAACGTAATGTTGTAATCCAAAATTTTATATTCGATTGGACCATTAAAGGGAGCATTTTTAATTACAGTAACCTCTTTCCCCTTCACGAAACCCATCTCGGTGATTCTTTTTCTGAAAGAACCATGACCTAAAACCTTGGTAATTATTACTGTTTCTTTATTTTTTACTTCAGAAAGCCTCACGATTTGTTATGTTGAATGCTATGCTAATTTAAACTAAATAAGAATAATGGCGCAAAGATATTTAAGTTTTGACAAAACTTTCAAAAAATATGGTTTTCTTGATAAATCAAAATTGAATCAGTTACTTTTGTAATTCAGAATAATTGTATGGAGGAGGATAATATATATAAACGGATTCAGGAAGCAATTTCATCATTGCCTGAAAATTTCAGTATTCTTGAAGAACAGATCGATGTTGAGCTTCAATTGGAATATTTCAATTACAGCAAGGATATGAAGGCAGGCTTTTCTCAGGAATTGGTTAGTCAGCATCAGGCTGATTTGTTCGATCCAGAAGTTCCGATTGAGGAAAAGAAAAATTTGCTGGTACTGCTAGCATCACAGGAGAAAGTAGAATCTTTTCGCGCAATTGAGAAATATGCTAAAAATCCTGATCCAGAATTACGCGAATGGAGCATTTTAGCTCTTCAGGAAAGCCGTATGGTAATTCAAAGTTCGCTCATGGACGAGCAACAGGTGTATATTTCGACTGGTTTGGGAGGAAAGGGACAGAAATTGAGGTATTTTGTAGTTTTTGTAGGCAATGAGGGTCTGGTTGAGTATACCAAAGTTCAGCAAAAGCTGATTCAAAACGAACTGGATTTTGCTCTTAAAAATAGTAATGGCGAACTTGAAGACATTTTTTTTGAAGAAAACCTTGCTATCTCTAATATTCTTATGCCCGTAAAAACTGATATTCAGGGAGTATTTAGTAGTATAATAAATGAATGTAATCAATACGGAGATTTTGTTCGTCCAGACATAATTATAACAAATGTAAAACGAATGAATGTTGATGAAATAAAAATTTTTATAAATCAGGCAAAATAACGAATGAATGAAAAATCTAATTAATATAGCTATTCAGGTTTTACCAAGATCAGGAAAAAAAGGAACATACGAATTAGTTGATGTTGCGATAGAATTGATTCAGAAATCAGGTTTAAAATATCGAGTTTGTCCGTTCGAAACAGTTATTGAAGGTCGTTATGATGAGGTAATGAAGCTGGTAAAGGAAATTCATTTGGCATTATATGCAAGTGGTGCAGAGGAAATGATAACCAATATTAAAATACAAACTCGTAATAATCAGGATGTTTTCATCGAAGATAAAATGGAAAAGTATGATTAAGTAAAAAATGTACTTTTGGGAGTTGTTTTTGTTCAGGCAAGTATTATCTTTGCAACGCTTTTAGCAAATGGCCCCGTAGCTTAATGGATAGAGCATCTGACTACGGATCAGAAGGTTGTAGGTTCGAATCTTACCGGGGTCACATAAAATCAAAGAGTTACGATGAAGATTGTAGCTCTTTTTTCTTTTGTCCTATATGGTTTAACTGTGGGTTTAACTCAAAATCAAATAATCACAAACTTTCTAAAAAGAACGTAAAGCTTTTTGATAGCTAATTCAATTGTAAAAGTATAAACAAAATCAATTCCTTAATTAATATCTGGGACATTATTTGTTTTGATTTATTAAAAATCTATTTTGTCCCAAATCGTACTTTAACTTTTTTTACTAGGCTTTTTGTATTGCTTTTGAAATATTCGATTAGCTTTCGTAAAAATCTGCTCCAATTGTTTGAGATTGACCTTTAATGCTTCGTTCTCGAGTTTAAAGTTCTCCAATTCTTTCTTTAAAGAAAGAATCTCAGCTTTCTTATTAGCATCTTCTTTCTCATATGAAAAAATATTATCATCCTTAATCTCCTCTTCTAGACTTTGTCTGTACTGTTCATCTAAAATAATATCAAGTTTCTTCCCTAGATAGTCGTTCCAATTTTCGGATTCTGAGATTTCTAAGAATTTCCCTAAAATGAAATTTATTGCCATTAAGCCATGACCTTTCATAAAAGTATGTGAAAGCCTACTACTTGATGAGCTTTTGACTATCTCATTGTAATCATGTATTGATTTATTCGTATTGTCTTTGATTATGTAATAAATAGTAGTTTGATCCCATGAATGATTTGTATAAAAATCTCCGAGGGTCCATCCATTCCTCTTAATTGGTTTAGATTCGAGTTTCTTGTTATAAATTTTATAACTGAATGAAGAATCTTTATATTGATCTCTACCGCTATCTACTTTTTCAATAATATATTGATTTTCAGATGCTACTTTTTTAATAATATCACCTTCAAGAGGATATTCCGTGGCTGTGTAATTAGAAATCCCATAAAATGTCACCACCATTGAAATAGATTTATTATTTACTGGTAAAGTAAATAAATCTTGTTTAATTTTTTCAGTAATCAAAATATTAATGGATCTTTTTAAAGTTTTAAAGTTTGCAGTTTCGTGACATTTTATTAAAAGGCTTTATTAGCTTTATTTCTGTCCCTAAATCCGAAACACCAATGGACCGTAAAACTGTAAGCACCTCTTTGAATGGCGGCTAATGCTTGTCATAGGTTTGGAGTTTACGACAACCCGGAGGGCAACCTTGACGAGCATTCTTCTTGCCGTCATCTATCTTTGCTGAGCAGTTTCGCGATCTTTTTTCTTCAGGCGCGAGCCGTCTGCGAGTTGAGAACGGTGGGAGGAATAGGAACTATTGAAGTCAATGGAGGGCCTTTTTAGCCCGTATTTGACAATATAGTATTTTGACCTGAGTGAATTGTTGCAGAAGTTTCGGAATCGAAACAATGCACTATGAACGGTATAGTTCGATCAGCAGGCGAGCCAAAGTGATCGTGATTAAATCCCTGTAAAAAACTGAGCGCAGCGAAATCCTTGTTAGGGTTCCAGGGATTTTATGGAACGATATGAACGCAGGATGCGTAACAGTTTTTTATTTGAATGGCGAATGGAGCGCTTAAGCGAAATGAGTCGTGTTTGATCTGCAAGTTTTTTTTTTGTAATTTTTCCGATCTGCTTAAGGGAAGTCATGCGACTTTTTGAGCATGTCTTACCGGAATTGCTTCGAAAGGTGTTCCGAGTATGCGAGGCAACTACTTTGAAGCCGTTGTTTTAAAATTACCCAACAAAACCCGGAGGGCTTGACATTGCATAGCAACAAATGAAAAATGTGAGTCAGACCAGTGAATGCCTTATTTCCTGTCCGTTAAGCTTTAAATATTTAGATCAATCGTTTAATATAAATTTGGGGGATTTTACTAAATAAACACCCGCAATGGTCATTAGACCAAAATAAAACGGTAATGCTGACATGTTGTTTGTACCAAAACAGGTCCATTCGTCGCCTAAGTTTTTAAAGATATCAAATCCAAAGAATAAATTAAATAGAAAACTCAATATGCCAGTAATCCCAGGTATTAAGAAAACATATCCTATCAGATGATATTCCTCTAAACTATTTACTTCCATTCTAATACCATTTCTATAAAATTTGTTAGTTCCTTTCCATATTTTAACTTTATTAGAAACTTCGCATTCCGGTTTAGTAAAGTCTGCAAATATTAGATCTGGTTTGACGAGATATGCTCCGCATAAGGCCATTAGACCAAAATATATTGGTAGACCAGATGTATAGTTTTCACCAAAACCAGTCCAAACTTCGCCTAGTTTTTGAAAAACATTATATGAGAAGAATATGTTAAAAAGAAATAAAAAGACACTAATCATTCCAAAACAAGATAAAAGAAACCCGATTTGGTCCAGTACTGGCGTGTTAGATTTTTCTTCCATTATCAAAAAAATAGTAATTGTTATGATTAAATAAAATAAATTACTACTTAAAATTCAAGGATTAGTATTATTTTAATATAATTATAAAATGGCACTAAATATCAGTCATAAATATCATTCTTCATAATCAGATAAAAAATCATCCTCGTCAATATCGTTTATATCAGTGTCATCCAAATCAATTCTATCTAAATCAATCTCATCTAAATCAATTCCATCTAAATCGAAAAATTCATCCTCGTAAATATTATTATATACAGCATCATGGGTTACATTAGAAACTATTGTTTTTGATGTTTGAATATCTGTTACCTTCCAAATAGCTCTATATGTTTGGTAATTTTTTTCAGAAGAATCCCAAACCAAATCAACGCTTTCAACCTGAATAATTTTATCAACTAAAGATTCTTTATTGAACGAATATTTTTGTTTATCAGGAGATTTTGAGACTTTATTGAAAAGTGGCTGGAGTCTTATTGCCATCCCAATATCAATAAATTTCCCTGCTAAATCCTTTTTGTAGAAAACGTTTGCTGCTTGTTCTTTCCCTTTATGATCAAATTTGTCTTGAAAATGGACATCTTTGATTAGATAAAAACCCTCCCTCGGTACTTGAAAACCCATACCAAATTTGACGTGAAATGTATAATTCAAACGGTTATTTTCAACTTGCGTACATTCTCTTATAAAAGGCGATGACCCTTTGATTTCAAAAATTTCATTACCTAGCGAATCATGTCTCATAACCCATTTCGTGGAATAGTCTATCATGGAATAATTTGGTTTAATATGTTTAAAAAATTATCAAATCTAGATAAAGAGAGTCACTTCTTTCCAAAAATAGCCTTGCATTATTCGCCCTATTTGGATTTTCCAGTTTGGGACATTTTTCTAGCTGCATTAAAAAATGTTGAATATTGTCCCAGAAAATTCAATTCAATTAGATTCAACAATTTAACCTTCGAGTATTTTGCTGTTTTCTGTCTGTATTTCCCTTAACATTAAAAGCCTCGAATTCTTCTCCGATATTGTCTTGACATGCTATATTTTGCAAAAATTATATTATCCTGTAATCTCTGTTGTTGCGCTTGCTGAATTTGCCATTTTTTATTTAATTGATTTATGTTATCCATAGAATTACGAGCCCACAATATCCATTCGTTAGTTTTTATAAAGAAATTACGTGAGATCTTTGCAATTACAGCGGATCTGCCTATTCGGTTTGGAAACAAACAGTAAAGAGAATTTCTTATATCATTGGGATTGTCAATAGATTCATTACCCCAGAAATCAAAAATGACTGGTACAGCACTTCCGATCCATGAAGATGGGAATAGTAATTCCGGGGCGTCAATTTGAATATCGTTTTGATTTGTAAGATGATAATATTCCATTCCGTTTAGAAATCGTTTGTAATCGTTTTTCAGGCGTGTACCATCAACAACCCATACCATGTTTTTATAGAAGTTTTCACGTATTCTACGCTCTTTTGGGTCAATGTGTGAGTGTTGGAATTCAATTACTAAGCCATCATTGGTGCGGACATCTGCAATATGTTTTTCCTTTGTTGCAAAATCAATTATTGAGAATTCTTGACATTCCACAGGAAAATTATTCTTCCAAGAGCGATGCCATTCAGTCTCATTTTCCCACCATGGATCACAGTTACGGTTTCCTTTATGTGACCAATGATTTATCTTAACCTCCCCACATTTTGCTATTAATTCTGAACCGCAACTTGGGCAGATTCCTTTAGCTCCTTTGAATGCCTCAGTTTTATTACCGTCAATTAGTGCAAATTTCATTTATCAATATTTTGATTGGCAAAAATATCAAAATGTGAATGTCAACTTTGTCGTGCTTTATTTACCTCCAACCTTACACCTACCTGCAGGGCTGATTATTTTCCTTAGGCATATGTAGTTTAGTATTCAATTAGTTTTTCTATTATTTCCCATTGTTCTGGTGTCACTGGGAAATTGGTTCCTCTTGGCATTTTCACAATGCTTAAATCCTGAAGTCCTTCTGTACCTTTAATTTTTTCTTTTGTCAATAGTTCACTTAATTTCTTACGAACTTTCATTTTAACCCTGAATTGAATTCCTTCCTCGTTCTTTGAATCAATCCAATATCCTTTTTCTGCATCTGATTCAACAAATTCACCAGGATCTGATATCAATTCAGTAATTGCAATTATGCCGGCTGATTTTCCTGATCGCCACATAAGACCAATATGTCCTTTTGCTATTTCAGTCGGATGCTGTCTCACTTTCCAATGAAATCCTTGTTTAACATTGGGATCTTCAAGCGCTTTATCAATTTTATATTTTTCGGGATTGCACTGGAAAATCCAAATTCTATCTGCAAACGGGAATAATTGGTCTTGCATGGGATTAATTTTAAGGTTTGTCAAATATGTAGCATTAAAAAAAGGGTATCAACATTCCATGAGTAAAAACCCTGACCTAAGCCACTCTATTTTATAAATGTTGTTATTCAAATGTAGTTTATGTTTTTATTAATTCCCTCTATGCTTGTAGCATTTCTCTTCTGGACTTTTGGTAATCCCATTTATCTTTCTCGAATTAATATTACGCGATCATAACTTATTTAAACTGTAAAATTTACCGTCTTCATTAATTATAGTAGGTATCCACTCACCATCTATCTCCTTTTCAATTCGAATAATTTTAAGTAGTTTATAATTGAGCATATTGCAACGGTTGTAAAAATGTTTAAGCTCAATTGAATCATAATATCCTAGTGAATGGTAAAAATAGATTTTATCGTAGTAACCTGTGAATTTTACTCTATCAAAGTCATTCTTATTGGATGATTCCCAATAAACCCTTGAACTACCTTCATTATTTTTAAGATATTCAAAAAGTATTAGTCCAGTATTATTATGGATGAACTTTTCCATTTCTTCAATTCCAAAGTATTTAAAAAAACCAATAAAATCATCATAGCCAATTTTAGGATCACTCTGCTTGTTTTCATTATTTCGAAGATATTCCCACAATTTAAACTCTTGATTATTGGTAGCTTTTTCTACATAAGTGTTCAACTCATCAATATCTGGATTTTCTGTTATTAAAAAAGAAGATGCAACCGCTTTGAATTCCTTGCTATAATTAACTACCGCTGAATATTGGTTTAAAAATTCTTTCTTTTCCATAAATAATCTTAGTTAAATGTAATTCAATATCGCATGATAAAAATATTAATAATTCATTGCTTAGCATTTCTTAAATTATGTGTTAGATGTTTTAACCCTGAGCAAGCTTCAAAATCTAAATTACTTTCAACAAAGCACTGAAACCCGCTTTGCTAATAGCTTACTGTTTTGGATATGTATCAATTAACTGTGGTTTTGTATTCCAATTTTAATTTTCCGATAGTTTCTTAGAAATATTTAATCTAAAAGATTCTTTGAACTTGTTGGTATTTTCTGGATTATCAAACCATTTTCTATGTAGCGCATTTTCAGTTTGAATTATAACTGACCATGTTTTCAGTAATTTTTCATCTCCTTTATCATAAATGGTTTCACAAAAATTCCAACTTATGAATGCATATGTTTCATATTTTATTTTCTCATTATCAGAAAATGAATTTAAATAATTGTTAGTTAAAGTTGGATTTCTAAATGACGGGTTTTCCATTCCTAATTTTAAAATATCTAAATAAGTCGCGTCAAAAAAATCATAGGAGTTACTGGATTTATCTTTGATCCATAAAATGATATACAGTAAAATTGCGATTGCAGCTAAAATTGTAGCCGTGGAGCTTACGAATAAATTCCAAAATTCTATTGTTGTCATATGATAATCTTATTTGTCATTTAATTTTCTTTGTCTTATTATTCAAGATTGATGTAACCCTAGAATTATTTTCTGATTTACTATATAATTCACGTAAGTAATAAAAGAACTAAATGATTATATTTATATGTCGTTTATATTTAATTATTTCGTTCAATATCTTCTTTGCACTTTCAGGACGTTCTGGGTACTGTAAACATTTCCAAAGCTTATTTCTCACATCTCCTTTTAAGTGCGGGATTGAAATTATTTTGTATCCATTCAATTCTCCTGTTTTTATTGAATAGATTGAATTTTCAATTTTGTAATCTTCAGTGAACAGAAGTCCTAACTCTGATTGAAAGAAATCCCGGGAGGCATTACCATGTAAAATCACATATTTCGGATTAACAGCTTCTATTTCTTTTAGCAAAAATCTTTTGGCAACTGAAGATCTGAATTTTTTCCAATCTCCAGATTTAATTGATAATTTTTCGCAAATATCCTTTACCTGTCCACATCCTTTTGGCACAGCGTGGCATAAATCAGTGATATAACATTTGTTAAGAAAGTCTGTTTGAGTTTCGAGTGTTAAATCACTTACGAATATTCGTGTTAGATAAGACCAAATGTCATTGTCCCTATTAAAATGTTGTAATGCAGTCTCCTTAAGTGTCAGTCCTTTAAAATTTCCAAAGTCATAAACCACTTGAAAGTTATTATATATATGTGGTTCTGCTCCAATGAAGAAAAAGTCTTTATTGTTATAATCTCCAATCCAACTTGAAAAGTCAAATCCCCAATCTACTTTGTTGTTCCAAAAAAAGTCTGGCACCAAGTTTCTCCCTGCATCGTCTTTAAATTCCTTTAAAGCTCTGATTACTTCATTCTGTTCTTCAATTCCATCTTTATTCGAGTTTTCCCTAAAAATTTCATTTCTTTCATTTATTAGCGTGTCAGTAATGAACTTACCATATTTTTCTTCTAGTAGTTTTCGTATCATGTAGTTATTTGATTGTGGTGTCCAATAATTTTGGGATTTATGTATGGTAGTGCGTAATAAGCCATAAAGTTATTCTATTTAACCCAATAATGTCAATAGAATGATCAGATATTATCAACAAAAAAGGGCTTTCGCCCTTCCTGTTTAATATTTGTGAATTGTATTTTGATGGGACAATTTCCTGTCTGGGTTAAGAAAATTGATATTTGTCCCAGGTGTTTTTTAAATATGCTATCTTTTGATTAACAGTTGCCTTTTGGTGGATTTTTAAAGATTAAATATTTCCCGTGCATTTTTCCAATTTCTCCTTAATATTGGTCGATTAACGCAAGTTTCACCATTTGATGGTTCACCGGAAAAATGACAAAAACTTTCGGAATAATCACCATCACCAAATTTACTCCAAGTTCTAAATGCATCATGGCACATTGGCATTTTAACGTTAAATGGAATTGGAACACCCGTTCTAATGCAAAATCCTGTTTGGACATTATTAACTGGTAGTGAATGCATTTCAACCTTTTTGCTTTCATAACTGCTATCTCTACGATAAAATGAATCAGGCTTTGGTTTGTCAGCGAAGAAGTCTGAAAGTTTATCAACCTCAATTTTTGATGAAAGATATTTTTTGTTTAATCCTGCCCCAAATGCTCCTTTATCAAATTGTGGTACTTTATGGAATAGAAGGTCCGACTGATCAATTACTCTCTTAAAATATCTACATGCGTTGTTGTCAAAAGTATCCTCTCCAGTAACATTGGTTATAAAATTACTTGCAAGCGTACCTAATAAGGACACCTTAGTCATTACGCCAGATTCAATATTATTGTCCTGTGAATAACTGTAAAGATTCATAGAAGTCATAATGGCTGAACTTTCACTCGCATAGTACTTTGCATGAAGTCTCTTTTCATAACGAATTTGAATATTGGGAAATTCTTTGAAAAAGTTAAAGTCCTCTTGTTTCATGCTCCTTGAAATATCGTCTTCGTTCTTTCCGAAAACGATAATAATTTCAAGTTTCGGATTCTTAAGTTTCAAACGCAAAGTTGAAGCATATCTATCATGTAGTTTTATGTAGGGCGAGATTAAAATAATTTGCTCTTCTGCATTCTCAAAAACTTTTTCTAATTCAAAGTTGAGTTCATTACCCGTAAAAAATCTTGGCATGGGTTATTTCTTTTTAGGTTTAATGTAATCTTTTCTAATAGGTTATGATTCTGTATAAACACAGTATCATCCAAGCTTATAAAAAGCTAAAATATGCTATTTATCACAATATAATATATAGAATTAGAAATGTTATCAAAAAAAAAAAAGGGCTTTCACCCCTCCTGTAAATCCTAAAATTATATTATTTGGGACATTTTATTGTCAGGTATATTAATTTCTATTTTTGTCCCAAAACATTTTTTGTTATATCCTATGCTAATCGAACTACTCGTAAAATGTTGTTGTGGGCGTTACCCATAGGTCAAATAGCAATATTCATTTTCTTTTCATTTTACCACGAAGACAAGGAGGTCTCAATGAAATTAACTAATGATTGAGTTGATTTTGCATATGCTTTAGTCATTAAATTCGTAGTGGTAATTCCCACGGTAGTCATAGCTGATCCTGAAGAAATTTCACTTATTTCACTTTTAAAGGTATTGGAGACGTTTCTATCATCTAGTAAAACAACAGAATAAGAAACAAGAGCATTCCATTCTCCACTCATTCCAACAAAACCATTTGATCCAACAAATCCCCCTGACAATTTTGTGCCACCAAAAGCTACTTGAAAGTTTGTGATTTTTATTTTCAAGAATATTTCATTTGATGTTGGTTTTTTATAAATAAATCATCTAATTTGTTTAATTCCACATCTATAAATGTGTATTCCAAATATTTATAGAGATTTGCAATTATACTGTCACTTTTGTAATTTTCAATTGTATTGTCGGGCAAAATTCGAGCATCATAGATTAATATATTTATTTTTTGACCTTTAAGGAAATCTTGTTTTTTTGTAATTCCAACTTTCTTAGGTTCTTGAACTCTGATTTTTTGAGCTTACATTGAGATAAAACAAAATAAAATAATCACAACAAGTAGATATTTTTTCATGATATAAATTAGAATTCAATTATAATTTACCTCTATCATTTTGCAACAATTCCTAAAGCGGGACGAATTTTATATTAAGTTGTTAACAGTTATTTTCACTATTCAATTCGAATTTTAAAATATCTAAGTCCATTAGAATCTGATATTGTTACGGTTGTAGCTGCTGCTGTTGTGTTCCCATTGTAGTCCTTTTCAAAAGACAAGGAGCCTCCAGTGTAAATATAACCTTCATTATTATATCCAGAATGTACTGAGCCGCCATTCCCAAAATCTATCTTAACAACCTTATCATATTGGACTTGCACTTTTAGACTATAGGTTTCATAAGTTCCTGTTTTTGAGTTTTCATATTTTATAGTTGCTTGGTACCATCCTTCCTCTATTCCAGTTGAAAAATTTGAAACAAAATATTCTGACCTATTCAGATCTGATTTAGCATAGGTATTTACCAACAATCCCCAAAGGATAATTCCAACAATGACTAATTTCTTTTTCATATGAAAAATTTAAGTTGTTAGTTATTCAATTAAGAATGAATAGTGGCATTGTTTTTCTTTAATTCTTCTAATATTTCTTTTTGAACCTTTATTACTTCATCAATTCTTAGCATCCATGCACCAATGGCACGTAATAAAAATATTGCTCCGATGATAATTGCAATTCCTAAAATAGCATCCATTTGTCTTAGTTTTGGGTTAGGTATCTTTTAAAAATGATAAAACGTTTTGTAGTTATATGCTTTTGAAAATTAAATGTTTTTACATTGCCCTAAGTTATGTTTATATTGCAATAATTAATTAAAATAAATAGAATATCATATAAATAATGGGCTTTCACCTTTTCTGTAAATCCTTGTTTATATTATTTGGAACAATTTTCTGTATGGTATTGAAATATTGATTTATGTCCCAGAATATTAAAGTCTATCGCAATTTAATTTTACTATTTAATCAACGGGCAGCTTGAAGTTTGCAGTAGTTCTTACATTATTTTTTTTATTTCATCTATTGTTTTGTCTAATATCGAGGGAACTTCACCTTTCTCTATTTGATAATAATTGACTGCAAAATTATTTACTACATCCACTGCAGTACAGTATCTTGGATTTAAAGTATAGTCTTTTGAAAAAGTGTTTTTTAGATATCGATATAATATATCAGTAAACATTCCTAATTCAACTTCTCTATATCCATCTAATTTTGCAATAAACCAAATTGCACCAATTTCTTTTATATCATCACCCTGAAAGGAGAAAACATGATGAGGAACTGCTTCAATAGGCAATCCTTTAATTGTCAACACAAAATCCGATTTGTGTTTTTTGATATATGTTATTTGCTCATTGGGTTTCCATATATTAAAATCAAAAACTTCATATTTGTACAAAATATCAATATTCCTTCCGTACATTGTTTTTGTTCTTTGATAGTCCGTGTTTTCAAATTTATCTTCTAGTTCATATACTTTGTCTCTTATGAGTTGCAAGTTATTTCGCTTGAAACTATTACTAATTGCACTTAAACTACTTATCCAATAATCACCACCACCTTCTGTTTCATTTCTTTCTCTTTCAAGTTTTATGTTTTGGGCCTAAGTACATGACAAAAATTTGAAAATATCGATATCATCCTGAAAGAAGGCGTTTAACAGCACTGTTGCGATATAAGTTAGTCCATGTTTGAATAGACTTTTCGCTTTATTTCCATGCTTCTTGATCGGGATTGGTTTGAT